>CAVTDL010000020.1:0-30272 GCA_963733485.1 uncultured delta proteobacterium | reverse complement strand
GCCGACGTGCCTGGACGCGGGGGGATGCCGTCATTGAAGGCATTCCGTGAGGCGTCACCCTCGTGATTCCGAGACTGGGCAACTTCGGGAGGTGTTGCGTTGTCATAGATCGCGTCGAACCATTGGGGCGCAGCGGGTTCACCGCTGGCGCCCGCCTCAGAGGAGGGCAGGGGTGTTGCGCGTTGCTCAAGGCGCGATCTGTTGCGTTCTGGGGCGAACCTTTAGCTCCTTAGGGGCAAGCTGCCGCAAGATTCTGCCCCCGCAGGCGCAGCCCTGCGCTCGAATCTATTCGCCGCGCTTCCGTCGCATCTGACGGTGCGCTTCTGCCAAGAGCTTTCCCCAGGCGCGCTCGTCGACACGGCTCAGGCGCGCGTCGTGCCGCCGCTCGCAGGCCCGGGCCTCGCGCCCTGGCGGAAGTGCGCGAGGCGAGCCGGGTCGATCTCCCCCGCCTCGACGGCGCCGCGCACCGCGCAGCCCGGCTCGGTGCCGTGGCCACAGTCGGTGAAGCGACATCGCTGGGCCAGGGCAGTCACGTCATCGAACGCGGCCTCTAGACCTGCTTCGTCGAAAAGCTGCAGCTCGCGCATACCCGGCGTGTCCAACAACGTGCCACCGGCCGGCAGGAGCACGAGCTGCCGGTGGCTGGTGACATGGCGACCCCGCCCGTCACGGGCGCGGACCGCGCCGGTCGCCATCCTCTCCTCGCCGAGCAGGACGTTCACGAGTGTGGACTTGCCCGCACCGGAAGATCCGACGAGGGCGACCGTACGCCCCGGGGCCAGGTGCGCCCGGAGCTCCGTCAGGCCACCGCCGTGCAGCGCGCTGATCGCAAGGACTGCCACGCCCGGCGCGTTCCCTGCGACCTCGTCCACACGGGCGCCCGCATCCTCGACGAGGTCGGCTTTGCTGAGGACCACCACGGGCAGCGCGCCGCTGGCCCAGACGCGGGCGATGTAGCGCTCGATGCGGCGGACGTTGAAGTCGTCATCGAGACCGCAGACGACGAAGACCGTGTCGACGTTGGCGGCGACGACCTGCGCGCTCGCCTTCCGTCCGGCCGCACCGCGGATGAAGGCCGTCCGGCGATCGAGGATGCGCTGGATGACGGTCGTGCGGTCCGGGCCGGGGGACGCGTCGAGGGCGACCCAGTCGCCGACCCCAGGGAGCATTTCGAGCCGATGGCGCAGGCGGCCAGCGACGCGTGACCAACCGGAACCCGCGGCCGCCCAGGCCTCGTAGGCGCCCCGATGCTCCGCGGCGATGCGGGCGGGAACCTGCCCCGGAGTCGAACCGCGCTGCCACTCTTCCTCGAACGACGAATCCCGGCCCAGGATCAGAGCTCGACTTCCATTGTGGACTCCATGCGGCACAGCGCGCGAAGCGCGTGCGAATCGGACCGATCAAGCGCGGAGGCGCAACCTCGCCCGCCGTCCTTGCGGCGCATCGACGCAATCGGTGAAGCGGCTTCTCAGACGCTTGGCCCAGGGCCAGCGCGTCTACGACTCGGCCACCCGCACACGATCCCCGCCGTGGACCACGACGAGTGATCATCAACCCTCGTAGGAAGACAGTCTTCCCGCGCTCATGGTCTCAGCGACGCGTGCTCTGGCAAAGCCTCGCATCCCTGCGGTTCCGCGCCGGCGGCACCAACGGGCGGCACCAAGTACGCGACGGCGCCGGCGTCCACGGACGGGTGACGGCCTGAATGCCGAGCGGCGATCGATCCGAAGGGGGTGCGGTTGACCGGGTCCGGCGCCGCTCGAGTCGGGCCCGGGTCCGTGATCGAGTGGGCTGACGACGGCGACTGGACTGACGACGGAGACTGGATCGTCGTTCGGCGAGCGGGGCGCTAAGGGAGTCGAGGTCGATGGCGGTGGCTGAGCACCGCCTGGTGCCGAGCGTGCGCCTGCGCTGGTGAAGCTCAAAGAACGCAACGCTCCCGAAGTTGCTCCTGATCCGAGACGGAGGACGACGGCCGGCCGGAAATGGCAGCGACCCAGCGTAATCGGCAGGACCCGCGAACCTGGTCCAACGTCCGATAATATGGATTATGGTAACTAGCCGTGATCCGCTCCGGGCCTGCCAAGGCGCGCCACGGGCCTGTGTCGGCGTTGAATTCGCCAGCGCCCCGCCCTCGGCCCATCCGGACGTTCACCACGAGCGGCTGGGTCTCGCCCCGCGCTGCTGGCGCACGCGCACCCCCGGGCGGCGCTGCTGCGCGCGCCGTCGATCAGCGAGAGTTCCCTCAGGCCCGCGGCGCGGGACGATCCCCGCGGCGGCGCGGCGACGGAGCGCCGGGCGCGTCCGGATCCGGAGCGGCACCCTCGGCGGCGGCGCCACGCCCCGCGTCCGCGTCCCGGGCGGCCGCCTCGCGGTGGTGCTCGGCGTGGCCGCAGCACCCTGCCTGACGGGCGAGCACCCGGACGATCCGCGGCGCATGGGCCGCGTCGGCGACGGCGCACGGGCACTGCTCGGCGCCTGCGGCCGAGAGCCCTTCGCCCAGGGTCGTCGAGCGCGTCGAGCAGCTCCTTCTTCACCCGCCGGAGCCGCTCCAGGCGGCGCTGGGCCTGCTCCAGGTGTCCGGCGAGCACCTGCTGGAACCGGAGGGCGAACTCGGACGCCGTGTGGCAGCCGGTCCGGATGTCGAGGACGGATCGGATCTCGCAGATCGAGAGCCCCAGCTCGCGGAGATCGCAGATGAGCCGGAGCCGCTCGAGGTCGTCCTCGGTGTAGCGGCGGTGCCCGCCCTCGCTGACCACCGCCGGCCTGAGGAGCCCTTCCTCCTCGTAGAACCGGATGGCACGCACCGTGTGCCCGGTGGCCCGGGCGAGGTCCCCTGTGGAGAGGTCCGCACGCATGGCAACGACCCGTAACTGCCCGATTCGACGAAGTCAACGCACAGCCTGACGCTGCGAGCCCCCCGGCTTCCACAGGAAGGCTTGACCCACATCGGTCGCCTGATAATGGGCCGTATGACTCCGAAGGAAGGCACCCAGGAGAAGGGGTTCCTAGCATGCGCAACCTGGTCGCGGTCGGTGACGCCCAACCCGGTGAAGGCGAACCCGAGGGCCAGATCGAGATCTACGCCGAGGCGCCCTCTGCCGACGCACCGCGGCGACTTCCGCACCGTCGTCTTCCGCGACCGGCGCACCGGCGCCGAGCACGTCGCGATGGTGATGGGCGACGTCGCCGGCGAGGACGTGCCGGTCCGCGTCCACTCCGAGTGCCTGACCAGCGAGGTGTTCGGCGCGCTGAAGTGCGACTGCCGCGACCAGCTCGACCGCGCGCTCGACCTCATCGCCGGCCAGGGCCGCGGCGTGGTGCTCTACCTGCGCCAGGAAGGCCGCGGCATCGGCCTCGGCAACAAGATCCGCGCCTACGCGCTGCAGGACCAGGGCCTCGACACCGTCGAGGCCAACCGGCTGCTCGGCTTCGCCGACGACCTGCGCCGCTACGACGTCGCCGGCCGAGATGCTGCGGCTGCTCGGCGTCCGCTCGGTGCGACCTCATCACCAACAACCCGCTCAAGATCGACGGGCCTGGTCGAGGCCGGCGATCCCGGTGCGCGACCGCATTCCCCTGCCCTCCCCCGCCCATCCGCACAACGTGAATTACCTGAGGGTGAAGCGCGACCGCACCGGGCACCTCATCCAGACGGACGACGATCCGGCCTCCTGGACCGGCTAGCCGGCTCCAATACCCGGCCGAGGCACAGTTCGCGAAGCGAAGTGTGCCCGGCCGCTCCTTGCCGGCTACTCGACACGATGGACCCGGCTCCAACACCCGGCCGAGGCACAGTTCGCGAAGCGAAAAGTGCCCGGCCGCTCCCTGCCGGCTACGCGGCGGCGGAGGCGCTCACCGCCCGGTCCAGGCGGCGGCGCGCTTCTCCACGAAGGCCTTCATGCCCTCTCGGGTCCTCCTAGCCGAACAGCACCGCGAAGCCCTGGCGCTCGAGCGCGTTGCCGTCCTTGAGCGGAGATCCGCCCCCTGCTCGATCACGCGCTTCGCCTGCGACACCGCCAGCGGGCCGCGCTTGGCGATCTTCCCGGCCTTGCCGCGGGCCCAGCAGCTCCGCCGCCGGGAGGACCTCGAGCACGAGCCCGATGCCGCCCTCGCCGCCGCGTCGATGATGTCGCCGGTGAAGACGATCTCCTTCGCGCGCCTGATGCCGACCCGCCGCGCGAGCCGCTGCGTCCCGCCGAAGCCGGGGATGACGCCGAGGTTCACCTCGGGCTGGCCGAGCTTCGCCTTGTCCGTCGCGTAGAGAAGTCGCACGCGAGCGCGAGCTCGCAGCCGCCGCCGAGCGCGAAGCCGTTCACCGCCGCGATGACGGGGAAGGGCAGCCCCTCGAGCTGCGCGCAGACGCGGTGCCCCAGCGCGGCGAACTCCCGCGCCTGCGCGGTCGTCATCTCGCCATCTCCGCGATGTCCGCGCCGGCCACGAAGGCCTTCTCGCCGCCTCCGGTCACGATCAGCGCGCGGACCGCCGGGTCGGGCACGACCTGCTCGAAGGCGCGCCCAGCTCCTCGAGCGTCGCCGTTGAGCGCGTTGAGCGGCTTGGGGCGGTCGATGGTGAGACGCGACCGTCCTCGAGCTCCAGCGCATGTTCTCGTAGTTCATGGGCCCTCCCCGCTCAGTACCTGTAGAAGCCGCGGCCCGCCTTCCTGCCCAGCCAGCCCGCCTCGACGTACTGCCGCAGCAGCGGGCAGGGGCGGTACTTGTCGTCGCCCAGCCCCTTGTGCAGCACCTCGGCGATGGACAGCACGTGTCGAGGCCGATGAAGTCCGCCAGCGTCAGCGGGCCCATGGGCACGTTGGTGCCCAGCTTCATCGCCGGTGTCGATGTCCTCGACCGTGGCCAGCCCCTCGATCAGCGCGAAGCAGGCCTCGTTCAGCATGGGGATGAGGATGCGGTTGACGATGAAGCCCGGGAAGTCCTTCGAGACCACCGTGGTCTTCCCCATCTTCTCGGCGAGCGCCCGCCGGTAGGTCTCTCGGTGGTCGCCGCGCCGCGGATCATCTCCACGAGCTGCATCAGCGGCACCGGGTTCATGAAGTGCATGCCACACCGCCCCGGGCCGCTTGGTGGCCGCGGCGAGCGCCGGTGATGGGGATCGACGAGGTGTTGGTGGCCAGGATGCCGCCCGGCTTCACCGCCTGGTCGAGCCCGCGAAGACCTCCTTGAGCCCTCGTTCTCGGTCACCGCCTCGATGCCGACGTCGCGCCTGCTGCACCGCGAGCCGGTCGCGCCGCCGACGAGAGGTGGCCGACACCGCGGCGCCCCCGCCGGGCCAGCTCGCCCTTCTCCACCAGCTTCTCGAGCGCTCGCCTATCGCTCCACCGCCCTTCGCGAGTTGTCCGCCGACACGTCGACCAGCGTCACCTGGCCCGACGCGTGGGCCGCCACCTGCGCGATGCCCGAGCCCATCTGACCTGCACCGACGACCGCCATCCTCTGGATATCCATGTCGTTTCCTCTGTGCGCTGGACACCCGGGCGCGCGGGGTCGCGGGTGCGCGAACCTGTCGTGAGACTGCGAGCGAGGGCGTTATAGCCCGTCAGGATGCCGGGCACGCGAGGCCTCAATTGGGTTCCTCGCGCCGTTTCTGTCAGGTCGAGCGGGTGGACGCCCGGCGCGCCTCCGCTCGAATCTGGAGCGACGGCCCTCTCCGCGAGGTGCCGCCACGCCACCGCCCCGAGCTCATCCAGCGTGGGGAGCGGCCACGCCGCGCAGGCCTCGTCGCGCACCCGCGCCGAGAACGCGATGAGCGCCTCGAGCTGCTCCGGGCTCGGCGAGACCACGGGCCGCGCCGCCTTGAGCCGTTCCAGGGCGGCGAGCGGCGCGTCGCCGCGCGCGACCAGGACGCAGAGCGCGAGCAACGCGCTCCGGCCGATGCCGTACTGACAGTGGATGAAGACGCGCTCGCCGCGATCGAGCCCGTCCGACGCGAAGGCCACCCCGTCTCGGAGCCGCGCCTGCGAGACCGCGCGCGTGTCCTGGGTGGGCAGGTGGAGCAGCCGGATCCCGCTCACCCGCAGCACCTGCTCGTCGTCGCAGTCCTCCACCCGGACGTCCACCACCCGCGCGACACCATGCTCGCGCGCGAGCCGCGCCGCGGCCTCCATGGGGAACCGGGCGCCCACCGCCAGCCCCGGCGTGACGAAGTGCAGGTCGATCACTCCGCTACGATGGCCGCGGCCGCGCGAGTCGGCATGGGCAGCCCTCGCTCAGGGGCCGAGCGCCAGGACGATGGCGCCGGCCTCCGCTACCTCCAGCGCGCGCTCGCCGGCGACGGCGCCGCCCGGCGAGGCGACCCTGAAGGCCAGCACGTACTGGCCGTCGGGTAACCGCACCGCGTGGTGGACCTGGGGCCCCTGCGCCTTCAGCGCGGCGCGCCGCACCAGCTCGCCCCCGCGACGGATCTCCACCTCCACCGAGGTGGCGCCGGGCGTGTGACCGAGGTCGTAGACCAGCTCCAGCTGGCGCGGCGCGGCCCGGAACAGGAGCGCCCCCACGCCGACGGCCCCGGCGAGCAGGCGCGCCGAGCGCCCTACAGCGCCTGCCCACTTCCTCCGCGGGCGCGTCGCCCCGGCCGTCGCGCCTTCACCCTCAGCCGTGCCGCCATCCTCGAGGGGCTTGACCGATCGGCCTTCGCCTGGAATGGCCCTGCCGGAGGGCGCACTTCGAACTCGCCCCCGGACCCGGTCGACGAGGAAGCGCCTGACCCTCGATCGGCAAGACGCGCAGCGCCTCGTTCTTGGCGCCCTGGGCTGCTGGCTCGCTGATGAGCGCGATCGCTTCTTCGGCAGCTTCCGCTGCGCGCCCAGCCGCGGCAGCGTCCTGGTCGTCGAAGGACGCCGGCGAGGCCAGCGCCTTCTTGCCGTCCGGATAGCCGCGCGCGCCGCCCGCTGGCGACGCTCGGCCCGGCTCCTCGAGCGGGTCCGATCCGGCCGCCTGCTCCTGCTCGTCCTCGTCGAACGGCGCTCGCCCCGCCACGGCCCCGCCTACGCGCCCGGCTGCACGCCGATGACGGGCAACCTGGGGGGCCTTCAGGTTCTGGACCGAGATGGCGGCCGCCACCCTGCTGCGCGGCCTCCATGGAAGGCCTTCGCCTGCGGGCCCTCCGGGCTGGCCCGCCACCACGGGAGGCCGCGATCCCCGCCCTCCCGCACGGCCAGATCGAGCGGGATGTCACCGAGGAGCCGGCATGTCGATCTTCTCCGCCGCGGTCCGGCGCCGCCGTGGTCGAAGATGGCGGTCTCCTGGCCGGCAGTGCGGGCAGACGAAGGAGGACATGTTCTCGACGAGGCCGAGCACCGGGATGGAGACCTTGTCGAACAGGAGGTTGGCGCGGATGACGTCGGCCAGCGGCACGTCCGCGGCGTGGACACCAGCACCACCCCGGCCGGCGGATGTTCTGGGCGAGGGTGAGTGGGAGGACCCCGGTGCCGGGGGCACGGTCCATGAACGAGGGAATCCAGTTCGCCCCAAGTTCACGTCGCGCAAGAGCTGCAGGAGCGCACCCGTCACCATCGGCCCGCGCCAGACGAGCGCCTGGTCCTGGGTCGATGAGGAAGCCGATCGACATCGTCTTCAAGCCCGAAGGCTTCCGAGGGGGCTCGAGCTTCTTGCCGTCCCTTCGAGATTGGGCGGGCATTGGTGCCGGTCAGGATCGGGATCGACGGACCCGTAGATGTCGGCGTCGAGGATGCCGACCTTGGCCCCGAGCCTAGCGAGCGAGACCGCCAGGTTCACGGCGACCGTGCTCTTCCCCACCCCGCCCTTCCCGGCGCCGACCAGGACGATGTTCTTCACGCCCGGGGTGAGCTACGACTGGTCACGCCGGGCGCCGACCGGACCTGGGCGCCCAGGTGATCTCGACCCGCCGCGCCCCGGCCCCCTCGAGGCCGCCTTCACCTCGCGGCGATGGTCTCCTTGAGCGGGCAGGCGGCGTGGTCAGCTCGACCTTCAGCCGCACCGTGTCGCCGTCGACGCGCGAGGTCCTTGATCATCCCCAGGGTGACGATGTCCCGGCGCAGCTCGCGGGTCGATGTCACCTTCCTCAGGGCTTCGAGCGCGGCTCGGTTGTCGAGCGGCATGGCGGCAGGCCTTTATACTGGCCGTCCGGGGGTTACGACGTCGGCGCCGCCCGTCGCGCGCCGCGCGCACGCTGGCCCGGCTGCCCGGTCGCTCCCGAGATACGCTCCGGCGGCTCGCCGAAGAGATCATGCGGGTGCTGCGGTTCGAGAACGGGGCCGTCCTGCCGGGGCGGCGCGAGCTGGCCGGACCGGGCGCACCGATCTGGGTCGACCTCGCCCCCACGCCCGAGAACCTCGCCTTCCTGGCCGAGCGCTTCCACTTCCACCCGCTGGCGCTCGAGGACTGCGCCCACGCGGACCAGCGGGTGAAGTTCGAGCAGTACGCCGACAACGTCTTCGCCGTGATCCACCGCGTCGCGCCGGCCGCGGACGACTCGGAGCTGCTCACCCACGAGCTCGACGCCTTCCTCACCGCCGGCGCGCTGGTGACCGTGCACGCGCGTGCCGATCGCCGAGGTGGACCGGGTCTTCGAGCGCTGCGCGGCCGAGCAGGAGCTGCTGGCGCGTGGCCCGGACTTCGCGCTCTACCTGGTCCACGACGCCATCACCGACGTCCACTTCGCCCTGGTGGACGCGCTCACCGCCGACGTGGAGGAGCTGGCCGACGAGGTGCTGGCGCAGCGACGGGGCGAGGCGGACGCCGACCTGCTCGACCGGATCATCGTCGCGCGGCGGAGCCACGTGCTGCTCCGCAAGCGCCTCTCGCCGCAGCGCGAGGTCTTCGCCGCGCTGGCGCGCCCGGGCCAGGCCTTCGTGCGGGAGCAGGCCGCCATCTACTTCCGCGACGTGGTCGACCACTCGGTCCGGCTCACCGACGAGATCGACACCGGCCGCGACCTGCTCGCGTCCGCCATGGACGCCTTCCTGTCGCACACGAACAACCGGCTCTCCACGGTGATGACCCGGCTCACCCTGATCTCGACCATCTTCCTGCCCCTCAACTTCATGGGGACGTTCTTCGGGATGAACCTCGAGATCCTGCCGCCCGCGGTCGCGATCCCGCTGGTGCTGGCCTCGATGGTCGCGATGCCGGTGGGGATGTTCTGGCTCTTCCGCCGGAACCGGTGGCTCTGAGCGCGGCCCCTCAACGATGAAACGGCAGCACGCCGGCGCCCCCGGCGCGCGGCTCCACCCGCACCTCGCCCTCGGCGTCCTCGCGCCCGTCCACGGCGATGTCGACGTCGAGGAAGCGCCGGATCACCTCGGCGTTGGTGAGGAGGTGCGCGGCTCACCGCGCTCACGGTGTAGCGCGCGGTGGGCACCACCCCGGAGACGGCCGGGAGCAGGCCCGAGGCGGCCAGCGCCGCCGGCAGGAGCAGCTGGTCGCCGAGGTGCCGGTCCACCGCGCCGCCGCGCCCGAGGTACTCGCGGAACTCGCCCACGGCGAGGTCGGCGGTCTCCTCCGGCGAGCAATCCCGCGCGCTCACGGCGCCGTGACCGGCCCGCGTCCGCTCGAACGACGAGACGATCAGGACGTGGCCGCCGCGCGAGGCGCGCGCCGCCATGGGCACGCGCTCGGCCTGGGCGGAGATGCCCAGCTCGCGGAGCCGCTGCAGCGCCCGCGCGGCCTGGCGCTCCGCCACGTCGTAGCCGAGGCCGGCCACCATCGAGACCACCTCCACCTCGCCGAGCGTGCCGCGGTGGGTGAGGGCGAGCGGAGGCATGGGGTGGGACGGGTCGACCCGGGCGGACAGCTCGCCACCGCCCTCCGGGTAGAAGCCGGCCGCGTGGAGCTCGAGCGTGAAGTGGAAGCCGAGCCGGGCCACCGCCGGCGCCCAGACCAGGGCGAGGTAGTGGAAGCTCGGCGCGTGGTCCTGGTGCGTGCCGCCGCGCAGCGTCACGATGGACGGCGAGCCGGCCAGCGCCAGCGGCCAGCAGACCGTCTGGAAGAGGAGCGGCGTCGAGCCGGCGGTCCCGATGTCGAAGGCCCACTCGCCCGGGTGCGCCGCGTGGCGCGGGCGAAACGAGATGGCCGAGGAGCCCACCTCGTCGCCGGAGAGCTCGGCGTCCACCAGGCGCGCCACCGCCCGCGCGGCCTCGCGGTGCTGGGGGCGGAGTCCCGGCTTGGGCCGGTTGGCCCGGACCCGGGTGATCGAGAACGGGCGGCCAGTGACGGCGGAGAGCGCCAGCGCGGTGCGGAGGATCTGACCACCGCCCTCGCCGGCGCTGCCCTCGAGCTTGATGGGGAGATCGACGGGCACGGGCCCAATGTAAGCGACCTCCCGCGCCCGGGGAACACGCGGTCGCGCGGATGGCTGCCGCCCGCGCGGGGCAGGCGCTGCCGCCCGCGCGGCCGAACAGACTCGCGATATCGCACCAAGCGCCGGTCTTTGCTGGCAAAGCGCCCGGGCGCGCGGGCGGACGGGCGTTCGGGCGGGCGGAATCGCGTGCTCCGGGCGAAATACAGTCGACGCTTCTCCGTAGATTCTGCATGGTTGAGGCGGTCGCCCTGCCCGAGCTAGGTTTCGCGCTGTCCCTCCGGATCGAGGATCGCTCGTTGAGTCCCTCACTGAGCGGAGAGGCGGCGTGGACACGATCGGCCGCGCGGGGGGACCGGCAGGCCTTCGGACGCCTGGTCGACCTGCACAAGCGCGCCGTGTACGGGCTCTGCCTGCGGCTGCTCCGCCACCCCGAGGAGGCACGCGACGCCGCGCAGGAGGCCTTCGCCCGCGCCTACGCCGGCCTCGCCGCCTACGATCCCGCGCAGCCCTTCGCCCCCTGGCTCCTGCGCATCGCCCGGAACCACTGCGTCGATCAGCTGCGCCGCCGGCCGCCCGAGTCGAGCCGGGTCGAGCTCGACGCCGACGTCGAGGACGGCCCCGGGCTCGAGCTGGCCGATCCGGTCGCGCCGCGCGGCGACGACGTCATCGAGCGGCGGGAGCTCGTCGCGCGCCCTCGAGGCCGCGGTCGCGGCGCTGCCGCCCAACTACCGCGAGGTCGTGCACCTGTTCCACGTCGAGCACCTCTCCTACAAGGAGATCGCGGAGGCCATGGACGTGCCCATGGGCACGGTCATGACCTGGCTGCACCGCGCCCGTGCCCGGCTCAAGGTCTCGCTCGCCGGAACCGAGGTCTCGCCATGACCAGCTTCACCGGACACCTCACCGACGCGCAGGCCCAGCGGCTCCTCGACGGGGTGCTGCTCGACGCCGAGGCCGCCGAGGTCGAGGCCCACGCCGCGTCGTGCCAGGCCTGCCAGGCGCTGGTCGAGTCCTACCAGGCCCTCGGCGACGCGCTCGGCGCGCTCGAGCTCCCGGAGCTCCCCGCCGACTTCACCGCCGGCGTCCTGGCCCGCATCGACGTGCGCGAGCGCACCGTCGCCCGCGAGCGCCGCTTCGCCGCCGCGGTCTGCGCGGGCGTGCTGGTCGCGCTGGTCGCCGCGGTGATCCTGGCCGGCGCCGGGACCTGGGCGCCGGTGGCCAGCCGGGTGGTGAACGGGCTCGGTACGGCCGGGTGGGCGCTCCGCATCGGCGCGGAGGTGGTGACGCCCATCGTCTCGGCCCTCCGCCTCCAGCTCGCGCTCCTGTGCGCGGCCGTGGCCCTTCCCGTCCTGTTCCTCCTCTCCCGCCTGATGCCCGCGCCCCGGACCGAGATCGCCTGAGGGACTCCATGCTCGCACTGCTCGCCGCCGCCCTCCTCCTCCAGGCACCCTCGCCTCCCCCGATCCCGAGGCCACCCGCCGCCGGCCCGCGGGCCGCCGCCGTCCCCGCGCCGCCGCCCGCGCCCGACACCGGCGCCGAGCGCGGCCCGCTCCGCGGAGAGTGGCCGGCGCAGCCCTCGGGCAAGCGGATCACGCTCGAGGACAGCGCCTCGATCGACGACGCGCTCGAGGCGATCGCCGAGGTGGCCGGCTGGAACGTGGTGCTGAACACCGGCCGGACCGGCAACAAGACGCTGGTCCTGCGGCTCCGCGACGTCCCGGTGGAGGACGCGCTGCGGGCGGCCCTGGCCGGCACCGACCTGCAGGCGACGCGCACCGGCGTCATGGTGGTGGTCGCGCCCGCGCGGGAGCCGGTCCTCCCGGCGCCGCCGACGCTCGCGGGCTTCGAGAAGCCGAGCGGCAAGAAGTTCACCGGCTACTTCGAGCGGACCCCGGTGGGCGAGGCGCTCCGGAAGATCACGGAGGCCGGCGGGCTGTCGCTGGTCCTCCCGCCCGAGGGCCACGGGCGTCACGGCCCGGAGGCGACCGTCACGGCGAACTTCCGCGGCGTGCCGGTGGAGGACGCGCTCCGCGCCGTCCTCGCCCAGGCCGGGCTCACGGCCCGCCTCGACGGCTCGATGCTGCTGGTGGAGGAGCACGATCCCTTCGCCCGGGTCGGGCGCGACGTGCGCCGCACCGTCGATCAGGCCATGCGCGAGGCCGACCGCGAGCTGCGCCGCGCCGGCCGCGACCTGGAGGACGTGCACGACGGCGGCCGGGACGGCGGCCGGGACCGCGAGTCCACCGGCGAGGACGTGACCATCTCCGCCGGCGAGGTGGTCCGCGACGTCAACCTGGTGAAGGGGAACCTGCTGGTGAAGGGCGGCGCGGTCACCCGCGACGTGGCGGTGGTGTTCGGCTCGGCCACCCTCGAGCCGGGCGCCCACGCGCGCGAGGTGGTGGCGGTGCTCGGGAGCGTGAAGCTCGCCGGCGGCGCCTCGGCGCGCCAGGTGGTGGCGGTGGGGGGCGACGTGGAGGTCGGCCCCGGCGCCGTCGTCGAGCAGGACGTCATCAGCGTGGGCGGGCGGGCCAAGGTGGACCCCGAGGCGGAGGTGGGCGGCTCGACCCAGTCCATCTCCATCCCCGGCATCCCGGGCCTGGTCGGCTTCACCACCTCGCGCTTCGCCGGCGCGCCGGCCTCGCCGCTGCTGCGCGTGGTCGAGGTGCTGGTGCAGTTCGCGCTGCTCTTCGTGCTGGGCCTGCTCGTGATCTCGTTCTTCCCGCGCCGCCTCGAGGCGGTGGCCGCCACCATGGTGGCGAGCCCGTGGAAGTCGGTCCTGGCGGGCCTGCTCGGCACGGTGGCGCTGCCGGTCCTGATGCTGCTGCTGATCGTGACGATCGTCGGGATCCTGCTCGTCCCGGTCCAGATCCTGGCGGTGGCGGCGGCCGGGGTGCTGGGCGTCACCGCCCTCGCCTTCCACCTCGGCCGCTCGCTGCCCCTGCCGGAGCACCGCCGCACCATGGTGCTGCACCTCGCCCTCGGGACCGCGATCTTCGTGGTCCTCACCCACATCCCCATCCTCGGCGCGATGATCTGGGTGGCGACCTGGTTGCTCACCTTCGGCGCGGTGCTCCGGTCGCGCTTCGGCCAGCAGGGCGGGCCGGTGCTGCCCACCACCGCCATCCCGCCCGCGCCTCCCGCGCCGCCGGTCGCCGCGCCCTAGAGCGTCGGGGAGCGGCCGAGGGCCGCGTTCGTGCCCCGACTTCGCGCCGCTGCGCGGCACTGCGCTCGGCACGAGCGGAAGGTCAGCGGTGGCTGCCGCCGCGCGGGCCTGCTCCGCCACCGCGCGGCCCTGCTCCGCCGCCACGTGGGCCTGCTCCGCCACCGCGCGGCCCTGCTCCGCCGCCACGTGGGCCTGCTCCGCCCGCGCCGCCCGCCACCACGTGGCCCTGCTCCGCCACCGCGCGGCCCTGCTCCGCCCGCGCGCGGGCCTGCTCCGCCACCGCGCGGGCTTGCTCCGCCACCGCGCGGGCTTGCTCCGCCGCCGCGCGGCCAGGCTGCGCCCACCTTCGGTCGTCCGCCCGCGGCCGCGCTCCCGGACCGGCGCGCCGGAGCTCCAGCGGGCGCGTGGCCCTCACCCCGCCGCGGGGAGCGCTCGGCGGTCCGCGCTCCACTCGAGGCCGTGCGCTCCTCCACCGCCTCCGGCGCGGGCTGCCCCGCCGGGCGCTCCGCCGCGGCGGCCGTCGTGGCCCCGGGCGCCAGCGGCGGTCCGTGCCCGTGGCGGCGCGCGGCGCGCGGCAGCTCCGAGGCGCGCGGCGCGCGGGATGGGGTCCCCTCCTCGAGCCCGACGCGCTGCCGGAGGGCGCGGATTCTCCTCGGCGCGCAGCGGGCGGAACTTGCCAGGCCGGAGCCCGCCCACAGAGATGCCACCGAACTCGGGGCGGAACAGCCGCTGCACCTGCAGCCCCACCGCCTCGCAGAGCCGCTTCACGAGGTGGAAGCGCCCCTCGCCCACCACCATGCGTATCCAGACGTTCCGGTCGGCGTGCTCGTGCACGGCCACCTCGAGCGCCTGGGCCGGACCGTCCTCCAGCCGAACGCCGGTCTTCATCCGCTCGAGCGCCTCGGCGGGCGGAATCGCCCTTCACCTTCACCAGGTAGACGCGCTGGTGGCCGTAGCGCGGGTGGGCCAGCCGGTTCGAGAGCTCGCCGTCGTCGGTGAGCAGCAGCGCGCCCTCGGCGTCGAAGTCGAGCCGTCCCACCGAGAAGACGCGTCCCTCCACGCCGTGCAGGTACTCGAGCGCGGTGGGCCGGCCCTGCGGATCCGACGCGGTCGTCACGCAGCCGGCCGGCTTGTAGAGCAGGTAGTAGCTCCGCTGGTCGGGCGCCGACACGAGCCGCCCATCCACCGTGACGACGTCGCGCGCCGGGTCGACCCGCGTCCCGAACTCGGTCGCGACCTCGCGGTTCACCGTCACGCGCCCGTCGAGGATCAGGGCCTCGGCCTTCCGGCGCGAGGCGACGCCCGCGCCGGCCAGAAACTTCTGCAGCCGGGCCATTTCACGGGGCGTGCCGCCCCGCCCGGCCGGCGGAGCCGTCGGGGCCCCACCCCTGCCCGCCGGGTCCCGTGCGCCGCCGCGAGCGGCTTCGCCGCTCCCGCGGCGCCGATTGGTTACACGGGGCGTGCCGCCCCCGCCCCGCCGGCGGAGCCGTCGGGGCCCCACCCCTGCTGGCCGGGTCCCGTGCGCCGCCGCGAGCGGCTTCGCCGCTCCCGCCGTCGCCCCGGCGGGCTCGCTTCGCTCTCTCGCACCATGATCTTCATCCTCCCGCCGGCGTCGGCGGGCCCGGGTTCCGGGTCCCCGTCCGCGTCGTCCGGCTTCTTCTCGGTGAGCGCCGCCTCGGCCGCGCGCGTGCGGTCATCGGCGGCGGCCATGGCGCGCTCGAGCTCGTCGACGCCGCGTCGCCCTGGCCCGCTTCGCCTCGAGCTCGGCCAGCAGGGGTGGGGCCCCGACGGCTCCGCCGGCGGGGCGGGGCGGCACGCCCCGTGTAACCAATCGGCGCCGCGGGAGCGGCGAAGCCGCTCGCGGTGGCGCACGGGACCCGGCCAGCAGGGGTGGGGCCCCGACCACTGCGCCAGCCGGCGGGGCGGCACGCCGTGAAATGGCCCGGCTGCAGAAGTTTCTGGCCGGCGCGGGCGTCGCCTCGCGCGGAAGGCCCAGGCCCTAGATCCTCGACGGGCGCGTGACGGTGAACCGCGAGGTCGTGACCGAGCTCGGGACGCGGGTCGACCCGGCGCGCGACGTCGTCACGGTGGATGGGCGGCTCGTGTCGGCGCCCGACCAGCGGAGCTACTACCTGCTCTACAAGCCGGCCGGCTGCGTGACGACCGCGTCGGATGCGCAGGGCCGGCCCGCCGCGCTCGAGTACCTGCACGGCGTGGAGGGACGCGTCTTCTCGGTGGGACGGCTCGACTTCGACGCCGAGGGCGCGCTGCTGCTCACCGACGACGGCGAGCTCTCGAACCGGCTGGCCCACCCGCGCTACGGCCACCAGCGCGTCTACCTGGTGAAGGTGAAGGGCGATCCGCCCGCCGAGGCGCTCGAGCGGATGAAGACCGGCGTTCGGCTGGAGGACGGTCCAGCCAGGCGCTCGAGGTGGCCGTGCACGAGCACGCCGACCGGAACGTCTGGATACGCATGGTGGTGGGCGAGGGGCGCTTCCACCTCGTGAAGCGGCTCTGCGAGGCGGTGGGGCTGCAGGTGCAGCGGCTGTTCCGCCCCGAGTTCGGTGGCATCTCTGTGGGCGGGCCTGCGGCCTGGCAAGTTCCGCCCGCTGCGCGCCGAGGAGATCCGCCGCCCTCCGGCAGCACGTCGGCTCGAGGAGGGACCCCCATTTCCGCCGCGCCGCGCGCCTCGGAGCTGCCGCGCGCCGCGCGCCGCCACGGGCACGGACCGCCGCTGGCGCCCGGGGCCACGACGGCCGCCGCGGCGGAGCGCCCGGCGGGGCAGCCCGCGCCGGAGGCGGTGGAGGAGCGCACGGCCTCAAGTGAGCGCGGACCGCCGAGCGCTCCCCGCGGCGGGGTGAGGGCCACGCGCCCGCTGGAGCTCCGGCGCGCCGGTCCGGGAGCGCGGCCGCGGGCGGACGACCGAAGGTGGGCGCAGCCTGGCCGCGCGGCGGCGGAGCAAGCCCGCGCGGTGGCGGAGCAAGCCCGCGCGGTGGCGGAGCAGGCCCGCGCGCGGGCGGAGCGGGCCACGCGGTGGCGGAGCAGGGCCACGTGGTGGCGGAGCAGGGCCGCGCGGTGGCGGAGCAGGCCCACGTGGCGGCGGAGCAGGGCCGCGCGGTGGCGGAGCAGGCCCACGTGGCGGCGGAGCAGGGCCGCGCGGTGGCGGAGCAGGCCCGCGCGGCGGCAGCCACCGCTGACCTTCCGCTCGTGCCGAGCGCAGTGCCGCGCAGCGGCGCGAAGTCGGGGACAGAACGCGGCCCTCGGCCGCTCCCCGACGCTCTAGGGCGCGGCGACCGGCGGCGCGGGAGGCGCGGGCGGGATGGCGGTGGTGGGCAGCACCGGCCCGCCCTGCTGGCCGAAGCGCGACCGGAGCACCGCGCCGAAGGTGAGCAACCAGGTCGCCACCCAGATCATCACGCCGAGGATGGGGATGTGGGTGAGGACCACGAAAATCGCGGTCCCGAGGGCGAGGTCAGCGCCATGGTGCGGCGGTGCTCCGGCAGGGGCAGCGAGCGGCCGAGGTGGAAGGCGAGGGCGGTGACGCCCAGCACCCCGGCCGCCGCCACCGCCAGGATCTGGACCGGGACGAGCAGGATCCCGACGATCGTCACGATCAGCAGCAGCATCAGGACCGGCAGCGCCACCGTGCCGAGCAGGCCCGCCAGGACCGACTTCCACCGGGCTCGCGACCATGGTGGCGGCGACCGCCTCGAGGCGGCGCGGGAAGAACGAGATCCACGAGCAGGCCGAGCACGAAGAGCAGCGCGAACTGCACCAGCACCTCGACCACGCGCAGCAGCGGCGAGGCCGGCGCGCCGGCGAAGCGCGCGAGGTGGTGAAGCCGACCAGGCCCGGGATGCCGGGGATGGAGATGGACTGGGTCGAGCCGCCCACCTCCGCCTCGGGGTCGACCTTGGCCCGCCCGCCCACGCTGATGACGTCCTGCTCGACGACGGCGCCGGCGACCTCCACGTCGCCCCCCACCGCCACCACCTGGCGCGCCGAGGCGCCGCCGGCGAGCTTCACGCTCCCGAGCACCGCCACCACCTCGCGCGCGTGGGCGCCCGGCTCGAGGGTGGCCGAGCCGAACACCACCGCCACGTCGCGGGTGACCGCGCCGCCCTTCACCAGCAGGTTCCCCTTCACCAGGTTGACGTCGCGGACCACCTCGCCGGCGGAGACGGTCACGTCCTCGCCGGTGGACTCGCGGTCCCGGCCACGTCCCGGCCGCCGTCGTGCACGTCCTCCAGGTCGCGGCCGGCGCGGCGCAGCTCGCGGTCGGCCTCGCGCATCGCCTGATCGACGGTGCGGCGCACGTCGCGCCCGACCCGGGCGAAGGGATCGTGCTCCTCCACCAGCGGCATCGAGCCGTCGAGGCGGGCCGTGAGCCCGGCCTGGGCGAGGACGGCGCGGAGCGCGTCCTCCACCGGCACGCCGCGGAAGTTCGCCGTGACGGTCGCCTCCGGGCCGTGACGCCCGTGGCCCTCGGGCGGGAGGACCAGCGACAGCCCGCCGGCCTCCGCTCATCTTCCGGAGCGCCTCGCCCACCGGGGTCCGCTCGAAGTAGCCGGTGAAGACTTCTGCCGCTCGGCTTCTCGAAGCCCGCGAGCGTCGGCGGCGCCGGGAGGACCGGCTCCCGCGCGGGCGCGACCACCACCATGACGCCGGTGCGCGTCGCCTGCAGGTCGGTGCCGGCCAGGCCGCCCGCAGCGCGTCCTCCACCGGGACGTAGCGGAGCCGCAGGACCAGCGTCTTGTTGCCGGTCCGGCCGGTGTTCAGCACCACGTTCCAGCCGGCCACCTCGGCAATCGCCTGCGCGAGCGCGTCGTCAATCGAGGCGCTGTCCTCGAGCGTGATCCGCTTGCCCGAGGGCTGCGCCGGCCACTCTCCGCGGAGCGGGCCGCGCTCGGCGCCGGTGTCGGGCGCGGGCGGCGGCGCGGGGACGGCGGCGGCCCGCGGGCCGGCGGCGGGTGGCCTCGGGATGGGGGAGGCGAGGGTGCCTGGAGGAGGAGGGCGGCGGCGAGCAGTGCGAGCATGGAGTCCCTGGCGGGATCTCGGTCCGGGGCGCGGGCATCGGCGGGAGAGGAGGAACAGGACGGGAAGGGCCACGGCCGCGCACAGGAGCGCGAGCTGGAGGCGGAGGGCCGAGACGATGGGCGTCACCACCTCCGCGCCGATGCGGAGCGCCCACCCGGCCGTACCGAGCCCGTTCACCACCCGGCTGGCCACCGGCGCCCAGGTCCCGGCGCCGGCCAGGATCACCGCGGCGACCAGCGCGACCAGCACGCCCGCGCAGACCGCGGCGGCGAAGCGGCGCTCGCGGGCGACGGTGCGCTCGCGCACGTCGATGCGGGCCAGGACGCCGGCGGTGAAGTCGGCGGGGAGCTCCGGGAGCTCGAGCGCGCCGAGCGCGTCGCCGAGGGCCTGGTCGGACTCGACCAGCGCCTGGCAGGCCTGGCACGACGCGGCGTGGGCCTCGACCTCGGCGGCCTCGGCGTCGAGCAGCACCCCGTCGAGGAGCCGCTGGGCCTGCGCGTCGGTGAGGTGTCCGGTGAAGCTGGTCATGGCGAGACCTCGGTTCCGGCGAGCGAGACCTTGAGCCGGGCACGGGCGCGGTGCAGCCAGGTCATGACCGTGCCCATGGGCACGTCCATGGCCTCCGCGATCTCCTTGTAGGAGAGGTGCTCGACGTGGAACAGGTGCACGACCTCGCGGTAGTTGGGCGGCAGCGCCGCGACCGCGGCCTCGAGGGCGCGCGAGAGCTCCCGCCGCTCGATGACGTCGTCCCCCCGCGGCGCCACCGGATCGGCGAGCTCGAGCCCGGGGCCGTCCTCGACGTCGGCGTCGAGCTCGACCCGGCTCGACTCGGGCGGCCGGCGGCGCAGCTGATCGACGCAGTGGTTCCGGGCGATGCGCAGGAGCCAGGGGGCGAAGGGCTGCGCGGGATCGTAGGCGGCGAGGCCGGCGTAGGCGCGGGCGAAGGCCTCCTGCGCGGCGTCGCGTGCCTCCTCGGGGTGGCGGAGCAGCCGCAGGCAGAGCCCGTACACGGCGCGCTTGTGCAGGTCGACCAGGCGTCCGAAGGCCTGCCGGTCCCCCCGCGCGGCCAATCGTGTCCACGCCGCCTCTCCGCTCAGTGAGGGACTCAACGAGCAATCCTCAATCCGGAGGGACAGCGCGAAACCTAGCTCGGGCAGGGCGACCGCCTCAACCATGCAGAATCTACGGAGAAGCGTCGACTGTATTTCGCCCGGAGCACGCGATCCGCCCGCCCGAACGCCCGTCCGCCCGCGCGCCCGGGCGCTTTGCCAGCAAAGACCGGCGCTTGGTGCGATATCGCGAGTCTGTTCGGCCGCGCGGGCGGCAGCGCCTGCCCCGCGCGGGCGGCGGCCGTCCGCGCGACCGCGTGTTCCCCGGGCGCGGGAGGTCGCTTACATTGGGCCCGTGCCGTCGAATCTCCCATCAAGCTCGAGGGCAGCGCCGGCGAGGGCGGTGGTCGAGATCCTCCGCACCGCGCTGGCGCTCTCCGCCGTCACTGGCCGCCCGTTCTCGATCACCCGGGTCCGGGCCAACCGGCCCAAGCCGGGACTCCGCCCCCAGCACCGCGAGGCCGCGCGGGCGGTGGCGCGCCTGGTGGACGCCGAGCTCTCCGGCGACGAGGTGGGCTCCTCCGCCATCTCGTTTCGCCCGCGCCACGCGGCGCACCCGGGCGAGTGGGCCTTCGACATCGGGACCGCCGGCTCGACGCCGCTCCTCTTCCAGACGGTCTGCTGGCCGCTGGCGCTGGCCGGCTCGCCGTCCATCGTGACGCTGCGCGGCGGCACGCACCAGGACCACGCGCCGAGCTTCCACTACCTCGCCCTCGTCTGGGCGCCGGCGGTGGCCCGGCTCGGCTTCCACTTCACGCTCGAGCTCCACGCGGCCGGCTTCTACCCCGAGGGGGGTGGTGAGCTGTCCGCCCGGGTCGACCCGTCCCACCCCATGCCTCCGCTCGCCCTCACCCACCGCGGCACGCTCGGCGAGGTGGAGGTGGTCTCGATGGTGGCCGGCCTCGGCTACGACGTGGCGGAGCGCCAGGCCGCGCGGGCGCTGCAGCGGCTCCGCGAGCTGGGCATCTCCGCCCAGGCCGAGCGCGTGCCCATGGCGGCGCGCGCCTCGCGCGGCGGCCACGTCCTGATCGTCTCGTCGTTCGAGCGGACGCGGGCCGGTCACGGCGCCGTGAGCGCGCGGGATCGCTCGCCGGAGGAGACCGCCGACCTCGCCGTGGGCGAGTTCCGCGAGTACCTCGGGCGCGGCGGCGCGGTGGACCGGCACCTCGGCGACCAGCTGCTCCTGCCGGCGGCGCTGGCCGCCTCGGGCCTGCTCCCGGCCGTCGCCGGGGTGGTGCCCACCGCGCGCTACACCGTGAGCGCGGTGAGCCGCCACCTCCTCACCAACGCCGAGGTGATCCGGCGCTTCCTCGACGTCGACATCGCCGTGGACGGGCGCGAGGAGGCGCCGAGGGCGAGGTGCGGGTGGAGCCGCGCGCCGGCGGGCGCCGGCGTGCTGCCGTTGCGTCGTGAGCGAGGCCCGGCGGCCTAGAGCCAGCCGGCTTCCGGCGGAAGAGCCAGAACATCCCCACCGGCATCGCGACCATCGAGGCCAGCACCAGCGGGATCGCGACGCGCGGGCGGCAGGATCTCGAGGTTCATCCCGAAGAACGCCCCCACGAAGTTGAGGGGCAGGAAGATGGTCGAGATCAGGGTGAGCCGGGTCATCACCGTGGAGAGCCGGTTGTTCGTGTGCGACAGGAAGGCGTCCATGGCGGACGCGAGCAGGTCGCGGCCGATGTCGATCTCGTCGGTGAGCCGGACCGAGTGGTCGACCACGTCGCGGAAGTAGACGGCGGCCTGCTCCCGCACGAAGGCCTGGCCCGGGCGCGCCAGCGCGGCGAAGACCTCGCGCTGCGGCGAGAGGCGCTTGCGGAGCAGCACGTGGCTCCGCCGGCGCGACGATGATCCGGTCGAGCAGGTCGGCGTCCGCCTCGCCCCGTCGCTGCGCCAGCACCTCGTCGGCCAGCTCCTCCACGTCCGCGGTGAGCGCGTCCACCAGCGGCGAAGTGGACGTCGGTGATGGCGTCGTGGACCAGGTAGAGCGCGAAGTCCGGGCCACGCGCCAGCAGCTCCTGCTCGGCCGCGCAGCGCTCGAAGACCCGGTCCACCTCGGCGATCGGCACCGCGTGCACGGTCACCAGGGCGCCGGCGGTGAGGAAGGCGTCGAGCTCGTGGGTGAGCAGCTCCGAGTCGTCAGGGGCGGGGGCGACGCGGTGGATCACGGCGAAGACGTTGTCGGCGTACTGCTCGAACTTCACCCGCTGGTCCGCGTGGGCGCAGTCCTCGAGCGCGAGCGGGTGGAAGTGGAAGCGCTCGGCCAGGAAGGCGAGGTTCTCGGGCGTGGGGGCGAGGTCGACCCAGATCGGTGCGCCCGGTCCGGCCAGCTCGCGCCCGCCCCGCAGGACGGCGCCGTTCTCGAACCGCAGCACCCGCATCCGTCCCTCCGGGCCGAGCCCGCCCCGCAGCGTATCACCGGGAGCGACCGGGCAGCCTGGCCAGCGTGCGCGCCGGCGCGCGACGCCGCGCCGCACGTTGAGAACCCCCTGGACGGCCCGCTATAAAGGCCGCCGCCATGCCGCTCGACAACTCAGCCGCGCTCGAAGCCTTGAGGAAGGTCATCGACCCGGAGCTGCGCCGGGACCTCGTCACCCTGGGGATGATCAAGGACCTCGCCGTCGACGGCGACACGGTGCGGCTGAAGGTCGAGCTCACCACGCCGGCCTGTCCGCTCAAGGAGACCATCGGCCGCGACGTGAAGGCCGCCCTCGAGGGCGCCGGCGCGCGGCGGGTGGAGATCGCCTGGGGCGCCCAGGTCCGGTCGGCGCCCGGCGTGACGCAGTCGCAGCTCACACCGGGCGTGAAGAACATCATCCTGGTGGGCGCCGGGAAGGGCGGGGTGGGGAAGAGCACGGTGGCCGTGAACATGGCGGTCTCGCTCGCCACCCTCGGGGCGAAGGTGGGCATCCTCGACGCCGACATCTACGGTCCGTCGATCCCGATCCTGACCGGCCTCTCGCCAGCGGCCCACCTCGCGCGACGGGCAGAAGCTCGATCCGCTGGTCGCCCACGGCGTGAAGGTGATGTCGGTCGGCTTCCTCATCGATCCGCAGCAGGCGCTCATCTGGCGCGGGCCGATGGTGACCGGCGCGCTCATCCAGCTGCTGCGCGACGTGACCTGGGGCGACCTCGACTACCTGATCCTCGACCTGCCCCCCGGCACCGGCGACGTGCCGCTCACGCTCGCGCAGAACATCCGCGCGGCCGGGGTGGTGCTGGTCTCGACGCCGCAGGACGTGGCGCTGGCCGACGTCATCCGCGCCAAGCTGATGTTCGACAAGGTCTCGATCCCGGTGCTGGGCCTGGTCGAGAACATGTCCTCCTTCGTGTGCCCGCACTGCCGCCAGGAGACCGCGATCTTCGACAAGGGCGGGGCGCGCGCGGCGGCGGAGAAGATGGGCGTGCGCTTCCTCGGCGAGGTGCCCATCGACCTCGCCATCCGCGAGGGCGGCGACCGGGGCGTGCCGGTGGTGGCCGGGTTCCCGGACAGCCCGCAGGCGGCGGCGTTCCACGCCGTCGCGCGGAACGTGGCCGGCGCGGTCAGCACGCAGGTGCTGAAGGCGCCGCGGCTGCCGGTCATCGGCGCGCAGCCGGGCGCGTAGGCGAGGAGGGGCCGTGGCGGGGCGAGCGCCGTTCGACGAGGACGAGCAGGAGCAGGCGGCCGGATCGGACCCGCTCGAGGAGCCGGGGGCCGACGTCGCCGGAGCGGGCGGCGCGCGCGGGCTCATCCCGGACACGGTCAAGAAGGCGCTGCTCGCCGGCGTGGGCGCGCTCTTCATGACCGAGGAGGGCGCCCGCCGGCTGGCGCGCGAGTGGAAGCTGCCGAAGGAGCTGATCGGCTTCATCGGCCAGCAGGCCCAGGGCGCCAAGGACGAGGTGCTGCGCGTCTTCTCCGACGAGGTCAGGCGCTTCCTCGAGTCCGACCGGGTCCGGGGCGAGTTCCTGAAGGCGCTCTCCGGCATGGCCATCGAGGTGAAGGCCGAGATCCGGCTCAAGCCCCTCGAGGATGGCGGGCACCGGCCTGAGGTGAAGGCGACGGTCGGGGCGGCGCGCCCGCGGAGGAAGGGCAAGGCGTGAGGGCGCTCGGGCGCCTGCTCCTGCTCGCCGGGGCCGTCGGCGTGGGGGCGCTCCTGTTCCGGGCCGCGCCGCGCCAGCTGGAGCTGGTCTACGACCTCGGTCACACGCCCGGCGCCACCTCGGTGGAGGTGGAGATCCGTCGCGGGGGCGAGCTGGTGCGGCGCGCCGCGCTGAAGGCGCAGGGGCCCCAGGTCCACCACGCGGTGCGGTTACCCGACGGCCAGTACGTGCTGGCCTTCAGGGTCGCCTCGCCGGGCGGCGCCGTCGCCGGCGAGCGCGCGCTCGAGGTGCGGGAGGCCGGCACCATCGTCCTGGCGCTCGGCCCCTGAGCGAGGGCTGCCCATGCCGACTCGCGCGGCCGCGGCCATCGTAGCGGAGTGATCGACCTGCACTTCGTCACGCCGGGGCTGGCGGTGGGCGCCCGGTTCCCCATGGAGGCCGCGGCGCGGCTCGCGCGCGAGCATGGTGTCGCGCGGGTGGTGGACGTCCGGGTGGAGGACTGCGACGACGAGCAGGTGCTGCGGGTGAGCGGGATCCGGCTGCTCCACCTGCCCACCCAGGACACGCGCGCGGTCTCGCAGGCGCGGCTCCGAGACGGGGTGGCCTTCGCGTCGGAGGGGCTCGATCGCGGCGAGCGCGTCTTCATCCACTGTCAGTACGGCATCGGCCGGAGCGCGCTGCTCGCGCTCTGCGTCCTGGTCGCGCGCGGCGACGCGCCGCTCGCCGCCCTGGAACGGCTCAAGGCGGCGCGGCCCGTGGTCTCGCCGAGCCCGGAGCAGCTCGAGGCGCTCATCGCGTTCTCGGCGCGGGTGCGCGACGAGGCCTGCGCGGCGTGGCCGCTCCCCACGCTGGATGAGCTCGGGGCGGTGGCGTGGCGGCACCTCGCGGAGAGGGCCGTCGCTCCAGATCGAGCGGAGGCGCGCCGGGCGTCCACCCGCTCGACCTGACAGAAACGGCGCGAGGAACCCAATTGAGGCCTCGCGTGCCCGGCATCCTGACGGGCTATCGTCCACGCTCGCAGTCTCACGACAGGTTCGCGCACCCGCGACCCCACACGCCCGGGTGTCCAGCGCACAGAGGAAACGACATGGATATCCAGAGGATGGCGGTCGTCGGCGCAGGGCAGATGGGGTCGGGGATCGCGCAGGTGGCGGCCCAGGCAGGCGTGTCGGTGTCGCTGGCCGACGCGTCCCCCGACCTGGCGAAGCGGGCGGTGGAGAAGCTCGGCGCGACGCTCGCGAAGCTGGTCGAGAAGGGGAAGCTCGGCGCCGCCGAGCGCGACGCGGTGCTCGGGCGGATCCGCCCGGTCGCATCGCTCGAGGAGTGCGGCGGCGTCGATCTCGCCATCGAGGCGGTGGTGGAGGACGAGGGCGTGAAGAAGGACATCTTTCGCCGGCTCGACGCGGTGAACGGCCCGCAGACGATCCTGGCCTCGAACACCAGCTCGATCTCGATCACGGCGCTCGCCGCCGCCACCCGCGACCCGGCGCGCTTCGTGGGGATGCACTTCATGAACCCGCCGCCGGTGATGCAGCTCGTCGAGATCATCCGCGGGCTGCAGACCTCGGAGGAGACCTACCAGGCGGTGGTCGCGCTCGCGAAGCGGTTCGGGAAGGTCACGGTCACCTCGAAGGACTCCCCGGGCTTCATCGTGAACCGGATCCTCATCCCGCTCCTGAACGAGGCCTGCTTCGCCCTGCAGGAGGGGCTGGCCTCGCCCGAGGACATCGACACCGGCGTGAAGCTCGGCCTGAATCACCCGATGGGCCCGCTCACGCTGGCGGACTTCATCGGGCTCGACACCTGCCTGTACATCGCGGAGGTGCTGCACCGGGAGCTCGGCGACGACAAGTACCGGCCGGCTCCGCTGCTCCGGAGCTACGTGGCGGCCGGCTGGCTCGGCCGGAAGACGGGCCGCGGGTTCTACCGGTACGCCTGAGCGGGGAGGGCACATGACCTTCGAGAACGTGCTGTGGGAGGTCGCGGACGGCGTCGCGACCGTGACCGTGAACCGCCCGAAGCAGCTCAACGCGCTCGATCAGAAGACGCTCGAGGAGCTGGGCGCCGCCTTCGAGCAGGCCGGGCGCGACCCGGCGGTGCGCGCGCTGGTGGTGACGGGGGGCGGGGAGAAGGCCTTCGTGGCGGGGGCCGACATCGCCGCCATGTCGAGGATGGGGCCGCCCGAGGCGCGGGAGTTCGCGGCGCTCGGGCACCGGGTCCTGGCGCAGCTCGAGGCGCTGCCCAAGGTGACGGTGGCGGCGGTGAACGGCTTCGCGCTCGGCGGCGGGTGCGAGCTGGCGCTCGCGTGCGATCTCATCTACGCGTCGGAGCGGGCCCGCTTCGGCCAGCCCGAGGTGAACCTGGGGCTCATCCCCGGCTTCGGCGGGACGCAGCGGCTGTCGCGGCGGGTGGGGATCATGCGCGCCAAGGAGATGGTCCTCACCGGCGACGCCTACGACGCGGCGGCCGCGCGCGCCATGGGGCTCGCCCTCGAGGTGCTCCCGCCGGAGAAGCTGCTCGAGCACGCCCGCGGCAAGGCCCGGGTGATCGCCGGGCGTGGCCCGGTCGCGGTGGCCCAGGCCAAGAAGGTGATGCAGCAGGGGGCGGATCTGGCGCTCGGGGAAGGCAACGCGCTCGAGCGGCAGGCCTTCGCGGCGCTGTTCGGCGGCGAGGACGCCAAGGAGGGCATGCGGGCCTTCCTGGAGAAGCGCGCCGCCGCCTGGACCGGGCGGTGAGCGCCTCCGCCGCCGCGTAGCCGGCAGGGCGGCCGGGCACTTTTCGCTTCGCGAACTGTGCCTCGGCCGGGTGTTGGAGCCGGGTCCATCTGTCGAGTAGCCGGCAAGGAGCGGCCGGGCACACTTCGTTTCGCGAACTGTGCCTCGGCCGGGTATTGGAGCCGGCTAGCCGGTCCAGGAGGCCGGATCGTCGTCGGTCTGGATGAGGTGGCCGGTCCGCTCGCGCTTCACGCGCAGGTACTCGACGTTGTGCGGGTTCGCCGGCGAGGGCAGCTGGATCCGATCGCGCACCGGGACGCCGGCCTCGACCAGGCCCGTCACCTTGAGCGGGTTGTTGGTGATGAGCCGGACCGAGCGGACGCCGAGGAGCCGCAGCATGTCGCCGGCCACGTCGTACCGGCGGAGATCGTCCGGGAAGCCGAGGAGCCGGTTGGCCTCGTAGGTGTCGTGGCCCTGGGCCTGGAGCGCGTAGGCGCGGATCTTGTTGCCGAGGCCGATGCCGCGGCCTTCCTGACGCAGGTAGAGGAGCACGCCGCGGCCGAGTCCGGCGATGTGGTCGAGGGCGCGGTCGAGCTGGGCGCGGCAGTCGCACTTCAGCGATCCCAGCACCTCGCTGGTCAGGCACTCGGAGTGGATGCGTACCGCGACGTCCTCGCCGGCCACGTCACCCATCACCATGGCGACGTGCTCGGCGCCGCTGCGCCGGTCGCGGAACACCACGGCGCGGAAGTCGCCGCGGTGCGTGGGGAGAGGGGCCTCGCCGTAGATCTCGACCCGGGGCTCGCGCTCCTTCCGCGGGCTCCGCGCCACCGCCGCCACCGCCACGTTGCTCATGCTCGGTCGTTCCTCCACCTACATGCCCGCGTCGGGCACTCGTCTGATATGCCTGGCGCTGACCGGGGTCAAGCCGATCGCTCGCCCGTGATCGGGTGCGACCTCGCCGCGTGTGTCGGCGCGTTGACATCGTGGGATCGCGCAGTTACGTCATCGTCGCAATGAACGCCGATCTCTCGTCAGGAGACCTCGCCCGCTCCACGGGCAACACGGTCCGGACGATCCGGTTCTACGAGGAGGAAGGACTCCTCAAGCCGGCGGTGGTCAGCGAGGGCGGGCACCGGCGCTACACCGAGGAGGATCTCGAGCGGCTCCGCCTCATCACCGACCTGCGCGAGCTCGGGCTTTCGCTCTGCGAGATCCGCTCCATCCTCGAGCTCCGGAGCGGCTGCCACAACGCGGCCGAGTTCGCCATCCGGTTCCAGCAGGTCCTGGCCGGGCACCTCGAGCAGGCGCAGCGCCGGCTCGAGCGGCTGCGGCGGGTGAAGAAGGAGCTGCTCGACGCGCTGGCGACCATCCAGGACCGGCTCTCGTCGGAGGGCGCCGAGCAGTGTCCGTGCGCCGTCGCCGAGGCGGCCGGCGCGCCGCGCATCGTGAAGGTGCTGGCGCGGCAGCAGGGCTGCTGTGGCCACGCCGAGCACCACCACGAGGCGGCTGCCCGGGACGCGGACGCGGGGCGTGGCGCCGCCGCGGAAGGTGCCGCTCCGGATCCGAACGCGCCCGGCGCTCCGTCGCCGCGCCGCCGCGGGGATCGTCCCGCGCCGCGCGCCTGAAGGATCTCTCGCTGAATCGACGGCGCGCAGCAGCGCCACCCGGGGGTGCGCGTGCTCCAGCTGCGCGGAGCGAGACCCAGCCGCCCGTGGTGAACGTCCGGATGGGCCGAGGGCGGGGCGCTGGCGAATTCAACGCCGAGCACAGGCCCGCGGCGCGCCTTGGCAGGCCCGGAGCGGATCCCGGCTAGTTACCATAATCCATATTATCGGACGTTGGACCAGGTTCGCGGGTCCTGCCGATTACGCTGGGTCGCTGCCATTTCCGGCCGGCCGTCGTCCTCCGTCTCGGATCAGGAGCAACTTCGGGAGCGTTGCGTTCTTTGAGCTTCACCAGCGCAGGCGCACGCTCGGCACCAGGCGGTGCTCAGCCACCGCCATCGGCCTCGACTCCCTTAGCGCCCCGCTCGCCGAACGACGATCCAGTCTCCGTCGTCAGTCCAGTCGCCGTCGTCAGCCCACTCGATCACGGACCCGGGCCCGACTCCGAGCCGGCGCCGGACCCGGTCAACCGCACCCTGTCGATCGCCGCTCGGCATTCAGGCCGTCACCCGTCCGTGGACGCCGGCGCCGTCGCGTACTTGGTGCCGCCCGTTGGTGCCGCCGGCGCGGAACCGCAGGGATGCGAGGCTTGACCCGAGAGCGCCTCGCTGAGACCATGAGCGCGGGAAGACTGTCTTCCTACGAGGGTTGATGATCACTGTCGTGCTCCATGCGGATCGTGTGCGGGTGGCCGAGTCGTAGACGCGCTGGCCCTGGGCCAAGCGTCTGAGAAGCCGCTTCACCGATTGCGTCGATGCGCCGCAAGGACGGCGGGCGAGTAGTTGCGCCTCCGCGCTTGATCGGTCCGATTCGCACGCGCTTCGCGCGCTGTGCCGCATGGAGTCCACAATGGAAGTCGAGCTCTCAACCCTGGGCTGGGATCCGTCGTTCGAGGAAGAGTGGCAGCGCGGTTCGACTCCGGGGCAGGTTCCCGCCCGCATCGCCGCGGAGCATCGGGGCGCCTACGAGGCCTGGGCGGCCGCGGGTTCCGGTTGGTCACGCGTCGCTGGCCGCCTGCGCCATGAGCTCGAAATGCTCCCTGGGGTCGGCGACTGGGTCGCCCTCGACGCGTCCCCCGGCCCGGACCGCACGACCGTCATCCAGCGCATCCTCGATCGCCGGACGGCCTTCATCCGCGGTGCGGCCGGGCGGAAGGCGAGCGCGCAGGTCGTCGCCGCCAACGTCGACACGGTCTTCGTCGTCTGCGGTCTCGACGACGACTTCAACGTCCGCCGCATCGAGCGCTACATCGCCCGCGTCTGGGCCAGCGGCGCGCTGCCCGTGGTGGTCCTCAGCAAGGCCGACCTCGTCGAGGATGCGGGCGCCCGTGTGGACGAGGTCGCAGCGAACGCGCCGGGCGTGGCAGTCCTTGCGATCAGCGCGCTGCACGGCGGTGGCCTGGCGGAGCTCCGGGCGCACCTGGCCCCGGGGCGTACGGTCGCCCTCGTCGGCTCTTCCGGTGCGGGCAAGTCCACACTCGTGAACGTCCTGCTCGGCGAGGAGAGGATGGCGACCGGCGCGGTCCGCGCCCGTGACGGGCGGGGTCGCCATGTCACCAGCCACCGGCAGCTCGTGCTCCTGCCGGCCGGTGGCGTGTTGCTGGACACGCCGGGTATGCGCGAGCTGCAGCTCTTCGACGAGGCAGGTCTAGAGGCCGCGTTCGATGACGTGACTGCCCTGGCCCAGCGATGTCGCTTCACCGACTGTGGCCACGGCGCCGAGCCGGGCTGCGCGGTGCGCGGCGCCGTCGAGGCGGGGGAGCTCGACCCGGCTCGCCTCGCGCACTTCCGCCAGCTCGGGCGCGAGGCCCGGGCCTACGAGCGGCGGCACGACGCGCGCCTGAGCCGTGTCGACGAGCGCGCCTGGGGAAAGCTCTTGGCAGAAGCGCACCGTCAGATGCGACGGAAGCGCGGCGAATAGATTCGAGCGCAGGGCTGCGCCTGCGGGGGCAGAATCTTGCGGCAGCTTGCCCCTAAGGAGCTAAAGGTTCGCCCCAGAACGCAACAGATCGCGCCTTGAGCAACGCGCAACACCCCTGCCCTCCTCTGAGGCGGGCGCCAGCGGTGAACCCGCTGCGCCCCAATGGTTCGACGCGATCTATGACAACGCAACACCTCCCGAAGTTGCCCAGTCTCGGAATCACGAGGGTGACGCCTCACGGAATGCCTTCAATGACGGCATCCCCCCGCGTCCAGGCACGTCGGCG
>CAVTDL010000019.1:0-154187 GCA_963733485.1 uncultured delta proteobacterium | reverse complement strand
TCCTCCTCCCCTCCTCCTCCTCTCTCCTCTCCTCCTCCTCCTCCTCCCTCCCTCCCCCTCCTCCTCCTCCTCCTCCCTCCCCTCCTCCTCCTCCTCCTCCTCCTTGCGCGCCAGCAGCGCCCGCCGCGCGCAGGCGCGCGCGCGCACCACCACGCGCGCGCGCGCGCGCGCTCGGCCGGCGCCGCCGCGCGACCGCCGCGCGCGGTGCATGAACCGAGGCGCGCTGGCGAACCGCGGCAGCTTCGGGTCGAGCGCGGCGCGCTCAGGGCGTCCGCGTGCTCCGGCGCCGCCCCGCGAGCACCGAGCGGTAGAGCGCCTCGACCCCGACGGGCAGCTCCGCCCGGTAGGCGCGCCGCGTCGTCGCGACGAAGACGAGGTCCTCCCGTGATCGGTCGGGACGAAGCCGGTGCTCACGCCGGGACGGTAGGCCAGTGGTAGCCGTCCAGCGTGGAACCCCGAACGATACCGCATAGACCACCGCCGAGGCGTGGCGCGCGACGCGCTCGGCCGGCGCCCCGGCCAGCGCGGCGACCCGCGAGCGCAGCCCGTCGGCCCCGATGACGATGGGCGCCTCCACGCGCTCGATCTGCCCGTCGCTCCTTTCCAGCACCGCGCCGTGGACACGTCCGGACGCGTCGGCGACCAGCTCGAGCGCCGAGGTCTGGTGCTCGACCTGGGCGCCGGCCGCGCGCGCGGCGGCGACGAGGATCGGATCGAGCACCGTGCGGCGCGGCGCGTACAGCCCCTCGACCCCGTCGCGCGCCTTGATGTCCACCGGGAGCGCCTCGTCCCCGTAGTGGAACGTGGCCTTCCGGACGACCGGGGTGCCGGCGGCCTTCACCTCGTCGAGCAGCCCCCAGCGGTGGAGCTGGAGGACGCCGGCGCGCATGAGCGCGTGCGTGGAGATCGTGTCGGCGCCCTCGCGGCCCCGGTCGACGGCGAGCACGCGGAGGCCGGCGCGGGCGAGCAGCATGGCGGTGGCGGCGCCCGCCGGCGCGGGCCCCCACCACCAGCGTCATACCGCCCGTCGAAGCGTCCGCCGGATCATGGGAATCTCCTCGGACCACTCGCGCGGGCCGCCCGTCTCTTCACCGTGAGTCCACCGTGATCTTCACCGGGACGCCGTTCGTGAGCACGTCGAACACCGCCGAGCGGGCCCGGGACTGCTCGACGATCTCGGCGAGCTTCTCGGGGGGAGCGTCGCCCTTGATCCGGAAGGTCAGGCGCAGCTGCTGGTAGCCGTTGCGGACCTTGTCCGAGATCCCGAGGATGCCGCGCAGGTCGATGTCCCCCTCGACGGTCGACTCGACCTCGTAGAGCGTCACGCCGCGCGCGGCGGCGATGTTGCCGATGCCGGCCGTGATGCAGGTCGCGAGCGCGTGCAGCAGGAACTCGACCGGGGTCGGGGCCTGGTCCCGGCCGACCAGCACCACCGGGTGGTCGGCGTCGAGGTGTGCTCGTGCGCGTGCTGGTGCTCGCCGCCCGCGCCGTGGAAGGACTCGATGCGGGTCCGGCTGTGCGTGCCCTGCTGCCAGCGGTTGGTCGCCCGGAACTGGAACTGAGCGAGCTCCGGCTGGCGCGCACCGCGTCGATGGTCGCGAACAGCGTGGGGGTGTCGACGCCGTTCATGCGGAACGGGCTGCCGGGAGCGCTTCGCCTGCGTGGTCGTCGTCGTGGTCTCCATGGTCCTTGTCTCCGTGGCCCTCGACGTCCGGTCATCGGCGCGTCGTTCGGTGGGCGACGGAGGACATCGCAGCCCGCGTGCCAGGGGCCCGGGGCCCGCACTCCGCTGGAAGCACGCACCTTTCCGCGAGGGAAGCCCCACCTGGGAGTGGGACGAGCTCTCGTCGAGGACGAGATCTTCGCCGCGTCGCCGGCGAGCTCTCGCCGGCGAAGGCGCGCTGCGGAGGTCGAGCATGGAAGCGCCTCGGGATCGGACGAGCGCCCGGTCAACCGGGCCGAGGACGGCGACGCGGTCCTGCGCGCGGTGGTCGAGGGGACGGCGTCGGAGACCGGCGTCGCGTTCTACCGGGCGCTGGTCCGGAACCTCGCGCTCGCGCTGGGAACCCGCGGCGCCTGGCTGACCGAGTACGACGGGTGGTGAGACCCTGCGGGCGCTCGCGTTCTGGTATGGCGACCGCTGGATCGAGGGCTTCGAGTATGCGTTCCGCGGCACTCCCTGCGAGACGACCCTGCGGGAGGGGCGCGTCGTCCACGTCCCGGACCGCGCGGTGGAGCTCTACCCGCAGGGCGAGTCGGGCTTCCCGGACCCGATGGTCAGCTACCTCGGCGTCGCGCTGCGGAGCGCCGACCAGCGCGTGATCGGCCACCTCGCGGTGGTGGACGTGCGGCCCATGCCGGCCCAGGAGCGCGTCCTCGGCGTCTTCGAGATCTTCGCGAACCGGGCGGCGGCGGAGCTGCGCCGGCTCCGGCTGGAGGAGGCGCTGCGCGAGCGCGAGGAGAAGCTCGCGCGGCTGGTCGGCAGCGCGCTGGACGCCATCGTCGAGCTGGACGACGAGCTGCGGGTGACCATGATGAACGCCGCCGCCGGGAAGGTCTTCTCCTGCTCGAAGGGCCCGCTGCAGGGGCACCGGGTCGAGGCGCTGCTCGGCGCGGCCGCCACCGAGAAGCTGCGCGCGCTGGCGGGCGACCTGGACCGGCGCGTGGACGGCGAGCGCTCCCAGTGGATCCCGAGGGGCTGGCGGCCGAGCCGGCGGGCTGCCCGCCGTTCCCGGCCGAGGCGACGCTGTCGCGCTTCGAGGTGCGCGGCCGGCCGTTCTACACGCTCATCCTCCGCAACGTGAACGACCGGGTGGAGGCCGAGCGGCGCATCCGTCGCGCTCACCGCGCAGGCCGACTACCTGCGCGAGGAGCTCGCGGCCGAGCACGGCTTCCACGACCTCGTCGGGCGCAGCCCGGCGCTGCTGGCCGCGCTCCGGGACGTGTCCCAGGTGGCCGGGACCGACGCGACCGTCCTCATCCAGGGCGAGACGGGGACGGGCAAGGAGCTCGTCGCGCGGGCCATCCACGATCGCAGCGCGCGCCGCGAGAAGCCGCTCGTGAAGGTGAACTGCGCCGCCATCCCCGCCACCCTGGTCGAGAGCGAGCTCTTCGGCCACGAGCGCGGCGCCTTCACCGGCGCGACGCAGCGGCGCGAGGGGCGCTTCGAGCTCGCCGACGGCGGCACCCTCTTCCTGGACGAGATCGGCGAGCTGCCGCTCGAGCTGCAGGGCAAGCTCCTCCGCGTGCTGCAGGAGGGCGAGCTCGAGCGGGTGGGCGGCAGCCGCACGCGCAAGGTCGACGTGCGGGTGGTGGCGGCCACCAACCGCGACCTGGAGCGCGAGGTGCGCGAGGGGAAGTTCCGCGAGGACCTCTACTACCGGCTGAACGTCTTCCCGCTCCGCCTGCCGCCGCTGCGCGAGCGGGGCGAGGACGTGGTGCTGCTCGCGACGGCCATCTCGGAGAAGCTCGCGCGCGAGCTCGGCAAGGCCATCGCGCCGCCCGGCCCTGCCGACGCGGCGGCGCTCCGCTCCTACGCGTGGCCGGGCAACGTGCGCGAGCTGCGGAACGTCCTCGAGCGGGCGATCATCACCTCGAGCGACGGCCGGCTCCACCTGGAGCGCGCCCTCCCCCGCGACCGCGCCGCGCGAGGTCCCGAGCCGGCCCCTGCCCCGGCGAGCGAGGGGGAGATCCTGACCGAGCGGCGGCTGCGCGAGCTCGAGCGCCGCAACACCCTGGCGGCGCTCGAGCGGTGCGGGTGGCGGGTGGGCGGGGACGACGGGGCGGCCAGCCTCCTCGGCGTGAGCCCCTCGACCCTCAAGTCGCGCATGAAGGCGCTGGAGATCGCCCGCCCCGGCTGATTGCAGCGCTCAGGCCGCCCGGGTCCCCGCCTGCAGCACCACCTGGCGCGGGGCCGGGACCGGCCAGCCGTTCTGGTTGCCGAGCTCGAGCAGGGTCTCGTTGACGTCGAAGTAGACCTGCCAGTAGTCGGCGTTGGCGCAGTAGGGCCGCACCACCAGCTTGGTGCCCGCCGCGTTGAACTCCAGGATCTCGACGTCCGGCGGGGGCGCGGAGAGGACGTTCTGCACCTGCGCCAGCCGCGCCCGGATGAGGGACATCGCCTGGTGCGGATCCACCCCGTGGGCCAGCTGCGCGCCGAGATCCACGCGGCGGTACGCGTTCGAGTCGAAGTTGACGATGGTGTCGCTGAAGATCTTGTTGTTGCCGAGGATGGCGCGGACGTTGTCCGGCAGGTCGATGGCGGTGGCGAAGAGCCCGATCTCGCGGACGGTGCCGCTCACCCCCGCGACCGTGATGAAGTCGCCCACCTTGAACGGCCGCAGCATCACGAGGAAGACCCCGGCGGCGAAGTTGGCGAGCAAGCCCGCCCAGGCGGCGCCGATGGCGATCCCGGCGGCGGCCAGCAGCGCGGCGAAGCTGGTGGTCTCCACCCCGACCACCGACAGGATCGCGATGACGAGGATGATCCGGAGGACGACCTTGAGCGTGGACTCGGTGTAGCGCGAGAGCGTCGGCTCCACCTTGTGACGGACCATCGCCCCCACCGCCAGCCCGGCGATGAGGCGGATGATCCAGCCGCCGATGATCCAGATGGCGACCGCGCCCAGCAGCTTCCAGCCGAGCGGGAGCAGGTAGCCATCGACGAGGCGCGAGAAGTTCCCGTTGAGGTCGGTCGTCATGTTCGGACTCCGGCGGCTGGGGGGGAATGCACGCGGAGAGTACCCCGGCGGGCGCCGGGGGATGACGCCCCCGGGGGGCCGCTCCTCCCCGCCCGGCAGCTACTTCACGGGGACCTTGCGCGCCAGCTCGTGCCACTCGCGCTCGGCCTTCTGCGCCTCCTGCTCGGCCTCGAGCGCGTCCTTCCGCGCGGCGTCGAACTCCCGCTGCGCCTTCCCCACGCGCTCGTAGAACGCCCCCCTGTCGTACTCGGCCAGGGCCGGCGCCTTCGACTGCTCCAGCGCCTGGAACTTGACCAGCTCGACCTTGGCTCGCGCCAGCTCCACGCGACGGGTCGCCGCGGCCTCGTCCGCCTCCCGCGCGTCGATCAGCTTCTCGACGTGCTCGGCGCGCGCCTCGGCCGCGCGGAAGCGCGCCTCCGCCGCCTTGGCCTCCTCCACCCTCTTGTCGCGCTCCTTCTCGGCGGTGGCCAGCTCGTCCTTGCTGGTCTCCTCCTCCTTGCGCGCCGCGGCGATCTTCGCCTTCGCGCCGGCGACCTCTTCCTGTGCCGCCCCGAGCTCCTGGCTGACTTCCTTCAGCTGGCCGGCGTCGAGCCGCGCGAAGTCCTCGTCGCGGACCTTGACCGGAGTGCCGGCGCAGCCGGCGAGGACGAGCGCGATCACGATCAGTGTCGATGCCTTCATGGTTCCTCTCACGAATCCCCCTCCGGGCGCGTGACGCGCCGAAGGCGACACAATACAAAGGCGGCATGCCGTCGATCCAGAGACATCGCGCGGCATTCCATCCATGGACCTCGACTCGATCCTGAAGCGCTCACGCAAGCTGGCCCGGCGCTACCGGGTGGACGACGGGCGCAAGTTCCGGCTCCGCGACGTCGATCCCGGGGACACCGCCTCGCTCGAGGTCGAGGACAAGCCCGAGGCGGTGGCGGCGCTGCGCGGCGGCGTGGAGGCGCTCGCCACCATGCAGGACATGCTTTACGCGCAGGATCGCTGGGCGGTGCTGCTCGTCTTCCAGGCCATGGACGCGGCCGGCAAGGACGGGGCCATCAAGCACGTCATGTCCGGCGTGAACCCACAGGGCTGCCAGGTGGCGTCGTTCAAGGCCCCCTCGGCCGAGGAGCTGGACCACGACTACCTCTGGCGCTGCGTGCGCCACCTGCCCGAGCGCGGGCGGATCGGCATCTTCAACCGCTCCTACTACGAGGAGGTGCTGGTGGTGCGGGCGCACCCGGAGCTCCTGCACCTGCAGAAGCTGCCCCCGGAGCTCGTGGACGACGGCATCTGGAAGCGGCGCTTCCGGGACATCCGCGCCTTCGAGCGCCACCTGGCCGGGAACGGCGTCGCCATCCGCAAGTTCTTCCTGCACGTCTCCAGGGGCGAGCAGAAGCGGCGCTTCCTGGACCGGATCGAGCGGCCGGAGAAGAACTGGAAGTTCGCGGCCGGCGACGTCGCGGAGCGGGCGCACTGGAAGACGTACATGAAGGCCTACGAGGAGGTGATCCGCGAGACCTCCGCGCCGCACGCGCCGTGGTTCGTGGTGCCGGCGGACAACAAGTGGTTCACGCGGACGGTGGTGGCGGCCGCCGTGATCGACGCCCTCGGCGAGCTGGGCCTCGCCTACCCGCAGGCGGACAAGGCGCAGCGGGCGGCCCTGGCGGCCGCGGAGAAGGCGCTGCGCTCCGAGTGAAGTGAGCCGGGGGGCGGGGCGCGCGCCGCGCCTCAGCGCGCCGCCGGGGCCGGCGCGTGCGCCTCGCCGAGGTAGGCCCTGCGCACGCCGTCGTCCTCGAGGAGCTGCTTCCCCGGGCCGTGCATGGTGATCCGGCCGGTCTCGAGCACGTAGCCGTAGTCCGCGATCTCGAGGGCCGCCTTCGCGTTCTGCTCGACCAGCAGGACGGTGGTCCCCTGCGCGTTGATGGCCTTCACGATGTCGAAGATCATCTTCACGATGAGCGGCGCGAGGCCGAGCGACGGCTCGTCCATCATGAGGATCTTCGGCCGGGTCATGAGGGCCCGGCCGACGGCCAGCATCTGCTGCTCCCCGCCGGAGAGCGTCCCCGCCTTCTGGTCCTTCCTCTCCTTCAGGCGCGGGAAGAGGCCGAACACCTTCTCGCGGTCGGCCGCGATGCCGGCCTTGTCGTTCCTGGAGTAGGCGCCCAGGGTCAGGTTCTCGTCGACCGTGAGGTTGGGGAAGACCCGGCGCCCCTCCGGCACCAGGCACACCCCGCGCTTCACGATGTCCTTGGTGGGCAGGCCGGTGAGCCGCGCGCCGTTCCAGGTGACCGAGCCGGCCGAGGCCTTCACCAGCCCGACGATCGCCTTGAGCGTGGTGCTCTTGCCCGCGCCGTTCGCGCCGATGAGGCTGACGATGGCGCCGTCCGGGACCTCGAGGGCGATGCCCTGGAGCGCGTGGATGCCGCCGTAGTGCGCGGAGAGCCCCTCGACCTTCAGCATCACTGCACCCCCAGGTACGCCTCGATGACCTTGGGGTCGTTCTGGATCGCGGCCGGGTCGCCCTGGGCGATGGTCTCGCCGTACTCGAGCACGTAGATCCGGTGGCAGACCCCCATCACCACCTGCATGTGGTGCTCGATGAGCAGGATGGTGAGACCGAACTGCTCCCGGATCCGCAGGATGAGGTGCATCAGCTCGTTCGACTCCTGCGGGTTCATGCCGGCGGCGGGCTCGTCGAGCAGCAGCATGGTCGGGCGGGTGGCCAGGGCGCGGACGATCTCGAGCCGGCGCTGCTTCCCGTACGGCAGGCTGGTGGCGAGGTCGGAGGCATTGCCCTCCAGCCCAACCTCGCGCAGGAGCTCCATCGAGAAGGCCCGCGCCTCGCGGTCCCGCCGCCGGTAGCGCGGCAGGTGGAGGGTGGCCTCGAAGAGGTTCGCGTCCATCTGGAGGTGGCAGCCGACCAGGACGTTCTCGAGGACCGACAGCTCCTTGAAGAGCCGGATGTTCTGGAAGGTCCGCGCCACGCCGCGCCGGGTGATGCGGTGGCGCCCGAGCCCGGTGATCTCCGCGCCGTCGTAGAAGATGCGGCCGCGGGTGGGCCGGTTCATCCCGGTGATCATGTTGAAGGCGGTGGTCTTGCCCGCGCCGTTCGGCCCGATCAGCCCGACGATCTCGTTCTTCTCCACCGCGACGTTCAGATCGGACACGGCGGTGAGGCCGCCGAACTGCATGGTGACGCCCTCGGTGCTAAGCAACGCCATGCTTGCCTCCCGGGGCCCCGCCCTCGCCGCCCGACCGCGGCAGGAGGCCGATCCTCGACAGCATGCTCCAGGAGAACTCCCGGTTGCCCATGAGGCCGCGCTGGCGGAAGAGCACCACCGCCATGAGGAGGAGCGAGAACACCACCATCCGCATCCCGGGCCGGGCCTGGAGCTGGAGGACGCCGAGGTCGAGCGGGCCGTCCAGGAAGCGGAGCGCCTCCATCAGGATCGTCACCGCCACCGCGCCGATGGCCGAGCCGGTGATCGAGCCGATCCCGCCCAGCACCACCACCAGCAGGATGTTGAACGTCAGCATGAAGGTGAACATCTTCGGGTCGATGGTGGTGAGGAGGTGGCCGAGCAGCGCCCCGCCCACCCCCGCCATGAAGCTCGACACGGTGAAGCTCACCACCTTCACGCGGAAGACGTCGATGCCCATGGCCCCGGCCGCGATCTCGTCGTCCCGGACCGCCTTCATGGCGCGGCCGTAGCTGGAGCGGGTCAGGAGGACCATGAACACCACCGAGAGCGCCGCGCAGCCCCAGACCACCGGGGTGGTCGCGAACCTGGGCAGCCCCTTCAGCCCGAGCGCGCCGTTGGTGATGCTCTGCGTGTTGGTGAGGATGACCCGGATGATCTCCGAGAAGCCCAGGGTGGCGATGGCGAGGTAGTCGTCCCTGAGCCGGAGCACCGGCGCGCCCACCACGAACCCGAGCGCGGCCGCGACCAGCCCGCCCGCGATCAGCGCGGGCACGAACGGGAGCGAGAGGTGCGCCAGCCACGGCGCGATCGGCTCGAGGAAGAAGTTCATCTCCTTCTGCTCGGGGGTCATGGTGAGCAGCGCGCAGGTGTAGGCGCCCACCGCCATGAAGCCGGCGTGGCCGAGGGAGAAGAGCCCGGTGAACCCGTTCACCAGGTTGAGCGAGAGCGCCAGCACGACGTAGATGGCGCTCAGCGAGAGCACCCGGATCGCGAAGGCGTCGAAGGTCGTGTCGGCCACGCCGAGGAAGGCGGCGAGGGCCAGGACGGCCAGGGCGGTGTAGAGGTGCGCGCGCTTCGGTCTCATGGCGTCACACCTTCTCGACCGCGGTCCCGCCGAGCAGGCCGGAGGGCTTGACCAGCAGCACCACGATGAGGAGCACGAACGCGAACGCGTCCCGGTAGCCGGTGAGCGTCGGGAGGAACGCGATGGTGAGGAGCTCGATCCCGCCGAGCAGGAAGCCGCCCAGCACCGCCCCCTGGATGCTGCCGATGCCGCCGATCACCGCCGCGATGAAGCACTTCAGGCCGGGCATGACGCCCATGAGCGGGTTCAGCTGCGGGTACTTGTACGACCACATGATCCCGCCCACCCCGGCCAGCAGCGAGCCGGCGCCGAACGTGAAGGCGATGATCCGGTTCACGTCGATGGCCTGCAGGCGCGCGGCGTCGAGGTCGGTCGAGACCGCGCGCATCGCCATGCCGGTCCTGGTCCTGTGCACCACCCAGAGCAGGATCGCCAGCACCAGGAAGGTGAGGACCGGGATCACCAGGCTCACCGACATCATCGAGACGCCGGCCAGGGAGAGCTTGACGTCCAGGATCTGCGGGACCGTCACGCCCTTGGGGCGGCCGCCGAACAGCACCACGGCGACGTTCTCGATGAGGAACGAGGCGCCGATGGCGCTGATCATCACCGACATCTTGGGTGAGTCGCGCAGCGGCCGGTAGGCCACGCGCTCGAGCAGGACGCCGAACGCCGCGGTGAGCGCGATCCCGAGCAGGAAGGTCGCCCACCAGGGCATCACCGGCGCCGTGGCGGCGTAGAAGGCGAAGTACGCGCCCAGCATGAACACGTCGCCGTGCGCGAAGTTGATGAGCCGGAGGACGCCGTACACCATCGTGTAGCCGATGGCGATGAGCGCGTAGAGGCTCCCCAGGGACAGGGCGTTCGCCAGGTGCTGCATGAAGAGCGCGACGGTCATGCGGCCTCGGAGCCTGGTTGCCCGGGGAGCGGGGGGCCGGGCGGCCCCCCGGCGCCCGGGGGGTGCTGCGCTACGGCTGAACGGTGGTGAGGTACGTGAACTTCCCGCCCTTCACCACCTTGATGACCGCGCTCTTGGTGGCGTCGCGGTTCGCGTCGAACGTGATGAGCCCGGCCGCGCCGGCGAAGTCCTTGGTCGCGACCAGCGCGTCGCGGATCTTGGGGCCCTCGAGGCTACCCGCCTTCTCGATGGCGGCGCGCGCCACCAGGTAGCCGTCGAAGCCGAGCGCCGTCACGGCGGCGGGCTCCTTGCCGTACTGCTTCCGGTACGCGTCGAGGAAGGTCTTGCTGGTCTCGGTGATGGGGACCTCGGTGGCGAAGAAGGTCGAGAAGACCGCCCCCTCCACCGCCTGCTTGCCCACGTCGATGAACTCGGGGGTCTCCCAGGTGTCGCCGCCGAGGAACGGCGCGGTGATGCCGAGCTCGCGCGCCTGCTTGATGACGAGCGCGCTCTCGGTGTAGTTGCCGGGGGCGAAGATCACGTCCGGCTTCATCGACTTGACGGTGGTGAGCTGGGCCGTGAAGTCCTGGTCGTTGGTGTTGTAGTTCAGCTCGGAGAGGATGGCCCCCCCGTCGCCGGTCAGCTTCTTGAAGCTGTCGGTGAAGAACCGGGCCAGCCCGACCGAGTAGTCGTTCGAGACCTCGCGGATGATGACCGCCTTCCTGGCCTTCAGCTCCTTGAAGGCGTAGTTGGCCATCACCGTGCCCTGGAACGGGTCGATGAAGCAGACGCGGAAGTAGTAGTCGTTGCCCTTGGTGACGAGCGGGTTGGTGGCGGACAGGGCGATGGCCGGGACCTGCTTGTCCTTGATGATCGGGCCGGCCGCCATGGAGAGCGACGAGCCCCAGGAGCCGAGCACCACGTTGACCTTGTCCTGGTCCACCAGCCGCTGGGCGGCGTTGGCGGCCTCCACCTTGTCGGACTTGTTGTCCGCGAGGACGAGCTCGATCTTGTACTCCTTGTCCCCGACCTTCACGTTCGGGAACAGCTCGTTGGCGAGCTTGATCCCCTCGACCTCCATGGCACCGCCCGCCGCGTTCGCGCCGGTCATCGGCTCGAAGACGCCGAGCTTCACGGTGGTGGGCTTGGAGGACGACGAGGACTTCTGGCAGGCGCCGAGCGCGACGAGCGCGAGGGCGCCGATGAGGAGTCGATTGCGATGCATGGTTGGTCTCCTGCCGAAGATGGGACTCCCAGCGAGAGTCTCGTTTGGGTGCCGCCGACCAGAGGGCGACGCAGGGTACCGCTTTTCCCGGCGAGATGCAGGGCGGTCTGCGCGCCGTTTCGGCGGGGTGCGGCCGCGCCCGCGGCCCGCGGCCTGGTGCCGCGGGCGCGGGGCGAGGATCAGTTGATGTAGTACTTCAGCGAGACGTCGACGCGCAGGTCCTCTCCCCGCTCCCCGGCGAGCGTCTTGCGGTGGGCCCAGATGCCCTCCACCCCGAGGTCCACGCCCTTCACCGGCGTGAAGATCGGCCCGGCGTGGAGCTGCTGCACCGAGCGGTTCACGCCGAACCGGCCGCCGTCGAGCCCTGCCGCCCTCGCCACCCGCGTGTAGTCGCCGTCGAAGTTGCGCGTCCCGCCGTAGACGAGGTTCACGCGCACCCAGTCCGCCGGCTTGAGCTGGTAGCCGGCCACCACGCCGATGGCGCGCTCGGTCCGGATCTCGTCGGTGGCCGCGTCGTAGATGGCCCCCTCGATGTAGTTCAGGTACCGTCCCACCCCGTCGCCGCCGGTCACCTGCAGCGCCAGCCAGTCGCGGGTGCGCACCTTGAAGGAGGCGCTGGCCGCGGCGCCCCAGCCCCGCCGCGAGGCCTCGCGGCCTGCGCCGTCGTCGAAGCGGAGCTCCTGGGTCATGGCGCGGGCGCTCAGGGCGCCCCAGTCGAACCCCTTGTCCCAGCGGACCACCACGTCCGGGATCCGCGAGAGGCTCGAGGAGATCGGCAGCCCGAACTCCGGGTTGGTGTCGGGATCGGCCGAGTCGAGCACGTAGCTCGAGGGGTTCTCGAGCGCGACCGTGAAGCCCCCCGACGACCGCGTTCCGTAGGTGTAGCGGACGAGCGGCTGGCGGATGAACGTCGCGCCGGTCGGCCCGTTGAAGTCGACCGTCTCGGGGTAGTTGTCCACGTCCATGAAGGTGGACCAGGTCTGGCCGACCAGCAGGCCGCCGAAGGTGCCGTACGCGTGGCGGATGCGGAACCCGTAGCTGCTCGTCGACTGCTGGGTGAAGAGGTGCTGCGTCCCGCCGTACTGCGCGCTGTTGCCGGTGCGGGGCTCGTTGTTGAAGTCACCCTCGATCTTGACGCCGAGGACGCCGTAGCGGGTCGGCGTGGCGGCCTCGAGCCCGAGCCGGGAGGTGCGCGCGGTGAAGTAGTCGCGGTTCTCGCGCCGGCCCGCCGCCGTCCCATCGAGCGGCAGGTACGGGGGGAAGGTCGAGTAGTCGATGTCCGAGCTGTCCGGGCCGAACGCGTGCACCCAGTACAGCTCGGCGAACCCGTACAGCCGCAGCGAGAGCTCCGTCCCCGGGACGCGGAACGAGCCGGGGATGTCGCCCGCCACCACCGCGTCCTTCTGCTGGATCTCGACCAGGCCGACCCGGTCCGCCAGCTCGGCCACCGCGTCCGGCGTGGGCGCCGCCGCGGGCTTGGTGGCCGCGGGCGCGGGCCCGCTCGACTTCAGGGCCTCCACCTCCGCCGCGAGCCGCTTCACCTCGGCCCGCAGCGCCTTCACCTCGTCCGGCGCCTCGCCCTTGGCCTGCTCGGCGGCGCCGGCGCTCCCTCCCAGCGACAGGATCGCCAGGCACACGCCTGCGAACGCTCCGTTCTTGCTCACGTGCGACCTCCCTCGGATGACTGCGATGGCTGCGGGATTCAGTGTGCGATCTGCCCCAGGAACGCGCGGATCCGGTCGTTCCGCTGCGCGTCGAAGAACTCGTCCGGCGGCGCCTGCTGCAGGAGCTCGCCGTGGTCGAAGAAGAGGATCCGGTCGCCCACGTCGCGCGCGAAGCGCATCTCGTGGGTCACCACGATCATCGTCATGCCGGCCCGGGCCAGGTCCTTCATCACGTCGAGCACCTCGTTGATCATCTCCGGGTCGAGCGCGCTGGTGGGCTCGTCGAAGAGCAGCACCTTCGGGTTCATGGCGAGCGCGCGCGCGATGGCGACGCGCTGCTGCTGCCCCCCGGACAGCTGGAACGGGTGCTTGTGGGCGTGATCGGCGAGCCCGACGCGGGTGAGCAGCTCGAGCGCCGCGCGGGTGGCCTCGCGCCGCGCGGCGCCGCGGACGCGGCGGGGCGCGAGCGCGACGTTGTCGAGGGCGGTGAGGTGCGGGAAGAGGTTGAACTGCTGGAACACCATGCCGACCTCGCGGCGGATGGCGTCGATGTTGCGCACGCTGTCGCACAGCTCGATCCCGTCCACCAGGATCCGCCCCGTGTCGTGCTTCTCGAGGCGGTTCAGCGTCCGCAGGAAGGTGGACTTCCCCGAGCCGGAGGCGCCGATGATCACGGCCACCTCGCCCTCGAAGAAGCGCGCCGAGACGTCGCGCAGCACGTGGGCCGCGCCGAAGTGCTTGTTCACGCCCTCGGCCACGATGAGCGGCGCGCGCGCTCCGGACGGCGAGACGGGGTGGACGAGCGACATGGGGAGCCGTCCTGGGCGCGCTCAGCGCCGCTGCTCGACGTCGAGCCGCTGCTCGATCGCGCCGGAGATGCGCGTCAGCAAGGTGGTGAGGACGAGGTAGATGGTGGCGGTGGTGACCAGCGTCGGGACGGGCTCGAAGGTGGCGGCCTGGAGCCGGTTCCCCACGTTGGAGAGCTCCACCACCCCGATGACGTAGGCGAGCGAGGAGTCCTTGAGCAGCGCCACCACGTTGTTCACGAGCGGCGGGAGCGCGATCTTGAACGCCTGCGGGAAGACCACGTCGCGGAAGGTCTGCAGCGGCGAGAGCCCCAGCGCGCGCGCCGCCTCGGTCTGGCCCTTCGGGACCGCGACGATCCCGGCGCGGATCGCCTCCGCGTTGTAGGCGCCCACGTTCACCGCCAGCGCCACCGCCGCCGAGGCGAAGTCGGAGAGCTGCAGGCCCGGCACCAGGGCCGGCAGCGCGAAGTAGACGAACAGCACCTGCACGAGGAGCGGCGTGCCCCGCACCGCCCAGACGTACACGTCGGCCGCCCAGCGGACGGGCCGGAGCGGCGCGAGCTTCGAGACGGCGGTGAGGACGCCGATGGCGATCCCGGCCAGCCCGGACACCAGCGTCAGCCCGACGGTGACCCGCGTGCCGCCGGCGAACTCCTCGGCCACCGGCCCGATGGGCTCGGGCATCCAGGAGAGCGGCGTGGCGACGCCCCACATGAACAGCACCAGCCCGGCGGCCGCCGCCGCGATGATCGCGGAGCTGCGCTGCTGGCGCGTCCAGTGCGCGGGCCAGACGCCGGCGGAGGTGCTCATGGGGCTCGTGCGGAGGGGCCCGGTCGCCGTCCGCTCACCGGCAGCGGACGTCCTCGTCCAGGTACTTCTTGGAGAGCTTCTCGTAGGTGCCGTCGGCCATGATCTCCTGGAGCGCCTTGTCGAGCGCGCCCTGGAGCGAGGTGTTGCCCTTCTTCACGGCCATGGCGATCCGCTCCACGAACACGAAGTCGCCGATCTTGAGCCCCGCGCCGCCGCCCGAGGCCACCGCCGACTTGGCGACGAAGCGGTCGGTCACCCAGGCGTCCGCGCGGCCGGCCAGCAGCGCGCTGCGGGCGTCGGTGTCCTTGGGGAGGTTCTTCACCTCCTTGAGGCCGGGGATCTTCTTGACGTGCTCGAGGTAGGTCGTGCCGGTCTGCACCACCACCACCTTGCCGGCCAGATCCTTCACCGTCCGGATGGCGGGGTCCCGCGTGACGATCACGCCGCCCGAGCAGTAGTGCGGGTTCGTGAAGGTCACCGCCTTGGCGCGCTCCTCGGTGACGCCGAACGAGGCGATCACCATGTCCCAGCGGTCCTGCCGGAGCCCGGCGAGCAGCGCGTCGAAGGAGAGCGCGCGCCACTCGATGGCGAGGCCCATCCGCTTCGCCAGGGCCTCGGCGACGTCGATCTCGAAGCCGGTGAGCGTCGGCCCGCGGAAGAAGTTGAATGGAGGGAACGCGCCCTCCGAGGCGACGACGATCTTCCCGGTCGCCTTGATCTCCTCGAGGGTCCGGGCCTGGGCCGGCAGCGCGACGAGGGCCAGGGTGAGGGCGAGGAGCTTGAGGAGCGTCTTCATCGCGCGGTTCCCTTCTGGACAGGCGAAGCCAACGACGGGCTCGGGCTGCGCAGGCTGACGCAGTGGACGCGGGTGGTAGCCCGTGTGGGGCGTGATTGTCAATCGGTCGCATGGCCGGACCGGTGACCCGGCGCGTCGAGCGGGCCGCCGCGCTGCGTCGGCCCCGGCCCGGCCTCGCGCCCGCGCTCCGCGCGCGGGCCGCGCCGGCCCTCGGGCGTCAGCGCCGGGCCGTGGCCAGCTTCACGCCGAACCCGATCAGCACGAGCCCGGTCGCGCCCTCGAGCGCGCCGCGCACGCGGGGCCGCGCCAGCGCCCCCCGCAGCCGGGCGACGAAGAAGGCGACCAGCGTGAGCCAGACCGCCGCCTCGGTGAAGTGGATGCCGGCGAGGAGGATCGACCGGGTCAGCACCGGGTCGCCCGCCGCCATGAACTGGGGCAGGAAGGCGAGGTAGAAGATCGCCACCTTCGGGTTGAGGACGTTGTTGAGCAGCCCCTCGACGAAGGCGCGCCGCGCGTCGAGCTGCGCGGTCGGGCGCGCGGCCTCGGGGGCACCGCGCAGCGCGCTCCGGATCGACTGGACGCCCAGGAAGACCAGGTAGATCGCGCCCGCCGCCTTCACGAGGTCGAAGGCGCGCGCCGACCGCACCAGCACGGCCGAGAGCCCGAGGGCGGAGGCGGTGGCGTGGACGAACACCCCCGCGCAGACGCCCAGGACCGTGGCCAGCCCCGCCCCCCGCCCGCGGACCAGCGCGCTGCGGATCACGAGCATGGTGTCCGAGCCCGGGGTGATGGTCACGAGGGCGGCGATACCGGCGAAGGCGAGGACCCGGGCGTCGAGCATGGAGGAGCGTTCATATCACCGCGGGCGTACCCCCACCACGGCCGCGGCCCGATCGCCGCTGCCGGTCGCCTTTCGCTTCCCGGCGCGTTCCAGGGGTGCTGAAATGTCGCCTCCCCAGCTTTCAAGGAGGCTCACGTGACCATGTCGATGCGGCTCGCAGTGGCGGTGGCGCTGCTGGCGTCCGGGTCTGCCAGCGCGGCGGACACGATCAAGATCGGGTTGATGGCTCCGCTGACCGGCTCCTGGGCCAGCGAGGGCCAGGAGATGAAGCGCAACGTCGAGCTGCTCGCCGCGGAGCAGAACGCCAAGGGCGGTCTCCTCGGCAAGCAGCTCGAGGTCGTCATCGAGGACGACGGCGGCGACCCGCGCACCGCGGCGCTCGCGGCCCAGCGCCTGGTCACCAAGGGCGCGGTGGCCGTGATCGGGACCTACGGCTCGGCCGTGACCGAGGCCACCCAGACCATCCTCGACGAGGCCGGGATCATCCAGATCGCCAACGGCTCCACCGCCGTGCGCCTCACCGAGAAGAAGCTCCCGAACTTCCTCCGGACCTGCCCCCGCGACGACGAGCAGGGCCGGGTCGGCGCGGCGACGCTGGAGAAGCTCGGCGCCAAGAAGATCGCGATCCTCCACGACAGCTCCGCCTACTCCAAGGGGCTGGCCGACGAGATCGTCGCCATCCTAAAGACGAAGAAGGCGAACGTGGTCTTCTTCGACGCGCTGACCCCCAAGGAGCAGGACTACTCGGCCATCCTGACCAAGCTCCGCGCCGCCGGCCCGGACGTCGTGTTCTTCACCGGCTACTACCCGGAGGCCGGCCTCCTCCTGAAGCAGAAGAAGCAGATGGGCTGGAAGGTGCCGTTCATCGGCGGGGACGCCATCAACAACCCCGACCTGGTCAAGATCGCCGGGAAGGACGCGGCGACCGGCTTCCGGTTCCTCTCGCCGCCGGTCCCGAAGGACCTCGACACGCCCGAGGCCAAGGCCTACGTGACCTCGTACCAGAAGAAGTACGGCGAGGCGCCCAGCTCGATCTACGGCGTGCTGGCGGGCGACGGCTTCCGCGTGATCGCGAAGGCCATCGAGACCAGCAAGTCGACCGACGCCGCCAAGGTGCGGGCGGCCCTCGGCGCGCTCAAGGACTTCCCAGGCTTCACCGGCAAGATCGCCTTCAACGCCAAGGGCGACCGGGTCGGCGAGCTCTACCGCGTCTACGCGGTGGACGCGAACGGCGGCTTCGTCCTGCAGAAGTGAGGTAGCGTCGCGCAGCGGCGGCGGGGCCCCGGCCACGGGGCCCCGCCCCTCCCCCGAGCCAGGCGGTCACGTGGAGCAATTCTTCCAGCAGCTCACCAACGGCCTCGCCGTCGGGAGCATCTACGCGCTGATCGCCCTCGGCTACACGATGGTGTACGGCGTCCTGAAGCTCATCAACTTCGCCCACGGCGACCTCTTCACCTACGGCGCCTACCTGGGGATGACGCTCCTCACCTCGTTCCTCCTCGGAGATCGGCTGGGACTGGCCCTCGGGCTGGTGGTGCTGGCCGTGATGGTGATGGGGCTGGTGGCGGTCATCGGCATCGTGCTGGAGCGGGCGGCCTACCGGCCGCTGCGGGAGTCGCCCCGCCTCTCGGCGGTGGTCTCGGCGCTGGGCGCGTCGATCTTCCTCCAGAACACGCTGATGCTGATCTACGGCGCCCGGTACCAGGTCTACCCGGACGTCATCCCGCAGGCCACGGTGACGATCCTCGGCCAGGGCGTGCCGGTGATGCGCATCGCGGTGGTGCTGGTGTCGCTCGGCATCATGGCGGCGCTCTACCTGTTCGTGCAGAAGACCCGGATCGGCACGGCCATCCGCGCGGTGGCCATCGATCAGGGCGCGGCGCGGCTCATGGGGATCGACGTGAACCGGGTGATCCGGCTGGTCTTCGTGATCGGGCCGGCCCTCGGCGGCGGCGCCGGGCTCCTGGTCGGGCTCTACTACGGCCAGATCAACTTCACCATGGGCTGGCTCTACGGGATGAAGGCCTTCACCGCCGCCATCCTGGGCGGCATCGGCAACATCCCCGGGGCGATGGTGGGCGGGCTCCTGCTCGGCGTGGTCGAGGCGCTCGGCGCCGCCTACCTGTCCATCGCCTGGAAGGACGCCTTCGCCTTCCTGGTGCTGATCCTGATCCTCATCGTCCGCCCCTCCGGCCTCCTGGGCGAGCGGGTGGCGGAGAAGGTCTGATGGTCGCCCCGTCCACGAGCCGCCGCGTGGCGATCGGGTACGTCGTGGTCGCCGCCGGCGTCGCGGCCGCCCCGCTCCTCCTCGACGCCTACTGGCTCGACGTGCTGAACAGCGTCGGCCTGTACGTCCTCCTGGCGCTGAGCCTGAACCTCATCCTGGGCGACGCCGGGCTCTTCAACATGGGGCACGCGGCCTTCTACGCGGTGGGGGCCTACACCGCCGCGATCCTCAACACGCGGCTGGGGGTGCCCATCCTCTGGACGCTGCCCGCCAGCGCGGTGGTCGCGGCGCTCTTCGCCACGGTGGTGGCCCGGCCGGTCGTGCACCTGCGCGGCGACTACCTGCTGGTGGTGACCATCGGCCTCGGCGAGATCGTCCGGATCGCGCTGGTGAACGACGTCTTCGGGCTCACCGGCGGCGCGAACGGGATCTTCGGCATCTCCCGCCCGGTGCTGTTCGGCCACCGGATCCGGCGCCCCCACGAGTTCCTCTACCTGATCTGGGGCTTCGTGGCGGTGACGGTGCTGCTGTTCCACCGCCTCGAGCAGTCGCGCTTCGGGCGCGCCCTCAACTACCTGCGCGAGGATCCGGTCGCGGCGGAGGGGAGCGGCGTGAACACGGCCCGCTACCGCCTGCTCGCCTTCGGGCTGGGCGCCGCCTGGGCCGGGATGACCGGCACCCTCTTCGCGGCGAAGATGACCATCATCTCGCCCGAGTCCTTCAGCTTCTGGGAGTCGGTGGTCCTCTTCCTGATGGTGATCCTGGGCGGCTCCGGCTCGATCCCCGGCGTGATCGTGGGCGCCGCGCTGGTGGTGGTCCTGCCCGAGGTGTTCCGCGGCTTCGCCAGCGGCCGGATGCTGGTCTTCGGGCTGGTGATGATGATCATGATGGTGGTCCGGCCGCAGGGGCTGCTCCCGCTGCGGCTCCTCCGCTTCAAGGAGTCCGACGTCCGCCGGGCGGAGGGCTCGCCGTGAGCGCGCTCCTCGAGGTGCGGAACGTCACCAAGCACTTCGGCGGCCTCACCGCGGTGGGCGACGTCTCGTTCGACGTCGACGGAGGGCTCGGTGGTCGGGCTCATCGGGCCGAACGGCGCCGGCAAGACCACCACCTTCAACCTCATCACCGGGAACTACGCCGTCGACGCGGGCACCATCGCCTTCGAGGGCCGCTCCATCACCCGCAAGCGCACGCACCGGATCGTCCAGGCCGGGATCGCCCGCACCTTCCAGAACGTCCGGCTGTTCCAGCAGCTCTCGGCCACCGAGAACGTCCTGGCCGGGCGGCACTGCCGCACCCGGTCCGGGCTCCTGGGCGCGCTCCTCCGCCCGCCCTGGCAGGTCCGCGAGGAGCGCGAGGCGGTGGCGCGCGCCGTGCGCGAGCTCGAGTTCGTGGGGCTCGCCGGCCACGCCATGGAGCTCGCCAGGAACCTGGCCTACGGCGATCAGCGCCGGCTCGAGATCGCCCGCGCCCTGGCGGCCGATCCCAAGCTCCTCATCCTCGACGAGCCGGCCGGGGGGATGAACGAGCAGGAGACCGATCGAGCTGGTGGCGCTCATCGGGCGGATCCGGGCGCGCGGCATCACCGTCCTGCTCATCGAGCACGACATGAGCCTGGTGATGCGGGCCTGCGAGCACATCGTGGTGCTGGTGTTCGGCGAGAAGATCGCCGAGGGGCCGCCGGCCGCCATCCAGGGCGAACCCGCGGGTGATCGAGGCGTACCTCGGGACGGAGGAGGTCTAGCGTGACGGCCCCGCTCCTCGAGATCCGCCAGCTGCGCGTGAAGTACGGCAACGTGGAGGCGCTCCACGGCATCGACCTCGCGGTCCGGCAGGGCGAGATCGTCACCGTCCTCGGCGCGAACGGCGCCGGCAAGTCCACCACCCTGCGGGCGATCAGCGGCCTGCTGCGCCCGTCGGGCGGGGAGATCCTGTACGACGGCAAGCCGGCCGGGGGCGTCCCCGCCCACGAGCGCGTGCGGCTCGGCATCGCGCAAGCGCCCGAGGGACGGCGGATCTTCGGCACGCTCACGGTGCGCGAGAACCTGATCCTGGGCGCCTTCACCCGGACCGACGAGAAGGAGATCGCCGCCTCCGCCGCCTGGGTCTACCAGCTCTTCCCGGTGCTCGAGCAGCGCCGCCTCCAGCTCGCCGGCACCCTCTCCGGCGGGGAGCAGCAGATGCTCGCCATCGGCCGCGCCCTCATGGCGAAGCCGCGCGTGCTGCTCCTCGACGAGCCCTCGCTCGGCCTCGCCCCGCTCCTCGTCAAGGGCATCTTCCGCACGCTGCGCTCCATCAACGAGGAGGCCGGCGTGACGGTGGTCCTGGTGGAGCAGAACGCGCGCGCGGCCCTGCGGCTCGCGCACCGCGCCTACGTGATGGAGGTCGGCCGGATCGTCCTCGAGGGGCCGGCCGCGGAGCTGGCCTCGGACCCGAAGGTGCAGGCCGCCTACCTGGGCGGCAGGCCCTCTGTCCGGCCCGGGCACTTTTCGCGAAGCGAAATGTGCCCTGGCCGTCCCCCGACCGGCCTCCGGCCGCTCCTCACCTGCCGCCTTCCCCGCGGGCGAGCAGCACCACCGCCGCGAGGATGAGCGCGGCGCCCGCGGCCCGCAGCCAGGTCACCTGCTCGCCGAGCAACGTCGCGGCGAGGATCAGCGTGGTGGCGGGCTCGAGGGTCGAGTAGACCGAGGCCCGCACCGGCCCGAGGCGCTCGAGCCCGGCCAGGAAGAGGGCCACCGCCAGCACGGTGCAGACGAGCGCGATGCCGAGGACGGCGAGCCAGCCCGAGCGCCGTCTGCGGCAGGTGCGCGCCGCGGGCCAGCACCACCCCCGCGAAGACCACCGCCGCCGACGAGGTCACCACCGTGGTGGAGGCGGTGGCGGTGATGCCCGCCGGGAGGCGCGCGCCGGTGAGGATGTAGACCGAGTAGATGAGCGCCGCGAGGACGCCGAAGAGCACGCCGAGCGGCGTCCCGTCCCCCGCCCGGCCGATGGTGAGCAGGCTCCCCACCAGCGCCATGCCGATGGCGAGCGCCTGCAGCAGCGAGAGCGGATGGCGGAACACCACCCGGGACAGGATCGCGACCACCGCCGGGTAGAGGTAGAGCAGCAGCGCGGCCAGGCCCGCCGACCCGAGGTCCACCGCCGTGAAGTACGAGAACGCCTGGCCGGCGTACCCGATGCCCCCCATGCCGACCAGCATGGCGAGCCCCTTGCCCCGCGGCAGCGCCGCCCCGCGGGCCCGGAGCACGGTCCACATGATCGCGGCCGCCGCGGAGAAGCGGAGGAGGAGGACCGTCGAGGTGTCGGCGCCGGAGTCGTAGGCGATGCGGGCGAAGATGGGCAGCGTGCCGAAGCAGATCGCCGAGGCCAGCACCAGGGCGATCCCGGCCGCGGCGCTGCGCGGGTGGCCTCGGGCGGCGTGCCCGTCCCCGCCGGCTGCGGCGGGCGTCCCGAGCGCGGACGCCGCGCGCGCCGCCGAGTCGTCCAGGTCCGTCATGGTGATCGCGGGCTCTTCCAATGACACGGCGCGAGGACATATCAGCCCCCGCGGGCGCCGGGCAAACCGGTGGGTCCGGGAGGTCGGCGGCGGCGCTCGATGGACGCGGGGCGGTCGGTAGGTCTCGCAGCGCCCCTCAGCGGACCAGCGCGGCGAGCGCGCCGAGGCCGAGGTAGACGGCGCCGCTCACGTAGCGCTCCCCGCGCGCGAAGGCCGGGTTCCGCCGCAGCCACGCGCCCAGGCCGCCGGAGAGGAGCACGTAGACACTGTCGGTGCCGACCGCCACCAGGATGAAGAGCGCGCCGAGGAGCAGGATCTGGCCGGCCACGGCCCCGCGCGCGGGATTGGCGAACTGCGGCAGGAAGGCGAGGAAGAAGAGCGCGGTCTTGGGGTTCAGCGCCGCCACCAGGAACCCCTGGCGGAGCACGTGGTGCGCGGGCGCGGCGGGGCGCTCCCCGTCGGTCGCGCCGAGCGAGGCGGCGCGGTCCATCATCCGGCGGACGCCGAGGAGCACCAGGTAGCCGGCGCCCAGGTATCGCACGGCGGAGAACGCCAGCGGCGACGACGCGAGCAGCGCCGCGAGCCCGAGGGCGGCGGCCAGCGCGTGGACCGCGTTCCCGAGGCCGACGCCCAGCACCGACAGGAACCCGGCGCGGCGCCCGTCCGCCACGCTGCGCGCGACGATGAACAGCACCGCCGGCCCGGGCGTGAGCGTCAGGGCGAGCGTGGCGCCGAGGAACAGCGCGAGCCTGGCGGGCGGGACGAGCACGGGGCCCGAGTGTGCACCAGGCGGCGCCGCGGCGCGAGGGTCCACCACGCCGTCCTTGCTGCAACGACTGGCCAATACTGCTGCGTCACGCGTCCGTGGTCGACGAGCTCGACCGCTCGTTCCACCGCCGTCACGAGCCTCAGGCCGGCAGCACCGCCTGCAGCGCCCAGAGCGCGGCCATCCCGACGGCGATGGTGAGGAGGACGTTGCGCGTCCGCCAGGCGATCACGGCCGCCAGGACGCCGGCCAGGAGCCGCGCGTTGGCCGGTCGCAGGTCGATCACGCCGTCCCGCAGCATCAGCTCGGGGAGGATGATGGCGGAGAGCACCGCGGGCGGCACGAAGCGCAGGGCGCGTCCGACCACCGGCGGGAGCGCCACCTTGCCGAGGAGCGCGATGAAGGAGAGCCGGATGGCGAACGTGACCAGCCCGGCCACCACCAGGACGGGGAACCAGCTCATTCTCGCCGGCCCTCCGCCCAGAGGCCGGCCCCGATGCCCACCAGCGCCGCCAGCATCAGGCCGAGCTTGTACGGCAGCCCCACCGCCAGCACCGCCACCACCCCGGCGGTCAGCGCCGCGGTCGTGGTGGCCCGGTCCTTCAGGGCGGGGAGGACCAGCGCGATGAAGGTGAGCGCCAGGGTGAAGTCGAGGGACAGGCCCCTCGGGACGGCCGCGCCGATGAACACGCCGGCGGCGGTGCTGACCTGCCAGGCGGCCCAGAGCGTCAGGCCCGCGCCGAGGAAGTACCAGTGGCGATTCGGCGAGACGTCCGGACCGTCGCCCTCCCGGGCGTAGCGCGAGGCCGCCACCGCGTAGGCCTCGTCGGTGAGGAGGTAGGCGAGGGCCGCCTTCCACCCGGGCGAGAGGTGCTTCAGGCGCGGCGCGAAGGAGGCGCTGTAGAGCGCGTGGCGCAGGTTCACCACGAACACCGTCATGACCAGGACCGCGGCCGGCGCCCCGCTGCGGATGAGCTGCGCCGCGATGAACTGGGCGGAGCCGGCGAAGACCACCGACGACATGGACTGCGCCGTGAGCGCCGGGAGGCCCGCCTCCAGCGCCAGCACGCCGTAGATCATCCCGAACGGCGCCACGCCGAGGAGGATGGGGAGCTCGTCCCGGCAGCCGGCCAGGAACTCCGGGCGCGGCTCGGGGCGAGGGAAGCCGTCGGACATCGGCGGAAGATATCGCCGCGCCGGGTGCGAGGACAGGCCGAAGACGCGCGCGAGCGCCGGGCCGCGGTGGCCCGGCGCGGCGCTCACTCGCCGAGGTAGGCCTTGCGGACCTCCGGCGAGGCGAGCAGCTCCTTGCCGGTCCCGGTCATCACCACGTTGCCGGTCTCGAGGACGTAGGCGCGGTGGGCGAGCTGGAGCGCCTTGTGCGCGTTCTGCTCGACCAGCAGCAGCGCCACGCCGGAGGCGTTCACGTCGCGCAGCACGCTGAAGATCCGCTCCACCACCTGCGGGGCGAGCCCCAGCGACGGCTCGTCGAGCAGCATCAGCTTGGGCTTGCTCATCAGCGCGCGGGCCACCGCCAGCATCTGCTGCTCGCCGCCGGAGAGCGTGCCGGCCACCTGGGTGCGTCGCTCGGCCAGGATGGGGAACAGCGTGAACGCCCGCTCGGCGTCCTGCGCGATCCCGGCCCGGTCGGTCCGCAGGTAGGCGCCGAGGTCCAGGTTCTCGCGGACGGTGAGGTTCAGGAAGATGCCCCGCCCCTCCGGCGCGTGCGCCATCCCGCGGGCCACCAGGGCGTGCGAGGGGAGCCGGGTGACGTCCTCTCCCTGGAAGCGGAGCGCGCCCGCGCTGGGCTTGAGCATCTTCGAGACGGCGCGGAGCGTGGTGGTCTTGCCCGCCCCGTTCGCGCCGATGAGCGCCACCACCTGCCCCTGCGAGACCTCGAGCGAGACCCCGCGCAGCGCCTCGATGGCGCCGTAGTGAACGCGGAGGTCCTTCACCTCCAGGATCGGTCCGGCCGCCGTCATCGCGTCGTCCCCTGCGGCTCGAGGGCGATGTTCTTCTCCTCGAGGTACGCGTCGCCCAGGTAGGCCTCGATCACCTTGGGGTTCTTCCGGATCGCCTCCGGCTTGCCCTGCGCGATGGTCACGCCGTGGTCGAGCACCAGCAGCCGCTCGGAGACGCCCATCACCAGCCGCATGTCGTGCTCGATCACCAGGATCGAGATCCCGAACCGGTCGCGGATGTTGCGGATGAGCTGCATCAGCTCGACCTTCTCGGCGGCGTTCATGCCGGCCGCCGGCTCGTCGAGGCAGAGCACCTTGGGACCGGTCGCGAGGGCCCGGGCGATCTCGAGCCGGCGCTGCTCGCCGTAGGGCAGGTTCTTCGAGATCTCGTCGCGCCGGTGAGCCAGCCCCATCACCGCCAGGTACTCCTCGGCGCGCGCGAGGATGCGGGCCTCCTCGCGGCCGTGGTGCCCGGTCAGGAACAGCGCGTGGAAGAAGCCGCTGTGCGAGCGGGCGTGGCAGGCGATCCGCACGTTGTCGAGCGCGGTGAGCTGCTTGAAGAGGCGGATGTTCTGGAAGGTCCGGGCCACGCCCCGGGCGCAGATCTGGTGCGGGCGCTCGGTGTTGACCAGCTCGCCCGACACCCGCACCTCGCCCTCGGAGGGCGTGTACACGCCGGTGATGGCGTTGAAGGCGGTGGTCTTCCCGGCGCCGTTCGGGCCGATGAGCCCCACCAGCTCGCCGGGCTGCATCACCAGGTTGAAGTCGGCCAGGGCCTTGAGCCCGCCGAACCGCATGGTGACGCCCTTGGCCTCGAGCGGCGCGGTCATACGCTCCCCCCGGTCGAGGTGGAGTCGTCGCGCACCTCGGTCGGCGACGCGCCGGCCGGGCCGGCCGCGGCCAGGCGCGGGCCGAACAGCCGCTTGAAGATGGGGAGGTTCCAGAGCTCGCGCGTGCCGAAGATGCCCTGGGGGCGGAGCAGCATGAGCGCGATGAGGAGCAGCGCGTAGACGACCATGCGGTAGGCCTGGAACTCGCGGAGCAGCTCCAGCGCGATGGTGAGGACGATGGCGGCCAGCACCGAGCCGGTGATCGACCCGAGGCCGCCCAGCACCACCATCACCACCACCTCGATGGAGCGGACGAAGGTGAACATGCGCGGGGTCGCGAGCAGGATGGCGTGCGAGATGAGCGCGCCGGCCAGGCCCGCGTAGGCGGACGAGATCACGAAGGCCCGCACCTTGTAGCCGGTGGTGTCGACCCCCATCGCCTCGGCCGCGACCTCGTCCTCGCGGATGGCGAAGAGCGCCCTCCCCTCGGTCGAGACCGCCAGGCGGCGCGCCATCACCACCGTGGCGATGGCCGAGACCCCCACCCACACCAGGTTGGTCCGGGGGGGAGGCCCGAGAGGCCGGTGGCCTGCCCGAGGAACTTCATGTTCTCGATGATGGAGCGGATGATCTCGCCGAACCCCAGCGTCACGATGGCGAGGTAGTCGCCGCGCAGGCGCAGCGAGGGCATGCCCACCATGAAGCCCGTCAGCGCGGCGGTGCCCATGCTGGCCAGGAGCGCGAGCGCGAAGGCCGCCTGGTCGGAGAAGGCCGGCGGGACGAACGGCAGCTCCACGCCCACCAGGCCGGTGGTGATCTTCGCGGCGGTGTAGGCGCCCACCGCCATGAAGCCGGCGTGGCCGAGCGAGAACTGGCCGGTGAACCCGTTCACCACGTTGAGCGAGACGGCCAGCACCACGTTCACGCCGACGCTCACCAGGATGAGCGAGTAGTCGGGCGGCATCATGGCCTGGACCCCGACCATGAGCGGGATGCCGATCAGGAACGGCAGGATCGAGCGGATCAAGGGGAGGACGCGCGCCACTAGACCTTCTCCACCGTGGCGCGGCCGAAGAGGCCGGCCGGCCGGACCAGCAGGACGAGGATGAGCACCGCGAACGCGATGGCGTCCCGGTAGGAGGAGTCGGTGTAGCCGGCCACGTACTCCTCGGTGAGGCCGAGCAGGAGCCCGCCGGCCATGGCCCCCGGCACGCTCCCGATGCCGCCCAGGACGGCCGCCACGAAGGCCTTCAGCCCCGAGATGAGCCCGAAGAGCGGCTCGATCTTGGGGCGCGAGGAGGCGTTGATGATGCCCGCCGCGGCGGCCAGCGCGCTCCCCAGCATGAAGGTCCAGGAGATGATCCGGTTGACCGGGATGCCCATCAGCCCCGCCACCTGCGGGTCGAAGGAGACCGCCCGCATGGCGGTGCCGAAGCGCGTCCGGTAGACGATGTACTGGAGCACCAGCATGAGCACGAGCGCGACCACCAGCCCGAGCACGTCGATCTTCGGCATGGTGGCGCCCATGAAGTCGATAGAGCGCACCTCCCCGAAGTCGATCAGGGTCGGGAAGAAGCGCGGGCTGGGGCCGGGCGGGAACTGCACCGGGTTGCGCACGATGGGCGCCAGCTGGAACCCGTACTCGAGCAGGAACGAGACGCCGATCGCGGTGATGAGGGCGGTGAGCCGGGCCTGGTTGCGGAGCGGCCGGTAGGCGAACCGCTCGATCACGAAGCCGAGCAGGGCGCACGCGATCATCGCGCCCAGGGTGACGTAGGCCGCGCGGATGAAGGACGGCTCGCCCCCGCTGACGATGCCGAGGTAGTAGCCGCTGAAGGCGCCGACCATGTAGACGTCGCCGTGCGCGAAGTTGATGAGCTTCAGGACGCCGTACACCATCGTGTAGCCGAGCGCGATCAGGGCGTAGATGGTACCGACCGACAGGCCGTTCACGAAGTGCTGGAGGAACTCGGTCACTCTGGATTCCGGGGGGCCGAAAGGGGTGCGACACATTAGAGAGGGGAGGGGTCGATGATCAACCCCTCCCCTCCCCGGACTGGCTGCCGAGCCTAGGGCTCGACGGTCGTGACGTACTTGGCGGCGTTCTTCTCGATCCCGATCACGACGGCCGACTTGACCGCGTTGTGATCGGCGTCGAGGGAGACCTTGCCGGCGACGCCCTGGAAGTCCTTGGTCTTCTCGATGGCCTCGCGGATCGCGGCGCCGCTCAGGTCAGGGGCGCGGTTCATCGCGTCGAAGGCGACCAGGGCGGCGTCGTAGCCGAGCGCGGCCAGCGCGTCCGGCACCGCGCCATAGGTCTCCTTGTACTTCTTCACGAAGTTCTGGATGAGCGGCTCGGGGTTCTCGTGGGTGTAGTGATTCGAGAAGAACGAGCCGTCGAGCGCGCCCTGCGCGATCTCGAAGAGCTTGGCGGAGTCCCAGCCGTCGCCGCCGGCCAGCGGGCCCTTGAACCCCAGCTCGCGCGCCTGGCGGCCGATGAGCGCCACGTCGGTGTAGTAGGCCGGCACGTAGATCAGCTCGGGCTTCTTGTTCTTGATGGCGGTGAGCTGCGCCTTGAAGTCCTGGTCGCCCGCCTTGAAGCTCTGGTCGCTCACGATCTCGCCGCCGAGCTCCTTGAACTTGGCCACGAAGTAGTCGGCCAGGCCCACCGAGTAGTCGTTCCCGACGTCGCGGAGCACCGCGACCTTCTTCAGCTTCAGGTTCTCGTGGGCGAACTTCGCCATCACCGTGCCCTGGAAGGGATCGATGAAGCAGACCCGGAAGACGTAGGGCCGCGTCTTGTCGCCGTCCTTGGTGACGCGGGGGTTGGTGGAGGCGGTCGAGATCATCGGCACCTTGTTGGTGTCGGCGATGGGCGCCATGGCGAGGGAGCGGCTCGACGCGACCTCGCCGAGCAGCACGGCGACCTTGTCCTGCGCGATCAGGCGGGTCGCGGCGACCGCGGCCTCCTCCGGCTTCCCCTGGTCGTCATAGGTCTTGAGGGTGATCTTCTTGCCCTTGACGCCGCCCTTGGCGTTGACCTCGGAGATCGCGAGCTTGATGCCGTTGTCGGTGGACTCGCCGAAGGTCGCCTGCTCGCCGGTGAGCGACGCGACGTGGCCGATCAGGATGCTGTCGGCCGGCGCCGCGGCGGGCGCCGCGGCCTGCTTGCCCTCCGGCGCCGGGGCCTGCTTCTTTTCACAAGCTGTCGCTGCCAGTGCCAGTGCTGCTACCGCCACCACTCGAGAGAAACGCATCGGAGCCTCCAGGGTAGACACCGTCGGTCGTCGTAGGTCCTCGATACGGAGCGCAGCCACGTCGGGCAAGCTGCAAACGGCGCCCCCGCCGCACGCCCGGGGCGGCTGGGGGCCGGCGAGCGCGACAGTACCGGAGTCGATCCGGCCCTGTCTCATCGCCGTGATGGGGCGGCGGCCGCCACGTGCACCGCCGCCTCGAGAGCGCGCCCGGCGGGGTGCAGCGGCCATGTCGCCGCGGGATCGCTCGACAACCGACGATCCGCGCGGCGACCGGGGCCGCTGCCAGAAATCCCGGCAGGGCGCTGCCCAACCTGCGTTCGACTAGAAGAAGCTGTAGCGGACGAGCCCGTTCACGCGGTGCTGGGTCCCGGTGTCGTTCCCGATGGCCTGGTTGGCGGCGGACAGGGCGGCGTCGAACACGATGCGCTGGCCCCAGGAGTACTCGAGGCCGACCTCGACGCCCTTCACCGGGCTGTAGAACGAGTTCACGAACAGCGCGTCGATCCGCTTGTTCGCGGAGCCGTTGCCGAACGGGCTGGCGCCGGCGGCCGCCGCGAGCTCGTTGTCCGTGTCGACGAACGTCTGCGTCCAGACCAGGTTCGACCGGAAGCTCGGCGTCCAGCCGTGGGTGAGGGCGACGTGGTAGGCGACGGTCTTCCAGGTCTCGATCTCGTTGCCGACGAACGCGGCGCCCTGGAACAGCGTGCCGAACATGTACTTGCCGATGCCGTCGCCGCCCTGGACCGACCACACGAAGGTGTCCATGGCCCCGAGCTTCAGGCTGCCGGAGACGCCGGCGCCCCAGCCCCACTTCTCGTCGCCCACGCCGGCCGCGGTGCGACCCTGGTACTCCTGGGCCACGAAGCGCGCGTTCAGGTGGCCGAAGGAGAGCGGCACGGTGAGGTTACCGGAGATGTCCGGGTAGCGATCGTACTCGCGGCCGACCGTGTAGCTGTTCGAGACCTCGGAGTTGACCACCACGCTCTGCGGGTTCTCGAGGCCCAGCGCGAAGGTGGGGCCACCGAAGTTGAACGTGTACCGGACGCCCGGCTGGCGGGTCAGCGCGAAGGCGCCGTGGGGGTTGAAGTCCACCGTGTCGGGGAGCGAGCCGAGGTCCATGAAGTTGGACCAGGTCTGGCCGACCAGGAAGCCGCCGTACTCGCCGTAGGCGTGACGGATGCGGAAGTTGGTGCCGTTGGTGGTGGCCTCGGTCGAGTAGTTGAACGCGGAGGGCGAGTTGAAGTCGCCCTCGACGCGCACCACCAGGTTGCCGTGGGTGGTCGGGGTGGTGGTGGTGAGGCCGATCCGGGAGGTGCGAGCGGTCGTGTAGAGCCGGTACTTGTTGACCTTCCCCTTGTCGAGCGGCTGGAACTCGAGGAACGTCGCCCAGTCGTCGCCGCGGATGTCGTCGTCGGCGCCCTTGAAGTCGTAGGTGGCGTCGAGCTCGACGTAGCCGTTCAGCTTGAGCGTCGTCTCGGTGCCGGGGATCTTCATCTCGCCGGGCTTGGCGTCCTGGGCGAAGCCTGCGGTGGGTACCGCGAGCGATGCGATGGCCAGGGCGGTCGCCCCGATCTTCTTGAAGTTCATCAATCCTCCAACACGGTGGGAGATGGCCCTAGGGCCGGGTGCGGTGCGCATTCAAGCACACCTCGTGGCCAATTCACGCTTTTCTCGCGTTGACTGTTCGTCCACCCGTCGACGCGGTGCGCCAGCCTGCCGCATGAAATCGCCGATATCGCGACCTCGCGCCGCGGCGCGCCGTCCAGTATAAACGGCCACCCCGGCGGCAGGACCGACCGCATGATCGAGCTTCGAGACCTCACCAAGACCTTCCAGGCCGAGGGCGGCGCCGTGCGCGTCCTCAAGGGCATCAACCTGAAGATCGAGAAGGGAGAGGTGTTCGGCGTCATCGGGCGCAGCGGCGCCGGGAAGAGCACCCTGGTCCGCTGCATCAACCTGCTCGAGCGGCCCACCTCCGGCCAGGTGGCGGTGGCGGGGCAGGAGCTGACCGCGCTCGAGGGGAAGGCGCTCCGCCAGGCGCGCCACTCCATCGGCATGATCTTCCAGCACTTCAACCTGCTCTCCTCGCGCACCGCGCTCGACAACGTGGCCCTCCCCCTCGAGCTGGCGGGCCGCCCGCGCCCCGCGGCCCGCGCGGCGGCGGCGCCGCTGCTCGAGCTGGTCGGGCTCGCGGACAAGCGCGGGCGCTATCCGGCCGAGCTGTCGGGGGGGGAGAAGCAGCGGGTCGGCATCGCGCGGGCGCTCGCCTCCCAGCCGTCGGTGCTGCTCTGCGACGAGGCCACCTCGGCGCTCGACCCCGAGACCACCCAGTCGATCCTGGCGCTGCTCAAGGACATCAACCGGAAGCTCGGGCTCACCATCGTCCTCATCACCCATGAGATGCAGGTCATCAAGGAGATCTGCGACCGGGTGGCCGTCCTGGAGCACGGCGAGATCGCCGAGCTCGGCCCGGTGTTCGAGGTCTTCACGGCTCCCCGGGCCGAGGTGACCTGGAGGTTCGTGCGCGACCTCGTCGAGCGGGCGCTGCCGCCCCACCTCCTCGAGAGCATGGCGGCGCAGCCGCCGGGGACGGGCCACCCGGTCCTCCGGATCGTCTTCCGCGGCCCCTCGGCCAACTCACCGGTGGTGGCCGAGGTCATCCGCCGATACGGACTCGTGCTCAACATCCTGCAGGCGACCGTCGACTACATCCAGGGCGCGCCCTACGGGAACGTCATCGTCGAGGCGATCGGCCGCGACGAGGACGTCGCGGAGGCGCTCGCCTACATCCGCAGCCTGGACCTGAAGGTGGAGGTGCTCGGCCATGTCGCCGGCGATGCTGGGCCTCTTGCTTGACGCGCTCCTCGAGACGCTCGTCATGGTGGCGATCTCGTCCGCCCTGGCCGCCCTGGTCGGCGTGCCGCTCGGCGTGATCCTGGTCGCCACCAGCCGCGGCCACATCCGCGAGAACGCCGTGGTGAACCGGGTGCTGGGCGGGCTGGTGAACGCCGGCCGCTCGACGCCGTTCATCATCCTGCTGGTGGCGATCATCCCGTTCACGCGCCTCCTGGTCGGCACGTCGATCGGGACCGCCGCCGCCATCGTGCCGCTGACCATCGCGGCCATCCCGTTCGTGGCGAGGCTCGCCGAGGCGGCGCTCCGCGAGGTGGACCCCGGCCTCATCGAGGCCGCGCAGTCCATGGGCGCCACGCCGACGCAGATCGTGCTGAAGGTCCTGGTGCCGGAGGCGCTCCCCGGCCTGGTCGCGGCGGTCACCATCACGGTGGTGAACCTGATCGGCTACTCGGCCATGGCGGGGGCGGTCGGCGGCGGGGGGCTCGGCGACCTCGGGATCCGCTACGGCTACCAGCGCTTCCTGCCGGAGGTGATGGTCGCCGTGGTGGTGGTCCTGATCGTCCTGGTGCAGGGCGTCCAGACGGTGGGCGACCGCCTGGCGCGGCGGCTCAACAAGCGGCTGGTGCGGTCGCAGCAGCCGAACGCGTAGCCGGAATTCGACATTCGGCCGAGGCACTGGCCGGCCTCCAACGTTCGGCCGAGGCACAGTTCGCGAAGCGAAGTGTGCCCGGCCGCTCCTTGCCGGCCACGCACTGCCCGGCCGCTCCTCACCGGCTGTCCGATGAGCTCCCGGGTTTACCAGCCCGGGACGACCACGCCGGGCCACTTGGTGACGATGAGCTTGCGCACCGCGTCCGAGTGGTAGGCGGTGATGAGCTGCTTCACCCACGGCTTGTTCTGATCCGCCTGGCGCACCACCAGCAGGTTCACGTAGGGCGAGTCCTTGGCCTCGCGGGCGATGGCGTCCCTGGCCGGGTCGAGCTTCCCCTGGATCGCGTAGTTGGTGTTGATGATGGCGGCGGAGACGTCGGGCAGGAAGTTGGGCAGCTGCGCCGCGTCGGCCTCGACGATCTTCACGTTCTTCTTGTTCTCGACGATGTCGATGGCGGTGGGCGTGATGCCGCTGCCCGGCCGGAGCTTCAGCACGCCGTTCGCCTGCAGCAAGAGGAGCGCGCGGCCCCCGTTCGACGGGTCGTTGGGGACGGCGATCTTGGCGCCCTGGGGCAGCTCGGCGAGCGACTTGATCTTCTTCGAGTAGACGCCCATCGGGAAGACCACGCTCTTCGCCACGCCGACGATCTTGTAGCCGCGGGCCTTCACCTGCTCGTCCAGGTACGGCTGGTGCTGGAAGGAGTTGGCGTCCAGGTCGCCCTCGTCGAGCGCCGGGTTCTGCCGGGCGTAGTCGGACAGCTCGATGACCTGGAGGTCGATCCCGTCCTTGGCGACCAGCTTCTTCACCAGCTCGGCGATCTCGGCGTGCGGGCCGTTCTCCACGCCGAGCTTGATGACCTGGCCGGCGGCGGCCGGGCGGGCGGCGAGCCCGGCCAGCAGGAGCGCGGCGGCGGCGGCGATGCGGATGATGCGCTTCATGAGATCCTCTCCCTGCGCGGCCTGTCATGGAGGAGGGGCCGCGCCTCGTTGGTGGCGTATTCCTAGATGACGGATATGTGTCCGGTCAAGCGGATTGACCCTCTCCCTCGGCGGGGTCAGGCCGGCCGGCCCGCCGCGTCGACCGCCGTCCTGGGACGGCGGAGCACCGCGAGCGTCAGGAGCCCGGCCACCAGCCCCCAGAACGCCGAGCCGATCCCGACCAGCGACACGCCGGAGGCGGTGACGAGGAACGTCACGAGGGCCGGCTCCCTGCCCTCCTCCTCCTTCACCGCCGCGGCGAGGCCGCCGCCGATGGTGTTGAGGAGGGCGAGCCCCGCCACCGCCATGACCAGCTCCTTCGGGAAGGCCGCGAACAGCGCGCCCACGGTGGCGCCGAAGACGCCGGTGAGCAGGTAGAAGAAGCCGGCCGCCACCGCGGCCACGTAGCGCCGGTCCCGGTCCTCGTGGGCCTCGCGCCCCATGCACAGGGCGGCGGTGATGGCGGCCAGGTTGAACGTGTAGCCGCCGAACGGCGCGAGGAGCACCGTGGTCAGTCCGGTCCAGCCGACGAGCGGCGACACCGGCGTGTCGCCGTAGCCGGCGGCCCGCATCACCGCCACCCCCGTCATGTTCTGCGAGGCCATGGTGACGGCGAAGAGCGGGATGGCCACGCCCACCAGGGCGCTCGCGCTGAAGGTCGGCGCCGTGAACACCGGCCGGGTGAGCTCGAGGTGGACGGCCGAGAGGCCGAGGAGCCCCTCTGCCCCGGCCACGGCCGCGCCGACCGCCAGCACCCCCACCACCGCGTAGCGGGGCCAGAGGCGGCGGCCGAGGAGGTAGGCGGCGAACATGGCGAGCGCCAGGCCGAGCTGCGTCCGCATGGCCACGAACGCGTCGGTGCCGAAGCGGAGCAGGACCCCCGCCAGCATGCCCGCGGCGATGGGCAGGGGGATGCGCGACATGCCGCGCTCGAACCAGCCGGTCACGCCGAACAGCAGCAGCAGCGCGCCGCAGACCACGAACGCGCCGATCGCGTCCGACATGGGCAGCCCCGCCGCGCTGGTGGCGAGGAGCGCCGCGCCCGGGGTGGACCAGGCGGTGACCACCGGCACGCGGTAGCGCAGCGACAGCCCGATGCAGGTGGCGCCCATCCCCAGCCCGAGCGCCCACATCCAGGAGGCGATCTCGGCCGGGCCGGCGCCGCAGGCCCGGGCCGCCTGGAACACGATCACGGCCGAGCTGGTGTAGCCGACCAGGACGGTGACGAACCCGGCCACCACGGCGGACGGCGAGAGATCCCGGAGCAGGCGCATGGGCCGGCAATCTAGTCGCGCCGGCGCACTTCGTGAACCGCCGCGCGCGCGGCCGGCCGGCCCGCGGCGGGCCGAGGTCAGCTGGCGAGGACGTGCAGCAGAGGCGCGATGACCAGCGCCGGCAGCATCGAGCCGAGCCGGAGCCTCCGGTCCTCCACCCCCAGCCCGGCCAGCAGCAGGTTGACCCCGATGCCGGCCACCAGCAGCCCGCCCGCGCCGCTCACCACCAGGACGCGCGGGTCGGTGGCCGGATCCGGCAGCACCTGCGCGAGGGCCGCGGCGCCGACGCTCACCCCGCCCTGCAGGGCCAGGAGCGGCACCGCCGAGAGCCCGACGCCGATCCCGTACACGCCCGCGAGCGCCACCGCCGCGATCCCGTCGAGCGTGGACTTGAGGACCAGCGTGCGCGCGTCGAGCGCCAGCCCGTTCTGCAGCGAGCCGACGAGCGCCATCGGCCCGATGCAGAACAGCAGCGACGCGTTCACGAAGCCCTCGGTGAACCGCCCTCTCCCGCCGAGCCGCCGCCGCGCCGCCTCGCCGAGCGCGGTCAGCCGCTCCTCGATCCCGAGCACCTCGCCCACCAGCGCGCCGGCCGCGAGGCTCACCAGCGCGACGATCACGCCGGGGAGCGGCCCGGCGTGGACACCGTCGAGCATGCGCGCCATCCCGAGCCCGACGAAGAGCGTGACCAGCCCGAGCACCTGCATCAGCGTCCGCCCGAGCCGCTCGGGCAGGCGCGCGCCCGCGAGGACCCCGATCGCCGTGCCCGCCGCCACCGCGGCGACGTTGATCCAGGTCCCGGACGTCCGGGCGAAGAGCTCGAGCATGCGGTGCGCGCTAACACGCCCCGACCCCCGCCGCAAGCGCCGGCCGCCGGGTCGAGGCGACGGGATCCGCTGCGACGCGGTTCCCTCCGGGCTCGAGCCGGGCTAAGAAGCTCGCCCGGCCGGCGCCCACGCGCCTCGAGGGACGGGCGCCCGGCCGAGGAGACCTGATGACCGAGACCCCGACCGCCCGCGACACCTTCGCCTCCACCGTCGGCGCCTTCGCCGCCACCCTGGGCTCCGCCGTCGGGCTCGGCAACATCTGGAAGTTCCCCTACCTCACCGGCTCGAACGGCGGCGCCGCCTTCGTGCTCACCTACCTGCTGGCCGTGGCGCTGGTGGGCATCCCGGTGATGGTGGTGGAGCACGTCATCGGGCGGCGGATGCGGCTCGACGCGGTGCAGGCCTACGGGAACGTCGTCCCGCGCCAGCGCTCCTGGGCGATCATCGGCTGGGCCGGGCTCCTCTCCGCCGTCCTGATCATGGCCTTCTACACGGACGTCGCCGGCTGGGTCTTCGCCTACGTCTTCAAGTCGCTCGGCGCGCTCGTCTCCGGGCGGGCGCTCACCCCGGAGACCTTCGCCGCGCTGGCCGGCGGGACCTGGGAGCCGCTCGCGTGGCAGCTCGCGGTGCTGGCGCTCACGACGGGCATCATCGCCGCCGGCGTCTCGCGGGGGATCGAGCGGGTCACCAAGGCGCTGATGCCGCTCCTGTTCGCGCTCCTCCTGCTCTGCGACCTGCGCGCGCTGACGCTCCCCGGCGCGTCCGCCGGCGTCGCCTACCTGTTCCAGCCCGACCTCTCGAAGCTCTCGCCCTCCGTCCTGCTCGCCGCCCTCGGCCTGGCGTTCTTCAAGCTCTCGCTGGGCATGGGCACGATGACGACCTACGGCTCCTACCTCCCGGACCGCGTCCGGATCGTCCCCAACGCGGCGCGGGTGGCGCTGGCCGACACCGCCGTCTCCCTGCTGGCCGGCCTCGCCGTCTTCCCCGCCGTCTTCGCCTTCGGCGGGACGCCCGCCGGCGGGCCGGGGCTCCTCTTCAGCACCATCCCGCTCATCTTCAGCCACATGCCGATGGGGGGCCTCTTCACCGCCGTCTTCTTCGTCCTCACCGCGATCGCCACCATCGGCGCGATGGTCAGCCTCATCGAGGTGCCGGTCGCCTGGCTCGTCGAGAAGGCGCACCTGCGGCGGCCCGCGGCGGCGCTGGTCGCCGCCGGCGCGATGTTCGCCCTCGGCGTGCCGGCCACGCTGTCCCAGAGCCCGGTCCTGGCCGACGTGAAGCTGTGGGGCAAGAGCTTCTTCGACCTCTTCGACTTCGCCTCCTCGAACGTGCTCCTGCCGGCGGGCGGCCTCGCCATCACGATCGTGGGCGGCTGGCTCGTCCCGCGCGGCGTCTTCGCCGGCGAGATGAACAAGGGCTACGCGGCCGTCCCGTGGCACGGCCGGGTGCTCCCGGTGTTCGTGCGCTACGTCGCCCCGGTGCTCATCCTGCTCATCTTCCTGAACAGCCTGGGGCTGCTCCAGCGCGGGTAGCGGGGCGCGGGCCAGTCGGCGGGCTCGCCCCCGGAAAGCGAAGAGGCCCCGGGTGACCGGGGCCTCTGTGCTGGTGCGACGGGGCTCTGATAGCCGGTGAGGAGCGGCCGGGTCACATTTCGCTTCGCGAATTGTGCCCCAGCCGGACCTGAAGGCCGGCTACGGCTCCACGGTCGTCACGTACTTGGGCGCGTTCTTCTCGATCCCGATGATGACCGCCGACTTCACCGGGTTGTGGTCGGCGTCGAGCCGGATGGTGCCGGTCACGCCCTGCAGCGTGGTGGTCTGCTCGATGGCGTCGCGGATCGCGCCGGGGTCGAGCGTGGCGGCGCGCTTCATCGCGTCGATGGCGAGCAGCGCGGCGTCGTAGCCGAGGGCGGCGAAGGCGTCGGGCTTCGCCTGGTAGGCGGCCTCGTACTTCTTGGCGAACTCCTGCACCACCGGGGAGGGGTTCTCGGCGGAGTAGTGGTTCGAGAAGAACCCGCCGTCGAGCGCGCCCTGCGCGATCTCGTAGAGCTTGGCGGAGTCCCAGCCGTCGCCGCCGGCGAGCGGCGCCTTCACGCCGAGCTCGCGGGCCTGGCGCCCGATGAGCGCCACGTCGGTGTAGTAGCCCGGCACGTAGACCAGGTCGGGCTTCGCGAACTTCACCTTGGTGAGCTGGGCCTTGAAGTCCTGGTCGCCCGCCTTGTAGCTCACGTCGACGGCGATCTCGCCGCCCAGCTCCTTGAAGGTCTTGATGAAGTACTCCGCCAGGCCCATCGAGTAGTCGTTGCCGACGTCGCGGATGATGGCGGCCTTCTTCGCCTTGAGGTGCTGCGCCGCGAACTTCGCCATCACCGTGCCCTGGAACGGGTCGATGAAGCAGACGCGGAACATGTAGGGCCGGGTCCGCTCACCGTCCTTGGTGACCTTGGGGTTGGTGGAGGCGGGCGAGATGGCCGGCACCTTGTTCGCCTCGGCGATGGGCGCGAGCGCGAGCGTGCCGCCCGACCCCAGGTCCCCGATGAGCAGGGTCGCCTTCTTGTCGGTGATGGCGCGGGTGGCGGAGATGGCCGCCTCCTCCGGCTTGCCGAGGGTGTCGTAGACCGCGATCTCGAGCTTGCGGCCCTTCACGCCGCCGGCGGCGTTGATCTCGGCGACCGCCAGCTTCACGCCGTTGTTGGCGCCCTGCCCGAAGGTGGCGATCTCGCCGCTGAGGGGCATCACGTTCCCGATGATGATCGGGGCCGCCGCCGCGGCCTGGGGAGCAGGCGCGGCCGCCTTCTCCTCGGTCTTCTTGGAACAGCCTGCGCCTGCCGCGAGCGTCGCGAACGCCATCACCGCGCCGAGCCATCGCATGTGTGAAATCCTCCTAGGCCGCGTCACGCGAGCGCCGACGAGCGCCGGGCGCGGTCCGCCGTGCATAGCACGATTGGATCGACCCGGCGTGGCGAACCGGCGCACCCCCGCCGGCGCAGGTGGGCCCCCGCGGAAAAGAGAGAGGCCCCGGTCGCGTACGCGGCCGGGGCCCCTTCACTGCGAACGGATCGTGACGGCGCTACTTCATGCTGCCGACCAGGTCCTTCACGGCCTTCACCGACTTGTCCATCATCGCCTGCTCCTCGGCGTTGAGCTTCACCTCGAGGATCTTCTCGGCGCCGCCGGCCCCGATGACGACCGGGACGCCGACGTAGAGGCCGTCCACGCCGAACTCGCCCTTGAGGAAGGCGCAGGTCGGGAGGACGCGCTTCTGGTCCTTGAGGAAGGACTCCGCCATCGCGACGGCGCTGGACGCCGGCGAGTAGAAGGCGCTGCCGGTCTTGAGCAGGGCGACGACCTCACCGCCCGCCCCACGGGTCCGCTTCACCATCGCGGCCATGACCTCGGCGGCCTTGGCGGCGTCGCCGTACTTCCGCTCCAGGAGCTCCGTGACCGGAACGCCGCAGACGCTGGTGTACCGGATGAGCGGCACCATGTCGTCGCCGTGCCCGCCCAGGGTCACCGCGGAGACGTCCTTCACGGAGACGCCCAGCTCCCACGCGATGAAGGCCGCGAAGCGCGCCGAGTCGAGCACGCCGGCCTGGCCGACCACCCGCTTGTGCGGGAAGCCGGTGATGCGCTGGCAGAGCGTGACCATCGCGTCGAGCGGGTTCGAGATCACGATCACGAACGAGTCGGGGGCGTACTGCTTGATGCCCTCGGCCACGCTCTGCATGATCTTGGAGTTCACCGAGATCAGGTCGTCACGGCTCATGCCCGGCTTGCGGGGAAGCCCGGCGGTGACGATGACGACGTTCGCGCCCTTGATGTCCTCGTAGCTGTTGGTGCCCTTGAGCTGCACGTCGAAGCCGTCGACCGGCGCGGCCTCGGCGATGTCCAGCATCTTGCCCTGGGGCAGCCCCTCGACGATGTCGAAGAGGACCACGTCCCCGAGCTCGCGCAGCGCACAGAGCTGAGCCAGCACGCCGCCGATCTGCCCGCCACCGATCAATGCAATCTTGGGTCTAGCCATTTCCGTCTCCTCGAGTTGGACTGGTTTCGATACCCCTGCGCCTGCACCTACGCGATGGCGTCGATGATCGCGTTCAGCGTCGCGCTGGGCCGCATCGCCGCCGCCGTCTTCTCGTCGTCCGGCCGGTAGTAGCCGCCCATGTCGACCGGCTTGCCCTGCGCCGCGATCAGCTCGGCGTCGATCTTCGCCTCGTTCTCCGCGAGCTGCTTCGCCACGCCGCGCGAAGCGGGCCTGCAGCTCCTTGTCCTTCGATCTGCGCGGCCAGCGCCTCGGCCCAGTAGAGCGCCAGGTAGAAGTGGCTGCCGCGGTTGTCGATCTGGCCCACCTTGCGGGCCGGCGACTTGTTGTTGTCGAGGAACTTGCCGATGGCCTGGTCGAGCGTGTCGGCCAGGACCTGGGCCTTCGCGTTCTCGAAGTTGCGCGCGATGTGCTCGAGCGAGGCGCCGAGCGCGGAGAACTCGCCGAGCGAGTCCCAGCGCAGGTAGCCCTCCTTCACGAACTGCTGCACGTGCTTGGGGGCCGAGCCGCCGGCGCCCGTCTCGAAGAGCCCGCCGCCGGCCAGGAGCGGCACGATGGAGAGCATCTTGGCGCTGGTGCCGATCTCGAGGATGGGGAACAGGTCGGTCAGGTAGTCGCGCAGGACGTTGCCGGTGACCGAGATGGTGTCCTTGCCCTGCGCGGATCCGCTCCAGCGAGAACTGCATGGCCTGGACCGGGGGCAGGATGCGGATCTCGAGCCCCTTGGTGTCGTGCTCGGGCAGGTACGTCTCCACCTTCGCGATGACCTGCGCGTCGTGCGCGCGGTTCTTGTCGAGCCAGAAGACGGCCGGCGCCCCGGTGGCGCGCGCGCGCGTGACGGCCAGCTTGACCCAGTCGCGGATCGGGATGTCCTTCGCCTGGCACATGCGGAAGATGTCGCCCGGCTCGACCTTCTGCTGCAGGAGCGTCGCGCCGGCGGGGCGTCGACCACGCGGACGGTGCCCGGCCGCGCTCGCGATGAAGGTCTTGTCGTGCGAGCCGTACTCCTCGGCCTTCTGCGCCATCAGGCCGACGTTGGGGACGTTGCCCATGGTGGCCGGATCGAAGGCGCCGTGCTTCTGGCAGTCCTCGATGATGGTCTTGTAGATGGTCGCGTAGCAGCGGTCGGGGATCACCGCCTTGGTGTCGTGGAGCTTGCCGTCCGGGCCCCACATCTGGCCGGACTCGCGGACCACCACCGGCATGGACGCGTCGATGATGATGTCGTTCGGCACGTGCAGGTTGGTGATGCCCTTGTCCGAGTCCACCATGGCGAGCGGCGGGCGCTTCGCGTAGACGGCCTTGATGTCGGCCTCGATCTCGGCCTGCTTGTCGGCCGGGCAGCGACTGGATCTTCTTGTAGAGGTCGCCGAGGCCGTTGTTCGCGTTGACGCCCAGCCTGCTTCAGCGCGGCGGCGTGCTTCTCGAACACGTCCTTGAAGAACACCTTCACGGCGTGGCCGAACATGACGGGGTCGGAGACCTTCATCATGGTGGCCTTGAGGTGGAGCGAGAACAGCACGCCCTTGGCCTTCGCGTCCTCGATCTGCTCCTCGAAGAACCGGTCGAGGGCGCGGACGCTCATCACGGTCGAGTCGATGATCTCGCCCGCCAGCAGCGGCGCGTTCTTCTTGAGGACCGTCACCGCGCCGTCGGCGGCGACGAACTCGATGCGGTACTCGGTCGCCTTCTCGATGGTCGTCGACGTCTCGTGCCGTAGAAGTCGTCGGCCGTCATGTGCGCGACGTGCGACTTCGAGTCCGGACCCAGGCGCCGAGCTTGTGCGGGTGCTTCTTCGAGAACGCCTTCACCGAGGGCGGCGAGCGGCGGTCCGAGTTGCCCTCGCGGAGGACCGGGTTCACGGCGCTGCCGAGGCACCTGGCGTAGCGCGCCTGGATCGCCTTCTCGGCGTCGTCCTTGGGGACCTCGGGGTAGTCGGGGAGCTTGTAGCCCTTCGCCTGCAGCTCCTTGATGGCCTCCTTGAGCTGCGGGATCGAGGCGCTGATGTTCGGCAGCTTGATGATGTTGGCCTCGGGCGTCTGCGCGAGCTCGCCGAGCTGCGGCGAGGTAGTCGGGGATCCGCTGGGCCTCGGTGAGGTGCTCGGGGAAGTTCGCGATGATCCGGCCGGCCAGCGAGATGTCCCGCGTCTCGACGTCGACGCCGGTGCCCTTCGTGAAGGCCTGGACGATCGGGAGCAGCGAGTACGTGGCCAGCGCAGGCGCCTCGTCGATCTGCGGTCCAGATGATCTTGGAGCTCTTGCTCATCTAAGTCCTCTTCCTTGGTTTACCTGCGTTACTCACCGTGGATGACGTTCACCCTGAGTGTTCTGTGCTGCGCGCCCCTCGATCGACGGGCCCTCGGCGCGGAGGACGATGAGGCTCCCGGCATCGAGCCTGAGATGCCTCTCGTCTGCGGCGGCGGTTTCGGATAACCGGCGGAAATTACATGATCGACCGGGGCCGTGTCTTGATGACGCTCATGCAAGCGACCATTTGCGCGAGCGAGCGCTCGCCGGGGCGCGCGCGGGTCGCAAAAACTGCGGCCTCCGGACGCACTCCGCCACGGCCGCTGCGTCCGACCGGGCGGCGATTCGTCGCGGATCGCGCTGGACGCCCCGCCGGGTGGGCTGCATCCTCCCGCGGCGGCGGTGCCGCGGTCAGGCGAGGAAGGGCGGAGGATGGACGCGACGCGGAAGCCGCTCGACGGGTTCGTCATGGCGACGATGGCCCTGCTCTGCGCGATCTGGGGGGCGCAGCAGGTCGCGATCAAGCTCTCGGCGAACGACGTCGCGCCGATCATGCAGGTGGCGCTGCGGTCGGGGATGAGCGCGGCGCTCGTCTGCCTCCTCCTGTGGGGGCGCGGCGAGAGACCATGGCTCCGGGACGGCACGCTGCGGCCCGGCCTCCTCGCCGGGGCGCTCTTCGCGGCCGAGTTCCTGTTCGTCGCCGAGGGGCTGAAGCGGACCTCGGCCTCGCACATGGCCGTCCTCCTCTACACCTCCCCGGTGTTCACGGCGATCGGGCTCCACTGGGCCATCCGCGCCGAGCGCCTGAGGCGCGCGCAGTGGCTCGGGATCGCGCTGGCCTTCAGCGGCATCGCGGTGGCGTTCGCGGGCGGCTGGCTTCGCGCGGGCGTCAGCCTCCAGATGCTGCGGGGGGACGTGCTCGGGGTCCTGGCCGGCGCGGCGTGGGGCGCGACCACGGTGGTGGTGCGCGCCTCGCGGCTCTCGGAGGCGGCGCCCGCGAGGACGCTGCTCTACCAGCTCGCGGTCGGGTTCGTCCTGCTCCTCGCGGCGGCGGTGGTCACCGGTCAGGCGGCCGCGGTCTCGATGACCCGCGTCGCCTGGGCGAGCCTCCTCTTCCAGGGCGTGGTGGTGTCCTTCGCGAGCTACCTGGCCTGGTTCTGGCTGCTCCGGCGCTATCTCGCGTCGCAGGTGAGCGTGTTCTCGTTCATGACGCCGCTCTTCGGCGTGACCTTCGGGGTGGTCGTGCTGCATGAGCCGGTGGACGGCTTCTTCGCCGCAGGCGCCGTCCTGGTGCTCCTGGGGATCACGGTGGTGAGCCGCCCGGACCTCCTGCTCCGGAGGGTCCGGGTGCCACCCCCGGCCCCCGAAGGGCAGCCCTGATACCAGCCGTGCGCCGGACCCGGAGCTGGAGATTGGTTGCGCGTGGCTCCGGCCCGGTGCCCCTGCTAAGTAGGGTGGGATGCGCGACCTGCTGACCGGCTGGGCGCTCGACGCCCGGGAGCGGACGCTGCGGCTGGCGGCCGCGCTCGACCATTCCCACCTGCTCGGGCCGCGTCTCCCGATCGTCAACCCGCCGCTCTGGGAGCTCGGCCACCTCGCCTGGTTCCAGGAGAGGTGGGTCCTCCGGCGGGCACACGGCCTGCCATCGCTGCGCCCGGACGCCGACGCACTCTACGACTCCATCGCCATCCCGCACGACACGCGCTGGGAGCTCCCGCTCCCCGGCCTCCCCGAGACGCTCGCGTACCTGCGGGAGGTCCTGGAGCGGGTGCTCGCGCTCGTCGCGCGCGGCGAGGCAGACCCCTACTTCGTCCGCCTGAGCACCTTCCACGAGGACATGCACTGGGAGGCGATGGCGTTCACGCGCCAGACGCTCGGCTACGCGCCCCCGTGGGAGGCCGCCGACGCGCCCGCCGACCGGGCCGGCGGCCTGGACGGAGACGTCGAGGTGCCGGGGGGGACGTTCATGCTGGGCGCTCGGGAGGGCACGGGCTTCGCGTTCGACAACGAGAAGTGGGCGCACCCGGTCGAGCTGACCGCGTTCCGCATCGCGCGGGCCCCGGTGACGCAGGCGCGCTTCGCCGAGTTCGTCGAGGACGGCGGGTACCGCCGGCGCGAGCTGTGGAGCGAGGACGGCTGGCGCTGGCGCGAGGCGGCCCGGGCCACCATGCCGGTCTACTGGAACCGCGACGGCGCCGGGTGGCGGCGGCGCGACTTCGACCGCTGGGTGGGGCTCGAGCCGGATCGGCCCATGGTGCACGTCTGCTGGTTCGAGGCGGACGCCTGGTGCCGGTGGGCGGGGCGGCGCCTCCCCACCGAGGCGGAGTGGGAGGCGGCCGCCGCGGGCGAGCCGGGCCAGGACGGGAGGCTCGCGCCCCGCGAGCGGCGGTTCCCCTGGGGAGCCGCGGAGCCCACCCCCGAGCGCGCGCACCTCGGCGCGCGGGCGCTGCACGCCGTCGACGTGGGCGGGCTGCCGGCGGGCGACAGCGCGTTCGGCTGCCGGCAGCTGATCGGCAACGTCTGGGAGTGGACCGCGAGCGACTTCCTCCCCTACCCCGGCTTCGTCGCGGATCCCTACCGCGAGTACTCGCAGCCCTGGTTCGGCACGCACAAGGTGCTGCGCGGCGGGAGCTTCGCGACCCCGGCGCGGCTGCTCCGGAACACCTGGCGCAACTTCTACACCCCAGACCGGCGCGATCCGTGGGCCGGGTTCAGGACCTGCGCGACGTGAGGATCGACATCGTCACGCCCGCCGGCCGCGGGTCGCACAAGGGCAACCGGGTCACGGCCGTCCGCTGGGCCAAGCACCTCCGCGCGCTCGGTCACCGCGTCGCGCTCTCCGGGGCCTGGGACGGGTCCCCCTGCGACGTCCTGGTGGCCCTGCACGCCACCAAGAGCCACCCGTCGGTCATCCGCTACCGCGACCTGCGGCCGCGCGCGCCGCTGGTGGTGGGGCTGGCGGGGACCGACCTCTACCAGGACCTCCCCTCCTCGCGCGAGGCGCGGCGCTCGCTCGAGCTGGCCACCCGGCTCACCGTCCTCCAGCCGCTCGGCCTCGAGGCGCTGCCCCCCGAGGTCCGCCACAAGGCGCGCGTGCTCCTGCAGTCGGCGCTCCCCGCGCGCCCCGCGCCGCCGCCGCCGGGCGTCTTCCGGGCCTGCCTGATCGCGCACGTCCGGGCGGTGAAGGACGCCTTCCTCGCCGCCGAGGCGGCCCGGCTCCTGCCGGCGCGTTCGCGCGTGCAGGTCGCCCACCTCGGCGCGGCGCTGGACGCCGGCGCCGAGACGCAGGCACGCCGCGAGATGGCGGAGAACCCGCGCTACCTCTGGCTCGGGGAGCGGCGGCGGAGCGAGGCCCTCTCGATCCTGGCGGGGAGCCAGCTCCTCGTGATCACCTCGCGCCTCGAGGGCGGCTCGAACGCGCTCTCCGAGGCGGTCGCCGCCGGCGTCCCGGTGCTCTCGACCCGCATCGACGGGTCGATCGGGCTCCTGGGCGACGGCCACCCGGGGTTCTTCCCCGTGGGCGACGCCGCGGCGCTGGCCGGGCTCCTCGCGCGGGCCGAGGAGGACGCCGGCTTCCTGGCCGCGCTGAGGCGCGAGACCGAGCGGGTGCGCCCCCTGGTCGAGCCCGCGCGCGAGCGGGAGGCGTGGCGGGCGCTGCTCGCCGAGCTCGCGGGCTGAGCGGAGCGCAGGGATCCGCGGCGGCGACCGGGCGCCGCTGCGCGGCGATCAGGCCTCGCCGGCCAGCCGGGCTGGCTCCGGCGTGGTGACGGCGAACGTGACGCTCCCGTCCGCCTCGTTCCGCGCCTCGACGTGGTGACCGAGCGCGTCGCACAGCCCGCGCACCAGCGCCAGGCCGACCCCCGAGTGCGCGCCGCCTCCGGAGCGGGCGCCGTCCAGCCGGAAGAAGGGATCGAAGATCCTGTCCAGCGCCTCCTCAGGCACCGCCGGGCCGCTGTCGCGCACCGCGATGACGAGCCCGCGCGACGGCGCGCTCTCGACCGTGATCCAGCCGCCCTCGGCCGTGTACTCCACCGCGTTCGAGAGCAGGTTCGCGAGGACGAGGCGCAGCTTGAGCCGCTCGGAGGTGACGAGCAGCTCCCCCGGCACGCGGTCCTCGAACCGCAGCCCCCGGCGCCGCGCCGCGTCCGCGTGCGGGGCGAAGCACGCCTCGACCAGATCGCGCAGCGGGATCACCTCCTGCTGCTCGCTCACCGGCTGCCCCGCGCCGAGCCGCGCGAGCAGGAGCAGGTCCTCGACGATCGCCTCCACCTGGTGGACCACCTCGAGCGCCTCCCCGAGGCTGGCCTGGTACTCGGCCGCGGGCCGGTCGCGGGAGGCCGAGACCTCCAGGATCGTGCGCAGGCCGGCCAGCGGCGTCCGGAGCTCGTGGCTCACGTCGGCGCTGAACTGGCGCTCCCGCGCCCGGGAGGCCTCGACGCGCGCGAGGAGCTCGTTCAGCTTCACGAAGGGCGGCCGGAGCTCGTCCGGCAGCCCGTGGAGCTCCAGGCCGGGGCCGAGCGAGGACGCGTCCATCGCGGCGATGCTCGCCGAGAGGCGCGCCAGGTGGCGCAGGGAGCCGCGGACGACCAGGGAGACGACCGCCGCGGCCAGGATCACCACCGCCAGCGTCGAGCCCCACAGGAGCGTGCGAAACCGCGTCAGGCGAGCCTCGAGCTGGTCCACGTCGCGGGCCAGCGCGACGGCCACCGGGCCGGCCGTGGGCGGGTGCGGCTGGAGCCAGGCCCGGTAGAGCCGCGCGGAGCGGCCGTCGGGCAGCGTGACGCGCTCGAGCACCGGGGCGGCGCCGGGCGCGGGCCTCGGCAGCTCGGCCTGCCCCGGCGGGAACCGCCCCAGCGGCGAGCCGTCCGCCGCCCAGAGCTGGATGAGGGTGCGCCCGCGGGACTGGTCGAGGGAGGCGAGCGCGTCCGCGGCGAGCCGCGGGGGGCCGCCGTCCGCATCCACCATCGACGCGGCCGCCCGGGCCGTCTCGGCCAGCCGCTCGTCGAAGCGGGTCCAGCCCGTGCTGCCGAACTGGACCGAGAGCGTGACCGACAGCGCGGCCAGCGCCACCCCGACCACCCCGACGATCGAGAGGGTGAGCCGCCGCTGCAGCGAGCTCGCGCCGCGCGTCACTCCGGGTCACCGAGGCGGTAGCCCATGCCGCGCAGCGTGTGGATGAGCTTCACGTCGTGCTCCTGATCGATCTTCCGGCGGAGGTAGCCGATGTAGACGTCGACCACGTTGCTGGAGGGCGCCGACCCGAAGTCGTAGACGTGCTCCACGATCTCCGAGCGGGTCACGGTGTGGCCGCGCCGCACCGCCAGGTACTCGAGGAGCGCGTACTCCCGCGCGGAGAGGGCGATGACGTGCGCCCCGCGCCGCACGGCGCGGGCGGAGGTGTCGACGTTGAGGTCGCCCACCGAGATGACGGTGCGGGCCTGCCCCTGCCGCCGGCGGATCACCGACCGGATGCGGGCCAGCAGCTCGTCGAACGCGAACGGCTTCGTCACGTAGTCGTCCGCCCCGAGGTCGAGCCCCTTGATGCGATCGGCCACGCCCTGGCGGGCGGTCAGGATGATCACGCCGGCCGGGTTGTGCGCCGCGCGGAGCCGCTCGAGCACGGCGGAGCCGTCCATGCTCGGGAGCATCAGGTCGAGCACGATGACGTCGTAGGCGGCGGCCTCGGCGAGCGCGAGGCCGCGTTCACCGTCCGTGGCGGTGTCGACGCCGTAGCCCGCCTCTCGGAGCCCTCGCTCGAGCGCGCGCGACAGCGGCAGGTAGTCCTCGATCAGCAGCAGGCGCATCGCATGTCCGGCGCGCGACTCTATTCCGCAGGTCCGGTCGGCTCAACATGAGATCCGGATGAGGTCGGCTTGAAGGCGTGATGAGCGCCGCCGGGCGCGTGCGTCTCCTCGCCCAGCCCGGTGCGCCACCTCACGCACCGCGCGCCCTGGCTCGGCCGCAGGTGCGCGTAACCAGGGCGCGATCCCGTCCGCGGTCGACCAGTGCAGGGCACGCGCCATGCAGCCGGGCGGGGCTCGCCACCCTGGCCCCGATGCGCCTGATCCTCCTCGTCCTGTTCTTCCTCTCCGGCGTCGCGGCCCTCGTGTACGAGGTCGCCTGGGCGCGCTCGCTCGGCGTCGTCTTCGGCGCGTCGCACCTCTCGGTCGCCACCGTACTGGCGGTGTACATGGGCGGCCAGGCGCTCGGGAGCGCGCTCCTGGGCGCCCGCGCCGACCGCACCGCGCGCCCGCTGCGCCTGTACGGGCTGCTGGAGATCGGCGTCGGGCTCTCCGCGCTCGCCTTCCTCGGCCTGATGGCCGTCTACCCGGCGCTGTACGTGCCCCTCGCGCGCGTCGCGGAGGAGAACCCGGTCTACCTGACGGCCGTGCGGACCGCCTTCGCGGCGGTGGCGATGATCGTCCCCACCACGCTCATGGCGGGGAACGCTCCCCACGCTGAGCCGGTTCCTGGCGGCGCGCGAGGGCGGGCTGGGGCGGCAGCTCTCCTTCCTCTACGCGTTCAACACCTCCGGCGCGGTGGCCGGGTCGCTGCTGGCCGGCTTCGTCCTCCTGCCGCGGCTCGGCGTGCGGCGCACGCTGATCGCCGCGGCGGCGGTCAGCCTGGGCGTGGGGCTCGCGTCGCTCCTGCTCCAGCGGCGCGCCGGCGCCTCCGCGGTCGCCGCCGCGCCCGCCGCACGCGGCAGGGCCGCGGCGCGCGGCGGGGCGAGCGACCTCACCGCCCGGCTCGCCCTGCTCGTCACCGGGGTCTCCGGCTTCTGCGCGCTCGGCTACGAGGTGCTGTGGACGCGGATGCTCACGCTGGTGGTGGGCACCTCCGTCTACAGCTTCACCATCATGCTGGTGGCGTTCCTGAGCGGGATCGCCCTCGGCAGCCACGCCTTCGGCCTCCTCCACGGGCGGGACCGCGGCGGCCGCGGGCCGGCGCTCCTCCTCGGCGCGACCCAGGTCCTGATCGGCCTCGCCGCCCTCGCCGTCACCGTGCTCATGCGCGACCTGCCCGCCACCGCCGGGCGCATGCACGCCTCCCTCGCCGCCGCGCAGGCCTCCGCGCTCGGCGGCCGGGTGACCGCCTCCTTCGGCGTCGCCTTCGCGTACATGATGCTGCCGGCCTTCTTCATGGGGATGGCCTTCCCCGTGGCCGCCGCGGTCTGGGCCCCGGGGCGCGACCGGGCCGGCTCGGCGGTGGGGCGGCTGCTCACGGTGAACACCGCCGGCGCGATCCTCGGCTCGGTGACCAGCGGCTTCGTGCTCATCCAGCTGTTCGGGATAGAGCGCTCGCTGCAGCTGCTGGTGATCGTGAACGTGACCGCCGGGCTGGCCGTGGCCGCGAGCGCCGTGGCCCGCCCGCGGGCGGTCGCGCTCGTCGCCGGGCTGGGCGGCCTGCTGCTCGTCGCCCGCGGCCTCTCCCCTTCCTGGGGACGGGTCTGGGACGAGGCCTACTTCGCCACCGCCACCTACGCCTCGGGGCGGAGCGTCGAGGCGCCGGAGCGCGTCCGGGAGCACCTGCGGGACACGGAGGTGCTCTATTACCACGAGGGTGTGAACGAGACGGTGAGCGTGACCCGACCCAGGGGCGACGTCCACCAGGCCTTCATCGTCAACGGGCGCCCGGAGGCCTCGACGGCTCCCGTGGACGTGCAGCTCCAGCGCGCGCTCGGGCACCTCCCCATGCTGCTGCACCCGGATCCCCGCCGCGTCTTCGTGCTGGGGACGGGGAGCGGGATGACGCTGGGCGCGACCTCCATCCACCCCCAGGTCGAGCGGATCGTCCTGGCCGAGATCGAGGAGGGCGTGCTGGGGGTGGCGCGCACGTTCGCGGCCTGGAACGCCGGCGTGCTGGAGAGCCCGAAGCTCCACGTGGTCCTCAACGACGGTCGCAACCACCTCGCCAGCACCGCCGAGCGGTTCGACGTCATCACGGCGGATCCCATCCACCCGTGGTCGGGCGGCGCGGCCTACCTCTACACGGCCGAGTACTTCCGGAGCGTGGCCGGACACCTGGCGCCCGGCGGCGTCGCCAGCCAGTGGCTGCCGCTCTACGAGCTCTCCGGCCACGACGTGCGGACGGTGCTGCGCACGTTCGCCGGGGCCTTCCCCCACGTCATGGTCTGGCTCACGTACTACGACGCGGTGCTGATCGGCGCGAACGAGCCCATCGTGATCGACGAGCAGGCCCTCGAGCGGCGCCTCGCCGATCCCCGCATCCGGGGCGACCTCGCCGCCGTCCACATGGGAACCGCCGAGGACCTCCTCTCCTACTTCCTCATGGGAGAGCGCGGCGCGGGGGCCTTCGGCCGCGGCGGGGACGTCAACACCGACGACAACCTGGTGCTGGAGTTCTCCGCGCCCGCGTCGCAGGGGCTCCTCACCGACGGGGACAACGTCGAGGCGCTCTGCGGCGCGCGCGAGAGCCTGGTGCCGTACCTGGCGCCGGGCGGCCCCGAGGAGCAGCGCCGGCGCGACGCGGCGCGGTGGACCCGGAACGAGGAGACCGCGCGGTCCTTCGACCCGGCCCACGTGCGCTTCCTGCGGGGAGATCGCGGGTCGCCCGCGCTCGAGTCGATCCTGGCCGCCGTGCGCGCGCGGGACCCCGGGTACGGCCCGCTGCGCTTCCTGCTCGACGAGAAGCAGTTCGCCGAGCGGAGCGAGCCCTCGCTCGTCGCCGACGCCACCTTCGTCGGGCGCGATCCGCGCGGTGCCGCGGTCGATGTGCGGATCTCCGCGGTGCGCCAGTTCCACGGGCGCGGGCGGGTCCTCGTCTCGTTCGTCGACAACGCGCGCCGGGACCTCTACGCCGAGCACTACGTGTACGGGCCGTACGAGCAGCTCGAGGCGCGGACCGCCCGCTACGTCGGGGACACGCTGAGCGCGACGCGGGCCGCCGCGGCGGTGGCGACCGCGACGTACGGCCGGTCGGCCGCGCCCGACGTCAAGGCGGCGCTGCAGCGCGAGGCCGCCCGGCTGGCGCCCCCGCCGCCGCGCTGAGGGCAGCGGGACCTCACGCCCCCGCCCCCTCCACGGCGGCGATGGCCGCCCGGAGCCGGTCGTCGATGGGGGCGGTCCGCGCCTGCCGGTAGTCGAAGATGACGAGGACCTGCTCGCCGGTCGCCACCTCCGCCTGCTGCGCCTCGCTCCAGATCCGGAAGCCCATGGTGAAGGAGCTGCCGCCGAGGCGGGTCGTCCTCACCCCGACCCGGACGGTGTCCGGGAAGGTCACCGGCCGGCGGTAGTCGATGGAGAGGCGCGCGAGGATGGGGCCGACGCCCTCGTCGCGCATCCGATCCATCAGGCCGATGCGCACGAGGTACTCGATGCGGGCGGTCTCCACCCACCGCGCGTACATGACGTTGTTCACGTGCTGGAAGGCGTCCATCTCGCCCCATGCCACGGGGATGCTGACCGACACCGGATCGAGATCGAGCTCACTGTCCATGGGTGTCCACTCCGGCCTGGGGTGCCCCAGTTCCATACCGCACCCGCAGGGATGCCGGCACCTCCCGAGGACGCGCGCCGCCGTAGTTGATAGAAGGGACGATCAGGAGCCGTCCATGACGCCTCTGCGCGCCTTCGCCCTCGCCGTCGCGTCGCTCGCGGCCACCGCCTGCAACCACGGCAGCAGCACGTCCTCGCTCCCGCCGCCTGTCGGCGTCGACCGCAGCCCTCACCTGACCTACGCCGCGAGCTGCGGCGCGCTCGAGGGCGCCATCGAGGACGCCCTCGTGCTCGAGATGAAGAGCCAGATCGAGCAGATCCGGAAGGGGTGGGGTGGCTGGGCCGTCCCGGCCGGCGGGGTGCCGACCAGCGACGCAGGGCCATCGGGCCCGGAGCGCTTCACCACCACGAACGCCCAGGTGGCCGGGGTGGACGAGGCCGACTCCGTCCAGAACGACGGGACCCGCATCGCGGCGCTGGCCGGCGGCCGGCTGCACCTGGTGAGCAGCTGGCCGGCGGACGCCATGACCGAGCGCGCCTCGCCCCTCATCGAGGGCTGGCCGCGCGAGCTGTTCCTGGCGGGAGACCAGGTGGTGGTCTTCAGCACCGTCTACGCGCAGCGCGCGCTCGAGGGGACCGACCCGATCTGCGTCGAGCCGCTCGCCGGGGTCGGCCTGGCGCCCGGGTCGAGCTGGTGCGGCTACTGGTCGAGCAACGTCACCAAGGTCACGACCCTCGACGTGTCCGCGCTCGACGCGCCCCGCGTCACCGCCGAGATCTACCTGCCGGGGAGCTACCTCGCCGCGCGCCGCATCGGCGACCGCGTGCGGCTGGTGATGACCGACCAGCTCCCGTTCCCGGACGGCGTCGCCTTCTGGCCGAGCGAGCTCTCCGGCGACGAGACCCAGGCCGAGCGCGAGCGGGCGTTCGGCGACCTCCTGGCGAAGAACGAGGCGCTCATCCGCTCGCGCACGCTCGACGACTGGCTCCGCGGGGGCACCGTCGCGCGGGCCGACGGCTCGACGCAGACGCTCGGCCACGCCTGCGGCGACTTCGCGATCGGCTCGGCCCCCGTCCACCCGGGGATCCTGACCATCGCGACCATCGATCTCGCCCGGCAGACGCTCGCGTCCCGGACCTCGGTCCTCGCCCAGGCCGGCGTCGTGTATGCCTCCAGGGACACGCTCTACGCGGCGGTCAGCCACTGGTGGTGGTGGCCCACGCCGGGACAGGCCGACGCGACCTACCTCCACGCGTTCGATCTCCGCGATCCCGACCGCGCCGCGTACCTGGGCTCCGGGGTGGTGGACGGCACACTCGACGACCCGTACCAGCTCGACGAGCACGCCGGCACGCTGCGGGCGGCGACCACGCTCTCCTCCCGCGTGGCGGGGGCGGATCCGTGGGGCCGGCTCGTGCGCTCCAACCAGCTCGCCGTGCTGGGCCTCTCCGGCGGCGCGCTCCGCACCCTCGGAAAGACCGCGCCGTTCGGGGAGGACGAGCAGCTCTTCGGCACGCGCTTCCTCGGCACGCGGGCGTTCGCCATCACCGCCCGGCAGATCGATCCGCTCTTCACCTTCGACCTCTCGGATCCGGCCCAGCCCCGGAAGGTGGGCGAGCTGACGCTCCCCGGCTTCATCGCCTACCTCCACCCGCTCGACGACACGCACCTGCTGGGCGTCGGACGCGAGCCGGCGGCGAGCGGCGCCATGCAGGTGAAGGTGCAGCTGCTCGACGTCTCCGAGCTCGCGAGCCCGCGGGCCGTCTCCACCGTGCTGGTGGGCGAGGGCTGGTCCTGGTCGGAGGCGCTCTTCGATCCCCACGCCTTCACCTGGTTCCCGGACCGGGGACTCCTCGCCATCCCCTTCACCGACTTCGCACAGGACGCGTTCGTGAGCGACCTGCGACTCTTCCGGGTGGACGCCGCGCAGGGCATCACGAAGGCCGGCGTCCTGTCGATGGCCGACGTGTACGCCGGCGCGTCGGGGCCGGGCTGGAGCTTCAGCTGGTCTCCCTACGCGCGGCGGAGCGTGCTGGCCGACGACTTCGTCTACGCCATCAGCGACGCGGGGATCCGGTCGGCGAGGGTGGCGGACCTGCCGGCCTGGCTGCAGACGGTGCCGTTCACGCCGCTGGAGGCCCGGTGACCCCGCCGCGCGCGGCGGTGGCCCGAGCGCGTCGAGCCGCGTCGAGCCGCCCGACGTAGGCTCGAGCGTCCCCGATCAATGGGCGGCGGGGATCTCCCGGTCCCGGTCGCCGTCGCGGAGCGGCGCCGGGCCCCACCGTCTGGCAGCGGCCCCGGCGTACCAGTCCCCGCGGCACCTCGGCAGCCCCTCGGCGCGGCCGGTCCCGGTGCGCTTCGCCGCCAGGACCTGGTACACGCCGGTCCGGCCGATCCGGAACCCCACCGCCGACGCCGCCAGGTAGAGGCGGTAGAGGCGCGCCCGACGCTCGCCCGCGATCGCCACCGCCTCGTCGAAGCGGGCCTCGAGCCGCGCCAGCCAGGCGGCGAGCGTCTCGGCGTAGTGCTCGCGCAGGCACTCGAGATCGCGCACCTCGAACCCGGCCCGCTCCGCCGCGGCGACGACCTCCGCGACGTCGAGCAGCTCCCCGTCGGGGAAGATGTACCGCCAGATGAACCCGCCCCCGCGCTGGCCGGCCCACGGCAGCGTCGGACGATCGGCGCTCGTCTGCGCGATGGCGTGGTTGAGGAACAGCCCCCCGGGACGCAGCAGCCGGTGGATCGCCGCGAAGTACTCGTCCAGCCGGGCCCGGCCCACGTGCTCCATCATGCCGACGCTCGCCACCTTGTCGAACGGCGCCTGGGCGCGGAGCGTCCGGTAGTCGTCCTCGCGGACGGCCACCTCGGCCTGGTCGCCGAGGCGCGCGAGCCGCTCCCGGGCCGCGGCGAGCTGATTGGCGCTCAGGGTGATCCCGACCGCCCGCGCGCCGAAGCGCGCGACGGCGTGCTCGACCAGCGCTCCCCACCCGCAGCCCACGTCGAGGAATCGCTCCCCCGCCGCGAGGCCCAGCTTCCGGCAGACGAGGTCGAGCTTGGCCTGCTGCGCCTCCTCGAGCGACTCTCCCCCGCGCGGGAAGTACGCGCACGAGTAGACCATCGCGTCGTCGAGGAAGAGCCGGTAGAACTCGTCGGAGACGTCGTAGTGGTGACGGACGGCGTCGCGATCGCGCGCCACGCTGTGGCGGTGCCCGCGGAGCCGCGCCTGGAGCGGCGCGGCGCCCGCGCGAGACAGCCTGCCCAGCCAGGCGGAGAGTGCGGGCGCGACGAGGGCGAGGCGCGCGCGCGGTCCGCTCCAGCGCGCCGCCGCCTCGATGATGCCGATGGCGTCCCCCTCGAGATCGAGCCCGCCGTCGAGGTACGCCTCGGCGAGGCGTTGCTCCGAGGCGGGGGGGAAGAACGCCTCGAGCACGCGCGGCGTCCGGAGGACGAGGGTGCCGCGGACGCCCGCGTCTCGGGCCGGGGGGAGCACGGCGCCGTTCCAGAGCCGGACGGAGAACGACCGTGAACCGGAGGCGAACAGGTCCGTGGCGAGCCGGACGGGGTCCACGGACGAACGATAACGCCCGGCCCCTGCCCCGCGTCCGGGCCCTGCGGGGTCGCCCCGAAGCAGGCGGGCATGGTGCACTGCGCCATGGCCGCGAACCTGCGTCCGGCGATGTTCACGGAGGGAGAGACGCGCTCCGACGCCGCAGCCCCCTAGCCGGAAGTGGACCCCGGGCGCTTTCGAGCTTCTCATCCCGGCATGTGGGCCCGCCGCGCCGGCCTGGCGATCCTCCCGCTCGTCCTCCTCGCCGCCGCCGCGTGGACGCTGCACGTCGAGCTGCGCGGCTTCCACCTGCGCGACGTCGAGCGCGAGCTGGCGCTGCTCCCCGCCGGGGCCCTGCTGCTCGCGGCCGGGGTCACCGCGCTCGACTACCTGCTGCTCTCCGGGTACGACCTGCTCGCGCTGCGCTACGCGGGCCGCCGGCTGCCGCTCCCGCGCGTCGATCTTCACCTCGTTCGTCTCCTACGCGTTCGGCAACAACGTCGGGCTCGCGCTGCTCTCGTCGGGGTCGGTGCGCTTCCGCCTCTACTCGCAGTGGGGGCTCTCCGCGGTGGAGATCACGCGGGTGGTGGCGTTCACGGCCTCGCAGCTGTGGGCGGGCCTCCTGCCCATCGCGGGCGTCGCGCTGCTCGCGGGCGTGCCGGTGCCGTTGCCCGGCTGGGCCGCGCGGGGGCTCGGGGTGGCGGCGCTCGGGGCGGTGGCGGGCTACCTCGCCATCGCCGCGCGCGGCGGGAGGTCGATCGGGCTGCGCGGCTTCTCCTTCCCGGTCCCGTCGCTCCCGCTGGCCGCCGCGCAGTGCGCGGTGTCGGCCGCGGACTGGACGCTCGCCGCGCTGGTGCTGCACGCGCTCCTGCCCGGCGGGCTCGCCGCTCTCGTTCCCGCAGCTGCTCGGCCTGTTCGTGGCCGCGCAGGTGGCGGGGCTCGCCTCCCAGGTCCCGGGCGGCCTCGGCGTGTTCGACTCGATCGTGCTCGCGGCGCTCACCCCGGCGGTGCCCGCCCCGGCGGTGCTCGTCGAGCCTGGTCGCCTACCGGCTCGTCTACTACCTCGGCCCGTTCCTGCTCGCGTTCGGCATGCTGGTCGCGCACGAGGTCGTCGTCCACCGGGCGCGGGTCGGCCGCCTGCTCCGCGGGGCCCACGCGTCGTTCGCGCCGGTGGTCCCGTGGCTCGCGGCCGGCCGGCGCGCTCGTCGCCGGCGCGGTGCTGCTCGTCTCCGGCGCGACGCCGGCGGTGGCCGGACGGCTCCACCTGCTGCGCCGCACGCTGCCGCTGCCGGTGCTCGAGGCGTCGCACCTCGCTCGGCAGCCTCGTCGGCACGGCGCTGCTGCTGCTCGGCGCGCGCGCTGGCGCGGCGCCTCGACGCCGCCTGGGCGATCGCCGCTCGTGCTCCTCGCGCGCGGGCGCGGTCGCCTCGCTCGCCAAGGGGCTCGACTGGGAGGAGGCGCTCGCTCCTCCTCGGCCTGCTCGGCGCCCTGCTCCCGTTTCACCGGCAGTTCTACCGGAAGAGCTCGCTCCTCGGAGCGCTGCGTGTCCGGCCCGTGGGTGCTGGCCGTGGCGGTGATCGCTCGGGGCCTCCGCGTCTGGATCGGCCTCTTCGCTACCGGCACGTCGAGTACTCGAACGACCTCTGGTTCAGCTTCGCCTTCCACGCCGACGCGCCGCGCTTCCTGCGCGCGTCGGTGGCGGGGCTCTCGCTCCTCGCGCTCTTCGGCATCGCCGTGCTGCTCCGGCCGGCCGCCGCCGAGCCGGACCCGCCCGGCGAGGCCGAGCTGGCGCGGGTGCGGCCGCTCGTCGACCGCGCGCCCGACTCGGTACGCCCACCTCGCCCTGCGTCGGCGACAAGCCGCTCCTCTTCTCGGACGGGGGCGACGCCTTCCTGATGTACGGCGTCGAGGGCCGCAGCTGGGTGGCGATGGGCGACCCGGTCGGCCCGGACCCGGCGGCCACCGAGCTGGCCTGGCGCTTCCGCGAGCTCTCCGACCGGCACGGCGGCTGGGCCTGCTTCTACCAGGTCGGCCCGGCCGCGCTGCCGCGCTACCTCGACCTCGGGCTCTCCCTGCTCAAGCTCGGCGAGGAGGCGCTCGTGCCGCTCGAGGCGTTCTCGCTCGAGGGGAGCGAGCGCCGCGCCGCTGCGGCAGGCGTACCACCGCGCCGAGCGCGACGGGCTCTCGCTTCGAGGTGGCGCCGCCCGGCGGCGGTGGCGGCGCTGCTCCCCGAGCTGAGGCCGCGTCTCCGAGGCGTGGCTCGCCGAGAAGCGCGTGCGGGAGAAGGGCTTCTCGCTCGGCTCGTTCGACCCGCGCTACCTCGCCGAGGGTCCGGTCGCGCTCGTCGCGCAGGGACGGGCGAGGTCGTCGCGTTCGCCAACGTGTGGACCAGCTCGGCCCGGGAGGAGCTCTCGGTCGACCTGATGCGCTATCGCCCCGGCGCGCCGCGGCGCGACCATGGACTTCCTGTTCGTGTCGCTCATGCTCTGGGGAAGCGCCGCAGGGCTACCGGCAGTTCAACCTCGGCATGGCGCCCTTCTCCGGGCTTCGAGGAGCGCGCGCTCGCGCCGCTCTGGACGCGGCTCGGCGCGCTGCCTCTTCCGGCACGGCGAGAACTTCTACAACTTCCAGGGGCTGCGCGCGTACAAGGAGAAGTTCGCAGCCGGAGTGGCGGCCGCGCTAGCTCGCGCGCGCCCGGCGGGCTGCGGCTGCCGGGCGTGCTCGCGAACATCGCCGCGCTCGTGTCGCGCGGCCTGAGAGGGCATGGTGACCCGGTGAACCCCGTCCTGCCTCGCGCTCGCCCTCGCCGCCGCGCCCGCCACGCCCGACCCGCGCCCGGCTTCGGCCGGGTCCCGGTCCTCGCTCCGCGAGGGCCAGCCCCGCCGCGTGATCGTGCTCCTCTCCGGCGCCGGCGGCTGGGGCGACGACCTCGGAGCGCTGGCGCGCGCGCTGGCGGCCGGCGGCGCGCTCGTCGCGGGCGTCGACACGCCGGCCTACCTGCGGTCCGTCCGGGCCGCGTGCTGCGCTACCCCGCCGCCGACTGGAGGCGCTGGCGGGGCTGCTGCAGAAGCGCGCCGGGCTCGCCGCCTACCAGCGCCCGCTCGTGGTCGGCCACGCGCGCGGCGCGGCGGTCGGTGGGCCGCGTTCGCCGAGGCGCCCGGGCGGCACGTTCTCGGGCGCGGTGCTGCTCGGCTGGTGCCCCTCGCTGCCGGTGCCGGTGCGCCTCTGCCGTGGCTCCGGGCCGGCGCCGCGCCCCGTAGAGGGCGGCGTGGTGATCCCCGCCGCCGGTGCGCCTCGAGCGCCGCTCGCGCTGCCTCTCCGGCTCCGAGGACCGCGAGTGCCCGGCCGCGGCCGCGGAGGCGTTCGCGCGCGAGGTCCCCGGCGCGGCGTTCGAGGCGCTCCCGGGGCTGGGGCACCGCCTCGTCCCCGCCGCGGCCTGGGCCGGCGCGACCACTCCGCGCCGCCCGGGCCTTCGAGGGCCCGACCGCCGCGCAGGCCGCGCGCCGCCGCCCGCAGCGCGCCGTCGGTGAAGGATCTGCCGGTCGTGGAGAACCCGGCGCGCGGGGACGGGAAGCGGCTCGCGGTGATGCTCACCGGCGACGGCGGGTGGGTCGGCCTCGACAAGCGCGTGGCGAAGCGCGCTGGTGGAGGCGGGCGTGCCGGTGGTCGGGCTCGACTCGCTGAAGTACTTCTGGAGCGAGAAGAAGCCCGCGCAGGTCGCCGCCGACGTGGGCCGGATCATCGCGCACTACCGCGCCGCCTGGGGGAAGGACGAGGTCATCCTGATCGGCTACTCGCGGGGCGCCGACATCGTGCCGATCCTGCCGCCGCTCATGCCGGCGCCGGCGCGGGCGGCGCTGAAGCTCGTCGCCATGCTCGGCCCGGAGCAACTACGCCGAGTTCGAGGTCCACGTCGTCGACCTCTTCGCGAGCGTCCGCCGGAGCGCGGCGATCTCGACGCAGCAGGCGGTCGAGGCGCTGGGCGGGTCGGTGAAGCTCCTCTGCCTGCAGGGCGCCGACGAGAAGGACAGCCTCTGCCCGCACCTCGAGGGCCGGCCCGAGGTGGTCCGGGTGGTGCTGCCCGGAGCGCACCACTTCGATCGCGACTACGGGAAGCTCGCGCGCGTCATCCTCGACGCGGCGCCGTAGCCGCGCTCGCGCCTCGTGTGGCCGTCCTCGCGGACGGGGACGCCCCGCCCGGTCGTCGCGGAATGAGCGCCTCCCCGGCATGTTCCCGGAGCATGGCGGACGCGAGAAAGAGGCGAGTCGTGGTGGTGCGTACGACGACCCAGAACCGCCGCCGCGCGCGAGCGATCGTTCGCTGGGCCCGTGCCCTCGTGCCGGCCGCCGTCCTGGTGATCGCGCCCCCGGGGGTGTCCGCCGTCCAGGGCTCCGACGACGACATCACGCTCGACGCGGAGGAGGTCGCCTCGGGACCCCTCTCCCTGGCCGACGCGATCGCGAGAGCAGTGGCGCGGTCGTCCGCGCGCGGCCGGTGACGGCCTGGGAGGGCAGCTCACTCGCCGATGATCTTGACGAGGACGCGCTTGTCGCGCCGTCCGTCGAACTCGCCGTAGAAGATCTGCTCCCACGGCCCGAAATCGAGCCGGCCGTCGGTCACCGCCACCACCACCTCGCGCCCCATCACCTGGCGCTTCAGGTGCGCGTCCCCGTTGTCCTCGCCGGTGCGGTGGTGCCGGTAGGCCTCCGGCCTCGGGTCGTGCGGCGCGAGCCGCTCCAGCCACGCGTCGAAGTCGTGGTGGAGCCCGGCCTCGTCGTCGTTGATGAAGACGGAGGCCGTGATGTGCATCGCGTTGACGAGGCACAGGCCCTCCCGCACGCCGCTCTCCCGCAGCGCCGCCTCCACCTCCGGCGTGAGGTTGACGAAGGCGAGGCGCTCCCTCGTGTGCATGGTCAGCGTCTTGCGGAACGACTTCATCGGTCACCCCACCTCGCGCCGCCCGGCGCGCCCTCGTGAGCCGGCCTCGACGCCCGCGTCACCCCCAGCGCAGCCGCTTCGGCTCGAAGTGATGCGCCTCGTGCGCGGCGACGCGATCGCGTCGCGCGAACAGCTTCACCAGGATCACGCCGGCGGCGAACCCACCCACGTGCGCCCAGAAGGCGACGCCGCCAGCCTGCCCGATCGACGCGACCCCGCTCAGGACCTGGATCGCGACCCAGTAGACGAGCATGGCCCACGCCGGGAGCGCGACCGTGGTCAGGAAGAAGCCGAGCGGCAGGAGCGCGAACACCCGCACCCGCGGGTAGAGCACGAGGTAGGCCCCCATGACGCCGCTGATCGCGCCGGAGGCGCCCACCATCGGGACGCCGGACCCGGGACCGGCGACCACCTGCGCGAGCGCGGCCGCGAGGCCGCACAGCAGGTAGAACGCGGCGAACCGGGGCCGGGTCATCGAGTCCTCCACGTTGTCCCCGAAGATCCACAGGAACCACAGGTTCCCGATCAGGTGCATCCAGGAGCCGTGGAGGAACATGGAGGTGACGAGGTGGGCGGGCTGCGAGCCGGGGTCGGTGAGGCAGACGAGGCCCTCCCCCATCGGGAAGCCAGTGCCGGGCGGCAGCGCACCGGTGAGCTCGCCCGGGATGAGCCCGAGGTCGCAGATCGATCGGGCGAGGGGGAGCGCGGCGCCCGCGCCCTGCACGAGCAACCAGGCGAGGACGTTCAGCGCGATGACGGCCAGGGTGACGTAGGAGCGCCGCTGGGTCTGGTTCTCGTCGCGGTAAGGGAACATGTGCGCGACCCGGGCGCCGCCGGGGTTCGCACCCGGCGGCTGCTGGGGTAGAAGCGGACGCCTACGGCGCGGGCCGGATGTTCTGGTTCCGCCGGAACAGGTTGTCCGGATCGTACTTCGCCTTCAGCTTCGCGAGCCGCTCGTAGTTCGCCCCGTAGGCGCCGCCGCTCACCCGCTGCGCCTCGTCCTCGGGCATGAAGTTGACGTAGACCCCGCCGGTGGCGTGCGGCGCCATCCGGTCGAAGAGCTCCCGCGCCCAGCCGATGCACGCCTCGTCCTGCGAGGCCTCGCCCCAGCGCGTGTGGACGTTCATCACGAAGTTCACGTCGCGGTGCGGGTAGGCGGTGGCGGTCGCCGCCACCCGGTTCACGGCGCCGCCAAGGTGTGCCGATGAAGATCTCGCACTCGGGCGTCGGCAGGCGGCCGACGTACTCCGAGAGCAGGTCGATGGCCGCGTCGCCCAGCTCGACGAAGTCATGGGACTTCCAGTAGTTGCGCTGCCCGGGGGTGAGGAGCGGGTCGAAGGCGCGCTGCCAGCCGGCGAACGGCGTCGGGCCGACCGCCTCCGCGATGGGCTGCCCGAGCGCCCTGAGCGGCGCGAGCACCTCCTGCTCCCGCTCCGGATCCCCGATGTAGCAGAGCGCGAAGACCAGGACCTCCTTGCCGTGGACCTCCGGCGGCAGGAACGGCAGCGGCGGCGCCTTGCGCATCACCACCCAGCAGGTGAGGTCCTCCGGCGCGTTCATCACCACGCGCCGGTAGCCCCGCAGGAGCTCCCTGGCGCTCGAGAAGGGGTGGACGATGAGGCCGGCCGTCACCTGCGGGCCCGACCGGGTGGAGGCGGAACTCGAACGAGGTGACGACGCCGAAGTTGCCGCCGCCGCCCCGCAGCGCCCAGAACAGGTCCGCGTTCTCGTCCTGCGCTGGCGCGCACCAGCGCGCCGCTCGGCCAGCACGACGTCGGCGGAGAGGAGGTTGTCGACGGTGAGGCCGTGCTTGCGGCTCAGCCAGCCGAAGCCGCCGCCGAGGGTGAGCCCGGCCACGCCGGTGGTGGAGTTGATGCCCGAGCGGCGTGGCGAGCCCGAAGGCCTGCGTCTCCGCGTCGAGATCGGCCAGGGTCGCGCCGGGCTCGACGCGCGCGGTCCGGCTGGCGGGGTCCACCCGCACCGACCTTCATCGGCGAGAGATCGAGCATGAGGCCGCCGTCGCAGACGGCGTTGCCGGCGATGTTGTGGCCGCCGCCGCGGACGGCGAGGAGCAGGCGGTGCTCGCGCGCGACGTTCGACGGCCCGCATCACGTCCGCGGTCCGCGGCCGCGCGGATGACCGCGCCGGGGTGCCGGTCGATCATGGCGTTCCAGAGGGTGCGCGCCTGCTCGTACCCCTGGTCGCCCGGGTAACAGAGCGGCCCGCGAAGCTGGCCGCGCAGGGCGTCCAGGACGTCGGGGGCTGGCACCCAGCGCTCACCTGCCGTGCTGTCGAATGCAACGTTGGCCACGAGAACCTCCGCTCGGTTCGCACGCCTGGAGTGGCGCCGAACGAATGCGGAGGCCTCTAGCCGTCAGGCCGCGGGCAGGCACCGAATTGGCGCATGCCCGGAGGGGCCGTGGGGGCACGTCACGGGCGGGGCGAGCGAGCGATGCGGCCCGCGCTCCGAGCGCGGGCCCACCGGACCGACTCAGGCCTGCTCGCCGGCCGAAGGCCCCCGGAGCCGCGCCCGAAGCGCGCTCTTCAGGCACTTCCCGGTCGCGTTCCTGGGCAGCGCGTCCAGGAACACGAACGAGTCGGGCACCCAGAACTTCGCGAACTGCGGCTCGAGGAACCGCCGGAGCTCGTCCTCGGAGACCCGCGCCCCCGGCTTCAGGACGACGCACGCCGCGGGACGCTCGTCCCACCGCGGGTGCGGGACCGCCACCACGGCCGCCTCCTGCACCGCGGGGTGGCCCATGAGCGCGTTCTCGACCTGGACCGAGCTGATCCACTCGCCGCCGGACTTGATGAGGTCCTTCGAGCGGTCGGTGATCCGGATGTAGCCCTCGCCGTCGACGGTCACGACGTCGCCGGTGCGGAACCAGCCGTCCGCGGTGAACTTGCGAGTCCTCGGCCGGGTTCGTCGAAGTACGAGCGCGCCACCCAGGGGCCGCGCACGTGCAGCTCGCCCATGGTCCTGCCGTCCCACGGCACCTGCCCGGCGTCCGACAGCACGCGCGTCTCCACGAACGGCAGCGGCAACCCCTGGGTCGCGCGGGTCGCGAGCCGCTCCGCCTCGGGTCGCCCCGCCAGCGTCTGCTTGAGCCGGCACACGGTCCCGACCGGCGTCAGTCTCGGTCATGCCCCACGCGTGGAGCACCTCGAGCCCGTGGCGCTTCTGGTACGCCTCGATGAGCGCCTGGGGCGCCGCGGCGCCGCCGATCACGATCTGCCGGAGGCTGGAGGTGTCCCACCGGCGCGGCTCCTGATCGAGCGCCTGGAGCACGCCGAGCCAGACGGTGGGGACGCCGGCCGCGATCGTGACGCGCTCCTGCTGGATGAGCTCGAGCAGGCTGATCGGATCGAGGTGCGGCCCGGGGAAGACCTGCTTCGCGCCGACGAGCGCCGACGCGAACGGGAAGTCCCCAGGCGTTCACGTGGAACATGGGGACGACCGGCATGACGCAGTCTCCGCTGCGAGAGCCGATCGCGTCCGGGAGCGCGAGATCGTCAGCGAGTGCAGGACCAGGGCGCGGTGCGAGTAGAGGACGCCCTTGGGCCTGCCGGTCGTGCCGGAGGTGTAGCAGAGCCCCGCCGCCTGCCCCTCCGCGGATGCGGGGGATTCCACCCTCGCCGGCGCTCCCGCGAGCAGCGCCTCGTAATCGAGCGTCCCGCGGACGGCCTGGGGCTGGTCGGACATGACGACCACCTCGGGCACGGAAGCGAGCGCCTTGACCCGCTCCCACACCGGCAGCAGCACGTCGTCCACCAGGAGCACCCGGTCGCCGGCGTCGGCCATGATGTGGGCGATGTCCGCGGGGGCGAGCCGCGGGTTCACGGTGTGCAGCACGCCGCCCGCGAGCGGCACCGCGAAGTACGCCTCCAGGTGCCGGGCGTGGTTCCAGGCGAGCGTGGCCACCCGATCGCCCGGGCGCACCCCCATCCTCACCAGCGCGCCCGCGAGCCTCAGGACTCGCCCGTGGAACCCCTGGTAGTCCTCGCGGTGGATGGTCCGATTGGCGGCGCGCCAGACCACCTCGCCGCGCGGGAAGTAGGTCGAGACCCGCTCGAACAGGTGCTGGAGCGTCAGCGGGCACTCCATCATCAGGCCTTCCATGATCGCCTCCTCGTCGCCGTGGGTCGTGACGAATCGTGAAGGCAAGGCTAGCCTTGGCCGGGCGCTGCGCCAATGTGCGGATCGCACGGCCCCGCCGCGTCTCGCCGTGCACTTCGCACGGCCCCGGCCGGTTCGCGCGCCCCCCGGGCCGCGCGGGCGCTCACCTGGGCGCGCCGCCGCGGAGGTGCCAGAGGCGGAGGGCGAGGTGGAGGTCGAGCGCGCGGCCCCCGGCGCTCCAGTCGCCCAGCAGGTCGTCGATGGCCTCGAACCGCTGCCGCAGCGTGTTCACGTGGATCCCGAGCGCCGCCGCCGTCCGCCGGGCGTTTTGACCCTGATCGAGGTAGGCGAGCAACGTCGGGACGAGGGCCGAGCCGCGCCGCCGATCGGCCTCGAGCAGCTTGCCGATGGTGGCCTCGAAGAACGCGGCCAGCTCCTCGCGCCCCTGCCGCTCGAACGCCAGCGCGTAGGGACGGAGCTCGGCCTCGGCGCAGATGGTCCCGGTGCGGCCCAGGCTCCGCAGCAGCCCCAGGCAGCGGCGCAGGGCCTCGTACACCCGGGGCAGGTCCGCGAGGCGCTCCACCGGCTGCGACACGACCCCCGACACCTGCCGCCCGAAGTCGCTGAGACGCCGGTCGAGCTCCTCGCGGAGCGCCTCCGGGCCGGGGGCGCCGCTCAGCACGATGAGCAGCCCGTCGATCTCGTCGAGGAGCATCGCCTCGAGCCCCGGCGTCGTGCGGAGCTGCCTGAGGACGTAGCTCGCCCGGTTTCCGTCCACCTCCACCGCGGCGAGGATCACCGGCGCGCCCAGATCGAGGCCGTGGCGCGCGGCCCTGCCCCTGAGCCCGGCAGATCGTCCTGATGCCAGTGCAGGAGGCCGCGCAGGATCGCCATGCGATCGCGGCTCGCGGCGAGCTCCACGCGCTCCTGGGAGAGCAGCACCACCCCCGTGACCATCGCGCTCCGCTCGAGGATCCGGATCGCGAACTCGTCGAGGGGGCCCGGCGTCCAGATGACCACGCCGCCGAGGAGGCCGCTGCCACCGACCACCGCGGCGGCCTGACAGGCCCCGTCCGCCTGCCCTGGCGAGGGGACGGATCGTCCGAGGGCGCGGCTCTCGCGCAGCGCCGCCCGGATCGCCTCGCGGGCGTCCTTGAGCCGGGCCACCGGGTCCGGCGGCCCGGCCGCGCCCGGCGCCGTCGCGCTGGCGACCGGGCGCGCGCCCTCGTCGAGGATCAGGACCGAGGCGCGGAGCATGCGGGCGAGGACCCGGGCGATGTCCTGCGGCCCGCCGCCCTTCGCGACCAGCGCGGTCAGCTCCTCGTGCGCGTCGGCGGCCAGCCGGATGCCCACCGCCTGGCGCTCGAGCAGCGCGTTCGCCTCGCCCGCCTTCCGGAGGGCCTCCCGGGCCTCCTCGAACCCGTGCGCGTTGTGCATCGCGACGGCCGCGTGCGCGGCCAGCGTGGACAGCATCGAGGTCTCCCAGCCGTGGTACGAGCGGGAGTAGCGATCGCCCACGTACAGGATCGCGGCCACCTCGGCGCCGAACGGGAGCGGCACGCCGAGGAGCGAGTGGATGCCCTCCTCGCGGAAGATCCGGTCCACCTCTGGCTTGTGCACGAAGCGATCGTCCTGCTCGTAGGCCGACGACTGGCGCGGGGCCCGGGTCTCGGCGATGAGGCCGATCATCCCGTACCCGTGCTCGAGCACGAGCCGTGGCAGCCCCGCGGAGACCGCGCCGTCCGTCGCGCGCATGTAAAACGCCCCGCGCGCCGGATTGTAGCTCGCGAGGAACGCGAGCTGCGCGCCCACCAGCTGGCGCGCCCGCCCCACGATGGCCGTGAGGACCTGATTGAGATCGCGGATGGCGGTCAGATTGCGGGCGGACTCGAGGACCGCCACCAGGCCGCGCTCGCGGAGCTGCTGCTGCTCGAGCGTCGCGCGGAGCGCCTGACCGGACGCGACGCTGCGGGCGAGCCCCTCGCGGATCGCCTCGCCGACGGGGAGGGCCTGGACGTGGCGGAGGAGGGAGCCGAACTCCTCCGCGCTCGCCCCTCGCCGGAGGAGCTCCAGGATCTCCTCGTGGACGCGCGAGGCGTTCCGGTCCGGCGGCGTGGCGCGGCGCTCGACGGCCATGTCGCTCCTCGTGACTCACCGGGCGGCGGGTTCCTGATCGCTGGCCATCATACCCGGCCGCGGCCGCCGCGCGCGCCCTAGGCGAGCCGCTTCTCGATGAGCAAGAGCTCGGCGCTCTCGGGATCGCGCCGGAGCGTGAACCCGTGGCCCTTGACCAGGGCCCGGGCGCCCTCGTTCTCGGCCAAGATCTCGCCCTCCAGGAGCTCGAAGCCCCGGGCGCGGGCGGACTCGATGAGCTGCCCGAACAGCCGCCGGCCGATCCCCCGCCCCTGCCACGCGTCCGCCACCACGATGGCGACGTTCGCGACCCGCGGGGCCGTCGTCGCGTAGCGCGCCACGCCGATGTAGTCCTCCTCGCCCTCCTTCTCCACCAGCGCCACCAGCGCGAGCTCGCGGTCGTAGTCGATCTGCGTGAAGCGGATGAGCATCTCCCGCGGGAGCTCCCGCAGCCCCACCATGAACCGGAAGTGGCGGGCGTTGTCGGAGAGGTTGCGGACGAAGCTCGCCTCCTTCAACGCGTCCTCGGGGCGGATGGGGCGCACCGTCACGCCGGTCCCGTCGGCGAGCGTCCAGCGCGCGCGGAGGGCGCTCGGGTACGGGTGGATCGCCATGTGCCGGTAGCGCTCCACGCCGGCGGGGAGCGGCGCGATCGAGGCCGTCGCGCCCGCCGCGTACACCTCGTCGCCGGCCGCGACCAGGGGACAGATGGCGAGCGCGACGAGCTCGGGCACCTCGCTCACCAGCTCCGAGACCGCCCACAGCGTCCGCTCGAAGGCCGAGAGCTCCAGCTCGGACATGCCACCGGCCGCGGTGAACAACCCCGCGATCCGGCTCGTGCGCGTGAGCGTCCGGATGATGGCGGTGTTGAGCGGCGGCAGCGCGACGACCGGGTCGCCCACCGGACCGGCCGCACTTCCCCGCCCGAAGCGGATCACCGGGCCGAAGACCGGGTCGCGGGCGACCGCGACCGAGAGCTCCGTCCCGCGCACCCGCGTCCCGGCCATGGCGCGGTCGCGCACGCCCAGCGTGGAGAGGAGCTTGCGCAGCTCGGCGGTGGTGAGCGCGTCGCGTCCCCTCGCGAGCGCGCTCCGGACGAGGTCGCGCGCGAGCTCGACCTGCGGCATGGCCTCGGGCGAGAGCGGCTCCGGGACCTGCCGCAGGAGCCGCTGGTTCCGCCCGTAGCTCGCGAGCTGGTCGAACGCCTCCACCGCGCGCTCGGGCATCGAGAGGTCGGGGATCCCGGCCTTCTCCAGGACCTCGCGGCCGCCCCGCACGGTCTCCTCGCCCATCCAGCAGGCGACGACCGGCTTGGTCTTGCCGGCGCAGGCCGCGACCAGGGCCTCCGCGGTCGCCGCCGGCGCCGAGAGCGCCTGCGGCACCAGCATGACGACGACGGCGTCGGTCTCGGGATTGGCGAGGCACGCCTCGACGGCCACCCGGTAGCGCTCCGGATTGGCGTCGTGCCGGAGGTCGAGCGGGTTCGAGCTCGCCGGCGCCCGCCGCGGGAGCGCCGCGGCGAGCCGCTCCGTCGTCGCCGCCGCGAGCGGCGGGACGAGCACGCCCAGCTCCGCCGCGCGGTCCGCGGCGAGCAGGCCCGGGCCGCGGGCGTTCGTGACGATGGAGAGCCGGTTGCCCGCGACCGCCTGCCGGCGCGAGAGGAGCCGCGCCGCCGCGAACATCTGGGCGATGTGCGGCACGCGCACGGCGCCCGCGCGGGCCAGCGCCGCGTCGAAGGCGTCGTCGGGCGAGCCGGCCTCGGCGCCGCCGTGTCGACCGGCCCGCACGACCACCACGGGCTTCATGCGGGCCGCGATCCGCAGCCCGGTCAGGAACGGGCGCGCGGCCCGGACGCTCTCGACGTGGAGGAGGATGCCCCGGGTGGCTGCGATCGAGCGCGAGGTACTCGAGCACCTCGCCGAAGTCCACGTCCGCCGCGTGCCCGAGCGACACCACGGTCGAGAAGCCGATCCGGTGCCCCGCCGCCCAGTCGAGCACCGCCGCGCAGATGCCGCCCGACTGCGACACGAGCGCGAGCGACCCCGGGGCGGTGGTCCCGTTCGTGAAGCTCGCCTGCAGCCGCGCGCCCGGGCGGATGAGCCCGACGCTCTCCGGCCCGATGAGCCGCAGCCCGCGCGGCGCGGCCGCCGCCAGGAGCGCGAGCGTCTCGTCCTCGCCGCCGTCCGCGGGGCCGCGGAGGAGGATCGCGCCGGCCACGCCGCGCTCGGCGCAGGCCCGGACCGCCTCGAGGCGCTCCTTCGGCGGCGTCGCCACGACGGCCAGGTCGACCGGCCCCTCGACCTCGGCGAGGGACCCCGCGGACCGGGCGCCCGCCGGCGCGGTCACCCCCGCGCCCACGGCGTGGAGCGCCCCCGCGTACCCGCCCGCCACGAGGTTCGCGAGCACGCGCTCCGCCGCCGGGAGCCCGTCGCGAGCGGTGATCACGGCCACCGAGCGCGGCGCGAAGATGCGTTCGAACGGGTGCTGGGTCACGGGGCGACCATATACCAGCCGACCGCCGGCGCCATCGCCGGCCGCTGCCCCTCCCGGCGGGTGCCCACCGCGCCAGGCGAGGAGGCGCGGCGCGCTGACGCGCGGTCGCACCGGCGAGGGCCTGTCAGCGATCCACGGTCTTCATCCGCTCGGCGTCGTAGCGCGGCCCGGCCACCGTGCCGGGCGGCGAGCGCCGCGTCGAGCGCCGCCAGCTCGGCGGGCGAGAGGGAGATCGCGGCCGCGGCGACGTTCTCCTCGAGGTAGCTGCGCCGCTTGGTGCCCGGGATCGGCACGACGTCCTCGCCCCTGTGCAGCAGCCACGCGAGCGCGACCTGGCCGGGCGTCGCCCCGCGGCGCGACGCGAGCGCGCGCACCGCGTCGGCGGCGCGCACGTTGGCGTCGAAGTTCTCGCCCTGGAAGCGGGGATCGCCGTGGCGGAAGTCGCTCTCCGGGTACTCCTCCGCGCGCCGGGCCGTGCCGGTGAGGAAGCCGCGGCCGAGCGGCGAGAACGGCACGAGGCCGATGCCGAGCTCGCGCAGCAGCGGGATGATCTCCGGCTCGAGGTTCCGCTCCCACAGCGAGTACTCGCTCTGCAGCGCCGAGATCGGGTGGACCGCGTGGGCGCGGCGGATGGTGCGCGCGCCCGCCTCGGAGAGCCCGAGGAAGCGCACCTTGCCCGCGCGCACCAGCTCCGCCATCGCGCCGACCACGTCCTCGATCGGCACCGCCGGGTCGACGCGGTGCTGGTAGAGGAGGTCGATCCGGTCGGTGCGGAGCCGGCGCAGCGAGCCCTCGACCGCCTCGCGGACGTGCTCGGGCCGGCTGTCGAGGCCGACCGTGGCGCCCGTCCTCGATCCGGAAGCCGAACTTGGTGGCGATCACGACGCCGTCGCGCCTGCCCGCGAGCGCGCGCCCGAGCAGCTCCTCGTTGCGGAACGGCCCGTAGACCTCGGCGGTGTCGAAGAAGGTCACGCCGAGCTCGAGCGCGCGGTGGATGGTGGCGATGGACTCGCGCCTCGTCCGTCTCGCCGTAGAACTGGCTCATCCCCATGCAGCCGAGGCCGAGGGCCGAGACCTCCGAGCCCCTGCCTGCCCAGCCTGCGCCGCTCCATCGTCATCGGGTCGTCCCTCCCGCCCTGGCTTCGCCGCCGAAGATCCGCGACAGCTCGTAGGCGGGGGTCTCCTCGAGCTGCGCGTAGCTGCAGGCGCGAGGCGAGCGATCGGGGCGCCAGCGGAGGAACTGGGTGGCGTGGCGGAAGCGATCGCCCTGCAGGTGGTCGTAGGCGACCTCGCAGACGCGCTCGACCCGCAGCGGCTCCCAGGACAGATCCTTCCCGCGGTTCCAGCGGCTCGTCGCCGCCGGGCATCCGCCGGTCCGGCGCTCGGCGCCCTCGGCCTGACCCGCCCAGTCGCGCCACGGATGGTCCGTCGAGCGCGTTCTCGCGCAGCGGCGCGAGCTCCTTCGACGAGCTCGCTTGCGACGCTCCGTCGTGAAGCTGGCCGCGATCCCGACGTGGTGCAGCGTCCCCTCGTCGTCGTAGAGGCCGAGCAGCAGCGAGCCGACCATCGTCCCGGGCCCTCCTTGTGCCAGCGGAACCCGGCCACCGACGCAGTCGGCGGTGCGCGCGTGCTTCACCTTGACCATCGCCCGCTGCGCCCGGCTGGTAGGTGCCGTCGAGCCGCTTCGCCATCACGCCGTCGAGCCCGGCCCCCTCGAAGCGCGAGAACCAGTCGGCGGCGAGCGCGCGATCGCGCGTCGCGGGCGTGAGGTGCACCGGCGGGCGCCGTCGCCGGCGCCAGCGACCGCGCTCCAGCAGGCGCGGCGCTCGGACGAGCGGCGCGCCGCGCAGGTCCCGGTCGCCCAGGGCGAGCAGGTCCAAGAGCACCACGATCGCCGGGCTCTCGCGCGGCGAGCATCTTCACCCGCGACGCGGCCGGGTGGATGCGCAGCAGGAGCGCCTCGAAGTCGAGCCCGTTCGCGCCTGCGATGACGATCTCGCCGTCCACCACGCACGCGCTCCGGGAGCCGCGCCAGCAGCGGCTCCTCCAGCTCCGGGAAGTAGCGGTTCAGCGGCTTGAGTCGCGGGACTGCAGAGCTTCAGCGTCGGGCCGTCGCGGAACACCAGGGCGCGGAACCCGTCCCACTTCGGCTCGAAGAGCCAGCCGTCGCCCGACGGCAGCGCGTCGCTCGCCTTGGCGAGCATCGGCTCGATCGGGGGTTCGATGGGGAAGGCCATCCCACGCTCTTACGTGCACGCGAGCCACGGTGCATCGAGCCCGGGTGGCGCACCCCCGTGGTGGGGCCCGTCGAGGTAGCCGGAATCGCCGCGCCCAGGTTCGTCGCTTGCCCGGCTGGGCGCTCTCTGCCGCGGCCCGGCGCATGTGCTCGCGGAGCGACACCGTGTGGCAGCAGCGACACGACTCGACTCGAGAAATCACGCCGTTCGTGACCGCGCGGTGGCACGCTGGATGCTCAATCTCGTGTATGGGGTGATGCCGATGAGGACCTGGCTCGAGGCGCTCGTGATGCTCGGCGCGCTGACCGTTCCGGCCGCGGCCATGCCTGCCGTCGAGGGTGACTCCGAATGGACGGAGTGGGAGGAGGAAGGCCCTCCCGCTGCGGCGGCGGACGATCGAGGTCCGCGGGAGACGGTCACCCCGCCCTCCGGTCCACCCGCCGAGCCCGCGCCGGCTCCCCCGGCTCGCACACCGCCTCCCCCTCGGCAGGAGGCGCAGGCCGAGGCGACCACGGGGCAGTGGGTCTACACGCAGCAGTACGGCTGGGTCTGGATGCCCTACGCCGACAGGTACCTGTACCTGCCGCCGGATGGCCCCCCTTATGCCTACCTCTATTATCCCGCCTACGGCTGGACCTGGGTCGCCGCCCCGTGGATCTTCGGCTGGGGTCCGTGGCCGTACTTCGGATTCCACGGCGCGTTTTACTATGGGTGGTACGGCCACGGGTGGTGGCGTCAGCCCTGGCGCTGGTATGCCGGTCCGCCGCGGGGCTGGAATGGGCCCTATTACAACAACTACAGGCCGGCGCCGGGACGCCCCGGGGCTCGCCCGGCGCCCGGCGGCGCCTCGGGCTACGGCACTCGCGGCGCTGGCCCGGCGGTCCGTGGTGCACCCGGCCCCGCGGTTCGCGGCCCTGGCCCAGCGGTCCGGGGCGCGCCTGGATCCGGAGCCCGCGCTGCGCCGAGCGCCGGCGCGCGAGGCGGGCCCGGCAGGCGCTAGCGCATCGTCTCGCGGCGATTCGATTGCCCCTCGATCACGGGGCATGCTGTCCCCCCGTATCTGGTTACCTGCAATGGTGACTTGTACGGGTGCGGGACGACGGGCGACAGTCGGGGCGTATTGGATGACGCTGCGGCCGTGCGTCGGGTTCGCGTACCGGAAGAGGGGCCGGTCGCGCAATGCGCAAACCGAATCGCCAGACCGGGCCGGATCCACTCACCGTGCGTGCTCTCGGTGGAGCCATCGCGCGAGCCGCGGGCGGCGCGGTGCCGCGCTCGCTCGGGCTGCCGGCCTCCGGGGAGCACGCGGGCACGCGCGGGGCGCCGGCTTCGCCCGGGGCGCGAGAGATCGCGGGGCGCGGCCCCGCGAGCCGAGAATGCGCCGCGGAGGCCGCGCGTCCCGTCGCGCTGCAGATCGTCCACGATCACCCCATCATCCGCGAGGGGCTGAGGCTCCTGCTCGCGTCGATGCCCGGGATACGGGTGATAGGTGAGGCGCGCGCAGGCGAGGACGTGCTCCTGGCGTCGCCAGGTGTCCCGGACGTCGTGCTGATCGACGTCGATCTCGAAGGTGACGAGGTGGTCGCCGCCCTGCCCCGCATCGCGTTGGCCGCACGCACCTCGAAGGTGCTGGCGCTGACCGCCAGCCACGACCCCTTGCGCCACGGGGCCGCCCTCCACGCGGGCGCCCGGGGCATCGTGACGAAGGACAGCCCGGTCGAGCTGATCCTGAAGGCCATACGCAAGGTGAGCGCGGGCGAGGCCTGGTTCGAGCGACACGTCCTGGACACGGCGCTGCGGGCCCGGCAGCTCGATCGCGCCACCGGTCCGGGACACGAGGAGCTGACGCTCCGTGAGCGAGAGGTCGTCGCGCTCATCGGCGAAGGCCTGAAGAACTGCGAGATCGCCTCACGGCTCAGCATCAGCAAGAAGACCGTGCGCAACCACCTCTCGTCGATCTTCGGGAAGCTCGAGGTCTCGGATCGCCTGGAGCTGCTCGTCCACGCGCACCAGCTCGGGCTCGTGAGCATCGCGCGCCGACCCGTGGCGTGACCCGCTGACCAGTGGCGAGCCGGCGCCCGGTCGCACGGGTGCTCCCCATCGACCGCCGAGGCCGGTCCAGGATCGCACCTGATCGGGCGCGCTCCGGCAGCGCACGGGCCCGGACCGGTGAGGATTAGCGCCACGGGACGCGGGTCCCACGACGCAGGGTGACTCCCGCCTCAAGACCGCTGATGCGCGGCGCAGTACGGTCCGATGCGAGCTGGTCTCGCTTTCGCGAACGCCAGTCCTTTCTACGCCGCACGGTCGATGGGGGAAGCCATGAGAGAGTTCGTGAAGTGCATGTGTATCGCCGGCATCGCGGTGCTGGCAGCTGCTCTGGTCGCCTGTGGAGGGAAGAGCGACGGGGGCAAGGTGAAGCAGGCGGTCCACGACATCGGTGAGTTCGAGCTGGACAGGAACACGCCCGGCGACGCGGCGGTGGCGGGGCTGGACTGGGGCGATCTGTATCCCGCCCACGCCGGCTTCACCTTCATCGCGGACGCCCCCAGCGTCACGCCGCTCGAGATCTTCACCGGTGGTGGCTCCAAGGACGACCTCGACGTGACGCAGTGGCTCTGGGCGGCCACCGAGAACGTCCCCGACAAGGATCAGATCCTCGACGCCTACGCGTACTTCACCACCAAGGACGGGCAGAAGATCCTCTACTTCGGCCTCGACCGGTTCGACAACAACGGGACCGCGAACGTCGGCTGGTGGTTCTTCCAGAACGCGGTCGCGCCTGTCGGGGTCGGCGGTGGTGCATTCTCCGGCAGCCACACGTGCGGCGACATCCTGGTGCAGGCGAGCTTCACCGGCGGCGGCAAGGTCGACTCCGTGACGGTCTTCCAGTGGGTCGGGCCCACCGCCGCGAGTCCGGCAGGGTGCGCTGGCTACCCCGACCCGGACTTCGGGACCCTGCAGAAGATCGCCCCGGCTCCGGGCTCGACGGTGGACTGCTCGACGCCGGGGTTCGTCCTCGACGTCGTGTGCGCCACGGTGAACCAGACGCCCACGGCCGCTCCGTGGCCGTTCAGGGCGAAGAACAGCAAGCTCGCCAACGGCATCATGGACACGGGCACCTTCATCGAGGGCGGGATCAACCTGACCGGGCTGAACGTGGACGCCCAGTGCTTCAGCAGCTTCCTGGCCGAGACCCGCTCGTCGGAGCCGTTCAACTCCGTCCTCAAGGACTTCGCGATGGGCCCGTTCGTCACCTGTGACGACAGCAACGTCTGCACCGCGGACGCCTGCGATCCGGCCACCGGCTGCACCTATACGCCGATCAGCTGCGACGACGGGAACGCCTGCACCACCGACGCCTGCGATCCGGTCACCGGCTGCTCGCACACCGCCATCAGCTGCGACGACAGCGACGCCTGCACCGCCGACGCCTGCGATCCGGTCACCGGCTGCAGCCACACGCCGATCACCTGCAACGACAACACCGCCTGTACCACCGACACCTGCAACCCGGCGTCGGGTTGTGTCTACACGGCCGTCAGCTGCGACGACACCAACGCGTGCACCGCCGACGCCTGCGATCCGGTCACCGGCTGCACCCACTCCGCCATCAGCTGCGACGACGGCAACGCGTGCACCGCCGACGCCTGCGATCCGGCCACTGGCTGCACCCACTCCGCCATCACCTGCAACGACGGCAACGCCTGCACCGTCGACTCCTGTAACCCGGCCTCCGGATGCACCACCACCCCGGTCGTCTGCAACGACGGCAGCGCCTGCACCACCGACACCTGCAACCCGCTGACGGGCTGTGTCTTCACGGCGATCGGCTGCGACGACAGCAACGCGTGCACCGCCGACGCCTGCGATCCGATCACCGGCTGCACCCACTCCGCCATCAGCTGCGACGACAGCAACGCGTGCACCACCGACGCCTGCGATCCGGCCTCCGGCTGCACCCACGGCTCGGTCAGCTGCGACGACAGCAATGCCTGCACCAACGACACCTGCGATCCTGTCACCGGCTGCGGCCACTCCGACCTCAGCTGCGACGACAGCAACGCCTGCACCACCGACGCCTGCGATCCGGCCACAGGCTGCACCCACGGCTCGATCAGCTGCGACGACGGGGACGCCTGCACCGCCGACGCCTGCGACCCGGTCTCCGGCTGCACGCACACGGCGCTCCCGTGCGGCGAGTGGTGCTCTCCCGGCTACTGGGCCAACAACCTGGCGTGCTGGCCGGACGTCAGCCCGACGGCCTGCTTCGGTGAGGCCTTCGGCGGCTACTGCAACGGGACCCCGCTGAAGACCGGCACCGCCACCGGCATCGGCTGCGTCACCCTCGCCGACGTGCTCGCCAATCCCAACAAGTACGGAGGCGAGGCGTTCAACTGCGTCGGCGACCTGCTCAGCGCCGCCGACGGGCTGGTCTTCACCTCGCGCGTCGACAACTGCCCGTTCTCGGCCGCGACCGCCAATCCGCCTTGCGCGCGGCAGTGACCGAATAGCCGAGCGGCCTGAGCTCCGGCGAGAGATCGGGCCCAGATGAAAGAACGGGGCGGTCCTTTCCAGGACCGCCCCGTTTCATTTCTCGAAGGCTCGACGCTACTGCAGCGAGAACGTGCTCGACGCGATGGTGGTGTACGCGCCGCTGCTGTCCCGGCCGGTCGCGGTCACGTTGCACGACGCGGCGCCCCCGGTGTAGAGGCTCGACCGGAAGGGGCCGAAGATCCGCTCGAAGTGATCGCCCGCGAAGGAGTACCCGGCGATGCCGGCCTGCACCCCGTAGTGCAGCTCGAAGCCGTTGCTGGCGTCGTAGACGAGCGTGCCGCCCTGGTAGCACCTGACCGCGATCCACAGCTGCTGATTCGTCCAGCTTCCCGCGTAGAGCTTCACCGTCGTGTAGCCGTCGAAGACGGAGTTGGCGGCCGTCACGGAAGCGTCCGTGGGCGTGGGGGTCGGCGTGGTCCCGCCGCCGCCGCCCTTCTTGCCGCCCCGGGCCTCGCTGGTGGTCTCGGCCAGGTTTCCCGGATCGGACTCGGTCCCGCCGCAGGCGGTGATGAACGTGGACAGGGCGACCGTGAGCAGTAGGCGCCGGTAGATCTGCATGCGGGTACCTCCTTGACTTACCGTGAATGACGCGCTGGGGCAGCGAATGTGGAGTCGAATGTGCCATATACGCGGGACTTGAACTAGGGAGAGTGCCACCCACACGCACATATCGGTAATTGGAGGCACAACCATCAGGGCAGCGCCTCGGTAAACCGCTGGCCACGCCTGCCCGCTCCCGGTATCCGAGCAGCCGACAGGGACGCACCGGAGGCGAGCGAGCGCTCCCGCACCTCGCTTCCGGACCACCGAATGGATCGACCCGTCCTCGAGCTGCACCAGGTGGTGAAGCGGTTCGGCGCGGCGGCCGAGATCGGGCCCGTATCACTCACGGTGACTCATGGCGAGACCGTGGCGCTCCTCGGCCCGAGCGGCTCGGGCAAGTCCACCCTGCTCCGCGTCGCGCTCGGGCTCCTGCGGCCCGACCAGGGGACGGCCCGCCTCCTGGGCGCGCCCATCGGGCCGGGGGACCACGCCGCCCGCCGGCGGATCGGCTACGTCGTCCAGGGCGGCGGCCTCTTCCCGCACCTCACCGCCGCCGCGAACGCCACCCTGGTCGCGCGCCACCTGGGCTGGCCCGCCGAGCGGGTGCGCGCGCGCCTGGCGGAGCTCGCCGCGCTGGCGCGCCTCCCCGCGGACGCGCTGGAGCGCCACCCGGGCGCGCTCTCGGGCGGGCAGGCGCAGCGGGTGAGCCTGGCCCGCGCGCTCATGCTCGATCCCGAGCTCCTCCTCCTCGACGAGCCGCTCGGCGCGCTCGACCCCATCACGCGGGTCGAGCTGCAGGAGGACCTGCGGGCCGCCTTCCGGGCGGTGTCGAAGACGGTCGTCCTCGTCACCCACGATCTCGCCGAGGCGGCCTTCTTCGCCGATCGGCTGGTGCTCCTGCGGGACGGACGGGTGGTGCAGAGCGGGACGCTCGCCGACCTCGTCCGCTCGCCCGCCGAGCCGTTCGTCGCGCGCTTCGTGGGCGCGCACCGCGCCCTGGTCCTCCCGGAGGCGCGGTGACGCTCGCCCTGGTCCTCGCCCTCGCCGCCGCGGCGCCGCCCGAGGTGCGCGTCGGGTCGAAGGCGTTCACCGAGTCGATCGTCCTCGGCGAGGTCGTGGCGCGGACCGTCGCGGCGTCCGGCACGCCCGCCGTCCACCGGCGCGCCCTCGGGGGGACGCGCGTCCTGTGGGAGGCGCTGCGCCAGGGGGAGATCGACCTCTACCCCGAGTACACCGGCACGCTCGCCCGCGAGATCCTGGCCGGCCAGCCGATCGGCGACGACGCCGCCCTGCGCCGCGCGCTGGCGGCGGAAGGCGTCGGCGTGGCCGCGACGCTCGGCTTCGAGAACACCTACGCGCTCGGGATGCGGCGCGCCGACGCCGAGCGGCTCGGCGTCCGGACCATCTCCGACCTGCTCCGGCACCCGCGGCTGCGGTTCGGCTTCACGAACGAGTTCGTGGACCGCGCCGACGGCTGGCCCGCGCTGCGGGCCCGCTACGGGCTCTCGCCGCCGTCGGCGCGCGGGCTCGACCACGACCTCGCCTACCGCGCTCTCGCGTCGGGCGAGCTCGACGTGATCGACCTCTACTCGACCGACGCGCAGATCGCGCAGCTCGAGCTCACCGTGCTGGAGGACGACCGGGCGGCCTTCCCGCGCTACGACGCCGTGATCGTCCACCGCCTCGATCTCGGCGAGCGCGCCCCGGCGGCCCTCGCGGCGACGCGCCGGCTCGAGGGCGCCATCACCGCGCGCCAGATGATCGCGATGAACGCGCGCGCGCAGATCGCGCAGGCCGATCCCGGCGAGGTGGCGATGGCGTTCGTGGCGGAGCGGCTCGGGATCGCGTCGTCCGCCGCCCCGGACGGGCGCACGCGGCGCGTGGCCGGGCGCACGCTCGAGCACCTCGTGCTGGTCGGCGCATCGCCCTGGCCGGCGCGATCCTGGCCGCCGTGCCCCTCGGGATCCTGGCCGCGCGCCGCCCGGGCGCGGGCCGGCTCGTGCTGGCGCTCGCGGGGGTGGTGCAGACCGTCCCCTCCCTCGCGCTGCTCGTCTTCATGATCCCGCTCCTCGGGATCGGGGCGCGCCCGGCCATCGCCGCGCTGTTCCTGTACGGGCTCCTGCCGATCGTGCGGAACACGCACACCGGGCTCACCGGGATCGCCCCCGAGCTGCGCGAGTCGGCCGAGGCCCTCGGCCTCCCGCCCTTCGCCCGCCTCCGCCTGATCGAGCTCCCCCTCGCCGCGCCGTCGATCCTGGCCGGCGTGAAGACCTCCGCGGTCATCACGGTCGGCACCGCCACGCTCGGCGCCCTGGTCGGCGCGGGCGGCTACGGGCAGCCGATCCTCACCGGGATCCGGCTCCTGTCCGTCCCGCTCATCCTCGAGGGCGCCGTCCCGGCCGCGCTCCTCGCGCTGGCCGTGCAGGGGCTGTTCGACCTCGCCGAGCGGCTCGTGGTGCCGGCGGGGCTGCGCGCCGGGCGGCGGTGAGGCCGGGCGGGGCGGCTCGTCAACGCGAGGCCGCGGCGCGCCCGGGCGCCGGCGCGCGCCCCGGAGCGTCGAGCGGGTCGGACGGCGCGCGCTCCCGCCGCGCGAGCAGCAGGAGCGGGAGCGCCGTGAGCTCGACGATCGCGCCGGCGAGATAGCTGGCGGGGTAGCCGAAGACGTCCGCGACCCTGCCGAGCGCCGGCTGCGCGCCGACGCCGCCCGCCGAGGTCAGCAGGTTGTCGAAGGACAGGACCGTCGCCCGCTGCGCGGACGGGATGAGGCCGTTCAGGTAGGCCTGACGGATCGGCGTCGTCAGCGCGAAGGCCATCGCCCAGCCCGCGAGCAGCGCGAGGACCACCCAGAACCTCGGGAAGAGCCCGATGCCCACCAGGCACGCCGCGCTCAGGGCGGACGCGAGGAGCAGCATCGACGTGCGGCGTCGAAACAGCCTGGACACCCGTGGCACCGCGTAGGCCCCGGCGATCTGCGCCAGCGCCACCAGCGCGGCGGACAGCCCCGCGATCGCGTACGACCTCGTCTCGCCGTGGAGCTGCAGCAGGTAGGGCTGCATGGCGTAGAAGCCGAAGATGGGGACGCCGCCCGCGAGCAGCCCGCCCAGCATCAGGTAGCGCACCGGCGGGTTCCCGAAGCCGTGATCGATCGAGGCGCGCAGGACGCTCCGCACGTCGGCGACGACCGACGCGCCTCGCCTCGGCACGAAGCCGACGTCCCGCATCGACACGAAGGCGACGCCGAAGGTCAGCGCGAGCGCCGCCGCCCGCATGAGGTAGGGCACGCCCAGGTTGGTGGCCTGGGCGGCGACGCCGCCGAGGATGGTGCCGGTGAGCATCCCGGCGCCCTGCGCGATCTGCCCGCGCGCCAGGGCCGCGTCGAGGGTGCCCCGGTAGCCGGTGGCGTTCAGGCCGTCCACCAGCCACGCCTCGGTCGCGCCGGAGAAGAAGGTGAAGCCGAGCCCGAGCAGGATCGACGCCCCGGCCCAGCCCCAGAACGGACCGTGAAAGCGCCACATGGCCAGGTAGAGCAGGGTCCCCGTGAAGAGCGTGCTCGCGCCGAGCAGGTACGAGAGCCGCCTGCCCATGGTGTCGGCCACGACGCCGGTCGGCACCTCGAAGAGGACCTGCCCGACCGTGAAGAACGCGTTGACGGTGAACGCCCCGGCCACCGAGAGGCCGGCGTCGAGCAGGAACAGCGTGTTGACTCCCCAGATGAAGGAGGACGCGAAGGTCGAGAGCAGGGTCAGGGTGACGTAGGTCCGCAGGATCCCCCAGCCGTCGGCTTCATGCCTCTACGGTGTCGCCCCACGCCCGGCGCGGCATCCAGATCGCGACGGATCCCCGAGCGGACCCCACGGCAGCTCGAGCCACGGACGCTCGGCCGCCCCGGGCCGGCTCGTCAGAACCGGTGGCGCGCGCTGCACGGCCGCCGCTAATCCTGGCCCATGGGCGCCCGCAAGAAGGAGCTGCTCGAGATCGACGGTCGCGAGGTGGCGATCTCGAATCCGGACAAGCCGTACTTCCCGAAGGCCGGCATCACGAAGCTCGACCTCGTCCGGTACTACCTCGCGGTGGCGGAGGGCGCCCTGCGCGGCGTGCGGGACCGCCCCATGGCGCTGAAGCGCTACGTCGACGGCGCCGAGGGCGAGTTCTTCTTCCAGAAGCGCGCGCCCGAGTCCCGGCCGCCCTGGGTCGAGGTGGTGGAGCTGAAGTTCCCCTCCGGACGAAGCGCGCAGGAGGTCGTGGTCCGGGGCGCGGCGCAGCTCGCGTGGGTCGTGAACCTCGGCTGCATCGACCTGAACCCGCACCCGGTGCGGGCCACCGACCTGGATCACCCCGACGAGCTCCGCGTCGATCTCGGATCCGGTGCCCGGCGTCGGGTGGGACCAGATCCGCCAGGTGGCGGCGCTCGCCGGCGAGGTCCTGCTCGATCACGGGCTGGTCGGGTGGCCGAAGACCAGCGGCTCCCGAGGCATCCACGTGTACGCGCGGATCGCACCACGCTGGCCGTTCACCGAGGTCCGCGCCGCCGCGCTCGCCCTCGCCCGCGAGGTGGAGCGCCGCGCGCCCGCGCTCGCGACCAGCAAGTGGTGGAAGGAGGAACGGCACGGGGTGTTCGTCGACTACAACCAGAACGCCAAGGACCGCACCATCGCCTCCGCCTACTCGGTGCGGCCGACGCCGGACGCGCGCGTCTCCGCGCCGATCACCTGGGACGAGCTCCCCGACTGCGACCCCGCCGACTTCACGCTCCGCACCGTGCCGGCGCGGTTCGCGCGCCTCGGGGACGTGGGCGCCGGGATCGACGCGAGCCCCGGGTCGCTCGACGCGCTCCTCGAGCTCTCGGCGCGGCAGCGGGCGGGCGGCATGGGCGACGCGCCGTGGCCGCCGCACTACGCGAAGGGCGAGGACGAGCCCGCGCGCGTCCAGCCCTCGCGGCGGAGGCGCGAGCCAGCGTCCCCCGCCCCCGGTCCCGAGGGCGAGGGCTCCTGAGTCGCGGGCCGGCGTCGGCCCCGTCCGGGCGAGGTCGAGGCGCGCCGCGCGCGCCCTGGTCCGGCTACTGCGCGATCATGAAGACGGACGTCCGGTGCTGGCAGGCCGGACAGGCCGTGACTCCGGACCGGGCATCCTCGATCACCACCCGCCCGGCGCCCACGCGCCCCCCGCGCCAGAGCATCTCCGGCCGCTGGGCGTCTCGCGGGCCATAGCCGAAGTCGGGCGGGAGTACGCGCCCCACTGCTCCACATACACACTTCGCCTCGATCATCACTTGCCCCCCGGGACATCCCTCGCCGCGCCCTTCAGTAACAGCCGATGACCATCTGGCGAGTCACTTGTGCGTGACGACAGGGTGACGTCCTTGCGAGCCTGCACGGGCCGGGCCACCAGCGCGTCGAGGAAGCGCTCGCGGGGGCTGCCCTGGCCGGGTCGTCGCGCGCCGAGGCTCACGGCGCGCGACGTGTCCGGGGCGTGGACCGCCGCCCTCGAGCTCAGGGCGCCCGCGACCAGCCGCGAGGCGGCTTCGCGTACCCGGTGTCCCGCCGGAACGGATCGGCGGAGCTCCGCAGCTCGACCTCCGGGCACCGTCCATCGACGTCGACTCCGGCGGCGCGCAGCCCGGCCCGGTCGTCGTAGCGCAGCGTGAGGATCACGTCCGGCCGCGCGCTGGCGCGCTGGAAGGAGACCTGCCGCACGTGGGACTCGTGCTCCTCGCCGAACTCGGTCCCGAGGCCGGGTCGCTTGCTCGCCTCCGCCTGGCCCGGTGCAGGCGCGCTCGACGACCGGCCCGCGTCGGGCCGGCGCCGAGCGGGGCGGCGCCGGCGCCGCCTCGGAGCGCAGCTCGCGCTCCACCGGACGCTGCGCCCGCGGCGCCTCCCGCTCGCGGAAGACCGCGACGCCGATCACCCCCACGTCGCGCGGATCGCCCTCCAGCGCGGCGTAGGAGCGCGGGACGCTGGAGAAGCGGAAGGCGGCCACGGCGTCCTGGCTCAGGCGGTAGCCGTCGATGGTGAGCGTGCCGTAGGCGTCCACCAGGTAACCGCGCTTGCTCCACTCCGCGGGAGCGCCGTCGAGCACGTCGCGGCCGTCCACCGAGGCCACCACCTCGATGCGGGCGCCGGAGCCGTTCCGCACCCTGACGAAGTAGCGATGGCCCAGCGCGCCGAGCACGTACGTCCGCCCGCCGTGGGTGAAGGTGGGCAGGACCCGGCCCCCCTCGTCCACCAGCTCGACCGAGGTGCTCCCCCAGCGCGCGGGGGCGACGTCCCTGGCCCGGGTGACCACGGGGCCGCTGCAACCGATGAGCGCTGCGAAGATTGCGAAGGTGGTGAGGCGCATGACTTCCTCCTTTCCCCGGTGAACGAGCCAGGGGCAAAAGGGATCTGCGCCAGCGCCGCCCTGATGGGGTTGTGGGTCCCTCTCCTCCCCCGGCGTCAACGGCTCCCGCGCTCCACCATCAGCACGAGATCCTCCTTCAGGCTCTGGAGATCCTCCTCGTGCTCGACCTCCTGCTCCAGGATGGTGAGGGCCATGTTGTAGGTCACCATGTCCTTGTCCTTCGTGAGCGTCCATGAGCTCCTTGTAGACGGAGATGGCGCACTGCTCGCCCTGCGATGTTCTGGTCGAGCAGGACCGCCACGTAGGGATCCTCGGGCGCGTCGTACTTGCACGGGCTGAGGCCTGACCAGTCGTTCGGCGTGGTCACCGGGGTCCCGCCGAGCTGGATGATCCGATTCGCCACCAGCACCGCGTGGCTCAGCTCCTCGGTGGCGTGGAGGGTGAGCTCCGCGGCGACGGCGTCCTTCATGGGCCCCTTGATGAGCTTCGCGCCGAGCCAGTACTGGTAGTACGCGAGCCACTCGCTCGCGTACGCCTTGTTGAGCACGCTCGAGGAGCTGGTTGACGTCCATCCCGATGATCTCGCGGCCCTTGGTTCCCATTGTGATCCTCCCGGCTCGGTCGTTAGGTGCTGTCGGCGTGCCTTAGCTTGGATCGAGGCCCGCCGCAGCGTCGCCGTGTATCCTGGGCACCCCCATGTGCGGCCGCTTCACCCTGACCACCCGGGACGTCCACGACCTCGCGCGCGCGCTGCGCGCCGAGGTGGACGCCGAGGCGGCCCGGCTGCACCGGCCGCGCTGGAACGTCGCCCCCACCGACGAGCACTGGATCGTGGTGCTCGAGCAGGGTCAGAGGGTGCTGCGGCGCGCCCGGTTCGGCGTCGAGGCTCCCGACGGTCGCCTCGTGATCAACGCACGGAGCGAGACCGCCGCGGAGCTGCCGGCCTTCCGCGGCGCGTTCCAGGAAGGGCGCTGCCTCGTCCCGGCCGACGGCTTCTTCGAGTGGCGGGGGGGCCGGTCCGAGCGCCGGCCGAGCTGGTTTCACGCGCCCGAAGGGGGCCTGCTGCTCCTCGCCGCGCTCCGGATCGAGCGCCGGGGGACGCCCGGCTTCGTGATCCTGACCACCGCCGCCAACCGCACCCTCGCGCCGCTGCACGACCGGATGCCCGCCCTGCTCGCCCCGGCCGGCGCCGCGGCGTGGCTGGCGCGTCCGGACCCGGCCCTGCTCGCGCCGGCCCCCGAGGCGTGGCTCGCCGCGCGCGAGGTCTCCGCCTCGGTCAACGCCGTCGCGAACGACGGGCCCGAGCTGCTGGAGGCGCCGGCGCCGGTGCGACAGCTGAAGCTGCTGTGAGCCGGGACGCCCCGCGCCCTCACGCGACCAGCGGGCCGCTCTGCGAGGACGTCCTCGGCCGATCGGGACCCCAGGTCGGGTTCCGGTCGTGCATCCCGGCCAGCACGCCGATCATCCGGTCCATGACCTTCCTCGGCGTCGAGGTCCCCGCGACGGCCTCGTACACCGCCGCCGCCACCGCGTGGGCGGCGTACGCCCCGCCGCCGTACTTCCCCGCCGTGGCCCGGCGACCCCTCGCGTCGCCCTGCTCGAGCTCGTGCCGCAGCTCGGCCACGATCGCCTCGTCCTTGTCGCCCCAGTCCTGGATCTGGCCGAGCGCGCGGCCCTCCAGCGCGCGCAGCCGCGTCCGCACGATGGTCCGGGCGATCACCTTCGCCGACGCCTTCGCGGCGGCCGCCGTCACCGGGACGCCGCCGAGGCGGATCTGTCCCAGGTCCCGGTCCGCCTCCGCCACCAGACGGTCGGCCCACTGCCCCGCCCCCTCGAACGACAGCAGCCGGACGGTCTCGGCCGCCAGGTAGGCCCGCGCGATGTCGGCGGGGTGCGGATCCTCCGCCTGGCCGACGTTCCGGAGCAGCGCCTTCCCGCGCCAGGCGCCGTTCATCGCCCGGAAGTAGCCGATCAGCCCCACCGCCGCGGCGGGCCCCATGTTCAGCACCCCGAGGACGTCCGCGGCCGTCTCGTCGATCCGGTCCGCCCAGTAGTCCGCCACCGCGAGCCCCGCCTTCTCGGCGAGGAGCCCCTGCCGCACCGCCCGCGCGAGCTCATCCCGCAGCCCGTCGTCGGCCGTGAGGAGATCGTGACCGGCGGTCTCGTGCGCGAGCGCCGGCCAGGCGAGGAGCCCGCCCGAGGCGTTCGCCGCGGGGAGGCTCACCACCGCCGCCTTCACGTCGAGCGACGCCGTGGCGGTCGCCGGCCAGGTGTAGGGCCCGCCGTCGGCGCTCCCCCAGCGGACGAGCGGCGGGGTGACGCCGTGATCCGGGGGCTTCACGCCGCGGCGATCCTCGGCCGAGAGGAAGCCGTCGTAGAGATCGCTCACGACCTCCTGGAAGGCGGCCGTCGCGCGCCCCTGGTAGCCCTCCCCGTGCTGCAGGACCGCCTGCGAGACGTCGAGCAGGAGGCCGGCCTCGCCGACGTGCTCCGGGTCCTCCGCGAGGACGCGCGCGAGCCCGCGCGCGCCGAGGCCATCCAGCGCCCGCAGGAGCGGCTCGGCGACCGCGCCCTGGTAGGCGCGCGGGAGCGCCGCGCCCGCCTGCTCGAGGCGCGTGCGGAGCGCGGCGAAGGTGGGCGGATCGGGCGGACCATCCACCCGCGCCAGGGCGGCCGTCCGGGCATCGTCGATGGTGGCCGCCAGGCCCGCGAACGAGAGCGGGTCGTTGGCCGGGCTCGCGCGCGACCGGCGTCACGGCCGCCGTCTGGAGCCGCTCGCGCCGGCGGAGGTCGGGGGTACCGGGCGGATCGGCCGGCGCCGGCGCGGCGCCGGGGTGGAGGGAAGGGATGGCCGTGGTGGAGCCGATGCGGGTGATCATGTGCGCCCTCGGTGAGTGGGTTCGGGCGCGATTGCGACCGTCGTGCCGGTGGGGGCGACGGCGGGACCGAGAGAATCCAGCGTCCACCGGACCGCGACGTGCCGCGCCGCTCATGCCTGCCGTCGCGCCGCGGCCGGTGGGTGCGCACGGCGGACGGATCGTTCGGCCCGGACGGTGGTTGCGAAGGGCCCTATGGCCTCGCATGAGCGGACGGAGCGGGGACGTCGCCTGACCGTCCTGGGCAGCCCCGCGGGGCGAAGGCATGCGGAGGACCACCGCCGCGGCGGGCAGCGCCGCCTTCTTCCTGCTCGCGCCCGCCGTCGTGGCGGGGCTCGTCCCGTGGAGGCTCACCGGCTGGAGCCTGGCCGAGCCGCGCTGGCCGTCGCCGCTGCGTGCGCTGGGAGGTCTCCTGCTCGCCGCCGGGGCGACCGCGCTCTTGCACTCCTTCGCCCGGTTCGTGGTCGAGGGCGCCGGCACCCCCGCGCCGCTGGCGCCCACCGAGCGGCTGGTGGTCGGCGGACTCTACCGCCACGTGCGAAACCCCATGTACCTCTCGGTCCTCGCCGCCATCGCCGGCCAGGCGCTCCTGCTCTGCCAGCGACCCCTGCTCCTCTACGCCGGCGTCGTGCTCGTCGCCTTCGTCGCCTTCGTCCGCTGGTACGAGGAGCCGACGCTCCTCGACAGGTACGGCGCGGACTACGAGATGTACCGGCGCGCCGTCCCGGGCTGGTGGCCGCGGCTCAGGCCGTGGAGAGGGGGCCCGGACCGGCGAGCGTGAATTTCTCCAGCGGCCCGAGGACGTTCTCGTGCTCCCACGCGGGACGAAGATCACTCGCCGATTTGGCGGTAAGGTCGCCCCCTTCGCAGGAGGCCTGCCATGCCGCCAGTCAACGAGCGCGCCCTCGACTTTCTCTCGGCGAGGCGCATCGCCGTCGTCGGTGTCTCGCGGAACGAGAAGGACTTCAGCCGCATGCTGCTCCGCGAGCTCCTCCGCCGCGGCTACGACGCAGTACCGGTGAACCCCGCCCTCACCGAGGCCGAGGGACGCCGCGCCTTCAAGCTCGTCTCCGAGATCGACCCACCCGTGGAGGCGGCCCTGTTCCTCACCGCCCCCGCCACGACCGAGGCCGTGCTCCGCGACGCGCTCCACGCCGGCGTCCGCAAGGTCTGGCTGCACCGGGGCGGAGGCGCGGGGTCCGGTACGCCCGCGGCGCTCGCGCTCTGCGAGGCGAGCGGCGTCGAGGCCGTCCACGACCTCTGCCCGTTCATGGCGCTGCCCGGCGCCTCCTTTCCCCACCGCCTCCACGGGTTCTTCCGCCGCCACGAGCGCACCCGGCGGGCGCCGCGCGCCTGACGGCGCGCCCGGCGCGCGGGCGAGCCCCGTGGAGGAGTGGACGTGGCGCCGCGTGGCCCAGATGATCGGGCCATGTGCCGCAACATTCGCGTGCTGTACAACTTCCAGCCGCCCACCACCGACGAGGAGATCCGGGCCGCGTCGCTGCAGTACGTCCGCAAGGTGAGCGGCCTCGGCAAGCCCTCGGCCGTCGACGCCGCGGCCTTCGAGGCGGCGGTCGACGAGGTCGCCGTGGCGACCCGGAGCCTGCTCGCCGCGCTCCGGGCGCGCACCGCCGTGAAGACGCGCGAGCAAGAGCGCGAGAAGGCGCGGGCCCGCGGCGCACGGCGCGCGGCCCGTGCGCCGCCCGCCTGAGGAGCGGCGCCGCGGCCACGTGGGCGGGTGCTCGCGCACTCGCAGGACGGATGATCTCAACGGCCGGACATAACGGCCGCTGATGGAGCATCCGTTCTTGCGTCTCACGCTCGCTCGCAGCTCCCCGCATGGTGGCCTCCCAACCAAGGAGGGCAGCATGCAACAGCACACCGGAGCCCAGGCCTGCGTGGCGATCGCCGCCTGGGCCGTCGTCGCGATCACCGTTCCCCTGTTCGGCCTCCTGCTGCTGCCGGTCCTGGCGGTCGCCACCGCGGGGCGAGCGCTGGTCCGGACCGCGGAGACGGTCGCGCGGCTCCTGCGGCCTGCCTAGGGCCCTGCGTCGTGACGGGCGCCCGCCGATCCGGGCTCGCGCGGGCGGAGGTGGCGTCCTCGAGATGGCGCCTCCGGCGACAGTCCGCCCGGGCGCCCCACCTTCAGCGACGCGGACCGCTCCTCGGGCGTTAGGCAAGCGGCATGGGCACGTCGCTGGCAGGCAAGGTCGCGCTGGTCGCCGGCGCGACCCGAGGAGCGGGGCGCGGGATAGCGGTACAGCTGGGCGCGGCCGGAGCGACCGTCTACGTCACCGGGCGGACGACCCGGTCCGAGCGGTCGGAGATGAACCGGCCCGAGACGATCGAGGAGACCGCGGCCCTGGTGGACGAGGCTGGAGGCCACGGGATCGCGGTGCAGGTCGACCACCTCGTCCCCGAGCAGGTCCGCGCCCTGGTGGCGCGCATCGAGGCGGAGCAGGGCGGCCTGCACGTCCTCGTGAACGACATCTTCGGGATCACCACGATCGAGTGGAACAAGACGGTCTGGGAGTCCTCCCTGGACCTCGGGCTCCGCACGCTGCGGCTGGCCGTGGACACGCACGCCATCACCAGCCACTTCGCGGTCCCCTTGCTCATCAAGGCGCCGGGCGGCCTGGTCGTCGAGGTGACGGACGGGACCGACGAGTACAACGCGACCCGCTACCGGGTGTCCTTCTTCTACGACCTGGCCAAGGCCTGCGTGAACCGGATGGCGTTCGCGCTCGCGCACGAGCTCCGGCCGCACGGGGCGACCGCGGTGTCGCTCACCCCTGGCTGGCTGCGCTCGGAGGCCATGCTCGAGGCGTTCGGCGTCACCGAGTCGAACTGGCGGGACGCGACGGCGCGCGTTCCGCACTTCGCCATCTCCGAGACTCCGGCCTTCGTCGGTCGGGCCGTGGCGGCGCTCGCGCGGGACCCCGACGTGTCGCGCTGGAACGGGAGGTCGCTGTCGAGCGGGCAGCTCGCCAGGGTCTACGGCTTCACCGATCTCGACGGCAGCCAGCCCGATGCCTGGCGGTACCTCACCGAGGTGCAGGACGCGGGCAAGCCCGCCGACGTGACCGGCTATCGTTGACGCCCGCGGCGGCCGCCCCGGCCGCTCCTCGCCGCGGCGCGGTCGCCGTCACCGTCACCCGGCGTCGCTCGGGACCCCCTCGGCAGCGGTGGCGAGCTCGTCCAGGACCTCGCGGACGGCGGGGTCGGCCCGGAGCACGGCGGCCGGGATCCGGCGCACCGCGATCTGCGCGAACTCCGGCATCCCCGTGACGTCCGCGGGGAGCCAGAGGTGCGAGCCGTCGGAGACGGTCACGAAGAACCAGTGCTGGGCCGGGTTGAAGGCGATCTTCGAGATGCTCCCCCACCCGACCAGGCGGCGCCGGGAGACCCCGATGCGCTCGATGCCCGTGTCGTGCACGACGAGGCGCGCGCGGAAGGCGTGGGCGAACTGGTACGCCGCGAACGCAAGCACGAGGACGGCCGCGACCATGCCCGTGACGAGACCCACGGTGCCGGTCTGGCCGAGCCGCCACCAGTAGAGCGTCAAGGCGGCGAGCAGGCCCGCCGGGATCAGCGCCGTGATCCCGAGCATGATCCCGTTCCGTCGCGGCTGACGGAGCACGAGGGGCCCGCCGGTCCGGGCAACGTGACCCGGCGCCCTACCCTGGCGACCCCGCCGGAGCAGGTACTTCCCGCCGAGCATCAGCACGGCGAGCACGACGATCGAGATGAGGCTCTCGCGCATGGTGCCAGTCTGCACCAAGAGCACCGCACGGGTGAAGCGCCGCCGGGAATCAATCGAGGACCGCCGTCGTCTGCCAGGCGGACGGGGGTCGAACCGATCGCCTACTGGATGATGACCTCCGGGCAGCCCACGTCCAGGTAGAGCTTGTCGCCCTTCCGGACCGCGAGCTGGTACTGGTGGACGCCGACGCCCCCGGCTATCGTGGCCTGCGCGACGGGGCCGGCATCCGCGAGCTTGGCAGGTGCGAGCAGCGCCGAGATCCACTTCTCGAGCTTCAGGTCTCCCCTGGCAGAGGTCACCTCCACGCCGCGGCCGTAGGGTCCCCCGGTCTTCGCCTTGGGGTCGGCGACCGCCGCACCGTCCCTGAAGACGAGCACGAACGAGTCCGCGCCCGGAGCCTGCCACCGGACGACCTCCCCGGCGGTGGCCCGGATGATCGTGGGGCTGACGGTGATCGTGTCATCGTGCACGAGGATGTTGACGATCTGCATCTGCCTTCTCCTTAGGTCACTTCGGGTTGGACGCCTTGGGCTCCTTGCGGCCGACCAGCGCGCCGAACCGCGGATCTCCCGCGAGGCGCGCGAGCGGCGGCGCGTTGCGGATGAACTCCCGGGGGTAGCCGGCCTCGAGCGCGGCCTGGATGGCCCGAAGCGCGCCGTCCGTGTCGCCCGCGTCCGCCGCCACCAGCGCCGACCTGAAGCGCACCAGCCCGTCGCCCGGGGCGAGCCGGAGCGCCTTCCCCATGCTCGCCGCGGACCTGTCGCGCTCGCCGAGCGCCGCCTCGTGGATGGCGCGCCGCGACCACCGCTCGGCGTTGCGCGGATCGACCGCGAGCTCCTTGTCGAGGAGCGCGATCGCCTGGCGGAAGTCGCGGGCGGCCTCCGCGGCCATCCCCGACCACCGCTCGGAGTCGGCCAGGGCGCCCCACGCGCGGGCGTCGGCCGGGCCGAGCCGCACGGCCTCACGGTAGGCGCCGACCGCGTCCCGGAAGCGCCCCTCGTAGAAGTAGACCGCGCCCAGGTTCGCCTGCGCCTGCGCGGTGGGGTGGAGCGCGAGCGATTGCTCGAGCGCGGCGGCGGCGTCCTCGTGCAGGCCGAGGCGCAGGTAGAGGCCGCCCAGGTTCGCGTAGCCGGCGTAGTTGTCGGGCGAGAGCTGGACCACCCGCTGGAACAGCGGGAGCGCCTCGGAGAGGCGCTCGTGGCGGTTGTAGAAGACGCCGAGGTCCTTGTACGCGGCCCAGGAGTTCGGCCGGAGCTGGATGGCGCGGCGGTAGGTCGCCTCCGCCTGCTCGGTCCGTCCCGCGCCGTCGTAGGCGCGCGCGAGCTCGCGGTACGCGTCGGAGTTGCCCGGCTCGAGCTCGATGGCCCGCTCGAAGCTGCGGATCGCGCCGGCGTGATCGCCGGACGCGGCGTGGACGAGGCCGAGCGTCAGCTGCACGGGGGCGAGCCGTTCGTCGAGCTCGAGCGCGCGCCGGCCGCTCGCCCGCGCCTGCTCGAGGAAGCGCTCGTCCTTGGTGAGCTCGTACTGACGCAGGAAGGCCTCCGCCTTGCCGGCGTGCGCGAGCGCGTAGGCGGGATCTCGCGCCAGCGCCTGGTCGAACACGGCCAGCGCGCTGTCGAGGTTCTCGGCCCGGTCGTACCGCTGCAGGTAGCCCCGCCCCTCCAGGTAGAACTCGTAGGCGCCGGGCGCGAGCGGCGGGGGATTCGCGAGGGCGCCTCGCCCCGCCTCGGGACCGAGCTCGAGCTCGAGCATCTCGGCCACCCGCTCGACCAGGGCCCGCTGCAGGGCGCCGGCCTCCGCCCTGGCCGCCTCGACGTCCCGCGCGGCGAGCACGAGCAGCGTCCTCGCGTCCACCAGGTTCGCCACCACCCGGACCCGGTCCCCTTCCCAGTGCACGCTCCCGGTGACGGCGAGCGTCGCGCCGAAGGCGGCCCGCGCCTCCTTCGCGCTCGTCACCTTCTCCTTCAGCACGTCGCTCGGCGAGACGACGCGCAGCGAGGTCCTGAGCTGCTCGAGCTGCCGCAGCCTGTTCGTGACGAGCTCGACCAGCCCGGCCGAGAACGCCTCGTCCGAGCGGTTCCCCCCGATCTGCCGGAAGGGCAGCACGGCGACCATCTTGTCGTCGGGGAGCGCCGAGCGGCGCGTCCAGCTCGCGAGCTGCTCGCGGACGGCGGGCGACGCTGCGACCACGGCGATGACGAGGACGGCCACGATCGCCGCGACGACGGCCGCGGCGCCGGCGCGCGAGGAGGGCCGCCGGCGGAGGCGGGCCCGCCGCGGGCGCGGGGGCCCGGGCGCGTCCGGCGGCTCGGCGCGCCGGAGCTCGCGCTCGAGAGCGAAGAGCGCCGCGAGCACCTCGCCGGCGTCGCGCGGGCGCTTCACCGGGTCCTCCTCGAGCATCCGGCCGATCAGCTCCCCGAGCGCGGGCAGCTCCGGCACCTCGAGCACGAGGCGCGAGCCCCGGGTCGCGCCCTCGAGGTGAGCCGGCGCGGCGTTCGCGATCGATCGCCAGAGGATGGCCCCGATCGCGAAGACGTCGGTCCGCTCGTCCTCCGGTGCCCCCCGGCGCTGCTCGGGCGCCATGTAGTCTGCCGTCCCGCCCTCGACCTTGCGCTGGCCGAAGGCGTGCGCGAGCCCGAAGTCGAGGACCTTCACGTGGCCGTCCTCGGAGAGGAACACGTTGGCGGGCTTGAGATCGCGGTGGATGACGCCCTGGGCGTGCGCGTGCGCCACCCCCTTCGCGATCTCCACCCCGATCCGGACCGACTCGGCGAGCGGGATCGGCCCGTGACGGAGCCGCTCGGCGAGGGTCCGCCCGCGCAGGAGCTCGAGGATGAGGTAGGGCCCGTGCTCGCACCGGCCCGCGTCGTGGAGCGTCACGATGTTCGGGTGCGACAGCCGGGCGGCGAGCTCCGCCTCGCGCAGGAGCCGCTCCTCGCGCGGGGCGACCGGCGTCGCGAGCCGCACCGCCTTGAAGGCGACCGAGCGCCCGAGCTCGGTGTCGCGGGCCTCCCAGACGATCCCGAACCCGCCCCGTCCCAGCTCGCGCACGAGCTCGAACCGGCCGATGACCGCGCCCGGCCGCAGCGCGGCCTCCCACGCCGATCCGGCCCGCCCGCTGGGGATGCGCGCGAGCGCCTGCAGGACGGCGGACAGCGAGCCCGCCGCCGGCCGAGCCGAGGACGCACCGCGCCCCACGTCGCGCTGCTCGCGCTTGCCCAAGTCGTCCCCCGAAGGGAAGTGAAGGCGGTCGCTTCGAGTTCGTCAAGATGACCCGCGCGGCAAGCACACGTCCCGCTGGGGATCTGGCCTTTCCGCGACGTGCCAGGCGTACGCCCGGCGGATGACGCCGCGCCACGCCGCCGGCTCTAGAGCCGCGCTAGAGCCGCGCTAGAGCCGCTCGAGCGTCGCGAGGACAGAGCCCACCTCCTCGTCGCCGGGGCGAGCCCTCAGCACGTCCCGCAGCAGGCGCTTCGCCCGCTCGTGATCGCCTCGGCGCCAGAAGAGGAGCGCGAGCTCGGTCGACGCCTGGCTGACGCGCGGGTCGTCTCCCGGCCGGACCGTCACCGCCTTCTCGAACTCGGCGAGCGCCTCGTCGATCATGCCCTCCTCCTGGTACGCGACCCCCAGGTTGTTGAAGTCCTGGAAGAAGCTCTCCTGGTGACTGAACGGCCGGGCGAAGACGAGCGTCGCGATCAGGATCGCCACCGCCCCTCCCGCGGCGAGGGCCCCGTGGCGCCGGTCGCGCAGCAGGGTCGCCACGCGTCCGGGGACCGTTCCTCCGAGGATCGCGAGCGGGATCAGCAGCGGAAGGCGGTAGCGGCCGTACACGAAGAAGAACGCAAGCGCGGCGGCGTACGCGCCCATGAACACGTGCAGGAACACGAGGCGCCGCTCGCGGGCGGCGGCGAGCGCTCCAAGCAGCCCCAGCAACGCGACGATGCCGAAGCCCCAGGGCAAGACCCGCAGCGAGGTCATGCGCTCCGCATGGAAGGAGAACGTGCGCGAGTCCTGCAGCTCGTAGTCGCCGAAGGTCCACCGCAGCCTCCGCGCGAACCGCCCGGCCGAGAGCGCGGGACTGGCCCGCATCTCCTGGAGGGCCTCACGGGTCCAGAACGTGGAGGTCTCGCCGGGCCTCATCGGATGGCCCACCCTCCGCTCGGCCTCGCGCCAGTAGTCGTGGATCTCCGATTGAATGGTCGCGCTCGAGAACGGTGGTGGCGCGTACATCCCGGTCGTGTTCCAGCTCTCGTTGCCGGCGTACAGGGCGGCCCCGCCGTTCCAGCAGACCAGGATGACCTCCCCACTCTTCGTGAAGTTGTGCAGGGTGGCGGGCAAGACCGCCAGCAGCGCGCCGGCCGTGTACGCCGCCGCGGTCGAGAGCGCGCGGCGAGTGCCACGCCCCGACGCGAGCGCGTGCACGGCGAACGCCGGCACGAGCACCAGGATGAGCGGATGTGCGAGCGCCGCGATCCCCGCCGCGACTCCCGCCAGCAGCGACCCGCCGTTCCCCGGGCGGTCCTCGGCCCAGGCGAAGGCGAAGATGGCCAGCGCCGTCAGGAAGAGGACGAGCGCGGACTTCTCGGGGAGCCCGGCGTAGAACAGCGGCGCGCGGCACGCCGCCACCAGCGCCCCCGCTCCGAGCGCCGCACGCGGCCCCACGAGGCGCAGCGCCGCTCCCCAGGTGAGCCCGACCGTCGCGACGCCGAGGATCGCGTTGGCGACGAGGACGGTCGCCACCGAGTCACCGGCGACCGCGTACAGGAGGCCCAGCCAGTAGGCGAACAGCGGGGAGGTGAAGAACGGCAGCTCGCTCGTGAGGGTCCCGGCCGCGATCTCGCTCCCCCACGCGTGGAAGAAGACCTCGTCCACGACGCGATGCTGCAGGTACGGATCGGTCAGCGCGTACGCGAGGTGCCACGCGTGCAGCGCGACGCTCGAGCCGAGGAGGAGCGCGAGCTGCACCCGAGGGCGGGACAGGAGCTCGCGCGTGCGGGACGCCACGGCGTCCTAACGCCCTACCGCCACGCCATGCGGCCTGGCGGTGTCGCAGCGGGTGGCCTGCATGGTCACGTAGCCGAGGATGAACAGCAGCGCCGCCAGCAGGATCTTCCGCACGTTGGGCACGCAGCGAAGCTAGCATGAGCCGAGTACCGCACCTTCGACCCGCCAATCACCATGCGATCGAGCGCGCATTTTACGCCCCCTGAAGGCTCCCCACGCTGACTTGATCCCAGTCAATCGCGAAGACACCATCCGCCGCGTGCCGTGAGCTTCTCGGCATCGAAGGAGGACGCCATGCGGTCAGGAATACGGTCAGCACTTCGTTTGACGCTTTGCCTCGCGGCGGCGCTGTCGGCGCCGGCGCTCGCGGACGCAGGCAGCGCCGAGGCGAGCGGCGACGAGCAGGTCACCGCCGCGCCTCGGGACGTGACTGCAGGTGAAAGCACCCGCGCGATGGGCGCCGCGGGCGCCGAGCCTGGCTTCACGAGGACGTCGCTCGACGCCAGCCCTGCCAGGGACGCGGCGTCCGCGGCGGACAGCCCCCGCGAGGAAGAGCGCATCACGGAGATCTGGACGGCGGAGTAGCGCCGTAGGATCGTCGAGCCATCGAGAGCAGCCGTGACCTCTCGTGTGACCGGAGGCGCCATGGCTCGTCACCGAAGCCCGTGCATGCGATGGACGCACCGTTCACTCGTGGTTGTCGTAGCGTTCGCCGCGAGCGCCTGCGCGCACTGGTCAGGCGCCCGCGGCAAGGCCGAGGCGGAGGTCCGGGCCGCCGTCGTCGCCGCGAACGATGCGTACGCGCGTGCCCTCGTGGCCGGCGACGCGCGCGCGCTGGCGGGGCTGTTCACCGAGGACGCCGAGATCGTCCCCACCACGCAGCAAGGGTTCGTCTCCGGGCGCCCGGAGATCGAGGCCCACTTCGCCCGGCGCCTCGAGGGGCGCCGCTACCTCGAGGTGGCCATCACGACGTCGCGCCTCGAGGTCTCCGGCGATCTCGCCTGGGAGACCGGCACCAACCGGATCACCCTTCAGCAGGGGGAGCGCGCGCCGGTGACGCTGACGGGCCGCTACCTCGCGGTGTGGAGACGCGAGCCCGACGGGCGCTGGCGCATGTGCGCGGATCTGCCCATCGGCGATCCTTCTCCCTGAGTGCGCCACCGCGTGATCGACGCCGCTCTCGCCGCGCCCCACAAAGGCCGCTCCTCCTGGCGCCCTGTTGAGCGAAGCTCCGCGGAGACATCGCACCCAGGAGAGTCAATGATGAACAGAATGCTCGGCATCGCCGTCCTCGCGCTGCTCGCCACCGGCTGCGCCACGAACTCGTCGGTGAAGCAGCAGATCGATCCGCTGTCCACCCGCCTCGGCGCGGTGGAGTCCCAGCTCGCGGACATGAACCGGAAGCTGGAAACCCAGACGAGCGACCTGCAGAACGCGCAGAAGACGCTCAACGAGATGAACACGTCGGCGGCGGCGGCGAAGCAGTCCGCGGCCGACGCCGAGGCGGCGGCGACCCGGGCCGAGACGGCCGCGGACAAGGCCGCCAAGGCCTTCGAGCTGGGCCAGCGCAAGGGCGCCCGCCGGTAGATCCCGAGGGCGATGGCGCGGCCTCCTCCCGCCCGCCATCGCCCGCATTGCCCGGGCTCAGAGCCCCTCGAGCGAGACGTCGACCGGGATTCCCCGCTTCCCCTCGAGGGCCGCGAGCAGCTTGCGTGTGTCCACGCGCGGGGTGAGGCCGCGCTCCGACAGTAGCCGCCTCGCCTCGGCGCCGAGGTCGATCCGAACGTCCGGGTCGGAGTGCACCTCGACGTATACCCGTCCCCGCCGCACCCCGACCTTGAGCGGCTCGTGGAGCATGACGACGGGCGTCTTGAGCGGAATCACGTCGTACAGGTGCGGGATGTCCTCCGGGTACAGGCGGATGCAGCCGTGGCTGGCCTTTCGGCCGACGCCGTAGGGCTCGTCGGTGCCGTGGATGAGGATGCTGCCCCACGACAGCCGCAGCGCGTGCGAGCCGAGCGGATTGTCCGGACCGGGTGGCACCCTCGCCGGCAGCTCGGGGTTCTCGCGCCGGATCGACACCGGAGGATACCAGGCGGGGTTCGCGGTCTTGCTCACCACGGTGAAGGTGCCGAGTGGGCGTCTTCCAGTCGTCCAGGCCCACGCCGACCGGGTACGTGAGCGGTGCCTTGCCGGCGCTCGGCAGGTAGTAGAGCCGCATCTCCGAGAGGTTCACCACGACGGTCCCCGGCGCGACGGTGCGCGGCACGATCCAGGCGGTGGGGATGGTCAGGTTGGCGCCGGGGGTGGGGACGAACGGATCGAGTCCAGGGTTGGCCGCGGCGATGGCGTTGAAGCCGATGTTGTGCTCCCGCGCCATCTCGATGAGCGTCTCGCCCTTCTTCACGACTCGCGTCCCGACGACGCCGAGGACCTCCTCGGTGCCGACGCCGACGTCGGCGAGCGGGGCCGTGGAGAGGAGGAGGGCGAGGAGAAGTTCCACGTCGTTCGAACCTGGGTTGATCGCTGTCGGCCATCGCCCTACATCGTCACCGGTACCACGGGCCGGGTAAGTGACAAGGCTGATGGCCGGAGGTAACTTTTTCGACGGTGAGCGGGTTCTCGTCAAGGGCGGCCCAGGCGATCGCGATCCTCGTCGTCGCGACGGCGGTGCGCGCGAGCGCGGACGTCGCGCCATCGCCTTGCCCCGAAAAGGGCGACGTGGTCACGGTCATCGCGCGCAAGCGGCAGCTGTGGCTGTGCCAGGAGGGCGCCCCGCTGGCGAAGTTCCAGGTGGCCATCGGCAGGGGCGGCGTGGACAAGCGGCGCAGGGGCGATGGCCGCACGCCGCTCGGGACCTACACGCTCGGGAGCCCGCGGCCGTCGAACCTGTACGGCGTCTTCATCCCCATCGACTATCCGACCCCCGATCAAGCCGCCAGCGGCTTCACGGGGAGCGCGGTCGGGATCCACGGCCCTCCCCGCGGGCAGAGCGAGCCCGATTACCCGACCACCGCCGTCGACTGGACGCAGGGCTGCATCGCGACCGGCCTGGACGAGGACATCGACGTGATCGCCGAGTTCGTGCGCCTCAGGCAGCCGGTGCTCGTGATCCGGTAGCGACCCTCGAGGAGCCGGTCACCCGAGCCGCAGCGGGAGCGAGCGGAGCCGCTTGCCGGTGAGCGCGAACACCGCGTTCGCCACCGCGGGCGCGATCGGCGCGGTGGCAGGCTCCCCCACGCCGCCCATCTTGGCGTCGCTCGGGACCACGAGCACCGTCACCTCGGGCATCTCGTCCAGGCTGAGCACCTCGTAGTCGTCGAAGTTGCCCTGCTGGACCTTGCCCTGCTTGATGGTGATGACGCTCTTCAACGCCGGCCCGAGGCCGAAGGCGACGCTGCCCTCGATCTGGGCCGCCACACCGAGCGGGTTCACGGCGAGGCCGCAGTCCACCGCGCAGGTGACGCGGTGCACGCGGATCTTCTTTTCCTCCACCGACACCTCGGCGACCTCGGCCACGATGCTCCCGAAGGACTCGTGCATCGCCAGGCCGCGCGCGCGCCCCTTCGGCGCCGGCTTCCCCCACCCTGCCTTCTCGGCCGCGAGCCGCAGCGCGCGCAGGTGGCGGGGGTGCCGCGCGAGCAGGGCCGCGCGGTACGCGAGCGGGTCCTTCCTCGCGGCGTGGGCGAGCTCGTCGATCGCGCTCTCCATCGCGAAGGCGGTGTGCGTGTTCCCGACCGAGCGCCACCACAGCACCGGGACCTCGTTCCTCGGCGAGTGGAGCGACACGCGGCGCGCCGGGATGCCCTCGAGGTAGGGGGAGTCCACCACCCCCTCGACCGAGGTGCCGTCGATGCCGTCCTTGATCATGGCCTCCTCGAACGGCGTCCCGGCGAGGATCGACTGGCCGACCAGGACGTGGCGCCAGGCGACCGGCATCCCCTTGCGATCCACCCCCACCTCGACGCGGTGGACGAACATCGGCCGGTAGAAGCCGCCGCGGATGTCGTCCTCGCGGGTCCAGAGCACCTTGACCGGCACGCCGGCCGCCTTGGCCACGTGCACCGCCTCCGCCACGAAGTCCGAGCGCGGGTTCGCACGGCGGCCGAAGCCGCCGCCGAGAAAGGTCGTGTGCACCGCGACCTTCTCCGGCGCCACCCCGGCGATCCGAGCCGCCGCGGCCTGGTCCCCGGTCTGGAACTGCGTGCCGGTCCAGACCTCGCAGCGATCGCCCTCGATCCGCACCGCGCAGCCGAGCGGCTCCATGGGAGCGTGGGCCAGGTAGGGGACGTCGTAGTCGAGCTCGAGGCGCGCCGCCGCCTTCGCCAGCGCCGCGTCCGGGTCGCCCTTCTGGACCGCCACGGTGCCCGGGGTCCGCGAGAGCTCGCGGTACCGCGCGAGCAGCGCGTCGGTGTCGAGCGCCGCGCCGGGCCCGGGCTCCCAGTCGATGCGGAGCGCCTCCCGCCCCCGCTGCGCGCTCCAGGGGTCCTTCGCCACCACCGCCACGCCCGAGGGCACCTGCACCACGCGCTCCACCCCCGGGACCGCGAGCGCCTTCGAGCCGTCGAACGACTTCACGGCGCCGCCGAAGGTGGGCGCGCGCGCCACCACCGCGCTCCGCAGGCCCGGGAAGCGGACGTCGATGCCGAAGATCGCCTTGCCGGTGATCTTCTCGGGCGTGTCGAGCCGCCGGGTCGGCTTCCCGATGAGCTTCCAGTCCCTCGGCTTCGCGAGCGTCACCCGCGCCGGCGGGGCGAGCTTCTCGGCCTCGGCCGCGAGCTCGCCGTAGGAGAGCCGCTCCGCGCCGCGGTGCACCCACCCGCCCTCGGCCCTGAGCTGCCGTGGGTCGGCGCCCCAGCGCGCGGCGGCGGCGCGGACGATCATGTCGCGCGCCATGGCGCCCACGGTGCGGTAGCGGTCGAGCTCGGACCAGGTGGTCGTCGAGCCGCCGGTCATCTGCATGCCGAACGCGGTGTGGGCGTACACCGGAGCGGCGGGCGCGTGCTCCACCTTCACCTTCGCCCAGTCGCAGCGCAGCTCCTCGGCCACGAGCATGGCGAGGGTGGTCCAGATCCCCTGCCCCATCTCGGAGTGGGCGAGCAGGACCGTGACGCGTCCCGTCGGGCGCCACGCGGAGGAAGGCGTTCGGCGACGGGAGGGCCTTCGGCGGCTCGGGCGGCGCCGCGCGGGCCCGGGACGGGACCTGGAACGCGATCACCAGGCCCGCGCCGGCAGCGAGGGTGGAGCCGAGGAACTCCCGCCGCGAGATGGCGGTCATGTCGTCCTCCCGAGCGCAGCGGCGCGGTGGACGGCCTTGCGGATGCGCTGGTAGGTGCCGCAGCGGCAGAGATTCCCGGACAGCGCGCGATCGATGTCCTGGTCGGTGGGGGACGGGGTCCTGGCGAGCAGCGCCGCCGCCGCCATGATCTGGCCGCTCTGGCAGTAGCCGCACTGCACCACGTCGAGCTCGGCCCAGGCGCGCTGCACCGGGTGGGAGCCGTCGGCGGAGAGCCCCTCGATGGTGGTCACCTTCTTCCCGACCGCGTCGGAGACCGGCGTCACGCAGGAGCGCACGGCCTCGCCGTCGACGTGCACGGTGCAGGCGCCGCACAGGGACATCCCGCAGCCGTACTTCACGCCCGTGAAGCCGAGGACCTCTCGCAGCACCCACAGCAGCGGCATCTCGGCGGGCGCCTCGACCTCGTGCACGGTCCCATTGACGTCGAGCTTCATGTGGGTCTCGCGGTGGCTGGGGACCCATGCCTTGTAGCGATCGCAGTCGCGGAGGGCGCGCTCCGGTGGGGTCGCGCCTCAGGGCAGGCGGGCAGGAGATCGACGCGTCGCCATCTCGCGCTGCCGCCGCGAACTCGGCGGATCTCCGGCCAGGCCCGATGGGGTAAATTGCGGTCCTTACCTCCGACCAGGCGAGATCATGATCCGCATCGAGGACGTCGATCGCGCCGTGCGCGACGCCGAGTACGCCGTGCGCGGCCCCATCGTGACCCGCGCGCAGGAGCTCGAGCGCGCCGGGCGCCGCATCATCTACTGCAACATCGGCAACCCGCAGTCCCTCGGGCAGCGGCCGCTCACCTGGGTGCGCCAGGTGCTGTCGCTCGTCGAGTGGCCCGAGCTCGCCGATCGGCTCCCGGAAGGCGTCGTCCCCCCCGACGTGATCGCGACCGCTCGCCGGGTGCTGGCCGGGACGGCACACGGCCTCGGGGCCTACACGGAGAGCAAGGGCTACCGCTTCGTCCGCGAGGCGATCGCCGCGTTCATCCGCGCGCGGGACGGCATCGAAGCCGATCCGGAGGCGATCTACCTCACCGACGGCGCGAGCAAGGGCGCGCAGTCGGTGCTCCAGCTCCTGATCGGCGGTCCACGGGACGGGGTGATGATCCCCATCCCGCAGTACCCCCTCTACTCCGCCACCATCACGCTCCACGGCGGCGCGCAGGTCGGGTACCAGCTCGACGAGGCGCACGGGTGGAAGCTCTCCCGCGAGGCGCTCGAGGACGCCCACGCCCGGGCGCGAGCGGACGGCGTCCTCGTCCGCGGCCTCGTGATCATCAACCCCGGCAACCCCACCGGCGGCGTCCTCGACGAGGCCAACGTCGAGATGGTGCTGGCGTTCGCGCGGGAGAAGGGGCTCTCCATCATCGCGGACGAGGTCTACCAGGACAACGTCTGGAACCCGGGCGACCGGTTCGTCTCGTTCGCGAGCGTCCTCGAGCGGCGCGGCGTCCGGGACGTCTCCCTCTTCAGCCTGCACTCCACCTCGAAGGGATACCTCGGCGAGTGCGGCCACCGCGGCGGCTACCTCGAGTGCCGGAACGTCCCCGCCCCCGTGCTCGACCAGCTCACCAAGCTGCAGTCGATCTCGCTCTGCGCGAACTCGGTCGGCCAGGTGCTCACCTACCTGCTGGTCAAGCCGCCTCGGCCTGGGGAGCCGTCGCACGAGCAGTGGGAGCGCGAGCGGCGGGAGATCCTCGAGGCGCTCCGCCTGAAGGCGGGCATCCTCGAGCGGGGGCTGAGCGGGGTCGACGGGATCCGCTGCAACCCGGTGGCGGGCGCGATGTACGCGTTCCCGCGGATCACCCTGCCGCCCGGCGTGACCGACGCCGAGTGGTGCATGGCGCTCCTCGAGGAGACCGGGATCTGCGTGGTGGACGGGACCGGCTTCGGCCAGGCGCCCGGGACGTCGCACTTCCGCACCACCATCCTGCCGCCGCTCGATCAGATCGAGGCGGTGGCGAGGCAGATCGTCGAGTTCCACGCGGCGTTCACGCGGAGCCGGCGCGGCTGAGCGGGCGGCGGGATCGGCCGGGAGCGGCCGCCGCGCCCGGCCCGGCGGTTCACCTGGAGGGTCCTGCCACCCTCTCGCGGACGTCGGGGCTCTACGCCACTCCGCGTGGACCGCCGGCGCCCCAGCGCGCCGGGAGGGAGGCGTCTCGCGCGACGATCTCCGCGGTGTCCATGGCGATCATGAGCTCCTCGTTGGTCGGGATGACGGCCGCCATCGGGCTCGTGCTGCGCGTGATCCGACCCCCCAGCGTGCGACCGTGGATCTCGTTCGCGGCCGGGTCGAGCGAGAAGCCGGCGAAGGCCAGCAGGCGGATGATCTGCGCGCGGACCTGGGCCTGGTTCTCGCCGATGCCCCCCGTGAACACGAGCGCGTCCACCCGGCCGAGCGAGACGAACATCCCTGCCGCGGCCTTCGACACCGAGTAGCAGAACTTCTCGATGGCGAGCTTCGCGCGCTCGTTCCCGTTCTGCGCGGCCTGCTCCAGCGTCAGCATGTCCTTCGAGATCCCGGAGATGCCGAGCAGCCCGGAGCTGCTGTTCAGCTTCTCCATCACCTCTTCCGTGCTGCACTGCAGCTGCTTCTTCATGTGCGCGATGATCGACGGGTCGATGTTGCCGCTCCGCGTGTCCATCACCACGCCCTCGAGCGGCGTGAGGCCCATGGTGGTGTCCACGCTCTGCCCGTTCCGCACCGCCGCGAGCGAGCACCCGTTGCCGAGGTGCGCGGTCACGATGGCGTGGTCCTCGGGGTCGAGGCCCAGCTGCTTCACGGCCAGCTGTGACACGTAGCGATGGCTCGTGCCGTGGAACCCGTACCGCCGGACCTCGTGCTCGAGGAACCACTCGTAGGGGACGGCGTACAGGTACGCGCGCGGCGGCATCGTCTGGTGGAACGCGGTGTCGAAGACCGCCACCTGGGGCAGCTGGGGGAACAGCTCCTGCGCCACCTCGATGCCGCGAACGTTCGAGGGGTTGTGGAGCGGGCCGAGCGGGATGCACTCCTTGATCTTCGTGATCACCTGGGGAGTGACGAGGATCGATCCCGAGAACTTCGCGCCGCCGTGCACCACGCGGTGGCCGATGCCCACCAGCCGCTCCAGGAGGCCGATCTCGCGGAGGAGCTCGAACGTCGTGCGCAGCGAGGCGTCGATCCCTGCGCCAGGGACGGTTCGCCGCTCCGAGCAATCCTCGTGCGTGAACTCGAGCGTCGCCTGCGAGCCTCCGAGGGGCTGGATCGTCCCCGAGACGTGGACGTGGCCGTTGGAGGCGTGGACGACCGCGAACTTCGTGGAGGCGCTGCCACAGTTGAGGACGAGGACATTCATGGATGGGGACCCTTCCGCGCACCAACCAGCGCTGACGCGGCGGTCCGTTATACCGCTTCCGGCCCGGGATGGTGGGCGCGGAGGACCCGCCGCTCCGCCCTCTCGGACGGCCTGCTCCCTTCAACGGGCCCAGGACCAGGCCGGCTCACGATCGGCGTAGTCGGACTTGGCGGCGCCCTCCGCCTCCGGGATCAGCTGCCCGACCGTGCCGTCCTCGCTCGCGATGAAGACCCGCGTCGGCGTCCCGCGCGGCGAGCTCCGGCTGAACAGGAGGCTCCGTCCGTCCGGGGACCAGGCCGGATCCCCCACGTAGCCCGTATCGCTGGTCACGTGCACCCGGAAGTCGGAGCCGCCCAGCGTGACGCTCGCGACCTGGTCGGCCGAGCGTTGCACCCCCGTGACCGGGTCGATCACGAAGCCAGCCGTCTCGAACGCCATCCGCGAACCATCTGGTGACCACGCCGGCGCACCCTTCGTCCAGCCGTTGTCGAAGAACCGGCTCGGACTCCCGCTGCCATCGGCATCGATGGTGAAGATGTCCCACGGCTCATCGTAGTTCGCGCGAACGAACGCGATCGTCCGCCCGTCCGTCGACCATGCCGGTGAGCAGACGCAGTAGTCGCCCCAGCCTGGCGATGCGAATTCGTGGCTGATCAGCAGGGTGACGTCGGTGCCATCGGCGTTCATCACGTACACCCCGCCCGCGTCACCGGTTCCCCAGCGGTTGAAGGTGATCTTCGTGCCGTCGGGTGACCACGAGGGGAGATCTCCAGTGCTCACGAACCGCTCATTGGCTCCGTCCGCGTCGATCACGTAGATGCCGCTCCCCGGGCGATGGAATGCGATCTGCCGTCCGTCTGCGGACCAGGCTGGGGCCGATCCCGTCGTCAGCGGCGCGACGCCCGAGCCGTCCGGGTTCGCGAGGTAGATACGCGTCGTGCCGCTCCGATCGCTCACGAAGGCGATCCGCCCGGCAGCGAGCGGGCAGGCGCCGCAGTCGGCCGCGCAGGTGCTGCAGGTTTCGCCGCCGCTGCAGCTCCCGTCGCCGCACGCCACGGCGGTCGGGCACGCGCCGCAGTCGGCCGCGCAGGTGCTGCAGGTCTCGCCGCCGTTGCAGCTCCCGTCGCCGCACGCCACGGCGGTCGGGCACGCGCCGCAGTCGGCCGCGCAGGTGCTGCAGGTCTCGCCGCCGTTGCAGGTCCCGTCGCCGCACGCCACGGCGGTCGGGCACGCGCCGCAGTCGGCCGCGCAGGTGCTGCAGGTCTCGCCGCCGTTGCAGGTCCCGTCGCCGCACGCCACGGCGGTCGGGCACGCGCCGCAGTCGGCCGCGCAGGTGCTGCAGGTCTCGCCGCCGTTGCAGCTCCCGTCGCCACACGCCACGGCGGTCGGGCACGCCCCGCAGTCGGCCGCGCAGGTGCTGCAGGTCTCGCCGCCGCTGCAGCTCCCGTCGCCGCACGCCACGGCGGTCGGGCACGCGCCGCAGTCGGCCACGCAGGTGCTGCAGGTCTCGCCGCCGCTGCAGTTCCCGTCGCCGCACGCCACGGCGGTCGGGCACGCGCCGCAGTCGGCTGGGCACGTCGAGCACGTCTCCGTCGCCGCGCAGACGCCATTCCCGCACCCCGCGCCCTTCCTGGACTCGTCCCCGGCATTGAACGAACCCTCGGCAGCTGAGCCGCAGCCGAGCAGGATCGAAAGGATCGCAACAGGGAAGAGAGCCGACCGTGCCGACGCACGGCCCCGGCCACGCACATCGCAGCGATTCATCTGGGCCTCCCACGCGCGTCTGGGCGCCTGTGACCCGCTCCACGCCGCGGCGGACCGTCGGTCCGTCCCCGAGGAGACCGGCGTGGCTGACGTTTGTGACGTCTATCGCCCCCCTGGGCCTCGACGTGAAGTCCCTCAGACGCCACCCAGACGCCAGGACGCTCGACTGCTGGTGGAGGCCCTCCCGGCCACTCGGCGCAGCCGCCGCCGCACGAGGAGCGTCAGGCCCCCTTCATCTTCTCCCGCATGTGATCGATCACGCGCGTATGTTCGCGCTGCGGGCTGAACATGATGAGGTCCGCGTCGGCGGTGACCTTCACGTTGTGGCCGGCCGGCCAGTAGAACAGATCGTTTGCCTTGACCGTTTCCTGCTTGCCGGCCGCATCCGTGGTGGTGAGCTCTCCACGCAGGACGAAGCCCCAGTGCGGACACTGGCAGAGGTCACCCTCGAGGCCCTCGAACAGAGGCGTCGTGTCGACCCCGGCCGCCAGCGAGAAGTACTCGCCGCTGATGCCCAGCCCGGCCAGGTCGCCGAACCCCGTCCTCAGGCGGAGCACGGCGCCCGGGACCGCCAGCTTGACCTCGACGTCGTCCTTGGCCACGCGCATGTCTCTCTCCCTGGTTCGGCGTTCACGCTCGTCCGCCCCCGCGATCCCCGGGAATCGGAGCATCGAGCGGCCCACCAAGCGTGCTGGCGCCGGCGTCCGCTCGCCATCCGGATCGCGCCGCCACATGCAGCCCGCCCCGAAAGGTGTGAGGTGTCCTCCCCGCCGACTCCCTGCGACGCTCGGTCTTGCGATCCGAGCAACTGCTGGCGAGGTCGCGCTCGCCAACCCGAGCAAGCCCGGTTTGCATGTAGAGTCCGGGCATGTGGAACAAGTGCAGCGTGTGCAAGCGGCCGATCGAGCACGGAGCGCCGTACCTCAAGTGCGCCGTGTCGACCTGCAACCGGAAGCGTTTCCAGCTCTACTTCTGCTCCGACACCTGCTGGGACGCGCACAACCCGGACCAGAACCACCGCAACCCGGCCTACACCGAGCACGTGGCGCCGAAGGCGTCCTGAACGTCATCGGCGCAGGGCGGCGGCGCGCCTCGGTCAGTGTGCCCCGGCCGTCACCTTCTCCCAGACGATGACCCCGACCATGACCCTGCCGTCGATCGGGCTCGGCTGCGGTCCGGTGGTGAGGACCAGCCTGCCCGCGTCGAACTCGACGTTCCGGAACTGCGTCGTCCCGGTCCAGTTCTCGTTCGCGCTGATGTCCACGTGATGGGTGACCGCCTTGCCGTCGAAGGTGTACGTCCCTCCGTACGCGATCAATCCCTTGAAGAGCTCGGCGCGCTGCTCGTCGGTGACGTTCGCCATGTCGTCGGGCCTGGGCCGCTCCGACTTCACCAGCAGCACCAGCATCCGGCCGTCCTGGCCGTAGGACAGGTAGCCCTGCGGCCTCCTCCCGAAGACGTCGGACGACTCGCCGTCCACGGTGACGGTGAACCTCACGATCCGCCACGTCCCCCATAGCCGCTCGACGCCTGCGCCCGGAGCGCCGTTCCCCATCGCCAGGTCCTCCCAGGACGAAGCTGGACGAGTTCAGGGGTAGCCGGGCGCGTCACCGGATTCGACGATTCTGGATTCAGGGCCCCATCGGAGCCGCCATCGGAGGCCGTGAACTGGCGGCGCCCGCCCGATTCCACCGGGCGGGCGCCGCGCAGCGTGCCGGCGTGGGTCGCGCGCCTCTACGGGATCACCGCGGCCGCAGCGGCTGCGGCCGCCGCACAGTCGACGAGCCCGAAGCCGTAGATCTTGTCCCAGCCCGGCGCTCCGAGATCCAGCGCCGTCGCGTCGAGGATCCCGCGGATCTGCTGTGCGGTCAGGCTCGGGTTCGCCGCCCACGCCACGGCCGCGCAGCCGGAGACGTGGGGCGTCGCCATCGAGGTACCGTCCAGGAACGCGTAGTCGGTCGGGTCGATGGTGACGGTCGCGGGCTGTCCGAAGTCGCTACCGGCCCGGATCGCCTGCCCCGAGCCGTAGGAGATCGACGCGGTCGGGACCCAGTCGCCGGCCGCGCCGAGGGTGAAGCTCCCGAGGTCATCCGGGTGCGCGGCGTCGTTGTTGGCGATGATGACCGCCGTGGCGCCCTGGTCCATCACGTTCTGCGCCTTCACCGCGAACGTGAATCCACCCCGGTCGCAGTACGCCACGAACGGCGCCGTCGCAGTGCCGCAGCTGGTCGCGCTCCCGCACAGGCCGCAGTCGACGAGCGGCGCCGTGACGCTCCCCACGCCCGTGAACTCGACCGGATTCGACGGATACTCGGTCCCGTCCACCGTCACCTGCGACGCGCGCCCGAGCTGGCGCGGGTACGTGGAGAGGACGTGCACGCCAGGGCCGCTCAGCTCGACGAACGGGTTGACCTGCGAGAACGAGGCCGCCTGCAGGTCCGCGTCCACCGCGGCGACGGAGATCACGCTCGGATAGCTCGCCGGGTAGCCCAGCCTGCGATTCGCGTCGTTGCCGGCCGCCGCGACGATGAGTACCCCCTGCTTCTCAGCGAAACCGAACGCCTTGCGCTCGATGCCGTTCGGGACGTCGGAGCCGAGAGAGAGCGACGCGACCTTGTGTGACGCGGGGTGGCTGGCGCACGCCAGGATCCCGTCGATCACGCCCGAGGTCGTCCCGAAGCCGTCGACGCCGAGCACGCGATACTCCACCACCGTGACGCCCGGCGAGACCCCGACGATGCCTCCTGCCGGAATGCCGTAGACGCCTGCGCCGTCCCCTGGGTGGCCGAGCTGCGCCGCGATGGTGCCCGTCACGTGCGTGCCGTGCCCGTTCGCCTCCGTGCAACCCGCCGGGCTGCAGTCGCCATCGCTTGGATCTCCGTCCTCCTGAGGGCCGTCGATGCCATCGTCGCCGACGAAATCCCAGTCATTCTCCGTATCGAAGATCGCGAGATCCGCGAACTCGGGGTGCCAGAAGTCGATGCCGGTGTCCAGGACGCAGACCGTGACGTCCTGTCCGGTGAGGCCCGCGGCCCGCGTGACGTCCGCGTGCACCGCGATGTTGCCCCAGGGATCCTCACCGCTCCCGACGATCGTCGCCGCCTGGACGATGCGATCGGGCTCGATGCTCTCGACGTTCGGGTTGCGGCTCAGCCCTGCGATCGCGGCTTCCGGCATCCTCACCGCGACCGCGCCGATCGCGGCCCACTCCTTGCGGATCTCGCCGCCGGCGCGCTTGATCGCCGCTCTGTCTATTCCGCCGCGGAAGGAGACGAGCACGGACCTCCCGCTTCGCAGCGCTTCGGAGCTTGTCGCCGTGGGGGTGGTGGAGCTGTTGCACGCGACGAGCAGCATGGGAACCAACAGAGCGGAGATGCGCACGAGTCCCTCCCGGGTAAGGCGCCTTGGATGAAGGTAAGACGCGTGGATAAGGGTTCGCTCGCGTGACCGTCCGTCATCGAACCAATGTGGGGCGTGCCCAGAAGGATGTACACCTCCGGCGCCAGCCGCGGTCAGTGAACTCGCTTCATCGCGTTCTGCATCACGTAGTCGGCGATGGCCTCGCCCACCGCGTCGCTGGCCGCGACCGTGCTCGGGTAGTGCATCCCGCCCCAGACGCGCGCGTTGTTGCCGTCCTCACGCGCGCGCGAGATGCTGGTGTACGTCCGGGCCGGCAGGTTCCCGGTAGTCAGGGTGAACTCCTGCGCGTCATCGAAGTGGCCGAGGAGGACGGTGGCCGCAGCGCCGTTCAGCGCAGGATGCCCGGCGGGATACTCCGGATGTGATGGCGTCGTGACGAGCGGAAGCCAGCCTGGATCCCCAGCGGTCTCAGGAATCCCGTCCCCTTCGGCCAGCGGAATCGCGGTCACCGGGCGCCAGGTCACCTGGGTCGAATCCTCGCCGAAGTCCCGCTTCGCCCTCCAGATCGTGAACGCCGTGTCCGCCATCGTGAGGTTCAGCATGGCGAGCAGCCGGTTGCTGGCAGACATCGACAGGTGGTTCGCCCGCGCGAGTTGGTTTGCAGCCTGGTTCCAGTGAACGCTGGCGTTCCCCTCCCAGAACGGCGCGAGCGCTGTCTGGTCGTCCGTTCGAGTCGATCCCGTTATGCGGCCGAGCGACTTGACGGCGTTGAAGTCGTCCACGTAGGTCGCGCTGAGCAGCGCTCGTGGGGACGGAACCGGAATCTGGGTGTTGCTCTCGAGAACGAAGGTGTCGGTGAATGCCAGCGCCTGGGCGCTCATCGGACCGAAGAGGGGCGGCGTGGGGCGCCACTGTCCGATTACCGTCCCGCCCGTGAACGCCGGGTAGCTGACGCTGAAGCCGTCGGTCGATCGCCAAGCGAGGACCGCATTCGCGACCTCGGTCCCCCAGGAAATGCCCCGCTCCCTTGACTCACCGCCGTCCTCTCCATCGTCGCTCAGCGCTGCGAGCGAAGCCAGATAGCGGCCGCTCAGCGCCTGCTGTCGAGAGGGAAACAGAATCGACAGCGTCCTGTACGCCGCGGCGATGACCGCCGCGCGCCGTGATGCCCCGTCAGGCGCCTGTTCCTTGACGAAGATCGCCTCGTACCGACCCTCGATGCCGTTGAAGGCGTCGAAGATGGCCGTGTGAACGATCGCCCCGAGGCGCTGGCTCGACGAGTTCGGCGTACCCGTCGCGATGAGGGTCTCGACGAAGATATCGTTCCATTCCAGGACCTGATCCGGGTTCGCATCAGCCGATGGCGAAGACGCGTTCGCGTTCGCACCTTCGACCGGAGTCGGACGATCCGGGGCAACATCGTCAGTACTCCCTCCGCCGCATGAAGTGGCCACGATGCACAACACGGCGAGGACGACCCCGCCGCCTGAGCTCCATCTCGAGCTTCCGCGTAGCATTTGATTGCTCCTTCCCGGGACGGCCCAGACGGGCCAGCGCGCGTCGCCAGCCGCTCCACGCCGTCCAGTGGTGCACGATCGCAGCGCGCGGTGGTTCTGCCAGCAGTGAAGCGCCGCATACCGGAGCGCGCCGACCCTTGCGGTCGAGTGCGGCTCGTTGCGACGCAGATCGGCGGGCGCTAGACGACCATCCGTGATTCGCGATCAGCAGATCACGTGCACGCGACCAGGCGTGCGACCCGTCGACCGTGGTTCAGGCCGGGAGGCGGTCCGTCGGACCACTCGGCCCTCCCCTCGACCTCGCCGCCGGAGCTTCGGGCCGCGATCGGTCGTCTAGAATCGCGGCCCACCGGAACCGGCAGCTCGTCTGGTGGCAGGAGTCGGTCATGACGAACGAACCGCCGCCTGCGAACACGCGACCAGCCGGCGCCGAACGCGGCGACCGGCTCGACTCGTGGAAGGACGTCGCGGCCTACCTCAAGCGGGATGTGAGCACCGTCCAGCGCTGGGAGAAGCGCGAGGGCATGCCGGTCCATCGCCACGTGCACGACAAGCTGGGCTCGGTGTACGCCTTCCGGTCCGAGCTCGATGCGTGGTGGAGTAGCCGCGGTTCGCTGGTCGCCCAGCAAGAGGCAGATCGGCTGCGGACGCCGACGGCGGCGAAGGTGACCGACGAAGCGACGGCGGCGAACGTGCGGCCTGGCGTGAGCAGCCGCGCGAGTCGCCCCGATACGAGGTGGACACGCCGGCGCGTGGCCGTGATCTCGGTGGCGGTGCTCGGCGTCCTGTCGAGCATCGGGCTCTGGTCCACGTCGGGCCGCATCACAGAACGGACACGGCGCGACGTCAGGTCGGCGCCAGGATCTGCCGCGAAGGACGCGTCCAGGGTGGACCCGGTCGACCCGGCGGTATACGACCTCGTGCAGCAGGCGCGATACCTCAGCGTTCGCACGACGGACGCCGACAACCGGAGCGCGATCGCGCTGCTCGAAGAGGCGATCCGAGTCGACCCGGCGTTCGCCCTGGCGCATGCGGAGCTGGCGTCGGCTTACGTGATCCGCTTCGCGTACGTGACACCCGACCAGACCCGAGAGCTGGAGCAGAAGGCGTTCTCTGCCGCCGAGAAGGCGGTCGCACTCGACCCGAGCCTCCCGCAAGCCTACATCGCCCGCGGTGATCTGCTGTGGACCCCTGTGAACCGGTTCGCGCACGAACGAGCGATCAAGGAGTTCCGCCGGGCGTTGGAGCTGAACCCGAGCTCCGATCAGGCTCACCAGCGCCTCGCCCGCGTATACGTGCACGTGGGCTTCTTCGAAGAAGCCCTCCAGCACGCCGAGAAGGCGCTCACCATCCGTCCCAGCAACGCGCAAGCCTTGAATTCCCGGGCGCAAGCGATCCTGTGGAGTGGCCAGGACGAAGAAGCTCTGGCCATCTTCCAGGGCATTCCCGGGCCGGTCCTGCCGGAGCTCGTCGAGGCGAACACGGTGTTCGCGCTCTTCCGCCTCGGCAGGCGCGAGGAAGCGTGGTCGCACCTGCGACGCGCGTTGAGCAAGCACCCGGACGACCCGAGCGGCAACCTGCGGGGGATGGAGGCGCTGCTGCGCGCCGGATCGGAGCCTCGACACGCGAGCGAGCTCATCGATGGTGTCGCGCGGAGGAAGGTGGCCAACCCGTCTCATCACGCCGCGTATTTCGCGGCCTGCGCATCCGCGCGAATGCGCAACACGGCCGAAGCCGTCCGGTGGCTGCGCGAGGCCGCCGACACCGGGTTCCCGTGCTATTCGTTGTTTGCTCGCGATCCCAATCTTGATCCGATCCGGCAGGAGCCGCTCTTCCAGACGTTCATGGCGCAGAGGAAGAAGGAGTCGGCATCCTTGCGGAAGGCTCTCTTCGCCGCCAGGTAGCGTCAGCGCAGCCATCCGGTGAAGCCTGCTCCCGTCCACGATGCGTGTGATGGCTCGGCGGCTGCGCCCTCACGGCGCTGAGCCCGACATGCCGCGGCCCGGCACCACGTCGGCGAACACGAATCCCTCCCGCTCGACCACTTCGCCCACGGACACGTCGAGCGGCGACGGGAACATCGGCCCTGCCGATACGAAGGTGTGGAACTCCCCGTTCTCGCCGCAGGGGTCGACGCCGGCTGGAAGCGTCGCCAGGAGGGACTCATCGAACGCCCGCCCCGCGAAGCTTCGGTCGAGCCGTCGAGGGTCCACACAGGTGAGCGTGGCCCTGAGGCCGGCCGCGAGCATGTCCTGGGCGAGCCGCTTCGTGTCGCGTTCCCACAGCGGGAACAGTGGCGTGATGCCGGTTCCGATCAGGCGAGACTCGCGATACGCCCGAACGTCCGCCAGGAAGAGGTCCCCGAAGACGACGTGGGTGACCCCTGCCCGGCGGGCCTCGGACAGCGCCTCCGCCATCTCTCGCTCATAGACCTCGTTCACGCACGGCCACGGAATGCGGACCTTGCGGCAGGGGAGGCCGAGCGCGCTGGCTTGGTCGTCGAGGAGCAGCTCCCGGACGGCGTGCATGGAGACGCGCCCGAACTCGGACGTCACGGTGGTCAGTAGACCGACAACCTCGATCTCCCGAGCCTGTTGAACCTCATGAAGAGCCCAGGCGCTGTCCTTCCCGGTGCTCCAAGCAACGAGTGCCTTCGGTCGCGGCATCGCACATTCTAGATCGCCCCGCTATCGGGCAGGCTCGAAGAGCTCGATCGGGTTGCCGTCTGGATCGTCGATCTGAATTTGCCGTCCGCCGGGACCGGTCTCCATCTGGTTCCGGAAGCGAAGCCCGGCGCGCGCGAGCGCTGCGATGCAGCCCGGGAGATCCGCGACGCTCAGCACGACCCGGTTCCACCCGCCGGGCTCTTGATGTCGGCCATCCGGCATCGGCCGCGACCCCGATGCTCCCGGGCCGCTCAGCAGGACTCGTGAACTCCCCAGGGAGATGGTCGCGAACTCCGGGAGATGCTGATGCTCGAGCTTGAAGCCCAGATGCTGGGTGTAGAACGCCACGGCGCGCGCGACATCCTTCACCTGGTAACGGATGCCATGAACGTTCTGGACGAACTGGTGCGATTCCATGTGCGGCGCCCCAGACACGGTGATGCGCTCATCTTCGAAGACTCCGGCACCATCATAGCGACAGGTTTTCCTTCCGCAGCGGCCGGCGCACATCCGAGCGGCCGAGGAGTGACCGTGGAAGCGCCCTCGCGTCCCTTTGGGTCCAATCCGTCGATTTGGCGGTTCCAGGACGCAGGGTCAAGCCGCGCGGACGCCCTGCAAGGTTGAGCCGCCGTCGCGGACGCCCGGGCAAATCACGCGGCGGCGAGGTCATGGTGGCGGCCCGGGACCGGCTCTTAGCTTCTCGACGGCAATCACGCCACCTCAGCCAGGAGAAGGACATGACCCCCGCTTCCACCATCACCGCCCACCAGCCTCACGCCACGACGGCAGTCCGCCCGCTGTCCACCGAAGCCGTGCTCCGGAACCATCTGCGCGCGGCCACCCTGGGCGTGGACGCGGTCATGCAGGACTACACGGATCGATCCGTGCTGATCACGCATGACGCCACCTACTCCGGCCTCGCGGAGATCCGGAGCTTCTTCACGGCGCTCTTCGCCCAGCTACCCGCGGGGTTCTTCGACGAGATGAAGCTGAACCGACAGGAGATCGTCGGCGAGGTGGCGTACATCCTCTGGGAGAGAGAGCCGGTCGTCTCCCAGGCGACCGATACGTTCGTCGTACGGGACGGGAAGATCCTGTTCCAGACCTTCACGTCCGAGCAGCGCCGCCGAGGGGGCGTCTCGGTCACGGACTGACCGCCCTGCTGACTGGCCGGGTCAAGGCATGCGCGGGGCTTCGGAGGCCTCGAGCGTGTCAGGCAGTTCAGGCGCGAGAGGCTCCGCCGGAAGGACGGCTGCAGGGTGCCGCCCACCTTGCGCGACGGAGGAAGCGAGCACCCGTCGCCGCGGCGGCCGCTTCTGCGGGGTCGTCGCGGGCTTCCGCGCGGCTGCCTGCGACTTCGCGCGCGGGCGCTTCGCCATCGTCGAGGTCGCCTTCGACTTCGCCTTGGGGCGGGCTGCGGCCTTCCCGAGCTTCCGTGCCGGTGCCTGCGGCTTCGAGCGCCGGCCCTTCGCCTTCGTCGAGGTCGTCTCCGACTTCGCCTTGGGTTGGGCTGTGGCCTTGACGCGGCCACTTCGTTCAGCCGCCGCGGGGCGCTCGCGCGCCGCCCCCTTCGTCTTCGGGCCGAGCGCCTCTTCGATGACTTCGTAGGCGGTCTTAAAGACCCTATCGACCCACGCCTTGCCGTCCTCGCCGAGCTCTCGCGCGGCCTTCTGTCCCAGCTTGAGCAGGCGCTTCCCGGATCTCTTCAATCCCATGGCCGTCACCTCGCCTGAGAGGTCGGAGACTACGCTCCCTGGCGTGGCGCGTCATGCGGCACCTCGCTCCGCCTGCGCCTCGCCTCGCTGGGAGGACCCGGTGCGGTACGGACGCTACCCGTGCACGACACGTCCGAACCCCCGCACCTGCCGATGGCGGCGCGGATTCCCGCGTCATCGATCCCGCGCGCGCCGACGAGACCGAGCCGATGTGCTCCGCGCCTAGAAGCCGAGCCTCGTCGCCGCGACGGGCCGCCCCGCGGCGAGGCTCAGCCGTACCACGCCGCCATTCGGGATCGGCCCGGGCGCTCCGGACGCTGCCCCGGGGGCCTCGAGGAGCGCCGCGAGGAGCGCGCGGATTGCGCCGCCGTGGGTGACGAGGACGGCAGGGCACGACAGCCGCGCCGCCGCCCCCTGGACCGCCCGCACGACGCGCTCGAGGAGCGCGGCGCGAGACTCCCCGCCCGGCGGTCCGGCGCGAGGATCCGCCACGTACCGCGCCCAGTCGGCCGGGTACTGCGCCTCGCACTCGCCGGGGGTGAGCCCCTCGAACCACCCGAACCGCTGCTCGCGGAGATCCGGGTCGACGAGCGCCACCGGAACACCGAGGGTGCCCGCGACGATCTCCGCGGTGTGCCGGGCGCGGAACAGGTCGCTCGTCGCGACGGCCCCGATCCCCTCCCCCCGGAGTCGGTCCGCGAGCGCGACGGCCTGCGCGCGCCCCGTGGCGTTCAGCGGGATGTCGGTGTGTCCCTGCCACCGGCCAGCGACGTTCCAGTCGGTCTCCCCGTGCCGGGCGAGGAACAGGTGTGGGAGATGCGCCACCGCAGCCTTCTAGCACGAGGGCGCTATCTGACCACGGTGAACCAGCAGCCCGAAACCTCCGGCTCCAGCGCCTCATCGCCGCAAGCCTTCTCGGGGATGCTGCTGCCGGCATACTCGTAGCCGTCCGCGCTCTCCCGGAAACACGCGTCTCGATGGAAGCCCCCACTCTTGCCGCGCCACGGACGAGCCGCTGCACCTCCTGAAGGAGGCTCATGCAAGGCGCGGTAGATGCGCCGCCCCGTAGGCAATCCCCTCTGCAGCCGTCTCGGCGTCTGCTCGGGCGGCTCTCCGTGATGATCAGCTCGTTCAGCTTGTAGACGTTGGATCTCTCCCGCGCGCCCGCGCGCCTCCGCCTCGGCGGGTCGCTCCGCCGACCACGCGGCGAGGTCCGTGTAATCTCGCGCGCTCGTGGTTCGCCCGGGGACCGAAGGTGAGGGAAGCGCGCAGGAGCGGGGCGAGTTTTGACCCGCAGTCCCCGTGCGCAACTCAGCGCCCGCCGGGCACGGCGCGTCGAGCCGGCTGCCGCGGGATGACCGATGCGCTTGGCCGAAACGACGCTGCTCGATGGGACCGCGAGACGAAGAGATGTCCGGATTTACCCGCCGCAGGCAGCCGCCACGGCACAAGTGATCGGAATCACCGCGGGTCTGGATAGACGTACACGCGAACGAGCGTGTCCTTCACCCGCACGTCGGCGTCGTACGCGTACTTCGCGCCGAGCCGCTCGGCGACGCGCACCGCGGCCGCGTTCCCGGCGAGGATGTGACTCCCGACGCCGCGAGCGCCGACGACCTCGTGCGCGTAACGCAGCGACCGCGCGGCCACCTCGCTGGCGTAGCCCTTTCCCCACGCGGACGGGACGAGCGCGTAGGCCACCTCGACGTCAGTCCACGGCTCGAAACGGGTGAGACCGGCGCGACCGACGAACGCGCCCGTGGCGCGCTCCTCCACGGCCCACGGACCGTAGCCGCGGAAGTACCAGTGGCCCATGTAGGCGCACATCGTGCGGAACGCCGCGGCGCGGTCCTGGACCTCGCCGATGTGCTGCATGACCCTCGGATCGGCGTTCATCGCGGCGTGCGCGTCGAGGTCGCCGCTGCGAAACGGCCGCAGGATGAGGCGCTCCGTCGTGAGCGTCGGGATGTCCATGCTTCCCTCTCCGCGGCGCGTGGCCGCTGCTCGCCGTCGGAGCTTAACACTCCTGGTCATGAGCTCCGCTGCCGGCCCGATGGCAACCGGCGGCCCTTGGCCTGCACAAGCAGGTCAAGGGCGATCGCGAGCGACCGCCAGCATCGCATCGGGCGCGCGCGGCTACACGACCGGGGGATCCGCAGCGCGATCCCAGTTCCGGTGCCTCGCGAGCGCTCCGATGAACGCCTCCACGGCAGAGGTGGCGTCTCCGGGTTCGGACACGATGAGGGCCGCATCGTCCCCGTCGAGCGGAAGGGAGGCAGCCTCGAGGAGCGCCCGGCCCGCCCCGACCGCGAGGATCGTCTTGCAGTGCCGGTACTGATCCTTCACGAACTCGACCGCCTGCCCGAGCTGCTCGAGCGCCCGGACCGAAACCTCGCCGTCCGGCACCACGACCGCGTCGAAGAGGCACGAGGGCATGGTCTCGAGCGTCGCGTCGGGGTCGAGCGCGTCGCCGGCCGCGCTCGCCACGGGTCCGAGACGAGCGGCCACGATGCGCGGCACGGCGCCGCGCTCGGTGAGGGCGCGGTGCACGGCCATCACGCCGTCGCCGTCCACGCCCGCCGCGACCAGGATTGCCACCTTCCGTCCCTCGATCCCGCCGTCGCCGGGCCGCGCGAAGAGCGACAGCGCCTCGGATCGCGTGACCTCCGGCCTGGCAGGCTTCACGGCGAGCGGCAGCGGGTCGGGCACGGGCACCCCGAGGCCCCCCGCGACCGCGGAGGCGAGCTCCTCGCTCACGTTCGCGAGCTGCGCCAGCACGCGCTCGCGGATCGCCGGGGTCTGCACCTTCGTGAGCTCGAACCGGAAGCCGCGGATGATGTGCGCGCGCTCGACCTTCGAATGGCTCTCCCAGAACAGCGTCGCCTGCGTGTAGTGGTCGGCGAACTTCTCGGGCTTGCCGCGCACCTTGTCCTCCGGGCCCGCGTCGGGGAAGGACGTGAAGCCGGCAGCGACGCCCTGCTGGAACGGACAGCCGCCCGCGAGCGAGTTGGGCTCGTACGAGACGCGGCCGCGGTGTATCGCCTGTCGGTGCATGCCGTCGCGCTGCGCGTTGTGCACCTGCGCGACCGGCGCGTTGATGGGGATCTCGTGGAAGTTCGGCCCGCCGAGGCGCGAGAGCTGCGTGTCCTGGTACGAGTGAATCCGGCCGGCGAGGAGCGGATCGTTCGAGAAGTCGATCCCGGGGACGAGGTGCGCCGCGCAGAACGCGACCTGCTCCGTCTCCGCGAAGAAGTTGTCGGGGTTCCGGTTCAGCACGAGGCGCCCGACGGGGCGCACCGGGACGAGCTCCTCGGGGACGATCTTCGTGGGATCGAGGACGTCGAACGAGAACCCATCGGCCTCCTTCTCCGTGAAGACCTGGAGGCCGAGCTCCCACTCCGGGAAGTGGCCCGCCTCGATCGACTCCCACAGGTCTCGGCGGTGGTAGTCGGGATCGGCCCCGTTGATCTTCACGCACTCGTCCCAGTCGAGCGAGTGGGTGCCACGCACCGGGTTCCAGTGGAACTTCACGAAGCGCGACTCGCCCGCCGCGTTCACGAGGCGGAACGTGTGAACGCCGAACCCCTGCATCATCGAGAAGCTGCGCGGCAGCGCTCGGTCGCTCATCAGCCACATGAGCATGTGCGTGGATTCGGGCATCAGCGAGACGAAATCCCAGAAGGTGTCGTGCGCGCTGGCCGCCTGCGGCATGGCGTGGTGCGGCTCCGGCTTCACGGCGTGAACGAGGTCGGGGAACTTGATCGCGTCCTGGATGAAGAACACCGGCATGTTGTTGCCGACGAGGTCGAAGTTGCCCTCGTCGGTGTAGAACTTCACCGCGAAGCCACGCACGTCGCGCGCGAGGTCGAACGAGCCTCGCTCGCCCGCGACGGTCGAGAACCTCACGAACACCGGCGTGCGCTTCCCTTTCTCGGACAGGAACGACGCCCGGGTCACTTCGGTCAGGGGCATCGTGCACTCGAAGAAGCCGTGGGCCGCCGAGCCCCTCGCGTGCACGATGCGCTCGGGGATCCGCTCGTGATCGAAGTGGGTGAGCTTCTCGCGGAGGATGAAGTCCTCCATGAGCGTGGGGCCCCGGAGCCCGGCCTTGAGCGAGCTCTGGTTGTCGGCGATCGGGACGCCCTGGTTCGTCGTCATCCCCCGGCCGCTCGAGTCGACGCGGACGCGGTCGAGCGGGAGGCTTGCGGGGTTCGCGCCGAGCAGCTCGTCGGGCTTGCCACGGCCCACCTTCGCGGACGCCGCGGTCTCCGTGAGCGTGCTCCCGGTGGCCTTTGGTTCGGCCGACTGAGCGTGCGCGCCCTCCGGCGGCTTGCGCGCGCGCGCCCCGTGCTCGGCGGCCTTGTTCGGGTTGAAGGGCATCGCCGCCGCGAGCGCATCCGTGGCCGCCATCTTCGCCGCCGCGAGGTCCTCGCCGCTCGCCGCGGCGGTGCCCCTCCGCGAGCCGCCGACGGTGGATCGGGCGGACGCCTTGGCGGGCGACTTCTTCGCAGGCCGGACGGGCTTCTTCGCTTTCATCGGCGTACCCCTCGCTCGTCCGTCGCCGCGAGCGGCGTCGTCGCATCGGCTCGCTGGCGGACGGAGCGAGAGAAACGGTGCGTACGCGGCACGGACCGCGCCACGTCACGGTAGGGTGGGATGGGCGTGCGCCGTCGAGGGCGCGCCGCTCTCGCGTTGGCGCCGCGCGCGCGCGTGCGGCGGTCGCCGGGCACCCGAGGTGAACAAGGGCCGCACGACCGTCGGGCGGACACGCGTGCAAGCGTGCCTGTGCGGCGACCTGCCGCGGCCCGCTGCGCTCGCGCGATGCCCACCTTGGCAGGAACGGAGGTGGGCGATGGACGCGATCAAGTTGCTGACGGATCAACACCAACAGCTCGACCGCTTGTTCGACGAGTTCGAGGGCGCGTCGGACCGGGCGAAGCAGAAGAAGCTGAAGCTCTGCCGAAAGATCAGCGATCTCCTCGCGGTGCACGCCGCGATCGAGGAGAGGATCTTCTACCCCGCGGCGAAGGATGCGCGCACGGAGGAGAAGCTCCGCGAGGCGGTCGAGGAGCACCTCTCGGTGAAGCGGCTCATCGCGGACCTCGTCGCAGTCGACGAGATCGACGAAGAGGCGGAGGCGAAGATGTCGGTGCTCCGGGAGCAGAAGGAGCACCACGTCGAGGAGGAGGAGAAGGACCTCTTCCCGAAGGTGCGGAAGCTGCTCGGCGCGGAGCGGCTCCGCGAGCTCGGCGACGAGATGGAGCGCATGGCGGACGAGCTCATGGCTGCGGGCGAGCCGCGCATGCAGGTGCCGAACGAGACGGATCACGCGGCCCCGGTCTAGCGAGAGCACCTCGCGGCGGACGCCGGAACGGCGCTGGGCGCGGGCCCGGCGCCGTCCCGGTCTTCCTCCTCGGTGAGCGCGTGCCGCGCAGGACGGTCACACGGCCGCGTGCGCCACGTAGAAGCTGTTCTGGATGTCGTGCGGCAGCGTCTGGACGGACACCTCGCCGAACCCCGCGTCCGCGAGCATCGCCCGCGCGCGCTCCTCGCCCCACATCGTCCCGAGCCCGGCCCCGCCCTGCGCGAGCGAGACGGTCATGCAGTGCATGACCGACACGGCGTAGAGGAACGGGGCGAGGGGGTGGTCCAGGTTCCGCTCCAGGGCGCTCGACGCGCGGATGTCCTGCATCAGGAAGATCCCGTCGGGCGCGAGGCGCCGGCGGATGCCGCGGAGCACGGCGGCGGGATCGGCCTGGTCGTGGATGGCGTCGAACGCCGTGACGAGGTCGTACCGCTCGTCACCGACCGGCCCGCCGGCGTCGCGCACCTCGAAGGCGACGTTGGTGAGCCCCTGCTCGGCGGCGGCGGCGCGCGCGGCGCCGATCGCCTCCTCGGAGAAGTCGTGCCCCGTGAACCGGCTCCGCGGATACGCGCGCGCGAGCGTGACCAGCGCCCGCCCGGAGCCGCAGCCGACGTCGAGCACGTGAGATGCCGCTCCGCAGGTCCGCCTCCAGCCCCGGCACCAGCCCGCACGATCGCGTCGAGCGCGCCCACCACGCTCTGGCCGCTGTCCTCCGCCATCACCTCGTGGAAGCGGCCGAACGCCGAGTACGGGACGCCCCTCCCCGTCCGGAAGCACTCGACGATGCGGTCCTCGACCGACCCGAGCAGCGCGACGTACTGCGCGTAGACCGCGAAGTTGTTGGGCGTGGCGGCGCGCGTGAGGAGCGCCGCGTGCGCGGCGGGCAGGCGGTAGCGGCCGCCCTGCGGCTCGTACTCGACGATCCTCGCCGTCACCATCGCGCCGAGCCACTCGCGAACGTAGCGCTCGTCGAGCCCCGCCTCGCGCGCGAGCTCGTCGCTCGTCGCGTGCGGCAGGCGCACCATCGCGTCGAACAGCCCCGTGCGGTGGCCGATCGACGTCATGAGCGCCGTCCCGGCCTCGTCGAGCATCCCGATGAGCCGCCCGCCGAACGCCTCGACCACCTGCGGGTCCGGCAGGCTCTCCGAAGGTGCCGTAGTTCCATGCAGTTGTTCCATGATCCGCCTCGCGGCGCAGTCTCTAGGCGTGGCGCACTGCCGCAGCCACGCGACCGGAGGGGACGCCCCAAGCGCGGCGCGGCCAGGCAGGGCCGCAGCCAGCGCGGGGGGCGGACCGAGGTCGCGCGGCGACGTGCGTGCGAGCAGGCGAGGCGATGGATTCGCTCGCCCGCCTTCAGCGCGTCGGCGTCACCGCGTTCACCGTGCGGCTCGCCCGATCCATGCCGTAGTGTACCCGCACGTCAGCGCAAGACCGACGCGCTGTCCGTTCCCCGGAGGGCTCTTCATGACCGCCATCCCACCCGCGGCTGTCCTCGTCCTGCTCCCCGTCATCGCCCTCTCTGGCGCCTGCGCCGGCCGCGAGCGGGCGATCCTCGCCGCGCCGGCCGCGGCGTCGACCGCCGCGGTCCAGCACGACCTGCTCGTCGTGCTCCTCCCCGCCCGCCGCGCCGTCCTCGTCGACGACCAGGTGACGCTCTCGCCGGAGCTCCGGGCCCGCCTCGGGGACCGGTTCGTCTTCGCGCTGCACGCCGGGCTCTCCCCGGAGCGCACCGACTCCGGCCCGGCCCTCGTCCCTTCGCCGAGCGGGCCGCCGCTTCACGAGGACCCCGACACCGCAGGCTCGCCGCCGGTCCCGGTGGAGCACTTCGCCGTGACCCTCGCGCCGGGCGAGCGGAGCTTCGCGATCCGATACGGCGGAGAGGTGTTCCATCCGCCCGGGGAGGACGGCCCCGAGCACGCCCGGAAGATGAGCGAGAGCCCGGGGCTCGTCTCTCCCGAGGGCGCCCTCCTCTCCGGCGCGACGCGCTGGGTACCGGAGGTCTCCGACGACCTCGTCGCCTTCACGCTGGAGGTCCGGGTGCCGCCCGGATGGGACGCGATCTCGCAGGGCCGCCGGGTCACGCACGAGCGCGCCGCGGACGGCACCCGCGTTCGCTGGCATAGCCCGGAGCCGCAGCAGGAGGTCTACCTCGTCGCCGGCGCGTGGGTGGAGCACGGGCGCGAGGCCGGTCCGGTCTCGCTCCAGGTTTTCCTCCGGGCGGACGATCCCGCGCTCGCGGAGCGTTACCTCGCCGCGGGCGCCAGGTACCTCGCGATGTACGAGCGGCTCATCGGGCCGTACCCGTACCCGAAGTTCGCCGTCGTCGAGAACTTCTGGGAGACGGGCTTCGGGATGCCGTCGTTCACGCTCCTCGGGCCGCAGGTGCTCCGCCTGCCGTTCATCCTCGACACGAGCTACCCCCACGAGATCCTCCACGACTGGTGGGGGAACGGCGTGTACGTCGATCCGCAGCGCGGGAACTGGTCCGAGGGGCTCACCGCGTACCTCGCCGACCACCTGCTCGCCGAGCAGGCAGGCCGCGGCGCCGACTACCGTCGAACCGCGCTGCAGCGGTACGCCGACTACGTCGGCGAGAGCCGGGATCGCGCGGTCCGCGAGTTCCGGGCGCGGCACGATCCGCAGACCCAGGCCATCGGCTACGACAAGGTGCTGATGGTCTTCCACATGGCGCGCGAGCGGATGGGCGACGAGAGGTTCACCGGGGCGCTCAGGACGTTCTACCGCGAGCGGAAGTTCCGGGAGGCGACGTTCACCGACGTGGCGGCGTGCGATGGGCGCCGCCGCCGGCGAGGACCTCTCCACCTTCTTCGCGCAGTGGATCGATCGTCCCGGCGCGCCGGCGCTCCGGGTGGAGTCGGCGAGCGTGGTGAGGCGCGGCGAAGGGCACGTCGTCGAGCTGGTGCTCGCCCAGGAACAGCCAGGAGAGCCGTACCAAATCGACGTCCCCGTTTACCTCACCCTGCCCTCCTCGGAGGAGGCGGTGCGTCGCACGGTCCGGATGACCCAGGCGAGACAGCGCTTCACGATCCCGGTGGAAGCAGCGCCGATCCGGCTCGACGTCGACCCCGAGTTCGACGTCTTCCGGCGCGTCCATCCCGCGGAGCTCCCGCCCGCCCTCTCGGGCGCCCTCGGCGCCGTCCGTCGCGTCCTCGTGCTGCCGTCGTCGGCGCCCCCGGCCCTCCTCGCCGCGTACCGCGCCCTCGCCGAGAGCTGGAAGGCGCCCGGGGTCGAGATCGTCACGGACGTCGACCTCCCGCGTCTGCCACCGGGGAAGGCGGTCTGGGTGCTCGGCTGGGAGAACAAGCTCCGCCCGGCGGTCGCCGAGGCGCTCGCGCCCCACGGCGCCGCCCTCGGAGAGTCTGGCCTCCGCGAAGGCAAGCTCACGTTCGCGCGCGCCGACCGCGCCGTCGTCGCGGCCGCGCGGAGCCCGGCCGATCCGGCGCAGGCGATCGCCTTCGTGGGCGCTGATCGCGCGGCCGCGCTCCCTGGCCTCGCCCGCAAGCTGCCGCACTACGGGAAGTACGGCCTGCTCGTGTTCGAGGGCGACGAGCCCGCGAACGTCGTCAAGGAGACCTGGACCGCCCTCGCCTCCCCGATGGCGGTCGGGCTCGCTCCAGGCGGCGCGCTCCCGGGCCGGGCACGGTTCCCGCCCCGCGCCGCCCTCGCGACGCCGCCTGCGCAGCCGAGGTGAGCCCGCGAGCTGCGCACGGCGGCCGCCGCCTACGAGCCCCCGGCGATGGCACCGATGATGAGGAGCGGCTCCGCTCCCGAGGCGATCGGCCCGGGCAGCGGCGCATCCGTGGACTGCTGGGACCAATCCTCGCCGTCGGCGAAGAAGCGCAAGAACGGTCGGCGGTCTTGCGTGACGTGATCGCGAATGGTCCCGCGGAGCATCGGGTAGCGCGCCTCGAGGCTGTCGAGCATCGACCGGATCGTCACCGGCCCGTTCACTTCCAGCTCCACTTCGCCCTCGACGCGCGCCAGCGTTCGCAGATGCTGGGGGAGCACGATCGCGGATCATGACGAAGGTCTGGACCTCGACCGAGAGCACGGCGGGCAGATCGCGGACGATGGGAGTCCAGCTGTCCCCGGCATCGGGAGAGGCGTACACCTGCCCGCCGGTGGTCCCGAAGTAGACGCCGCACGGGTCGAGCGAGTCCACGGCCATGGCGTCGCGGAGCACGTTCACGTAGCAGTCGCGTTGCGGCAGGCCCACCGTGAGCGGCTCCCACTCGTCGCCGCCCGTACGGCTCCGGTACACGCGGAGCTTGCCCTCGAGCGGGAAATGCTCCGAGTCGCTCTTGATCGGGACGACGTAGACGGTCTCCGGCTCGTGGGCGTGCACGTCGATCACGAACCCGAAGTCGGTGGGCAGGTTGCCGCTCACCTCGCGCCACGACTCGCCCGCGTCGTCGCTGCGCATCACGTCCCAGTGCTTCTGCATGAACAAGACCTGCGGCCGCGAGCGGTGCATGGCGATGCGGTGTACGCAGTGACCGACCTCGGCCGTCGGGTCCGGAATGTACTGGGAGTGCAGGCCACGGTTGACGGGCTTCCACGTCCTCCCGCCGTCGTCGGTACGGAAGACGCCGGCCGCGGAGATGGCCACGAACATCCGATCCTGGTTCTCGGGATCGATGAGGATCGTGTGAAGCCCCATCCCGCCGGCGCCGGGCGCCCACTGCGACCCGGAACCGTGCCCGCGCAACCCAGCGAGCTCCTGCCAGGTCTTGCCGCCGTCGGCTGAGCGGAAGAGCGCGGCGTCTTCCGCGCCCGCGTACACCGTGTCCGGATCGGTGAGCGAGGGCTCCAGGTGCCAGACGCGCTTGAACTCCCAGGGATGCGGTGTGCCGTCGTACCACTGATGCGTGGTCAGGGGTTTCCCCGTCTCGGGAGACGTGTCGTACACGAACTTGTTGCTCTCTCCCCTGGGAAAGCCCTCCGGGGTCGTCGTCGCCTCGCCGGGAGGGGTCCCGGGCTGGTGCCAGCTCCGGCCACCATCATCGGAACGCTGGATGACCTGGCCGAACCAGGCGCTGGTCTGCGAGGCATAGAGGCGATCCGGATCGGCGGGAGATCCCTTGACGTGGAAGATCTCCCATCCCGCGAAGTGTGGACCGTCGACTTTCCACGTCTTTCGCCTGCCGTCCGCCGTCAGGACGAAAGCCCCCTTGCGCGTGCCCACCAGGACCCGGACGTCACTCATGTATCCCTCCGCACGGCGGATGGTCGCCCTCTCTACTTACGTGCGGCCGCCTCCGTACACCACGTGAACGGACGCTTGGCGGACGCCGGCGCGCCCGTCCTGGCAGCGGTGGTCGAGACGGAGCGCCCGGATCGAGGGCGGGGTCAAACCTCGTCGTCAGGCGGAGCGTCGTCGCGGGCGGCGTCGAGACCCTCACGCCCTTGCGTCCTCGCAGCGCTCACCACGCCCGTGAGTCGATGAGCTCCGCCACCTCGGCCGGCGCAGGCTCACCTGCTTGTTTGACCGACAGTGCACCGAGCGCCGCGCCGTCAGCCGCGCCCGGCCGCGGCCCTTCCCGGGACCCTTGTCACGCAGGGACCCGTGCGGATGGTACCGACAACAGCACACCAGGAGGCGTTCGATGGCGCGGCGTGCCCTGACGTTGGTGATCCTGCTCGTCGCGCAGTCGAGCGAGGCGCAGAGCGCTCCGCGCAAGATGACGGTGGCTGGTGACAGCCTCTCCCAAGCCGCGTTCGCGGATGGCACCTACCCCGGTGATCAGCCGTGGAACAGCTGGGCGTACGGAACGACCCAGGTCGTGACCTCGCTCTTGATGCGCTACCGCGCGACGCTCAACCACAACATGACCGCCCAGCCCGTCGCGAAGGACGGGGCCACGATGATCCGCGACTTCGCGACCCAGGCTTCGCAGATCTGTGCTCAGTGGCCGCGCCCGAACCGCGTGTTCGTGCTGCTCGGACAGAATGACGCCTGCAACAGCGAGCGCTCGTACTCGGGTAGTGCCGCGGCAAACATGCCTTCGGCAGCAATGTTCCAGGGAGCTCTCCACGGCGGTCTCACGATGCTCCACTCCTGCTTGCCGAGAGGGTCGGTGGTACACGTCGTCAGCGTCATCCGCGTCGACTTCCTGTACGAGGCTGGATACCGGGAGAACGCGTACTACTGCCCGCTCATCTGGGACGCGCTCGACATCTGCCGGATCGTCACGCAAGAGTCCGACGTGAACCGCCGCCGCGAGGTGGGAGCGCGCATCGACGACTGGAATCGAGCGATCGCGACCGAGATCGGGATCATGAACTCCAGCCCGAATCCGCGCCGCATCCTGTACGTCACCGACTGGCAAGGCTCGATCACGGACCAGCAGCAGAACACGTCCGCGGGCACCTACGTCTTCGACTCGCCGGAGATCAATGGCCTCGACTGCTTCCATGCGAGCACCACCGGCCAAAGGCGGCTCGCTTGCTTGGAGTGGGCGAAGAGCATCGACGGCGCTCCGCTCTTCCAGGGAACCCTCGAGAGCTGTCTCCAACAGTAGACGGACGCGGGACCTCGCGTAGTCTCCGCTCTCCGCGTGCCTGCACGGAGCGCTGTCGCTCCACGGAACGACGCCGGGCATGGCCACGACGCCCGCCGTCCTCACACGCCGTCCTCACACCGACCGGGCCAGGTGCGGAAGGGCCTGCGCCACCATCGCGTCCGACGCGGTCAGGCTGATCCGGAAGTAGCCGGGATGCTTCATGAGTGTGCCCGGCATGACGAAGACCCCGTTATCGGCCAGGGCCTCCCATCCGCGGACGGGGTCCCCCGCCCACCGCACCCACAGGTAGAAGGTGCCCTCCGGTGACAGAACGCCGTGACCGGCCCTGCCCAGCGCCTCGCTCAGCGCGTCGCGCCGCCGAGCCAGCGCCGCCACGTCGATGGACAGGCGCTCCAGGTGCGGTACGGCGTACTGCATGACGGCGTTGGGGAAGCACCAGCCCAGCGCCATCTGGCTCGCGAACATGACGTCGCGCAGCTGCTGGCGGTCGGCGGTGGGCATCAGCGGCGAGATGGCCAGGTAGCCGAGTCGCTGCCCAGGCGCGAGCAGGACCTTCCCGTAGCTGTAGGAAACGAGCGTCCAGGGGTAGAGGACCGCCGGGCTGGTGAAGGCCCGGCCGTCGAAGCGGATGCGTCGGTAGGGCTCGTCGGACAATAGGAAGACCCGGCGGCCGATCCGGCGCGAGGCGCGCTCCAGCACCTCCGCCAGGCCCGCCAGCTCGTCCCGCCCATAGATCCGCCCGGTGGGGTTGTGAGGCGTGTTCACGATCACGAGGCGCGTCTTCGGACCGATGGCGGCCTCGATGGCCTCGAGGTCGAGGTCGAAGCGCGGCGGCCGAAGCGCCACTGCCCGCGGCACGGCGTCGGCGGCCAGGAGCATCGGCTCGTAGCAGAACCAGGCTGGCTCGTTGAAGATGACCTCGTCCCCGGCGTCGAGCAGCAGGCGGAAGGCAATTGAAATGGCCCCGAAGGCCCCTGCCGTGAGGGCCACGTCGGGTGGCTCGAGCGGAAGGCCCAGCTCCTGGCCAACGGCCTCGGCCAGGAAGGCCTGCGGCGCCTCCTCGCTGGACTTGTAAGCGAACCAGTGCTCGTCGAGGGGCACGGCCCCATCCCGGATGGCCGCGACGAGCCCGTCGAGCGGCATCTCGTGCGGGTTGCCGAAGGTGAAGTCGGCGATGGTGGGATCGCCGCGCCGTTCGCCGTAGCGCGAGCTGAAGTAGAAGCTCTTGACGGCTTCGAAGGCCCGATCCGCCGCCGCCGCCCTGCGTGAGACGATGGCCATGGCTGCGCGCCCTCAGGTCTTCGGCGACGCGTTCGCCACCGAACGCGCGATGGACTGTTCCTCCTCGGTCATCTCGGCCGGGACGTCGGCGAAGAGCGGCGTGCTGAGGTAACGCTCCCCCGTGTCCGGCAGCATGCAGAGGATGTTGGCCCCCCGCTCCGCCTGGGCGGCGACCTTGAGGGCGCCGGCGAACGTGCCGCCGGAGGTGATGCCGACGAAGATGCCCTCCCGTACGGCCAGCTCCTTGGCGCAGCGAATCGCCTCCGGGCCGGAGATGGCCAGGACCCGGTCCACCAGCTTCAGGTCGACCGCGTCCCCGGTCAGCTTGGGGATGAAGTCCGGTGTCCAGCCTTGCATCGGGTGCGGCTTGAAGCTGGGGTGCGGTGCGGCCGGGGTGCCGTCCGGATGGCGTGGCTGCGCGGCACCGCTGCCCAGGAGCGGCGCCTCCTCCGGCTCGCAGACCACGATCTTGGTTTCCGGCCGTTCCTTGCGGAGCACCCGGGCCACGCCCTTGAGCGTCCCGCCGGTGCCGTAGCCGGTTACCCAGCAGTCGAGCCGGTCGCCCGCGAAGTCCGCCAGGATCTCCTGCGCCGTCGTGCGCGAGTGATAGTCGGGGTTGGCCTCGTTCTCGAACTGGCGCGTCATGAACCAGCCGTTAGCGGCCGCCAGCGCCTCCATCGTCCTGATCATGCCCACGGCGCGCTCCGCCGCCGGGGTGAGCACCACCTTGGCCCCCAGGAACCGCATCAGCCGGCGCCGCTCGATGCTGAACGACTCGGCCATGACGAGCACCAGCGGATAGCCCTTGGCCGCGCAGACCATGGCCAGGCCGATGCCGGTGTTGCCGCTGGTCGCCTCGATGACGGTCTGGCCCGGCTTCAGAGCTCCCGAACGCTCCGCCGCCTCGATCACGGCGATGGCGAGCCGGTCCTTCACCGAGCCGAGCGGGTTGAAGGCTTCGACCTTGACGAACAGATTCACGCTGGGTGGAGCCAGCTTGTTGATCCTGACTACAGGAGTGTTGCCGATCGTTTCCAGGATGCTCGCGTGACGTCCACCCATGGCGCACCTCCGGGAGCGGCGGGGAAGCCGCCGCAAAGTGACTTGTGTAATGGGGACGCGTCGCGCGTCGACCCGACGTGGACCGCCCCTTGGGGGTCCTGAAAACGGGATCGTCGTATGCGACGAACACCGGACCCAGCTACGGCGAGGGGTGCCGCTGACGCCGTTCCGGCTGTCCCGGCGGAAGCCGAGGGCCGCCTGACGCGAGCGCACCGCACGGCTGCAACGCTATGCGACGGTGTAGCGGCCCAGCACCTCTGGGGTCGCGACCGCGACCGTGCCGTACAGCTCCGCACCGGCATCTCGACGCTCACGATCGCGGCGCTCGAGCTGCTCGGGACACCATGAGGCTCCGTCCGTGCGACTCGCGCCGTGGCGTACCGCTCGAGGGCGCGCTCATGGCTCGCCGACGACGGCACACGCGTGGTCGGCTTCGCGTCACGATGGCGCCATCGCGCGACCTCGTCATCGTGCGACTCTGTCACCCGCGCGGCGCGGACGCCGCCCACAAGGCGGCTGCGCGGGAGATCGCGGCGGTGCTCGCGGCGGCGAGGTGACGAGGGCTCGCGACGAGCCGCTACGTCCTCAGACCCGAGTGGATCGGAGGGCTCGATGGACCTGGCGTTGAGCCGCCCCCGGCCCGGTTGCGCCTCGCGGATCTCGGAATCGACGGCGATCCACGCGAGGGACGAAAGTCCGTACCCTAGAAGGAAGAACGCCGGCTCAGTTCGCGCTGACCGGCGTTCGGTTGGTTTGCGGGGGCGCGCAGGGCTGGTTCTCTCCTACCGCGGGCATCTGCAACAGGAGCGGCGAGGGGTGCCACTGACCTCTGGTTCAGCGCTCCGGCGGCCGCGGCAAGTGGTCGTCGTAGTACTCGCCAGCGCCTGGGTGCAGCGCCACGCGGGCGGAGGCCGACGGTCGGGGCCCCGCAGCCTCGGTCGTGAGCTCGGAGATCTCTCGCCACCCCTCGGTGACGGTCTCGGCGATCTGATACGCATTCGCGTGCGGGAACTCCGCGCGACACACGAGCAGATACGGTCCGATCTGAGCCAAGCTGCGCAGCGGGATCTTGCCGCCATCCGCGAGGCCCCGCGCGCCGCTGCCCGCAGCGTGGGCGTCGGCTTCGGCGACCAGCGCCACGTCGAGTTGCTTGCTGGCGAGCAACCGGAACAAATCGTTCGTGTCGCGCGCGCGAGAGAGCATGGCGTGGCTCCGGGGGATGCGCCTGGCCAGCACGGCCGCCAGGAGCCGTCCGAGCCGCACCGCTTCCTGTTCCTCGAGGCTCGCGACGATCACTAGCCGGGTCTTGCGATACACGTCCCACTGGCGGTACGGCGAGTGGGCCGTCAGAAGCACCGACGCGCCGACCGCCGCTGCCATCCGGAGGAGCGTTCGCCTTCTCATGCCAGCGGGCCTGCCTCCTCACTCGCCGTTCGCGCGCTGCGTCTTGAACACCTCCAGATCGAGGATCGCGGAGACCGCCACGTTGGGAACGTCGACCAGGTTCGAGATGCGCAGGTCGACGGCGACGCTGGACAGCACGTAGGCCTGTTCCGCAGTGAGCCCTTTGTTCTCGACCAGCCAGTTCACCATCTGCAGCAGCGCGTTGCGCGCCGCGAGGGTGACGTCCTCGGACAGGTTGGTCAGCGGAGCGATCTTCTCGCCGTCGAGGTAGGCGTGATTGGCTGGTATCTCGCCGGCTGCCTTGAGCGGATAGCCGACGGTGGCGTAGAACGACGACGGAGCGATGCGCTTCAGTTGGCTGCCGCCTTCGAAGTGCGGCTGCGTCACCAGCGCGCCAGGCCCTTGCGCACGTCGACCTGGACGGTCACGGTGGCGTCCATCTCGATGGCGGTTCCCGATACCTCGCCGTCGCCTTGCGCGAAGTGCACGTCCCCGATGGAGAGCCGGCAACCCTTGACGAAGCACGGGAGCAGCAGCGTCGTCCCCTTCTGCATCTGTTTCACATCCATGTTGCCGCCGTTCTCGCGAGGCGGAATCGTGCGCAGGCAACGGTCGGCGTGACTCCCCCCCGTGCCACAGACAGCCGACGGCTGCGCGTCGAGCGGCTGCGGTGCGAGAACGAAGCCGCCCGCCGCCGCCAGCGCCGTCTCCCGCTGGAAGTACGTCTCGACCTCGCCCGGGCCCGGCGCCACTCCGATCGTGCCCATAAACCCGTTGAAGCGGACCTTCACGCCGGGCAGATCCGGTGAGGTCGCGTTTCCGCGGGTCAGGTCCCAGCGCACGAGGAATGGATCGCTGAAGCGGTCGCGCAGGAAGCCGAAGCCCGGGACGATGATGGTGTAGCCGAACCGGTCGGGCTCGATGTCCTTACTTCACCGCCAGCACGTCGCCGGGTTCCGCCCCCTCGACGTAGAGCGGACCGGTCAGCGGATGTACCAGGTTGAGGTTGAGCGCCACCACGTCGGCGGCGGTCGAGCTTCGATCGAGCCCGTGGTCGAAGGCGTCGCGGGTGCCGAAGATGACGGTATCGCCGGGCTTGGCCGTCGCGACGGCTGGGATCGCGGGATGCCAGCGATTGTGGCACCGGGGGTCATCGGCGCAGCGCGCCCCGGTCTTGGGGATCGTGATCATCCGTTCCGCACGCGCCGCGGCGGTGAAGCCCACGGCCGCTATCAGGATCGAGCCGAACACGACGACCCGTGCTCGAGCCGCCTTTAGCAGGGCAGAGGCCATGTCTCGTCCTCCTGCGTTTCCGCTGCTGAAGCTTCGAGCGCACCCATAACTCGCGCCTCTGGCCGGACCACGGCTCCTGAAGAATCGAAAGGGGCATGGCTCGAGGCCCCACGCCAGCGGCATCTCCGAAACGTGCCCAGGCGGGTGCGAAGAACGCTGCTCGCCGCTGCGTCCGAGGCCTCAATCGGCGCGGCTTTGCCTCGAGCGCCTGTCCTCCGAGCCAGCAGGAAACCGAGGGGTCGTCAGCGCGCGCGCACCGGCGCCGGCTGCGAAACGAGGAGCCTAAGCTGCTCGACCTCCGGACGTTCAACAGGCCGCGCGATCAGGCCACGCCCCGCGCCTCGCCCTTCCAGTACTTCCCGCGCAGCTCCCGCTTGAGCATCTTCCCGGCGGCGCTCTTGGGGAGCGCGTCCATGAAGTCGACGGTCTTCGGGCACTTGTAGGAGGCGATGAGGCCCTTGCAGTGGGCGATGATCTCGTCACTCGTCGCGGTGGCTCCGGCCTTGAGCACCACGCACGCCTTCACCGCCTCCCCCCACTGCGGATCGGGTACGCCGATGACCGACGCCTCGAGCACCGACGGATGCTTGTAGAGGGCGCTCTCCACCTCGACGGTGTAGATGTTCTCGCCGCCGCTGATGATCATGTCCTTGGCGCGATCGACGATGTAGACGTAGCCCTGCGCGTCGATCTCCGCGAGGTCGCGGGTGTGGTACCAGCCGTCGGCGTCGAGCACGTCCTTCGTCTCCGCTGGCTTGGCCCAGTATCCCGTCATGAGGTTGTCGCCCTTGGCCACGACCTCCCCCACCTCGCCGGCCCCGACGTCGTTCCCATGGACGTCCACGACGCGCAGCCGGACCCCCAGGATCGGCCGTCCCGCTGCCCGGAGCCGCCGGAGCGTCTCGGGCCTCGCCGGGTCGACCTTGTGGTCGTCCGGGCGCAGGACGGTCAGGATCGGCCCGGCCTCCGTCATGCCGTACAGTTGGGAGAACTCGCAGCCGAACAGGGCCATTGCCTTCTGGAGGACGTCGGGCGCGATCGGCGACGCACCGTAGTACAGGCTCCGCATGCTCGACAGGTCGTGCTGCCGCGCCGCCGGGTGGTTGATGAGCACGTTGATCATCGTGGGCACGAGCAACGCCAGGGACACCCGGTGCTCCTCGATGCACCGGAGCACCGCCAGCGGGTCGAAGGCCCGCACCGAGACGTGGGAGCCCCCGACCATCGTGACCGCGAAGTTCACCGCGCCATCGGCCAGGTGGAACATGGGCGCCGCATGCATGGCGACATGGTCTCCGGACATGCCGCTGTCGAGCACGAGCTGCGTCGCGTTCGCCAGGATTGCCTTGTGCGTGAGGATCACGCCCTTGGCCAGGCCCGTCGTCCCGCCGGTGTAGTAGATGCCGAAGACGTCGCTCTCCCCGACGTCCGCCTCGGTCGGCGCGGCGTCGAGCAGCGCCTCGTAGGACATCGTCCCCCCGTGCGCGGCGGGATCGGCGGTGCAGACGAGGTGCTTGACCGTCTTCAGCGAGGGCTTCAGCTGCTCGACGACCTTGGCGAACTCGGGCTCGTAGACCAGCGCCTTGCACCCCGAGTCCTCGAGCTGATACGCGATCTCCGGCGGCGCCAGCCGGTAGTTGATCGGCACCAGCACGCAGCCCGCGGCAGCCGCTCCGTAGTAGAGATCGTACCAGCGGTACTGGTTGTAGAGGAGGACTGCGACTCGGTCCCCCTTCTCGAGTCCCGCCTTGCCGAGCCCCCCGCGAGCCGGCGGGCCCGGTCGAACACCTCGCCGTAGGAGAAGGTCCGGTCGCCCTCGCGGACCATGGTCCGCTCCGGCGCGATCATCGCCCAGTGTCTGATCTGGTCGAGCAGGCTCTGCATGATGCCTCCGATCTTCGCTTCGATGGTGCCGCGTCAGCGGCTTGCGTGGCGCGTGCTTCTCTTCTCGAGGAATGCGGCGATCCGTTGGCCGGCGTCGGCGGTGCCGGCGGTCCGCCGGAGGTGCTCGTGCTCTAGGGCGAGCTGCTCGCGCAGCCCGCGCGCGGGGAGTCCCTCGCACAGCTCCCGGACAGCGGCGGCGGTCCCTCGAGCCGTCTGCGCCACGCGCGCCACGAGCGCCTCGCTGGCCGGACCCAGCTCCTCGTCGGCGTGGACCGCGTCGACGGCGCCCCACTCCAGGCACCGGGCGGCGTCTATCGGCTCACCGAGCATCAGCAGCTGCCGGGCGCGCACCGGCCCCACCCGCCGGGTCAAGAAGTAGGAGGAGCCGAGGTCCGGCGACAATCCGATTCCGGCGTAGCCGGAGCGGAGAGTCATCGAGCGGGCGCCGAGGACAAAGTCCGCGCAGAGCGCGAGCCCGATCCCGGCCCCTGCCACCGCCCCGTTCACCGCCGAGACCAGGGGCGCCGGGCTGCGGACCAGGCGCAGCAGCGCCGGGTGGAGCAGGCCGAGGATCTCGTCCACGTACTCCGGGAGCGTATCACCCGCCCCGGCGAACTCGTCGATGTCCCCCCCGGCGCAGAAGATCCTGCCCTCGGCCCGGAGCAGGATCGCCCGGGGGGTCCGCGCCAGCACCCCATCGATGGCCTCCACCAGCGCCCGGCTGGCCGCGCGTCCCAGCGTCCGGGTCCCCAGGACGATACGTCCAACGTCCTCGCGGACCTCCCAGGCGACGCCGCTCTTCCCGTTCATGGACGCTCCCTCGACGGACGATCCGGGTGGGCAGGGCCGGAGGCTCACAGCTTGCGGGCGATGAGATCCTTCATGATCTCGTTCGTGCCGCCGTAGATGCGCTGGACGCGAGCGTCGGCGTAGAGGCGCGCGATCGGGTACTCGGTCACGTAGCCGTAGCCGCCGAACAGCTGCAGGCACTCGTCGGTGACCTTGCACTGCTGCTCGGTGCACCACCACTTCGCCATGTACGCGGCCTCGTCGTCGAGCGTGCCGTCGAGGAGCCGCTGGGTGCAGTCGTTGACGAACGAGCGCACGACGTGCGCGAGGGTCGCGCACTCCGCCAGCTTGAAGCGCGTGTTCTGGAAGTCGAAGACGCGCTGGCCGAAGGCCTTGCGCTCCTTGGTGTACTCGACGGTGAGCTCGACCGCGCGCTCGATCACGGCGGCGGCAGGGACCGCGAGCAGGAGCCGCTCGTAGGGCAGCTGGCTCATCAGCTGCGCGAAGCCGTCCCCCTCCTTGCTCCCGAGGAGGTGATCGGCCCGGATGCGCACCTCGTCGAAGGAGAGCTCGGCCGTGTCCGAGGCGTGCTGCCCGAGCTTCTCGAGCCGCCGCCCGACCCGGAAGCCAGCCAGGTCCTCGGTCTCCATCACCACCAGCGACACACCCCGGCTGCCGGCCTCGCCGGTGCGCACCGCCACCACCAGCAGGTTCGCGGTGAAGCCGTTCGTGATGAAGGTCTTCGCGCCGTCGATGACGTAGTGGTCGCCGTCGCGCCGGGCCCGGGTGCGCAGCGCCTTCAGGTCCGAGCCGCAGCCGGGCTCGGTGAGCGCGATGCCGGCGAGGAGCTCGCCGCTGGCGAGCCGCGGCAGCCAGCGCTGCTTCTGCGCCTCCGTGCCGTACTCGGCGATGTAGTGCGCAGCGATCGTGTGCACCGCGGTGTTGGCCGGCATCTCTGCCTTCGCCAGCTCGTCCTGGACCACCAGCTGGTAGGCGAGCGTGGCGCCGGCACCGCCGTACGCCTCGGCGAGCTCCGGCAGCAGGAAGCCCATCTCACCGAAGGGCCGCCAGACCTCGCGGGGGATGTAGCCCTGGCGACGCCAGCCCTCCAGCTTCGGCGCGAGCTCGCGCGCGACGTAGCGGCGGACCTGCTCGCGAAACGCCTCGATGACGTCGTCCATCCACGGATGGCGGTGCAGTCGTGGCAGCATGGCGCGCTAGATCCCGGTGAGGCCGCCGGTGCACATCAACGTCTGGCCGCTGACGTAGTCGGACTCCGGGATGCAGAACAGGTACACCGCCCCTGCAGCCTCCTCCGGCGTGCCGCCGTGGCCGAGCGGGATGGACCGCTCCATCAGCGCCAGCAGGTCGGGGTTCACGCCGACCTTGATCTCCCGCCCCTCGATGCTCGTCGTCGCCGCGTCCACGGTGCTCGAGGTGAGCCGGGTCCGGATGAGCCCGTAGGCCACGCAGTTGACCGTGACGTTCATCCGTCCCCACTCCTTCGCGAGCGTCTGGGTCAGCCCGATGATCCCGGCCTTGGCGGACGAGTAGTTGGCCTGGCCGGCGTTGCCGAACAGCCCCGCCACCGACGAGGTGTTGACCACCTTGCGCACGGTGCGCTTGCCCGCCTCGGCCTCCGCCTTCGCCAGGCCCCGGATCACGGGCTGCGCCGCGCGCAGGATGCGGAACGGAGCCGTCAGGTGCACGTCCAGCATCGCGTACCACTGCTCGTCCGTCATCTTCTGGATCACGCTGTCCCAGGTGTAGCCGGCGTTGTTGACGATGATGTCGAGGCCCCCGTACTCCTTCATCGCCGCGCCCACGAAGCGCTCGGCGAAGTCCGGGGCGGCCACGCTCCCCGGACAGGAGATGGCCTGACCACCCGCGGCGCGGACCGCGCTCACCGTCTCCTCGGCCGGCGCGGCGTCGAGGTCGTTCACGACCACGCGCGCCCCGTCGGAGGCGAGCTTCAGCGCGATCGAGCGACCGATCCCGCGGCCTCCGCCGGAGATCAGTGCAACCTTGCCTTCGAGCTTGTTCTGCATCGGGTGTCCTCCTGAGACTCAGCGCAGCGCGACGAGCGCCTCACCGACGATCTTGGGCTGTCCGTACTGGTTGACGCTGCTCAGCTCCACGCGCACGCAGCGCTCGCCACCGTGCACGAACTTCTCGACCACGCGGCCCCGGCAGCGCACGGCGTTGCCGAGGTGGGTGATCCCCTGGAAGCGCGCGTCGAAGCGGCGCAGCTGCGACTGCGGGGCCCATCCGGTGAGGAGGCGCCCGAGCCAGGCCATGCCCAGCATGCCCTGCGCGAACACGTCGGGCATGCCGGCCTTGCGCGCGAAGTCGACGTCGATGTGGATGGGGTTGTGGTCACCCGAGGCGCCCGCGAACAACGCCAGCGTCACGCGGTCCAGCGGGGCCACCCCGAGCTCCGGGAGCTCGTCGCCGACCTGCACGGCATCGAAGGACGGGATCGTCGTCATGGCTCCTCGGTTCCGGTCAGTTACGGCAGACCAGCACGCTGCGAAGCTCGGCGACCAGCCGGTCGCGCTGGTCTGCCGCGCGCGACGTCTTCACGACGAATTCGAGCGCGCCGTTCTTCCGGTCGTAGATCTCGGTGATCCTGGACGTCACCGTCACCGTGTCGCCCGCGCAGGCCGTGCGGTGATAGGTAAAACCTTGCTCGCCGTGCAGCAGCTTCGCGAGCGGGATCCCCAGGTCTCCGAGGACGCGCTCGATGAGGCCTGAGTCCAGCTCGGCCGCGAAGATGAAGGTGGGCGGCGCCGGCAGGTCGTCGTATCCGGCGACGCGCGCCGCGGCCTCGTCCGTGTAGACAGGATCGGTCTCGCCGATCGCTTTCGCGAAGAACCGCAGCCGGCCGCGTTCGATGGGGAGCACCGAGGGCGGGTACTCGTGTCCGATCCACTTCCTGTCGATCATGGGCCCCTCCTCACGCGCGCTCGTACATCGTCACGACGCAGGCGCCGCCCAGGCCGAGATTGTGCTGCAGGCCGATGCGCGCTCCCTCCACCTGCCGCGGCCCCGCCCCGCCCCGGAGCTGGGTGACGAGCTCGGCGCACTGCGCGAGCCCCGTGGCGCCGAGCGGATGCCCCTTCGAGAGCAGGCCGCCGGACGGGTTCACGACCACCTCGCCGCCATAGGTGTTGTCCCCACCCTCGACGAAGCGCTCGGCGCCGCCCTCGGGGCAGAAGCCGAGCGCCTCGTACATGAGGAGCTCGTTCTGGGCGAAGCAGTCGTGCAGCTCGCATACCTCGACGTCGTCCGGCCCAAGCCCGGCCTGCTCGAACGCCTGCTGCGCCGCCGCCTTGCTCATCTGGAAGCCGACCAGGTCCATCATCGAGCGCCGCTCGAAGCTCTCCGCGGTGTCGGTGGTCATCGCCTGGGCGCGGATCCGGACGCCGGCGCGGAGACCGTGCCGGCGCGCGAACGCCTCCGACACGATCACCGCCGCCGCGGCGCCGCAGGTGGGAGGGCACGCCATCAGCCGGGTCATCACCCCTGGCCAGACCGGCTGATCCGCCAGCACCTCCTCGGTGGTCACCACCTTGCGGAACACCGCCAGCGGGTTCTTCTCCGCGTGGCGGCTCGCCTTCGCGCGGACGCTCGCGAACGTCGCGAGCTTGGTCCCGTAGCGCTGCATGTGCTCTTGCCCGGCGCCGCCGAAGTAGCGCAGCGCGAGCGGGATCTCGCCGTGCCCCACCAGCTCCTCGGTGAGCCGATCGAAGCGATCGAAAGGCGTGGGGCGATCGGTCCAGAGGGAGCCGATCGCGCCGGGACGCATCTGCTCGAAGCCGACCGCCAGCGCGCAGTCGATCGCCCCGGACTCGACCGCCTGCCGCGCGAGGAAGATCGCGGTCGAGCCGGTCGAGCAGTTGTTGTTGACGTTGACGATGGGGATGCCGGTCATCCCGACGCGGTACAGGACGTTCTGCCCGGAGGTGGAGTCGCCGTACACGTAGCCGGCGTACGCCTGCTGCACCGCGCGGTAGTCGATCCCCGCGTCCGCGAGCGCGAGCCGGATGGCCTCCGAGCCCATCTCGTCGTAGGGCGCGCTCGCGCCCGGCTTCTTGAACGGGATCATGCCCACGCCAGCTACCAGCACCTTGGTCATCGGATCCGCTCCCGTGAATACCGTATGGTAACTTGCTTACCAACCGGTAAGATGGAATGCAAGACCCCCGTGTCGCGACGCGGGGGCAGCCTTCCGGGGAGGGATTCGAGCATGGGAACGAAGCGGGCCGGTCGACGTGCGCTCGAGGCCGCGGAGGAGCGCGGCGCGGAGACCCCGTGGAAGCCGCGCGCGGAGCGCGAGCGCGCCCACGAGGCGAAGCGGGAGGCGGTGCTGAGGACGGCTGCCCGGCTCTTCCTCGAGCGCGGCTCGGCGCGGGTCAGCATGAACGACGTGGCCGAGCGGCTCAACGTGACCAAGCCGGCCCTCTACACGTACTTCGAGAGCAAGGACGACATCCTCGCGGAGTGCCTTCGCCAGGGCGACGCGACCGTGCGTCAGGGGCTGCTGAAGGTGGAGACGCAGGGCGGCTCCGCCCTCGACAGGCTCCGCGGCTTCATCCGCGAGTACGCGCGGCTTGGCACAACCGACTACGGCGCGTGCATCATCCGGCTGGACGATCGGGCGCTCCCGGACCGCGAGCGCGACGAGGCGCGCCGCGCCAAGCGTGCTATCGACGCGCGCGTCCGCGCGATCGTCGAGGCCGGTATCGCCGAGGGGTCTATCGTCCGGTGCGACGTCCGGCTGGCGACATTCGCAGTGATCGGCGCGCTCAACTGGATCGGGCAGTGGTACAGCCCGCAAGGCGCCAATACCCCGGAGGAGATCGGCGAGGCGTTCGCTGATTATCTGGTCGAAGGGCTGCGCAGGCGACCGAAGTAAGCACCTCTGCCCTCGCTCGAGTCACGGCGCGATGAGCACGAGCCGCGGGAAGTAGGTGCGGTATCGGCGCGCATCCCGCGTCAGGAGCTGGTGACCCGCGACGGCCGCGTGCGCTCCAATGTAGAAGTCGGAGAGCGGGGTGACACGGCGCCCGCCGCGCCTTCGGTACGCGAGGAAGCTCTTCCCCGCCAGGAACGCGGCCTCGTACGGCAGGGGATCGCGGCGGTAGAGCTCGGGCGGCAGTGCATCCTCGAGGTCCTCGACGCGGTCGAAGCCGACCGAGACCTCGGCGAACACGATCGGGTTGATGACGAGGACCGACTCGTCAGCGGCGCGTGCCAGCGCCTCTGCAGACCACGAGCCCCAGTTCGGATCGTTCGTGGCGACGTCGAGGATGACGTTGCTATCGACGAGGACCGGCCATCACTCAGGGCGCGTGAGCGCCATGATCTCGTCGGTGCTCATCTTGACCGTCGCCCTCCCCCGCAGCCGCGCGACCGCTGCAGCGCCGCGCCCCTCACGGCGCGGAGCCTTTGCGCGCCGGATCCGGACGCCCTTCGCGTCCAGCTCGAATTCGACCTCCGTGTCGGGGAGGAGCCCGGCCTTCTCGCGGATCTCCACCGGGATGGTCACCTGGCCCTTGCTCGTGATGCGCACGTCGTCCTCCTACTCTTACTTGTACGAGTAATACTACTGCCCCAGGCTCGAGGGGCAAGACTTCCCGTCCATCCAGGTGCAGGTCCCGCCCCGGCGGACCCGCGGGCGTTGACGCGCGCCGGAAACGGGAACATGCTATTCGCGTTTCGACACCTCGCGAGGAGGAGTCCCATGGCGAAGCTCCGCGGCCTCTCCAAGCTCGACGGGGTCGCACAGGCGGACCTCGTCGCGCGCGGCGAGCTCACCGCGTCCGAGCTGCTCGACGCGTTCGTCGAGCGGCTCGAGGCCCTGAACCCGCTGCTGCGGGCGGCCCCCGTCGTCGACGTCGAGCGCGCGCGCGCGGCGAAGGTGCTGCCCGGCCCGTTCGCCGGCGTGCCGTTCCTGGTGAAGGACGTGACCCCGTACCCGGGCCTGCGCTGGTCCTGCGGCTCACGGGTGTTCGCCCGCAACATCGCCGGGCCCGAGACTCGCACCCCGTACGTCGCCCGGATCGACGAGGGCGGGCTCGTCACCGTCGGAAAGACCGCCGCCTCGGAATTCGGGCTGCTCGGCAGCACGGAGACGCTCCTCGAGGGCGTGACGCACAACCCGTGGGACCTCTCGCTCTCCGCCGCGGGCTCGTCGGGCGGGGCCGCAGCAGCGGTCGCCGCCGGGATCGTTCCCTTCGCCCACGCGAACGATGGCGGCGGCTCGGTCCGGATCCCCGCGTCGGTGTGCGGCCTCTTCGGGTTCAAGCCCAGCCGGGGGCGCTGCGTGCCGGCGAGCCTCCCGTCCGAGTTCGGGGCTCTCGTCTCCGACCACTGCGTGAGCCGCACCGTCCGCGACAGCGCCCTGTTCCTCTCCATCACCGAGGACCGGGACGGCCCGCTCCCTGCCGTCGGGTACGTGCGGGAGCCGCTCGCGCGTCGGCTTCGGATCGCCATCTGGACGCGCACCCTCCTCGGTGAGGAGCCGGAGCCGCCGGTGCGCCGCGCCCTCGACGACGCGGCCGCGCTCTGCGCGTCCCTCGGACACCGCGTCGAGCCCGTCGTCCCGCCCGACATCGACGGTTCGGCGCTCGGCGAAGCGTTCTTCATCGTCGCCGGGGCGGCGGTGGCCGGGCTTGTCGAGATGGTGGACCGGCTGCGCGGGCACCCGGTGCAGCGGGACGAGCTCGAGCCGTTCAGCTGGGCGCTCGTCGACGAGCTCGAGCGCCGGGGCTCGGGCGCGCTGCCCGCGGCCCGCGCGGCCTTCGCCGCAGGCACCGAGCGGTACCTTGCGGCGATCCGCGGCTACGATGCGATCCTCACGCCGACCCTCGCGACGACGCCCTGGCGGATCGGCCACCTCTCCCCGGTCCTGCCGCGCGAGGAGCTGCTCCGGCGGACCGGGCGCGCCGTAGGCTACACGCCCATCCACAACATCGCGGGCTGCCCGGCGATGTCGGTGCCGCTGCACTGGACCGACGAGGGCGTCCCCGTCGGCGTCCACTTCGCCGCCGCGCCGGCCGCCGACGCGCTCCTGCTCGGTCTCGCCTATCAGCTCGAGGAGGTGCGCCCGTGGAGGGATCGCTGGGCGCCCTTCTCCTACCCGCGGCTGTTCGACGCCTGATGCCCCAGGTCCTCAAGGACGAGGTGCGCGCGCGCATCGAGGCGGCCGCCCTCCGGGTGTTCGCGGAGCGCGGGTACGCCGGCGCGAAGATGACCGCCATCGCCGAGCGCGCCGGGGTCGGGACGGCGAGCACGTACCGCTACTACGCCGGGAAGCGCGAGATCTTCGACGCGCTCGTCACGCCGGCGCTGGCCGAGGAGTTCGAGTCGCTGCTCGACCGGCGCGTGCGCGCCCTCTCCCGCGCCTTCCGGGCGGAGGCGACCCGGGGCGCCGACGACATCGGCGACGAGATGCTGCGCTTCTGGGTGGAGCACCGGCTCGCGGTCGTGATCCTCCTCGACCGCGCCGAAGGGACCGACTACGCCGCGTTCGGCGCGCGCTTCGTGGAGCGGCTCGTCGCCTCGACGCTCGCCGACCTGCGCCCGCGGCGCCGGGCAAGCGCAGCGGCGCGCTTCGTGCTCGCGCGGATCTTCGACAACACCCGGCGGATGCTCGCGGCGATCCTCGAGGCGCACGCCGACGAGCGCGCGCTCCGCGAGGCGATCGAGGCGTTCTGGAGCTACCAGATCCCCGGGCTGAAGGGGTTCGCGCGCTGGTCCGATCGTCGCCCCGACGCCGGTCGCCCCGGAGCGGGTGGCGCGAGCATTCGGTGAGATCGTCCCCCCGAATGCCACGACACCTCGTCTTCCTCCCCGGCGCTGGTGGAAGTGAGTCGTTCTGGCGGCCAGTGGCCGACCGGCTCGGCGACCTAGGCCAAGTCATCGTCTTCGGGTACCCCGGGTTCGGCGGGGTCCCTGCCGATGGTGGCGTGAAGTCGCTGGACGACCTCCACCGCTGGATCGTCGAGCGCCTACCGCCAGGACCGAGTCACGTGATTGCACAATCGATGGGGGGAATCTTCGCCGCGCGTCTGGCAGTGGAGCAGCCGGAACGCGTTGCACGCCTGGTGCTGGTCGCGACCTCCGGTGGCGTGGACGTGCGACGGCTTGGCGCAGCAGAGTGGCGTCACGAGTACCGGGCGTCGCTCCCGGATGTTCCGAACTGGTTCATTGATGACCGCACCGACTTCACGGACCGGCTAGCAGCGATCCGTGCGCCGACCCTTCTGCTGTGGAGCGACTCAGACGCGATCAGCCCGCCAGCCATCGCTCATTTTCTTGCGGAGCGCATCGCGGGCGCGCGCATCGTCACCGTAGCGGGCGGGACTCACACATTCGCCAACGAGCGCCCAGATGAAGTCGCGTCGATCATCAGGTCCCATTTGACGTAGAGAGCGTCGCGTTGAAAGCCATCGCGTCGCGATTGTTCCGTTCCGGTTGGATCGCGGAAACCGCTAGCACACTCGGGTCCTCGGGCTGTCGCGCTCGCCGTCGATCTTCCTCAGGCCGACGGCTCGGGTCTTGGTGGCGTCCTGTTGCGAGGGAGCAGCTTCCCCGCGGCGCCCACCAGGACGCGCTCCGGCGTCTCGCTGGAACGGCTCGGCGAGAAGACGCACGAGCCTCCGACCTCCTGAGCGATCGGGGGCTCGAACCGGGTGCGGGGGCGTGCTGGTGGAGCTTGACGGACTGGCACGTAGCTACGGCGGCGCGCGCGTCCCGCCGCGCCTACATTCCGGCAGCTCGGACCGAAGCCGGCCCGCCCGGAGGTGTCGAACATGCGGAGTCCCGTCGTCGCCTGCGCCTTGATCGCGTCGCTGCTGCTGCCGGCGACCGCCCGGGGCGCTCCGGGGCCGGAGCGCGCCACGGCGCAACCAACGCCCGCCCGGGCACGCGTGACGCGGGTTGCCTCGCGTGACGGTACCCTCATCGCAGTCGAATGCGCGGGCTCGGGTCCGACCCTCCTGATGGTGCACGGCGGAACCGGGGACAGAACGCGCTGGACGCCGATGCTTCCGTTGCTCGCCTCCCGGTTCACGGCCTGCGCGATGGATTGGCGAGGTCGGGGGGACAGCGGCGACGGCCCCGGCTACAGCCTGCAAAAGGAAGCCGAGGACGTTGCGGCCGTGGTCGACGCGCAGCCGGGGACGACGTACGTGCTCGGTCATTCGTTCGGCGCCGTGACCGCGCTCGAGGCGACGTTCGTCACGCGGCGCATCGCCAAGTTGATCCTGTACGAACCGCCGTTGAAGGACCCCGCCGCCGAGAACGTCGCGGCCGCCGACCGGATAGAGCAGCTCGTGCGAGAGGGTCGCCGCGAAGAGGCCCTCGAGCACTTCTTGCTCGAGGTCGTGCGGCAGCCGCCCGGCGAGGTCGCCGCGATGCGCTCACGGCCGTCGTGGCCGAAGCTCCGCGCGACGATCGACGCCCAGCCGCGCCAGATCCGGGCACTCGCCGCATATCGGTTCGACCCGGCGCGAATCGCGCGCGTGGCCGTCCCGACGCTGCTGCTCGTGGGCAGCGACACTGCGTCCCCCTATCTGCGGAGCGCGGTGGCGGAGCTCGGAAGAGTGCTCCCCCGGTCCACGACGGTGGCGCTCGAGGGCCAGAGCCACAACGCCATCGACGATGGACGCGACGAGCTCGCCCGCGCGATCATGGCTTTCCTGGTTGCGGGCGAGAATCCCCAGCCTACCCGGTGACCCGCCGAGCGGTGCCCGCGCCGCCCGCGCCCGCGAACCTCTCGCGGGTGATGGCCGCCGCAGTTCGCGCCGGCGTAAACGAGGCCCCCGGCTTTGTCAGGCCAAGCGGCGTGTCCCCGTCCGCAAGTGGCGAGCGGGCCTCGGCACGCTCGGCTCGCGCCCCGACTTGCCGCGGCACGGGCGTCACGGGAGGAGAAGTTGTGGGTCACCGCGTCCACATGGGGCGACCGTCCGTTCCGGAGTCGCCGCGACGCGGCAAAGGAGTCTCGAATGCGACGCACCCCGATCGTCATTGCGGGCTTCACCGTCTCGCTCGTGGCCGTGGCGACGCTTGCGCTCGCGGCGGAGCGGAAGGAGAACGCTGCCGGCGCCGCGCAGGCGCGGCGAGCGGCCATCCCTCCACCACCGACGGTCACGTACAAGTCCGGCACCACGGAGCGCGTCGAGCACGGCGAGCTCATCGCGGACGTCGACGCCGCGCGCAAGAAGCTGCACGCGCAGCATCACCCCCACGGAGTCCTGGAGACCCGCCGGATCCCCGGGAAGGTCGAGCCACCGGCAATGAAGTCGTTCGAAGATTTCGCCCTGCCGAAGGAGAAGCTCGTCGTGATCAACCCCGGGCCCGGCGAGTTCGTGCACGTGATGGAGGGGCAGCGACACGGCTACCAGAACCTGACGGTGGGGATCACGTACACCGCTCCCGGCGGCGCCCCGCCGATGCACACCCACGTCGGCGAGGAGGCGCACGTGCTGCTCGAGGGCGAGATTCTCTACGCGCTGGGCGACGAGCTGTTCACCATCTCGGCGCCGTACATCGTCAACATCCCGCCGATGGTGCCGCACTCGTTCGTCAACATCGGGAACGGGCTCGCCGAGCTGGTCGTGATCTTCCCCACGAACGTCTGGGAGTACGACGTGCTGGACTACTTTCCGTTCAAGGACATCGAGGCCGCCAAGAAGCGTGCGAGACGGGTGAAGTAGGGGTGATGAGCTCGTACCGAGACCGGCGGACCCACGCCTGCGCCTGATCGGCCGGACCACCTCGAGGCCGCCGTCGCCGGAAAGCGTTCGATGGAACAGCGGATCCAGTTCTGTACGACGGGCGACGGGGTTCGCATCGCGTACGGCACCATCGGCCAAGGCGCGCCGCTCGTGAAGGCCGCGAACTGGCTCTCCCATCTGGACTACGATCTGCAGAGCCCCGTGTGGCGACACTGGATCTCGGAGCTGTCGCGTGGCCACTCCTTCGTGCGCTACGACGCTCGCGGGTGCGGGCTCTCAGACTGGGACGTACCCGAGGTGTCGTTCGAGGCCTGGGTGCGGGATCTCGAGACGGTGGTCGACGCAGCGCGCGTGGAGCGCTTCTCGCTGCTCGGCCTGTCGCAGGGCGGCGCCATCGCGATCGCGTACGCGGCGCGCCATCCCGAGCGGGTGACGCACCTCGTGCTGCACGGCTCGTTCGCCCGCGGTGCGCTCCGGCGCAACCCGACGCCGCGCCAGCGCAAGGAAGCCGAGATGATGGTCGAGCTCGCGGAGCTGGGCTGGGGGAAGGAGAACCCCGCGTTTCGCCAGTTCTTCACGAGTCTATTCATTCCCGACGGCACGCCCGAACAGCATCGCTGGTGGAACAGGCTCGAGCAGGTGAGCACCTCACCCGCGAACGCCGCGCGCTTCATGCGCGTGCTGGGCGAGATCGACGTCACCGCGATCGCTCCCCGCGTCGCCTGTCCGACGCTCGTGCTCCACGCCGTCCGCGACGCGCGGATCCCGTTCGAGGAGGGGCGGCTGCTGGCGAGCCTCGTCCCGGGCGCGCGCTTCGTGCCGCTCGAGAGCGGAAACCACGTCCTCCTCGAGCATGAGCCCGCGTGGCGCCGGTGGCTCGAGGAGGTGCGCGCGTTCCTCCCCGTCGCGCGCGGCGGCGGCGCGTTCGCGCGGCTGACGCCGCGCCAGAGCGAGCTCGTCGAGCTGATCGCGGAGGGTCTCGACAACGCGCAGATCGCGGGACGCATCGGGGTGAGCGAGAAGACGGTCCGAAACCACATCACGGCCATCTTCGCCAAGCTCGAGGTGCCGAACCGCTCGCGCGCCATCGTCCTCGCACGCGACGCGGGGTTCGGGAAGAAGACCTCGTGAACGCTCGTGGGGCTGCAGCCCCACGCCGAGCTTCTCCGGATGGCGCCTTTCCGCCTCAGGCGGGACAGCCGCCTCATGACGCCGCGCGCGGCGCTCGCGACCATGTATCGCGTGCGGCGCCGGCGTGCGGCGTCGCTCTCGAAGCGGGAGGCACCCACCATGAACGCAAACCGAACCACCATCTATCTTCACAACGGCAGGGCGTGGGTCGCGGAGCTGAAGGATGGCCGAGCCCAGGTGTCGTCGCTGGTTGCCTGGCTCAGCGCCCATCCCGGGCGCCACGCGCAGCGTATCGCGCTCGAGCCGCTGCCCCCCCGGGCAGCGCCGGCGAACGCCTCGTCGGGCCCGGCCCGCGGTGCGCTCGCGTCGCTGGTCGGACGCGTGCTCGGCAGGAGGGCGTCGCCGCATCCGCCCCGTGACGTCACCGTCGGGCTGAACCGCCCCCGCGACGTGAGACCTTGATCCCGGCCGAGAGCAGTTGCGAGCCACAGGTCGCACTTAGATTCACGAACTGCGTAGAGACGGAGCAGGTCAAGAAGGCCCGGCGCAACGGCACTGTGTAGTTGATGGGCTTGTTCGCGTCGGGCGCGCTGAGGAACCATCCGTGGTGCGTGATGGAGAAGGAAACGGCCGCCCTCGCGAGCGGCCGTACCTGCCTCGAAGATGCGACACCGGTGCTCGCTAGTTCTGAGCAGCAGCGATTGGCTTCATCTTCGCCAGCAGCTCTGGGTGCTGCTCCTGGACGCCACCGCAACGCGAGCCGTCTCCCTGAGCAGCCGGCGGACGCGCTCCCGCACATCCTGAGCATGGATACCTTCGCGCTTCGGACTGCCTGGTCGCGGTGCACGTCCCCTACTGCTTCGTGATCATGCCGTAGTACTGGCCGGAGCACGCGACGACGCGCTCGCCGTATGCGTCGCGCTGGTAGTCCACTGCGAAGGTGATGCGCGTGGGCGACTCTTGGTGGAACTCCTCGACGAGGTGAAACAAGACATCCCCACCGCCCGTGAGGCACTGTCGGCTGATCTTCTTCTGGCAGTGGTCGGACGAGACGACGTTCGTAAGTGTTTGACATTCGGTGTACGGCGAGGAGTCGATCGGCCCCCAAGGCGTGAACGAAGTGCCCGGCGCCATGTCGCTCGCAAAGTCGGTGGCTGGGCCGCAGTCCCCCTCGACTTGGGAGAACTGGTAAAGCCAGTCGCCGTGCCCGCCCTCCTCTAGGAAGCACGCTGTCGGCTGCGGCTGGGGCTGCGGCTGGGGCTGCGGCTGGGGCTGGGGCTGGGGCTGGGGCTGGGGCTGGGGCTGGGGCTGGGGCTGGGGCTGGGGCTGGGGCTGCGGCTGGGGCTGGGGCTGGGGCTGGGGCTGGGGCTGCGGCTCAGGTGACGGCGGTGAAGGCTCACGTCCCCCGCAAGCGAGCACCATAAGGATCGCCACCGCGATCGCACCTCTCATGGCGTCGCCCTCCCCAGGACAGGCCCTCGACTGAAAAGCTATTGGCGCTGATTCATGCCGAAGAGACAGGAAGATGGGGGAACGAGCTTCCCTGCGGGCGGGTGAGGCACGGGCGGGCAGGCGGGGCGCCCGCCAGGGGAAGCAGCTGGGACGCCCCCCCGATTCAACGCGCTGCTCCGGCGGATGAACCTGCCGCCGGATTGACCGCGGAGCCGCTCCGGTGCATCCGACGAACTGCGTCCCTCGCCGGCGAACTGAAGCTGACCCCGAGGCTGGCCGCCGACGTAGTGGAGACCGGCACGGACGGCGACGCCCGCAAATGCTCCGCAGCGTGCCGCCGAGCCGCGACCGCGGCGCGGCGCATTGCCGCCCGACGTGAATCTGTCGCCGATCCAAAGACCGGCGCAGGTGCCCTCAGGGAGTAACGCGCCGACCCTGTTCGGCCACTATTCGAGGGTGGTGCCGACACCCGCCCTCGACGACCGCTACGGGATCGAGTCCGGCATGATCCTTCTCACCGGAGTGCAGGCCGTGGTGCGCCTCCGATTCGATCAGCTCCGTCGGGACCGGGCTGCCGGCGTGCGCACCGGCGTGTTCGTCACCGGATATCCCGGCTCGTCGCTCGGCGGGTACGACCTCGCGCTCGCCCAGGCGCTCCGTCGGCGGGCAGACCCGGCACTCGTACATCGCCCCGCGCTGAACGAGGAGATGGCCGCAACGGCGCTCAAGGGAACCCAGCTCCTCGAACGCTATCCGTACGCGTACGACGGGGTGGTCGGGTTCTGCGTACGGCAAGGGCGCCGGCCTCGACCGTGCCGGGGACCCCACGCAGCGCGCCGAGCTCCTCGTACGCGAGCTCGGGGCAGGGACCCGGACGGTCTCCGCGGCGGGATAGGTCGAAGGAGGAACCATGCCACAGCCGGGCACGACCTGGACGGATCGCAGCACGTACGTCTCCGCGGGGGTGGGGCTCGCCGACGCCGAGCGCCTCGCGTCCGAGCCTCCCGTCGCGCAGGGCGGGCTGGAGCAGGACTGGGCCGCGCTCCGGCCGTGGCTCGCGATGCGAAGCGATGCCCTCGGGCGCCTCCCGGCGAAGAACGAGCGCTCTCCCGTGGAGGAGGCGGTCGCGACCGCGCTCCTCGACGGAGGCCGGAGCGCACGGGAGGGATTCCTCGCGCGCCACGTCGCGGCCGTGTACGACCGGCTCACCGGCGACCGCCGGACACTCCTGCGACTCGGCGAGCTCACGTACGCCGCCGCCGCCGAATTCCCAGGCCTCGTCCCGACGCGGGCGCAGGTCTCGCGCGAGCGCGAGCGTCCGCAGATGTTCCAGGACGGTCTACAGATCGATCAGGGGATCTTCCTCGCGCACGCCTTCTCGGACCGGGAGCGCGGGTTGCATCTGCTCCACGCGATGCGCCGGCCGTCGGCCGCGGCGCTCGAAGCACGAGACGCCTTCCGCCGCTCGGGGCGGCTCGAGCTTCCCTCGATGACACTCGAGCGCCGCGGCGAGCAGGGGCGCATCACCTTCCATCACCAGCCTTGGCTCAACGCGGAGGACGACGAGTACCAGGAGGCGTTCGAGACGCTCGTCGACCTCGTCCTCCTCGACGATGCCATCCAGGTGGGCGTCCTGCGCGGCGCGCCGATGACGAAGCCGAAGTACGCGGGCCGGCGCGTCTTCGGCGCGGGCATCAACCTCACCCAACTCTACGACGGCAAGATTGCTCCTCCGTTTCATGCTCGAGCGGGAGACCGGGCCGCTCGCGAAGATCCACCGCGGCCTGGCGGGCGAGGAGCCCTCCCGTGACGAGGGCCACGGGGGGGTCGAGAAGCCGTTCATCGCGGCGGTGGACGCGTTCGCGATCGGCGGCCATTGCCAGATGCTGCTCGTCATCGACCGCGTCATCGCCCAGCGCGGCGCGTACTTCAACCTGCCCGCGCGCAAGGAGGGGATCATCCCCGGCCTCGCGAACCTGCGCCTGCCGCGGTTCGTCGGCGAGCGCGCGGCCCGCCAGGCGATCTTCTTCAATCGTGACTTCCCCGCGGACAGCGCGGAAGGCCGGCTCCTCTGCGACGAGGTGGTGGACGGCGAGGAGGCGATGGAGGCCGCCGTCGCCCGCGGCGCGGCCGAGCTCTTGAGCGCGGGGACGACGAGCCTCGTCGCGAACCGGCGCGCACTGCGCGTCGCGGCCGAGCCCCTTCATCTGTTCCGGCGCTACATGGCGACCTATTCGCGCGAGCAGGCGTACTGCCTCTATGCGCCCGCGCTGATCGAGAACCTGGTGCGGAACTGGAACGCTGGAGAGCGCCACCTGGCGGCCATCCGAGACGGCCATGGCGTCGGCCCCCTCGGCGCGGATCATCGATAGCCTCCTTGGACCCCGGTTCTCACCTCGCCTCTCGACGTCGTCACCCCTGCTCGCGCTTGCGGCGCTCCTCGTCGCGCAGCCGATCCGCTCGCCAACCGCGAACCTGGAGACGGGCTCGTAGGTCCACCGCCGCGGGAGGTTCACGCGAGCGCCGTCCTGGCGAAGCCGCAGAAGGGCAAGGCACTGCTTCAGGGCGTCGTGGAAGCCATCCTCCTGCAGCCGCAGGCCGATGGGTACTCCGTGCGCGTGACCCTGAAAACGACCAACCCCGCCCATCCTTGCGGATGGCGGGGTCGGTGACTCCCAGAGGAGTTGCGGGGGCCCGTTTGGGGACGCATCAACCCTCGCTGCGCCAGAAGTAATATGGCCGGTGCCGCGCGGCGAGTCAGCCAGGTTCGGGCGCCAGCGGCGGTGACATCGCGTCGCGGTGCCGTCGAGCGAGGCTCGGGATATCAGACCGGCCATGGCCACCGCCCGCGCGCTCGCAGCCAGTAGTCCATCATCCGCGTCGTTCGGTTTCAACAAGATGGACCACCTCGGCGACCCTGCTGCTCCAGCGGGACGGGACGCATCCGGCTCGGCGTGGAGGACTGCAAGGCCATGCTGCGTTCGGGCATCAAGCCCCCGGACTTCGCTCGGCGCGACAACCTTGTCATCGCCATCGGCGGCATTACCGCGAAGCACGGCTTGCGCGACCGGCTGGCGTGGGAGGAATCGCGGTGGAGCGGCAGCGTGACGGGTCCATCGACTGCGACGACGGATTCCTCCTCGTGAACGAGGGCCCGCTGGAGTGGCGGACGAAGTTCCCGCTCATTGCCAGGTTCATCGACCCCGTGCAACAGGGCCATCGCGTCGGACGCATCGAGGTCCTTCGTGGCGAGCCGGTCCAGAGCATCACGCCGGCCTTATGCCGCGAGTTCATCCGGATGTTCGAATGGGGAAGCAGGCCGCTGCCGCCCATCGTGGACCGCGCCCGACCGGCGCGCGCCCGGGGCCATCTACGCCCGCCTCGTGGCGGGTGCCCGCCGGCGCCGCGTCCCCTCGGCATCTGCCCGCCGCCGAAGAAGAAGGGCGGCGGCTGCTGACCCGCGCGCGCGGCGCCGGCCCGCACGACTACTACGGGGCCGAGTACCGCTTCACCAGTTCGCGGCACTTGCCTGCCCACCCCGCACGGTAGGCTGAGACGTAACGTCCGCGACGCCCGACTGGCTCGGCGCGCGTTCCGCACGTTCGAGCTGCCCCAGAACTTCGTGCAGGAGGTGCTCTCGGCTTCGCAGAGCATCCGGGTTCGCGATGGCAAGAGCAGGTCCGCCTCGCCCGTGCAGCGGTCGACCATGAGCTGGGCCGAGCTGGAGCGCGGGTCCTTGCGCTTGATACGCGACTGGTTCTCGCGAACGTATCGTTCGAGGTGCTCAGCCTCGCGAATCAACGCATCAGCCTGCGTGTGAGCGTTCCACATTCCGCTCCTCACCTGACTAACGCGCCATTCTTTCCGTGGTTCCTCTTCCTGCACGTCGCGCGTCGGTTGTGGCCTCAAGCTGGCAGCAGGATGCCCGCCACGGCGCTGGTCATGATGGCCCAGAGCAGTTTCAGCGGTCGCAGCGACTACATTCCGTGCCATCTTCATCAGCCTTTTGCTCATGGTGTCCTCCAGACCGTTGGTGCTGCTGAGGTACTTCGTTACGACGTGGTCACGCACAGCGAGGGCCACCAGACCAGCATACCGCCAGGGATTCGAACCCTGTGCCACCACCTCCGACCAGCAGGTGGTCAGCTTCAAGCCACAACACCATTAGTATACCACAATCCTTGGCGCCGTGCGGCACGCCGTTCACCCTAAGCACCCTTGGTGGCGCCTTCTTCTTCGCCTTCTTCTCGTCGAGGAACAGCACGTTCACGTCCTCCGGAGGCATCGGCTTCGACGCGCCGGAATCGGCGAGGGCCTTCACGAGAAGATTCACGGTCGTTCTTGAGCTTGCCGTCGCGGCGCAGCCGCTGGAGCGCGACATGGGGATGGACCATCCCGATGAAGGCGAAGTCCGAGGCTCCGGCCGCGAACACCTTGACGAGCCCCAAAGCCTCCAGCTTCCGCACCCGGTCGCGCCACGAGCGCACGCGGTTCGGAAACCCGCAGAGGAGCGCATGGTCCGCCTCGGTTGTCACCTCGACGACTCCCTCCTCGTAGCTTCGGGTCCAGAGGTCCAGGTACACGCGACCGAGGTCCTGGTCGCCTCTGAGTTCCTTGTCGTCGAGGATAGCGAGGACGACGGAGAGGTAGCGCGGAGCCGCGAACCACCCCTTCTCGTTCACGCCTTTCCACATCTCAGACGCGCCGTCCTTCCACAGCTGCTCGCGGAGCTCCTGCCGCCTCCGACTGCTCCTGCTCTGCCCCATCGTCGTCCTCCTGCTTGTCAGCGGCCGGGGAGCGGCCGCGCGCTGCCGCTCCCCGACCTTCACCGCCGCCCAGCTCCACGATTGCCGTGGCGACTTGCGATGGTGGAACTTTAGTAGATTATGCCGTATTTACGAGGACTTAGATTCGCCTTCACCTGCTGTAACGCTGGCGCGGTGGTGCACTCGATACGCCGCGCAGCCGCCGTGCAGCGCGGCAAAGCCTAGCGAGCCGGGCGATTTTCGTCAACACCCCCTCGGGTTTACGAGGACTTGAGGAATCGCGGGGTGTCCCACTATCCCGGTTCCCCGGGTTCCCAGGGTCCCCGTGTCGCGGCGCCAGGACTCGTCCGTCAGGCCCTTAACAGCGGCGTCCAGCCTGCGTCCTCGCCCCGGAGTTCACTCGGAGCCCGGGCGCGCTCGTCCCGCAAGTCTACCAGCGTGTACCGAGACGCAGGTTCGAGCTGCGGAGTGGGCTCCGGCGCTTGTCTAGCGGGTTGTGAAAGCCCCGTTCCGCACGAGCGCCCGAATCCCGTCAGCCCCGCCGGGTAGTCTAGGACTCGAAGTACGTCCGTCGAGGAGGGTGCGCCAGCTTGGAACAGCTTTCGCTGGATGGGGCCGCCGAGTGGGTTGCGCGCGTCCCGGATGACGAGGACACCAGCGCCGGCGCGATGCGCTGCTTGCTGCGCTCGACGCCAGCCGCTTTGCCGCGCTCGACGAGCGTGTTGCTCTCGTGCTCCGAGACTTCCCGGACGCGCGGGACAGCGACACGGCGCTGGTGCTCCGGTACTGGCACCGCTTCGAGAGCGAGACGCTGCGTGCTTGGTCCCCGAGTCGCACGCTCGATGTCCTGCACGACCTGGAGCGCGTCGATTCCATCACGCGCGCGCGGCGGCGCATCCAGAACCAGCTTCACTTGTTCGAGCCGACCGAGTGGACGAAGGCGCAGCGCCAGGAGAACCAGCGGGAGTTCCTGGAGTACCTCTCGTACAAGCGAGACACGGACGCCGAGATTCGGTTCTACCTCGACGAGACGGGCAGCCATGGCGGCGAGTTCGTTGGCGTCGGCGGCGTGTGCGTCATCGACTGGCCGACGTACGAGCCGCACCACGTCGCCATGCAACGATGGCGACGCGACCAAGGCTGGAGCGAAGCTCTCCACTTCGCAGAGATGCGACAGGAGGACATGGGCAAGTACGTCGCCCTGCTCCGCCAGATTCTCGCGCGAAAGGCGGGTGTACTGTTCGTCGCTCACGTCCTGCCCGCGCCCGCCGTGAAGCACGAGACGCTGTTCAACCTGTTCATCGCCCTTCGTGCTGGATTCGCTCGACAAGGTCGCGAGCCTCGGCTGCCTCCAGCACCCACGTGCCGTGCGCGTCATCAAGGAACAGGACACCGGGTTCGACGCCAAGAAGCTCGACCGCCTCGATGAAATGCTCGGCCACGAAATCGTCCGCCGCTTCCCGGAGCGCACCTACCTCCGCGCTCTCGACTCGGTGACGAAGGGCAGCGACGTTCTGCTCGAAGGCGCCGACCTCATCGCCTCGGCGGTTCGGCGGCGGCACATGAGCCATGCGGCTCACGCGAAAGACCTCGTGTCGGAGACGGTCATGATGGAGACGGGCCTCGACTACGGCCCCACCTCCGGCACGGTGTTCAAGATGCACGGGGTTTCATCGCGGGGCTCACGGTAGACCGCGCCGCCGTGCCGGGGTCGGCCGTGTTGCGCCTGCTCGTCGCTGTTCAACGTACTCGTTGATGAGCTTCACCGCCGCCGCGAGCGTCGTGACGAACCCGACCACCTCGCCCGACGCCGCTCTGGTGTCGGTCACGCGGCACCCCTTGCGGCGGCTCGTGAGCGGAGCGAGGTCGGTGACCACGAACCGGCCGTCCTCGGTCACGCAGACATGCTTCGTTCGCTCCACGAGCTTCTCGACCGTGTACACCGCCCCTCCTGGGCCCCTACCCGGCCCCGCCTGACGCGACAACGGAGCGCACGACAACCGGGACCAGATGACCGCCTCCGGTCCAGATGTGCTTCGGGAACGTCACCGACACCGCGCGCTCGTCGCTCACGAGCGCCACCACGACAGGCTCGCCATCGACAACCTCGACCCGGACCGCGAGCAGGCAGTCCGGAGCGCGCCGGTCCATCGTCAGGATGTGCGGGAGCGCCGCCGCCGCGACCTGCGCGGCCTTGAACCTCGCGAGCGAGATGACCCGGCGGACCGCCGAGTCACTCGTCATCGGCGTCTCCCACGAGCACGGCCGGCGGGAACGGCTGCGCCTCGACCTCGAACCCGGCGTTCCGGAGCGTCACCTCGATGGACAGCGCCCCGCGCGCATTGGTGCTCTGGACGACAACCCGAGGCCGGCGCGCGCAGAGCTGGCGCGCCATCCAGTAGGCGATGTCTGCACCGGACCGCGAACCCAGCAGGTCAAAGTCGAGGAACACCGTGACGAAGCGCCGCCGGTCGAGCGCGGCCAGCGCCTCGTCGTAGCTCGTCGCGACGGCGCACCCGGACAGCCGCTCGCGGAAGAACTCCAGGCGCTCGGGGCTGTCGTCCACCACGAGCGTCGTGCGCCCGCGCGGCACCGGGCGGCTCACCGCGTGGCCTCGCGCTCGCGCGGGGCGGTGTCGAGCGCCAGCTTCACCACGATGCCGCGCGCCGACTCCTCGCACACGACCGGCAGCCCGATGACGGCTTCGAGGTTCGCCTCGCCGCTCTCGACGACGGCGTGCTTCGCGATGAACATCTGGGCGGCGAGCCCGTGGACAGGAGCGCGGCCTTGCTCCCGTTGTGGCGCTCGACGGAGATGACCGCCGTCTCGCCGTCCAGAGGAACCGACGCAGCCTCCCGGTGTGAACCGTCACTCGCGCTCCACCAGCGTCACGGTGTGACGGCGACGGTCTTGCCGCAGCCGCTGGGGTACTGCGGCGTACGGAAGGTGATGAGGAAGAACCCGAACCCGACGTGCTCCAACCGCTCCACCGTGACAACCTCGTTGTGCAGCACGATGGTGTCGCCCCTACGCGCGTCGCGGAGCAGAATCCGCGTCTCGGGTTCGGTCACGCCCTCACCCCGAACCAGGTCGCCTGCCGGATGAAGGTCGCGCCGGAAGGCATCGTGCAGGCGTCCCAGGGGCCCATCTCGTAGATGACCCAGGCCGTGAGGTCGTCCTCGCAGGACCTCTCCGTCTCGCCGCACCGCTGCGGCTCCTTGCCGGCCACGAAGTACGTGAGCTTCACCCGGTCCCCGACGGCCTCCATGTGCCACACCGGCCATGAACGACTCCCTCCGGCCAAGCGATCTTTGGAGATGACGAACTACTCCCGAGTCAGCGAACTCGGCCTAGCGTCGTCGCGTGGTGGGGGGCGTCATAGGCGTTCCAT
>CAVTDL010000018.1:0-195417 GCA_963733485.1 uncultured delta proteobacterium | reverse complement strand
GCCGAGCGCCGCGTCGCGGAGGGTCGGCAGCGACGGGCGAGGGGGGATCAGGGGGCGGCCGTGCCGCCTCTCGAGCCGTCGTGACGAGCGCCGCCCCGCGGGCGCTCCTCCGGCTCCGGGCTGCGGGGGCCGCGTCTGGGCGCCATGCCAGCAAGATGCATCGCGGGTCCGCGGGCCGCCGCGACTGCCGCCGCGACTGGAGGTTGCGCTCCGGGTGCGCCCTCGACAGGACCCCGAGGTGACCGCTCCCGCGCGAGCTCGCCCATCCACTGGTGTCCGCGGCGCCGCCACCGGCAGCGCCGACCTGCCGCTCCACGGCGGCCGCGTCCCGCCCTGGCTCTTCCACCGGATGGCGCGCCTGGGGCGGGTGCTCGCCGAGGCCATCGTGCACGAGTACGGCCGGACCGAGCTGTTGCGCCGCCTCTCGCATCCCTTCTGGTTCCAGTCCCTCGGCGCGCTCATGGGCATGGACTGGCACTCCTCCGGCATCACCACGAGCGTGGTGGGCGCGCTGCAGCGCGGGCTCGCCCCGCTCGAGCGGGAGCTCGGGCTCAAGGTGTGCGGCGGGCGGGGGCGCCACTCTCGCCGGACGCCCGACGAGCTGGTCGCCTTCGGCGACCGCACCGGGGTGGACGGCGAGGCGCTGGCCACGACGAGCCGGCTGGTCGCGAAGGTGGACGGCGCCGCGGTGCAGGACGGGTATGCGCTCTACCTGCACGCGTTCGTGGTGGCGGAGGACGGCGCCTGGGTGGTGGTCCAGCAGGGCATGGACGAGGTGCGCCGGCGCGCGCGGCGCTATCACTGGCTGTCCGAGGGGCTGCGCTCGTTCGTCGAGGAGCCGCACGCCGCCATCGAAGGTCGGCCCGGAGGCGAGATCGTCAACCTGACCGACCGGCGGGCGGCGCCCTCCCGCGCCGCCCTGGTGGAGCTCGCCCAGGGAGATCCGGAGCGGGTGGTGACCGCGCTTCGCGGGGGCGTCGCGCGGGCCCCGCACCTCTGGCTCCCTGCCCGGCACGACGTCCGCGCCGGCGACGTGGTGCTCCGGCGGCTCCACGGCGCCCTGGCCGCGGCCGCGGCGCGCGGGCCGGCCGACTTCACGGAGCTGCTCCTCACCCCAGGCGTGGGTGCACGGACGGTGCTCTCGCTCGCCCTCGCCGCCGAGATCGTCCACGGCGCGCCCTGCCGCTTCGGCGATCCGGCCCGGTTCTCCCTCGCGCACGGCGGCAAGGACGGCCATCCCTTCCCCGTGCCGCTGCGCGTGTACGACGAGACGCTCCGCGTGCTCCGCAGCGCGGTGGACCGGGCCAGGCTGGGGGAGGACGACCGGCTGGCGGCGCTCCGCCGGCTCGACGCCGAGGCCCGCCGGCTGGAGGCCGTCGCCACCGGCCCCGGGCTGGAGCGCTTCCTCGCGCAGGAGCGCGCCGCGAGCTCCGCCATGGGCGGCCGCACCGTCTTCGACCGGGCACCGCCCGAGGCGGGCGCGCGACCGCCCGACGGGGCACGGCCTGCCGAGGCATGTCCGGAGCCTCGGCGCGCGCGTCGTCGCGTCGCCGGGCCGGCGTCGGCGCAGCTCTCGCTGCCGCTCCGCGGCTGACGGTCGTCCACGACGGCTCCGGAGGCCGAGCATCACGATCCGTGAAGGGCGGCGAAGCCGCGGCCACGGGGAGCGGGCACGCGCGAGAGCGGCGAGCCGCCGCAAGCCGTCGCGGCGCACCTGCGCGGCCGTGTGCCGGCGCGCGCAGCCCCACCGGTGAAGGAGGGATCGCCCTTGCGCAGTACGCCGTGCGGGCGTCTCCTCCAGAGCAGGGGGCCCATCGTGAGCGCGCGCGTCGCGGACGCCCTGCGGGAACCGGTGGAACGGCTTCGCCAGGACGAGGCCGCGCTCGAGCGCTCCGTGGACGAGGCGCGCCGGCAGGCGGCCGCCGTGGTCGAAGCGGCCCGGCGCGAGGCGGAGGCGATCGCGGCCACCGCGCGGCGCGAGGCGGAGCGCGAGGCAACGCGGCTGCGCGACGCGGCCGCCGCCGCGCTCGACGCGGCCGAGGCGGAGGGGCGGGCCGCGCTGGAGCGCGAGGTGGCCGAGGTCGCGCGCCGGTCGGCGGCGCACCGGGCCGGGGCGCTCGCGTGGATCGTCCGGCGGACGCTCGGGGAGGATCCGTGATCCTCCCCATGGCCCGCGTGGAGGTGGTGGGACCGCGAGAGCTCCTCCCGTCGGTGCTCGAGCTCCTGCAGGCGCGCGGCGTCCTCGAGCTCCGGCAGGCCGCGCCTGGGCTCCGGCGCTCGGAGGCCGACCCCCGGGCCGCGGCACAGGCGGCTCGCCTCCACGAGATCGCGCGCCGCTCGGCCGCGCTGGCCGCACGGCTGCCGCCGGCGCGCGGCGACGTCGAGCCGGAGGCGCTCCCGGCGCTCGACTCGGAGGCGCTCCTCCCACGGCTGGGCGCGCTGGAGCAGGAGGTGTCGCTGCTCGAGGCGCGCCGCGCGGCGCTCCTCGAGGAGCGGGAGGCCACCGCGCGCTTCTCCCACCTGGTGGTGTCGCTCGCGCCGCTCTCCCACGGGATCGACGGGGCGCTCGAGCCCGAGCTCCACGGGCTCGTGCTCCGGACCGATCCGGCCGCGCTGGCGCTGCTCGAGGGCGAGGTGCGGCGGCTGTCGGGCGGCGCCTGCGAGGTGAAGGCGCGGCCGCTCGACGCGGAGCGCACCGGGGTGCTGGTGGTGGTCCCGCGCAGCTGCGGGCGCGCCCTCACGGCGCTGCTCTTCGAGCGCGGCGTGGACGAGATCCGGCTCCCCTCCGCGTACACCGGCAAGCGGCTGCTCGACGTGCTCCTCCTGCTCTTCGAGCGCGAGCGGGCGCTGCCGGGCGAGGTGCGCGGCCGTCGAGGCGGCGCTCTCGGCCCTCGCCGCGCGCCGGGCCGGGGCCGTCGCCCGGATCGGCGCGGACGCCGCCGCGGCGCTCGGGCGGCTCGGCGCGGCCGCCGGCTGCGGCGAGACCCGCTTCGCGTTCGTGGCGAGCGGCTACATGCCGTGGGAGGGCCTGGAGGCGCTGCGCGGCGCCGCGCGCGCGGCGCTCGGCGATCGCGTGGCGGTCTTCGCCCGGCCGCCCCACCGCGCCGAGTGGCCCGAGGTGCCGGTGGTGCTCCGGAACCGGGCCGCCATCCGGCCCTTCCAGCGCCTCCTCGCGCTCGTGGCGCTGCCCCGCTACGGCTCGATCGATCCCGACCCCGTGGCTGGCGATCTTCTTCCCGCTCTTCTTCGGCCTCGTGCTCGGCGACCTGGTCTTCGGCGCGCTCGGGATCTGCGCGGCGCTCCTGCTCCGGGCCCGGCGGGTGGGCGGCGAGGTGGGCCGCGACCTGGCCTGGGTGGCGCTCTGGTGCTCGGTCGTCGGCCGCCGTCTTCGGGCTGCTGTTCGGCGAGGCCCTCGGCGAGCTGGGCGCGCGCGCCGGGCTGCACCCGCTCCTGCTGGACCGCCGGCGCGGCTTCATGACCTTCCTGTGGCTGGCGCTCGGCGTCGGGGCGGTGCACGTGTCGGCCGGCATCGGCCTCGGCGTGGCGAGCGCGCTCGCGGCGGGGCACCGTGCGCGAGGCGCTCGGCCGCGTCGCCCGGTTCGCGCTGCTCCTGACTGGTGCGGCGTCGGCGGGGCCGGGCTGGCCGAGCTGCTCCCGGGGCGAGGTGGTCCGCCCCGCGCTCGTGGCCGGGCTGCTCGCGCTCGCCTCGGCCGTGCTGGCCGAAGGCCCGATGGCCGCCCTCGACGTCGTGCTCGGGCTCGGCAACGTCCTCTCCTACGCGCGCCTCATGGCGCTCGGCCTCGCCTCGGTCATGCTGGCGGAGGTGGCGAACCTCCTGGCGACCGCGCTCCGACCCGGCCGCGCTGGGGATCGTCCTCGGCGGTGCTGCTGCACGCGGTCAACTTCACCCTCGGGCTCATCAGCCCGACCGTCGCCGCGCTCCGCCTCCACTACGTGGAGTTCTTCGAGAAGTTCTACGAGGAGGGCGGGCGTGCCGTACCGGCCCTTCGCCCTCGACGGCTGACCGGAGCTACCAGGAGGACACATGGACACAAGGTGCTCCTCGCGTTCGCAGCCGCCCTCGCCATCGGCATCGCCGCCGCTGGCCACCGCCTGGGTGCAGTCGCGCATCGGCGCGGCGGGCGCCGGGGCGGTGGCCGAGAAGCCGGAGCTGCGCGGGGCGGTCATCGTGATGCTCGCCATCCCCGAGACGCTCGTCATCCTCGGCTTCGTGGTGGCCGTGCTCATCCTGACCGGAGGCTAGCTTGGCCGGGCTACCCCGAGCTCCTCCGCGTCATCGAGGCGGAGGCGGAGCGCGAGGCCTCGCGCGCTGCGCGACGCGGCGGCGCGGGAGCGCGAGCGGATCCTCGAGGAGGCCCGCGCCGCGGCGCGCCCGGCCGGCGCCGCCCTGCTGGACCGCGCCCGCCGCGAGTGCGCGCGAGCGCGAGCGGCTGTCCGGCGAGGCGCTGGCGCAGGCGCGCGCCCGCGCGCTGCTGGTGGCCTGCCACGCCGAGCTCGGACGCGCTCCGGGCGGCCGCCGCGCGCGCGCTCGCCGGACGCGGCTGGCCCCGCGCTCGACGCCCGGCTCCTCGAGGAGCTGCTCCCCGAGGCGGGGGACGATCCGTTCGAGCTCGAGGTGCGACCCGGGCGCGGAGCCGACGTGCCGCGCCGCGCTCGAGCGGCTCGACCCGGCGGCGGCGGCGCGGAGCCGGATCGTCGGCGGCGCCGGCCCGGCGGGGAGGCCTGCGGCTGGTGGCGGGGCGGCGCGTCCTCGACGACACGCTCCCGGCCCGGCTGGAGCGGCTCTGGCCGGAGGTCGAGGCCGAGCTGGCCGGCATGCTCTTCGGCGAGGAGGGCGCGTGGCGCGGCTCGACGCGCTGAACGCACGGATCGGGGCGCGCCGCGCGAGGCTCCTCGACCTCGCCGCGCTCCGCGCGGTGCTGGCCGCGCCCACGCCGGAGGCGCGGCTCGAGCGGCTCCGCGAGAGCGCCGCCGGGGCGGCGTTGCCGGCGGACCTCGGCGGCGTCGCGGCCGCGCCGGCGCGCGCCGAGGCGGCGCTCCGGGCCGCGCAGCGGGAGGAGGCGCTGCGGCTGCTCGATCGGGCCGAGGGCCGCCGGGCGCGCGGGCTGCTCCGCGCCTTCCTCGGCCTCGAGGAGGCCGAGGCGGTGAAGGCGGTGCTCCGCGGCGTCGCTCACGGCGCGCCCATCGACGCCACCCTGGCGGCGGCGCCGCCCGCGCCGGACCTCCCGGACGCCGCGCTGCGGGCGGCCGCGACGGCCCCGCACGCTGGCCGCCGCGCCTCGACGCCCTGGCGGCGGCCGGCTCGGCCATCGCGGCCGCCGCGCGCGAGGCGCTCGAGGAGGGGAGCTACGCTCGCGGTCCTCGAGCTGGCGGCGGATTGCGCGGCCCACGCGCGCGCCCGGACCGCCTGCCGCCGCGCCGGCGAGGACGGCCGGATCCTGGCGCGTCACCTCGCCGACCGCGCCGACGCGCGCAACGCCGCCACGCTCCTCGCGCTCGAGGGCGCCGCGCCGGCCGTCGGCCTGCTGGCTCGCCGGGCGGCACCCGCTTCGACGAGGCGGCCGCTCGCGGCGCTCGCGGCGGACGAGCCGTCGGCGGCCCGACGCGCCGTCGCGGTCGCCTTCGACCTGGCGCCCGGGGCGCTCGCGACCCCCTGGGCTGCGGACGTCGCGCTGGAGGGCGCGGTGCTGGCGCCGCTCCGCCGGGAGGCGCGGCAGCGGCCGCTCTCGCTGGCCGTGGTGCTCCGCCACCTGCTCGAGCGTCGGCTCGAGGTGCGGCGCGCCGCGCTGGTGCTCCGGGCGAGCGCGGTCGGGCTGCCCGGCGACGAGATCCTGGACCTGGTGGAGGCCTGACGTGAGCGAGCCGGCACCGCGGCGAACGGGAGCGGAGCCGGAGGGCGCCCTCCGGCTGGTGGTGGCGGTGCGCCCCGCCGACGCGCTCGGGTTCCGCCTGGCCGGCGTGACGGTGGAGGCGGTCGCGCCCGGGCGAGGAGCCGGCCGTCTTCCGGCGCCTGCTCGCCGATCCGCAGGCCGGCGTGGTGGCGGTCGAGGAGGAGCTGCAGCGCGCGATCCCGGGGCGGCTCCTGGCGCGGGCGCGCCAGCGGGGCCTCCCGGTGGTGCTGCCGTTCGCGCTGCCGCGCCGGCTCGGGGAGGAGGGCCGCGGGCCGCGCCTACGTCGCGGCGCTCATCCGGCGGGCCGTCGGCTACGGCGTGAAGCTCGGCGGCGGAGGGGGCGCGCCATGACCGGGCGCCTGGTGCGGCTCGCGGGGCCGACGGTGGTGGCCGAGGGGATCGCCGGCGCGGCGCTGAACGAGGTGGTGCGCGTCGGCGAGGAGCGGCTCCTCGGGGAGATCATCCGGATCGACGGCGACCTCGCCACCATCCAGGTCTACGAGGAGACCGCCGGCCTCGCGCTCGGGGAGCCGGCCGAGCCCGCCGGCGAGCCGCTGGCGGTGGAGCTCGGGCCGGGCCTGCTCGGCATCGGTGCTTCGACGGCGTGCAGCGGCCGCTGGCGGCGCTGGCGGCCCGCGAGGGCGACTACCTCGGCCGCGGCGCCTCGCTCCCGGCGCTCGACCGCGAGCGGGCCTGGGACTTCGAGCCGGCGGTCCGTGCGGGCGACCTGCATCCGCCCGGGCGACGCGGCTCGGGACCGCGCGCGGCGTCGGCGCCCCGGATCACCCGGTGCTCGCGCCCCCGGGGCGCTCGGGGCGGGTCGGCGGAGGTGCGGGCCGGTCCGGCGCGGGTCGAGGACCCGGTGGTCCGGCTCGAGGACGGCGGCGCGCTCGCGCTGCTCGCAGCGCTGGCCGGTGCGCCGCGCCCGCGCCCGGTGCGCCGCCGGCTGCCGCCCGACGTGCCGTTCCTCACCGGGCAGCGCGTCCTCGACTGCTTCTTCCCGGTCGCCGAGCGGCGGCACGGCGGTGGTGCCGGGCGGCTTCGGCACCGGGCAAGACCGTCGCTCGAGCAGTCCCTCGCGAAGTACGCCGCCGCCGACGTGGTCGTCTACGTGGGCTGCGGCGAGCGCGGCAACGAGATGGCGGAGGTGCTCGACGAGTTCCCCCGGCTCGTCGACCCGCGCACCGGCGGGCCGCTCCTGGACCGCACCGTGCTCGTCGTCAACACCTCCAACATGCCGGTCGCGGCGCGCGAGGCGTCGATCTACATGGGCTTCACGATCGCCGAGTACTTCCGCGACATGGGCCGCTCGGTCGCGGTCATGGTCGACTCGACCTCGCGCTGGGCCGAGGCGCTGCGCGAGATCTCGGTCGCGGCTCGAGGAGATGCCGGGCGAGGAGGGCTACCCGACCTACCTCGCCTCCGCGCCTGGCGCGCTTCTACGAGCGGGCCGGGCGCGTCGAGTCGCTCGGGGGCGGGGAGGGGGCCGGTCACGATCGTCGGCGCGGTCTCGCCGCCGGGCGGCGACTTCTCCGAGCCGGTCACGCAGGCGTCGCTGCGCGTCACCGGCGCGCTGTGGGCGCTCTCCGCCGACCTGGCCCACCGCCGGCACTTCCCGGCGGTCGACTGGGCACCTGTTACAGCCTCGACGCGGACCGGCTGGACGGCTGGTTCGAGCGCGAGGCGGGGCGAGGGGCTCGGCGGGCTGCGCGAGGCGGCCATGGCGCTGCTCCAGCGCGAGCGCGAGCTCCGCGAGGTCGCGGAGCTGGTGGGCCCCGAGGCGCTGCAGGACGCCGAGCGCTTGGTGCTCGAGTCGGCCCGGCTCCTCCGCGAGGGGTTCCTGCGCCAGAGCGCGCTCGATCCCAACGGACGCCAGCTGCCCGCCGCACAAGGCCTTCGAGCTCGCGCGCCTGCACCTGGAGTGGCACCGGCGCGGCGCGGCCGCCATCGCGGACGGCGCGCCGCTCCGCGCCCTGCTCGACTCGGGCGTGCGCGGGCGCCTGCTGCGCCTGCTCGCAGGTGCCCGCCGGAGCAGGTGCGCGGCGGCCGGCGAGACCCTCCGCGCCGACCTCGCTCGAGTCGCTGGCGCGCCTCGAGGCGGAGTGAGCCATGGACCTCGTGACGCGCCGCATCCGCGGCAGCGCCGGCTCGCCGGGCCGCTGCTCTTCCTCGAGGGCGTGCCGCGCGCGCGCCTCGGCGAGCTGGTGCGGATCGCGGCGACCGCCCGGCCCCGGGCCGCGCCGGAGGAGCGGACGCGGCCAGGTGATCGAGCTCTCGGCGCGAGCGGATCGCGGTGCAGGTGCTCGAGGAGACGCGCGGGCATCGCGCCGGCCCGGATCGAGGTCACGCTCACCGGCGAGGTGGCGCGGCTCGGGGTCTCCGCGACCTGCTCGGCCGCGTCCTCGACGGCGCCGGCCGCCCCGCCGACGGGCTCCCGCCGCCGATCGCCGAGGCGCTGCGCCCCGGTGCACGGCGCCGCCCATGAACGTCACCCGGCGCGCCAAGCCGTCGGACTTCATCGAGACGGGCATCTCGGCCATCGACGGGATGAACACGCTGGTGCGCGGGCAGAAGCTGCCGGTCTTCTCCGTGCGCCGGCCTCCCGGCCTCGAGCTCGCCGCGCAGATCGTCCGCCAGGCCCGCGTGCGCGCCGGCGAGGGCGAGCCCTTCGCGGTGGTCTTCGCGGCCATCGGCGCCCCCTACCGCGAGTACCACGCCTTCCTCGACTCGCTTCGCGCGAGGCCGGGGCGCTGGACCGGACGCGTGGTGTTCCTGAACCGGGCCGACGACCCGCCCATCGAGCGGCTGCTCACGCCGCGCTGCGCCCTCACCTGCGCCGAGCACCTCGCCTTCGCCCACGGGCTGCACGTGCTCGTGGTGCTCACCGACATGACCAACTACTGCGAGGCGCTGCGCGAGATGGCGCCGGCGCGCGAGGAGATGCCCGGCCGGCGCGGCTACCCGGGCTACATGTACACCGACCTCGCCAGCCTCTTCGAGCGCGCCGGGCGCGTGCGCGGCCGGCCCGGCTCGGTGACGCAGCTCGCCGATCCTCACCATGCCCGACGACGACATCACCCACCCCATCCCCGACCTCACCGGCTACATCACCGAGGGGCAGATCGTGCTCTCGCGCGAGCTCGACCGGCGCGGCGTCTTCCCGCCGATCGACGTGCTGCCGTCGCTCTCGCGGCTCATGAAGCTCGGGCGTCGGCCCGGGCCGGACGCGGGCCGATCACCGTCCGGTGGCCGACCAGCTCTACGCCCTCTACGCCCGGGGCGCGACGTGCGCCGCACCGCGGCCATCGTGGGCGCCGCCAGCCTGGGGGACGAGGAGCGGCGGCTGCTCGCCTTCGCGGACGCCTTCGAGGTCGGAGCTGGTCGGGCAGGGCGACGCCTTCCGGACCATCGAGGAGACGCTCGAGATCGGCTGGCGCCTGCTCTCCACCTTCCCGCCGGCGGCGCTCACCCGCATCCCCGAGGCGATCGTCCGCGCGCGGCGCCACGCCCGCCGGGGCGGCCCCGTGAGCCGCTCGCCCACCACGCGGATGGGGCTGCTCGAGGTGCGGGGGCGCCTGGGCGTGGCCGGCCGCGGGGCCCGGCTGCTCCGCGCCAAGCGCGAGGTGCTCGCGAGCGAGCTCTGGAAGCTGGTGCGCGAGGTGCTGGAGGGGCGGGCCGAGCTCGACGAGGCGCTCCGGGAGGCGGTGAAGGCGCTCGAGCTGGCGAGGGCGCTCGACGGCGACGAGCTGCTGGCGTCGCTGGCGCCTCCGGCCGCGCGTGCGGTCCCGCTGGCGGTGACGGCGCGGCGCGTGTGGGGCGTGCCCACGCCGACGGTCCGGGCGCCGCCGCTGGCCCGGGCCGCCGATCAGCGCGGCACCTCTGCCACCAGCTGGGGACCGGCCGGGGCCGCGGCCGCGCGGCGCCACGAGGAGGCCCTCGAGGTGCTGCTCACCATCGCGTCGCGCGAGCTGCACCTCTCGCGCCTCGGCGACGAGATCCAGGAGACCTCGCGTCGCATCAACGCCCTCGAGCAGCTGGTGCTCCCCGCCCTCGCCGCGGACGCCTCGCGGATCGCCGCCGCGCTGGAGGAGCGCGATCGCGAGGACGCCGTCCGGCTCGGACGCTTCCGGGGCCGCCGGACCCGGCGCTGACGCGGGACGGGAAGAGCCGGGCGGCCGGGCGCGCGGCGGCTCGAGGGAACACCCTGCTCGCGCAGTGAACGCACTCCACGCAGGGATGAGGGCCAGGCACCTCCACGCAGGGATGAGGGCCACCCTCCCAACCACCTTGGGGACGTACACACAAGGCGGGCTGCGCGCGCTCGCCCGGTCCGCGACGGGCCGCCACCTTGATCGCGGGAAGCGCTCGTCGCGGCGGAGGGGGGCGCAGATGAGTCACGCGATCGTCCCGTCTGGTGTCACCCCACGTGTGTCGTGGATGCTGGCCGCGCTCGGCGGGGTCGCGATCCTCGCCGCGAGCTGCGGACCCGGCCACGACCGGGCCGCAGAGGGAGGAGCGTCCACTGTCCCGCTCGCGTCCGCGTCCTCCAACGACTGGTCGTTCTACCGCGCCGACGTCCTAGGCCACAGCTACGTGGACCAGCCGTTGACGGCGGCCGAGGCGCAGGGCTTCACCGTCGCCTGGACCTACCGGGACGCCGGCAGCGACGCGAACCCGATCGTCGTCGGCAGCACCCTGTACCTCACCGAGAGCGACGGCACCCTCGTGGCGCTCGACGTCGCGACGGGCCAGCTCCGCTGGTCGGCGCCGATCGGGACGGCCCCGATCGCGCGCTGCAATCCCTTCGTGGGCCGCCCCGTGGGCGCCGCGGCGGTGGTGGGCGGCTCGGTCTTCGTCCCGGGCGGCGACGGGGCCGTCCACGCGTTCGACAAGGACACGGGCCAGAAGCTCTGGTCCACCGTGGCGGCGGATGTCGCGAACGACGAGTTCCTCTGGAGCAGCGCCTTCCCGCTGCACGGCCGGATCTACGTCGGCGTCTCCACGCTGTTCGAGAACATCTGCGACCCCGTGCCGGGGCGCGTGGTCGTGCTCGACCAGGTGACCGGCGCGGTCGTGGGGACCTGGTGGGTGGACCCGCAGCGCAGGTCCGGCGGAGGGGTCTGGACCCAGCCGGCGTACGACGCCACGACGAACCGCCTCTTCTTCACGACCGGACAGGGGCAGACCGGCCTCGACCTCGCGAGCCAGCCGTACGCGCAGGCGTTCGTCGCGATCGACGCCGACTCGCTCCAGCCGCTCGACTCGCTCCAGCCGACGAGCGCGCCCTTCGCGGAAGAGTACGACTTCGGCGCCTCGCCCACCCTGGTGGACCTCCCGGACGGCCGCCACCTCATCGTCGCGGCCAACAAGGACGGCAACGTCTACGCCGCCGATCGCGATCACCTGAGCCGCGGCGTCGTCTGGTCGCACACGATCAGCGGCCCCGGCTACTCGCCGGACCTCGGGGAGAGCACCATCGTCAGCGCCGCCTACGCGCACGGGTCGCTCTTCGTGGGCGGCGGCCAGACCCCCGAGGGCTTCCCGGGCGCCGTGGCGGCGCTCGATCCAGCCACCGGCGCCGCGCGGTGGGTGTTCCATCCGGACGGCTTCGTCCTCGCGGCGCTCACGGCCGTCGGCGACGTGGTGGTCGCCCAGGCGACGCACCTCCCGGACCGGACGGGCCGGCTGTACCTCCTCGATCAGGCGACGGGGCAGCCGATCTTCCAGCTCAGCACGCCCGGCCCGCTGTTCGCGCAGGCGACGTTCGCGGCCGGCCGGCTCTTCGTCTCCGATGCGAGCGGCGTCCTGTATGCGCTCCAGCCGCCGCCTTCACCGCCGCCGCCGACCGGCGGCGGGATCGACTACGGGAGCGGCTTCAGCGCGACCGGCCTCCAGCTCAACGGCAGCGCGGCCCTGAGCGGCACGCGCCTGCGGCTCACGAGCGCCGGCTACCAGGCCGGGAGCGCCTTCTTCACCACCCCCGTCGACGTGCGGTCCTTCACGACCGACTTCACCTTCCAGCTCACGAACGCTCAGGCCGACGGCTTCACCTTCACCCTCCAGGGCGTCGGAGCGAGCGCGCTCGGTCCCCTGGGCGGCGGCCTCGGCTACGGCCCCGACGCGCCCTCCACGGCGCGCGGCATCGGCCGGAGCGTGGCCGTGAAGCTCGACCTCTACGACAACGCCGGCGAGGGGACCAACTCCACCGGCCTCTACACCGACGGCGCCTCCCCGTCGGTGCCGTCGGTGAACCTCCCCACCGCCGTGAACCTCCACAGCGGCCACGTCTTCCAGGTCCACGTCAGCTACGACGGGGCCACCCTCGCGATGACCATCGCCGACGTGTCCACCGGGGGCAGCGCCGCCGTCTCCTTCCCGATCGACATCCCAGGCACCATAGGATCTACCTCGGCCTACGTGGGGTTCACCGGAGGCACCGGCGGTCTCTCGGCGACCCAGGACATCCTCTCCTGGACGTACTCACCGGGCGCCTCGGCGCCACCGCCTCCTCCACCACCGCCGCCGACCTCGGGCGGGATCGACTACGGGAGCGGCTTCACCGCGACCGGCCTCCAGCTCAATGGCAGCGCGGCCCTGAGCGGCACGCGCCTGCGGCTCACGAGCGCCGGCGGCCAGGCCGGGAGCGCGTTCTTCACCACCCCCGTCGACGTGCGGTCGTTCACGACCGACTTCAGCTTCCAGCTCACGAACGCTCAGGCCGACGGCTTCACCTTCACCCTCCAGGGCGTCGGAGCGAGCGCGCTCGGCCCCCTGGGCGGCGGCCTCGGCTACGGCCCCGACGCGCCCTCCACGGCGCGCGGCATCGGCCGGAGCGTGGCCGTGAAGCTCGACCTCTACGACAACGCCGGCGAGGGGACCAACTCCACCGGCCTCTACACCAACGGCGCCTCCCCGTCGGTGCCGTCGGTGAACCTCCCCACCGCCGTGAACCTCCACAGCGGCCACGTCTTCCAGGTCCACGTCGGCTACGACGGGGCCACCCTCTCGATGACCATCGCCGACGCCTCCACCGGGGGCAGCGCTGCCGTCTCCTTCCCGATCGACGTCCCCGGCACCATCGGGGCCACCTCGGCCTACGCCGGGTTCACCGGAGGCACCGGCGGTCTCTCGGCGACCCAGGACATCCTCTCCTGGACGTACTCACCGGGCGCCTCGGCGCCACCGCCTCCTCCTCCACCGCCGCCGCCGCCTCCTCCTCCTCCGGGCGGGACGCTCCTCTTCTCCGACGCGTTCGATCGTACGCAGACCGGCCTCGGCCCCGACTGGACGATCCGGGGCGCCTACCGGGCCGACGGCAACGCGGTCTCGGTCGCGCCGGACACCCCGGATCGCGCCACGGCCACAGGCGCTCCGCCGTGCGCCGATTGCAGGGTGCAGGCCCGGGTCCAGCCTGGGGCGGCGCGCGAGGCAGGCGTGTTCCTCCGCGGCGCGGTGGCGACGAGCGACCGGTACGACCTCATCGTGCTCGGGGACGGCCGGCTCCAGCTCCGGCGGCTCAACGCCGGGACCCCGACCGTGCTCGCGGAGCGGACCGGCGCGATCACCGACCGGAGCGCGTTCGCGCTCCTCTCGCTCCAGGCGACCGGGAGCAGCCCGGTCGCGCTGGTCGGGTCCTTGAATGGTGCCGCCGTGCTCACGGTCAGCGACGCGAGCGCCGCCGCGGTGACCGGCGCCGGGCTCGGCGGGCTGTGGACGTACACCGCCGGGATCCGGTTCGACGACTTCGCGCTGTACTCGGCGCCGTGACCGAGCGCCGTCGATAGCTTCGCACCTCGCGATGAGCGGGGGCGCCGGCCCCGTGACCGCGCCGCATCGCGTCGGCGTCGCGCGTCGAGGATACGCTCGCTCCGCTGGCCGCGCCTCGCCTCGTACGCCCCGCGCCGAGCGCCTCCAAGAGAGGCTGTGGACAAAAGAAGCAAAGGCATACCAGAATGTCGCTCACGCCGACCCCCGCCGCCCAACGCCACCGGATCGCGAGATCCGGCGCCCTCGAGGAGCCGCCATGCGCATCGTGATCCTGGGAGCCGGAGCGCTCGGCGGCCTCATCGGCGCGCGGCTCAGCGAGGCGGGGGAGGACGTCACCTTCCTCGAGGCGAACGTCGCGCGGGCGCGGCTCCTGGCCGAGGAGGGGCTGTACCTCTCCGAGGCTGAGGCGGGCGAGCGGCACGTCCGGCTGAAGGTGGTGACCTCGGTGGAGGGGCTGCCCCCCGCCGATCTCCTCTTCGTGGCGGTGAAGAGCTACCAGACCGAGGGGGCGGTCCGGGCGGCGCTCCCGGTGGTGGGCGAGCGGACCTGGATCCTCTCCACGCAGAACGGCATCGGGAACGTGGATCGCATCCGCCGGGTGGTGGACACGGGGCGCGTCCTCACCGGCATCACCTACCACAGCATCCAGCACACCGGGCCGAACCGGATGCGCTACCGCACCGGGATCAAGCCGGTCCAGATCGCGCCGGCCGACGGGGAGATCACCGACGAGCTGCGCGCCATCGGGGCGATGTTCTGCGGGGCCGGGCTCGCCACCGAGGTCGTCCAGAGCGTCGACACCGTGGTCTGGCAGAAGCTCGTGCACAACTCGGTGGTCAACCCGATCTCGGCGCTCACCGGGATGAGCTGCAGCGAGCTCCTGGAGGACGACGACCTCCAGGCGCTCATGCGGGGGCTCTGCGAGGAGATCGCCGGCGTGATGCGGGCGCGCGGGACCCCGCTCGAGGACCCGGAGGATCCGTACCGGCCGCTGATCCGGTCGCAGAAGGCGCTCGGCAAGAACCGGCCCTCCATGTGGCAGGACCTGGTGCGCGGGTTCCGCACCGAGGTCGACGCCATGAACGGCGGGATCGTGGACGAGGCCGAGCGGCTCGGCCTGAAGGCCCCGCTCAACTGGGCGCTGGTGCAGTTCGTCCACTCGCGCGAGCGGCGCGAGCAGCGGCGGCAGGAGCAGAGCGCGCAGACGCTCCAGGAGGTCAAGGCGGCCCGGGAGGACATCTCGCTCCGCCCCATGACCGGGCGCAGCCGCTTCGGCGGCATGCCGAGCGGCCGCATCCCGCTGGAGAGCGCCCCCAAGCTGAAGGAGATCGTCCACGAGTACTTCGCCGACCTGGCCGAGGCCGGCCGGTCGCCGGACCGGCACGTGGCCTGGTGCTCCGGGTTCGGCCCGGTCGAGCTGGTGCGGGCGATGGGCTACACCCCCTACTTCCCCGAGAACCACGCGGCGATGATCGGCGCGAGCCGGCTCACCGCGAAGTACATCCGGCTGGCGCTGGTGGACGGGTTCTCCCCGTTCGCCTCGAGCGAGACGGCGGCCGACGTGGGCGCCATGCTGGCGGGCGAGAGCCCGCTCGCCTCCATCCACGGCTTCGACGCCATCCCGCGCCCGGAGGTGCTGGTCTACAACACCAACTTCGGCGCCCACATCGCGCGCTGGTTCGAGTACTACGCCAACCGCTTCGGCGTGCCGCTCCTCGGGCTCCACCCACCCGCCGTCCTCGAGGAGGTCGAGAAGATCGAGGTCGACGCGGCGGTGCAGCAGACCTTCCGGCTGGTCGAGCAGCTGGAGCGGCTCTCCGGCCGCCTGCTGGACCACGATCGGCTGGCCGAGGTGGTCGACCTGTCCGCCCGCGCCTCCAGGCTGTGGACCGAGATCCTCGACCTGGCCTGCCACACGCCGAGCCCGCTCACCTACTTCGACACGCTCATCCACGTGGCGCCCATGCTGCTCATGCGCGGCACCGAGGCGGCGGTCCGCTACTACGAGATCCTGGCCGCCGAGCTGAAGTACCGCATCTCCGAGAAGATCGCGGCGGTGCCCGGCGAGCGGCTGCGCATGTACTGGGAGGGCCCGCCCATCTGGTGCGCGCTGCGGCCGCTGGCCAGCCTCTTCCTGGAGCAAGGGATCGCGGTGGTCGGCTCGACCTTCCCGCAGACCTACGCGTTCCAGCACTTCCACCGCGACAACCCCATCGAGAGCACCGCGGCCGCCTACACCTCCATCTACCCGAACCGCTCGCGCAACTACAAGGTGCGCTACCTGGCCCGCGAGTTCGAGCGCTACGCGGTCGACGCGGCGGTCTTCCACGACGCGCGCACCGACGCCGAGCACAGCACCGCGCGCTACGGGATCCACCTGCGCCTGCTGCGCGACACCGGGGTGCCGCACCTGGTGATCGAGGCGGACACCCACGACCTGCGGCTCGTCTCCATCGATCACATCCGGGCGCAGCTGCTCGAGCTGGTCGAGCAGCGCCGCGCCCGGACCGGAGCGGGCGCCGAGAGAGCCGCGGGGCCGCGGCCCACTGAACCAGGGCGAGGAGACCACCAATGATGACTGCGGGAGCGGATCTCGGCACCGAGTGCGTGAAGATGATCGTGCTCGGCGACGACGGGCGGGTCCTCGGGCGGGCGGCGGTGCCGACGCGCGGCTACTTCCAGGACTGCTTCCACGAGGCGATGAACAACGCGCTGGCCGAGGCGCAGGTCCCGGCCGACCGGCTGGACGGCGTCTGCGTGACGGGGTTCGCGGCCTCCTGCGCGCCGCCCTCCGCGCGGAGCGTCACCGAGATCCTCTGCCACGCCCGCGGCGCCTTCCACCACGTGGGCAAGGCCATGACGCTGGTGGACATCGGCGGGCGGGATCCCAAGGTGATGCACGTGGACGAGCGGGGGCAGGTGACCTCGAGCCGGAGCGTGCGCAAGTGCGCCGTCGGCATCGGGACCTTCCTCATGTTCGCGTCGCGCCACCTCGACGTCCACCCCACGCGGCTGATGGACCTCGCCACCTCGGCGGAGCGGCCGGCCCGCGTCGGCAGCTACTGCTCGGTGCTGGCGGAGGTGGAGGTGATCGAGCTCCTGCGGAACGGCGCCACCGCGGGAGAGATCGCGCTCGGCTGCATGTACTCGATCGCCGATCGCATCATGGAGATGGACCGTCTGAGCGGGCCGGTGATGGTCAGCGGCGGCGTGTGCGAGTACTTCCCCGGGGTGGTGAAGGCGCTGGCCGAGCGCTGCGGGCTGGCCGTGGACGTGATCCCGGAGCCCATCATGGCGGGCGCGCTCGGCGCGGCCCTGATCGCGCGCGACGCCGCGCGCGCCTGAGAGGAGCCACCATGACGAGCCCGAGGCGCGAGCCGGGTGTCGAGGCGCCGCTGTCGTCCGCCGCGCTCCTCAAGGACGTGATGGCCGGCCACTTCGCCGCGGTGGACCGCGCCGCGCGCGAGCGGACCGCGCCGGTGGCCTGGTGCACCAGCGTGGGGCCGGTGGAGCTGCTGCGGGCCCTCGGCTACCAGGTCTTCTTCCCCGAGAACCACGGCGCGCTGCTCGGGGCGAGCCGGATGGCCAACGAGACCATGCCGCGGGCCCACGCGGCCGGGTACTCGCCCGACATCTGCTCCTACCTCACCAGCGACATCGGCGCCTACCTCGCGAAGCGAACGCCGCTCGCGCGCCACGGCCTCTCCGCCCCGCCGCGCCCCGACCTCCTGCTCTACAGCACCAACCAGTGCCGCGAGGTGCGGGACTGGTTCGAGTTCTACGGCCGGGAGTGGAGCGTGCCGGTGGTGGGGGTGACCTCGTTCCGGGACCTCGGCGAGCTCGAGCCGCACCACGTCGACGCGGTCGCCCGCCAGCTCGAGGCGCTCGTCCCGGCCCTCGAGGCGGTGGCGGGGCGGCGGCTCGACCCGGCGCGGCTGGAGGAGGCGGTGGCGCGCTCGCGGGCGTGCAGCCTGGCCTGGCGCGACTGCCTGGCCACCTCCGCGGCGCGCCCGGCGGCGCTCACCTTCTTCGACGCGACCATCCAGATGGGCCCGGCGGTGGTGCTGCGCGGCACCCAGGAGGCGGTCGACTACTACGGGCACCTGCTGGCCGAGCTGCGGGAGCGGGTGGCGCGCGGCACCGGGGCCCTCCCGCGCGAGCGCTTCCGCCTGTACTGGGACGGCATGCCGATCTGGGGGCGGCTGCGAGACCTGGCCACGCTCTTCGGTCAGCTCGAGACCAGCGTGGTGGCCTCCACCTACTGCAACAGCTGGATCTTCGAGGCGCTCGACCCGCGCGATCCCATCCCGTCCATGGCGCGGGCCTCCCTCGAGCTCTTCATCGCGCGCTCCGAGGGGCCCAAGCAGCGCTACCTGGAGCGGATGATCCGCGAGTTCGCGGTGGACGGGGTGGTCTTCCACGACTCCAAGACCTGCCCCAACAACTCCAACGCGCGCTTCGGGCTGCCGCAGCGGCTGCGGCGCGCCGCCGGCGTGCCGGTGCTGGTCCTGGACGGCGATCTGAACGACCTCCGCTGCTACTCCGACGAGCAGGCGCGGACCAACCTCGAGGGGTTCGTGGAGCAGCTCGAGGGGGCCGGGCCGGCCAGGCGAGGCGAGGTGCCCGCGTGACGGCCGGCCCCTCCTACGCCGGGATCGACAGCGGCTCCTGGAACACCAAGGCGGCCCTGGTGGACGCCGCCGGGCGGCTGGTCGCCACCGCGGTGGTGCGCACCGGCGCCGACCTCCAGGGCGCCGCCGAGCGGGCCCTCGCCGAGCTCCTGGAGCGAGGAGGCCTGGCGCGCGAGGACCTCGCCGCGATCTGGGCCACCGGCTTCGGCCGGCACGCGCTGAAGCTGGCGAGCGGCTCGCGGACGGAGCTCGACGCCCACGCCCGCGGCGCGCTCCGCTACGTCCCGGGGCCGCTCACCGTGATCGACATCGGCGGGCAGGACGCGAAGATCATCCTGGTGGACGCGGAGGGGCGCCGCATCGGCCACAAGATGAACCGTAAGTGCGCGGCCGGGACCGGCAGCTTCCTGGAGGAGATGGCGCTCCGGCTGGACACGAAGATCGGGGAGCTCCCGGCGCTGGCGGCCGGCTTCACCGAGGAGCTCCAGCTCGGCAGCTTCTGCACGGTCTTCACCGGCACCGAGGTGCTCGGGCTGATCCGCCAGGGCAAGCGCCCGGCCGACCTGGCGCGCGCCGCCTACCGCTCGGTGGTGAAGCGCGTGCTGGAGATGGAGCGGGTCGAGGGGCGGCTGGTGGCGACCGGCGGGGTGGTCGCCCACCACCCCATGATCGTCGAGCTCCTCGAGAAGGCGACCGGGGCGGCCGTGACCGTCCCCGAGCACCCGCAGGAGATCGGGGCGCTTGGCGTCGCGGTGGCGGCGCGCGAGGCGGCCCTCGAGGCCGCGGCCTGAGTGGAGGAGGCATGAGCCAGGTCCCGAACGTCGGCGAGGTGCTCACCGTCAACGCGGAGCTCTACCCAGATCGCGTCGCGGCGAAGGACCTCTCGCGCGCGCTCACCTACGCCGAGCTGGAGGAGCGGGCGAACCGCCTGGCCAGCGCGCTCGGCGGGCTCGGGCTCGGGCCGGGGGACCGCCTGGCCGTCTACGCCTTCAACCGGGTGGAGTGGATCGGAATCTACGCGGCCTGCGCCAAGGCCGGCGTGGTGGCGGTCCCGGTGAACTTCCGGCTCCAGGGCCCCGAGGTCCGGTACATCCTGGAGGACAGCGGCGCCACGGCGCTCATCGTGGGGGCGGAGCTGGTGGAGGTGGTCGCGTCGATCCGCGGCGAGCTGGCCATCCCCGGGGGCGCCTACGTCCAGCTCGGCGGCGAGCGGACCGCGCCGGGCTACCGCGCCTACGAGGACCTCCTCGCGGCGGCCTCGCCGCGGCCGCCGCGGGTCGAGGTCCGGCCCGAGGACACCTGGACCATCATGTACACCTCGGGCACCACCGGCCGGCCCAAGGGCGCGGTGCGCAGCCACCGGAGCTACGCGCTGTTCTACCTGATGAACGCGGTCGAGTTCGGCTTCGGCCGGGACGACACGGGCCTGGTGGTGATGCCGCTCTGCCACGTGAACTCGGTCTTCTACGGCTTCGTGTTCCTCTACCTGGGCGGCGCGGTCTGCGTCTACGACCGCCGGAGCTTCGACCCCGAGCACCTCATGGGCGTGCTGGCCGGGGAGCGGATCACCTTCACCTCGCTCGTCCCCACCCACTACGTGATGATGCTGGATCTGCCCGCGGCGGTGAGGGCGCGGCACGACCTCGGCCACGTCCGCAAGCTGCTCATCTCCTCGGCGCCGGCGCAGCGCGAGACCAAGCTCGCCATCATGGAGTGCTTCCCGCGCTCCCAGCTGTTCGAGGCGTACGGCTCGACCGAGGCGGGCCTGGTGACCCTGCTCCGGCCAGAGCAGCAGTTCGAGAAGCTGGGCTCGATCGGGCGCGAGATCGTGGGCACCAGCAGGCTCCGCCTCCTCGACGTGGAGGGCCGGCCGGTGCCGGACGGGGAGGTGGGGGAGATCTTCACCCGCACCCCGACGGCGTTCGACGGGTACTGGAACCGGCCCGAGGCCACCGCGCGCGCGTTCCGCGACGGCTACTGCACCGCGGGTGACATGGCGCGCCGCGACGCCGACGGCTTCTACACGCTCGTCGATCGCACCAGCAACATGATCATCACCGGCGGCGAGAAGGTCTACCCGTCGGAGGTCGAGCAGGTGCTCGGCAGCCCACCCCGACGTCCGCGCGGTGGCGGTGATCGGCGTCCCGGACGCCGAAGTGGGGCGAGGCGGTCACCGCGGTGGTGGTCGCGCGGCCGGGCTACGAGCGGCGCCCGGGAGCGCTCCTCGAGCACGCGCGCCGGCAGCTCGCCGGCTACAAGTGCCCGCGCGCGGTGCGCTTCGTCGAGGAGGAGGAGATGCCGCGCACCGCCACCGGCAAGATCCTGCACCGCGTCCTGCGCGAGCGGTTCGGCGCGTAGCCGGCTCCGATCTCCGGCCGAGGCACCTTTCGCGAAAGCGAAGTGTGCCCGGCCGCACCTCACCGGCTATCTCTTTCGCAAATCCACCACCCGGGCCCGGCCGGCCGGCCCCTCCAGCGTCTTCTTCTCGACCAGCTTCACCTCGAAGGAGATCCCCAGCTCGGTGGCGAGCCGGCGGCGGATCGTCTCCCGGAACTCGCTCTGCCGGCCCATCTCGTCGAAGAAGACCGGCTGGCCCACCTCCACCAGCACGGTGGCCTCGTCCAGCGCCTGCTTGCGGTCGAGGACGATCTGGAAGCGGGGCTCGCGCCCCTCCACCTCGCGGAGCACGGCCTCCACCTGCGACGGGAACACGTTCACGCCCTTCACCACCAGCATGTCGTCCGAGCGCGCCTCGATGCGGCGGAATCCGCACCGAGGTGCGATCGCAGGGGCAGGGCGCGGTCTGGAGCGCGGTGAGGTCCCGGGTCCGGTAGCGGATGAGCGGGAACGCCTCCTTGGTGAGGGTGGTGAGGACCAGCTCGCCGGGGGCGCCGGGCGGCACCGGCTGCAGCGTGGAGGGGTCGATCACCTCGACCAGGAAGTGGTCCTCGTTCACGTGGAGCCCGTCTCGCGCCAGGCACTCGCTGGCGATGCCCGGTCCCATCACGTCGCTGAGGCCGTAGTTGTCCGTGACGGTGACGTGCAGCCGCTCCTCGATCCGCGCGCCGCATCGACTCCGACCAGGGCTCCCCGCCCACCAGCGCCCGCCGCAGCGAGAGCGCGCTCGGGCTCACGCCCCAGCTCGGCCATCTTGCTCGGCCAGGTGGAGCGCGTAGCTGGGGGTGCTCACCAGCGCCGTGGTCCGGTAGTCCTGCATGATCTTGATCTGCCGCTTGCTGTTGCCGCTCGAGGTCGGGGATCACCGACGCGCCGAGCCGCTCGGCGCCGTAGTGGACGCCGAAGGCGCCGGTGAAGAGGCCGTAGTCGAAGGTGATCTGGACCAGGTCGTCCTTGGTGACCCCGCCGCCGCCACCAGCGTGCGGGCCACCAGGTTGGACCAGGTCTTGATGTCGTTGCGCGTGTAGCCGAGGACGATCGAGGCGCTCCCCGTCCCGCCGGAGGCGTGGAGCCGCACCACCTCGCGGAGCGGCACCGCGAAGAGGCCGTACGGGTAGGCCTTCCGGAGGTCGCCCTTCTCGGTGAAGGGGAGCCGCCGAAGATCGGCGATCGACCGGAGCTCCTCGGGGTCGAAGCCGGCGTCGTCGAACTGCTTGCGGTAGAACGGCACGGATCGGTAGACGCGGGTGAGGGTCGACTCGAGCCGCTCCAGCTGGAGCTGCTCCAGCTCCTCGCGGTCGAGGAGCTCCGCCTCCGGCTGCCAGTACGCGGGGTGCCCGCTGCGTCATGAAGGCCGCCTCTCGTTCGCGTCCACGTCCCGGCCCAGGTAGGCCCGCTGCACGTCGCGGTTGGCGAGCAGCTCCTCCGCCGCGCCCTCCAGGACGATCCGCCCGGTCTCCAGCACGTAGCCGCGGTGGGCGATGCCGCAGGGCGCCCCGCGCGTTCTGCTCGACCAGGAGCACGGTGCACCCCTCCCGGCTGACCCGGACGATCGTCTCGAAGATGTCCTTCACCACCAGCGGGGCGAGGCCCATCGACGGCTCGTCGAGCATGAGCAGCGCCGGGCGCGCCATCAGCGCGCGCCCCATGGCCAGCATCTGCTGCTCGCCGCCGGAGAGGGTGCCCGGCCAGCTGGTCGGCCCGGGTCGCCAGCACCGGGAAGAGCTGCTGGAGCCGCTCCAGGTCGGCCCGGACCTCGTCCCGCCGCCCGCGACGGACCTGCACGTGGCCGCCGAGGAGCAGGTTCTCCCGCACGGTCAGCTCGGCGAAGACCTGCCGGCCCTCCGGGACCAGCGAGCAGCCCATGGCCGACGATGGCCTCGGGCCGGGCGCGCACGATCGACCGGCCGTGCGAGCAGGACCTCGCCGTCCCGGGGCCGGACCAGCCCGCACACCGCCTTGAGCAGCGTGGTCTTGCCGGCGCCGTTGGCGCCGACGATGGCCACGATCTCGCCGGCGCTGACGTGCAGCGAGACGCGGCGCAGCGCGGCGATGCGGCCGTAGCCGGACGTCGAGGTTGCGGATCCTCAGCACCGTCCTCCCCGAGGTAGATCCGGATCACCTGCGGGTCCCGCTGGACCGCGCCCGGCTCCGCGTCGGCGATCTGCTCGCCGTAGCTGAGGACCACCACCTCGTCCGAGATGTCCATCACCAGCGACATGTCGTGCTCGACCAGCAGGACCGTGATCGCCGCGGTCGCGGATGACGGGTGATGAGCCGGGCCAGGTCGCGCGGTCTCGCGCATGTTGAGCCCGGCGGCCGGCTCGTCGAGCAGCAGCAGCCGCGGCTCGCCGGCCAGCGCGCGCGCCAGCTCGACCGCGCGCTGCTGGCCGTACGCGAGGCTGGTGGCCTCGGCGTCGGCGAGCGCCGTCGATGCCCAGGAACTCCATCACCTCGAGCGCGCGCGGCGCGGACCTCGGCCTCCTCCCGGCGGGTCCAGGGCAGGCGCAGCATGCCGGCCAGGAACCCGGCGCGGGCGCGGAGGTGCCGGCCCACCATGACGTTCTCGAGCGCGCTCATGCCGGAGAAGAGCCGGATGTTCTGGAAGGTGCGCGACGAGGCCGCGCGCGGCCACGCGGTGCGGCGCGCTGCCCGTGGATCGTGGCGCCCTCGAAGCGAACCTCCCCGGCGTCCGGCGCGACGAACCCCGAGACGATGTTGAAGAGCGTGGTCTTCCCGGCGCCGTTCGGCCCGATGACCGCCTTGATGGTGCCCTGCCGCACCTGGAAGCTCACGTCCTTCACCGCGTGGACGCCCCCGAATCGCTTCGACACGGCGGTGACCTCGAGGTGCGGGCGTCACGGCAGGCCCTCCTCGCGCGCGGGCTCGTCGAGCCGGACGGCGGGGGCGGCCCCCAGGTCGCGGGCCGCGGCGTCCGACTCGCGCTCCACCGGTGCCGCCTCCGCGGGCGCGCGCCGGCGCAGCAGGCCGCTCAAGCGCCCCCGGTGGAGCGTCAAGATACCGTCGGGCGCGAAGAGCATGACCACGATGAGGATGCCGCCGAAGACGGCGTCGTCGAAGGTCCCGAAGTAGCCCCGCAGCGACAGGAAGTTCAGCACCAGGCTGGCGCAGACGGTCCCCCACAGGCTCCCCATCCCGCCGACGGCCACGATGGAGAGGTACTTCACCGACTTCATGACCGAGGCCTCGGAGGGCCCGATACCGCCGTTGTAGTGGGTGAGGAAGACGCCGGCGACCGCGGCGAGCGCCGGCGCCCAGCACGAAGGTCCCGAGCTTGTAGCGGGCCGCGTCGACGCCCATGGCGCTCGCGGCGTCCTCGGCGCCGTGGATGGCGCGCAGCGCGCGCCCGACCCGCGACTGGACCAGGTTGAGCAGGAGCAACATCGCGATCGCGAGCAGCCCGAAGGCGACGTAGTAGTTGACCACCCGCGCCGAGGCGCTGCCGCCCACGGCGACGCCGGGCAGGAGGGGGAAGGGCGGGACCCCGGAGATCCCGTCGGCGGCGCCCGAGCCAGCCGGTCCCGAGGGCGATGCTGTAGACGATGGTGCCCACCCCCAGCGTGGCCATGGCGAGGTAGTGGCCCTTGAGCTTCAGGACCGGGATGCCGACGCGAAGGCGAGCACCATCGCCAGTGCCAGCGCGAGCCCGAAGGCCGCCCACGGGTGAAGGACCAGCACCTGGCCGCCGTAGAGGTCCGGGCGCGCGCGTGAGCGCGCCGACCGCGGCGAGCAGCCGCGACGAGCGCGTCGCCGCGGTGCGCCGAGAGGTCCCAGGTGGTGAGCACCGCCGACGCGTAGCCGCCCAGCGCGAAGAACCCGGCCTGGCCGAGCGAGATCTGCCCCGCGTAGCCCATCAGCAGCGAGAGCCCCAGGGCGGCCAGGGTGTAGTGGGCCGACATGGTGAGCTGCGTGAGCAGGAAGCGCCTTCGCCGCCGTGGACGCGCGAGGAGCTGCACCGCCGACCGCGGCGGTGACGAAGATGGCGACCTGGACCGGGCGGCGGGCGCCATCGGGATCCTAGGGCCGGGTGGCCACCGGGCGGCGAAGAGCCCGCTCGGCCGGACGAAGAGGATGCCGAGCAGGACCGCGATGGAGATCGCGTCCTTGTAGGCGGTGGGCAAGAGCGAGACGCTGAACGCCTCGAGCACGCCGAGGACGAGGCCGGCCGCGACGGCCGCCAGGCTGTTGCCGAGGCCGCCCAGGATCGCGACGGTGAAGCCCTTGATGGCGAGCCCGGTCCCGATGGCGTACTGCGTGTAGGTGATGGGCGACACCACGCAGCCGGCCAGCGCGCCCATCCCCGCGCTCAGCATGAACGAGAGCGTGACCAGGTTGCGGGTAGGGAGCCCGCACAGCGAGGCGGCCACGCGGTTCGAGGCGCAGGCGCGCATCTGCCGCCCCAGCATGGTGGACCGGAAGAAGACGGTGATGAGCGCCACCATGGCGGCGCAGGCGCCCAGCGCCCACAGCACCTGGGGCGAGATGCGCGCGCCGCCGATGGCGAGGGTGGTGACCTCGTTGCCGGTGAAGTAGGGCAGCGACCGCACGTCCTGGCCCCAGACCAGGTGCGCGGCCTCGCGGATCAGGATCGAGACGCCGATGGTGATGATGATCATCCGCAGCAGCGACGGGGACGAGAGCCAGCGGATGAAGGCGAGCTCGATGAGGGCCCCGATCGCCATCGTGGCGAGGACCGCGCCGGCGATGGCGATCGGGAGCGGGGCGAAGCGCGTGGAGCGAGACGGCGATCATCGCCCCCAGCATCACGAACTCGCCCTGGGCGAAGTTGATGATGCCGGTGGTGTTGTAGATGATGTTGAAGCCCATCCCGACCACGGCGTAGATCATGCCGTAGGTCAGGCCGGCGATCAGGTACTGGAGGACGAGATCGCTGCCCACTAGAGCGCGAGCGGGACGAAGCGCCCGTCCTTGACGGTCAGCATCTCGAAGGCGTCGAGGCCGAGCCCGTTGTGATCGGCGGCGGAGAAGTTGAAGACGCCGGCCGTCCCCACGAAGCCCCGGGTGGTCTCGATGGCGCGTCCGGACCTTCTCGCGGTCGGCGCCGACCCGCTCCACCGCCTGGGTCGAAGAGCATGTAGGCGTCGAAGGCGTGTCCGCCGAACGTGCTCGCGCTCCTCGCCGAAGTGCTTCTCGTACGCCGCCTGGTAGGCGAGCAGCAGCTTCTTCTGCGGGTGCTTGTCCGGCAGGAGCTCCGCCACGAGGAGCCGCCCGCGCCGGGAAGATGAATGCCCTCGGCCGCCGCGCCGGCCGCCTTCGCGTAGCTGACGTTGCCGAACCCGTGGCTCTGGAAGATCGGCACGTTGACGCCGACCTGCTTCATGTTCTTGGTCACGATGGCCTGCGCCGGCTCGATCGACCAGTTGACGACCGCCTGGGCCTCCGGCGGCCTTCAGCTTGGTGAGCGACGGCGGTGAGGTCGGTCGCCTGCCTTGTCGTAGACCTCGCTCGATCGCGATCTGGACGCCCGTGCTCGGGGGCCAGCTTCTCGAGCTGCTCCTTGCCCGCCTTGCCGAAGCCGGTCGTTGCTGGTGAGCACCGCCGATCCGGGTGATCTTCCGTGGCCTTCATCGTCGTTGAAGATCTTGATCAGCCGCGTCGCTGTCCTTCTGCGGGGTCTTGAACACGTAGCTCGCGACCGGGTTGACGATCACCTCCGCCGCGGCGCAGGAGAGCAGCAGGGTCTTCCCCTCCTCGGCAGATGTTCTTGATCGCCATCGTCTCGCCGCTGGTGGACGGCCCGATGATGGCGAAGACCTTGTCCTCCTCGATGAGCTGCTTGGCGAAGGAGATGGCCTTCTCCGGGCTTGCGCCGCTGTCCTTGATGATCAGCTCGACCTTCTTGCCCTTGATGCCGCCCCGGCGCGTTCGATCTCGTCCACCAGCATCTGGCGCGTCTTGGCCTCGGGCGCGCCCAGGAACGCGGCCGGGCCGGTCACCGCCAGCACGGCGCCGATCTTGATGGTCTTCTCCTCCGCCTGGGCGCGCGGCGCGACCAGCGCGAGCGCGAGCAGGGCCAGCGAGCTGAAGCGAGCGATCTTCATGGTCTCTCCGGGGCCTTCGTTGTCCATCTCTACACGTCGAAGCGATCGAGCACGACTCCGGCCGCGCGGAGCGCGTCCAGCGCGCGGCCGAGGAGATCGCTGCCCACTAGAGCGCGAGCGGAACGAAGCGCCCGTCCTTGACGGTCAGCATCTCGAAGGCGTCGAGGCCGAGCCCGTTGTGGTCGGCGGCGGAGAAGTTGAAGACGCCGCTCGTGCCCACGAAGCCCTGGGTGGCCTCGATGGCGCTCCGGACCTTCTCGCGGTCTGCCGCCGACCCGCTCCACCGCCTGGGTGAGCAGCATGTAAGCGTCGTAGGCGTACCCGCCGAACCCGCTCGCCTCCTCGCCGAACTGCTTCTCGTACGCGGCTCGATAGGCCACCAGCAGCTTCTTCTGCGGGTGCTTGTCCGGCAGGAGTCGGCCACGTGGAGCCGCCCGCGGGAACATCACGCCCTCCGCCGCCGCGCCAGCCGCCTTCGCGTAGGCGACGTTGCCGAAGCCGTGGCTCTGGAAGATGGGGACGGTGAGGCCGATCTGGCGGAGGTTCTTGATGACGATGGCCTGCGCCGGCTCGATGGACCAGTTGACGACCGCCTGGGCGCCGGACGCCTTCACCTTGGTGGCCTCGGCGGTGAGGTCGGTGGCCGCCTTGTCGTAGACCTCGCTCATCGCGATCTGGATGCCGTGCGCGGGCGCCAGCTTCTCGAGCTGCTCCTTGCCCGCCTTGCCGAAGCCGGTGTTGCTGGTGAGCACCGCGATCCGGTTGATCTTCCGGGCCTTCATCTCGTTGAAGATCATGAGGACGGCGTCGCTGTCCTTCTGCGGGGTCTTGAACACCTGCCGCGCGACCGGCTGGACGATCACCTCCGCCGCCGCGCAGGAGAGCAGCAGCGTCTTCCCCTCCTCGGCGATGTTCTTGATGGCCATGGTCTCGCCGCTGGTGGTCGGGCCGATGATGGCGAAGACCTTGTCCTCCTCGATGAGCTGCTTGGCGAAGGAGATGGCCTTCTCCGGGCTCGCGCCGCTGTCCTTGATGATCAGCTCGACCTTCTTGCCCTTGATGCCGCCCCGGGCGTTGGTCTCGTCCACCAGCATCTGGAGCGTCTTGGCCTCGGGGGCGCCGAGGAACGCGGCCGGGCCGGTCACCGCCAGCACGGCACCGATCTTGATGGTGTCTTCCGCCTGCGCGCGCGGCGCGATCAGCGCGAGCGCGAGCAGGGCCAGCGAGCTTCGACGTGCGATCTTCATGATCGGTCCTCGGCGTTAGGGTTGGGTTCCAGCGGTGCGGCGTCCACTGCCTCAGCTGTCCAGGCGCTCGAGCACGGCGATCCCGGCCCCGCGCAGCGCGTCGAGCGCGCGGCCGATCTCGTCGATGCGGAAGATGATCACGGCGCGGTCGCCGCTCCGGCGGGCGACCGAGTACATGTACTCGACGTTGATCCCGTTCCGGCGCAGCGCCAGCAGCGTCTCGAGGAGGCCGCCGGGGCGGTCCGGGACCTCGACCGCCACCACCCGCGTCTTGTCCACGGTGAAGCCGGCCTCCTTGAGGATCCGCCGGGTCCGCTCGGGATCGTCCACCACCAGCCGCAGGATCCCGAAGTCGGACATGTCCGCGAGCGAGAGCGCCTTGACGTCGATCTCGCTGCGCGAGAGCACCTCGAAGACGTCGGCCAGCCCGCCGGTCCGGTTCTCCAGGAAGATCGAGATCTGCGCCACCTCCATGGCCCCGCTCCTTTCAGCTCAGTTGGACGGGGGCTGCGCCCCCGCCCCGGCTCGCCCGGCGCGAATCAGCTTGATCGGCTCAGACGTTCCTCAGATCGACGACCCGCTTCGCCTTGCCCTCGCTGCGGGCGAGGGTGCGCGGCTCCACCAGCGACGCCTGCACGCGGATCCCTAGCACGTGCTCGAGCGACTCCTCCAGCTGCCGGTGCAGCGACTCGAGCGCCCGGATCTTGTCGGAGAAGACCTCGGGGGTGACCTCGACCTTCACCTCCATGTGGTCGAGCCCCTTCTCGCGCGTGAGGACGATCTGGTAGTGCGGGAGCGTCCCCTCGAGCTGGAGGAGGGCGGTCTCCACCTGCGACGGGAACACGTTCACGCCGCGGATGATGAACATGTCGTCGGAGCGCCGCTCGATGCGCCGGATCCGGCGGATGGTCCGGCCGCAGGCGCACGGCTCGCCGATCAGCGCGGTGATGTCGCGGGTGCGGTACCGGATCATCGGCATCGCCTGCTTCGAGAGGGTGGTGAGGACGAGCTCGCCCTCGGCGCCCTCCGGCAGCACCTCGCCGGAGACCGGGTCGATGATCTCCGGGTAGAAGTGATCCTCGAAGAGGTGCAGCCCGGCCTGGTGGACGCACTCGGCGCCCACGCCGGGGCCGATGATCTCGGAGAGCCCGTAGATGTCGTAGGCGCGGATGCCGGTGTCCTCCTGGATGCGCGCGCGCATGGCCTCGCTCCAGGGCTCCGCGCCGAACGCGCCCACGCGCATCCTGGAGAAGTCGACGGTCATGTCCCGCGCGCGCTCGATCAGGTGGAGGAAGTAGGAGGGCGTGCAGCAGATGGCGGTGACGCCGAAGTCCTGCATCACCATGAGCTGCCGCTCGGTGTTGCCGCCGCTGATGGGGATGACGGTGGCGCCGAGCGCCTCGGCGCCGTAGTGGGCCCCGAGCCCGCCGGTGAAGAGCCCGTAGCCGTAGGCGTTCTGGATCACGTCGCCGCGGTGCAGGCCGTACGAGGCGAAGGCCCGGACCATCACCTGCATCCAGACCGCGATGTCGGCCTGGGTGTAGGCGACCACGATGGGCTTGCCGGTGGTGCCCGAGGAGGCGTGGAGCCGGACGATCTCCTCCATCGGGCTGGCGAACAGGCCGAACGGGTAGGTGTCCCGGAGATCGGCCTTGGTGGTGAAGGGGAGCCGGGCCAGGTCCTCGAGCCGCTTCACCGAGGCGGGCGTGAGCCCCCGCTCCTCCAGGCGCCGCCGGAAGATCGCCACGTTCTGCCAGCTGCGCGCGACCACCGACTGGAGCCGCTGCAGCTGGACCTCCGCGAGTCGGGCGCGCGGCAGGTAATCGGGGGTGCTCGCGGGGTGGAAGCCGCCTGCCGGATCGTTCCAGGTGTGCACGATGACCTCCGGGGTGAGGGCGCGCGCCGCGCCCGGACCAGTCGCGACGGATGGGCTAGGGGACGATCTCCGGCGCCGAGCTCGCCGCGGTGGAGCGGCCCAGCGCGAAGGCCGCCTCGTTGACGGCGTGGAGCCGCGCCGGGAGCGCCGCCTTGACCGCGTCGAGGAACACCTGCGCCGGGATGGGGAGGTGGTGGCTCAGGGCGCCGAGGAGCGCGACGTTGAGGCTCCGGCGGTTGGGCAGCCGCGCCTCGTCCACCAGGTCCGGGCGGATGAGCACGCCGCCGGGGCGGAGCAGCGGCCGCGTCACCTCCACCTCGGAGGGCGCCAGCACCAGCAGGTAGTCCGCGCTGGCGCGCGCGATCATGGGGGAGAGCACCTTCTCGCCGAAGCGCACGTCGGAGGTGACCGAGCCGCCGCGCTGGCTCATGCCGTGGACCTCGGCCTTCTTCACGTCGTACCCGGCGCGCACGGCCGCGTCCGCCAGGATGTCCGAGGCCTTGATCACGCCCTGGCCGCCCAGGCCGGCCAGGACGACGTTGGTCGGCGCGGCGCTCATGAGACCCCCGCGGCCGGGCACGGGCCGCAGCCCGACCGGCGCTCGGCGTTGGACTGATCCCACCTCCGGATGTCGGCCGCGGCCAGCACGCAGGGGCGGCGCGACACGATGAGCGACAGCCGGTCCGTCGCGAGCCGCTCGACCAGCAGCCGCTCGAAGCCCGGCGGGTCGGCGAACGCGTCCACGACGAAGGTCTCGACCCCCATGGACCGGGCGAGCCCCTCGATGGAGACCTGGCCGGTGGCGGCGTGCTCGAGGGTGCGGCCGGTGGCCGGGTGCTCCTGCTGCCCGGTCATGGCGGTGATGCCGTTGTCGAGCACGATCACCACGTGGCCGCTCTCGGGCGGGTTGTAGACCATCTCCATCAGGCCGGAGACCCCGGAGTGGATGAAGGTGGAGTCGCCGATGATCGACACCACCCGGCGCGCCTGCGCGGGCGGCAGCGTGTGGCGCAGCCCCAGCCCGACGCCGAGCGAGGCGCCCATGGCCACGCAGGTGTCCATGGCGCGGTACGGCTCCATCACGCCGAGCGTGTAGCAGCCGATGTCGCCCGCCACGATGCAGTCGAGCTTGCTCAGCGTGGCGTAGACCGGGTGGTAGGGGCAGGCCTCGCAGAGCTCCGGCGGCTTCCCCTTGGGAGGCGGCGGCTCCGGCGACACGTCGCGGGCCAGGATGCGCCGCACCCGCGCCACGTCCAGCTCGCCGAAGCGGTACATCTCCGGCTTCGACTCGACCGGGATCCCGGCGGCGCGCGCCGCGTCGGCGACCACCGGGTCGCCCTCCTCGATCACCAGGCAGCGCGCCACCCCGGCGGCGAAGGCGCGCATCCGCGCGAGCGGCAGCGGGTTCACCAGCCCGAGCTTCAGCATGCGCGCCGCCGGGGCCACCTCGGCGACGTGCAGGGCGGAGACGCCGTCGACGATGATCCCGAGGTCGGGATCGCCGTCGGTGACGCGGTTCAGGTCGGTGGTCTCGGCGAAGGCGGCGATCTCGTCGAGCTTGGCGCGCAGCCGGCGGTGCGCCGGGCGGGCGTAGCCGGGGATCATGACCCGCCCCGGGATGTCTCGCTCGAAGTAGGTGGCCGGGGGGTCGGCGCGGGCGCCGCGCGTACCCACCAGCGCCTTGGAGTGGCAGACGCGGGTGGTCATCCGGAAGAGCACCGGCAGCTTCCAGCGCTCCGAGAGCTCCACCGCCGCGAGGAGGAAGTCGTACGCCTCCTGCGGATCGGCGGGCTCGATCATGGGGAGCCCGGCCGCGATGGCGTAGCGGCGGCTGTCCTGCTCGTTCTGCGACGAGGACATCCCCGGATCGTCCGCACACACCACCACCAGCGCCCCGGTGACGCCGGTGTACGCCGCGGTGAAGAGCGGATCGGACGCGACGTTCAGGCCGACGTGCTTCATCGTCACGAGCGTGCGGCCGGCCGCGTACGACGCGCCCAGGCCGACCTCGAGGGCGACCTTCTCGTTCGGCGCCCAGCGCGCACGGCCGCCCAGCGCGCCGAAGTTCTCCAGGATCTCCGTGGAGGGCGTGCCCGGGTAGCCCGTGCCGAGGCCGACGGCCGCGTCGTAGGCGGCCTGCGCCACCGCTTCGTTTCCCGACAGGAGCTTCCTCTGCATGCGGCGACTCCGGCGTTCGAGGAGGGGGTGCGACATTCTGGTACGGCTATGCGCGAATTGTCCACGGCCCCTCTGTTCGGGGCGGGGCTTGACGACGAGCGCCTGGCGCAGGCGCGAAGCCCCGGCTTCCCGACGACGCGCGTCACCGCGGCGCGGCGAAGGTCGCGGGGTGCAACGATCGCCACCGGGTCCAGCGTCGAGTGCGAGCGCGCCGCGCGGCGCGCCCCTCCGGCTCGCGGCGGGCGCTCGCTCGATCGACCCTCGGCGCGCCGCGGCGCGGCGAGAATCGCGCCGCGGATCCGCTCGAATTCCTGTAATTGCGGACCGCTCCGCTCCTTGACATCCCCACAAGGGTCACCGCATGTTGCACACCCGCGCACTCATCTCGGTAGCGCGACGCGTCACCATCTCGACGGCGGCAGCACATCCACGAAGAAGGGAAAGCCTCGATGCGACTGTTCTCGGACTCGATTGGCAGAAAGGCCGTGATGGCGGTCACCGGCCTGCTCATGGTCCTGTTCGTCATCGGCCACCTGCTCGGAAACCTCACCATCTTCGCCGGGCCCGACGGCATCAACGCCTACGCGGAGAAGCTCCACCACCTGCCCGCGCTGGTGTGGGGCAACCGGATCGTCATGGGGCTGGCGGTGATCCTCCACGTGGTCCTGGCGGTGCAGGTCACGCTCGAGAACCAGGCCGCCAACCCGAGCAAGTACGCCGTGCAGCGGTACCTGAGGGCGACCTTCTCCGGCCGGACGATGATCTGGACCGGGCTCATCCTCGGCGCCTTCATCGTCTACCACCTGCTCCAGTTCACGGTCCGTGTGACGCCCGGCCTGACGCTCGGGGAGGACTCGCTCGGCCGGTTCGACGTCTTCGGCATGGTCCTCGCCGAGTTCAGGCTCGTGCCCATCGTCCTCATCTACGTGATCGGGATGGTGGCGCTGTTCCTCCACCTGAAGCACGGGATCCAGAGCACCTTCCAGACGCTCGGCCTGAGCAACGCGATCCTGCTGCCGCGCTACGGCGCGGTCGGCAAGGTGCTCTCCGGGATCTTCCTGGTCGGCTTCGTGGCCATCCCGCTGGCCATCCTCGTTGGCATCGTCGGCAACTAAAGGGAGACACCAGTGATCCTCGACGGAAAGGCACCTACCGGTCGCATCGAAGAGTCGTGGGACAAGTACCGCTTCGAGATGAAGCAGGTGAACCCCGCCAACAAGCGGAAGTACAAGATCCTGGTGGTGGGCACCGGCCTGGCGGGCGGCGCCGCCGCGGCGACCCTCGGCGAGCTCGGCTACAACGTGGAGGCGTTCTGCTACCAGGACAGCCCCCGGCGCGCGCACAGCATCGCGGCGCAGGGCGGCATCAACGCCGCCAAGAACTACCCGAACGACGGCGACAGCATCTACCGGCTGTTCTACGACACCATCAAGGGCGGTGACTTCCGCGCCCGCGAGGCCGACGTCTGGCGGCTCGCCCAGGTCTCGAACAACATCATCGACCAGTGCGTCGCGCAGGGCGTGCCGTTCGCCCGCGACTACGCCGGCTACCTCGACAACCGCTCCTTCGGCGGCGCCCAGGTCTCCCGCACCTTCTACGCGCGCGGCCAGACCGGCCAGCAGCTCCTGCTCGGCGCCTACAGCGCCCTCTCGCGCCAGGTCAAGGCCGGGACGGTCAAGATGTTCCCGCGCACCGAGATGCTCGACCTGATCGTGGTCGACGGCGAGGCCAAGGGCATCACCATCCGTGACCTGGTGACCGGCGAGATCCGCGTCCACGTCGGCGACGCGGTGATCCTGGCGACCGGCGGCTACGTGAACGTCTTCTACCTGTCGACCAACGCGATGGGGTGCAACGTCACCGCGAGCTGGAAGGCGCACAAGAAGGGCGCCTACTTCGCCAACCCCTGCTACACGCAGATTCACCCGACCTGCATCCCGCAGGCGGGCGACTACCAGTCGAAGCTGACCCTGATGTCCGAGTCGCTCCGCAACGACGGCCGGATCTGGGTGCCGAAGAAGAAGGAGGACCTCGGCAAGCCGGCCAGCCAGATCCCCGAGGAGGACCGCGACTACTACCTCGAGCGGAAGTACCCCTCCTACGGCAACCTGGCGCCGCGCGACATCGCCTCCCGCGCCGCCAAGGAGCAGTGCGACGACGGGCGCGGCGTCGGTCCCGGCGGCCGCGGCGTCTACCTCGACTTCGCCGACTCCATCAAGCGGCTCGGCGAGGACACCATCCGCGAGCGGTACGGCAACCTCTTCGAGATGTACGAGCGGATCACCGACGAGAACGCCTACAAGCAGCCGATGCGCATCTACCCCGCGCCGCACTACGCGATGGGCGGCCTCTGGGTGGACTACAACCTGATGAGCAACGTCCCCGGCCTCTTCGTCCTCGGCGAGGCCAACTTCTCGGTCCACGGCGCGAACCGCCTGGGCGCGAGCGCGCTCATGCAGGGGCTGGCCGACGGCTACTTCGTCATCCCCTACACCATCTGCGGCTACCTGGCCGCCGCCAAGCCCGGCAAGGTCAAGGCGGACAACCCGGAGTGCCTGAAGTCGATCGCCGAGGTGAAGGCCGAGGGCGACAAGTTCCGCTCCATCAAGGGCAAGCGGACGGTGACCGAGTTCATCCGCGAGCTCGGCACGGTCATGTGGGAGAACGTCGGGATGGCCCGGAGCGAGCAGTCGCTCAAGGACGCGCTCAAGAAGATCCCGGCCATCCGCGAGGAGTTCTGGCGGAACGTCAACGTGCCGGGCAGCGGCGCCGACGTGAACCAGCAGCTCGAGAACGCCGGCCGCACGGCCGACTTCCTCGAGTTCGCCGAGCTGCTCACCCGCGACGCGCTCGACCGGAACGAGTCGTGCGGCGGCCACTTCCGGGTCGAGTACCAGTACCCCGACGGCGAGGCGAAGCGCGACGACGCCAACTACTGCTACTCGGCGGCCTGGGAGTTCAAGGGAGTGGGCAAGGCGCCCGAGCTCCACAAGGAGCCGCTCAAGTTCGAGAACGTTCACCTCGCGGTGAGGAGCTACAAGTAATGAGCGCTCACGCTTCGGAGCACGGGACGATGAACCTCAAGCTGATCGTGTGGCGCCAGGTCGGCCCCGACAAGCCGGGCCGCTTCGAGACCTACGAGGCCAGGAACATCACGCCCCACCACTCCTTCCTGGAGATGCTGGACGTGGTGAACGAGGACCTCATCAAGGGAGGCAAGGAGCCGATCGTCTTCGACCACGACTGCCGCGAGGGCATCTGCGGCACGTGCTCGGCGGTCGTGAACGGCGTCCCGCACGGCGGGCAGAAGCGCACCACGCTCTGCCAGCTCCACATGCGGAAGTTCAAGGACGGGGACGCCATCTACCTCGAGCCCTGGCGGGCCCGGGCCTTCCCCATCCTCAAGGACCTGATGGTGGACCGCGGCGCCCTGGACAGGCTGATCCAGGCGGCCGGCTGGACCTCCGCCCACACCGGCGGCGTGCCGGACGGGAACGCCATCCCCATCGGCAAGCGCGACGCCGACTACGCCATGGACGCGGCGGAGTGCATCGGCTGCGGCGCGTGCGTGGCGGCCTGCCCGAACGGCGCGGCGATGCTCTTCGCCGGCGCCAAGGTCTCCCAGCTCGCGGCGCTCCCGCAGGGCCAGGTGGAGGCGCCCGAGCGCGTCGCCGAGATGGTCAAGGCGATGGCGGAGAACGGGTTCGGCAACTGCACCAACCACTACGAGTGCCAGGCGGCCTGCCCGAAGGGCATCGACGTGAAGTTCATCGCCCGGCTGAACCGCGAGTTCCACAGGGCCATCGTGCTGGAGAAGGTCGGGGCCCTCGCCGCCTCCAAGGTGGCCGCGGGAGGGTAGGACAGGCAGGATCCGACGAGCGGGGCAGGGGCGAAGGCGTCCCTGCCCCGCTTCGCTTTCGGCGATCCGAGACGGAGGGACCTTGAGCCTCGACCCCGAGCTGACCGAGCGGCTGAAGCGGCTCCTCTCCGCGCTGGAGCCCCTGCTGCCGAGGCCGGCCCAGCGCATCGACTGGGCCTCCTGCCACGCCGCCAACTGGCACCGCAGCACCTTCGCCGGGACGATGGAGCCGGTGCCGAGCATCGAGGGGATCCACCTCGACGATCTGCTCGGCATCGACGCCCAGAAGCGGGTCCTGGAGGAGAACACCCGCCAGTTCCTGGCCGGCCTGCCCGCCAACAACGCGCTGCTGTGGGGCGTGCGCGGGACCGGCAAGTCGTCGCTGGTCCGGGCCCTGCTCCACGCCTACGTGGATCAGGGGCTCCGCATCATCCAGGTGGACAAGGACGATCTCGTCAGCCTCCCGGCCATCGTGGAGGAGGTGAAGGGGCAGCCGTACCGGTTCCTGGTCTTCTCCGACGACCTCTCCTTCGAGTCCGGCGACGCGAGCTACAAGGTGCTGAAGAGCGCGCTCGACGGCTCGGTGTACGGCCTCCCGGACAACGTCCTCATCTACGTCACCTCGAACCGGCGGCACCTCGTGCCGGAGTACGAGAGCGACAACCGCGGGGCGATGCTGGTCGAGGGCGAGGTCCACCACGGCGAGGCGGTGGAGGAGAAGATCTCGCTCTCCGGCCGCTTCGGGCTGTGGGTGGGCTTCCACCCGTTCAGCCAGGACCTCTACGTGGACGTGACCCGCCGCTGGGTAGCGAAGCTCAGCGAGAAGGTGGGCGCACCGCTCGGCTGGACCGGCGAGGCGGAGGCGGCGGCCATCCTGTGGGCGCAGCGGAAGGGAGACCGCAGCGGCCGCATCGCCTACCAGTTCGCCTGCGACTGGGTCGGCCGGACCGCGATGGCGCGGCGGCGCTGAGCGCGCGAGACGGCGGAGCGCCCCGGAGGGCGCCCCGCTCTCACGCGTGCGCGGCGGTCGGCTGGACCGTCAGTGAGCCACGGCGCCGGCGTTGAAGTGCATGCACGCCGGCGTGTTCCCGACGCAGTACGGCCGCATCATCTCGTTGTCCTCGTGCTCGACGATGTGGCAGTGCCACACGAACAGGCCGGCGTCCGGGAAGCTCGCCCTCACGCGCGTGACCTCCCCGGGATAGGCGATCACGGTGTCCTTGAGGCCGGTCTCCCATGCCTCGGCTCCGCGAGGGTCGCCGACGAGCACTGCCGGCTGGGTGGCGATCCCCTCCTCGTTCACCGCGAGGCCCTGGCGATCCTGCACCTGGAACTGCACGAGGTGGATGTGGATGGGGTGGGCGTCGGCGGTGAAGTTGTAGATCTCCCAGATCTCCGTGTCGCCGGGGAGCGTCACGTTCTCGGTCATGGCAGCGGACCAGGCGAGCGACGTGGACCAGCCATCCGCGTTCAGGATGCCGAGGAGCGCCTCGGTGGGGCCGAACGGCTCCGCGTCCTCGGTCTCGGCGGAGACCTCCCTGATGCGTGCCCTCGTCGTCGGTCACGTACACCGTCATCGACATCGCCTCGTTGAGCGTGATCTGCCGCGTCATGAGGGAGGCGGGCGGATAGGTGGGGGCCGGCAAGCAGAGCTGCGCGGGTGGGGTGCTCTTGTCGGGATCCTTCGCCTTCGCCGGCGAACGAACTTCATCACCTGGCCCGTGGTGGTCGGGTCGGCCGGCGTGAAGTCGTCGTCGCGGGACTGCCGCCGCCGAACGGCTCGTCCGGCCCGACGTTGACCAGGTACAGATCTTCCCCTGGCGGGACGTGAAGGCCCCGAAGTCGACGATGATGTCCGCCCGCTCGGCGAGGCCCATCAGCAGCTCGTCGAGTTGGACCGGCGCGGGCAGGAATCCCTGCTCGGCGCCGATCTGCCAGAAGGCGCCCGTCACCTGCTTCCACGTCGCCGGATCGTCAGGATTCGTCGCGGTCACCATCCGGAGGATCAGGAAGCGGGCGTTGCAGCCGTTGAGGAAGCGCAGCCGGTAGCGGCGCGGCTCGACCTCGAGCCTGGGCCACGTCTTGCCGTTGACGACGATCGTGTTCCCGAAGAACTCCGGGTTCCAGATCGGCGACATGTCGCTCGGACCTCCGCTCAGCGCGGGTCCGGGATGAACGGGATCTGCAGCTGGTCGGGATCGAGCCCCTCGAAGAAGGCGCGGTTGTCGGGGTAGAACAGCGAGCCGTCGTCGTTGAAGGAGCGATCCTGGATGGCGATCGGGATCTCGTAGTACGCGAGGCCAGGTGGATCGCCGAGGGCAGGGGCGGGCCCGGGGAGCAGCGCGGTCCCGTGCGGCTTCGAGGAGGTCACCTCGTCGCCCGGGCCGCCGCGCAGCAGGTAGAAGCCGGCCGGACCGGCGTACACGTTCTGCCGCGTCATGCCGAGCGAGTGATCGTGGTACCAGAGCGTGGTGGCCGGCTGGTCGTTCGGGTACTTGAACACCGCCGATCCCGGCTTCCAGGTCGCGCCGAGGGGCGACGAACCCTTGAAGACATCGAAGAACGAGCCGCTGGCGGTGAAGCCCTCCAGGTTCGCCGCGGCGGGGAGGTACCAGGCCTCGGGGAACCCGTCCGACCACTCGGTCGTCTCGCTGCCGTGGACGTGGACGATCATCGGCACCGGGCCGGTGTAGGGACCGGGATCGCTCCCGCGGCAATCGGTGGATTGCATCGAGTCCGCGCACGCGGCGGGCGGGTTGGCCCAGTGCAGCGTCTGGTCGATCGGCAGGAGGTGCGGGAGGTAGTCGCAGGAGTCGGACAGCGTCGGTCCGCCAGGGGTGTGGAAGCAGTCGAGCGGGTTCTTCACGAGCTCGTTCATCCACTTCACCGTCACCGGGCCTTCCACCTCGCCTCGATCGTGAACGACGGGAAGTGGAACGAGCTCGGATGGTTCACCGACGCCGTAGCCCCACACGATGGTCGGAGGGAGACCCGGCGGCAGGATCTGCTGGGTGAACTGCCGCACCGCGATCTCGTAGTAGTCGATGGGCTTCTGGCCCGGGCCCGTGATCTTGCAGTCCTCGGCATCGCCGGCGGGATGACGAGCGGCTGAACGTACTTGTCGATCGAAGCAGGGTCGAGCGAACCCCCGGGCAGGGGTTCCCCGAACGAACACGGAGACCAGCAGAGCAGCGCGATCGCCACGGAGCCGGCGACCGATCCAGAAGACGGCCTCATCTCCGACCCCCTCTTGCGTGTGCTGCACTGCGCTCGGTAACCGCGGGGAGGCAGACGTGCGCGTGCGCTGTGACGCTAGGTGTGTGCGAATGTAGTGGTTCCCCCGACCTCTTTGGCAGTACGCAGCAAAGCCCCTTCTGGCAACTGCCCTTGACGGGGATCACGAGCGCGCGTGAATCGGGCGGCGGGGCGATGAGGCCCTAAGCCGGGAAGTGCAGCAGGATCGGACTCGGTCACGCGCGGCCAGTGGCTCGCGAGGATCTCGTAGGTCGGTCGGGGGGCGGATCGTCTCACGCGAGGCGCGTCACGATGGCGATCTCGGAGGTGAGCGTCCGGTGGACGGGGCACTTGCCGGCGATGTCGAGGAGCCGCGCGCGCTGCTCGGCGTCGAGGGGGCCGACGAGCTCGACGTCGCGCTCGATCCGGTCGAGCTTCCCCTCCTTGGTCTCGCAGTCCTCGCAGTCGGCGGCGTGGATCTTCGCGTGACGCAGGCGCACGCGGACCGCCTCGAGCGGCCACCCCTTGCGCCGGGCGTAGAGGCCGACGGTCATCGAGGTGCAGGACCCGAGCGCCGCGAGGAGGAGGTCGTAGGGGGAGGGCCCGGTGTCCGTCCCGCCCGCCGCGACGGGCTCGTCGGCGGCGAGGCGATGACCGCCGACGGTGACCTCCTGCGCGAAGCCGCTCGCGCTCCCGTGGACGACGACCTCTCGCGGCTCGGCGCTGGACGGGGTGACTGGCTCGGACACGATGTGCCTCGGCGTGAGGGTCATCCCGGGACCGGCGCCGGGCGCCGCGACAGCTCCCGGGCCGCCGGTCGAGGCTTCCGCTCGTCTAAGCCGGGGCGGTCCGGGGATCAACCTGCGCGGCCGGGACCACTCCGCGCGGCTGCTGCGAGAAGCGCGCGCCGCCTGACGCGGGCCGGGGAGGGGCGCCACTCTGGCCCCGCTCGGGTTCCCGTGGGCGAGAGGGGACGGCCCCCGCGAGGGCCCGTACACTCGTGGCCGGGTCGGGGCAGCCGGCTCCGGCCGACGTTCACGAGCGGTCGAACGCTGCGAGCGAGGGGGCTCACGATGATCAGGTACGCGCTGGCGGCCGCGTTGCTCCTCGCGTCGACGGCTCACGTCTCGGCCCAGCCGGTCGAGCGCCCGAGCAAGAAGGTCCGGCAGCCGAAGCCGGCGCTCCCGCAGCCTACCGAGGCGGAGCTGGGCGTGCCGGTCTATCCGGGAGCCCGCTTCGACGGGGACCTGTCGGGAGGGATGAGCGGGTCGAGCCAGAAGATCTGGAATCTTCTTCTCCGACGACGCGCCGGCGAAGGTGGTCGCCTTCTTCGAGGAGAAGACCGGGAAGAAGGCGAACGAGTGGGACAAGGACAAGTTCCTGCTCCCGCTGAAGGGTGCCTCGGTGGTCCCCGAGCACGGCGTCACCGTCGAGACCCTGACCGGCAACCCGCTGTTCCCGGGCAAGGGGAGCACCGTGATCACCGTGACCCGGCTGACGAAGACGTGATCGAGACGCCGCGCTCAGCCCAGCGGCAGCCACAGCAGCACGAGCAGGTCCCACACCAGGTGCGCCACGAGCGGCGGCACGAGGCTCCCCGTCGCGGCGCGAAGCGCGCCCCAGGACAACCCGCAGGCCAGCGCCACGAGCACGAGGACCGGTGAGCCCAGGGGTGCGTGCGCGAGCGCGTAGGCGCCCGCCGCCAGCGCGGCGCCGCTCCACGTCCCGACCCGCCGCACGAGCGCGGCCTGCACGACGCCTCGCCAGACCAGCTCCTCCCCGAGGACGACCGGCGCGAGCGCGAGCGACGCGATCACGCCGGGAGGGGCGCGGAAGGCGGCGTAGAGGAGGGCCGTGTCGTGCGCGACGAACGGATCGAGGCGGGCGAGCAGCGGATAGGAGAGATGGGTGGCAGCGGCCATCACGCCACCCGCGGCCGCGCCCACGAGGACCCGCGACGGGCTCGGACGCAGGCTGCGTCGCGAGGTGGTCCGGTCGAGGGCGAGGACGGCGACGCCGAGCCCGATGGCAGCGCCGCCGAGGGCGAGCCAGATCCCGAGCGACCCCGCGCCCGCCGCCGCCGTGACCCAAACGCCTGTGCACACCAGGGCGAGGGAGCTCTCGCTCGGTGGCCCCACGCCGCAGTCTCCCTCGGCGCGGCTCAAGGCCGCCGCTCCCACACCCCCCGGGCGCGTTCGACGACGCCCCAGGCGCCACGGATCGGGCCCTCGCGGCGCTCGGCGGCGAGGGCGCGCCCCGCCGCCTCCGCGAACGTCAGGCGGTGACGATGGTCGATGAGCCGCCAGAAGCGGTCGTCGTGCGCGAGGAGATCCTCGGTCAGGCCGATGACCACCTCGCGCGCCACCGACCAGCGGGCACGCGTCACGAAGCGCACCCACAGCGAGGAGAGCCGCGGCGTCAGGAGCGGCACCCCGACCATGCGCGGGTGCTCGAGCCCCATGACCCGCGAGGTGGCCTCCAGGATCTCCCTCCCCGAGAGGACGCCCGGCCCGGGCAGATCGAACCAGGCGCTCGCCTCGAGCGGCAGGTCCAGGGCCCGCACGAGCGCGATCACCACGTCGTCGACCGCGACCGGCTCCGTGCGCGATCTCAGCCATCTCGGCAAGACCATCACCGGCAGGCGGGCGGCCAGGTCGCGCACGATGAGCCAGCTCAGGCTCCCGGCCCCGACGATCATGCTCGCCCGCAGCTCCACCACCTCGACCGGCCCGGACCGGAGCACCTCGCCCACCTCGAGGCGGCTGCGCAGGTGCTCCGAGCCCCTGCCCCGGGGCGCGACGCCGCCCAGGTAGACGATCCGCTCGACGCCGGCCGCCGCGGCCGCCTCGGCGAAGCTCGCGGCGGCCCGCACCTCTCGCGCGTGGTAGCCGGGCCCCTCGCCGATCCCGTGAACCAGGTAGAGCGCCGCCGCGCAGCCCTCCAGCGCGCGGGCACACGCGGCCGGGTCGCTCACGTCGCCCTGCACCCAGTCCAGCTCCGGCGCGCGGTCGCGCGCCCGGGCGGCGTCGCGGCTCAGGCACCGAACGTTCCACCCCGTGGCCGCGAGGGCAGGTCTCACCGCGCCGCCGACGAACCCGGTGGCGCCGGTCAGCAGGATCGATCGTCCCGGCCAGATCACCGCTCCGCCCGCGCCCGCGGTGCGCCCGAGCGTCGGCCACGCGCCCCTCGTGGCGCCGGGCGCTCGCCGTCGGGCCAGCGATCCTTCAAGGCGACGACGGCCAGCTCCTTGGCCTTGGCCTCGACGTCGATCGTCATTCGACGGGAGAGCCAGGCCGCGGGGACGTCCCGCACGTCGATGTGGTCGGCGTGGTGCCGCGGGTCTGGCGCCGCCCAGCCGCCGCGCGGGCTGGACAGGTGGACCCAGGGCTCGCGCCCTCCCCAGGTGGCCGCGGCGGCGTCGGTCGCCTCGGCCTCGTCGAGGCCGTCGGGATTGCAGCGGTGATGGTGGACGTCGTAGACGAGCGGCACGGCCGCTCGCCGGCAGAGCGGCAGGAGATCGCGGACGGTGTAGATGCGGTCGTCGTTCTCGAGCACGAGGCGCGTGCGTGCGCGCGTCGAGAGCCGGTCGATGCCGCGCCCGAGCCGCTCGATCGCCGCGGCCTTGCCGCCCTGCGTGCCACCGCCGTGGATCGTGAGCTGCTCCGCGCCGATCCACTCGGCGACGCGCGCCTGGTGCTCGAGCTCCGCCACCGAGCCGCGCACCACCTCCTCGCGCGCCGATCCGAGCACGACGAACTGGTCGGGGTGCAGGCTGAGGCGCAGTCCGTGCCGGGCCGCCAGGGAGCCCGCTTCCCGGAGCCTCTCCTCGACCGTCCCGTCGCCGTCGATGGCCTCGAGCGGATAGCCGAGGGCGGGGTGGGTCGCGAGCGGCACCAGCTGGCTGTTCACCCGGAACGCTGCCACGCCGTGGCCGGCGCACCAGGCGAGCGCCTCGGCCAGCGCGGCCGCGTTGTGGAGGACGATCGCCTGGAGGTGCGCGAGGCGTTTCCGGGCCGGGAGACCCCCCGCGAACCTCGCCGTGGTGGTGCGAAACCGGATGGGCGCCTCGAGGAAGGTGCAGCAGAGCCCGAGGCGTGGGACCTCGCGGCGCGCCATCAGCCCTGCTCCGGAGCGCGAGCCGAGCCCCGCGCAGGAGAGGGGGCGGGGACATGCAGCGTGCGCACCAGGCGCGAGGTCTCGTAGCCCTGGGCCTGCAGGCGCGTGACGATGCCCTGGTAGGTCTCCTCGGTCATCGTCGGCGTCCGACCCAGGATCCACAGGTAGTCACGGCCCGGGTGACCGACGACGGCGTACGAGTAGTCGTCGGCGAGGTCGATGATCCAGTAGTCACCCCAGAACGGGCGGAAGAAGCTCACCTCGAGCTTCGCGTTGGTGGCGCGGTCGACCACCCGGGCACGCCCGCGCGCCGACGTCTCCTCTCCGTCGAGCGAGCCCTTGCGACAGCGGTTCAGGACGTCGACGTCGCCGTCCGCGCGAAGCGTGTAGGTCGCCGTCGTGGCGGTACAGCCTCGCTGGAACCGCTGCGGGAAGGCGGCGATCTCGTACCAGGTCCCGACGTACCGACGGAGGTCGACGCGCGGCACGGTCTGGAGCGGCGGCAATCGCAGCCGTTCGGTGGCGGTCGTCGCGCATCCGGCGAGCCCGGCCAGCGCGGCCAGGGACGCGACGATGGTGCGGGGCTTCAGGGCGCGTTCCTTCATCGGGCGGCCTCCATGCCGGTCACGTGAGCGTGGAAGTCGCCGAAGCTCCGGAGGCGCACCCCGTGCCGGGGCTCCTCGGGCCAGGCCCCCGAGCCGCCGAGCACCAGCGTCGCGGCGCGCTCCTGGCACGCCGCTCCGATCCGAGCGGTGAGCGTGGCGAGCGCGGCTGCGTCGCTCGAGGCCGCCGAGGCGGAGAGCGCGATCATCTGCGCGCGGCCGGCGAGGACGAGCCGGACGATCTCGTCGCTCGGCGTCCGCCGCCCGAGCCAGAGCGGCGCCCAGCCCAGCTCGCGAAGACAGACCTCGGCGAGCGACAGGCCGAGGGTGTGCTCGTCGCCCTCGGCGCCGGCGAGGAGGCAGGTAGGCCCGTCGACGCGGCCGGGCAGGGCCTCGGCCACCCGCGCCAGCGCCCGACCCAGGCAATCGGCCGCGACGTGCTCATCGGCGATGGTGATCCGGCCGGTCTCCCACCGCTGGCCGAGCGCCGTGAGGACCGCCCCGAGCTCGTCGGCCACACGGTGCCACGCGCCGAGCCGGGCACGGGCCTCGAGCAGCGCCCCCTCGACCTCGTACCGGCGGGCCTCGACCAGCCGGTCGATCCAGGCGCCGAGGAGGCCCTCTTCCCCGCCACCTGGCGTCGACTGCATGCGGATGAAGCCCTCGAGCGCCCGTCGGTCGTAGCGTCGGTGGCCTCCGGCGGTGCGGACGCACGCGAGAACCCCTTGGTCCGCCCACCGTTTCACGCTCGAAGGGGCCACCCCGGCTATCCGTGCCGCCTCGATGGTGCTGAGCAGGTCGGTCGTCATGAGGGTCAAATATGGTCGGAGTGAACGAAATTCAAGTTGAAATCCGACCGAAACGAACAGATATGAGGTCCCGGTTGGAGGCCGCGGGACCGGCCTGATGCGCGAGCGCCGGGCGAGAAGGAGGGCCATGGGACGGATTCACCGACTCGAGCGGACGCAGCAGATCCAGCGGCCGCTGGACATCGTCTTCGCGTTCTTCGCCGACGCGACGAACCTGGAGGCCATCACCCCTCGGTTCCTTCGCTTTCGCATCCTCACCCCCACGCCGGTCGAGATGCGATCCGGAGCACGCATCGACTACGCGATGTCGCTGTTCGGGATGCCGGTCCGGTGGCGCACGCGCATCACCGAGTGGGAGCCCGGCCTGCGTTTCGTGGACGAGCAGGAAGCCGGTCCCTACGCACGTCTGGCGTCACACCCACGAGTTCGAGCCGCGGGGCGAGGCCACGCTCGTGCGCGACGTGGTCGACTACGCCGTTCCGCTCGGCCCGCTCGGCTCGATCGCCCACGCCCTCGTCGTCGAGCGCACGCTGGGTCGAATCTTCGACTTCAGGCGCGACGCGACCCGACGGCTGCTCGGCGGCGGGGCGTGAGCGCGACCGCCCCGGCTGGCGCCGGCGCTGCGCGACTGACCGTCAATCCTCACACTCGCTCCAGCACGGTGGCTATGCCCTGGCCACCTCCGATGCACATCGTGATGAGCGCCGTCGACTTGCCGGTGCGCTCCAGCTCGTCGAGGGCGGTCCCGACCAGGATGGCGCCGGTCGCGCCGAGCGGGTGGCCCAAGGCGATGGCTCCACCGTTCACGTTGACGCGCCCCGGGTCGATCCCGAGCGCTCGGATGGTTTGAAGCACCACGCCCGCGAAGGCCTCGTTGATCTCCCACAGGTCGATGTCGCTCGCCTTCATGCCGGCGGCCTTCAGCGCCTTGCGGCTCGCCGGCGCAGGTCCTGTCAACATGAGGAGCGGCTCGGTGCCAACCGTGGCCACGGCGCGAATGCGCGCACGGGGCTCGAGGCCGTTCGCCTCGATGTAGTCCCCGGATGCCACCGCCACCGCCGCTGCGCCGTCGACGATGCCGCTCGAATTGCCTGCCGTGTGGAGGTGCTGGATCCTCTTCGCCTCGGGGTACGCGGCGAGCGCGATCTGGTCCAACGTCTGGCCGTTCGGCGCGACGACGGCTCCCCCGAGCGTCACGAACGAGGGCGTCAGCGCCGCCAGCCCTTCCATCGTGGTGTCCGGTCGCGGGTGCTCGTCGCGCTCGAGCAGCAGCGCGCTCGTGAACGGGTCGCGTACGGGCACGAGCGATCCGTTGAAGCGGCCCTCCTCGATGGCGATGGCCGCGTTGCGCTGCGACAGGAGGGCCACCTCGTCGACCTGCTCGCGCGTGAACCGCTCGAGGGTGGCGATGAGATTGGCGCTGATGCCTTGGGGCACCTGGAGCACGCGCTCGCGGAGCTTCAGGTTGCCCCCGTCCTGTCCGGCGCCGTCTGCTCCGAGACCGAGCTTCGACATGCTCTCGACGCCACCGGCGACGACGAGCTGCTGCGCGCCGGACGCGACGCCCATCGCGGCGAAGTTGATGGCCTGGAGGCCAGAGGCGCAGAACCGGTTCAGCGACACGCCGCCGACCTCCTGCGGCCAGCCAGCGGCCAGGACGGCGTTGCGCGCGATGTTCGCGCCCTGCTCACCCACCTGCGACACGGCTCCCACGACGACGTCGTCCACGTCCTTCTCCGCGAAGCCAGCCCTGGCGGGCAGCGCCCGCAGCACCGCAGCCAGGAGCTCCTGCGGGTGAACCCCCGAGACGGCACCCCTCCCGGCCTTGCCTCGTCCGCGAGGCGTTCGTGCAGCGCCGATGATGTAGCTCTTCATCGTGGTTCCCTCGTCACGTGGAGGATGCGGATTCGACTATGCCGAGATGGCCCGCAGGTAGACCCCCGCCGACAGGCCGCCCTTCACCGCGCGGCTGACGTCGTCGACGAGCACCTCCTCGCTGCCGGCCTCGACAGCGTCGAGCCCGATGCGAGCGACGTCCTCCGGCGGCGTCTTCGGTGCCTCGATCCCGCGTACCAGGTCCGTGTCGATCAAGCCGACATGGAGGCCAACCACCTGCGCACCTGCGTCCCCTGAGGAGCGAGCTCCAGGCGAAGGCCGTTCGTCAACGCCCACTCGGCCGCCTTCGAGGCGCTGTAGGTCGTCGAGCTCGGCGACGAGACCCAGCTCATCACCGACAGCACGTTGAGGATGGCGCCCCCCTCGTTCTTCGCGAGGATGGGCGCGAACGCGCTGGCCAGGGCCAGCGGCCCGAGGTAGTTCGTCTCGATCTCCTCGCGCGCCCTCGTGACGGCGCCGCCCGCGAGCGCGCCCCGACCTCGCAAGACCCCGGCGTTGTTCACGAGGAGCGTCACGTCCTGGAGGCGCTCCGCCGCCGCTTCGATCGTCTCGTGGCTGGTGACGTCGAGCCTCACCGGCACGACGCCGGGGAGGGTGATCGACCCGGGGTCGCGCGCGCCCGCATAGACCCGCTTCGCCCCACGCGCGAGCAGCGCCCTTGCGAAGGCGAGGCCCAGGCCGCGATTGGCGCCCGTCACGAGAACTACCGAATCTCGGATCTTCATGTGTCCCTCGGTGGTTTAATTTCGCAACCGCGATGGACACGATGCGTTTGGGGGTTTAACTTTGCAACCAGAAAGCGGAGCGATTGAGGGGGTCACCCGATGGAGTCACTGCCGTGAAGGGCAAGAAGACGGATCTCAGCCTGGCCGAGTGCGCGATCGCGAGATCGCTGGATCTCATCGGCGACTGGTGGTCGCTCCTGATCATCCGCGACGCCCTCCAGGGGAAGGAGCGGTTCAGCGAGTTCCAGAAGAGCCTCGGGCTCGCCAAGAACATCCTCTCCTCGCGCCTGAAGAAGCTGGTCGCCGAGGGCATCTTCGAGACGGTGCCCGGGAGCGAAGGCTCGGCCTACAGCCGCTACGTCCTGACCTCGCGCGGCGAGCAGCTGTGCGTCGTGCTCACGGCCCTCTGGCAGTGGGGCGAAGAGGCTTGCTTCCGGCCGGGGGAGCTGAAGCGGACGCTCGTCGACGTCGAGACGCACGAGCCGCTCGCGAAGCTCGTGCTTCGAGCGCAGGACGGGCGCCTGCTCGGCCCTCGAGACTTCGTCCTCGCGGCCCGAGCCGCTCCTTCACGGTCTCGGAGTCGTGGCGCTCACTGAGCCAGCGCCGAGAGGCGAGCGATGAGGCGGCTTCCTGCGCGCGACGAGGACGCGGCCACACGGGCCAGGAAACGCAACGGCCCCGGAGATTCGCTCTCCGGGGCCGCGGTAAAGGTGCGGGGTCGCGTTTCCGCGTCCCCGCGTGAATGGCTCCCCAGGCATGACTCGAACATGCGACCCGGTGATTAACAGTCACCTGCTCTGCCAACTGAGCTACTGGGGAATGGCAGGGGCGCGAATCTAGAGAAGGGCCGACCCGGCGTCAAGGGGGTTCGCCCGTTCCGTTCGCTCGCCCACCGGCCCGAAATCGGGCGCTGGATCGGGCGCTTTCGCCGCGGGGGTGGCGCCCTGCGGGGCGAGAGCCTCGTTATACTCAGGCCGGTGATCCTGCCCGACCTCGCGCACCTCCCCGGCGTCCACCGCGGCTCGACCGCGCTCGCGATCCCGGCCGACGTCGCGGCGCGGGCGCTGGCGGCGGGTGAGCGCGCCTGCCACGAGGACGTCGCGGCGCGGGTGCCCTGATGCCGAGGAGCCTCGAGAGCGCGGCCCGGGCGCGCTTCGCGGAGCTGGTCGCGCGCGACCCCGTCCCGCTCGACCAGGCGGCGCTCGCGATCGCGCAGGAGGAGTACCCCGCGCTCCGGCCGGAGCCCTACCTGGCCCGCCTCGACGAGCTGGCGGCGCGGGTGCTCCGGCGCGCGCCGCCGCCGCACCGCGCCGCCTCCACGCTCCGCGCGCTGCGCGAGGTGCTCCACGACGAGGAGGGGCTCCGCGGGAACGACGACGACTACGGCGATCCGCGCAACTCCTTCCTGAACGAGGTGCTCGACCGGCGGCTCGGGATCCCCATCACGCTCTCGGTGGTCTACCTCGAGGTGGCGCGGCGGGTGGGGCTGCGGCTCGAGGGCGTGGGGTTCCCGGGGCACTTCCTCGCGAAGTACGCCTCGCCGGGCGGCGCCGAGGTGTTCGTCGACGCGCACCACGGCGGCGAGATGCTCTCGGCCGACGAGTGCCTGGCGCGCTACCGGGCCCGGTCGGGCGGTCAGGACCTCGATCCGCGCTACCTGGCCGCCGTCTCGACGCGGCAGATCCTGGCGCGGATGCTCCACAACCTGCGGCGGACCTACGCCGAGCGGCAGGACGACGTCCGGACGTTCTGGGTGCTCGATCGCATCCTGCTCCTCGTGCCGGGGCAGCTCGAGGCGCTCAGCGATCGGGGGCTCGCGGCGGCGCGGCTGGGCGGGATGGCGGCGGCGGTCCGCGACCTCGAGGCCTACCTGGCGGCCGCGCCGGAGGCGGGCGACGCCGGCGAGCTCCGCGCCGTGCTGGCGGATCTCCGCGGGCGCGCGCCGATGCTCAACTAGCCAGCCGGCCTCTCAATATCCGGCCGAGGCACCAGCCGGCCTCCAGTATTCGGCCGAGGCACCAGCCGGCCTCTAACATTCGGCCGAGGCACAGTTCGCGAAGCGAAGTGTGCCCGGCCGCTCCCTGCCGGCTGCGCCCAGCCCGGCCGCTCCGCCGCTGCAGCCCGGCCGCTCCTCACCGGCTACGCACCACGAACCGCTAGGGCTTTCCTCCCCGGGGCTCCTCGAGCTTCCGGAGCCGCAGCCGCTCCACCGGCTCGCCGCCGATCAGGTGCCGCTCCACGATCTCCGGGACGTCCTCGACCCGCACGCCGCCGTACCAGACGCCCTCGGGGTAGACCACCACCGTCGGCCCGGTCGCGCACGCGTCGAGGCACCCCGCCGCGTTGGCGCGGACCTGACCCTTCAGCCCGCGCCGCGCCAGCTCCGCCTTGAGCGCGGCGCGGATCGCCTCGCTCCCCTTGGCCGCGCAGCAGCCGCGCGGGTCGGACGGATCGCGCCGGTTCTCGCAGACGAAGACGTGATGGCGGAAGCGCATGGGACGCTCATAGCGGGGCGGCGGGCGCGCCGCCACGGGGCGCCCGGCTCAGCTCCGCCCGGCCCCGCGCCGCGGGGCGGCCGCGCGACGTCCCCCCGCGGTCCAGCGCGCGCCGTCGAGGATCTCGAGCACCTGCGTGAAGCTCGAGATGGCGAGCGGCCAGCGCCCCTGCGCCTCGTCGGCCACGTGCCGCGCCGTGATCTTCCGCGCCGAGATCACCGCCAGCCGGTCGCGGTACTCCTTCGAGACGTAGGTCCCGTACTCGGCCCACACGCCGATCGCCCCGCAGGCCTGCGCCGCTGGCATGTCCTTCTTCACGTTGTCGCCGACGTAGAGCACCTCGGGGCCGCGCAGCCCGAGATCGGCCAGGATCCGCCGCAGGCCCGCCGGGCTCGGCTTCTCGGCGTCGCGCGGCAGCTCGAACACCGGCGTGCGGGAGCGGTAGTGGCCCTCCTCCTCCTTCCGCCGGATCTCGGGCGCCACGTTGTCCGGGAGCGGGAAGCGCGGCAGCGTGTAGAGCGCGTCGAAGTGGCCGTCCAGCTTGAGGTGCTTGAGCCGGAGCTCGGCCGCGTTGCGCGGGGCGTCGGTGAGCCCGATCACCTTCAGGCCGCGCTCGCGGATCCGGTCGAGCGTCTCGCGCACCCCCGGGTAGGGCTTGAGGTAGCGGTCGCGCGCCGCCTTGAAGGCGAGCCGGGCTGGGTCGAGCACGAGCGCGTTGAACGAGTCGAAGTCGGCCTCGTAGGGCCGGAACAGCTCCGACTCCTGGATGGCCCACGGGTACTCGTTCGACTCGTAGTGTCCGTAGACGGCCTTGAGCGACTGGACCACCCGGACCCGCGGCAGGCCGGTGGTGGCGACCAGCGAGTCCACCATCGCCTCCAGGGCGGGCACGATGTAGTCCACCCAGGGGTAGAGTGTGTTGTCGAGGTCGGTGACGACGGCGCGGTGGCGCGGCACGCGCGCATGGTAGCGAGGAGTGATCCCCACCGCCACACCGTCGGACGTTCCCGCGGCCCGACCGCTGGTATCATCCGCCGACATGCCTCCGCCAGATCGCTTCGACATCATCGTCCCGCTCCACGAGGTCGCCGGCTGGCGACGCGCGCTCGCGGTGGACAAGGGTGGGGTGGCCCCCCGCGCCGTGGTGCTCTCGTACCCGCCCTCCGCCCTCACCGACGATCCCACGCGCCTGGTGGGGCTCATGCGGGACGCCGAGGCCGCCGCCCTGGTCCACCACCCGAACGCCCTGCCGGCGCTGGGGCTCGAGACGTCGGGGGATCTGCTGGTGGCGGTCGAGGCGTACCGCCGCGGCGTCTCGCTGCGTACGCTGCTCGACGTCGCCCGCAAGCTGCCGCCGGAGCTGGCGGCGCGCGTCGCGGTGGACGCCTGCGCCGCGCTCGCGGCCGTGCACGCGGTGCGATCCGGGGGACGGCCACCTGCTGGTGCACGGTGGCGTGTCCCCGGCGCGCCTGCTGGTGGCCGACGACGGCTCGACGCTGCTCTGCGGCACGGGGACGGCCGGCGGCGGCGCGCCCGCCGACGACGTGCGCGGGGTGGCGGCGGTCCTCCACGAGTGCCTGCTGGGCGAGCCGCCCGCGTCCGCCCCGGCGCCGATCGACGACCCCTTCCTGCCCCCGGCGCTGGCCGAGGTGGTGAGCCGCGCGCTCGGCGCCTCGCCGGGCGGCCCCTACGACGCCCCCGAGGCGCTGTCCGACGCCATCGCGGGCGCGGTCCCGCCCGCGCCGCCGGAGGCCCTGGCCGCCTACCTCGAGGCGATCCTGCCGGCGGGAGAGGGCGAGCGCGGAGAGCTGCTCCGGCTGGTCGCGCACGGGCTCTCCCGGGCGGCGAACCGCGGGCAGGGCGCGAGCGAGCCGGCGCGGCCGGTCGACGTCTCTTCCCCGGCGGTCGCCGCGGCCGCAGAGGCCAACCCGGAGACGATGGCCAGGGCGGCGTCGCCCGCTGCGGCGGCGCCCTGGCAGGAGCGCGCGCCCGAGCCCTCGCGCCAGACCCCGGCGGCCAGCGCCCTGGCGCCGCCGCCGGCCCAGGTCCAGCCGGCGGGAGTCCCTGGAGCCGCCGCCGAAGGCGTGCCGGCGACCGCGCCCGGGCCGCATCCGCGCCGCAGCCCGTCGCCGCACCTCTGCCGCCCTCCGCGGCCGCCGCCGGGCCCGGCGCGATCGCTCGCGGCTGGTGGTCGCCGTCGCGGTGGCCATGGCCGTCCTCGGCTTCGGGGGCGGCTACCTCGTCTCCCGCTCGCGGGCCCCCGCGAGCGCTCCCGCGGTCGTGGCCGCGACGCCGGCCCCCGCGCCCGGAGCCCAGCCCGCGCCTCCCGCCGCCGCGCCTCCCACCGCCGCGCCTCCCACCGCCGCGGCCCCCACCGCCGCGCGCCCCCGCCGCCGCGGCCCCCGCCGCCGCGGCCCCCGCGCCTGGCCCGACGCCGGCGCCCGCTCCGGCGCCGGTCGCCGGGGGCGACCCGACCCCACGCGCCGCGGCGGAGGCGTCGATCGCGGTGTCGTCCGAGCCGCCCGGCGAGGTCTACGTGGACGGAAAGCGGGTAGGGCGTTCGCCCCTCACCGTGCCCGTTCCCCGGGGTGACCACGAGGTCCGGCTGCGCTCCAGGTACGAGGGCGTCGACGTGCGCCGGCGCGTGACCGTGCGCGGGCCGGGCACGCCGGTCCGGTTCGCGCTACGGCGCGGTGCGCTGAAGGTGACGGCGCCCGAGGACGCCGAGGTCTTCGTGGACGGCCGCCGCGTCGGGAGCGGGACGTGAAGATCGACCTGTGGGAGGGCCCGCACCGCGTCGAGGTGCGGCTCGGCGAGGCCCGGGTGGAGGAGCGCTTCACGGTCGCGCCGGGGAGACCTGGACCTACGAGGTGACGCCGACCCCGTGAAGCAGGCCGCGCGCGCGGCTACTCGCGGTCGTACCCCTCGGCGCGCGAGCCGTGCTCGTGGCCCTCGTCCGTCGTGGTGGTGGTCGTGGCCCTCCGGTCCGTGCGCGTGGCCGTGCTCGAGCTCCTCGGCGGTGGCGGCGCGGACCTCGCGCACCGTGACGTCGAAGTGGAGCGTCTTGCCGGCGAGCGGGTGGTTGAGATCGATGACGACCGTCTCGAGCTTCACCTCGCGGATGGTGAACGGCACCGGCTCGCCGTCGGGCCCCTGGGCGGTCAGCTCCATCCCGACCTCCGGCTGGAAGTCCGGCGGGAACGCCTTCCGAGGCACCTCCTGCACGCCGCGCGCGATCGTGCTCGCCGTAGCCCTCCTCCGGCGCCACGACGACCTTCCTCGAGTCGCCCACGACGAGCCCCTCGAGCGCCGACTCGAGCCCGGGCACGATCTGCCCCTCGCCGTGCAGGTACGTGAGCGGGTCGCCCGGCTCGGACGCGTCCACCACCTCGCCGTCGCCGAGGTGGAGCGAGTAATCGATCCCGACGACGCTGCCCTTCGCGATCTTCATGGGCCCTTTCCCGAAGCGAGGCGCCCGGGCAAGCGAATTGGACTAGGGCGAGAAAAAGGGCTCCGGGCCCCGTCACCAGTAGCCCCAGCGCCGGCGCAGCACCCACTCCGCCGCGAGCGCGGCGGCGAGCGCGGCGAGCGTCCACCAGCGGTCCCAGATCGGCACGGCCTTCCGGCGGCCGATCTCGACCACCTCCGGGTCGGTGAGGCGCAGGTCCGGCAGGCCGCCGTCGGGCAGGGCCGAGAAGGCGCCGCCGGTGGCCTCGGCCAGGGCCCGCAGCAGCTCCGGCCGCGGGCGCGGCGTCGGCGTCCTCCGGGCCCGGCGCCGCGGACCGCCACCGCCGCGGTCGCCGACCTCGCGCGCCGCCCTCCGCGCGCGCGCCACGACCTTGTAGGCGCCCGGGCCCGGGCGGCGCGAGCTCGAGGTGCGCGGTGCCGTCCGCGCCCGGCCACCGCCTCGCCGCGCGCCACCACCCGCCCGTCCTCGGCCACGAGCTCCCCGGACACCTTCTTGCCGGCCGCCGGTCCCCAGTCCGGCCCGCGGGCCGAGATGGTGAGCCCGACCGGCGCGCCGGGCTCGACCGCCGGCGCGTCCGGCTCCACCTGCAGCGGCGTGAGCGCCGGATCGCGCACCAGCCAGCGCAGCGCCGCGTTCCAGAAGCGCTGGTAGGCCCGGTTCGCCCTGGCCGGCCTCGGCCGCCAGGAAGCCCCAGCGCCAGGAGGCGTCGGTCGCGACCGCGAGCGAGCGCCCCGCGCCCACCTCGCGCACCGCGACCAGCGGGGCCGGCCGCCCGCCGACCTGGACCGCCGGGGCCTCGAGCAGCACCGCGGCGCCCGCGCCGGCCGGCGAGCGGCCGGGTGAGGTTCACGGCGGTCGACCGGCGGGAGCGCGCTCCCACGCCGCCTCGTTCGGCCGCCTCGCCGGCGCGCGAGCGCCGTGACCGGGTGGCGCCGCCCCTCGGCCGTGAGGCGCGGCCGGAAGTCGCCCTCCGCCTCGGCGGTGCCGTCGAGCGGCGTCACCGGCAGCACCTCGGCGAGCGGCGTCTCGCCGTAGCGGCCGTCGCCGAAGCTCTGCTCGCCGCCCACCATGGCGAGCGCGCCGCCGCCGCGGACGTAGTCGCGCAGGTTCGGGCAGGAACCGCTCGATCTCGAGCCCGCGGTAGGGCCCGTAGGCGAAGTTCATGAACACCACGGCGTCGAAGGTCCGGAGCTGCGTCGCCGAAGATCTCCGCGACCGGGAACGGGATGAGCGACAGCTCCTCCTGCGAGCCGGGCTGGTCCGCGTTGGTGCGCAGGATGAAGAAGCTGACCAGGTCCACGTTCGGATCCTGCTTGAGGAGCCCGCGCAGGAAGCGGACGTCCCAGCTCGGCCGGCCGGCCACCAGCAGCACCCGCACGCGGTCGCGGATCACGCGCAGCACGAAGGAGCGCTGGTTGTTCTCGACCACCGCCTCGCCGGGGAAGACCGGCGCCGCCACCGTGAAGACGAAGGTGCCGGTCTGGTCGGGGGCGAAGGAGAGCGGCACGGTGTACCGGTCCCGCCCGCGCTCGAGGCGCACGGTGGTCGACGCGACCACGCGCCCCTCGCGCCGGAGCACCACCTGCACGTCCTCGGCGCCGAAGCCGCGGGCCCGCAGGGTGGCCTCGACCGTGACGGTGTTCCGGACGAAGGCGAAGTCGTCCACCGCGAGCCGCTCGATGGCGAGGTCGCGCGGCGCGCTCCGCCCCACCGCCACCGCGTTGACCGGCACGCCCAGCGCGCGCAGCCGGCCGCGCGCGGCGCCGCTCAGCCCGTCGGCCAGCGCCGCGTTGTCGGCGCCGTCCGACACCACCAGCGCGCCCGCCAGCCGCCGGGAGGAGCCGCCGCCGCCCGCGGCCACCGCCTCGAGCGCCCCCAGCAGGTCGGTCCGGCCGGCTGCCGGCGCGAGCCCCCTCGTCACCTCGGCCGGATCGGCCGGGGACGCCTCGGACCCGAAGGCGTACCACTCGAGGTCGACGCGGTCGGAGAGCCGCTCCAGCGCGCCGCGGTGGCGGCCCAGGAAGCTCGCCGCCGCCGCCGCCCGCGCCGGGCCTCCGGGCTCCACCGGGAAGGCCATCGAGCGCGAGGCGTCGACCAGGACGGCCAGCCGGTTCCGGACGCGCGCGGTCTGCAGCAGCTCGAGGGCGGGCTCCGCGAGCAGGAAGAGCGCCAGCGCCGCGGAGAGCGGCGCGGAGCGCCACCAGCGCTCCGCGCCGCCCGGGCCGCGGCTCGCCGCGGAGCCCGCGCCAGGCGAGCAGCACGGCCAGGACGGCCACCGCGCCGAGGAGGGCGAGCGCCCAGGCCGGCAGCGGCGTGAGTGCGGTGAGCCGCCAGGCGTTGTAGGTGGCGTCCACTAGCTGCGCCGCCGGAGGATGAAGGGGAGGTGGACCGCGTCGTCCTTGTAGTCGGTGCAGAGCGCGTACATCGCGACGTTCACGCCGACGCGGAAGGCGGTCTCGCGCTGCGCCTCGCCGCCGGGCGTGCAGGGGTACTCCCACTCGCCCAGCTCGGAACGCGCCCACGCGCCGCCGAGGTCGTTCTGCGAGTAGACCACCGCGAGCCGCCCGTCGAGCGCCTGCGCCTCGAGCCACGGCTTCACCAGCAGGCGTCCCCCCTGGCGGTCGAGCAGGTAGAAGCTCTTGTGGAGCACGTGCTCCCGCGGGACCGGCTGCAGCGGCGCGGCCGGGAGCACGCGGGCGAGCTCGCGGCGCACCGAGGCGTCGAAGCCGCTCCCGTCCGACCCGTCGGCCGAGTCCACCAGCAGGAACCCGCCGTAGGTGAGGTGCCGCCGCAGGCCCGCGCGCTCCGCCTCGGAGAGCGGGGGGAGGGCGCCGGCGCCCGTGAGGTACAGCATGGGGTGGCGGTGGAGCCCGGGGCCGTCGAGCCTTACCGGCGCCGCCTCGGGGGCCGGCTCGATCGACGTGCGGCGCCCGAGCTCCCAGCCCAGCCGGCGCAGCGCCGTGGGGCGGGGGTTCCAGTTCCCCCCGTGCTGGATCTGCCCGATGGAGAGCATCGCGGCCGGCTCGAGCGCGCGCGCCGGCCGGAGCGCGGCGGCCACCGCGGCGGCGGCGGCGGCCCTCAGCAGGGCGCGGCGGGTGATGGAGGGCGGAGGGCGAGGCATCGGCGTCCGGAGACCTCCCGCGCCCGGGCGGCGGCCCGGGCGGCGGTCGATCGGACACAGTCTAGGCCGTGCTAAAGTCCGCCGCCATGTCGCGCAGGGAGAGGCCCCGGGCCGGACGGGCGGGGCGCGTCCGCGAGCTGCTCGCGGCGGGAGACCACCGGGAGGCAGCCGACGAGGCGCGCCGGGCGCTCGCCGACGCCGCCACCGGCGAGGAGGAACGGGCGGCGCTCGCCGCGGCGCTCGCGTCGCTCCGGCCCGAGCCGGGCGCGGTGGCGGTGGGGGTGGTCGGGCTCCTGCTCTCGCTCGCCGTGACGCTCTGGACGGTGCTGGGAAGCGGCCGGTGACAGGCCTCCTCGCGCTCGCCGCGGCCGCGCCGCCCGACCGGCTCGGCGAGGGGCTCGCGGATCTCGTCCGGCTGGTCCTGCTGGCCCGCGCGCTCGGGGTGGCGGGCGGGCTCGCGCTCGCGGCGGCCGGCCTCGCCGCGCTCACCGTGGCCGATCGGCTCCGCCGGCCCACCGCCGCCCTCGGCGGCGCGCTGGTCGGGGCGCTGGCGGCCCTGTCGCTGCGCGGGCTCCTGGCCGCGCACCTCGGCCTCTCGCCGGCGGTCGCGGCGGCCGTTGGCGCGGGGGCGGGCGGCCTCGCGGGCGCGCTCCTCCCGCCGCTCTTCCCGGCCGCCGCCGGCGCGCTCGTCGGCGCGCTCCTCGGCGCGCACCTGCCGCTGGCCGGACGGGCCGCGCTCGGCGCGGCGGCGGGCGGGCTGGTGGGGGCGGCGCTGGCGCTGCTCGGCGCGCGGGCGGTGACGGTCGGCGTGGCGGTGCTCTCGGGCGGGCTCGCGCTCGGCGCCGGGTTGCTCGCGCTCGGCGGCGCCCACCCGCTCGCGGTCGAGCTGGCGGGCCGGCCCTTCGCGCTGCTGGGCTTCGCGCTCGTGGCCGCCGTGGCGGGCGCCGCGTTCCAGCTCTCCCGCGCCGCGCCCGGGCGCGGGGACGGCGGTCTCCGGGGCCGCTGAGCCGCCCCCGGCTGCGCCCCGGATCGCCGGCAGGCGCTAGTCCGGCGGGCCGAGCAGCTCGAAGTCCGGGATCTCGGCGCGCAGGTACTCCCGCAGCCGCCCCGTCAGCTTGGCCTCGATCTGGCGGGCCCGCTCGCGGGTCAGCCGGAAGCGCTCGCCGATCTCCTGCAGGGTGAGCGGCGTCGCGCCCTCCTGCGGGAGCAGGCGGTGCTCGAAGATGTACCGCTCCCGCTCGTCGGTGATGGTGACGGCGAACGCGTCGAGCTTCTCGCGGAAGAGGCGGCGCAGCTGCTCGTCGCCGATGCGGTCGTCCGCCGCCGCCTCGGCGTGATCCGCGAGGCGGTCCAGGCGGCTGTGCCGCGCCTCGTCGTCTGCGTTCCCGGCCGGCGCGTCGAGCGAGAGGTCCTCCGCGCCCATGCGCGCGCTCATCTCCTCCACCTCGTGCTCGTCGACCTGGAGGTTGTGGGCGAGCAGGCGCGGGGTGGGGTCGATGCCGCGGGCGAGGAGCTTCTCGCGCTCCTTGCCGAGGTTGAAGAAGAGCTTGCGCTGGGCCTGGGTGGTCCCGAGCTTCACCAGCCGCCAGTTGTCCATGACGAAGCGGATGATGTACGCGCGGATCCACCAGGCGGCGTAGGAGGACAGCTTCACGCCCTTCCACGGGTCGTACTTCTTGACCGCCTGCATGAGCCCGATGTTCCCCTCCTGGATCAGGTCCAGGAGCTGGAAGGCGGTGCGGCGGTACTCGTGGGCGATCTTCACCACCAGGCGAAGGTTCGACGCGACCAGCCGGTAGGCGGCGTCCACGTCGCCGGTCTCCCGGTACCGCACGGCGAGGTCGTGCTCCTCCTCCCGCGACAGGAGCGGGTGGCGCGCCACCTCCGCCATGTAGGCGCGGAGGGGATCGTAGCGGACGAGCCCACCCTCGCCCGCGCCGGCCGCGCGCGCGCCGGGCCTGGGCAGTGCCAGGGGCCCGCCGGGGGCCGGATCGTCGTGCGTCTCGTCCGACATGGGGAGCCGTGGGCGGCCTCGGGGAAGTGGCGGCCGCGCGGAAACGTTGTGATATAGATACCGCGCCTCGCGCGCAAGGCGCGAGCGTACACGCCGGCGCATGGCGGATTTCGCGGAGCGGCGCAGGCCCCGATCCCCGCGATCGGGCCCGGCGCGGAGCCAGGCGAGCCCGCCATGCGCCGCTCGAAAGCGAGTGGAAAAGCATGGATCAGGTGCAGGGTGAGGCGCCCGCTCGGGCGGCCTCCGACTACGTATCAGAAGCCTCCTTCGACGAGATGGGCCTCTCCGAGGCAGTTCGCCGCGCGGTCGCGGAGCGGGGATACGAGAAGCCCACGCCGGTGCAGTCGGCGACCTTCCGACCCATCCGCAGCGCCCGGGACGTGATCGTCCGGTCCAAGACCGGGACCGGCAAGACCGCGGCCTTCGCGATCCCCATCCTCGAGCGGATCCCCGACGGCCGGCGCAAGGTGTCGGCGCTCGTGATGTGCCCGACGCGCGAGCTGGCGCTGCAGGTCGCCGACGAGTTCACCGCGCTCGCGAAGCACCGCGACCTCTCGGTGGTGGCGGTGTACGGCGGCGCCTCGATGGGCGAGCAGCTCGAGAAGCTCCAGGGGGGCGCCGAGATCGTGGTGGGCACCCCCGGCCGGATCTACGACCACATCCGGCGCCACACCCTCAAGCTCGACGACACCATCGCATGCTGCCTCGACGAGGCGGACGAGATGCTGAACATGGGGTTCTTCGAGGAGGTGACCCGCATCCTCGACAACCTCCCGGACGACTGCCAGCAGCTGCTGTTCTCGGCCACCGTCCCGGCCGACATCGAGCAGATCATCCACGACTACCTGACGGAGCCGGAGGCCATCCTCCTGTCGGGCGACGAGTACTCGGTCGAGAACATCCACAACGTGATGTACCCGACCGTCGACTCCTACCCGAAGCCGCGCAACCTCCTCTACATGATCGAGATCGAGGAGCCGGAGACCGCCATCGTCTTCTGCAACACGCGCAGCGACACCTCCCTGGTGGCCGCGGTGCTGAACCGGAACGGCTACGACGCCGAGCTCCTGAACGGCGACCTCCCGCAGAAGGAGCGGGAGCGGGTGATGGCCAAGGTGAAGCGCGGCGAGGTCCGCTTCATGGTGGCGACCGACATCGCCGCCCGCGGCATCGACATCTCCGACCTCTCCCACGTGATCAACTACTCGCTGCCGGAGGACCCCGCGGTGTTCCTGCACCGGGTCGGGCGCACCGGCCGCATCGGGAAGAAGGGCACCAGCCTCTCGCTGGTCTCGGGCGGCGACATCCACACCCTCTCGGCGCTCCAGAAGAAGTACGGGATCGACTTCGAGAAGAAGGCGCTCCCCACGCCCGAGGAGGCGCGGCGGGTCTGGACCGAGCGCCACGTGGGCGAGCTCAAGGAGGCGATGAGCTCCTCGATCTTCGAGGCCTTCATCCCGCTCTCCCAGGAGCTGCGCAGCCGGCCGGACGGCGAGTACCTGATCGCCTTCGCGCTGAAGTACTTCTTCACGCACCACCGCATCGAGAAGATGACGGATCTCCAGAAGGCCGAGCACAAGCGCGCGGAGCACGAGCGTCGGGAGCGCAGCGAGCGCTCCGCCGAGGCGCCGCGGGCCCGCGAAGGCCGCGAGGGCCGCGAGGGCCGCCGCGGGCGCGAGCGCGACGGCGACCGGCCGCGCGACCACGGCGCGCGCGAGCCGCGGCGCGACGGGGGCGGGACGGACCGTCCCCGCCGTCGCGATCGGGATCCCCGCGGCGAGGGGATCGAGCGCGGCGAGCGCGCCATCCGCTCCGTCGAGGTGACCGCCGAGGCGGCCCCCGGTGCCGCGGCGCCGGCCGCGCCGGCCGCGGAGGGCGCCGAGGACGGCCGCTCGCAGCGGGCCCGGATCTTCTTCACGCTCGGCGAGCAGGACGGCGCGGACGAGGCGAAGGTCCGCGAGGCCGTGGCCGGCCTGGCCCCGGGGGTCGAGCTGGTCTCCGTCGAGGTGCGCCGCGCGCACAGCTACCTCGAGGTGACGCCGGACGCGCTCGAGGCGGCCGTGGTCGCCCTCGACGGCAAGGAGTGGAACGGCCGCAAGCTCGGCGCCGAGAAGGCGCGCCGGCGGCGGAGATAGCCAGCCGGAATTTCAACACCCGGCCGAGGCACATTTCGCGAAGCGAAATGTGCCCGGCCGCTCCTCACCGGCTGTTACACGCGCCGGATGCCGATTCACGCCAGCGGCGCGCCCTCGAGCCGGGCGCGGATCGGCGCGATCTTCTCGCGGAAGTCGCCGAGGAACTGGCCCGGCACCGGCGTCTCGCGCGGCAGCTGGAGCTTGAGCGGGTTCACGTACTGACCGTTCCGCTTCACCGCGAAGTGAAGGTGCGGGCCGGTCGAGCGGCCCGTCGTGCCGACGTAGCCGATCACCTGCTTCTGCGAGACCGGCTTGCCGGACGAGACCGCCATCGCGGAGAGGTGGCAGTAGACCGTCTCGAGTCCGCCGCGGTGCTGGACCACGATGGCCTTGCCGCAGGCGCCCTTCCAGCCGGCCTCGCGGACCTGGCCGTCGGCGATGGCCCACACCGGCGTGCCGGTGGGCGCGCCGTAGTCCACGCCCTCGTGCTGCTTCCGGTAGCCGAGGAGCGGGTGCAGCCGGCTGCCGAAGCCCGACGTCACGTGCGCGTACTTGAGCGGCGTCTTGAGGAAGCCGCGGCGGGCGCTGTTGCCGTCCTCGTCGTAGTAGCTGGTGTGGCCGGCGGGGTCGGTGTAGCGATACAGCCGCTTTCGCCCCGAGCCCTGCCCGTCGTACTCGGCCGCGAGGACGTCGCCGTAGCGCAGCAGCTTGCCCTCGGCGAGCACCTTCTCGACCACCATCTGGATGCGGTCGCCGGCGTGCACGTCCTGGTAGAAGTCGACGTCCCAGGCCAGCGCGTCCGAGGCCAGCACCGCCAGCTCGGGGTCCTCGCCGGCCTTCTCGAGGGAGCTCCACAGCGAGCCCTCGATCGTCACGGCGACGCGCGCCACCTCGGTGGTGAGGCTCACGGGGCGCTTGCTGCCCTGCAGCGAGCCGTCCGGGAGGCGCTCCACGATCCACTCGTCGGCCGCCCCCTGGCGGTAGCTGAACCGGTGGACCTCGCTGTCGCCCTCGCGCCGCTCGATGCGGAGCTGATCGCCGGGACGGGCGCGGTGGAACGGGAAGAGCCCCTTCAGCGAGGCCACCACCGCGTTGACCTGGCCCACCGTGAGGTCGAGCTTGAGCAGCGCCTGCGCCAGCGTCTGGTTCCGGCCGAGGCGCACGGTGATGGCGCTGAACCGGGTGGGGGGCCTGGCCGGGGCGGGCGCCGGCGCGGCCACGACGGCGGGGAGCGGCGCCGGGCTCGGCGGTCGGCGCGGCGCCGGGCGCCGCGAGGGCGCTCGCGGCGGGAGAAGGCGCGGGCTGGTTGCGGAGTCGCCCGGCGGCCCCTGCCAGGGCGAGGCCGAGCACCATGAGGAGCGCGAGGGCGGCGGTGAGCGCGAGGGCTCGGCGGCGAAGGGCGTCGTCGGGGCCAGGGACTTGCATCGGCGCGGGAATGTAGCAGGCGAGCGGTTGATGTGGAAGGCGCCCCGGGGACCACCTCCGCCTACAGCTCGGCGCGCCGGTCGGTGTGCTCGTGGCCGTCGTAGCGGAAGAGCGTCCCGCGGCCCTCCACCTTGGTGTGGAGGTTCACCGGCCGGCGCCACAGCGACTGCACGTGGTGCAGCGTGTCGCGCGCGTAGTCGAGCTTCAGGTCGACCCCGTCGTGCCGGTGCACCAGGTAGAGCTCGCCGCGGTTCTCGAAGTTCCCGTTGTCCACCGCGATCACCGGCTGCCCGAAGTTGGTGAGCATGTGGAGGAGCTTCTCCTTCACCTTCTTGAACTCGCGCTCGACGATCTCCCAGCGCTGGTGCTTGTCGTTGTAGCCGTAGGTGAAGAGCTTCTGCTCCACCGAGAACTCGAGGGTGAGGAACTCGTCGATGAAGGTGACGTCGTTGTAGTGCTTGCGCACCTCGAAGATCTTCTCGCGCCCCAGCCCGAGCCGCCGGTCCCAGTGCTTGCGCTCCACGAAGGAGTCGCACTCGTCGTACTCCTTGCCGAAGCGCCCCCTGTTCCAGCGGTCCTCGATGTCCCGCCACAGCTCGACCCCGAGCTTGTAGGGGTTGAGCTGGCCCGCCTGGGTGGCGAGGGTGCCGGAGTGGTGGTCGGCGTAGTCGATGACCTCGGACGCGTCGAGCGCCTTCTCCGTCATGATCTTCGAGTGCCAGTAGGTGGCCCAGCCCTCGTTCATGATCTTGGTCTGGCCCTGCGGCGCGAAGTAGTAGGCCTCGTCGCGGATGATCGAGAGCACGTCGTGCTCCCACCGCTCCAGCGGCGCGTGCTCGAGCAGGAACAGCAGCACGTCGCGCTCGGGCCGCTCCGGGAACTTCTTCTGGCGGGCCGCCTCCTCGTCGAGCCGCTTCTGCTGCTCCAGCATGAACTCGGGCGGGTTGATGTACTCCCGCATGTACTCGCGCTCGCTCTTGAAGCCTGGGCGACCTGCCGCGCCGGCTCCTCCGCCTCGGCGGGCGGCCGGTCGGGCCGGCGCTTCACGTACGGTGACTGGTAGTCGATCAGGTTCTCGATGGAGAGGCAGCGGTCGATGAAGTCCTCGACCAGCTCCACCCCCAGCTTGTCCTGGTAGCGGCGCACCCGGGTGGCGTGGTTCGCCATCTGGTCCATCATCTTCCGGTTGGTGTGCCGGAACCATGAAGTTGTTCTTGAAGAAGTCGCACGTGGCCGAAGACGTGGGCCATCACCAGCTTCTGGTCCACGTCCATGTTGGACTCGAGCAGGTACGCGTACGCAGGGGTCGTTGTTGATGACCATCTCGTAGATCTTCGAGAGGCCGTACTCGTAGCCCTTGGAGAGCCGCTCGTACTCCATCCCGAAGCGCCAGTGCGGATAGCGGGTGGGGAAGCCGCCGTAGGCGGCGACCATGTTGATCTCGTCGAAGCCGAGCACCTCGAAGACCGTGTCGAAGAAGTCGAGGCCGTACTCGCGCGCGAACCGCTCGACGCGGATGCGGATGTCGTGCAGCCGCGGGGGGAGGTGGGTGTGCTTGTCCATCGCTACCTGCCGGTCCCGAGGAAGGTCTTGATCGAGGTGTAGATGGCGTCCTTGTCGGCGATCTCGGAGAGGGCCACGTTCTCGCGGTCGCCGATGGCCTCCTTCAGGTCCTTCACGAACTGCCCGGAGCCGTAGGGGCTCTCCACCTGGCCGTAGCAGAACAGGTTCACCGCCGGCAGGATCCGGTCCTTCAGCAGATCGACGCAGAGCCGGGTGTCGTCCGCGCTCCAGTTGTCGCCGTCGGAGAAGTGGAACGGGTAGATGTTCCAGCTCGAGGGCGAGTAGTCGGTCTCGATCAGATCGAGCGCACAGCTTGTACGCGCGACGAGATCATCGTGCCGCCCGACTCGCGCGTGTGGAAGAAGGTGTCCCGGTCCACCTCGCGCGCCACCGCGTCGTGGATGATGTAGCGGGTCTCGAGGCCCTTGTACTGGCTTGCGCAGCCAGGTGTCGATCCAGAAGGACTCGATGCGCACGATCTCCTTCTGCTCGTCGCCCATCGAGCCGGACACGTCCATCATGTAGATGATGACGGCGTTGGTCTCGCGGCAGCGGCACCTGCTTCCAGGTCCGGTAGCGGCGGTCCTCGCGCATCGGGACGATGACCGGGCGCTCGCCAGTTGTACGTGCCGCTCGCGATCTGCCGCCGCAGCGCCTGCTTGTAGGTGCGCTTGAAGTGGCGCAGCGACTCGGGCCCGCTCGGCGCGATGCCGGTGTACTTGATGCCGGCGTGCGTGACGATGCGGTCCCGGCCGCGCGGCTCGATGTGGGGGAGCGCGAGCTCCTCGCCGAGGATGTCGGCCAGCTCCTCGAGCGAGACGTCCACCTCGAGGACGTGCTGCCCCTCGCCCTGTCCGGCCTGGCCGCTCCCGGGCTGCCCGTCGCCCGGGCGACGAGCGGATCGCCCGGATTCCCCGTCGCCCTGGCCCACGCCGCCCTGGGAGCGTCTCGCCGAAGCGGAAGTGCGGGATGTCGATGGTCGGGATGGGGATGGTGATGAAGTCCTTCCCCTTCTTCCCGATCATCTCGCCCTGCTGGATGTACTTCTTCAGGTTCTCGCTTGATCCGGCCGCGCACGATGTCGCGGAACCGGGAGTGGTCTTGCTTGATCTTGAGCGACATGCCTCGACCACGCTCCTCGTCCGCCGCGGGGGCGCTCCGCCGGGCCCGACCTCTCGCCTACTCCTTCGCGTCGCCGCGCGCGAAGATCGACGCCACGAAGTTCAGCACGTCGGTGGCGCAGATCTCGCAGTAGCCGTAGTTCTGGATGAGGCGCTGCTTGACCACGTCGATCTTCTCCTGCGTCTCGCGATCGACCACGTTGGACACCAGGCTCGTCAGCTTGATCGTGTCCTTCTGGTCCTCGAACAGCTTCAGCTCGAGCGCCTTGTGCAGCCGCTCGTTGGTCCGGTAGTCGAACGTCTTGCCCTCGATGGCCAGCGCGCCGATGTAGTTCATGATCTCGCGGCGGAAGTCGTCCTTGCGGCTCTCGGGGATGTCGATCTTCTCCTCGATCGACCGCATCAGCCGCTCGTCGGGCTCCTCGTACTGGCCGGTGTACTTGTTCTTGACCTTCTCCCGCTGCGTGTACGCCTTGACGTTGTCGATGTAGTTGGCGCAGAGCTTGCGTGATCGCGTCCTCGTCGGCGCTGATGGCGCGCTGGACCTCGTTCTTCACGATGTCCTCGTACTCCTCGCTTCACCATCGGCGAGCAGCTCGCGGTAGCGCTTGCGCTGATCTCCTCGTTGGTGATGAGCGAGTGGTGGCGCAGCCCGGCCTCCAGCTCGTTCAGCACCATGAACGGGTTGACGCAGCCGTCGCCCTTGTCGCGACACCAGCGCGTTCGAGATCTTGTCCTGGACGTAGCGCGGGCTGATGCCGTCCATGCCCTCGCGCGATCGCCTCCTTGCGCAGCTCCTTGATGTTGTCCTCGGTGAAGCCCGGCAGCGTCTTGCCGTTGTAGAGCTTCAGCTTCTGCAGCAGCGTGAGGTTGTGCTTCTTCGGCTCCTCGAGCCGCGTCAGCACCGCCCACATCGCGGCCATCTCGAGCGTGTGCGGCGCGATGTGCTTGCCGCGGATCTTGTCGGCTGTTGTAGTCCTTCTCGTAGATCTTGATCTCCTCGTCGAGGCGCGTGATGTACGGGATGTCGATCTTGACCGTGCGATCGCGCAGCGCCTCCATGAACTCGTTGTTCTGGAGCTTCCTGTACTCGGGCTCGTTGGTGTGCCCGATGATCACCTCGTCGATGTCGGTCTGCGCGAACTTCTTCGGCTTGATCTTGTGCTCCTGGCGTGGCGCCGAGCAGGTCGTAGAGGAACGCCACGTCGAGCTTGAGCACCTCGATGAACTCGATGATGCCGCGGTTGGCGATGTTGAACTCGCCGTCGAAGTTGAACGCGCGCGGATCGCGAGTCGGAGCCGTACTCGGCGATCTTGCGGTAGTTGATGTCGCCGGTGAGCTCGGTCGAGTCCTGGTTCTTCTCGTCCTTCGGCTGGAACGTGCCGATGCCGACGCGGTCCTTCTCGCGAGAGGATCAGGCGCCGCACGCGCGACGTGCTGCATCACCTTCGCCCAGTCGCCCTTGTACTCCGTCATCAGCTCGCGTGAAGACGAAGCGGCAGGCCGGGCAGAGCTCGCCCTGTCGGTGATGGCGTACCCGGACTCGGGCGGCGCAGAGCTCGGCGTAGCACGCCGGGCGCGCCACTCGAGCGGGATGAGGTGCAGCGGCTCCTCGTGCATCGGGCAGGGCATCACCTCGCGGCGCTTCTGCCCGTCGAGGTTGGTCCGCTCGACGTCCCAGTCGAAGGTGTAGAGCGCGCCCTCGGCGGTCTGCGAGTACGCCTCGAGCCCCTTCTTGAGCAGCCGCGCGATGGTGGACTTGGAGGAGCCGACCGGGCCGTGCAGCAGGATGACGCGCTTCTCGGTGCCGTAGCCCTGCGCCGCGCTCTTGAAGACGTTCACGAGCTGCATGAGCGGGATGTCGAGGCCGTAGATGGCGTCCTTCCCGCCGTTCGTCCGGGTCGTTGAAGAAGTTGTAGCGGATGAGCTTCTTCTTGTTGTCGATGTACTCGGTCTTCCCGTACGACAGGATCATGTCGTAGACGCGCTGGAAGGCGGTGCGCGTGACCTTCGGGTTCTGCTTCACCAGCGCCAGGTACTCGTCGAAGGTGCCCTCCCAGTGCTGCTCGGAGTAGCCCTCGCGGTCCTGGAGCGCCGCGATCCGCGAAACCCAACCCGACTGCGTCACATCCCGAGGCTCTCGCATGCTTCTCCTCACGGCTCCGGCGGCGGCGCGCCGCACCAAGGAGCATAAGGAGCGGCGGAGCGACCTGCAGAGCGGTCACCGAGCGCTGCCCCGTCCGGAGGGGTGTGACCGCCAGCGTCGGGGGCGGCCGCCGGTGGTGCGGCGGGCCCGGTGCCGCTCAGCGAGCTCGCTGGAAGTACTCGACCTGCCAGGTGCGGACCGCCGCGTTGTGGCACGCCAGCGTCGGGCAGAAGACGTGCGTGCCGTCGTTGCGCGAGACGAAGTAGAGGTCGCTGCAGTCCGAGGGCGCCAGGGCTGCCTGCAGCGCCGCGGCGCCTGCGCTCGCGATGGGCCCAGGGGGCAGCCCCGCGGTCGTGTACGTGTTGTACGGGTGGGGCGCGAGGAGGTCGGCCCGGCTGATGTTCTTCGACCACTTTCCGGTGCGCAGCATGGTCGCGTACATGACGGTCGGGTCGGTGGCGAGCCGCATCCCGAGCCGGAGCCGGTTGTGGAACACGCAGGAGATCCGGGGACGCTCCTCCCCCCGGCCGGTCTCCTTCTCGACGATCGAGGCCAGCGTGGCGGCCTCCCCGAGGCCGAGCCCGACGCCGGGCTTCCTGGCCGCGTCGGCGCGGGCGTACTCCTCCTTGAACCGCGCCACCATCGCCTCGACGATGGTGCGGGCCGAGACCCCGCGCGCGAAGCTGTAGGTGTCCGGGTAGAGGAACCCCTCCAGGGTCGGAAAGGGGAGGCCGAGGGCCCGCGCGACCGCTGGGTCTCGCGCCAGCGCGAGGATCTCGTCGGCGCGCGCCATGCCGCTCTGCTCCACGATCCCGGCGATCTCCTCCATCCGGAGCCCTTCGGGGACGGTGAACCGGTGGAGTCGGATCTTCCCCAGGTAGATGCGCTCCAGGACCTGATCGGGGGTGAGCGGGCCGGCGAAGGCATACTCCCCCGCCCGGAAGGGGCGCCGGTCGCGCTTCATGAAGCGGAAGTACCGCCAGGCGCGCGTCTCCCCCGAGAGCGCGCCCGCCTGCGCCAGGGTGCGGATGACGGCGCGGGCCGAGGCGCCGCCCGGGATCACCACCACCTTCTCCTCGGGGCCGCCGTAGGGCGTGTCGCGGAACGCGGCGAGGTCGCGCCAGGCGTAGGCGAGGGCCACTGCGGCGACGAGGACGACCAGCGCGAGCACCTTCTTCACCCGTTCCTCCCTGCCAGCCAGGCCTCGAGGATGACCGCGGCCGCCTCGGCGTCGACCTTCCCGCGCATCTCCTTCGCGGAGAGGCCGCGCTCGCGGAGGCGCGCCTCCGCCTCGAAGGAGGAGAGCCGCTCGTCGAAGAGCTCGACCGGCACGCCCAGCGCGGCCTCGAGGCGGGTCGCGAACGCGCGAGCGAGCCGCGCGGACGGCCCCTCGCTCCCGTCCATGTTGAGGGGGAGGCCGAGCACCGCGCGGGTGACCTCGTAGTCGCGCGCCACCTCCAGGATGGCGGCCAGGTCGCGCGCCTCGGCGGTGCGGGTGATGGTGGTGAGCGCGCGCGCCGTCGCGAGGAGGTCGTCCGCCACGGCGAGGCCGATCCGGACCCGTCCGAGGTCGACGCCCAGGGTTCGCATCGCGCAGCAATCTAACACCACTCGATCCGTGAACCGGCGTCCGTCCGTCCAACGGCCGGAGGGCGGACGCCCCGGCGCCCGGGCGGACCCCGCCGCCGCGCAAGGCCCCGAGACCACTGGGCCGGGCGCTGGCACGGCGCCCGCTCAGGGGATGGTCGCGGCCGCACCGGGTCGCCCCAACGTGAAAGGAACCATCGCATGATCTCCTCCGTCCCCTCCGGCGTCGGCCGCGATCCCACCGCCGCGCTCGCAGCGCTCGAGGTCGCACCGCAGCCGCTCGCCGCCGCCCAGCCCCGGGCCTCCGCCTCGCGCGGGGCGGCGGTGCTGGCCGCCGCCGCCAGCGCGCTCACGCCGGCGGGGAAGAAGCCGGCGCGGCCGACCAGCAAGAAGCGCAGCGCGACCGGCTACGCCTCCTCCGCGAAGAAGACCTCGTCGTCGAAGGCGAAGCCGACCACCGCCAAGGCAGGCGGGGCGCTCGCCTTCCTCGACGATCCCCGCCTCTCCACCGAGGAGAAGCTGTTCCGCTTCATGATGTACGTCACCGAGAAGTACGACCGGGACATCGAGCAGAAGATGAAGGCGGCGGGCGGCGGCGGGACCTCCAGCGGCGGGTCCTCCGCGGCGGGCACCAAGAAGAAGTCGTCGAACCCGTTCTCCAAGATCGCCGGCGCCCTGAAGACGGTGTTCCCGGCCGCCGGCATCGCGCTCGAGGCGCTGAACAACAAGAACCTGCAGTCGCTGGTCAAGTCCATCTCCGGACCGGCGCTCGCCGCGGGGGCCGCCGCGCTCGGGATGCCCGCGCTGGCGCCCATCCTGGCCAAGGTGGGGCCGCAGCTGGCGGGCGTCACCTTCGACCTCGCCAAGGCGCTCGACGAGCCCGCCACCTCGGCGGGCGCGGCCGGCGGAACGACCTCCGGAGGCGGCTCGACGTCGAGCGCGAGCGGAGATCCCGAGGTCGATCGCCGCAAGGTGATGGAGCTGCAGTACGCGATGGACAAGCAGAAGGAGATGTTCTCGCTGGTCTCGAACATCCTCCGCTCCATGCACGACATGAAGATGGTCGCCGTCCAGAACATCCGGTCATGAGGAGCGCGGACATGGGACACGCCGAGACGACGCAGGAGCCGGTGGCGCGCACGGGCCGCACCCCCACGCTGGCCGAGGAGCTGGGCATGACGCAGGAGCTCGGCGACGCCATCGCGGCGCTGGCCGAGGCGGAGCTGCGGGCCGGCCGCGCCGAGGTGGCGCGCGCGCTGCTCGAGGGGCTGGTGGTGACCAATCACGAGGACGCCAGCGCCTGGGCGCTGCTCTCCGCGGCGCACCGGAAGCTGGCGCAGCCGCTGGCCGCCCGGTTCTGCGCCGAGGTGGCCGTGAAGCTCGCCCCGGAGGATCCCTGGGTTCGGTTGACCCGGGCCGAGAGCCTCCTGGCCTCCCCCGGCGACGCCGAGGCGGGGCGGGCGGAGCTCTCCAGGCTGGCCACGGACACGGAGGTGGGCGGCCGGGCGCGGGCGCTCCGGGCCGCTCTCGGAGAGTGAAATCGGAGGTCCCCGGTCGACCGGCGAAGTCCACATTTTTCGGGCGGATGCGGCCGCGGATCGCTCGACGGTTCCAGCCGGTTTCGGGGATATTTCGCGGCCGAGCCATGGGTCCGTGCCCCACAGGCTCCACGGGCCGGCGGTCGGCCCGTTCCGACTCGACAAGGAAGCGTGGCGATGGCACTCGGTACCGTGAAGTGGTTCAACGATGCGAAGGGCTATGGATTCATCTCGCAGGAGGGCGGCGAGGACGTGTTCGTGCATCACACCGCCATCCAGATGGACGGGTTCCGCACCCTGAAGGAGGGTGAGCAGGTCGAGTTCGACGTGACCCAGGGCCCCAAGGGGCTCCAGGCGGCGAACGTCCGGCGTCCGTAGAACGCCGTCCGGCAGGGTGACGAGCGGCCTCGGGTGACCGAGGCCGCTCGCGCATGAGCAGGACCCGCTCCGCGGGTGTTCGAAAGAAAGGTCAGATGAGCGAGAAGGAAGCCGGCATCGAAGTACAGGGGACCGTCGAGGAGGCGCTCGCCGGAGGCATGTACCGCGTGAAGGTGGACCAGGGCCCCGTCGTCCTCGCCTACGCGTCCGGGAAGATGAAGAAGTTCCACATCCGCATCATCCCGGGTGACCGCGTGAAGCTCGAGCTGTCGCCGTACGACCTCACGCGCGGTCGCATCACCTACCGCGACAAGTAGCCCGGCGCGGAGCCGGGTGAGCTGCCTTCGGCTGGCCGGCCAGCAGCGAGCCGCCGAGACCGACCCCGTCGCGTGACCGCCCCCCGACGAAAGCTGTGGCTCGACTGGCAGCGCGGCCTGGCCGTGCTGTTCATGGTCGAGGTCCACGTGCTCGACGCCTGGCTCGCGCCCGCGGCGCGGGCGACGCCGTGGCCCGCCGGGCTGTCGTCGATCTTCCACGTCTCGCCGTACGGCGTGCTGCTCATGATCGGCGGCTTCGCGGCCCCGGGGTTCCTGTACATGGCCGGCCTCTCCCAGGCCCTGTCCGACGCCGCGCAGGAGCGCAAGGGCGTGCCGGCGCAGGCGCGCCGCCGCCTGGCCCTGCGGCGAGGGCTCTGGCTGCTCGGCGTCGCCTACGCCTTCCGGGCCGCGGAGTTCCTGCTCGGCGGCGCCTGGGCGAGATCCGGGGGCTGGCGGGACCTGCTCAAGGTGGACGTGCTGAACGTCATCGCGGTCGGCCTCGCCGCCACCGCGCTCCTCTCGGTGGGGCGGCCGCGCCGGACCGGCGCGTGGGTGGCCGGGCTGGCGGCGCTCGCGGTGGTGCTCGCCACCCCGCCCATCGCCGGCGTGCTCCGCCACTACGACCTCCCGCTCGCCGGCCAGGCGGCCGACGCCGCCGCCCGCGCGGCGCCGAACCGGCTGGTCGACGTGCTCGCCGCCTACCTGTACGCGAGCTGGCCGCGCGCCAACTTCCACCTCTTCAACTGGGTGGCCTTCCTCCTGGCCGGCGCGGCCGTGGCGCCGCTGGCGCTCCGCGAGAACCGGCCCGCGGCGTGGCTCGGCCTGGGCGCGGCGCTCTTCGGCGCCGGCTGGCTCGCCGACCACGGGCCGGACGTCTACGGGTACCAGAGCTTCTGGCGCAGCTCGCCGGCCTGGTTCGCGATGCGGCTCGGCATCTGCCTCGGCTTCACCGGCCTCCTGCAGGCGGTGCCCGACCGCGCCGAGCGGCGGCTCCGCTGGCTGAGCACGCTCGGGCGGCAGTCGCTGGTGGGCTACATCGCCTCGGTCGAGCTGACCTACGGCGCGCTGGCCGGGCCGCTCCGGGGCTCGCTGTCGCTCGGCGTGACCGTGCTCTGCATGCTCGCGATGGTGGGCGTGACGTGGGGGATTTCGATCGGCTGGGAGCGGCTGAAGTCCTGGCGGAGCCGCCGCGCCGGGCCCCGTCCCGCGGCGGCCTGAGCCGGGGGCCCCGCCCCCTCGCCCGTCCACGAGCCGCGATCGGTCAGGGCTGCGCCACGGCCCGGTCCGGCTGCGCGAAGACGAGCGGCTCGGAGAGCGCGGCGAGCAGCGCCTCGTCGTCCAGCACGCCCTGCGCGTTCAGCTTGAGCAGCAGGCCGTTCACGCGCTGGTCCCAGCCGTCGGTGGGCGCCCCGCGCGACCGCATGAAATGGAAGCGCACCGGGTTCGGGATCACGGTGGCGAGGAAGGCCGCCTGCCGCGGGGTGAGATCGCGCGCCTCCACGCCGAACCAGTGGCGCGCGGCCGGCCCGATGCCCCAGATCCTCGGCCCCCACTCGGCGACGTTCAGGTAGATCTCGAGGAGCCGCTGCTTCGACACGGTGGCCTCGAGCGCGACCGTCACCACCGCCTCGCGCACCTTCCGGACGAAGGTCTTCTCGCGCGAGAGGTACAGGTTCTTCGCGAGCTGCTGGGTGATGGTCGAGCCGCCGCGGACCAGCCGGCCCTGCTCGGCCCCCTGCGCGAAGGCGATCCTGAGCTCCTCGAAGTCGAAGCCCTCGTGGCCGAAGAAGCCGGCGTCCTCGCTCGCGGTCACGGCGCGGACCACGTGCTGAGGCAGCTCCGAGATGGGGACGAAGTCCCGGCTGCGCGGCCCGATCTCCAGCGCCGGCGGGGTGCCGCGCTCCACCTCGGGTCGGTACACGAAGGGCGCGCGCAGCGCCACCGGCGCCGCGCGGCGGGCCTCCTCGCGCAGCCGCGAGAGATCGAGGGCGGCGTCCACAACCCAGGCCGCCGGAGCGACCAGCGGGCCGGACACATCGACCCGTGCGTCCAGCGTCCCGGTGGGATGCGGCGCCTCCGCCGGGAGCCCGAGCGCCTCCGGGAGCGCCGCGACCGCCGCGCCGAACTCCACCTGGTCGGCTCGGACCGAGAGCTCGAACGGGAGGCCGGCCCCGAGCCGGGCCTGCCCGGTCACCGAGATCGGCACCGCGCCCACCTTCACGGTTCCGCCGTGGAGCGCGACGCGCCGCTCGGCGGCGTCCCAGGTCACCTCTCCCTCCGCCGCCAGGGAGAGCGGCCCGAGTGGCTCCGCGCCGATCCGCTCGCCCGTCAGCACCACCCGGTCGGCGGTGAGCCGGCCGCGGGCGCGGGCGCGGTCGAGTCCGGGGTCCACGTCGCCGGTGAGCTGGAGCGACAGCCGGCCGCCCGCGAGCGTGGCCGGCCCGGAGCGCAGCGCCGCCGGGACCGCCTCCGCGGCGAGGCCGGAGATCCGGGCCTCCGCGTGCCAGCCGGCGGGGCCGCGGCGGAGCGTGACCACGGCGGCGCCGCCGCCGGGGAGGCGCAGGTCGGCCCGGATGCGCTCCGCGTCGGGGCTCCGGCCGCGGTCGCGACGGAGGGTGGCGTCGAGGGGGCCGGCCTCGACCGCGCGGTCGCCGAGCGGGAACGCCACCACCAGGTCGCGCACCTGGACGGACGTGTCCTCGGTGACGGCGGTCGCCGAGCCGGACGCGCCGCTCGCGGCCGGGGCGGGCGCATCCTCGGTCCGCGGGCGCGAGGACGCCGCCGGTGCGGTCCGCGGCGCGGCGGGCCGCCGCCATCGCTCGATCAGCTCGAGCAGCGCCTTCCCGGAGGGGCCGGCCTCGACCCGCACCCCGTATACCCGGATCGAGGCTCCCTCGACGCGGCCGAGGAGCAAGGCCGGGAAGCTCGGCCGCACCTTGATGCGGTCGATCCGGATGACCGGCGGATCCTCAGGCCCGGTCCCGGCCAGGGCGAGGGGGCCGAACGAGACCCGGAACAGGGGATCGACCTGGACCTCGGGCCCGAGCGTCGCCGGTCCGAGCCGGGCCGTGATGGCGGCCAGGATCCGCTCGCGCAGCGCCGCCTGGAATTGCGGCCGGCCGAAGAGGACCAGCGCCAGGAGGTAGAGGGCCGCGACCAGCCCAAGCGCGGCCACGGCGACCACCCAGCCGCGGCGTGCGAGTCGTGCGGCGGTGGTGATGGGGCCAGGTCTCATGCCAGGTCGCGGGTTTACCGGGCCCGGGGGGAGGAGATCAACCGCTTCCCCGTCCGTCCCGGTGAAGAGCACTCGAGAGGATGAAACCGCCGCGGCGGCTGTTAACATCCCGGCGAATGGCGTTCCTCGGTCCCAGCCTGCGACGAAGGAGGGTCACGGACCGACCGGGTGTACGGGTCGCGCTCGCGATCCTGCTGTCGTTCGGGCTGAACATCCTGCTCCTGGTGGTCGTGGCCAGGCTCGGCGCCTTCGACGTCGGCACGCCAACCAAGGTGCAGCCGGTCGCGATCGCGCCGCTGACCGGCGACCAGTGGGACGCGAACCGGGCCATCGTGGGCGGCGCGCCGGCCACGCCGGTGCCGCGCCCGCCCGCGCTCCCGGCCACGCCCGCGCCGAGGCCGCCCGAGGAGCGCGCGTCGCCCGGCCAGGTGGTGTCGGTCGCGCCGTCCAAGGACTCCAGCAAGCCGAAGGACACGCGCTTCCTCTCCGATCGCGACAACACGGTGGAGAAGGAGACCCGGTCGCGCTTCGCCGGCACGCGGGCGTACGAGAACGTCCTGCCGACCCCGTCCGATGGCCTGAAGAAGCGGATCGAGGCCCAGCCCGAGGCGGGCGAGGGCGGCGCGGGCTCGAAGAGCGCGCCCGGGAAGGAAGGGCCGAAGGCGACCGCGGGCAACGGGGCGGAGCGCCTCGAGCTCCCGGATCAGAAGGCGCAGGAGAAGCTCGCGCTGGCCCCGAAGGGCGATCAGCCGGGTGGTCCCGGGGAGATCCCGGTGGCGCCCAAGGTCGACCGGCAGCGGGTGGCCGGCGGGGCCGACGCGCTGAGGCTCCCGGGCGCGCCGGGGGAGGGCGAGGGCGGGCAGCGGCGCGGGGGCATCGATCCGCGGCTGCTCCCGACGCCGCAGGCGCTCTCGCGGATCGCCGGCGGTCCGAGCCCGGACCGGCTCGAGGGCGTGGAGGAGGGCGACGCGACCGCGCTCAACACCCGCTCGTTCAAGTACGCGACCTTCATCCAGCGCGTGGGGATGGCCATCTACCGCGAGTGGGATCCGAACCGCGCCTACCAGGCGCGCGATCCCGACGGGAAGATGTTCCCGGCACGCGATCGCACCACCACCATCGAGCTGGTCCTCGATCCGGGCGGCGCGATCCGCTTCGTGAAGATCATGGACTCGAGCGGCCTCGACTTCCTGGATCAGGAGATCGTCCGGGCCGCGCGCGCCGCCGGACCGTTCCCGAACCCGCCGCCCGGCCTGATCGACGCGGCCGGCCAGATTCACCTCGCGCTGGCCTACACGCTGGAGATGCGCCGCGCCTCGCGCGTGCAGGTGCTGCTGCCGCCCTCGGGCAGCCAGCGGCCGTATCCGGAGTAGCCGGCCGGCGTTCGAACTCCGGCCGTAGGCACTGGCCGGCGTCCAACAATCGGCCGAGGCACAGTTCGCGAAGCGAAGTGTGCCCGGCCGCTCCTTGCCGGCCATGCACGCCCGGCCGCTCCCGGCCGCGTTACGCACCGCAGGACGCCCCGGCCCGCTCGCCTAGAGCTTCAGCGTCCCCTTCACGCCGATCTGGAACCAGGTGTGGATGGCCAGGTCGTCGATGCTCCCGGACACGTCGCGGAAGCCGGGCGACTCGACCCCGTAGCGGGTGAAGTAGCCGATGCTCCAGGCCACGTAGGGCCCGATGGTCGCGCGTGGGGAGATCGCCAGATCGAGGCCCGCCTCGAGGAGCGGGAGCTCGAGCCCGGCCCAGGTGAACTCGGAGATGTCGTCGATGCTCGGGTCGTAGGCCTCCACCCGCAGCCACTCCACGCCGACCCCGATGCCGACCCACGGGTCGATGTTCGAGCGCGGCGAGAGGTGGAGCTGCATGTCGACGCCGAACCGCACGCTCCCGGCGTCGCAGTCGCGCCCGGGCAGGCAGAAGTCCCGGTCCACCGAGGCGGGGGCGAGCTCGAGGTAGAAGCCGCCCCACACCGCCGGGTTGAAGCGATAGCCGAGCTCGAGCCAGATCGGGACCTTGTGGCGCACCAGATCGTCGAGCGCGGGATCGACCTTGAGCCCCGCCGCGTCGAGGTCGTCGGAGATGTCGCCGCTCGGGATGCCGTAGCCGAGCCGCGCCGAGAGGTTGATGCCCTGGTCGCGCGGGCCGGCGGCGCGCTGCCCGCTGCCCGGCCGGCGGGGAGGCGGGTAGTTCGGATCGTACTGGGCCGACCCGATCGCCGGGAGGGCGAGGACGACGGCGAGGGCGAGGGCGCGCATTTGACCTCCGGGGGTGAGCTCCGGAGATGATAGCGCGCGCCGCCGGCCGACTCGACCTTACATGCCGGGCCGCCAGCGCAGCACGGGCTTGCGCGCCGCGCGGGTCTCGTCGAGGCGCGCGCGGACCGGCCCGGGTCGGCGCGGCCTTGAGCGCCTCCGGGTCGCGCGCCGCCTCCTCGGCGATGGCCTTCATCGCCGCCACGAAGCCGTCGAGCGTCTCCTTCGACTCGGTCTCGGTCGGCTCGATCATGAGCGCGCCGTGGACCACCAGCGGGAAGTAGATGGTCGGCGGGTGGAAGCCGTGGTCGATGAGCCGCTTGGCGACGTCCATGGTGGTGACGCCGGTCGCCTTCTGCTGCGCGTCGTCGAACACCACCTCGTGCAGCGAGTCGGTCTCGTAGGGCAGGTGGTAGGCGTCCCGGAGGCGCGCGCGCAGGTAGTTGGCGTTCAGCACCGCCAGCTCGCCGGTGGCGCGCAGGCCCTCCGGCCCCCACTCGCGGATGAGCGCCCAGGCGCGCACGAACATGCCGAAGTTGCCCCAGAACTCGCGGAGCCGGCCGATGGTGGCCGGCCGCTCGGCCGGATCGACCACCAGGCGGTACTGCTCGCCCTCCTTCACCACCTGCGGCAGCGGCAGGAACGGCGCGAGCGCGGCCTTCACGCCGACCGGGCCGGAGCCCGGGCCGCCGCCGCCGTGCGGCGTCGCGAAGGTCTTGTGCAGGTTGAACTGCATGACGTCGAAGCCCATGTCGCCGGGGCGCGCCACGCCGAGCAGGGCGTTCATGTTGGCGCCGTCGCCGTACACCAGCCCGCCCTTGGCGTGGACGATCTCGGCGATCTCCGCGATGTGCGTCTCGAAGATGCCCGAGGGTGTTGGGGTTGGTGATCATGATGGCGGCGACGTCCTCGTCCATCGCGGCGCGCACCGTCTCGGGGTGGAGCCGCCCGTCCGGCCCGGAGGCGAGCTGCACCACCGCGTAGCCGTTCAGCGCCGACGAGGCCGGGTTGGTGCCGTGGGCGGTGTCGGGGATGAGCACCTTCTTCCGCGGGTTGCCGCGCGCCTGGTGGTAGGCGCGGATCATCATGAGGCCGCACAGCTCGCCGTGGGCGCCGGCGGCCGGGGCGAGCGTGGTGGCGTCGAAGCCGGCGATCTCGCAGAGCGCCCGCTCCAGCCGGTACATGAGCTCGAGCGCGCCCTGGCAGAGCTCGGGCGGGGCCAGCGGGTGGAGCGTCCGCGAAGCCGGGCAGGCGGGCCAGCGCCTCGCTCGACTTCGGGTTGTACTTCATGGTGCAGGAGCCGAGCGGGTAGAAGCCGGTGTCGATGCCGTGGTTCCAGGCCGAGAGCCGCGTGAAGTGGCGGACCACCTCGAGCTCGGAGAGCTCGGGCAGCCCGTCGACCGCCGCGCGGCGCAGCGCCGCCGGGAGGTCGTCCGGGGCCGCCTCGGGCGCGGGCGGCAGCGAGACGCCGCGAGCGGCCGCGCGAGCCGTGCTCGAAGACCAGCGGCTCCTCGTAGGCGAGGCCGCGCACGGCGCCGCCGAGGCCGACCGCGTCCGCGGCGCCGCCCTGCGCCGCCTGCTCCATGCTGGGCTTCCAGCCGGTGGGGTTCGCCATGGCTAGCTCCTCACCGCCTGCGCGAAGAGCTCGATGAGCTCGGGGGTGTGCAGCTCGGTCGCGGCGCAGAGCAGCGCGCCCTTCGCCCGCGGGAGGTCCGGGTACCAGCGCGCCAGCGGGAAGCCGGCGACGATGCCGCGCTTCGCGAGCCGCGCCACCACCGCCTCCGCGTCGCCCACGTCGAAGACCTGCTCGTTGAAGACCGGGCCCGAGAAGACCGGCGCGCAGCCGGCCTCGCCGAGCGCCGACCGGAGCAGCCGCGCCCGCTCGTGGTTCAGGCGCGCCAGGTCGGCCAGCCCCTTCCTGCCGAGCAGCGACAGGTGGATGGTGGCCGCCAGCGCGCAGAGCCCGGCGTTGGTGCAGATGTTGGACGTCGCCTTCTCGCGGCGGATGTGCTGCTCGCGGGTGGAGAGCGTCAGCACGAAGCCGCGGCGGCCGTGCTTGTCGACGGTGGCGCCGCCGACGCGCCCCGGCATCTGGCGCACGTACGCCTCGCGGGTGGCGAAGAACCCGGGCGCGGGCCCGCCGAACGCTCATGGGGTTGCCGAAGCTCTGGAAGGTGCCGACGGCCACGTCGGCGCCGAGCGCGCCGGGCGCCTGGAGCAGGCCGAGCGAGACCGCCTCGGCGGTCACCGCCACGGTGAGCGCGCCGGCCTGCCTTGGCGAGCGCGGCCGCCTCGGGGAGCGCGTCCACCACGCCGAGGAAGTTCGGGTAGCCGACGATCACGCAGGCGGCGCCGCCCACCGCGGCCGAGAGCGCGCCGAGATCGGTGCGGCCGTCGGGGCCGAAGGGGACGGTGACCAGCTCGTCGCGGGTGGAGCGCAGGTAGGTGGCGAGGACCTCGCGGTAGGCGGGGTGGAGCGCGGCCGAGACGACGATCTTCGCGCGGCCGGTGACCCGCGTCGCCATGAGCGCCGCCTCGGCGGTGGCGGTGGCGCCGTCGTACATCGAGGCGTTGGAGACGTCGAGGCCGGTGAGCAGGCAGACGAAGGTCTGCCACTCGAAGAGCGCCTGCAGCGTGCCCTGGGAGATCTCCGGCTGGTAGGGCGTGTAGGCGGTGAAGAACTCGCCGCGCAGCAGCAGCTGGTCGACCGTCGGCGGGACGTGGTGCGGGTAGGACCCGGCGCCGACGAAGGGCGGGTGGGACGCCTCGTTCCGCGCCGCCAGCCGGCCGAGCTCGGCGAAGAGGGCGATCTCGTCGAGGGCGGGCGGGACCTCGAGCGGGCGCTCGCAGGCGGAGCGGGTCGGGGATGGAGCGGAAGAGCTCGGGGAGGCTCTTCGCCCCGATGGCGTCCAGCATGGCGCGGACGTCCTCGGGCGTGTGCGGGTGGTAGCGCAAGCGGTGCTCCGCGGCGGCGCGCCGCGACGGGGGAAGCGGCCTGGCGGGCCTCTAGCTCCTGCTCCTCGACGAGGGCCTTGTAGGCCTTCGCGTCGAGGAGCTCGGCCAGCTCCGCCGGATCCGACGGCTCGATGGCGATCATCCAGCCCTCCTCGTACGGATCCTCGTTGATCGTCTCGGGCGCGTCGACGAGCGGGTCGTTCACCTCCACCACCTTGCCGGAGATGGGGGCGAAGAGCTCGGAGACGGCCTTGGTCGACTCGACCACGCCGAAGGACTCGCCCTTCTTGACCTCGTCGCCCACGGCCGGCAGCTCGACGAAGACCACGTCGCCGAGCTGGTCCTGGGCGAAGTCGGTGATGCCGACCACCACGTTGGTCGCCCTTCTGGCGGGCCCACTCGTGATCGCGCGTGTACTTGAGGTCGTCGGGGAAGTTCATGGTCGTCTCCTGGTCAGCTTCCTGCGTGTAGAAGGGGGTCTTCACGACCTTGGCGGCCACCGGCCGGCCGCGGATCTCGACGGCGAAGGTGGAGCCCTCGGCGGCCAGCGCCGGCGGCACGTAGGCCAGGCCGATGGAGGTCCCGAGCGTCGGGGCTCTTGGTGCCGCTGGTGACCACGCCGACCGTGCGGCCGTCCTGGACCACCGGGTAGCCGTGGCGCGGCGATGCCGGGCTCGGTGAGCTCGAAGCCGACCAGCTTGCGCGACAGCCCCTGCTCCTTCTGCGCGGAGCAGCGCGTCGCGGCCGATGAAGTCGCCCTTGTCGAGCTTGACCACCCACGCCAGCCCGGCCTCGAGCGGCGTGGTGTCGTCGTCCATGTCGGAGCCGTAGAGCCGGTAGGCCATCTCGAGCCGGAGCGAGTCGCGGCAGCCGAGGCCGCAGGGGGCGATCCGCTCGGGCCGCGCCGGCCTCGATGAGCGCCGTCCCAGAGCCGCGGGGCCGCGTCGGCGGCGCAGAAGAGCTCGAAGCCGTCCTCGCCGGTGTAGCCGGTGCGGGCGACGAGGCAGGGGACCCCCGCCACCTCGCCCGGCGCGAAGCGGTAGGTCCGGAGCGCGGACGAGGTTCGACCTGCGTGAGCCGCTGGAGCAGCGCCGCCGCCTGCGGCCCCTGGAGCGCGAGCTGGGCCCAGTCGTCCGACTCGTTCGCGGACCTCGGCGCCGCCGGCGTGGCCGGCCAGCCACTCGAAGTCCTTCTGCCGGTTCGCCGGCGTTCACGCAGACCAGCAGGTCCTCGGCGGCGCGGCGGTAGACCACCACGTCGTCGACGATGCCGCCGCTCTCGCGGCAGAGGCAGCCGTACTGCGCCTGGCCGTCGGCCACCTTGGCGAGGTCGTTGGTGAAGACGCCTGCCGAGCGCCGCGAGCGCCCGGGGGCCGCGGAAGACCACCTCGCCCATGTGCGAGACGTCGAAGAGGCCGACCGCCGTCGCGGACCGCCTGGTGCTCCTCGAGGAGCCCGGCGTACTGGACCGGCATCTCCCAGCCGGCGAACTCGACCATGCGCGCGCCGTGGCGGAGGTGGGCGTCGTAGAGGGGCGTGCGGAGGGCCATGGGGTCCTCGGGGCGGACGGGCGGGCGGATTCTAGCGACGGCGCCGGGCCGCGGGACCGCGTCCGGCGCTGCCTGGGAGTACAGGGGAACGGCCGACGTCCGCAAGGGTCGTGGCGCGGCCCCGGAACGGGGTCGTCCGCCATGGCGGCGGCGCAGGGTGAACGGCGCCCCGCGCCGGGCGCCGCTCACCGGCCGTCGCAGGCGACCGGCTCGCAGGGGCCGGCGCCGGTGGCGGCGCAGCAGTGGAGCGGCGTCCCCTCGTCGCCTCGAAGCGGTAGCTCCAGCCGTCGGCGTGGACCGAGAGGACGCCGAAGCCCGGGCGCACCGAGGCGAAGAGCAGCGCGGCCCGCCGGCGTGACCTGCTCGAAGCGCTCGCGCGGGCCGCGCCTTGGCGCCGTTGCCGGAGACCAGCACGTCGAGCGCCGCCGGCGGTGCGCAGGTGCTGGAGGTCGTGGTCGTGGCCGGCCAGCACGGCGCGGACCGTCCGGCCGCCGCGCCTCGCAGCCGGCCGATCGCGCGCGGGCCGTACGCCGGGCTCGAAGTCCTCGGCGTGCGTCCCGGCCGTGGCCGGCGGGTGGTGGCCGACCAGGAAGCAGGGCCGCGCCGTCGCAGCCCTTCGCCGCCTCGGCCACGAAGGCCAGCTCCTCCTCGAGGGTGAAGCCGCCGTAGTCGTCGTAGACGGCGTTGGAGTCGACCACCACGAAGCGGGCCGGCCCCTCGTCCACCACGTAGTGGCGGGCCGGCATGGTCCAGAGCGGCGAGGCGGTGGGCCACCTCGAGGCAGGCCTTGCGGCGGGCGGCCTGATGCCGGCCGAGGCCGGCGCGGCGCCGCAGCCGCCGGCCGCGGCCACGTCGTGGTTGCCGAGCGCGCAGGTAGACCGGGGCCCCGCCAGCGCGGCGAGCGGCGCCTCGTGGAGCGGGGCGAAGGCCGGTCGTCGGCCGGCGGGGCGGCCGTGGCCACGGTGTTGCCGTCGGCGGCGAAGGCGCAGGCCTCCGCGCCCGGGCCGTGGCGTCGGGGCCGCACTCGTAGACGGTTGTCGCCGGGGAAGAGGGCCAGCGTCGAAGGGGCGCGCCGGTGCGGCCCGCCGCCGCGGCGCGCGCCACCGCGGCCTGCTGGCGGTGGTGTCGCCGAAGTCGGCCGAGGTGGAGCACCCGGACCGCGGCGGTCGGCGCCGGCGCGGGGCGAGGGGAGCGCGCGGCGCCGCGACGGACGGTGAAGGTCGGGCTGGCGCGCCGCGCAGCCGCGGCGGCGCAGAGCGCGATCAGGGCCGCGGCGAGCGCCGCGAGGCGGCTCACCGCAGCGTCCGCCGGGCCAGCTCGACGGTGTTGGCGAGCAGCATGGCGATGGTCATGGGGCCGACCCCGCCCGGGCACCGGCGTGATGGCGGCGGCGCGCTGCGCGGCGGCGGCGAACTCCACGTCGCCGAACAGCTTGCCGTCGGCGTCGCGGTTCATGCCGACGTCGATGACCACCGCGCCCGGCTTCACCCAGGCCCCCTTGACCATCTCGGCCTTGCCGACCGCGGCGACCACCACGTCGGCGCGGGCCACCTCGGCGGCCAGGTCGGCGGTGCGCGAGTGGGCGATGGTCACGGTGGCGTGGCGCTCCAGCAGCATGGCCGCCATGGGCTTGCCGACGATGTTGGAGCGGCCGACCACCAGCGCGTGCTTCCCCTTGAGGTCCACCCCGGCCTCGTCGAGCAGCCGCATGACGCCGAAGGGCGTGCAGGCGCGCGGGCGCCGGCTTGCCGGTCCAGAGGCAGCCGACGTTGAAGGGGTGGAAGCCGTCGGCGTCCTTGGCCGGGCGAGATGGCCTCCAGCACCGCGCTGCTCGGCGATCTGCTTCGGCAGCGGGAGCTGGACCAGGATGCCGTGGACCGCCGGGTCGGCGTTGAGCCGGGCGATCAGGGCCAGCAGCTCGGCCTGCGTGGTGGTGTCGGGGAGGTGGTGCTCGACCGAGACGATCCCGACCTCGGCGCAGGCCTTGATCTTGTTGCGGACGTAGACGGCCGAGGCCGGGTCCTCGCCGACGCGGACCACCGTGAGGCCGGTCGCCAGCCCCTGCGCCTCGAGCGCCCGCGCCGGCTCCGCCACCTCGGCCCTGCACCCGGGCCGCGACCGCCTTGCCGTCGATGATCATGGGCGCGCGGAGTATAGACCAGGAGCGCCCGGGTCGTCGGGGCGCGACCCGCCGCGCGACCGGGCCGGCCGGGCTATCCATCCACCGCGCGCCCGCCGCGCAGGAGGCAACCCATGGGACGCCGATGTGCGAGGTGCGCGAGCCCGCTGCTGGACGACGGGCGCTGCGTGACCTGCGCGGCGGAGGCGGAGGGGCTGGTCCTGCTCGTCCGCTCCGGCTACGCGCAGGTGCGCGAGATGATGACCCTCCTCGAGGAGAGGGGCTGGCGGCGGAGATGGAGAAGGTGCCGCGGGCCGGCCCGAGGAGGTGGCACCAGCCGCGCTGGAACCTCTACGTCCCGCGCGAGCGAGGTGGAGGCGGCCCAGGCCTTCCTGCGCCAGGACTGGGCGGACCTGCTCGACGACCCGGAGGCCGCCGCGGCGGCGGCGCGCGGGCTGGCCGGCGTCGACCTCGACGCGGGCGGCGAGATCGCCTGCCCGGCCTGCGGCCACCGCTTCGCCGCGCAGGGGAGCGCGGCCGAGTGCCCGGAGTGCGGGCTCTCGCTCGGCGCGCCCTCCGACGCGGCGCCGGACTAGCCGGACCCATGTCCGGCCGAGGCACAGTTCGCGAAGCGAAGTGTGCCCGGCCGCTCCCTGCCGGCTGACGCGCTGCGCCGCCGGCTACGCGCTGCCGCTCATGGTTATGCGCTGGCGCCCGGCGCGCGCGCCGGGTTAATCAGAGCGCATGGCGCGCGAGCTCACCGACCTGCACATCCACGTCGGGGGCGCGGTGGCGCCCCACATCCTCTGGTCGATCGCCCACGACCAGGGGCTCAAGCTCCCCGTCTCCGACTACTGGGAGTTCAAGGAGCTGGTCTCGGCGCGACCGGGCAAGGTGACAGTCGCTCGACGAGTACCTGGCCGTGCTCCACCAGTGGACGGAGAAGATCCAGTCCTCGCCGCAGGCGATGGAGCGGAGCGTCTACGAGGTGATCGGCAAGGAGTACCGGTCGTCCCGCGTGTCGCTCATCGAGCTCCGCTTCAACCCGATGAAGCGGAACGTCGGGGGCGAGCGTGACCTCGACCACATCGTCCACGCGGCGCTGCGCGGGATGGACCGCGCGGTGCTCGAGTACGGCGTGCGGGCCGGGCTGATCTTCTGCCTGGCGCGCGAGTTCCCTCACGAGCTGAACGAGATCCTGGTCGAGAAGGCCATCAAGTACCGCCGGCGCGGCGTGGTCGGGCATCGACCTCGCCGGGACCGAGCGCCACGCGCTCGAGCTGATGCCCGACGAGGTGGCGCGGTACCGCGACCTCTTCGCGCGGGCCCGCGAGGCGGGGCTCAAGACCACCGTGCACACCGGCGAGACCGCCACCACCGGGCCGGAGGGCGTGCGGGCGGTGGTGGAGGAGCTCGAGCCGCAGCGGATCGGCCACGGGATCTGCGCGGCCCGCGACGAGCGGGTGATGGACCTCCTGCGCGAGCGCGGGGTGGTGCTCGAGATCTGCCCGAGCTCGAACCTGGCCACGCGGGCGGTCGCGTCGCTCGACGGAGCTGGGGACGGTGCTCCGCCGGTTCTGGGAGCGCGGCGTGAAGTTCACCATCAACACCGACGGTCCGTACCTGCTCGACACCAACATGCGGGGCGAGGTCCGGATGCTGCGCGACGGCGGGGTGCTCTCCGACGAGCAGATCGACCAGGCGCTGCGCTGGGCCCGCGAGGCGACCTTCGTCGCGGAGCCCGTTTGAGTATCGCGACAGATGCTCGTGGTTCCGAGCGCTTGAGCGGCCGGGGAGAATTCGGCCGGCCGCCGTTGAATAGGGATCCGGCCTCGCGCGTACCTCATGGCACGAAAGTCGGACGCGGATCAACCGCGCCCTTTCAGGAGGTACCCACCGTGAAGAACGTTCTCCGGATCGCCAGCGCCGTCGCCGCCCTCGGCCTCGTCTCCCCCGCGTTCGCCGAGGAGGCCAAGCCGGCCACCCCGGCCACCCCGGCCGCTCCCGCCGCCGAGCCGGCCACCCCGGCCGCTCCTGCCCCCGAGACGAAGGCGGACGCGAAGCCGCCGCGAAGAAGCACAAGAAGGCCGCGAAGAAGCACGCCGCGAAGGCGGGCGAGCCCGCCAAGGGCGCCACGCCGGCCGAGCCTGCCACGCCCGCCGAGCCGGCCACGAAGTAGCCGCCCAGCGGAACCGAGGGACGCGGCCGAGCTCGCCTCGGGCCGCGTCTCTTCCTGGGCTGCGCCCGCCGCGCCCTGGCCGGTGAGCGCGGGCGCTCTCCAGGGCGCACGGCGCGTCAGCGCGCGCGCACCAGCACCGCCGCGACGTGCTCCGGGCGCACCGCGCCGCCCTGGACGGTCGGCGCGAGCTCCTCGGCGCGCGCCCGGGCCAGCGCCGCGAGCAGCGCGCCCGCCTCGCCCGCCGTCGCGAGGCGGGGGTCCGGGGCATCCGCCGGCGAGCGCCGCCGCGGCGGCGGGGAGGTCCTCGGGCCGGAGCGGCTCCGGCGCGAAGGGTCGCCCGAGCCGCTCGTTGGCGAGCGCCGTGAGGTAGAGCGTCGAGAGCCGCGGGGCGAGCGGGCCGCTCGCCCGGACCTCGGCGAGGCCGAGGCTCCGCGCCAGGCGCGGCGAGCCCCTCGGCGAGGTCGAGCGCCGCGGCGGTGCGGGCCAGGTCGGCCTCGGACAGGAAGCGGCGCGGCGGGTGGGCCGCGGCGGCGGCGGTCCCCCAGTCCTCGCGCGGCGCCTCGAGGCCGGGGTGGTAGCGCGGCCGCTTCGCGGCGAGCGCGGCGAGCACCTCGCCGAGCGGCTCGTCGAGGAGCGGCGCGCTCCGGGTGCCCGCGCCGCCGGCGGCGAGGAGTCCGCTCGGCGCGCCAGCTGAGCTCGAGGACGCGCCCGAAGCCCTCCTGGAAGAGCCGCTTCACCGGCGTCTCCGCCAGCACCTCGGCGGCGCGGTCCGGGTCGTCGCCGGCGAGGCGCTCCAGCCCGAGCTCCAGCATCGCGCGCGCGGCCTCGAACGCCCCGCGGACCGCGTCGACGTCGGCCGGGTCGACCGCGTCGGCCACCAGCACCGCGTTGGCGGCCGCCACCACCTCGCGCTCCAGCACCTCCCGCTCGTCGGGCGGCAGCGCGGCGGCGGCGCGCTCGAGGCGCGAGCCCGGCGCCCAGCGTGGCCAGGAAGAAGCCGGCCGGGCGCGAGGGCGGGCCGGGCGGTGAGCGGCGGGCCTCGCGCGGCGGGCGCGCGAACCAGGAGAGGGCCTCCTCCAGGGACGGGTAGCCGAGATCGGCGAGCCGCCCGGTGCGCCAGCGGTGCGCCGTCTCCTCGAGCTCGCTCGGCATCTCCCACTGGATGGCCGAGAGCAGGCGGGTCGCCATGAAGGCGTCCTCGGCGTAGAGGTCGTCGAGGATCCCGCGCACGGCCAGGTACTCGGTCCCGTCCACCATGAACTCGACCATGTAGCGCCCCTCGGGCGTGCGCATGAAGCGATCGCTCGAGAAGTCCGGGTCCGGGTCCTGCTCGAGGTCGTGGAGCCGGATCGCGTCGCGCAGCACCAGGTAGAGCACCTCCCGGTCGAGGGCCGCGCAGCTTGCGCGCCCAGCGGGTCGAGGCCCTGGGATCGAGCTTCGCGCCGGCGCGGGCGGCCCGCAGCCACGGGAGGGCGCGCCGCGGCGTCGAACCGGGCGCCGGTCCACGCCTCGAGGTCGAGGAAGGTCTTGAACTGCTCGGGGGAGGCGAGCTGGACCAGGATCGCGGCGTCGGAGAGGCCGATCTCGCGCACCGTGAAGTAGAGCTCGTCGGCCGGGAGGGCGCGCACCAGCGCCTCGGGTCGGCGCGCCGAGAGCACCACGTCGAGCCGCCGTCGCCCGCGCGCCTGCGCCAGCGCGGCGCGCGCCGCGGACAGCTCGGCGGGCGCGAGCCCTTTGTCGTCCCTGTGCCACCTCCTCGACTCCGCGTCCGCCCTGCCGCGGCGGCGCTCCACTCGGGGCGTGACGGCCGCCTTCTCACCGGCGAGGCCCCCCTGGGCTTCGCCGCGCCGCCGCCGCGGGCCCCCGCCGCGCCCGCGCCAGCGCCTCGCGCACGCTCCAGCCGCACTCCTCGAGTAACCGGCGCGCCTCGCGCGCGCCCACGCCGCCGAGCGCCGCGACGTTCCGGACCGCCCGCGCACGCAGCTTCTCGCTGGCCGGCGCGAGCGCGATCATCCGGCCGCCCCGGACCGCGCCCAGCCGGACGAAGGCGGCGGTGCTCACCAGGCCGAGCGCCATCTTGGCCGCGGTCCCCGCCTTCATGCGGGTCGAGCCCGCCACCAGCTCCGGCCCGGTCTCGAGCACCACCTTGATGTCCGCCGCCACCCGGGCCGCCGGGTTCGAGGTGACGAGGGCGGTGCGGGCGCCGCGCCGCCGCGCCTCGGCGAGCGCTGCGCGCACGAACGGCGTGGTGCCGGAGGCGCTGATCCCGACCACCAGGTCGCGCGCGGCGACGCGCGCCCGGCGCACGGCGGCCGCCCCGGCGGACCGGTCGTCCTCGGCCCCCTCCACCGCGCGCGTGAGCGCCCGCGCCCCACCGGCCAGGAGCGCCCGGACCCGCCGCGGCGCGACGCCGAAGGTGGGCGGGCACTCCGCCGCGTCGAGGGCGCCGAGCCTCCCGCTGGTGCCGGCCCCGGCGTAGATCAGGCGCCCGCCGGCCGCGAGCGCGGCGGCGGCGGCCTCGGCCAGCGCCGAGAGCGCGGGCAAGGCCAGGCCCACCGCGCGCACCGCCTCCCGGTCGCCGGCGTGGAGCCGGGCGAGGAGGCGGCCCGCGGGGAGCCGCTCGAGATCCGAGCCTCTGGGGTGGGGCGCCTCGGTGACCGGGAGCCGGCGCATCCGGGGGCGCGCGCTGCGACTACCTCACGCCTGGGCGGTGGCCGTCGACCGGCCGCGGCCCGCCTTCACGATCTTCCCGGCCTTCAGGCAGCGCGTGCAGACGCGGACGTGCCGCACCTCGCCCGCCACGTTGGCCCGGACCGAGCGCAGGTTGGGCAGGGAGCGCGTCTTGTTCTTGTTGTTGGCGTGGGAGACGGTGTTCCCGACGAGCGGGCCCTTCCCACAGATCTCGCAGCGGCGTGCCATTTGTCGTGCTCCAAGTACCTATCCAAGTACCTAAAAGAGCGCGGGATATTACAGATGCGCCCGCAAAACGCAAGAGGTCACTTGAGAACGTCCTTGCGGCCCAGCGCGGCGGTGACGTGCCCGGCCGCCTGGATGCCGGCGAAGAACTCGCCCTCGATGCCGAGCCCGGGCAGCACCTCCCGGCCCGCGAAGAAGGCGTTCTTCCAGGGCGCGCGGACCGGGAGCCCGGTCACCCCCAGGGTCGACTCGAGGTCGGTCTCGTAGAGCGGCTGCGAGAGCAGCCGGAGCGCCTCCTCGAGGGCCACCGGGCCGTGCAGCACCGGGGCCGACTCCGAGACGAGGTGGCGCTCGAAGAAGGGGATGGCGTCGGAGATCGCCTCCCGGATGCGGGCGGCGGCACCGGTCAGCGCCTCGCGCGAGGTGGTGTCGGCGGGCACGAAGGCGGCGGCGCACACCACCCGCTCGTCCGCCACCGCGTCGGCCGACCCCTTCTTTCCGTCCCGGCGCGCCGGCAGGATCTGCAGGAAGACCGCGTTGTCGATCCCGTCGCCGCCGGCGGGATCGCGCAGCGCGAGCACGTTCTCGCCCAGCGCCGGGGGGAGGGCCCCCTGCTTCACCACCAGGTTCAGGGCGAAGAGGCGCCGGCGAGGGCGGATGCCCTCGAGGAGGCGGGCCACCCGCTCCTCGCTCGACGGCAGCAGGCGCCGCAGCGAGCCCGCGTCGGCCGCGAGCACGAAGGCGCGCGCCACGAAGGCGTCCGGCGAGTCGGCCAGGCGCACCGCGGCGATGCGACCGCCGTCGATCTCGAGGCCGGTGACGGTGGCCGGCTCGCCCGCGCTGCCCTTCAGGTCGCCGCGCGACTCGACGATCCGGCGCCGGAGGATCTCGCGGAGCGTGCCCTGGCCGGCGGGGAGCCGGTGGGTCCCGCGCAGCGCGCCGCCGAGGAGCCGGACCTGCGAGAGCGGGGAGGGCGTGCCGTCGAGGTAGCTGAGGAAGGACTGCGCGACGCCGAGGCTCCGGACCAGCTCGTGGTCCTCGAGCCCGGAGAACGGGCGTGCCTCGCCGACCTCGTGGGCCGGCGCGTTCGGCCCGCTGGTCGCCTCCTTCAGCGCCTTCTTCACGGCGCGCCGCTCGCCGAAGCCGTCCGGCGGCAGCGGGGGGGCCGCCTTCAGAAAGTAGCCGGCCAGCTCGAACATCTGCCCGAGCTCGGCGAAGGCGCGCTCGAGCGCCTCGGCGTCCGCGGGCCACTCGCGCCGAAGCTCCGTCCGGAGCCCGGCGGCCTCGCGCGAGACGTCGACCCGGTGGCGGGGCAGGAGCAGCTGCAGGTCCGGGTCGGACGGCTCGAGCGCCCGCGCCACGTCGGTGGTGAGCCCGAGCTCGGCCAGCACCGCCTCGGCGGCGGGCATGAAGCGCGGGCTCGGGATGGCGGCGGGGCCCCAGGGCAGCACGTAGCCGTTGTCGACGTAGCCGGGGCCGAGGTCCTCGTGCGCGAGGTGCAGGACGCGGAGCCCGCGGCGGGCCAGCAGCGCACCGGCCACGATGCCGCCGAGCTGTGAGCCCACGACGGCGACGTCGTAGATGCGCTGGGTCGCGGGAGGTCGGAAGGTCTGCGCCACGGCGGCGCAGTCTAGCCGGAATCCAACATTGCGGCCGAGGCTATTCGATTCTCGATCGGCGGGCTTCTCAGCGTCGGCGACGCCCCGGCGGGAGCCCCGTCCAGCACGACGTGGCGGCCGCGCAGCGAGAGCCGCCCCTGCGCGAACCACTGTACGGCCTGCGGGTAGAGCCGGTGCTCCTCGGCGTGGATGCGCGCGGAGAGCGAGGCCTCGTCGTCGCGGTCGAGCACCGGCACCACGGCCTGCGCGATGATCGGCCCGGTGTCGGTCCCCTCGTCGACGAAGTGGACCGTGCAGCCGGCGATCCGCGCGCCGTAGTCCAGGGCCTGCCGGGCGGCGTGCAGCCCGGGGAAGGCGGGCAGGAGGGCCGGGTGGATGTTCAGCACCCGGGGGCACCCGCGGGTCGCCTCGGCGGGGCCGAAGGCGCGCAGGAAGGTCGGCGAGACCAGCCGCATGTAGCCGGCCAGGCAGACCAGGTCGACCCGGTGCCGCCGCAGCGCCTCCACCAGCGCCGAGGTCGTAGGCCGCGCGGTCGGTCATGCCCTTCGACGGGAGCACCTCGGCGGGCACGCCGGCGCGCCGGGCGCGCTCGAGCGCCCCGGCCCCGGGGACGTTGGAGATGACCACCGCCACGTCGCGTCGATCCGCCGTGCGGCGCAGGCGTCGAGGAGCGCCTGGAGGTTGGTGCCGCCGCCGGAGGCGAGCACGCCGAGCCGGATCACGCCACGACCTCGCAGGTGGCCTCGCCCTCGCCGCGCTCGATCGCCGCCCACCGTCCAGGCGGGGAGGCCCCGCGCGGCGAGCGCGGCGTGCGCGGCCGCCTCGTCGCCGGCCGCGACCATCGCGACCAGGCCGAGCCCCATGTTGAAGGTCCGGTACATCTCGTCGCGCGGCACCTGCCCCTCGCGCTCGATCGAGGTCGAAGACCGGCGGGCGCGGCCAGCGCCGCTCCTCCAGGACCGCCCGGGTGCCGTCCGGCAGGCTGCGCGGCACGTTGCCCGGCGAGCCCGCCGCCGGTGATGTGGGCGAAGCCCTTCACCGGCACCTGCTCCAGCAGCGCCGAGCACGTCCTTGGCGTAGATGCGCGTCGGCTCGAGGAGGAGCTCGGCCAGGGTGCGGCCGCCGAGCGCGGCGAAGCGCTGGTCGAGCGGGTGCCGGTCGAGGAGCGCCTTGCGCGCCAGCGAGTAGCCGTTGGAGTGGAGGCCGGAGGAGGCGACGCCGATCACCACGTCGCCGGGCGCGATCGACCGCGCCGTCGACGATGCGCGGAGCGCTCGACGCAGCCCACCGCGAAGCCGGCCAGGTCGTACTCGCCGCCGCGCGTAGAACCCGGGCAGCTCGGCGGTCTCGCCGCCGATGAGGGCGCAGCCGGCCTGCCGGCAGCCCTCGGCGATGCCCTTGACCACCTCGGCGCCCTGCTCCGCCTGCGAGCTTGCCGGTGGCGAAGTAGTCGAGGAAGAAGAGCGGCTCGGCGCCCGACCACCGCGATGTCGTTCACGCACATGGCGACCAGGTCGATGCCGACCGTGTCGTGGCGGTCGGCGGCGAAGGCCACCTTGAGCTTGGTGCCCACGCCGTCGGTGCCGGAGACCAGCACCGGCTCGCTGGTACTTCTTCACGTCGAGCGCGAAGAGGCCGCCGAAGCCGCCGATGCCGGCGAGGACCTCGGGGCGGAGGGTGGGGCGGGCGTGGGGCTTGATGAGCTCGACGAGGCGGTCGCCCTCGTCGATGTCGACGCCCGCGTCGCGGTAGGTGAGGGACATGGCTGCGCCTTACCGCGACGGCGCCGCGGCCGCAAGCCGGTCGGGGCCGCGTGGCGGGGGCGAGGGGGCGAGGGTGGCGCGGGGGCTGGCGGAAGCGGGGTGGGGCGGCGGGGCGGCGCGCGAGCGGCGGCGGGGGCTGGCGCGGCGGGGCGCGCGGGGGTCGTGGTCGCCGGGGGTGGCGGCGGCGTAGCCGGTAAGGAGCGGCCGGGCACATTTCGCTTCGCGAAAGATGCCCGGCCGGAATCTGATGCCGGCTAGAGAATGACTGCCGCGAGGAGGAATGCGGCCAGGAAGAGGCTCGAGAGTCGCATCGGGGTCCCGCACCGAGGGTTCGCCGCGATGTTAGTGGCGGCCTCCGACATCGCAAGAAATCGGCCCGCCTGACGCGCCGTGTCGCCCCGCGCGCGGTGGGCGCGTTCGTTGACAGTGCTCGCCGAGGTCGGCTAAGCACCGGTCCCCGGCGACGCCTCCCACCCGGCGCGCGGCGCGCCCGGACGCGCGCCCGCCGGGGCCGCCAGCGAGCGCCCGGGTGCCGCGCAGCGGCGCACGGATACGGGAAGGACCCATGGCCTGGTTCTCGAAGGAGAAGAAGCTCAAGTCGAAGGAGTCCACGCCGGCCGCGCCGCCGGCCCCCGCCGCCAAGAAGGGCGAGGGCATCTGGAACAAGTGCGACGGCTGCGAGCGAGGTGATCTCGCGCGTCGAGTGCGAGAAGCACTGGAACGTCTGCCCGCTCTGCGGCCAGCACGATCCGCTGCCGGTGCGGCGCCGCTTCGACCTGCTGCTCGACCCGGGGACCTTCCAGGAGCTCGACGCCGACCTCACGCCGCAGGACCCGCTCGGCTTCACCGACGCCAAGAAGTACAAGGACCGGCTCAAGAGCACCTACAAGACGACCGGCCTGCGCGACGCCTTCATCTCCGGCGTGGGCGCCATCGGCGGCCACCCGGTCTCGATCGGCTCCTTCGCCTTCGAGTTCATGGGCGGGTCGATGGGCTCGGTGGTGGGCGAGAAGGTGGCCCGGGTCATCGACCGCGCCTACGAGCGGCGCATCCCCGCCATCGTCTTCAGCTCCTCCGGCGGCGCCCGCATGCAGGAGGGCATCTTCTCCCTCATGCAGATGGCCAAGACCTCGGCCGCGCTCAACCGGTTCCGCGTCGGTCCGCAAGCCCTACGTCTCGGTGATGCTCCACCCGACCACCGGCGGCGTGGCCGCCAGCTTCGCCTGGCTGGGCGACGTGATCATCGCCGAGCCCAAGGCGCTCATCGGCTTCGCCGGCCCGCGCGTCATCGAGCAGACCATCCGCGAGAAGCTGCCGCCCGGCTTCCAGCGCTCCGAGTTCCTGCTCGAGCACGGCATGATCGACGCCATCGTGCCGCGCCAGGAGCTGCGCGAGCGGCTCGCGCAGATCCTGTCGCTGCTCTCGGCTGACGGGCGCGGGCGCGCGCCCGCGACGCGGATGATCGACCCTCACCGCCTACCTCGACGGCGCTCGCGCCCCTGGCGATGCGCTTCGGGCTCCACCGGATCGAGCGCGCGCTCGACGCGCTCGGCCACCCGGAGCGCGCCTGCCCCATCCTCCACGTGGCCGGCACCAACGGCAAGGGCTCGACCTGCGCCATGGCGGCGGCGGCGCTCCGGGCCGGCCGGCCACCGGCGCCGGGCTCTACACCTCGCCGCACCTCGTCCGCCTTCAACGAGCGGATCGCAGGTGGACGGCGCGCCCATCGCCGACGCGGCGCTGGCCGCGCGTGGTCGAGGCGGTGCGGCGCGCCTGCCCCTGGCACGACGGCGGCGAGCCGGACGAGCGGCTCACCTACTTCGAGTTCGCCACGCTGGCGGCGCTGCTCCACCTGCCCGGGGCGGGCGTCGAGGTGGCGGTGGTGGAGGTGGGGCTGGGCGGCCGGCTCGACGCCACCAACGCGGTGCGCGCCGGCGGTGACGGCGGTGGCCCGCATCGGCCTCGACCACACCCAGCTCCTCGGCGACACGGTCGAGGCGGTGGCGCGGGAGAAGGCCGGCATCTTCAAGCCGGGCGTCCCGGCGGTGGTCCACGGCGGCGCAGCCGCCCGGGCGCGCTGCGAGGTGCTGCGGGCCGAGGCGGCCGCGGCGCGGCGCGCCGCTTCGAGGTGGCGCCGGCCGGCTGGGACGGTCCGCTGGCGCTCCTCGGGGCGCACCAGCGGGGAACGCCGGGCTGGCGGCGGCCGCGCTGCGGGCCCTGCGGCGCGGCGGCGTGCCGGTGGACGAGGCGGCCATCGCCCGCGGGCTGGCCACCGCCGCGCTGGCCGGGGCGGCTGGAGCGGCTGGGCGGGGTGCTGCTCGACGGCGCCCACAACCCGGACGGCGCCGCGGCGCTGGCGGCCGCGCTGGCGGCGCTCCACCCTGGGCGGCCGGCTCGAGATGGTCTTCGGCGTGCTGGCCGACAAGGACCACCGCGGCATGCTGGCGGCGCTGGCCCCGGCCGCCGCGCCGGCTCCACCTGGTGGCGCCCGCCACGCTCCCGGGCCCGGCCGACGGTCGAGGTGGCCGGGGAGGCGGCCGGCGCTCGGCGCTGGCGGCCGACGTCCACGACGGGCTGGCGGAGGCGATCGCCTGCGCCCGCGCCGCGGCCGGCCCGGCCGGCGCCGGTGGTGGTGGCCGGCTCGCTCTACCTGGTCGGCGAGGCGCGCGGCCTGCTCCTGTCGGGCCGCTGAGCCCTGGCGCCGCGGCGCCGCCGGTCGGGCTGGTCGCCGGAGAGTCGGGGCCGGCCGGGCGGGCCCGCGGCCGGTGCGTCCGGCCACATCCGCGCCGGCCTCGGGGACCGCTATCGATCGCGGGGCCTGCGTGTTATCTTTTCTCGCTGGATTCGAGCGACGGAGCCCTTCGATGCGAACCCGCCATCGCCCTCGCCCTTCTGCTGCCTGATCGCCGGCGCCGCCGCGGCGCAGGAACTCAACGTCATCACCGCGGTGGAGGTGAAGGACGAGGGCGGGCACGGTCGCTCGTCACCGTGAAGGGCTAGCAAGCAGCCCAACTTCACGACCTTCTCGATGGCCGACCCGCCCCGCTTCGTCATCGACTTCTCCGAGTCGCGCTTCCAGGGCGTGCCCGAGGACCTGCGCGTCGACGACGGCGTCATCGGCGCTGGTGAAGAACCTGTCCTACGGCTCCGGCGCGACGTCGATCGCGCGGGTGGTGATCGCCTTCACGGCCGAGGTGCGAGCCGCCGGTGGTCGAGGACGCCGACGCGACGCTGCTCGTGCGCGTCGAGCGGCCGGCCGGCGTCGCCGCGGTGGCGAGCGCGGACGAGGCCGTGGCCCGGGAGAAGAAGGAGCGGCAGGAGGCGGAGAAGCGCGCGCGCGAGGAGGCGGAGGCGCAGGCGCGGGCCGAGCGCGCGGCAGCCGAGGCCAGCGCGCAGCAGGCGCGCGCGGAGGTGAAGGCCCGGGCCGAGGCGGAGGCGGCCGCGGCTCGCGCGCGCGAGGCGGAGGCGCGCGCGCAGGCGGAGGCAGACGCGGTCCGGGCGCGCGAGCAGAAGGCCCGGGCCGAGGCGGAGGCGGCCGCGGCCCGCACGCGCGAGGCGGAGGCGCGCGCACAGACGGAGGCGGACGCGGTCCGGGCGCGCGAGGAGGAGAAGGCCCGGGCCGAGGCGCAGGCGGCCGCCGGCCGTGCGCGCGAGGCGGAGGCGCGCGCGCAGGCAGAGGCGGAGGCGGTCCGGGCGCGCGAGGAGAAGGCCAGGGCGGAGGCGGCCGCGGCCCGCACGCGCGACGCGGACGCACGCGCGCAGGCGGAGGCGGACGCGGTCCGGGCGCGCGACGAGAAGGCCCGCGCCGAGGCGGAGGCGATCAGGGGACGCGAGGACGAGAAGGCCCGCGCCGAGGCCGAGGCGCGGGTGGAGGCGGAGGCCCGCTCGGCGGCGCGCCGCGCCGTCCCCACCGGCGGCGAGCCCGTCGACCCCGCGGCGCAGGCGCTCAACCCCGCGCCCGTGGTGGCCGTCTCCCCGGCGCCCGCCGCCGCGGTGGAGCCCCCCCCGGCGCCGCCGGCTCCGGCGGCTCCGGCGGCTCCGGCGGCGGTCCCCCCGGAGCCTCCGCCCGCCCCGCCCGCGCGCGCGATGACCGCCGCAGTCGAGCCGCCGGCGGCCCCGCCGCGGGCTCCGGCTCGCGCGACGGACGAGCGGCCGGCGCTCGCCGCCCCGGTTCGCTCGGCGGTCCCCGCGACCACCGGCCGGCGCGCGGCCGCCCCCCGGGCCCGGCTGAGCGAGGTCGGCTTCAGGCAGTCGGCGGGCGTCTCGCGGGTCTTCGTGCGCACCAGCGTGACCCCGCGCTTCACCATCCAGGACCTCGGCGAGAACGTGATCCGGGTCGAGCTCGAGAACACGCGCGCCGTGCGCCGCAACGACCTCCGCTTCCTCGACACGTCCTACTTCTCCTCGGCGGTCGCGACGATCAGGCCGGCGCGCCGCGGCTCGACCTACGTGCTGGACATCCGGCTGAAGGAGCGGGTGCCTTACCAGCAGAAGCTCGAGGGCGACGTGCTGGCGATCGACTTCGAGCGGCCCGCCCCGCCCGTCTCCTCCCAGCGGGCCGGGGTAACCCCCGAGCCCGCCACCGCGGCCGCGCCCGCGGAGCCGGCGCGGTAGGCGGCGGCGGTTGCCCGTGACGTCGCTCGCCGCCGTCGCCGCGGCCGGGCTGCTCGCCCTGTCGGCGGGTCCGAACGCGCCTGCGCTGGCCGGGGAGGGCGACGTGTCGGTCGAGGCGGGGAGCGTCTCGTACCAGGCGGACACCGGCGCCTACCGCCTCGAGGGCGGGGTGATCCTGCGGCGCGGCCTGGTGACGCTCCGCGCCCGGTCGGCCACCTATGACCCGACCACCGGCGAGGTGCAGGCCACCGGCGACGTGCTCCTCACCGATGCCAAGCGCGCCCTGGCCGCCGACGGCGTGCACGCCGTCATGGGGGGACCGTTCCAGGCCGAGCGGGTGGTGGCCTTCCTCAAGGAAGGACCGGTCGAGCTCGGCTCGGCCGCCACCATCGAGGAGGCCCGCCGCCGCGGGCGCAACCGGCTCACCTTCGTGGGGGAGCGGCTGGAGGGGGACGGCTCGGGCACGCTGCGGCTGGGCGGTGCGCGGATGACGATGTGCGACTGCGGGGATCGCCCCCCGTCGTGGGAGCTCCGCGCCGGCGAGGCGAGCGTGGTCCCTGGCCACCACGCGACGCTCTCCTGGCCGGTGCTCTACATCACCCCGCGCTTCCTGTTCGTGAACCGGCCCGTGCCGGTGATGATCCTGCCCTGGATCTTCCTGCCGCTCGGCGAGCGCCAGACCGGGCTCCTCCTGCCGCTGGTCCGCTCCACCGGCGCGAGCGGCTTCACGGTGGCGCAGCCGGTCTTCGTGACGCTCGGGCGGAGCGCCGACGCGACCGTGACGCCGGAGTACTCGTTCGGCCGGAGCGGGGGCGACGCCGCGGCGGGCCAGCCGGCGGTGCGCGGCTTCGGCGCCCGGCTGGAGCTGCGCTGGGCGCCCGCGGTGGGCGCGCGCGGGCAGGTCGAGCTCCACGCCATCCACGACCTCGACCGCGAGCCGCTCGGCGCCGGTGGCTGGCGCCTCGGCGCGGAGGGGACGCACGCCCAGCGGCTCGGGGACCGCACGCTGCTCGCGGCGAGCCTGGCGCTGGCCAGCGACCCGGTCTGGTTCCGCGACGCGACCGGGGACCTGCTGCTGCGGAGCGCCTCGTACCGCCGGTCGGACCTGCTCGTCTCGCGCGGCGGCGACGCGCTGGTCCTCGAGGCCGGCGCCGCCTACCTCCAGCCGCTCACGCCGAACGGCTGGGGTGCGCCGGCGGGCGCGACCGACCGGCCCGAGTACGGGCTCTTCGGGGCCGCGCTCCCGGTCTTCCACCGCTGGCCGTCGCTCTCGGCCACGCTGCTGCCGCGCGAGCTGGGACCGCTCGCCGTCTCCGGCCGCGCCGGCCTCGCCCGCTTCGCGCCCGCCTCGGGCGATGCGCGCGGCGGCTTCGGGCCGGCCGACCTCGGCGCCGTGCGCGGGCTCACCGGGCCGGAGCGCGAGGCGGTCACGCGCGCCGACGCGCGCGTCGAGGTCTCGGCGCCCACGGTGCTGGGCGACCGGCTCGGCCTCGCTCCCTACCTGCGCGGCGCCGCGCTCGGCTACGCCTTCGACACCGGGCGGGAGGCGACGGGGATCGCCTGGGGCGTGGCCGGCGCGATCCTCTCGACCGAGGTCTCGCGCGCCTACGGTGCCACCGTCCACCGGATCACGCCGCGCCTCGAGCTGCGGGCCGGCACCGAGGCGGTGGGCAGCGGCGAGGGGGCGCTGCCGCTGCGCGCCTACGACGCCTGGGATCGCATCCAGGACGGCCTGCTCCGGTTCCCGGTGGGCACCGCCGGCACCGGCGGCCGCGAGGCGGGCTCGCTCAACGCGGCGCCGGGCGGGGCGTTCGGGCAGCTCCGGCTCGCCCTGGAGAACCGGCTCGACGCCGGCAAGGCCGGCACCCTGCGGGTGGAGGTCGGCCAGGACCTCGACGTCCGCGAGGGGCGGATGGGCGAGACCTTCTTCTCGGGCACGGCGACGCGCGGGCGGCTCAGCGCCGACGTGGCCGGGCGCTTCTTCTCCTTCGACGGGCGGCCCGGCGCCGCCCCGGCGCCGCGCTACCAGTCCTGGCTCGACCAGTTCACCGAGCTGAGGGCGAGCCTCTCCGCGGCAGACCGCCGGGGCGATCAGCTCCACGCCAGCCTCCTCGCGGTGGGCCCGGGCGCGTCCGGCACGCTCATGGCGGGGGTCGACAACCTGTTCGACCTGCGCCCGGCGGCGGTCGACGCCGCCGCGCAGGGCTCGGCCGGCGTCCGGGTGGCGCTCGGAGGCGCCACGCTCGGCTACGACGCCCTGTTCACGGTGCGCCCCGTCGACGCGGGCCGCTGCAGCGGGACCGGCACCCGCCGCCTCGACGCGGGGCAGATCCAGCAACACACGGGGAGCGTCACCTGGGACTCTCCCTGCCGCTGCTTCCTGGCACGGCTGCTGGTCCGGATCACCGACTGCGGGGAGGCCTCCTACTCCGCCGCCATCGATCTGGGGCGCCTCGGAGAGCGCGCTCCGGTGCGCTGAGGGGCACCCTCGCCTGCACGCCCTGTGCGTCCCGTTCGGGTGTTCTCCCCCCGCTCGTGATCGGAGGGGTTGCCGGGGATGCCGGATTGACCGGAGAATCGACGGGTGAGCCCAACGCGAACGCGCGCCGCGGCGAAGGCGGCCAGTCCCGCAGGCGAGCCGGAGAAGCGGCGCGCCATCCTCCACGCGGCGGTGCGGGTGTTCGCCGAGCGCGGCTACCACGGCTGCCGCATCGCCGACGTCGCCCGCGCCGCCGAACGTCGCCTACGGGCTCGTCTACCACTACTTCCGGAACAAGGACGAGCTGCTCGAGAGCGTCTTCGCCGAGCAGTGGACCATCTTCATCAACGCCCTCGCGGCGCTCGACGCGGGGCCGGGGACGGCCACCGAGAAGATCGCCGGGCTCTTCGGCTTCGTCTTCGACGTGTACAAGACGGCGCCCTCGGCGGTGCGGGTGCTGATCCTCGAGGTGACCCGCACGCCGCAGGGGCTCCGCGCCGGCTCCACCCGCGAGACGTTCGAGCGCGCGGTGGGGCTGGTGGCCGACGTGGTGCGGCAGGGGCAGGCGCGCGGCGAGGTGCGCGCGGACCTCGATCCGGTGGTGGCCGCCTCGGGCCTCCTCGGCGCGCTCGAGCTGGCCGTCTCCGCCATGGTGATGGGGCTCGTCCCCGCGTCGAGCGAGGACGACATCGATCGCGCCAAGCGGCACATGATCGATCTGATGCTGGGCGGGCTCCGCCCCTCCTGACCGCCGCCCCGCGCGGTCTCCCCCGCGCAGGGGCGAACTCGTTGACGCGCGTCGACCGCGCCGCTAACTCCGGGTCCCCGATCCCGAGCGACGGGGTTCGGCGTGCCCGCGCGCCCCGCGCGGCCGGGAGGAGAGCGATGGCGGCAGCGCGTGTCCTGGTGTCCGACGACCTCTCGCCCGAGGCGGTGCAGGTGCTCCGCGAGGCCGGGCTGGAGGTGGACGTCCGCGTGGGCCTCTCGCCCGCCGCGCTCGAGGAGATCGTCGGCGGGTACGACGCCCTCGCGGTCCGCAGCGCCACCAAGGTCACCGCCCGGCTGCTCGAGAAGGCCACGCGGCTGCGCGTGATCGGCCGCGCCGGCGTCGGCGTCGACAACGTGGACCTCGACGCCGCCACCCGCCGCGGCGTGGTGGTGATGAACACCCCAGGGGGCTCCTCGATCACGGTCGCCGAGCTGGCCCTCTCGATGATCCTGGCGCTCTCGCGCCACGTGCCCGCCGCCACGGCCAGCGTGAAGGCGGGCAGGTGGGAGAAGAAGCGGTTCCAGGGGCACGAGGTGGCCGGCAAGACGCTGGGCGTGGTCGGGATCGGCAACATCGGCTCGGTGCTGGTGGACCGGGCGCTGGCCTTGAAGATGCGGGTGATCGCCTACGACCCGTTCATCTCGGCGGAGGCGGCCGCCAAGCTGGGCGTCTCGCTGGTGGAGCTCGACGAGCTCTGGCGGACGGCCGACGTGGTCTCGCTCCACGTGCCGCTCACCGAGCAGACCCGGAACCTGGTGGACGCGAAGGTGCTCGCCCGCATGAAGAAGGGGGCGCTGCTGGTGAACTGCGCGCGCGGCGGCATCGTGGACGAGCGGGCCCTGGCCGACGCGCTCGCCTCGGGCCAGCTGGGGGGCGCGGCGCTCGACGTGTTCGAGCAGGAGCCGCCCCCGGCCGACCACCCGCTGCTCGGGCTGGACGGCTTCGTCGCCACCCCGCACATCGGCGCCTCCACCGAGGAGGCGCAGTCGGCGGTGGCGGTGGCGGTGGCGGAGCAGCTCGCGGCCTACCTCCTCCACGGCGTGGTGAAGAACGCGGTGAACGTCCCGGGGCTGCCGAGGGAGGTCCTGGACCAGCTCGCGCCCTACCTGCCGCTGGCCGAGAAGCTCGGCTCGCTGGCGGCCCAGCTGCTGGCGCACGGGCCGGCCGAGGTCACCGTCGAGGTGGCGGGCGAGCTGGCCTCGGTCCCGATGCGCCCGATCGCGGCGCGCGCGCTGGTCGGGCTGCTCCGCGTCTACCTGGAGACGCCGGTGAACGACGTGAACGCGCCGGCCATCGCGAAGGACCGCGGCATCGCCGTGCGGGAGGTCCGCTCGGCCGAGCCGCACGACTACGCCAGCCTGGTGACGGTCACCGCGCGAGGGCAGGGCGGCGAGGTGCAGGTCTCGGGCACCGTCTACGGGAAGCGCGACGCGCGCATCGTCGCGGTGGACGGCTTCCGGGTCGAGGCGGTGCCGGAGGGGCACGTCATCGTCTGCGAGAACGACGACGCGCCCGGCGTGGTGGGGAACCTCGGCACCACGCTCGGCGCGCGCCGGCGTGAACATCGCGCGCATCTCGCTGTCCCGCCGGGAGGACCGCTCGCGGGCGTTCGCCTTCCTGAACGTCGACTCGGCGCCCGGCCCCGAGCTCCTCGAGCAGGTGCGCCGGCTGCCGCACGTCCGGGCGGTCCGGGCCCTCCACCTCTAGGCCGCTCCACCGGGCGTCTCTGCCAGCGGTCGTCGCACCGGTTGTCCCGGTCCGGGCGCGTCCCCATCTTGGGAGCGCGTGGGGACCTCCCCGCGCGAAGGGGGACGACATGACGACGCGGATGGAGATGGAAGAGGGAGCCGGCCCCGGGCTGCGCGCGCTCCCGCGCCTGTCCTGGGCGCCGGTGATCGCGGGCGTGCTGCTGGCGCTCGCGGCGCACGTGGTGCTCGGGCTGATCGGCGCGGCGCTCGGCTTCGCGGCCGAGCCGGCGGACTCGACCGCGATGGGCGCCGGCGCCGCGATCTGGGCGCTCATCACGCCCTTCGTGGCCACGGCGCTCGGCGCGTGGCTGGCGGTGCGGATGGCCGGACGGGAGGACGAGGCGGGCTCCAACCTGCACGGCGTGATGGTGTGGTGCATCGGGCTGCTCGCCGGCGCGATCTTCCTGGCCGGCACGGCCGCGACCGGGGCGATGACGGTCGGCGCCGCCGCGAGCGGCAACGCCCGCGCGCTGCGCCAGCTCACCGGCGCGAGCCGCGCCGAGCTCTCCGCCCCGGCCGCCGAGGCGCGGGCGGACCGGGCCGGGGCCACCGCGGCCGCGGCCGCCGGCGGCGCCGCGATGGCCGGGCTCTGCGGCCTCCTCGGCGCCTTCGTCGGCGCGGGGCTCGCGCGCCGGCGCGGCGAGGGTCGCGGCCTCGGGTTCCGCATCGCGGTGCACCGCACGCACCGCGCGGAGCCGCCGCTCGGATCAGGAGCGCGGCTACCCCGGGACCATCCCGCCCGCCGTCCGGGATCGGGAGGGGCCAGGGGCGCCGCCGCTGGATCCGTACCAGCACTGAGCCCTTCCGGCTTCGCAAGCCGGGCGGGAGCGAATAGAGTCGCGCGCGATGCTCGACCTCTCGCTCCCGTCCGGCCTGCGCGACCTCCTGCCGGACCACTCGGCCCACCTGGCCGAGCTCTCCTCCAGGCTGCAGGGCGTCTTCTCGCGGTTCGGCTATCGCCGGGTCTTCCTGCCCACGCTCGAGCGGCTCGACGTGGTGGAGCGCGGCCTCTCCGCCGGCGGCGCTCGCCGACGTCATGAAGTTCGTCGAGCCCGGCTCCGGCGAGGTGGTCGCCATCCGGCCCGACATCACGCCGCAGATCGTCCGGCTCTACGCGTCCCGCCCCGACGCGCTGCCCTCGCCGGCGCGGCTCTGCTACGACGGGCCGGTGCTCCGGGCGCGCGAGGCGCGCGCCGGGCGCCCGCGCGAGGTGTACCAGGCGGGCGTCGAGCTGCTCGGCGGCGGCGGGGCCGCCGCCGACGCCGAGGCGCTGGTGCTCCTCGCCAAGGCGCTGCAGCGGGTCGGGCTGCGCCGGGCGGTGGTCGAGGTCGGGCACGCCCGCTTCGCGCAGGCGGTGATGGACGCGGCGCGGCTGCCCGAACGCGTCCGCGGCGCGGCCTGGGAGGCGCTCTCCCGCAAGGACAAGGCGACGCTCGCCGCGCTGGCGGCGAAGGGCAGGGGCAGCCCGGAGGCGCGCGCGGCGCTGCCGGTGCTGGCGACGCTCTACGGCGACGGCGCGCTCGAGCGGGGGCGGGTGCTCGCCCGGGCCGTGCCCGGCGCCGCGGCCGCGCTCGAGGAGGTCGAGGCCGCGCTCCGGCTTGCGCGGCGACGCGGCATCGGCGAGGTCGCGATCGACCTCGGCGAGGCGCGCGGGCTCGGCTACTACACCGGCATCACCTTCGCCGGCTACGCGCCCGGCGCCGGCAGCGCCGTGGCGGCAGGGCGGCCGGTACGACGGGCTGCTGGCCCGCTTCGGCCGGCCCGGCCCGGCCATCGGCTTCGCGGTGGATCTCGAGTTCGCCACCCAGGCGCTCGAGCGCGCGAGCGCCGCGGGATCGGCGCCGGCCCGCGCGCCGCGGCGGCGGTAGCAGCAGGCGTCCCGGCCCCTGCTGGTAACCGCGCTGGCCCCGCCCGGGCCGCTGGTATCGCCCCGCCGGCGCGCCGTCGACGGCCCCGGTCCGCGGCCTGCTCGAGGCGGGCGGTCGAACCAGGAGCCAGTCACATGCCGAACGTCGTGGTCGTCGGAGCCCAGTGGGGCGACGAGGGCAAGGGCAAGATCGTCGACCTGCTCACCGCAGTACGCCGACGTGGTGGTCCGCTTCCAGGGCGGCAACAACGCCGGGCACACGCTGGTGGTGGACGGCGAGAAGACCGTCCTCCACCTCATCCCGGCCGGCATCCTCCACCCGGGCAAGTCCTGCGTCATCGGCAACGGCGTGGTGATCGACCCCGCGGTGCTTCGTGATGGAGATCGACCGGCTCAAGCCGAAGGGCGCCCTGAAGGACGACGGCCAGCTGGTCCTCTCGCTCGACGCCCACGTCATCATGCCGTGGCACAAGCCGATCGACATCGCCCGCGAGGAGGCCGCCGGCGCCGGCAAGATCGGCACCACCGGCCGCGGCATCGGCCCGACCTACGAGGACAAGGTGGCGCGCCGCGGCCTGCGCGTGCGCGACCTGCTCGACGAGGCCGCGCCTGGCGCGCAAGGTGAAGGAGCGGCTCGCGCTCGGCCCGCGAGGAGCTGAAGCGGCTCGGCGCGCCGCCGGACCTCGACGAGGCCGCCATCGTGAAGCAGTACGCCGAGCTCGGGCAAGCGGCTGGCCACCTACGCCACCGACGTCTCGCTCTGGCTCCACCGCGCCCTGCAAGGCCGGGCAAGCAGCTCCTCTTCGAGGGCGCCCAGGGCACCATGCTCGACGTGGACCACGGCACCTACCCGTTCGTCACCTCGCTCCAACACGGTGGCCGGCAACGCGGTGGTGGGCTGCGGCCTCGGGCCGACGCGCGGTCGACTACGTGCTCGGCATCTCCAAGGCCTACTCGACCCGCGTCGGCGGCGGCCCGTACCCGACCGAGCTCAAGGACGAGACCGGCGAGCGGCTCCGCAAGATCGGCGACGAGTTCGGCGCCACCACCGGCCGCCCGCGCCGCACCGGCTGGCTCGACGTGCTGGCGCTCCGCTACGCGGCCCGCGTCAACGGCCTGGACGGCCTCGCCATCACCAAGCTCGACTGTCCTGACCGGCTTCGAGACGATCAAGATCGCCGTGGGCTACGAGATCGACGGCAAGATCCTGCGAGGAGATGCCCAGCGACCCGGAGCTGCTGGAGCGGGCCGAGGCGGTCTACGAGGAGCTGCCCGGCTGGACCGAGAAGATCGACGGGCTGCGCACCTTCGACGCCTTCCCCAGGCGCGCGCGCTACGTGAAGCGCGTCGAGGCGCTCTCGGGCGTCAAGGTGATCGGGCTCTCGGTCGGCGCCGACCGCGGCGAGACCATCCTCGTGGAGAACCCGTTCCTGGCGAGCTGACGTCCACGCACATCGCACCACCTCCACGGCGCTCCGCGGCCACGTCCGCGGGGCGCCGTGGCGTATCATGCGCGGCATGCGCACCGCCGAACTGGCCCTGCTGATCGCCGCGCTCGTCGCGCCCGGCCCGGCCGCGCCGCTCGATCCCATCGCGCCGGCCCCCGCCGCCGAGAAGCTCGCCCAGGGCGACCGGGCCACCGCCGCGGGCGACCTGCGCGGCGCCCTGTTCGCGTACCAGGACGCGGCCTACCTCTCGCCCGCGAGCTGCGCGGCGCGCGTGAAGCTCGGCCGCGCCTACCTCGCGCTCGGCTACCCGGCCCAGGCCCGGGCGCAGGCGGAGCAGGCGCTGACGCTCGACGCCGGGAGCGCCGACGCGCGGCGGCTCCTCGACGACGCGCGCGAGGGGCGGGTCCCCGCGGCTGCCGCCGGAGCCCTCCCTGCAGCGAGCCCGGCGACGGCGCCCGCCGTCACGGCGGCGCCCCCGCCGGACTCGTCGCCGCGTTCGCAGCCGCACGTCTACCGCCTCACCCCCGCGCCGCCGGTGCCCGCCGCCTCCCTCGCCGTCGCTCCGCCCGCGCGAGCCGCCCCGGTCGTTCTGGCCGCCGCGGCGTCACCGGTGCCTGTCATCCCGGTCGTCCAGGTGGCCGCGGCGCCCCTGGCGCCCCAGGTCCCGGTCGTCCAGGCGGCGGCCGCGCCGGCGCGATCCCCGACGGCCGCGGACCGCTACCGCGCCGGCGTCCAGCACATCGTGAACCGGGAGTTCATGCGCGCGATCGTCGAGCTCGACCGCGCCATCCAGCAGGACGAGCGGCTCGGCGCCGCGTACGCCGCCCGGGCGAGCGCGCGCTTCGGCCTCGGACTTCACCGCGAGGCGGCGCAGGACTACGCCTCGGCGCTCGAGCTCGATCCGGGCCTGGCCACGCCGCTCTTCGGGCTCGCCGAGTGTTACCGGAGGGCCGGCGATCCGCGCGCCGCGGACCTCTACCAGCGCTACGCGGCGAGCGGCGCGGCCGACGTCAGGGAAGATTTCCGCACCCTTGCGGTGAAGCGCGCCGAAGAGCTCGCGCACCAGAAGGGCGCCATCCCGCTCTCGAGCCGCTGAAGATTCAGCCTCGTCTCGCGGACTTCGGGTCTCGCGCGGGCCGCCGCGCCGGACCGTCTGGCAGCGGTACGGGCACGGTCGTAAACTACGCTCATGGTGGCGGCGCGGACCTATCGCACCCGACTGCCCCTCCGCATCGCGGTCGGCGCCGCGGCCGCGCTCTGGGCGGGCGTGCTCGCCGTGCTCCTCGGAGCGCCCGGCGCCGAGCCGCGCGCGCTGATGGGCGCGACGTGCTTCGCCACCTTCTTCATCGTCTTCAGCTTCGTCTACGGCCGCACCTGGATCGCGGTCACGCCGCAGGGGATCGTCGCGTCGACGCCCTTCCGCGTGCGCCCGGTCCCGTTCGAGGAGATCCTCGAGATCGTGGTCCAGGACGGGCTGGCCGGGCGCGTGTACGCGGTGTTCACCCGGCGTGGGCTGGTGCAGTTCACCAGCCTGTTCGCCCGCCACCGCGAGCTGTTCGAGGTCCTGCGCGAGCGCGCCGATCTGCAGCCGCGCTGACGCCCGCTCGCCCCGGTGGCGCTCGAGCGCCGGCAACCCCGGCTTGAATTCGCTTTCGCGCGGCGCGCCGCGGGATTAGATGACGCGGCTCGCAGAACCAACACCGCTACGCAGGAGACGCTCGCACGATGCACACCTCGCCTTTCCCCCGCCTCATCCGCCTCGCCCTCGCCGTCGTCCTCGCCGCCGCCTGTTCCCGCGGCACCCCCGCCGCCTCGCTCGAGGCGAAGCTCCCGGTCCTGCCCGGCGAGGCCTGGGACCAGGCCTGCGGGGCGCTGGAGCGCCTCGATCCGAACGCGCGCCAGGTCGAGGGGGTGGGCGGCCGCACCGCGGTCGCCAAGGCGCCGCTCGACATCGCCGGCTACCACTTCGAGGAGCTCTCGATCGCCGGCGTGGCCGCGCGCCCGAACGTCCGGACCGTGACGCTCTCCGCGCCGGCGCCCGGCGCCGGGTGCGACCGCGCCCGCGAGGATCTCCTGAAGGCGCTCGGCTCCGAATGGACGGCCGGCGACCTGCGACTCGGCGCGATCACCGCGACGAAGGGCAGCACGCGCGCCGCCCGGATCGTCTGCACCGGGGCCGAGCTCTCCGTCTCGATCATCGGCTGAGCCCCCGCTCGCCGCCCGGCGACGGTCCGTTCACGTCCCCGCGAGGGCGAGCGCGATCGCCGAGAGCGCGAGGAGCGCCGCGGCCGCGCGCCGGACGTCCGCGCCGCGCCGGGGCGCCGGGTGGAGGGCCGCCGGCAGGGCGGCCTCGTGCGCGTCGGTGTCCGCGGGCGGGGCGACCGCGTTCGTGGACGCCAGGCCAGCGGGGCCGGGGAGGATCAGCGCGAGGGAGGTGTCGCCGAGCCGGAGCTCGTCGCCCGGCCGGAGCGGTCCGGTCCGCGCGCGGAGCGCCACCCCGTTCACCCACAGTCCATTCTTGGAGCTCAGGTCCTCGACCGTCGCCCCGCCCGCGTCCACCCGGACGCGGGCGTGCAGCCGCGAGGCCCCGGGGTCGGCCAGCCGGAGATCCGCCCGGCGGCTGCGCCCCAGCGTCTGCTCGGTCCCCAGCGGGAGCCGATCGCCCGCGGCCGCCCCGCTCAGCACCAGGAGGTGCGGGCCGGCGGGTGTGCCGGCGCCGTCCGAGGCCTGGCGCAGGAGGTCCGCGGCGAGGACCCTCGTCCCGCGCGCGGTCGCGCGCTCCGCGGAGGGGGCGTGGCACCCGACCGCGCGCTCGCGCGATCGAAGCAGAGGGCGCCAGGCGGAGGCGATCTTGCGGGTGAGGCGTCGACGCACGCAGAGGGCCGTTCCAAGCGGCGTGCCAGCCGCGGGTGGGCCAGATCGAGGCGGGGAGGGGACGAACCTCCGAGGTACAGGACCGTCGAGCGCAGGGCGGCCCCGGCGATGCGATGGGGCTGTCAGTGCCCCTCGGGCAGCACGGCCCAGCGGCTCTCGGCCCGCGACCGCTCCGACGGATCGCCCTCGAACCTCAGGTAGCCGTTCATCTCGAGGGTGTCGACGAGCTCCTCGGCCTCGAGGTCGGAGCAGCCGAGCTCGTGCGCGATCACGTCCCGGAAGTAGCTGCGCCCGCGCAGGTAGCCCACGGGCGGCTCGTTCGCCGGGATGTGGCGCTGGAGCCGCGCGGCCACGTCGGCGGAGATCGATGTCCTCGAGGCTCATCATGGTTGAACCTATGGGCGCTCGCGCCACGTGGCCACGATGTCGAGGGCGTCGTCGGCGGGCAGGCGGCGGACCGCCCGCCCGTCCGAGAGGAAGCGCACCGCGCCCTCGTCGGTCCGGAGCACGATCGCGCCCGCGGCGGCCCAGCGCGCCACCGCCTCGGGGTGCGGGAAGCCGTAGCGGTTGCTGCGTCGCGAGGCAGGCCACCGCCCAGCGTGCGCCGCACCGCCTCGACGAAGGGCGCGCTCGAGGAGGTGCGGCTCCCGTGGTGGGGGACCTTGACCACGTCCGCGGCGAGCCCCCCGCCGCGCGACGGCGGCGGCCTCGCCGTCCGCCTCCACGTCGCCCGGGAAGAGGAAGGCCGTCCGCCCGTACGAGACGCGCAGCACCAGCGAGGCGTCGTTCGCCGCGAGCTCGGCCCGGTCGCCCCCCAGCACCTCGAAGCGGACGCCGGCCGGGTCCAGACGCCCCCGGCGCCAGGGGGACCGGGTCGACGCCGAGGCCGGAGAGCGCCGCGCGGGCCGCCCCGTCGGCGCGATCGCCGCTCGAGAAGACGCCGCTCGATCCGGAGGGCCGCGGCCACCGCGCCAGGCCGAGCACGTGGTCCGGGTGCGGGTGGGAGACGAACACCGCCGAGAGCCGGCGCACGCCGAGGTCGCGGAGCAGCGGCACCAGGTCGCGCGCGCCCGGATCGGGCCCGCCGTCGGAAGGTGCCGCCGCCGTCGACCAGCACGGCCGCGCCGTCGGGCAGGCGGAGCAGCGTCGCGTCGCCCTGGCCGGTCGAGGTGAAGATGACCTCCAGCCCGCCCCGGGCCGCGCGCCGCGGCGGCCCGCAGCGGGCCGGGCAGGGCGAGGCAGCGCGGCCAGCGCCGAGCGCCGGCGACGGCCCGCGCCGCGCCCGCGCAGCCGCGCCAGCGAGAGGGCCAGGCCGAGCGCGACGGCCGCCAGCGAGCGGCCCGGGGAGGCGACGCCGATGACCGCGAAGTCCGGCGCGGCGGCCGCGTCGGAGACCAGGCAGCAGGGCGGTGGCGAGGGGCGCGCAGCCGAGAGGAGCGGCGCGGCGAGCGGCGGCCAGGCGGCGGCCAGCGCCGCCGCGGCGGCGGTGAGCGCGGTCAGCGCGGTGCCGATGGGGACGCCGGCCAGGTTGGCGACGAGCCCGAGGGCCGGCAGCCGCCGGAAGTGGAGCGCCAGCACCGGCGCGGTGGCGAGGCTGGCGGCCAGCGTGGCGCAGAGCCCGGCCGAGGAGCGGCTCCAGGAGCCGTGCCCGCCAGGTGCCCGCGCGGCGGCCGCGCCACCGGGAGGGCGCGCCGCAGCGGGCCGGCCAGCGCCACCAGCCCGGCCACCGAGGCGAGCGAGAGCTGGAAGGAGGGGTCGAGGAGCGCCCCCGGCTCGGCCGCCAGCATGCGCCGCCGCGGCCAGCCCGAGGGTGTTGGCGGCGCGCCCTCTCGCGGTCGAGGAGGGTGGCGCCGAGGACGAGGCCGCCCGCGATGGCCGCCCGGACCACCGGGAAGCCGGCCCCGGTGGCGAGCGCGTAGAGGAGCACCAGCGGGAGCGCCGCAGCGGCCGCGCGGCGGCGGGGGTCAGCGGCGCGCCAGCGGCTCACCCGGGCCAGCAGCGCCGCCCGCAGGAGCCGCTCCAGCCCGGCCGCCACCACCACGAGGTGGAGCCCGGAGACGGCCAGCACGTGGGCCAGGCCGGAGCGGGCGAAGGAGTCGTTGGCCGCCGGTCGAGCGCGGCGCGGTCGCCGGTGCCGATGGCCCGCACCAGCGCCGCCTCGCGCGGCGGGCAGCCGCGGTCGGCGGCCTCGGCGAACCGCTCGCGGGCCGCGCTCCAGCCAGGCGACCGGGCTGGGCGCGGCGCGGCGGTCACCGGCCCCTCGGCGATCGCCTGGAGCGCCACCCCGCCGGCGCCGGGCGCGCTCCGCCGGGTCGGCGGCCCCCGGGTTTCGCGGCCCGGGCGGGACCCGCAGCGCGGCCTGGAAGCCGCACCTGGTCGCCGAGCGCGAGCGGCCACGCCATCGGCCGGCGAGCGCATCCACCAGCGCGCCGTCGAGCGTCCGTACCGTGAAGCGGACGCGGTCGCCGAGCCGGTCGGGCGCGGAGACGATCCGGCCCTCGATGGTCGCCGGCGCGGCGGGCGCCGGGGTCGCCGGGACCCGGACGAACTCGGCCGCCGCCAGCCGGCGACCGCGAAGGCGGCCGGGGCGAGGGAGGGCGCGAGGGCGAGCGCGAGGACCGGCGCGGCGCGGGGAGGGAACGGGCGGCCGGTCAGCCCGACCGCGACCCCGACCGCGAGCCCCACCGCCGGAGCGAGGAGCGGTCGCCTCATCGCCCAGGCTCCGGCGCGGGAGGGGCGGCGGGAAGGGACGCGAATTCACGAAGGTTATTGAAGGTGTCGGGGGACTGTGATAGTCTCCCGCGACTAAGCTCCCGCCTCGAAGTCGACCCGCATCTGGTCGGCGTTCGATCTCGGCCGTGGAGCGGAGGAACGAATGTCCGCAACGCAGTCTACTCAGATGGCTCCGAATTTCAAGGTCGGGGACAAGGCCGTATACCCCGGACAGGGCGTCGGCGAGGTCATGGGGATAGAGCACAAGGAGGTCGCCGGCCAGCGGCAGTCCTTCTACGTGCTCCGCATCCTCGAGAACGGGATGAAGATCATGATCCCGATGAACAAGGTCGGCTCGGTCGGCCTGCGGGAGATCATCGGGGAGAAGGACGTCCGCAGGGTCTACGTGATCCTCCGCGAGAAGGAGGTCTCGGTCGACTCCACCACCTGGAACCGTCGCTACCGGGAGTACATGGACAAGATCAAGACCGGCTGCGGTCTTCGAGATCGCCGAGGTGCTCCGCGACCTGTACCTGCTCCGGTCGGACAAGGACCTGTCGTTCGGCGAGCGGAAGATGCTCGACACGGCGCGCTCGCTCCTCATCAAGGAGCTCGCCATCGCGAAGGACTGCGACGAGCAGGACGTCGAGAACGACCTCAAGAAGATCTTCAACTGCTGACCTGCTCTCCCGGCGCGCGCGCGCCGGGAGCACGCCCCGGCCGCCGCACGGACCCGCGTCCGCGCGGCGGTCGCGCTTCGGGGAGGAGCTGTCGAGGGGCGTCGCGCGAGCCGGCACGGGACGCGGCGTAGCAGGTCGGGTGCCACACGGCGGCGGCGCAGCGGCGGAGCCGCGAGCGCGCGGGCGCGCCGGACTGAGGAGGCGGGATGGTCGGCGGGGAGCGTGTGATCGGGCGATCCTGGCGGCGGGCGGCTCGGGCCTCCGGGCGGGCGTCGCCAAGCAGTGGCTGGTGCTCGGCGGCGAGACGGTGCTGCGGCGCTCCGCCCGCGCCCTCGCGGCGTGCGAGGTGGTGGACGAGCTCGTGGCGGTGGTCCCGCCCGGCGACGAGGCGCGGGCCGAGGCGGACCTCGCCGGCCTGGGGAAGCCGGTCCGGGTGGTGGCGGGCGGCGCCGCGCGCGCCGACTCGGTGCGGAACGGGCTCGCCGCGCGCCGCCGGCTGCGGCGGTGGTGCTGGTGCACGACGCGGCGCGGCCCTTCGCGAGCCCCGGGCTGGCCGGCCGGGTGGCCGCGGCGGCCGCGCGCGACGGCGCGGCGCTGGCGGCGCTCCCGGTCACCGACACGGTGAAGCGGGCCGCCGCCGGCGGGGAGCCGCCGCGCGTGGGGCGAGACCCTCGACCGGCGCACCCTCTGGCTCGCGCAGACGCCGCAGGGCTTCCGCCTCGACCTGCTCCTGTCGCGCCTACGAGCGCGCCGGCGCCGACGCCTCGGCCGCCACCGACGAGTGCGCCCTGGTCGAGCGGATGGGGGCGCCGGTGACGCTGGTGCCCGGCGAGGCCGGGAACTTCAAGATCACCGCGTCCGAGGACGTGGAGCGCGCCCGCGCGCTGCTCGAGGCGCCGATCGCGACCGGGGTGGGGTACGACACCCACCGGTTCGCGCCCGGCCGGCGGCTGGTGCTGGGCGGCGTCGAGATCGAGGGCGAGGGGGACGGGCTCCTCGGCCACTCCGACGCCGACGTCTGCGCGCACGCCATCGGCGACGCCATCCTGGGCGCGGCCGGCCTGGGCGACCTGGGCCGGCACTTCCCCGACACCGATCCGCGCTGGAAGGGCGTCTCGTCGCTGGCGCTGCTCCGCGAGATCGCGGCGCTGGCGGCGGCGCGCGGGTGGCGGGTCGGCAACTGCGACGTGACGCTGGCCGCCCGCCGCCCCAAGATCGCGCCGCACGGGGAGGCGATGCGGGCGCGCCTGGCCGAGGCGCTCGGCGTCACCCCGGCGCAGGTCAACGTCAAGGCCACCACCGGCGAGGGCATGGGCTTCGTCGGGCGGGGGGAGGGGATCGCCGCGCACGCGGTGGCCCTCCTCGTCCGCAACCCCCGCTGATCACCGACCGCGCCCCCCGGGCGCCAGCAGACGGAGCCGCCATGGCCATCCACCTCCACGACACCCTCACCGGCGGCAAGCGCGAGCTGGTCCCGCTCGAGCCCGGCAAGATCCGCTTCTACGCCTGCGGCCCCACCGTCTACGACTTCTCCCACGTGGGCCACGCGCGGAGCTACGTGGTCTGGGACGTGGTGGTCCGTCACCTGCGCGCCCGCGGCTACCAGGTCACCTACGTCCGCAACTACACCGACGTGGACGACAAGATCATCCGGCGGGCCGCCGAGCGGGGCGAGGACCCCATCGCGCTCTCGGCGCGGTTCGCGCAGGCCTACGACGAGGACATGGACGCGCTCGGGAACCTCCGCCCGGACGTCGCGCCCAAGGTCTCGGAGCACGTGCCGCAGATCGTGGCCATGATCGAGACGCTGATCGCCAAGGGGTTCGCCTACCCGGCCGGCAACGGCGACGTCTACTACGCCGTCCGCAAGTTCCCGGACTACGGCCGCCTGGCCAAGCGGAACCTCGACGATCTGCTCTCCGGCGCCCGCGTGGATCCCGGCGAGGCCAAGCGCGACCCGCTCGACTTCGCGCTCTGGAAGGCCGCCAAGCCGGGCGAGCCCTCCTGGCCGTCGCCCTGGGGCGCCGGCCGGCCCGGGTGGCACATCGAGTGCTCGGCCATGACGCTCGCCCACCTCGGCGCGCCCATCGACCTGCACGGCGGCGGCAAGGACCTGGTCTTCCCGCACCACACCAACGAGATCGCGCAGTCGGTGGCGGCGGTCGGGGACGGCCGGACCGCCGAGAGCTTCTCGCGCTACTGGATGCACCACGGGTTCGTCGAGATCGACAGCGAGAAGATGTCCAAGTCGCTGGGCAACTTCTTCACCATCCGTGACGTGCTGGAGAAGTTCGACGCCGAGGCGATGCGGCTGTTCCTGCTCGGGACGCAGTACCGGAACCCCATCAACTACTCGGACGCGGTCCTGGCCGAGGCGGAGCGCCGGCTCGGCTACCTCTACGAGACGCTCGAGAGGGTCGACCGGCTCGGGGACGGCTCGCCGGCGGGCAGGGGCGGGGAGCTGCTGGAGCGGGCGCTGGCCGCGCTCGACGACGACTTCAGCACGCCGCAGGTGCTGGGGATCCTGGCCGAGGCGTTCACCGAGGCGAACGCGCTGGCGGACCGGCGCGGGAGGAAGAGCCCCGACGACCGGGCGGCGCTGGCCGCCTTCGCGCGCGACGTGCGCGACGCCGGCCGCGTCCTCGGGCTCCTGCAGCGGCGCCCGGCCGAGGCCCTCCTCGCCATCCGCGCCAGGGCGGCCGCCCGGCGCGGCATCGACCCGGCGGCGGTGGAGGCGAAGATCGCCGAGCGCGCCGAGGCGCGGAAGGCGCGGGACTTCGCCCGCGGCGACGCCATCCGCGACGAGCTCCTGGCAGGCGGGGTCGCCCTCATGGACGGCCCGCAGGGAACGACCTGGAAGGTGGAGTAGGGAGGGCGGCGCCGCGGGGCCCGGCGGCCGTCCGGCGCGGCCACCCCTGCCCGCGACCGGTCGGAGGCCGGCGCGAGGGGGCGTCGCCGCGCGCTAGAAGCCTTCGGGGAGCGGCTGCGGCCCGGGGACGATCCCGGCGATGTCGGGGTCCTCGCCGGGAGTGGCGGGCGGCTGGGTGGGGTTCTCCTGCTTCTCGCGCTTCCGCTGCTCGCGCTTGGCTTCCTTCTGGCGGTTGCGGTCGCGCCGCGCCGCCTCCTTCTGTCGCTTCGTCGCTCCGGGGTGAAAGGCCATGTGCGCTCCTTGGGTGGATGTCGGAACAACGAAGGCCCGGCCTTCCGGCCGGGCCCCGCGATACGTCACTCGGCCGAGGTCACACCGGCCGGACGTTCGCCGCCTGGAGCCCCTTCGGGCCCTTCTTCACCTCGAACTCCACACGCTGCCCTTCCTGGAGGCTGCGGAAGCCCTCGGACTGGATCGCCGTGTGATGGACGAAGACGTCGTCGCCGCCGCCGTCCTGGGAGATGAAGCCGAAGCCCTTCGCGTCGTTGAACCACTTCACGGTACCGCTCGCCATCTGCTCGCTTCTTTCGTGTTCGCGCGGGATGCACTTCCCGCCGGCCCCGGGCCAACGTGGCGCAGGACGCGGCTAAGGTAGTCGCGGAGCACCCCAAAGTCGAGCGGATCCCCCTCGCCGGCGGGGCCGGAGCGGCCGCCGGCGGCGCGCGCCCGCGGCTCGCCGGGCCAGGGCCACGCGGCCGCCCCGCTCCCTCCGCGGGATCCCCTCATGGTGGCATCGGGGAAGCGGCTCCGGGTGGGGGCGCGTTAGATTCGCCAGATGCCGTTCGAGCTCCAGAGCACCTTCCAGCCCACCGGCGACCAGCCGCGGGCCATCCGCGAGCTGGTCCAGGGGCTCGAGCGCGGCGACCGCCACCAGGTGCTCCTCGGCGTCACCGGCTCGGGCAAGACCTTCACGATCGCCAACGTGGTCGCGCAGGTCCGCCGGCCCACGCTCGTGATCGCGCACAACAAGACGCTGGCGGCCCAGCTCTACGGCGAGTTCAAGGAGCTCTTCCCCGACGCCGCGGTCCACTACTTCGTCAGCTACTACGACTACTACCAGCCCGAGGCCTACGTCCCCTCGACCGACACGTACATCGAGAAGGACTCGTCCATCAACGACGAGATCGACCGGATGCGCCACGCGGCCACCCACGCGCTCCTCACCCGGAACGACGTGCTCATCGTGGCCTCGGTCTCCTGCATCTACGGCCTCGGCACGGCCGAGGCCTACTACGGCCTGCTCCAGCGGCTCGAGCGGGGGCAGGAGTTCCCCCGCGACCGCTTCATCCGGTCGCTCATCGACATCCAGTACGAGCGGAACGACCTCGACTTCCACCGCGGTACCTTCCGCGTCCGCGGCGACACCGTCGAGGTGTTCCCGCCCTACGAGGAGGACCGGGCCATCCGCGTCGAGTTCTTCGGGGACACGGTCGAGTCGCTGCACGAGTTCGATCCGCTGCGCGGGGTGGTGCTGGGCGAGCTGGACAAGGTGGCCATCTTCCCGAACAGCCACTACGTCTCGGCGCCCGAGACGCGCGCCCGCGCGCTCGGCGGCGTGCGCGAGGAGCTGCGCGAGCGGCTCGGCGAGCTGCGCGGGGCGAACAAGCTGCTCGAGGCGCAGCGGCTCGAGCAGCGCACCATGTTCGACCTCGAGATGCTCGAGCAGATGGGGGTCTGCCCCGGGATCGAGAACTACTCGCGCTGGCTCTCCGGGCGGAAGGCGGGCGATCCGCCGCCGTGCCTCCTCGACTACTTCCCCGACGACTTCCTCCTCGTCATCGACGAGTCGCACCAGACCGTCCCGCAGATCGGCGCCATGTACCGCGGCGATCGCTCGCGCAAGGAGACGCTGGTCGAGTTCGGGTTCCGGCTCCCCTCCGCGCTCGACAACCGCCCGCTCAAGTTCGAGGAGTTCGAGCGGCTGGTGCGCCAGGGCATCTACGTGTCGGCCACCCCCGCCGCCTACGAGCTCGAGAAGGCGCAGGGGGTGGTGGTGGAGCAGATCATCCGGCCCACCGGGCTCATCGATCCAGAGGTCGAGGTGCGGCCGGTGGGCTCGCAGGTGGACGACCTCCTCGGCGAGGTGCGCAAGCGCGCCGAGGCGCACGAGCGGGTGCTGGTCACCACCCTGACGAAGCGGATGTCGGAGGACCTCACCGAGTACTTCACCGACGTGGGCGTCCGCTGCCGCTACCTGCACTCGGACATCGACACGCTCGAGCGGAGCGCGGTGATCCGCGACCTGCGCAAGGGCGAGTTCGACGTGCTCATCGGCATCAACCTCCTGCGCGAGGGGCTCGACATCCCGGAGGTCTCGCTGGTGGCGGTGCTCGACGCGGACAAGGAGGGCTTCCTCCGCTCTGCGGTGTCGCTCATCCAGACCATCGGCCGCGCCGCGCGCAACGTGAACGGGCGGGTGATCCTGTACGCCGACCGCGTCACCGACTCGATGCGCCGGGCGCTCGACGAGACCGGCCGGCGCCGCGAGATCCAGGCGCAGTACAACGCCGAGCACGGCATCACGCCGCAGACGGTGCGCCGGAACATCAGCGACCTCGGGATGGCGGTGGTGGAGGCGGACTACCTGACGGTCCCGGTGGCGGCGGACGAGGGGGCCGAGTACCGCCCCGAGGACCTGCCGGAGATGGTGGGCGCGCTCGAGCGGGACATGAAGGAGGCCGCCCGGGAGCTCGACTTCGAGCGGGCCGCGCACCTGCGCGACCGGATCCTGGCGCTCAAGGATCTGCAGCTCGGCCTGCCGGCCAAGGCGGCCGGCATGAAGGGCGCGCTGGGAAGCGGCGCCGTGTCGAGCGCGGCCGCGCTCGGGAAGCTGCGGGGGAGCCGCCGGCCGCAGCAGAGGCGGCGGCGGCGGTAGCCGGCATTCGACATCCGGCCGAGGCACTGGCCGGCCTCCAAACATTCGGCCGAGGCACAGTTCGCGAAGCGAAGTGTGCCCAGGCCGCTCCTCACCGGCCATCGGCCGGATGTGCCCGGCCGCTCCCTGCCGGCTAGCCACTGGAGGTGCTTCCGCGCCCGATTCGGGATAATTCCTGGTCCGGGAATGACCCCCGCCCTCCGCCAGAAGATCGACGGCCTGCCCGCCGAGCCCGGCTGCTACCTGATGAAGGACCGCCTGGGCGAGGTGGTCTACGTCGGCAAGGCCTCGAGCCTGCGCGCCCGCGTCCGCTCCTACTTCGACGCCGGGCGCGGGGACGACCGCGCCTTCGTGGCGCTCCTCGACGGGCTGCTCGGCGACATCGAGGTGATCGTCACCCGCTCCGAGAAGGAGGCGGTGCTCCTCGAGAACGAGCTCATCAAGCGCCACAAGCCGCGCTTCAACGTCCGGCTCCGGGACGACAAGGACTTCATCGTCCTGCGCCTGGACGAGCGCCACCCGTTCCCGCGCCTCGAGGTCCGCCGCGCGCGGGAGAAGCAGCCGCCCGGCGTCCGCACCTTCGGGCCCTACTCGTCGGCGTCCTCCATCCGCGAGACGCTCCGGGTGATGAACCGCCACTTCCAGCTGCGCACCTGCAGCGACCACGTCTTCGCGCACCGGAAGCGCCCCTGCATCCTGTTCCAGATCCAGCGCTGCCCGGCCCCCTGCGTCTACGAGGTGCCGGCGGAGGAGTACCGGCAGTCGGTGGAGGACGCGGTGGAGTTCCTGGAGGGGCGCGAGAGCGAGCTGGTGGAGCGGCTGCGCGCCCGCATGGAGGAGGCGGCGAGCGCGCTGCGCTTCGAGGACGCGGCGCGCCTGCGCGACCAGCTGCAGGCGGTGGAGCGCAGCCTGGAGAAGCAGCGCGTGCTCATGTCCGACCGCGCCGATCGCGACGTGGTGGGGCTCCACCGCGAGGGGCCGGACCTGATGCTGCAGGTGCTCGCCATGCGCGGGGGCAAGCTCCAGGACTCGCGCGGCTACCCCTTCCGCGAGCAGGAGTTCCCGGCCGAGGAGATCCTCTCCTCCTTCCTGTCGCTCTACTACGAGCAGAACGCGGCGCCGGACGAGGTGCTGGTGCCGCTCGAGCCGGAGCAGGCCGAGGCGCTCGCCGACGTGCTCTCGGAGCGACGCGGTCGGCGGGTGCGCCTGCTCACCCCGCAGCGGGGCGCCAAGGCGGACCTGCTCGAGGTGGCGCGCCGCAACGCCGAGCAGGGGTTCCGCTCGTGGCACGAGCGGGACGAGCGGCGCGAGCAATCGCTCCTGGCGGTCACGCGGGCGCTGCACCTGGCGCGGCCGCCGCGCTGGATGGAGTGCTACGACATCTCCACCTTCCAGGGCGCGCTGGCGGTGGGGTCGGGCGTGTCGATGAAGGACGGCGAGCCGGACAAGGCCAACTACCGCCGGTACAAGGTGAAGGGGGTGGCGGGGCAGGACGACTTCGCCATGCTGTACGAGGTCGTCACGCGGCGCCTCCGCCGTGCCCTGGCCGAGGGGCAGCTCCCGGACCTGCTCGTCATCGACGGCGGCAAGGGGCAGCTCAACGCGGCGCTGGCGGCCGCCAAGGATCTCGGGCGTCCCCACCCGGCCCTCGCCCGGGAACGTGGGCGCGCCGTTCGTCGAGCTGGTCGGGCTCGCCAAGGCGCGCCTGCTCGACGCCGGGACGCTCGGCACGACGCGGGTGGTGGCGCGGCGCGCCCGGCGCGGCCGGGAGGCGGAGCTCGCCGACGCGGCCGAGGCGGCCGAGAAGGGGTTCGTGTCCGAGCTGGCCCGCAGCCCGGAGCGCGTCTTCCTCCCGGGCCGGAAGGACCCGGTGGTGCTGCGGCAGAACTCGGCCGAGCTGTTCCTGCTGGCGCGCCTGCGCGACGAGGCCCACCGGTTCGCGATCGGGTTCCACCGCAAGCTCCGCCGCGAGCGGAACTTCCAGAGCGTGCTGGAGGAGATCCCCGGCATCGGCGAGGGGCGGAAGAAGGCGCTCCTGCGCCACTTCGGCTCGCTCCGCCGGGTGCGCGAGGCGACGCCGGAGGAGCTCGCGGAGGTGGACGGCTTCGGTCCGAGGCAGGCGGCCACCGTCCACGCGTTCTTCCACCGGGCCGAGGCCGGGGCCGGGCTCCCGGACGCGGGCGAGCCGGAGCCGGCCGAGGCCGTCGGGGCGGAGCCGGACCTGGGCGCCGGCGAGGGCGCCGAGCGGGTCGCGGCCGTCACCGAGGCGGAGATAGACGCCGCGCTGGCGGAGGACGATGCGCCTCCGCCCGGGGGGACTTAAAGGGAAGTGCGACCCCAGCTGCCCCTTTTGGTAAGGTCCGGGCCCATCGGAGGAGAGCCATGCGAATCGCGGACGACGTCACGAAGCTCATCGGCAACACGCCGCTGGTGCGGCTGAACCGGGTCCTGGATGGCGCCAAGGCCGTGGTGGCCGCCAAGCTGGAGATGTGGAACCCGGCCGGTAGCGTGAAGGACCGGATCGGCGTCGCGATGATCGAGGCGGCCGAGCGCGCCGGGAAGATCGGCAAGGACACCGTCCTGCTCGAGCCGACCAGCGGCAACACCGGCATCGGCCTCGCCTTCGCGGCGGCGGCCAAGGGCTACCGGCTCATGCTCACCATGCCGGAGACCATGAGCGTCGAGCGCCGCAAGCTGCTGGTGGCCTTCGGCGCGGAGCTGGTCCTCACGCCGGGCCCGGAGGGCATGAAGGGCGCCATCGCCCGGGCCGAGGAGATGGCGGCCAAGGACCCGCGCTACCTGATCCTCCAGCAGTTCGAGAACCCGGCCAACCCCGAGATCCACCGCCGCACCACCGCCGAGGAGATCTGGCGCGACACCGACGGGCTGATCGACGTGCTGGTGTGCGCCACCGGCACCGGCGGCACCGTCACCGGCGTGCGCCCAGGTCCTGAAGCCGCGCCGGCCGTCGCTCCGGATCGTGGCGGCCGAGCCGGCCGACTCGCCGGTGCTGTCCGGCGGCAAGCCGGGCCCGCACAAGATCCAGGGCTGGGGCCCCGGGTTCGTGCCCAAGGTGCTCGACCCGAAGCTGCTCGACGAGATCGTGACGGTGAAGAACGACGACGCCGCCGAGATGGCGCGGCGGCTCTGCCGCGAGGAGGGGCTCCTCTCCGGCATGTCCGACGGCGGCGTGGCCTGGGCGGCCCGCGAGGTGGCGCGGCGGCCCGAGAACGAGGGGAAGCTGGTGGTGGTGGTCCTGCCGGACACCGGGGAGCGCTACCTCTCGACCTGGATGTGGGAGGACGTCAAGTGAGCGACGGGAAGATACCGGCGGTGGATCAGGTGACGCTGGCACCGGTGGTGGAGCAGCTCTGCCGCGACGCCGCCACCGCCTTCGGCGCCGGGGGGAGGGTGACCTTGCCCTCCCGGCAGGCCGTCATCCAGATCGTCGAGGACCTGCGGGCGGTGCTCTTCCCCGGCTACTTCGGGACGAGCGATCTGCACGACGAGAGCCTGCACTACTTCGTGGGCGCCACCCTGGCGCGCGCCATGCGCGCGCTGGAGGAGCAGATCCGGCGCGGGCTCGCGTTCACCGACCGGCACGACCTCAACGACTGCGGCCACTGCTTCGAGACGGCGCAGCGCGTGACCAAGGCGTTCCTGGCGCGCCTGCCGGAGATCCGGCGCATGGTCGCCTCCGACGTGGAGGCCGCCTACGAGGGCGACCCGGCCCTGAAGAGCCGCGACGAGGCCATCTTCGCCTACCCGGGCATGTTCGCCGTGACGAACCAGCGCATCGCCCACGAGCTGCACGTGCTGGGCGTCCCGCTCATCCCACGCATCATCACCGAGCACGCGCACACCATCACCGGGATCGACATCCACCCGGGCGCCCGCGTCGGGGAGCGGTTCTTCATCGACCACGGCACCGGCGTGGTGGTGGGCGAGACGGCGGTGATCGGCCACGGCGTGCGGATCTACCAGGGCGTGACCCTGGGGGCGAAGGCCTTCCCGCTCGACGAGAACGGCAACCCGATCAAGGGGATCGACCGCCACCCCATCGTGGAGGACGACGTGGTGATCTACGCGGGGGCGACCATCCTCGGGCGGATCACCATCGGGAAGGGCTCGTCGATCGGCGGCAACGTCTGGCTGACCACGAGCGTGCCGCCGGGGAGCCGCGTCACGCAGGCGGAGGCCCGCGAGCTGCGCTTCGCGCACGGCGCGGGCATCTGATCAGGCGCGGCACGAGGGGGAGGAACGCGAGTGGCCTACCATCCGTGGCACGACGTCGAGCTGCCTCGCTACGTCGAGGAGCCCATCCCGGCCATCATCGAGATCCCGACCGGCTCCAAGGTGAAGTACGAGCTCGACAAGGCGTCCGGGCTCCTGCTCGTCGATCGCATCCTGTTCTCGGCGGTGCGCTACCCGGCCAACTACGGCTTCGTCCCGCGCACCTACTGCGACGACGGCGACCCGCTCGACATCCTGGTGCTCTGCCAGGAGGCGATCTACCCGCTCTCCATCATGCGGGCGAAGGTGATCGGCGTGATGCAGATGCGCGACGACAAGGGCCAGGACGACAAGCTGATCGCGGTCCACGTCGACGACCCGAACTACGCCGACTTCTCCGACGTGTCCGAGCTGCCGCCCCACCGGATGCGCGAGCTGCAGCGGTTCTTCGAGGACTACAAGGCGCTCGAGAACAAGAAGGTGGTGGTCTCGGCGCCGCAGGGGCGCTCCGAGGCGCTGCAGGTGCTGCGCGACGCCATCCGGCTCTACGACCGGGAGCGCGAGCGGCTGATGGCCGCCCCGGCGCCCCGCGCTCGGCCGTCCGTCCCGCGGCGGGCCAAGGCGCCGCGGCTGGCGGCGAAGCGGACGGCGCGGCGGTAGGCCGGCGCGCGCGTCCCGCGCCGCCGCCGGCGCACGGAGCGCTGGGGGCGAAGACGGAGACGGCGGCGGAGCCGGAGCCCCGCCGCCGCCCGTTGAGCGCGTCAGCCTCCCGCGCGGCGGCTCCCGGCGCTAGAAGCCCAGCGGGATCGGCGCCGGCTGCACCACGCCGGCGTTGGCGTCCACCTCGAACTGGTAGAAGGGGTTCGCGGCCGGGTCGGGCACCCAGCCGGCCGCCGGGCCCACCGGATCCGTCAGCCAGAACCTGGCGTACTCGGGGCCGTGGCAGTTGTAGCAGGAGGCCTGGATCGGCGTCCTCCGCGAGATGCTGTGCGGGGTGGCGTGCTTCCAGGTGGGGAGGGCGTTCATGTCCGGGATCAGCCCGGCCACCTCGTTCGCGCCGCTGTACCGGAACACGTCCGGATCGACGGGCACGTGGCGGAGGACCGAGTACGCCTTCCCCGAGAGCCCGGCCTTCGGGTTCTTGCCGACCCGGAAGGCCATGAGCGCGTCGCCGGCCACCGTGGGGGCGCCGGCGGCGGTGCGCGCGGCGCGGGTCGGATCGGTCTCGTTGATCCGGTAGAAGCCGGTCCCCTTCGAGTCCACGTCGGTGTGGCAGCCGAAGCAGTTCTTGTACGGCTGCGCGTGGCAGATCTGGCAGTCGAGCTTGCCGAGGTGCGTGGCGTTGTGCATGAAGCCGACGCCCGCGAACGCCTGGGCGTCCGCCTTGCCGGGGCCGTGGCAGTCGAGGCACTGGGGGGTGCCCACGACGCCGTAGCGATCGACGCCGGGGTACGCGCCCACGCCGTGCATCTCGCCGGGCGAGTGGCAGGCGTCGCAGCCCATGCCCTTCGCCTTGTGGACGTCGGGCGCCAGCGCGTAGGACTTCCACGGGCTGTCGGCCGGGAGGGCGGCGGCGTTCCGCGCGAGCAGCGCGCCGTTCTGGCCGTAGTACTCGTCCTTCACGCGGCTGCCGTGGCAGGCGGTGCAGTTGCTCTCGGTGGAGGGCGTGCGGAAGAAGCGGTGCCCGGCCAGGAAGCCGCCGCCGGCGGAGGGGGGCACGCTCACGTGGCAGTTTCCGCAGGCGGTCTGGCCGTCGGTGGTGGCCAGGTGGCACTTGGCGCACTGCACCTGGAAGCGGGCCTTCGCGAGCGAGTTGTCGGCGAAGGTCACCCCGCGATCCCGCAGGACCGGCGGCATGCCGGCCACCGCGGTGTGGAGCGAGCTCGCGGCGAGCGCCGCCACCGTCTCGTGGCACTGGCCGCACTGGGCGGCGCCGGGCATGCGCTGCATCCCGGCGTGGGCGGCGGCGCGGTCGTCCGTCCCGTCCACGCCGCCGTGGCAGGCGACGCAGTCGTTGGTCTGGTGAACGCTGCCGGTGGCGTCGAACGAGGTGGGGTACTGGGCGACGTGGCCGTCATCGATCCAGAACTTCTTTGGAGTCGGCACGGACTCCACGGAGCCACCTCAACCTTCGCCTTCGGAGAGGACGCCCGGGGCCGGCGGCTCGGCGTAGCTGAAGGCGGAGTAGAGGGCGGTCAGGCTGGTGTGGCAGCCCAGGCAGCCGGTGGCCGGCGGGACGTAGCCGTCCAGGCTGGCGACCCCGTCGCCCGTGTCGTGGAGCGGGAAGTCCCAGGCCTTGGCGATGTCGTAGCGACGGAGCGCGCCCGAGCCGCAGGCGGTCGAGAGGGTCCAGCCGTTGATGCCGTAGAGCAGGTTCCGGGCCTGGTAGCCGAGGATGCCGAGCGCCATGGTGGCGACGCCGCCGGTGTGGCCGGTGTAGCAGTAGACGAAGACCTTCCGGCCCGGGTCCACCACCTTGGCCTTGTCGAGCTTGGCCACCTGCTGCCAGGGGATGTTGACCGCGCCGGGCACGTGGCCCTTGGCGTAGTCGGCCGGGGCGCGCACCGAGAGCACCTGCGGGTCATTGGACGGATTGGCGTCGCCGGTGGCGGCGCGGTACTGCACGAAGTCGGTCCACCAGGCGCCCTCGGCGTCGAGCGCGGCGAGGTACCCGCGCGCCCGGACCAGGATCTTCCGGGTGACGTCGTCGGCGGTGGCCGAGAAGGGGGCGTAGGTCGGGAACGGCTGGGCCACGCCCGGGTTGGCGGTGATCTGGATGGCGCCGTCCTCGACGCGCCGGACGCCCTTGTCGTCGTCGAAGCGGGTGGGGGAGAGCTCGCGGTCGAAGCTCCAGGAGGTCATGCCGCCGAACAGGGCCAGCGAGGAGGGCTTCGGCTTGGGGGTGGTCGGGTCCCACGTCGCGGTGGGAAGGCGCGCCAGGTTGATGAGGAGGCTGCCCATGTTGCCGTCGCCGCCGTTGTACGACGCGACCACGATCTCCTTCGCGTCCGGGCCGGTGCCGAAGAGCCCGGGGTTCCCGAGCAGGGCCGCGGGGAGCTGCGGCAGCGGGACGTTGACCGCGCCCGGGATGTGGCCCTTCGCGAAGTCCTCGGCCTTCCGGACGTCGATCACCAGCATGGAGCCGGCGGGCTTGGTGTCCTTCCCGCTCAGCCGCTTCATCACGGCGTCGGGGTTGATGGTGTTGTAGCCGACGGCGAGCACGGCGTCGATCCGGGCCGCGATGGCCTTCAGGTCCTCGCCCTGGACCGCGCTCGAGGCGCCGATCGCGCCGCCGGTGAACCTGGGCGCGGCGGTCAGCGTCACCTCGGCGGTCTGCTCGAGCTTGCCGTCGCTGCCGCTGAGCCGCAGGACGTAGGCGCCCTCCACGTCCGTCTGGAAGGTCGCGTCGAGCGCCGCGTCCGGGGCGAGCGCCGCGGCGCTGCCGGCCGGCTTGGACACGAGCGTCCACGCGTGGGTGACCGAGTCGCCGTTCGGATCGGTGACGCTGGCCGAGAGCCGCGTCGCGTCGCCCGCCGTGAGCTGCTGGTTGGTCCCGGCGCTCACCGCCGGCGGGGCGTTGCCGACCGGCCCGGCGCCTCCGCCTCCGCCCCCGCCACCATCGGAGCAGCCCGAGAACGCCAGCGTCGCGCCGAGCGCGACGGCGGCGAGACGGCCACTCCTCCTCCACCTACCTTCCATGTGCGTCCTCCCGTGCGTCGTCGCCTGCGCGACGCGCCATTCACCGCTGGTGGTGCTGAGTGCCCCCGCGCGACGCGCCGTCGCGCGGCGTGCGCCCTCGACTCCGGCGCCCCGCCACGCGGGCGCGAGCTTTCGGGTCACAGGCGCACGGCGGCAGCCTACGCGCACGATCCCGGAGCAGGCTGCGGCATGCGGTCGCCGGGTTCATATGCCGCACGGCCGTGACCTGAGGACATAGCGAGATCGCGAGATCGCTCGAAGTGGTGAACGAGCCACGAACCCTTCGGCGCGGCGGTGGCTCCCACCGGCGATGCCGATCTACGAGTACGCCTGCGCGTCGTGCGGCGAGGTCTTCGAGGCCCTCCTCCTGAGGAAGTCGGAGGAGTCTGACGTCGCGTGCCCGGCCTGCCGGGCGCGCGAGGTGTCGCGACGGATGTCCCGGCCGGCCGCGGCGCGGGTGGGTCCCGGCGGCGGAGCCCCTCCGGGCCCGTGCGGTCCGGTCGGTTGAGGGATCTGAGCGCCTCGCCCGGTCGGGCGAGCCAGCGTCCTTCCCCGCCAGTCCGCGGCGTCGCCGCCGGGCATCGGGCCCACCCGCGCGAGGGGTGGGCGGGGGCGGGCTCGCCCGGGCACCTCGCCCGGGCGCGGTAGATCACCTACACCCGCGGGATCCGGAGACTTCGCCGGCCCGGCCGGGCTCGGGTAGACTCCGCTCGCGTGTCCAAGACCCACCGCGCCACCGACTACACCCTCGACTTCGTGGCGGAGCTCCTCGCCCGCGAGGGGCTGCTCAGCGAGGACGCCCGCCGCACCGCCTTCGCGCGGGAGGGGGTCCAGCGGGCCCGGCTGCTCCGCGACGGCGCCGGCCACGGCGGTCGGGGCCTGCGCCGGGCCGAGATCTCGCCGGTCGAGCTGCTCGCCTCCTTCCAGTTCCCCGACGCGAGCCGCGAGGCGGAGCTGGTCGACGAGGACAAGGCCACGCAGGCGGTGGCCCGGGCGGTGGGGATCCCCTACCGCAAGATCGACCCGCTCAAGCTCGACGCCGGGCTCATCACCCGCACCCTCTCGCGCCCCTTCGCGCGCCGGCACGCCGTGCTGCCGCTCGAGCGGCGCGAACGGCGCGCTGGTGGTGGCCGCCGCCAACCCCTTCGACCGGGAGCTGTTCGAGAACCTGCGGGGCCTGACCGGCGTCGAGATCGCGCCGGTGCTGGCGGCGCCCTCCGACATCCACCGGGCCATCGCCGAGGTCTACGGCTTCCGCCAGCAGATCTCGCAGGCGACCGTGCAGCTCGAGGGCGGCCCGGCGGCGCCGGACGTCGCCAACCTCGAGCAGTTCGTCAACCTCTCCGGCATCGACGCGCTGGAGGCCGTCGAGCGAGCCGGTCATCGCCGCGGTGGAGTACCTGCTCCACTACGCCTTCGAGCAGCGCGCCAGCGACATCCACATCGAGCCGCGGCGGGAGGAGTCGATCATCCGCATGCGGATCGACGGCGTGCTCCACCCCGTCCACCGCATCCCCAAGGCCGTGCACGGCGCCATCGCCAACCGCTTCAAGATCATGGCCGGCTCGACATCGCGCTGAACGCGCCCGCAGGACGGCCGCATCCGCACCGCCCGCGGCGACGCCGAGATGGAGCTGCGCGTCTCCACCATCCCCACCACCTTCGGCGACAAGGTGGTGGTGCGCGTCCTCGATCCGAGCGTCCTGGTGCGCGACCTCTCCGAGCTGGGGTTCCTCCCCGACGAGCGCGAGCGCTTCGAGCGCTGGCTGCTCCGGCCGCACGGCCTGGTGGTGGTGACCGGCCCGACCGGCAGCGGCAAGACCACCACCCTCTACTCGGCGCTGCAGGCCCTGGCCTCGCCCGAGGTCAACGTGGTGACCATCGAGGACCCCATCGAGATGGTCCACGAGGACTTCAACCAGATCGCCGCCAACCCCAAGACCGGCACCAGCTTCGCCGAGGCGCTGCGCCACGTGCTGCGCCAGGACCCGGACGTCATCATGGTCGGCGAGGTCCGCGACGCCGAGACCGCCACGCAGGCGGTCCAGGCGGCGCTCACCGGCCACCTGGTGCTCACCACCCTGCACACCAACGACGCGGTGGGCGCCATCGCCCGGCTCCGCGATCTCGGGGTGCCGAGCTTCCTCATCGCCGCCACGCTGACCGGGGTGGTGGCGCAGCGGCTGGTCCGCCAGGTCTGCCCGGGCTGCGCGCGAGGACGTGCCGCTCACCGCCGACGAGGTGGCCGGCGCTGGGCGTCCCGCACCCCGAGGACCACGCCGGCCGAGCTGCTGGCGCGGCGCGGCCAGGGCTGCGCGAAGTGCCGCTACACCGGCTACTACGGGCGGAGCCGGCATCTTCGAGGTGCTCGCCGTGAACCCGCGGCTCCGCCACCTCATCGCCGAGGGCGCGACCCCCGAGGCGCTGGTCCGCACGGCGCGCCAGGACGGGCTCCGCTCGCTGCGCGACCACGCGGTCCGCAAGGTCGCCGCCGGGCGTCACCTCCTTCGAGGAGGCGATGCGCGCCACCGCCGACGTGGAGGGGACGCCGTGACGGTCGCCGCCGAGATCGCCGGAGCTCTGGTCGGCCGGGGCGCCGATCCTCTACCTCGTCACGCAGGAGGAGGACCGGGCGGTGGCGGCCTGGCCAGGCGGCGGCCGACGGCTTCGACGCGCGCTGCGGCGTCTGGTCGTCCCACCGCGGGCTCGCCCCGCAGGCGCCCGCGGCCCGGCGCCGGCGGCGCTGCTCGACGCCCTGCTGGCGGCGCCCGCGCCGTTCCTGGCGGTGGCGCTCGACTTCCACCTGGCGCTCGAGGCGCCCGCGGTGGCGCGCCAGCTCCGGGATCTCGCTCCCGCGGCTGGCCGCCGAGGGGCGCTGCCTCGCCATCGTGGCGCCGCGGCTGGAGGTGCCCGCCGGGGCTGGCGGGCGACACCGCGGTGATCCGGCTGCCGCTCCCGGACGACGGCCGAGCTCTCGGCCCTGCTCGAGGCGGTCCGGGCCGGCGCGGCGCCCCCGGCCTGCCCGCCGCTCACGCCCGAGGTCCGCCACCGGGCGCTCGTGGCGGCCCGCGGGCTCTCCGAGGGCCAGGCCCGCCGCGCCTTCACCCGGGCGCTCCGGCGGGATCCGGCGCTCGGCCAGGCGGGCGTGGCGCCATCCTCGGGCGAGAAGAAGCGGCTGCTCGCGCGCGACCTGGGGCTCGAGCTGGTGGAGTCGCCCGAGCAGCCGGAGGAGCTGGGCGGCCTCGTGACCTTCAAGGCGTGGATGGCCGAGCGCGCGCTGGCGTTCGCCCCGGACGCGCTCGCGCTGCGGGCTGCCGGCGCCGCGCGGCGTGCTGCTGGTGGGCGTGCAGGGCTGCGGGAAGTCGCTGGCGGCCAAGGCCGCCGCGGCCCGGCTGGGCGTGCCGCTCCTGCGCCTCGACCTGCCGCGCGTGCTCGGGGCGCAGGCCGGCGCCGAGGAGGGGCTGGCGCGCGCGCTCGAGGCGGCCGAGGCCTCGCGCCGGTGGCGCTCTGGGTGGACGAGATCGAGAAGGGCTTCGCCGGCAGCGCGCCCGGCGACGGGGCGCGAGCCGCGCGCGGCCCGGCTGCTGGGCGCGTTCTCGACCTGGCTCCAGGAGCGGAAGGGCCCGGTGTTCGTGGTGGCGACCGCGAACGACGTCTCCCGCCTGCCGCCCGAGCTGCTCCGCCGCGGCCGCTTCGACGAGCTGTTCTTCGTGGACCTGCCGGACCTCGACGCGCGCGTGCGAGATCCTGGGCCTGCACCTGCGCCGCCGCGCGGCGCGAGCCGGCCGAGCTGGACGTGGGTTCCATCGCGGAGCTCTGCGCCGACTACTCCGGCGCCGAGCTGGAGCAGGTGGTGGTGGGCGGCCTGCACCGCGCCTACGCGCTCGGCCGCCCGCTCGAGACGGCCGACCTCCGGCGCGTCGCGCAGGACCTGGTGCCGCTCTTCCGGACCTACGAGGAGCAGGTCAAGGCGCTCCGCGAGTGGGCCCGCGGCCGCGCCCGCGTGGCCGGCCGCGCCGGCGCGGTGGTGGACCTGTTCCGCCGGACGGCGGAGTAGCCAGCCGGCATTCAACGTCCGGCTGGGCACTCTTCGCGAAGCGAAACGTGCCCGGCTGCCCTGCCGGCTGCTCACGCCCCGGCCGCTCCTTACCGGCTACGGCCGCTCATCGCCGCTGCTCACGCGCGGCGGCTCCTTGCCGCCATGGCGCCATCCTCACCGGCTACTCAACGCAGACTCCTGGTGATCGCTGGCGATGCGCCTCCACACTCGCGCTCAAGATCACATGAGCGAAGCTGGCAGTCCGCAGCGAGGAGAAGCGGCTAGGGCGCTGGCGGGCGCGACTGCGTGAGGGGCCGGCGGAGTCGTGGGCGAGCGCCGCGGTGGGAAACCAGTCGACACCAGTCGATGACATCGCTGACCGAGCGACGTGCCCGAACGCGCGGACGTCGCAGCGGGGCTCACGGTGCGGCGCACGCAGTAAGGAGAAGCTGGCTTACGACGAGGAGGGTGGGCGCGGGCGCTGCAAGGGAAGACGAGCGTGGAGAGCGAAGCGCCGAGATGGGAGGCGAGGTGGGTCGGGCGCCGTCGCAACGAGTAGCCGAGCGTTGCGGGCACGCGAGGAGAGTGCCTGAACTCGATGTCGCTACGGGTGCAAACGGTCAGAGTGGCGAGGGGCGGGGAGGTGACGGGACGCGGGCGGTCAGGCTCGCACCGCAGGTATCTCATCGAGCGAGAGCAGCCCGCGGCGCTTCCAGCCGATCGCGAGCAGCCATGTGCGCGCCGCCGAGGTGGCCCGCGGCGCCTCCGCCGGACCCGAGCGTCCCTTCCACCCGTCGAACGAGCAGGCCGAGGAGAACGGGTCCGTCACCCCGCGCCCGACGCGCTCCCCGCCGCGAGCGCGGTGGCTGCGGAAGTTGAGGAGCACGTAGGCGAGGCAATTGCGGGTCTCGGACGGCGTCGCGAGCACGTGCGCGTGGAAGCGATCCGCGAAGACCTTCCCGCGCCGTCCCATCATCCGGTTCAGCCCCTTGGCGAGCCGGATGGAGAGCCCCTGCATGCCGGAGGAGAGCGTCTTCGCGCCGTCCGCCTCGACCACGAGGTGCAGGTGATCGCCCTGGGCGGAGAAGTGGACCACGCGGAAGGTCTTCCAGCTCTTCGCCCCCGTGAGCGCGGCCTCGATGACCGTGAGCGAGCGCTGGCTCCTGAGGTTCCAGACATGCGGAAGGACGCGGAGGGTGACGTGGACCGGCGTGGTGCGAGTCACCTTCGGCCGTCCGTGATGCGAGACGCCGGCCCGCTCGCCCTTGGGCTTCCGCCCCGCGCCGGGCCGCCGGCCGCCGTGGGTGGGGCGCTCGGGGAGGCGGAACCGGAGCTGACGCGAGCCGCGCTTCATTGGGCATATATTAATAAATATGCGCCCAATCATCTACTGTCCGTATGGGTGTGGAAACTTCACTCGGCGGCGCGTCCCGGAACGTCGCAGAGGTCATTGTCAGCGCGGGAGCGGTGAGGTGCGCGACGCAGGCATCCTCCAGCCGCGCCTCGTGTCGCGGTCGGTCAGCCCCAGTCCGCCGACGCCTGCGCTCGCTGCCCGCCGCTGGCCACCGCCTTCGCGCCTCCGCGCCTCCCGCGCCTCCCGTCGTCGCCGTTCACCCTGGGGTGAACGGCGACGTCGCGGCTCCCCGCTCCACCTCGTCACCACTCGGCGTTCGGCGTTCGGCCCGCTCTGCCGCGCCGATAGCCAGCTCATCCGAGCGGCCGCATCGTCCCGGTGCGGTACCAGGACATCGCTGACGGAAAGAGTGTCAGGACATCGCTGACACATTTCGAATCAGGTGCCAGACCGTCCTCCGAACCGTCAACGCCATCCAGGCCAAACGGGGGCTCCGCGAATTGGGCTCACTCAGCGCATAAGGCCCAGAAACCCTCCACCGATGTGTCAGCGATGTGTTTACTTCCTCGTCCCCGCCCGCATCCTCCCCCGCCCGCCTCCGCGGCCACTTCGAACCACCCCCTCGCCAGCCAGCTTCTCCCTACTGCGGGCTCGAGCCTCGAGCCCCGCCGTGACAATCGAGCGGTCGTGTACCCCGACGCCCCCGCTCGTCGGTGCGCCCGCGCCGCCCTGCCCGGGTCCGCTCGCGCCGGCCGGCATCCGCCCGTTCCAACCCCGCTCGCCCAGCTACCATCCCGCCCATGCCCGCTCGCCCACCCCGGACGCGCCCTCGCCGGCGACGCTCGCCCGGCTACCATCCGCCCATGCCCGCCCGCCGGACCCGCCAGCCCGCGCCCGCAGCCCTCGCCCCGCCCGCCGCGCTCGCCGTCCACCCGCTCACCCCCGACCGCTGGCCGGACCTCGAGCGGCTCTTCGGGCCGCGCGGCGCGTGCGCCGGGTGCTGGTGCATGTGGTGGCGGCTCCCGCGGCGCGCGTGGGAGGCGGCCAAGGGGGAGGGGAACCGCCGCGCCCTCGAGGCCTACGTCCGCGACGGCGCGGTCCCGGGGCTGCTCGCCTACGACGCCGGCGTCCCGGTCGGCTGGATCGCCCTCGAGCCGCGCGCGGCCTACCCGCGGCTGGCGAGCGCGCGGACGCTCGCGCCGGTGGACGACGCGCCGGTCTGGTCGATCACCTGCTTCTACGTGGCGCGCCCGCACCGGGGACGGGGCCTGATGCGCACGCTGCTCGACGCGGCCGCCGCGCACGCCCGCGCCGCCGGCGCGACCCTCCTCGAGGGCTACCCGGTGGACCTCTCGCGGCCGACCGGGGACGCCTTCGTCTACACCGGCGCGCGCTCCACCTTCGAGGCGGCCGGGTTCGTCGAGGTGGCGCGCCGGACCCCGACCCGCCCATCATGCGGCTCACGCTGACCGGCCGGCGAGCGCCCGGAGCACGTGGTCGTGCACCAGGCCGTTCGAGGCCACGCAGCTCCCCGAGGCGATCGTCGCGTTCCCGTCCAGGTCGGTGAAGCGGCCCCCCGCCTCCGCCACCAGGATCGGGAGCGGGCCGAGGTCCCAGAGCTGCACGCCCGCCTCGATCCAGGCCTCGGCCTGGCCCTTCAGCACCAGCGCGCAGCCGGCCAGGTCGCCGTAGCAGCGCGCCACCTGCGCGCCGAGCGCGAGCGCGGCGACGCGCTCGAGCAGCGGCGGCCGGAGCAGGACGTGCGGCTCGCCCAGCGAGAGCGTCGCGTCGTCCCAGGCGCCGACGCGGGAGACCTGGCACCGCGCCGGCGCGCCGTCGCCCGCGCGCAGCCAGCAGCCGCGCCCCCGCGCGGCCCAGTACAGCTCGCCCAGCGCGGGCAGCGCCATGGCGCCGGCCACCACCGCCCCCTCGTGCTCGCAGGCGACCAGCGGACCCCAGAAGCCGCCGCCGCGGGTGAAGCCCTTGGTCCCGTCGATGGGATCGACGATCCAGCGCGTGGCGCCGGCGCCGGCGTGCGCGCCGGTCTCCTCGCCGAGGAAGCCGTGGTCCGGGAAGGCCGCGCGGACCACCGCGTGCACGGCCGCCTCGGCGTCGCGGTCGGCCTGGGTGACCGGGGTGCGGTCCGGCTTCACCTCCACGCGGACCCCGCGGCGGAAGTGGGCGAGGCTGGCGGCCGCGGCGGCCTCGGCGGCGCGGCGGGCGGTCTCCATGGCGAGGTCGAGGTCGAGCTCGGGCATGGCCGGAACCATAAGGCACCCCGGCGCGCGCGGGCGGCTCGAAAAACGAGAACGGCCGCCCCGGAGGGCGGCCGCTCGGGCTGCAGGATCGGATCGGCGCCGCTACTTCTTGGGCGGCCGCATGTCCCCGGTCTGCAGGAACCGGGTGTGGAAGGCGAACGCCTCCTTCAGCATGTGCGGCGAGTGCTGGCCGAAGCTGGGGTTCTTGAGGGACCGGTTGTAGTAGTCCCACAGGATGGGGCGCCAGTCCGGGTGCGCGCACTTCTCGATGACCTCCTTGGCCTTCTGCTTCGGGCTCCTCCCGCGGAGGTCGGCGAAGCCGTACTCGGTCACGATGCCGGAGACGTCGTGCTCGGTGTGGTCGATGTGCGAGGCGAACGGGACGATGGCCGAGATCTTCCCGTCCTTGGCCATCGACGGCGACATGAAGATCGTGTAGGCCGAGTTGCGGGCGAAGTCGCCCGACCCGCCGATGCCGTTCTCGATGCCCTTGCCGACGATGTGCGTCGAGTTGACGTGGCCGTAGATGTCGGCCTCGACGAACCCGTTCATGGCGATGCAGCCGAGCCGGCGGATGACCTCGGGGTGGTTCGAGATGTCCTGCGGGCGCAGGATGATCTGCTTGCGGTAGCGGTCGATGTTCTTGTTGAACCGCTCCTGGCCCTCGGGCGAGACGGAGAACGCCGTGGCCGAGGCGATGCGGAGCTTGCCCGAGTCGAGCAGGTCGAGCATGCCGTCCTGGATCACCTCGGTGTAGCTCGTCATGTTCTCGAAGTGCCCCTCGTTGAGGCCGACGAGCACCGCGTTGGCGATGTTGCCGACGCCCGACTGCAGCGGGGTGAGGTGCTTGGGGAGCCGGCCCGCCTTCACCTCGCCGTCGAAGAAGTCGAGGATGTGCTGGGCGATCTTCTTGTGGTTCTCCTCGGGGGCCTTGAAGGGCGCGTTGCGGTCGGGGTTGTTGGTCTCGACGACCGCCACCACCTTCGAGACGTCGATCTTCCAGACGTGGCGAGCCCTTGCGATCGTCGGTCCGGAGGATGGGGATCGGCGTGCGCTCACCGTGCTTGCCGGTGACACCGAGGATGTCGTGCATCCCCTCGAGCCGCTCGTCCTGCCACTCGTTCACCTCGAGGATGTACTTCTCGGCGAGCTCGAGGTAGACGGTGTTCGCGCCGCACGACGACGAGAAGACGAGGGAGCCGTCCTCGTTGATCTTGGTGACCTCGATGACGGCGAAGTCGATCTTGTTCTCGGGGCGGCCGTAGTAGCCGTAGCGGACCAGCGTGCCGGCGTGGCTCAGGTGCATGTCCTGGTACTCGATCGACGCCCGCGTTGATCTTCTGCCGGAGGACGGCGTCGCCCTGGTACGGGAAGCGGAAGCTGATCGCCTCGATGAGGCCCATGGCCTGGTCCTGCTCCGGGCCGGTGGAGGCGCCGGTGAGGACGTCGACCTTGAACGCCTTGCCCTTGAGCTTCTCCTCGAGCGCGCGCTTGGCGAGCGCGATCGGGACGGCCTTCGGGTAGCCGGCGCCGGTGAAGCCGGACATGCCGAGCACGGCGCCGTTCGGGATGAGCTCGGCGGCGGCCTCGGCGGACATCACCTTCGACTTGAGGCCCTTGTGAAGAATCCGGTCCGACATCGTGCAGCCTCCTGGGAAGACGTCCATGTTCACGGATGGAGTGGCGGGAGCGTCGTGCGGCGCGCCGACGCGCTTTGCGGGTGGCGCAGATTAGTGCGAGCGGCGCTGGCGTGGAAGGGGAGGACCGAACTCTTACTCCGCGAGAAGCGGAGTGATCCCGTCGATGATGGCGCGGAGTTCCGCGCCATCCCCGGCGGCGGGAAGTCGCAGCTTGCCTGCCTCCTCGATGACGATCCCCTGCGCGACCAGCCACTCCACGGCGTTCTCGAGCGTGGCCTTGGAGAGCGCCTCGCGGTGGCGAGGTTTCCCGCCAGGAAGGCCGCCCGGCCGCGCTCCAGGGCCGCCCTGACCAGCGCCTGGCGGTCGACCGGCGCCTGCCGCGGTGCGTCGGCGGCGAGCAGCGCCGCGCGGTGGCGGCGGTCAGCCGGTAGGCCTCGAGGTAGGGGCGGAGGAGCGCGCCAGGAAGGCCAGCGGCCGCGGCTCGGCGCCGGGCGCAGCCGCGTCGCCCTCGCGCGGAGCGCGCCCACCCGCGACCAGGAACGCCAGCGTCTGCTCGAAGATCTCGTCGAAGCGGCGCGCCGACCCGGTACATGAACTCGAGCTTGAAGAGGCGCGAGAGCCAGAGCGTCCGCGCCCGCACCTCGGCCTCCGGCCGCCGCGCCGGGCCCGCGGCGCGCGCCGAGCGAGGCGCACCAGGGCCGGCGCCGACGAAGCGGTGGAGGACGGCGTTGCGGTGGTAGTCGAGCACCGGCCGCTTCTCGTCGACCACCTGGTAGACGGTGCTCGCCGGCCTCCACGCTCGACCTGCACCAGCCCGGCCTGGCCAGCCGCCGCACCGCGTCGGCGATCGGCCCCGGCTGGCGGGGGTCGCGAGGCGCCGGCCAGGTCCCGGCCGAAGCGGGCGCCGCCCTCGGCCGCCATGTAGCGGAGCAGCTCCACCCGCCGCGCCAGCTCGGCGGAGCCGAGCCCGCGGCGCACCGTGCGAGAGGAGCGCCGCCGCCACCAGCCCGACCGGCGTGATGGTGACCGCGCGGCCGATGCCGTAGGCGATGCGGGTGGCCATGGCCTGCACGAGCTGGCGCTTGGTCTCGGCCGGCGCGCCGCGCTGGCCCGCCTCCAGGGTCGCGCGGTGCGTCTCGCCGCCCCAGGCCTCGTCGACCGAGAGGGCCTCGGCGCGGTCGCCGAGCCGGTCCCGCGCCACGCGCGCGAGCGACACCGGCTCCTCGAACTGGACGTAGAGCCGCTCGTAGCGCCGCAGCAGCACCCCGGCGGCGCCGAGCAGGTCGCGCAGGTTCTCCTTCTTCTTCTCGCCGCCGGCCAGCTCCCGCGCGTAGGCCGAGGCCTCGATGAGCCGCTCGTAGTCGATGGCGACCGGCACGAAGAGCACGTCGTCGGCGGCGCCGTCGAGCCAGGCGTCCACCTCCATCGAGACCAGGCCCATCTTCGGGAAGAGCAGCTTGCCGGTGCGGCTCCGCCCGCCCTCGACGTAGAACTCCTGCGGGAAGCGGTCGCGCAGCAGCTGCTTCACGTAGGCGCGCAGCACCGCGGTGTAGACCCGGTCGCCCTTCACCGTGCGCCGGATGAAGAAGGCGCCGCCCCGGCGGGCGATGGCGCCGAAGGGCCAGAAGGCGAGGTTGATGCCGGCCGCCACGTGGGGCGGGGTCATCCCGCGCTCGTAGAGCAGCCAGGAGAGGACCAGGAAGTCGACGTAGCTCTTGTGGCTCGGGCAGAGGACGAGCGGCGCGTCGGCCGCGGCGCGCTTCACGCGCGCCAGCCCGGCCTCGTCCACCTCGACGCTCGTCGTAGAGCTGGCCGAAGAAGCCGGCCAGGAGGACAGCGCATCACCGAGATGAAGCGCGGGTCGTAGCGGCTGGCGATCTCCCGGAGGTCCGCTCGGCCTCGGCCAGCACCGCGTCGGAGGAGCGGCCGCCCCTCGGCGCCAGCGCGCCAGCGGTCGGCCCGCAGCGTGCGGTCGCGCAGCACCTTGCTCGCGCACGCGCGCCGGCGTCTTGAGCGGCGGGCCGACCGCGGCGCGGAGCTCGCGGGCCAGGTGCTGGTGGAGCGCGCCGCGGACGCCTGCGCGCCACCGAGGCGTCGGGCTCGGCGGCGCGTCGGCCAGGAAGGCCTGCAGGTCGAGGGCGCGCCCGACGACGAAGACGGCGCGACGGAAGCTGCGCAGGAAGCCGACGGCGTTGGCGAAGGCGCTGGGCGCCTCGGGCGAGCCGTAGAGGACGTCCCAGACCGACGGCTGGAGCCGCTGGGCGCGCCGGCTCCAGAGCAGCAGCGCCGGGACGAGGAAGACGGGCGGGACAGCGAGCGCTGCAGCCGGACCAGCGCGGCGAAGGCCGGGGCGCGCCGCGGCCCGAGGAAGACGAGCGCGGTGTCGCCGGCCGCGACCGCCTCCTCGAGGGCCCGGCGGGAGCGGCGCACGCGGGCCAGCCAGCCGAAGAAGCCCGCGGAAGCCCAGGGCGGCCCGGAGCGGCGGCAGCCCGAGGCGGCGGAGGAGCCAGCGCAGGTAGAGGAAGTTGAGGAGCCCGGCCGAGCGCATCACGAAGACCAGGCTGCCGCGGGCGGCCAGCGCGCGCAGCGCCTCCGGGGCGTCGCGCGGGCACCCGGACCGGGTCGAAGAAGCGGCCGAGCAGGCCGGCGCCCGGCGGCGCGGGCGGATCCTGGCGAGCGGTCGGGGCGGGCCCGCCGGGCGAAGGATCCGGGGTGTCGGTCACGGCGCGAGTCTAGCGGGCGAGCGGCGCCGGGGACAGCGCGGAGCCGAGGCCGCAGCGCGTCATGCGCGCTTCTTCACCCGGCCCTCGCTGTCGAGGTAGAACGGCTCGACCAGCAGCGGCTCGACGCTGGGGCGGTAGCCCTTCACGTCGGCGCCCAGGCGCGCCAGCGCCTCGAGCACCTCGCCGCGCACGCGGGCGTTGTCGGTGTCGCGGAGCAGGAGCTCGATGAGCGCCTCCCGCCCCGGCTCGCTCGGCGAGAGCGGCCGAGAGGACGCGGGTGGCGCCGATGCGGACGTCGTCGGAGAAGTCCTCGAGGAGCGGCAGCAGCGCCGCCTCGAGCTCCGGCGCGGCGCCGCCGGCCGTGGTGCTCGGAGACCCAGGTGAGGAGGATCAGCTTCTTCTCGGGGTCGCGGGTGTAGAGCTGCCGAGGCGGTGCAGCTCGGCGACCGCGACCTCGAGCACCTTCGCGGGCGGCGCGATCTGCGAGAGGACGCGCAGCCCCCAGGCCACGCCGGACTCCTGCTCGCGGACGAACCGCTGACGGGACCGAGCGCCTCGGCGCCGGCCTCCACCAGGATCGCGCGGCGGACTCCTTCTCCTCCTCGTCGGTGATGCCCGGCTCGGCCAGCACCGTGAAGCGCAGGCAGAGCGTGGAGAGCGCCGCCGGCGTCCCGACCTCGCCGAGCTGGTCGATGACCTTCTGGCGGTTCTCGGGCGGGCCGTACTTCTCGGTCAGCTTCTTCGCGAGCTTGCGGAGCTGCCCCGCCTCGCGCTCCTCCTTCGACCCGAACATCTCGAACAGTGCCATCCGTCCTCCCGCCGCCGAGCGCGCGCCGCGCCCGTGGGCGCCGGCGGCGCCGACGTTCTACAACGAGATGCCGCCCGCGGATCGCTCTTGTAGAGCTCGGCCAGCGGCTTCACCGCCTCCTCCAGGGCGTCGCTCGCCGGGGGCAGCACCACCTGGACCACCGCGTAGAGGTCGCCCCGCGGTCCGCCCTTGAGGTCCGGCAGGCCCTTCCCGCGCAGCCGGAGCTGCACCCCGCTCTGCGCGGCGGCGGGGACGCGCAGCCGCACCGTCCCCTCGAACGTGGGCAGCTGGACCTCGGCGCCGAGCGCCGCCTCCGGGACGGTCACCGGGAGGTCGAGGTAGAGGTCCTTCCCCTCGCGCCGGACGTGCGGGTGCGACCTGAGCTTCACGCGGAGGAAGAGATCGCCGGCCGGGCCGCCGTGCGAGCCGGGGGCGCCCTGGCCACCCAGCCGGATCTGCGAGCCGTCGCTGACGCCGGGCGGCATCTTCACGCGGAGCGTCCGGCCGTCGAGCCGCAGGTCGCGCTCGCCGCCCAGCACCGCGTCGCGCAGGTCGATGAGGAGCTCGGCCTCGGCGTGCGGCCCCGGCATCGGGATCCCGGGCCGGCGCGCGCGCCCGCCGCGGGCGGCGCCGCCGAACAGATCGCCGAAGATCGAGCCGAAGTCGAAGGAGCCGTAGTCGCCGACGTTGACGGTGGAGAAGTCGCCGAAGTCGAAGGGCATCCCCCCGGGAGGCGCCCCCTGGGATCGCCACCGCCGGTACTCGGCCGCCCGCCGCTCGTCGAAGCCGGAGCGGAGCGCGTCCGGGCCGAACTCGTCGTACAGCCGCCGCCGCTTGTCGTCGGAGAGGACCTCGAAGGCGGCGGTGACCTCCTTGAACTTCTCCTCGGCCTGCTTGTCCCCTGGGTTCACGTCGGGGTGGTACTTCTTCGCCAGCTTGCGGTAGGCCCGCTTCAGCTCGTCCGGCTTGGCGGTCCGGGGCACCCCGAGGATCTCGTAGAGGTCGCGCTCTGGCACGCCGGGAAACGTAACGCTCCTGGGCGGGGCGTCAACGACGGGTTTCTAAGGCCGCGGCGGGGGGCGCGCCCCGGCGCACCGCGCGGCAGGCGCGAACCCCACCGGCGCCGCCGATGGGGCGAGCGCGCGGCGCTCGTTCTAGAATGGGTCGCATGGTGCTCGCGCTCCTCCTCGCCGCCGCGGCGGCCTCGCCCGCTCCCGCCACCGGGGCGCAGGTGGTCGAGCAGGTGGTGGCGGTCGTGCGCAACCCGGCCGGCGCCGTCCCGCGGGCGATCACGCTCACCAAGCTGGTCGAGGAGTCGCGCGTCGCGCTGGTCTCGCGCGGCGCGGTCGAGGCGGCGTTCCTGCCCCTCGACGCCGCGGCGCTGCGCGCGGGGCTGTCGTGGCTGGTCGACCAGACCCTGGTGGCGGACGAGGCGGCGCGCCTGCAGGTCGACGAGGTGGGCCACGAGGTGGTGGCCGCCGCGTTGCGCGCCTTCCAGGGGCGCTTCCCGGACGCGGCCGCCTATCGCCGCTTCCTCGCGGCCTCGGAGCTCGGAGAGGAGGACGTGGCCGCCGCGCTGGCGCGCTCGATCCGGGTCGAGCGCTACCTCGAGACGCGGGTCGGGCCGGGCGCGCGGGTGGCGGACGAGGAGGTGGAGCGGCGCGTCCGGGCGGGCGGCGCGGCCGGCGCTGGCTCGGAGACCGAGCGCGACCAGGCGCGCGCCGAGCTCGAGCGGACCCGGGCCCGGGCGCAGGTGCGCGAGCTCCTGCACGAGCTCCGCGCGCGGGCCGACGTCCGTGTCCTCGACCCCGCCCTCCGGCCGGCCGCGGGGGAGGGGAGCTAGATGCGCCAGCCCGACGACGCTCCGCAGGGCCTGCTGCGCTTCCGCCGCATGACCGAGGAGGACGTGGACCGCGTGGTCGAGATCGAGCGCGACGGCTTCCGCCACCCCTGGTCGCGTGACCTGATGGCGCGCGAGCTGTCGCACGCGTGGTCCACCATCCTGCTCGCGACCGCGCCGGGCGCTGCGGCCGAGGTGACCGTCGGGTTCATCGTGTTCTGGCTGGTGCACGACGAGCTGCACGTTCTCAACATCGCGACGGCGCCGGAGGCGCGGCGCGGCGGGGTGGGCCGGGCGCTCATGATCGAGGCCCACGAGGAGGGCCGGCGGCGCGGCGCCCGGATCGCCACCCTGGAGGTCCGCCGCAGCAACACCCCGGCCCTCGAGCTCTACCGCTCGCTCGGCTACCGCCAGGTGGGCGTCCGGCCCAACTACTATGCGGACGAGGGCGAGGACGCGATCGTGATGGACCTCGATCTGTAGGTTGCCACGGGGCGTGGCGGGCCTCGCCTGGTTCACGGTTCGTGCGTCCCGTCGTGACGCTGTGCGTCAGCGCCGAGGGGTGACTCCGCGCACCGGCTGGTGTAAGCAGGCCGGCCCATGCTCTGGCCAGCCGTCCGCTCGGTCCTCTTCCAGCTCGACCCCGAGCGCGTCCACCAGCTCGCCCACCGGGCGCTGCACGCCGTGCCGGTGGGGCTGGCGACGCGGCGGCGCGGCCGCCCGTCCCCGGCGCTCGCGGTCCGCTGCCTCGGCCTCGCGTTCGACGGGCCGGTGGGGCTCGCGGCCGGCTTCGACAAGGGCGACGTGGCGGTCGCCGGCCTGTTCGCGCTCGGCTTCTCCCACCTGGAGATCGGCACCATCACGCCGCGGCCACAGGCGGGCAACGACCGGCCGCGCCTGTTCCGGCTCCCGGAGCACCGGGCCATCCTGAACCGGATGGGCTTCAACAACGAGGGGATGGAGGTCTGCGCGCGTCGCCTGGAGGCGCTGCCCCCGGCCGCGCGGATGGGCCCCATCGGCTTGAACGTGGGGAAGAACAAGGCCACGCCGAACGAGGACGCCGCCTCCGACTACCTCGCCTGCATCGACCGGCTCCACCCGCTCGCCGATTACCTGGTGGTGAACATTTCCTCCCCGAACACCCCCGGGCTCAGGCAGCTCCAGGAGAAGGATCAGCTCGACCGGCTCCTGCGAGCCTGCGTGGGACGGCTGGCGGAGCGCGCGCCGGGGAAGCCGCTCCTCGTGAAGCTCGCTCCCGACCTCTCGCCGGTGGCGCTCGACGAGGCGGTGGACGTGGCGGTGGCGGCGGGGGTGGCCGGGATCATCGCCACCAACACGACCCTGTCGCGGGAGGGGGTGGAGCACCACCCGCGGGCGAAGGAGGCAGGGGGCCTCTCTGGCGCCCCCCTCGAGCGGCGCGCCACCGAGGTGGTCCGCCGGTGCTACGCCCGGGCCGCCGGCAGGGTCCCGATCGTGGGCGTGGGCGGCGTGATGGGGCCGGAGGACGCCTACGCCAAGATCCGCGCCGGCGCCTCCCTGGTGCAGGTCTACACGGGCCTCATCTACGGTGGGCCGGGCTTCGTGAGGCGGCTGAACGCCGGTCTCGCCGAGCTGCTCGCGCGGGATGGCTTCCGGTCGGTGGCGGAGGCGGTCGGGGCCGACCATCGGGAGGTACTCCCGAAGGCATGAGGCGCCCCGTGACGCGAATGGGGCTTTGACGTGCTTAACGCGTCGCGTTACGGTCGGGCCGTTGGGGGGGTGCGCGCCCCGAACGTCCAAGCGCGGGAGACATGACCATGGCCGAAGCCCACAAGACCGAGAACCACCGAGCCGCGAAGATGCCCGAATTCCTGCGGGAACCCATCGAGGCGGCGCAGGCGCGGATAGGACTGCTGGAGGAGGAGGTACAGCGTGTCCTCAAGGACCTCATGGTCAGGGGACGTGCGAGCAGGAAGGATATCGAACAGATAGTGCACAAGCTGTCCCGGCAGGACTGGACCTTCCCGGAGGTGAAGCAGCGGCTGGGAAAGCTGCGGGGGCAGGGTGTCGAGCGGGCGGTGGAGTGGCGGGACAAGGCCGAGAGCTTCCGGTCGGAGACGCTGGAGCGGATGGTCGAGCTCCAGGGCCGCGCGGTCGCCTTCCTCGGTGTGGCCACCCGCGAGCAGGTGGCGGAGCTCTCGAAGGAGCTCGACCGGCTGTCGCGGCGGCTAGAGCGGAGCGAGCGGGCGCGGCGTTCGAAGAAGTCGAAGCCAGCAGCGGAGGTGTGAGGGAATGCCTGACATCCAGTCCCTGTTCAGGGAGGCGTGGTCCAACGCCCTCGCGGGCGTGAACGCCGCCGAGCAGGAGGCCGAGAAGGTCATCACCCGCATCGCCGACGCCGCCGGGTTCTCGCCGGAGGACGTCCGTCGCCAGGCGCGTGAGTTCGGGGAGCGGCTCACCTCGCAGCGGCGCGAGATCGAGCGGAGCATCGACGACGCCGTCCGCCGCGCGGCCAACCGGTTCCGGGTCCCGACCCGGGACGACCTCGAGACGCTCCAGAAGCGGCTCGACGCGATCTCCGAGCGCCTCGACGCGCTCGCGCGCGAGAAAGAGAAGGAGAAGCAGGCCTAGTGCGCGCACCCCGCATCAAGGGGCTCCTGGGAGCCGGGCTCGCCGTCGCCGCGTGGGCGCTGGTCGTGGGTTTCCCGCGACCCACCGCCCACGAGCAGCGTCCCGCGCTCCCGGCGCAGGGGGTCCCCGGGGACGCGGGCCAGGGCGCGCCGGCCGCTCCACCGAGGCGCCTGGTCGAGCGGATCGGCAATCGGATCGCCGCCCGGATGCCCGTCCTCGACGACGACGTCCGGGAGCGGCTGGCCGCCACCATCGTGCTCGAGGCGAACGCCGCGCGCATCGACCCGCTCCTGGTGCTGGCGCTCATCGAGGTCGAGTCGCGCTTCGATCCGGAGGCGCTCTCCGGGCGCGGGGCCCTCGGGCTCATGCAGCTTCGCGAGCCGACCCTGCGGCGCGAGATCGAGCGGCACGGGCTGGACGACGACCTGGACGATCCTGTCACCAACGTGCAGGCGGGCGTCCGCTACCTGCGCCGCCTCCTCGATGCCTTCGGCCGCGAGGAGGTCGCGCTGATGGCCTACAACGCCGGGCCGAACCGGATCCTCGGCTACATCCGCGAGGGCGAGATCCCCCAGCGCTTCCAGGCCTACCCCCGGCGCGTCCGCGCCGAGGTGCGCCGGCTGCGCCGCAGCCTCGGGCAGGAGCGCGCGCCCGCGGTCGCCGAGACCGCCCCGGCCCCCGCCCCCGTGGGCGGCTGACCCCGCTCCGGGTTAGAACCGTCCCCTCCGGCGGGCCCGCCCGCCCGGCACCATGCGCGTCACCGAGATCTTCTTCAGCATCCAGGGCGAGGGGACCCGCGCCGGGCGCCCCTGCGTCTTCGTCCGGTTCACCGGCTGCGACCTCCGCTGCGGCTACTGCGACACCGCCTACGCCTTCCACGGCGGGGCTGACCTCACCCGGGCGCAGATCCTGGAGGAGGTGGCGCGCCACCGGTGCCGCTTCGTCCTCCTCACCGGCGGCGAGCCGCTGCTGCAGCGCGAGCTGCCGGAGCTCGCCCGCGACCTGCTCGCGCGCGGGTACGAGGTGGCGGTGGAGACCCACGGGCAGCGTGCCCACCGGCGCGCTGCCGCCGGAGGTGATCCGGATCCTGGACGTGAAGACCCCTGGCTCGGGCGAGGTGGCGACCGACTTCGGCTTCGTCGACGGCCTTCGGCCGCACGACGAGCTCAAGTTCGTGGTGTGCTCGGAGGACGACTTCCGCTGGTCCCTCGAGGTGATCCGCCGGCACGCGCTCGAGGGGCGGTCGCACCTGCTCTTCTCGCCGGTGTGGGGGCAGGTGGAGCCGCGCGCGCTCGCGGGCTGGATCCTGGAGAGCGGGATCGAGGCGCGGCTCTCGCTGCAGATCCACAAGGTGGTCTGGGGCCCGACCACCCGCGGCGTCTAGCCGGGCGGCCCTCGCTGGAATAACGGGCCGCCTCCGCGCGCTCGCTGATGCACCGGACGGCGCCGCCGCGCGATGGTCGCATTCTTGACGCGGCGGGCCGGGCGGGGCTAGGAGTCGAGCGGATGCGCCCACTTGCAATCGCCCTCGCGGCCGCGCTGACCGGCGCGGCCGGGCCCGCCCGCGCGGCGCCGGCGGTCACGCTGAACGGTGTGCCCATCGACGGCGCCACCGGCCAGCGGATCGAGAACGCGACGGTGGTCATCGACGAGAAGGGGGCGGTCCACATCGAGGCGGCCGGGTACGCGGTGAAGACCCCGGCCGTCCCCGGCGCACGGCCGCCGGCCCCGGCCGCGATCGAGCCCCGGCCGGCGACGGGCAGCTCGCCCGGCGGTACTTCCTGGTCACCGAGCACGCCGCGCCGGGGACCCCGTTCGACCTGGCCGTCTTCATCAACTCCCAGTGGATCCGGGAGGTCAAGGCGGTCGAGCCGCAGGTGGTGATGGAGATCACCCGCTACCTGCGCCCGGGCGCCGAACCGGCTGGTGCTGGCCACCACCGTCGGGCCCAGGAGGAGCGCGCCTCCGCCTCGCCGGAGGTGGCGCTGAAGCGTGGTGGTGGGCGAGGGGAGCGTGGGAGGCGACCACGTGACCATCGACAGCTCCGCTGGTCGAGGCGAGCCGCACGGCGGCCGAGACGCAGGACCGGTCCGAGGAGTTCGTGGTGGAGGCACGGTAGACGTTCACGTGGCCGGGGAGGAGCGGCCGGGCACACTTCGCGTCGCGAACTGTGCCTCGGCCGGATCGATCGCAGGCCGGCCAGCGCGGGGGGCGCACGTGTTCGAGCCAGAGGCGAGCATCACCCACGTGCCCGCGTCCCGCGAGCAGGTGGTCGCGGTGGTGGAGAGCATCAACCAGCCGCAGGTCTCGGTGCCCGGCAGGCCGCCGCAGCCCGTGTCCTGCCACATGCTGGGCCTGCGGAACCCGGACGGCACCTTCGCAATCGTGATCGCGCTCCACCTGCCCCGGACCGGCGAGGACGTGGTCTACGTGCACGAGCGGCGGCAGCTGACCGTGGAGCAATACCGGGAGGTGGAGCTCGAGGGGTTGCAGTTCCTCGAGTCCATGGGCTTCATGCTGGACAACCTGAACTTCCGGAACCTCGACACCACGCAGCAGGAGCAGGTGCTCCGCCGCATCCCGCTCCTCGCGGGCCCGGGCATCCCCGCCCGGCCCGTCCCGCCGGCCGGCGCCGGACCGGACCTGGGGCGGCTGGCGCGGCTGCTCGCGTCCTTCTGACCACATGCGAACGACCCTCAAGCCAGCCCTCGCCCTCCTCGCCGCCGCGCTGGCCTGCGCCCACGGGCCGAACGCGAAGGAGCGGCGCACCGCCGACATCCATCACGACCTGGGGGTCGAGGCGCTCCGCGGCGGCCGCGCCCAGGAGGCCCTGCGCGAGTTCGACCGCGCCATCGAGGCCGACGATCGCTTCGCGGAGGCCTACCTCGGCCGCGGGCTGGTGCTCGAGCTCGGCTTCGGGCGGCTCGACGAGGCGGAGCGGTCCTACCGCCGCGCCATCGAGCTCCGCCCCGGCTACTCGGAGGCGCGCAACGATCTCGGGCAGCTCCTCGCCCGGACCGGGCGGTACGATCAGGCCATCGTCGAGTTCGACGCCGCGCTCGCGGACATGATGTACCGGGAGCCCTACGTGGCCCGCTGCAACAAGGGCCAGGTGCTCTGGCGGATGGGGCGGAAGGACGACGGGCAGCGCGAGCTGCGGGCCTGCCTGGCCCTGGCGCCGCGCTACTGCGACGGCCGGCGCGAGCTCGGGCGGCTCCTGCTCGGCGACGGGCGGCTGAAGGAGGCGCTCGAGGAGCTCTCCGCCTACGCGAGGACCTGCCCACAGCGGGCGGACGCGCACCTGCAGCTCGGGCTGGCGCGGATGAAGGGGAGGGACGCGGCCGGCGCGCGCGAGGCCTTCGCGCGCTGCGAGGAGCTCGGCCCGGGGACCGAGGAAGGCGAGGAGTGCCGCAGGAGCCGGGCGAAGCTGGAGTAATCCAATGACCGACGACGCGACCCCCCGCGGGCCGATGGCGCCCGCCGACGCCGAGGCGGAGCTCGATCCCACCGAGCCCGCCGGTACCCCCGAGGAACGGCTGGCCGCCTTCGGCCGCTGGCTGAAGCGTGAGCGCGAGCTGCGGGGGCTCACCCGCGACGAGGTGAGCCGGGCCATCAAGCTCGCGCCGGGCGTGGTCGAGGCGCTCGAGTCCGGCGAGGAGGCGCGCATCCCGCCCCGCACCTACGTGGTCGGCTACCTGCGAGGCTACGCCGCCGCGGTGGGCCTCGATCCGGACGAGGCCGTGCTCCGGTTCGAGGAGGCGGTGGGCCCCGTGCAGCAGGCGCCGCGCGCGCGGACGCGGGCGCCGGGCGTGCAGCTGCCGGTGGTGGTGGCGGTGGTCCTCGCCGCCGCGGTGGCCATCGCGGGCGCCCTCGCGCTGCTGCGGTAGCGCTGCCCCGCATGAATCTCCTCAAGCTCACCGGCGTCGTCCTGCGCGCCGTCGACTACGGCGAGGCAGACCGCGTGGTGACGATCTTCACCCGCGAGCGGGGGAAGGTCTCCGCCTTCGCCCGCGGCGCCCGCGCCTCGCGCCGGCGCTTCGGCGGCGCGCTCCAGCCCTTCACGCTGCTGACCGCGGAGGCGCGCGAGCGGGCCGGCTCCGACCTGCTCGGGCTCGACGGGGTGGCGGTGACCCGCGGGTTCGCGGGCCTCCGCGGCGACCTCGCGCGGATCGCCTGCGCCGCGTACGCCGCCGAGCTGACCCGCGAGCTGGTGCGCGACCACGAGCCGCACGAGGAGCTCTTCGACCTGCTGGTGGAGTACCTCGAGCTGCTCGACGCCGGGCCGGCCCGCCCCGCCGCGCTCCGCGCCTTCGAGCTCGGCGCGCTCCGGGCCGCCGGCCTCATGCCCCGGCTCGACGCCTGCGCCCGCTGCGGGGGCGCGACGGCGGCGGGGCCGGCGCGGTTCGACGCGGGGCAGGGCGGGGTGCTCTGCCCGCGCTGCGCCCCGACGGCGCCCCTCGGCGCCCCCACGCTCTCGGCCGCGGCCGCGGCCGCGCTCCTGCACCTCCAGGAGGGCGGCCTGGCGCGCGCCGCCGCCGAGCCGCTCGCGCCGGCGGCCGGCCGCGAGGTCCGCGAGGCGCTCACGGCCTTCATCGAGCACCAGCTCGGGCGGCGCCTGGCGGCGCGCCGCTTCCTCGACGAGGTGGGGCCGCTGCTCGGCGAGTGATCCGCGCGGCGATCCCGGGAGCCACCTGCGTGATCGAGCTCGACGTCCTCTGCCTCGGCGAGGCGCTGGTGGACCTCCTCCCCGACCGGCCCGGTCCGCTCGAGGCGTGCGAGGCGTTCGCGCCGTGCCCGGGCGGCGCCCCGGCCAACGTCGCGACCGGCCTGGCGCGGCTCGGCGCGCGCGTCGGGTTCCAGGGCGTGGTCGGCGAGGATCCCTTCGGCCGGCTGCTGGCGCGGCGGATGGCGGCGGAGGGGATCGAGCTGCGGCTGCGCCTCGCGCCGGAGCGCCCCACCGGCCTGTGGTTCGTGGCGCTCGACGCGCGTGGGGAGCGGACCTTCTTCTCGCCCAACGCGCGCTCCTCGGCGGACAAGCTCCTCGCGCCGGCCGACGTCGACGCCGTCGCGATCGCCCGCGCCCGGGTGCTGCACGTCGGCTCGTCGGCCCACGTCCTGCCGGACGGGCAGGCCGCCCTGCGGGCCGCCGTCGCGGCCGCGCGCGAGCGCGGCGTGCTCGTCTCCTTCGACCCGAACGTGCGCGCGCACCTGTGGGACGACCTGTCGCCGCTCCAGGTGCTCTGCGCCGACGTGCTGCCCGGCTGCGCCGTCGCCAAGGTCTCGGAGGAGGAGATCGAGCTCTGCACCGGCGAGCGCGACCCGGAGCGCGCGGCGGCGCGCCTGGTCGAGATGGGCGTGGGGGTCGCCTGCGTGACCCTGGCCGAGCGAGGCGCGCTGGTGCGGCGCGGGGGCGAGGTGCGCCACGTGCCGGCGGCGCCGGTCGAGGTGGTGGACACGACCGGCGCCGGGGACGGCTTCGTGGCGGGGCTCCTGTCGGTGCTGGCGCGCGCCGGGCCGTCCCCGAGGGACCTGCCCCTCTCCGCGCTGGTGGCCGCGGTCGCCTTCGCGAACCGCGTCGCCGGCCGGGTGTGCACGCGCGTCGGGGCCGTCGCCGGACTCCCCCGGGCGAGCGAAATCTCGGTTTGACACCGGGCTGTTACGGCCCTACGGTGCCGCTCTCCCGGCCTCGTGCGCGGGGCGGCGCCACCGCCGGGCCGCCCGGCGGGGCGGCGCGGAGCGAACGCGAGGAGAGGACGCGCGTGTACTTCCAGGACCTCATCTTGAAGCTGCAGACCTACTGGGCGAGCCGGAACTGCATCCTCGCCCAGGGTTACGACCAGGAGGTCGGCGCCGGCACCATGAACCCCGCCACCTTCCTGCGCGTGCTCGGTCCCGAGCCGTGGAGCGTCGCCTACGTCGAGCCGTCGCGGCGGCCGGCCGACGGCCGCTACGGCGAGAACCCGAACCGCCTCTACCAGCACCACCAGTTCCAGGTGATCCTGAAGCCCAACCCGCCCGACGTGCAGGAGCTCTACCTCGGCTCGCTGCGGGCCATCGGCATCGACCCGCGCGAGCACGACATCCGCTTCGTCGAGGACGACTGGGAGAGCCCGACGCTGGGCGCCTGGGGGCTGGGCTGGGAGGTCTGGTGCGACGGGATGGAGATCACCCAGTACACCTACTTCCAGCAGGCGGGCGGGTTCGAGGTGAAGCCGGTCGCGGCCGAGCTGCACCTACGGCCTCGAGCGGATCGCCATGTACCTGCAGGACGTCGAGAACGTCTTCGACGTCGAGTGGGTGAAGGGCGTGAAGTACCGGGAGGTCTTCCACCGGAACGAGGTGGAGATGAGCACCTACTCGTTCCAGAAGTCCGACCCGAAGATGCTCTTCGGCCTCTTCGACACCTACGAGGCGGAGTGCAGGCGGCTCATCGGCGAGGGGCTGCCGCTGCCGGCCTACGACTACTGCCTGAAGTGCTCGCACACCTTCAACAACCTCGACGCGCGGGGCGCCATCAGCGTCACCGAGCGCGCCGCCTACATCGGCCGGGTGCGGGCCCTCGCCCACGAGTGCGCCCAGGGCTACCTCGACTCGCGCGAGGCGCTCGGGTTCCCGCTGCTCCCGCCCGCGGAGCGGCGAGAAGGCCGTCGAGGCGGCGCGGGCCGCGCGCGAGGCGCGCGAGCGCTGCCAGGTAGGCGCGATGAGCCCCCGCCCAGGACTCACCGGCCCGCGGCCCGCGCGGCGCCGGCGGCGACGGACGGACATGGCGGACCTTCTCTTGGAGATCGGCGCCGAGGAGATCCCGGCCGGCTTCGTGCCCCCGGCGCTGAGGCAGCTCGAGGACGACCTCGCGCAAGGCGCTCGACGACGCCCGCCTGGCGCACGGCGAGGTGAGAGGCCGTCGGGCACCCCGCGGCGCCTGGCGGTCTGGGCGCGCGGCGTCGCCGCGCGGCAGACCGACGCCCGCAGCCGAGGCCCTCGGGCCGCCGGTGGCGCAGGCGTTCGACGCCGAGGGGAAGCCCACCCAGGCCGCGCTCGGCTTCGCCCGCAGCCAGGGCGTGGAGGTGGCGGCGCTCGAGCGCGCCGCAACCCCCAAGGGCGAGCGCGTCGCGGTCACGAAGGTCGAGAAGGGCACGCCGCGCCGGCGCAGGTGCTGCCCGCGCTCCTGGAGCGGCTCGTCGCGGGCCTCCGCTTCCGGAAGGCCATGCGCTCGCGCTACGACGAGGTCACCTTCGCCCGGCCGGTCCGCTGGATGGTGGCGCTCCACGGCGGCAAGCGGCTCGAGGTCCGCCACGGCGAGGTGCGCTCGGGGACGGGTCACCTTCGGGCACCGCTTCCTGGCGCCGCAAGGCGATCGCGCTCACCGGCACGCCCGAGGACTACCTCGCGAAGCTGCGGCGGGCGCACGTGCTCGCCGACCCGGCCGAGCGGCGCGCCGCGCTCGAGGCGCGAGCTCGCCCGCGCCGGCGCGGGCGGCCGGCGGCGTCAGTCCGGCCGGACCCCGCGCTGGTCGAGCAGGTGCTCTACCTGGTCGAGGAGCCGACCGCCGTCGCCGGCGAGTTCGAGCGCTCGAACCTCGAGCTCCCGCCCGAGGTGGTCATCTCCGAGATGCGCAACCACCAGCGCTACTTCGCGGTGGTGGACGGGCAGGGGCGGCTCCTGAACCGCTTCGTCGCCGTCTCGGCCACCGCGGTGAAGGACCCCGAGGTCGCCCGCCACGGCTACGAGCGCGTGCTGCGCGCCCGCCTCGCCGACGCGCGCTTCTTCTTCGAGGAGGACCGGAAGCGGAAGCTGCAGACCGGATCGCCGACCTGGGCCGCCGGACCTTCCAGGCCCGCCTCGGCAGCGAGCTCGATCGCACCGACCGCATCGGCGCCATCGCCGACGGCGCTCGCCCACGTCCTGGGCAAGGAGGAGCTCTCGGCCGACCTGCTCGAGGTGTCGCGCCTCGCCAAGGTCGACCTCAGCACCGGGATGGTGGGCGAGTTCCCCGAGCTGCAGGGCGTCATGGGCGCCCACTACGCGCGGCTCGAGGGGCTGAAGCCCGAGATCGCCGACGCCATCGAGGACCACTACAAGCCGCATCGGCGCGTCGGAGGAGATGCCGCGCGGACGACCTCGGCGCGCTGGTGGCGCTCGCCGATCGGCTCCACTCGCTGGTCGGCATCATCGGGGTGGGCGAGAAGGCGACGGGCGCGGCCGATCCCTTCGGCCTGCGGCGCGCCACCATCGGGATCCTCCGCATCCTGCGTCGATCGCGGCTACCACCTGTCGATCTCGGCCGCGGTCGAGAAGACGCTCGACACGCTCTCGGGCGTGAAGCTGGCCGCGGACCGGGCGGTGGTCGCCGAGCAGGTGCTCGACTTCGTCCGCGGCCGCCTCAAGGCGCCTGGAGCGAGGAGTTCGACGCCGACCTGGTCGAGGCGGTGCTCGCGGCCGGGTTCGACGACGTGGTCGACGCCAGGCGCCGGCTGCGAGGCGCTCGCCGAGGTGAAGGCCCGCCCCGACTTCACGCCGCTCGCGGTCGCGTTCAAGCGGGTCGCGAACATCCAGGAGAAGGCCGGCGACTCCGGCGTCGCCACGGTGAACCCGGCGCTGCTCCGCGACGAGGCGGAGAGGCAGCTCCTCGCCGAGCTGGAGCGGGTGGAGCAGCGAGGTGGGCGCCCGCCGCGCCGCCCGCGACTACCCGGCCGTGCTCCGGAACGTCGCCACGCTCGAGCCAGCGGTGGCCGCGCTTCTTCGACGACGTCCTGGTCATGGCCGACGACGCCGACGCTCCGGGCCAACCGGCTCGGGCTGATGCGCCGGGTGGGCGCGCTCTTCGCGGGACGTGGCCGACTTCCGGAAGATCCAGGCGGAGCTCCCGCCCGCGTCCAGGGCCGGGTAGGCATGCGCTTGACCCTCTGCCAGAGCCCGGACTACCGTCCCCGACCTCCCGTGCACGCCCCATCGCTCCGGCTCGCCCCGCTCGCCGCCGCGCTCCTGCTCGCCGCCTGCGGCTCGGAGCCGCGCGGCGCCTCCGCCCCGCTCGATCGCTTCACCTTCCCCACCGGCCTCGTCCAGCGTGAGGGGAAGCTGCTGGTCGTCTCCTCCGACTTCGACCTGAACTACGCCCGCGACGACGGCGGCTCGCTGCTCCAGGTCGATCCGGCCGCCACGCCGCCCGCCATCCTGCCCGGCGGCGTCCGGCTCCCCGCCTTCGGCGGCGAGCTGGCGGTGGCGGAGCCGGCCGCGTGCGGCGTCCCCGCGCCGCTGGCGCTCGTGCCCTCGCGCACCTCGAACCAGCTCTTCCGCGTCTCGCTCGAGGGCGGCGGCCTGTCCTGCGGGCCGGGCTGCGCGCTGTCGCTCGAGCACGGCTCGCTGAGCGAGCCCTACGGCGTAGGCCTGACCTGCCCGGTGGGCGGGCCGCCGCGGGCCTGGGTCGGCTACCTGCGCTCCCCGAGCACCGTCGCCTGGCTCGCCATGGTCGACCTCCTCTCGGGCGCCTGGCAGCCGATCGAGATCGGCGGGGTCGGGCTGCCCCGCTCCTTCGCCTACGACGCGGAGCGGGACCGGCTCTTCTTCACCTCGACCGAGACCGGCCTGTCCGCGCCGCTGCGCTGGCTGGAGCTGGGCGGCGGGTGCACGCCAGGCCTGGCCGAGGTGGACGGCGGCTGCCCGGTCCGCCAGCTCGACCTCTACGGCTTCCTCCGCGGCGCCGAGCTGCACGGCATCGCGCTCTCCAACCCGCAGGCCGGCCTGTCGCGCCGCGCCTACCTGTCGGTACGGGTCTACGACGCGGCCGTCGCGGCCGCGATCGGGGGCCGCCCTGGCTACGACATCGCCGGGATGCTCTTCGTGCTCGACCTCGAGGAGGGGCCGTACGGCGACCTGCGCGCCCGCCTGGTGCGGATGATCGACGTGGGCGTCGGCGCGGCCGAGGTGCGGGTGCTCCCGGCGCGCGCCGGGAAGCGCGACCTGGTGGCGATGACCGCCACCGACGACGGCGTGCTGGCCGTCTACGACGACGACGCGGGCGCGCTGGCGCGCGTCTTCTCGCGCGACGCCGTCACCGGCGCGCCCGAGGTGGGGCGGCAGCCGTTCGGGCTGGCCGTCCAGGACCTCGGCGCCGGCGTGGCGCGGCTCTACGTCGGCTCCTTCGAGCGCGCCTACGTCACGCCGGTGGACGTGCCGCTGGACTCGCCCGACGGGGCGCACCTGGTGCCGTCCCCGGTCGATCCCACGAAGCCCCTTCGCATCGGGGAGGTCACGCCTTGAGGTCTCGCTCGCTGGCCGCGCTCTCGCTCTGCGCGGCCCTCGCCGGCTGCGGCTCCTCCTCCGGTCAGTCCGGCCTGGGCCTCTGGCAGCCGGCCGCCGTGACCGTGTTCCACGGCTTCACCGTGAAGAACGCCGACCTCCACCCCTACGTCGCGGTGGCGAACACCGGCCGCGACGAGATCGTCCTGGTGGACGCGGTGGACGACAAGCCGGTGCAGGCGCCGGTGCTGTTCCGGCCGCTCGCGATCCCGGTCGGCGAGCCGCGCCCCTCCGCCATCCTCTCGGCCTCGCTCGGCGACTCCACCGCCACCGATCCCCGCGCCGACCTGCTGGTGGTGCGGTCGGCCGGCTCGACCGTGCTCCAGGTGGTGAAGACCTGGATCGCCGCCGGGCAGGGCGCCGACACGCGGGTGCTGCCCGAGCTGGACGTGGACCTGGCCGCGGGCACCGCCGGGGCCGAGGTGCTCGCGATGGTGGCCGCGCCGGTGCCGGTCGCGGACGGCGCCGGGGGCTTCACCGCCGCGGCCGGGCGGGTCAGGGTGGTGGCCGCGCTCAGCGGGCAGCGCCTCTCGGTGGTGGAGTTCACGCGCCAGCCGGACGGCTCGATCCTGCCCGGCCAGCCGGTGGTGCAGGAGCTGGCGCTCGTCGTGGGGACCGCGCCGATCCGCTTCGACGCGGTGTCGCTGGCGGTCAACCCGGCGCTGCCGGGGCGCGTCTACGCGGCCTCCCGGGATCCCGATCCCCACCTCGCTGGGCACGGTCGAGGGCGTCGCCGAGCTCGACGCCACCGGCGCGCCCGGCGCGTGGACCTGGCGCGGCCTCGATGCCCGCGCCCCCACCAGCCTGGTCGCGGCGTACACGCTGCGCGAGCGCCTGGTGGACTCGGCGGGCGACGGGCCCGAGGCGCTCGAGGCCACCGCCCGCGACCGCGTCTACGCCTTCCTCGATCCCAGCCGCTGCGGCGCCACCCAGCGGATCGGCTGCGGGATCGCGGTGCTCGACCCCGTCTCCGGCCGGCTCGCGCTCGGACCCTGGCCGGCGTCATGCCGTACCTGGCGCCCATCGCCGTGCCGGCCGTCCCGGTCGCGCTGGTGGTCTCGCCGCCGCCGGTCAACCCGCCCTCCGGCTCGGCGGAGGAGTCGATCTACGCCGCGCCGTACATGCGGATCGCGCCGGGCAGCGGCGTTCGCCTGACCACCGCCGTGCTCGAGGTGCCCGCCACCGACGGCCTCGTCTACTTCGTCGACCTGGCGCGCTGGGCGATCCCGAACAACGGGTCGATCCTGCGCCTCGCCACGAGCCGCACCGCGGTGACCGAGGCCGTCTCCGGCTTCGCCGGCGAGCAGCGGATCGGGCTCTGGGACGTGTCGCCCACCACCGCGACGCCGACCGGACTCGCCGGAGCTGGTGGTGACCAGCACCGAGCTCAAGGCCGGCCGTCACCGTCACCCCGGGCTACACCCCCACCGACACCTGGACCGCCACCTGGCAGGGCGTCCTCCCCGCCCTGTCCCTGCGCAGCGGGGAGAGCGGGCCGGTGGGCGACGGACGCCCGTGGCTGGCGCTCCAGGTGCAAGCGAACGATGCGGCCGGGGCCGCGCGGCCGACGCAGGTGGTCCGGCTCTACGACCCCGCGCTCGGCGTGCACGTCGGCGATCTCGCCGTCATCTCCACCGCGGCGCTGACCGGGTGCCCGGCCGTGGTCGAGAGCCGCGTCGCCGAGATCCGGCCGCCGGACGCCGCCCGGCCCGGCGGCTACCTGGTGCTCGACGAGGTGGCCTGCGTGCCGGCCTCGACCGCCGGCGGGCAGCCGGACTGCACCGCGCGCGACGAGTTCCGCGCCTGCGGCCCCGTGCTCGCCGCCGGACAGCGGCGGCTGCCCACCACCCTCTACGCCGGGGACCTGCTGGTGACGGCCACCGCCCTGGGCTACGCCGGCCGCGCGCCGATCGTCTCGCAGGCGGAGATCGACGCGACCCCCGACGCGCTCGCGCTGCAGTACCGGCTGGAGGTCCGCACCCGTGACGGGCTCGACGAGGATCAGCTCGCGGCGCTCTGCCCGCTCGTGCCCTGGCCGTGGGCCGACCCGTTCCCCGCCGTCCCGCCGTCCGTGGCCTGCGACGACGCCTGCCGCGCGCGCTGCGAGGAGCTCGTGCTGGTCCGCAAGGCGCGCCGCATCTACCACGTGTCGGATCGCTGCGGCGATCGTGGTGAGCGACGCGACCTGCCTCTCGCTCTGGCCGGGCCTCCCGTTCCCCCGGGCGAACGGGCCGGCCATCGCCTTCCGGATCGGGCTGAAGCAGGATCCCGCCGCGCCCACCGCGCCCATCGCGCGCGGGCTGGGCGTGGTGCTGACGACCCGGAGCGGCATCACCCCGGCCTCGCGCTACCCGTCCTCGACGGCGACGCCGACGCTGCCGGCCGGGGCCGCGGTGTTCGATCGCAGCGTGATCCCGGGGAAGGCGGAGGATGGCTACCGCGTCTTCGTGCCGTACGCGGACGGTCACGTCCTCGACTTCACGCCGAGCCTCGGGGTCAACACGCCGGTCGTCATCCGCTAGCCAGCCGGAATTCCGATCCTCGGCCGGGCACTTTTCGCGCAGCGAAATGTGCCCGGCCGCTCCTTGCCGGCTAGCCGCCACGCGGCACGGACCGCCCCGGCTTCCCGGCGGAGCCTGGACCTCTGCTAGCGTTCCCTCGCGCAGCGTTTCCTCGCGCGCTCGCCCGGGGCGGAGGTCCGATGAAGTCGGTTCGCCAGATCGCGATCGCCGATCACCTGTGGGACGTCCTCTCCCGGATGGCGGAGGAGATGGGCTCGGACCGCGAGGCGCTCCTCAACCAGGCGCTGCACCAGCTGGCGCGGCAGCACGGCTACCTCGGGGCGCCCGGCGACGGCGGCGGACGCCACGCCGGGCCCGCGACCGCTCCGAGCGCCTCGCCGTGGCGGAGCGGGTGCTCGAGACCGCCGCCCGGCTCGAGCGCGCCATGCACGACCGCACGCCCGGCGAGGGCGCCGCTCCCGCTCGGCGAGGAGGCCGGCTCCACGCTCAGGATCCGTCGCGACGACGGCCGGGAGTGGGAGGTCGGCCGCGACCGGTTCCTCATCGGCCGCGGACGCCACTGCGACCTCGTCATCGACAGCGCCAAGGTCTCCCGCGAGCACGCCGCCATCGTGCGCGACGAGGACGGCTGGTGGATCGAGGACCTCGGCTCGGCGAACGGCACCTGGTTCCGGCAGCAGCGGGTGCAGCGGCGGCGGATCGAGGACGGCGACGAGTACTTCGTCTGCGCCGAGCGGATTCGCTGCGCGGTGGGCTGAGCGACCGTCGCGCCCCCGAGGACGCGGCTGTTCAGGCGTCCGGATCGCGTCTAGTCTTCGGGCCGCATGCCCACCCTGACCCTGATCGACGGCTCGGGCTTCATCTTCCGCGCCTACCACGCCATCCCGCACCTCTCGACCACCAAGGGCGTCCCGACCAACGCGGTCTACGGGTTCACCAACATGCTGCTCAAGGCGCTGCGCGAGCACGCGCCCACCCACGTCGCGCTGGTGTTCGACGCGGGGCGCAAGAGCTTCCGCAACGAGCTCGACCCGACCTACAAGGCCAACCGGCCGGCGGCGCCCGACGACCTCGCGCTCCAGTTCCCGCTGGTCCGCGACGTGGCGCGGGTGCTGAACGTCCCGGTGATCGAGGAGCCGGGCGTCGAGGCCGACGACGTCATCGCCACCCTGGCCGTGCACGCCCGCGCCGAGGGCTGGGAGGTGGTGGTCGTCACCGGCGACAAGGACTTCGCCCAGCTGGTCGACGAGAAGCTCTCGCTCTACGACCCCATGGCGGAGGCGAGCGGGCGGGGCGGCTGGACCGGGCCGGCCGAGGTGCGAGAAGAAGATGGGCGGTCGCGCCCGCGCAGGTGGTCGAGTACCAGGCCATCCTGGGCGACAAGATCGACAACGTGCCGGGGATCCCGGGGGTGGGGGAGGTGACCGCCGCCGCGCTGATCCAGCACTTCGGCACGCTCGAGGCGATGCTGGCCCGGCCCGCGGAGATCCCGGCGGCGGTGGCGCGGGGCGGCGAGAAGCTGCGCGACAAGCTGGTGGCGAACGCCGAGCGGCTCCGGCTCAACCGGCGGCTGGTCGAGCTGAAGCGCGACCTGGCGCTGCCCTTCGCGCCGGAGGCGTTCGGGCGGCGCGCGCCGGACCAGGAGCGGGCGCGCGCCCTCTTCTCGGAGCTCGAGTTCTCGCGCCTGGTGAAGGAGCTGCCGGCGCCGCCGCCCACCGCGCGCGCCGAGGCGACCGAGGTGATCGGCGATCGAGCCGGCCTCGACGCCGCGGTGGCGGCGCTCCAGGCGGCCGGTGGACCGGTCGGGCTCGTGCCGGTCCTGGGCGAGGGGCCGCCCCGCGCCGCGCCGCTGGTCGGGCTCGCCTTCGCGGGCGCCGGCCGCGCCTTCTACCTGCCCCTCGCCCACCGCTACCTCGGGGCCCCGCCGGCGCTCGCCGAGGGCGACGCGCGCGAGGGGCTCCGGCCGCTCCTCGAGGGCCCGCTCCCCAAGCACGCCCACGAGCTCAAGGGCGCGCTCCACGCCTGCGCGCGCCTGGGGCTCGCGCTCTCGGGCCCCGGCCACGACACCGAGCTGATGAGCCGGCTGCTCCTCCCCACCCGGCGCGAGCACGCGCTCGTCGACGTGGCGCGCGAGCGGACCAGCTGCGAGCTCCCGCGCAGCCCGGCCGACGGCGCTCGCCGCGGCACGCCCGGCCTCGAGGGGATCGAGGTGGAGCGGGTGGCGGCGTGGGCGGGGTCGTGCGCCGCCGCGCTGCCGGACCTGGTCGCGCGCCTCGAGCAGGCGCTCGAGGAGGAGCGGCTGGGCCAGCTCTACCGCGAGGTCGAGCGGCCGCTCGTGCCGGTGCTGGCCGCGCATGGAGCGGGCGGGCATCGCGGTGGACCGCGGCGCCATGGATGGGATGAGCGTCGAGTTCGGCCGGTCCATGCAGGACCTCGAGGCCCGCATCCACGCCGCCGCCGGCCACCCGTTCAACCTGGCCTCCACCCGCGAGCTGGCCCAGGTGCTGTTCGTGGAGCTCGAGCTCCCGGTGGTGAAGCGGCTCAAGACCGGCCCCTCCACCGATCAGGACGTCCTCGAGAAGCTGGCCGACCAGCACCCGCTGCCCGGGCTGGTGCTCGAGCACCGGGCGCTCGCGAAGCTGAAGGGCACCTACGTCGACGCGCTGCCGCAGCTGGTCGATCCGGTCGACGGCCGCATCCACACCACCTTCCACCAGGCCGGCGCGGCCACCGGCCGGCTCTCCTCGACCGATCCCAACCTGCAGAACATCCCCATCCGCACCGAGCTGTCGCGGCGGATCCGGCGGGCGTTCGTGGCGCCGGCGGGGTCGAGGCTGCTCTCCGCCGACTACTCGCAGATCGAGCTGCGGATCCTGGCGCACTACTCGGAGGACCCCGGCCTGCTCGAGGCGTTCCGCGCCCGCGAGGACGTCCACACCCGCACCGCCGCGGAGACCTTCGGCGTCGCGCCGGCGCAGGTCACCCCCGACATGCGGCGCGTCGCCAAGGTGCTCAACTTCGGGATCGCCTACGGCCTGTCGGCCTTCGGGCTCTCGCAGCGGCTCGATCTTCCCGCCGCCGAGGCCCAGGGGATCATCGATCGCTACTTCACGCGATACGCCGGGGTGCGGCACTACGTCGAGTGGGCCGTCGAGCAGGCGCGGAAGGACGGCGAGTCCCGGACGCTCTACGGGAGGGTGCGGGCCATGCCGGAGATCACCGCGCGCAACCCGGCCCTCCGGAACGCCGCCGAGCGGACCGCCATCAACATGCCGATCCAGGGGACCGCGGCCGACATCGTGAAGATCGCGATGGTGCGGGTCGACGCGGCGCTCTCGGCCGGGCGGCGCGCGGCGCGCCTGCTCCTGCAGGTGCACGACGAGCTGGTGCTCGAGGTCCCCGAGCAGGAGCTCGAGCCGGTGGCGGCGCTGGTCCGGCGCGAGATGGAGGGGGCCGCGAAGCTGGCGGTGCCGCTCGAGGTGCAGGTGGACCACGGGACGAGCTGGGCGGACGCGCACTGAGTGATCTCACGAGGCCGGGACCTTGGGCTCGAGGGTCGGCCGTGCGCGCCAGTTGACTGACTCCGCAGACCACGCCGCCCCGCGATCACCGCCTCCGCGCGCGACGACCGCTCCCCGTGACCGCGCCGCTGCCCGGCGTCGCTCACTCGTCGGCGGCGCGCTTCCGCGGGGCGGGCATGTACTGCACCGCCTCCTCGCGCGCGGGCTCGTGGAACGCCTCGATGAGCTTCAGGTGGCTCTCCACCAGCGTCCGGACGTTCGCCTCGAACTGGACGCGCTGGCGCTTCAGCTCGTTGATGTCGTCGACGATCCGCAGGAAGCGGGTGTGCGCGCCCTGCACGATCTTCTCCGCCTGCAGCTCGGCGTCGGAGATGGTGATCTCCGCCTCCTTGCGGGCGGCGTCGCGGATCTCCTCCGAGGCCTTCTGGGCGGTGACCAGCGTCTCCTGGAGCGCGCGCTCGCGGCCGCGGTGATCCGCGAGCTCCTCCGCCTGGCGCTGCACCCGCTCGTCGAGCGCGAGGTTCTCCCGCACCAGCGCCTCGAACTCGCTCGCCACCAGCGCCAGGAAGGCCTCCACCTCCTCGCGCTCGAGGCCGCGGAAGGTCCGGCGGAACTGCTTCTGCGAGATGTCGAGGGGGGTGAGGTTCATGGGCTTCGCTCCCGGCGGCCATGATAGCGGGGGCCCCGCCGCTGTCCATTCCGGCCCGGCGCAGGCGGCCGGGCGGCGGGCCCCTTATGCTATGTTCCGCGCCCAAATGCCGTTCTCGGAGCTCATCGCGCAAGATCGCGCGCTCGGGTCGATCCGCTCCGCGCTCCGCCGCGGGGCGCTGCACCACGCCTACCTGTTCGGCGGGCCGGAGGGCACCGGGAAGGCGCGGGCCGCGAGGCTCCTCGCGCAGGCCGCCAACTGCGAGGGCGGCGCGCCGGGCCCGGCCGGGCTGCGGGACGATCCCTGCGGCGCCTGCGGGCCCTGCCGGAAGATCGCGCGGGGCGTCCACCCGGACGTGCTGGTCCTGGCCGCCGAGCGGGACATGGCGAAGGCGGGGCGCTGGGAGCCGAAGGGCGGGCGCGTGCCGTCGCGCGACATCGTGGTGGACCAGGTGCGCGACCTCGTCGACCACCGGCTCTCGATGCGGCGCTTCGAGGGGCGGCGGCGCTTCGTGCTGATCGACCCGGCCGACGCGATGAACCCGCAGGCCCAGAACGCCCTCCTCAAGACGCTGGAGGAGCCGCCCGAGGACACGACCCTGGTGCTGGTGGCGGCGAGCCCGGACGCGCTCCTCCCCACCATCCGCTCGCGCTGCCTGCGGGTGTCCTTCGCGCCGATGCCGGACGAGGTGGTGATCGGGCGGCTGGTGGCCGACGGCCGCGCCGAGGAGGACGCGCGGCTCGCCGCGGCGCTGGCGGGCGGCTCGCTCGGCCGGGCGCTGTCGCTGGACGCCGCTGCGCTCGCGGAGCGCCGCGCGGCGGTGCTGGCCGCGGTGGGCCTCGACCCGGACGACGCGGGCACCTGGCTCGCCTTCGCCCGGGACCACGGTGAGGACCGCGAGGCGGCGGCCGACACCTGCGACCTGCTCGCCCTCTGGCTGCGCGACGTGCTCGCGGCGCAGGCGGGCGTGCAGGCCACCGACGGCGCCGGCGCCCCGCACCTGGCCCTGGCCGGGCTCGCCGGCGCGACCCGGCGCGCGGCGGCCGCGCTCGCCCCCGCGGAGGTGGTGCGGCGCCGCGGCGAGGTGCGGCGCGCCGCCGAGGCGCTGCGCGGGAATGGCGCGCCGGTGCTCGCCCTCGAGCGCCTGCTGGTGGGGTGGTTCCATGGCCGGGCCTAGGCGGCAGGGCCCGGCGCCCGAGCGGCGCGGCGCGTCCGTGACGCTCGAGGCGTGCCTCGAGGACGTGCGCGCGGGGAAGCCGCGGCCGGTCTACCTGTTCGACGGCGACGCCTTCCTCTCGCTCCGGGCCGCGCGGGCGCTGGCGGGCGCGCTGGTGCCCGAGGCGCAGCGCGCGCTCAACCTGGTGGAGCTCGACGCGGCGGCCTCGCCCGGCGAGGTGGCCGCCGAGCTCGCCACCGGCGGGCTCTTCGGTGGGGGCAAGGTGGTCCTGGTGCAGGAGCCGGCCTTCCTCGCCTCCAAGGAGGACGCGGCGCAGGCCTTCGCCGCCGCCGCCAAGGCGTGGGCCGACGGCCGGCAGCGCGACGGGGCGCGGCGGCTGCTCGCGCTGGCCGGCAAGGCCGGGATCGGCGCGCGGGCGCTCGCGCCCGGCGAGGACGGCGCCGTGTCCGCCGAGGCCAAGGCCACGCTGGCGGCGGAGCTGGGCGTCGCGCTCGATCCGGCCGCGGAGGCCTTCGTGGACGCCGCCGCGCGCTACGCGCAGGAGCGCGACCTGAAGGTGGCCCGCGGGGACGACTCCGGCGCGCTCGACGCGCTGCTCGGCCCGGGGCCTCCCGCCCGGCCACGTGCTCCTGATCGCGGCGGGCAAGGTGGACGGACGGCTGCCGGTGGTGAAGAAGCTCGCCGCGGCCGGGCGGCGCGTCCCCATGCAGCTCGAGAAGGAGGGGCAGTGGGACGCGCAGCGGCTGGTCCTCGGCCCGATCCTCGAGTCGCTGCTGGCCGGCACCGGCAAGCGGGTGGACCGGGCCGGCGAGGCCCGCCTGGCCGAGCTGGTGGGCGAGGACGCGCGCACGCTCGCCTCCGAGGTGCAGAAGCTCGCCGCCTACGTGGGCGATCGCAAGGTGATCGGCGCGGCCGACGTCGACGCGGTGGTCACGCGGGTGGCGGTCGATCCCTTCTTCGCCCTCGGCAACGCGGTGGAGGCGCGGGATCTCCCCGGCGCGATGGGCGTGCTGGACCGCGCCCTGATCGACGGGGCGAGCCCGTTCATGCTGCTCGGGTCGCTGGCCAGCACGGTCCGGCGGCTGGTGGTCGAGCGGGAGCGCGCGCGGAGGGTCGCGGGCGAGCGCCGCATCGGCACGTTCGCCGAGTGGCAGGACGCTCGTGCTCCCCGCCGTCCCGGAGGACGAGCTCGGCGCGAAGAAGCCCTACGGGTTCTGGATGAAGTACCAGGCCGCGGCGCGGTTCTCGCGGGGCGAGCTGCTCGACGCCCTGGCCGGACTCGCCGACGCCGACGTGGCCATGAAGCGCGGGCAGGACGGGCGGATCAGCCTGGAGCGGGTCCTGTGGGGCCTGCTCGCCCGCGAGCGAACCGAAAGGAGCGGTCCTTGAGCCAGCGAGTCCTCGTCACGAGCGCGCTGCCGTACGCGAACGGCTCGATCCACCTCGGCCACCTGGTCGAGTACGTCCAGACCGACGTCTACGTGCGCTTCCGCCGCGCCTGCGGCGACGACGTGGCCTACGTCTGCGCCGCCGACTCGCACGGCACGCCCATCGAGGTGAACGCCGCCAAGGCGGGCATGACGCCGAAGGCCTTCGTCGAGAAGTACCGCGCCGAGCAGCACGCCGACTTCCAGCGCTTCGGGGTGGACTTCTCCATCTACTACACCACCGACTCCGAGGAGAACCGGCGCTGGGCCTACCGGGTCTACGACGCCCTCAAGGCGAAGGGGCTCGTCTACAAGAAGTCGGTCGAGCAGCTCTACTGCGAGACCGACCGGCGCTTCCTGCCCGACCGGTTCGTGAAGGGGACCTGCCCGAAGTGCGGCGCCGCCGACCAGTACGGCGACGTCTGCGAGGTCTGCGGCACCACCTACGATCCGCGCGAGCTCCTGAACCCGCGCTGCGCCATCTGCGGAAACCCGCCGGTGGTCCGCTCGAGCGACCACGCCTACGTCAACCTGCGGCAGCCCGAGGTGAAGGGGATCATCGAGGGCTGGGTGAACGCCGAGGGGCACCTCGAGCCCGCCGTGCGCGAGCAGGTGCGGGGCTGGCTGGCGGACCTGCAGGACTGGTGCATCACGCGCGACGAGCCGTACTTCGGCTTCCCGGTGAACGACCCCGAGTTCCCCGGCAAGTACCTCTACGTCTGGGTGGACGCGCCCATCGGCTACCTCTCCTCGGCCGAGCGCTACTTCGCGGCCGAGGCCCCGGAGGGCGCGCGGCTCGCCCCCGCCGAGTTCGAGGCGCGCTACCTCGCCGAGGGCGCCCCGAGCCGTCTCGAGCACTTCATCGGCAAGGACATCCTCCGCTTCCACGCGGTGTTCTGGCCGGCCATGCTCTGGGCGGCCGGCCTGAAGCGCCCCGACCGCATGCCGGTCCACGGCCACCTGACCGTGAACGGCGAGAAGATGTCCAAGTCGCGCGGCACCTTCGTCACCGGGCGGACCTACCTCGACTCGGGCCTCGACCCCGAGCTGCTCCGCTACTTCTACGCGTCCAACCTCTCGCCCGGCATCTACGACATCGATCTCTCGCTCGAGGAGTTCCGCAACCGCGTCAACGCCGACCTGGCCAAGCGGATCGCGAACCTCGCCTCGCGCGTCCACGCGCTGGTGGCGCGCCTGCCGGGCGAGCTGGCGCGCCCCGCCGCGGAGACCGGCGTCGACCTGGCCGGCGAGACCGCCCGCGCCCTCGCCACGGCGCGGCGGGCGTTCCTCGACCTCGAGTACCGGACCGCGCTCCGCGCCGCGAACGAGCTCGCCGACGTGTGCAACAAGGCGCTGCAGGAGCGGCAAGCCCTGGGAGGCGCCGGAGTCGGACGCCTCGGGCGCGCTGCTCTTCGACCTCGCCAAGGCGGTCCACGCGCTGGCGGTGATGCTCGCGCCGGTGATGCCGCGCTTCACCGGGGCGCTGGCCGCGGCCCTCGGCGGCGTGAGCCTCGCCTGGCCGGAGGGCTTCACGACGTTCGACGGCCGCCCGGTCCGCTTCGTCTCGAAGCCGCCGCAGATCGCGCCGGTGGAGGCGAAGCAGGTGGCGAAGCTGATCGTGACCGCGCCGGACGGCGGCGAGGTCAAGGTGGCGCGAGCGGCTAGCCCGGCCGAGACCGCGACCAAGGTGACCGCCAAGCCGGCCGCGCCGCCGGTCCCCGGCGTGATCCAGTACGACGACTTCGCGCGCGTCGAGCTCCGGGTGGCGGCGGTCGTCGCGGCGGAGCGGGTCGAGAAGGCCGACAAGCTGCTCCGGCTCACGGTCGACGTGGGCGAGGGCGCGCCGCGCACCATCGTGGCCGGGCATCGCCGCAGGCCTACCCGGATCCGCAGGCGCTGGTGGGCAAGCGCATCGTGGTGGTGGCGAACCTCGCGCCGCGCCCGCTCCGCGGCATCACCTCGCAGGGCATGCTCCTCGCCGCCGGCGAGCCGCCCGAACCTCCAGGTGGTGACGGTGGGGGAGGGGATCGCGCCCGGGACGCGGGTGAAGTAGGGGCGCGCGCCATGCCGCTCGTCGACTCGCACGCCCACCTCGATTTCGACGACCCGCGCCGAGGTGCAGGCGGTGGCGGCCCGCGCCCGCGCGGCCGGCGTCACGCGGATCGTCTGCGTCGGGCTCTGGCGTGGGCCGGGCGACTTCGGGAACGCGCTCGCGCTCGCCACCGCCGATCCCGGCCTTCTTCTCCGCCACCATCGGCGTCCACCCGCACGAGGCGGCCCGCGTCCCCGAGGCCGACTGGGCCGCGGCCGAGGCGCTGGCCCGCGACCCGCGGGTGGTGGCGGTGGGCGAGACGGGCCTCGACTTCCACTACGACCACTCGCCGCGCGACGTGCAGGAGGCCTCCTTCCGGCGCTCGCTGCGCGCCGCGCACGCGGCCGGGAAGCCGGTGGTGGTCCACGTCCGCGAGGCCGACGCGCTCTGCGCCCGCGTGCTGCGGCGAGGAGGGCGTCCCCGCCGGCCGGCGGCGTCATCCACTGCTTCACCGGCGACGCCGCGGCCGCGCGCGCCTACCTCGCGCTCGGCCTGTACGTCTCGGTGGCGGGGATCGTGACCTTCAAGACCGCCGGGGCGATCCGCGAGGCGGTCGGGATCGTCCCGCGCGATCGCCTGCTGGTCGAGACCGACAGCCCCTACCTCGCGCCCGTCCCGTACCGCGGCAAGCGGAACGAGCCGGCGTACGTGGTCGAGACCGCGCGGAAGGTCGCCGAGATCTCGGGGCACCACGCTCGACGAGGTGGCCGAGATCACCGGCGAGAACGCGCGGAGGCTGTTCCGCTGGTAGCTCGTGCGTCGCCGGTGAGGAGCGGCCGGGCACACTTCGCTTCGCGAGCGTAGCCGGTAGGGAGCGGCCGGGCACACTTCGCTTCGCGAACGTAGACGGCAGGGAGAGGCGACCTCGCGTCGCCGGCAAGGAGCGGCCGGGCACCTTTCGCTTCGCGAACAAGTGCCTCGGCCGGGTGTTGGAGGGCCGGCCTACCCCCCCCAGCTGCCCCACTCGTCGGCGAGGTCCGCCTCGGCGCCCGGCTTGTTCCGCTCCTTCCACTGCACGATCTCCCAGCCGCGCTTCTCGGCCAGCGCGCGGAAGGGCGCCTTCGGGTTCACCACCACCGGGTAGCCGACGGCCTCGAAGAGCGGCACGTCCGCCATCGAGTCCGAGTAGAGGAAGCTGCGCGAGAGGTCGAGGTCCCAGCGCTCCACCAGCCGCTCCACCGCCTCGCGCTTTCCGTCCTTGAACACCACCGGCGGGAGGATCTGGTCGGTGATCTTGCCGTCCACGATCCGCGTTCGCGTGCCGACCGCCGCGTGGACGCGGAGGTGCCGGCCCACCTCGTCGATGATGTACTGCGACGAGCCGGAGGCGATGGCGACGAAGTGGCCGGACAGCAGGTGCTTGCGGATCTGCCGGATGGCCCCGCTGGTGATGCGCTTGCGGAGGTGGCGCTCGAAGCAGAGGTGCGCGTGCGCCTTCACGACGTCGGCGTAGAGCCCCTGCTGGCAGCGTGAGCCGACCTCCACCATGTCCTGCTCGGTGAGCCGGTTGCGGGCGTACTCGTAGATGATGCGCGGGACGCGCGAGCGCATGTCCGACCGCATGACGCGCTCGCTGTACAGGTACCAGGTGAAGATGGTCCCGGCGTTCCCGTCGAGGAGCGAGTCGTCGACGTCGAAGATGGCGGCCGTGCGGCCGAAGGGGACCATGCGCGCGCTCCGTGTGACCGGCGCGGGCAGCGGCGCCGCCGCCCTCGGCGCGCGGGCGGGTCACCGGCGGATTCTACGCGATCACCCGCCCTGCTTCGCCTCGGAGCCCGGCTCGGCCGGGGCCGCGGTGTCCGGCGTGGCCGGCTCGGGCGGGCTCGCCGGGGCGGACGCCTCGGGCGACGAGCGGCTGGGCCGCGGCGTGGGCTCGCCCCGCCGCCTCGGCGGGGGCGGGTGCGGCAGCCTCGGCCTCCTCGGCCGGCTTCCCGGCGTCCTCGAGCTTCTGGGCCAGCGCGGCGAACGGGTTGTGCGTGAGGGACTTCTTCTCGGGCGGGCGGTGCGGTCCCTTGTCGCCGGGGAGCCGCGGGCCCATGTAGCCCCGCTTCTTGTCGCCGAACCCGCGCTGGTCCCGCGGGCCGCCGCGGTCGGGCCTGTCGTGCCGCTCGGGCCGCGGGGGCCGCTCGGGTCGGCTCTCGGCGCGCGCCGGCAGCCGCGCCCTCGGGCTTCGCCTCGGCGGCGCCCTCGGCCGGCGGCTCGCCTCGGCGGCGGGCTGGGCCGGGCGGGCCTCGCGCGGCTCGGGCCGCGCGCTTCTCCTTCGTTCTTCCGCTGCGCGGCGCCGGGGCCCTGGGGCCCGGTCCCATCGCGCGGCACGTAGATGACCGGCGTGAGCAGCTCGGGCGGCGGTCCCTTCTTCTCGGCCTGCACCGTGGGGAGGGTGCCGCGCCAGATCGCCTGCTCGTGGATGTTGTTCGCGTCGGTCCAGCGCCGGTTCCCGCCCTCCTTGCCCATCAGGTTGAGCCAGGAGTTCACGCGGCTGTCGATCTCGTCGATGGCGTGCGTGAGCATCGCCTCGAGCGTCATCGGCACCTTGGGCGAGCCGTACTCGAGCCGGCCGTGGTGGGCGAGCACGATGTGGACGACGTGATGCTCCAGCTCGCGCGACGCGCCCACCCGGCGGGCCTTGTCGTGGATCCACTGCGCGGTCATGACGTGGTGGCCGACCAGCCGGCCCTCGTCGGTGTACTCGATGCCCCGGTCACCGGAGAGCTCGCGGATCTTCCCGAGGTCGTGGAAGAAGGCGCCCGCCACCAGCAGGTCGCGATCGACCTGCGGGTAGTGATCGGCGATCCGGTGCGCCAGCTTCAAGCACGAGACGGTGTGCTCGAGCAGCCCGCCGGCGTAGGCGTGGTGGACCGTCTTCGCGGCGGGCGCGCGCCGCAGCCGCGCGGCCACGTCGTCGTCCTCGAGGAAGGCCTGGATGAGCGCCTTCACGTGCGGGTCGACCACCCCGCCGACCAGCGCCACGAGCTCGCCCCACAGCCCCTGCTCGGCCTCGGACGGGCCGGTTCGCTCGGGCTTCTTCGGCTCCGGCGGCGGCGCCCACGCGAACTCCGCGGCGTCGAGCGCGGCCGCGTCCACCTTGGCCAGCGTCTCGATCCGGAGCTGCGGCTTCCCCTGGAACACGCCGACCGCGCCGTCGACCTCGACGTAGTCCTTCTCGTCGAGCTGGGTCGCCAGCTCCTCGACCTTGTCGAAGGCGCGGGCCTCGAGCTCGCCGGTCCTGTCCTGGAAGGTGACGGAGAGGTACGTCTTGCCGCTCTTGGCGGTGGGGGTCGCCTTGCGGGCGACGAGGAAGACGCTCTTCACGCGCTCTCCCTCCTTGACGTCCTTCACCCAGATCTTGTCCATGGTGCGCGCAAGCTAGCTCAGCCCGCGCGCGGACACAACACGGATCCCGGCCGAAATCAGGCCCTTCGGCGCTGTCTTGGCGCGCTCCAGGCGCGCGCGGGAAGGGCCCGTGACGAGCGCGGGACGGCCGCCCGGCGCCACCCCGGCCGGGGACGGCGGAGACCTTGCTCCCTGGCCGGCAAGGAGCGGCGGGCACGTTCGCTTCGCGAAGAACGCCCGGGTGGCTGGCCGTGGGGAGCGGCCGGGGCACATCTCGTTTCGCGAAGAGTGCCCGCCGGCTGGCCGGCAGGGAGCGGCCGGGGCACATTTCGCTTCGCGAACAGTGCCCTGGCCGAGTATCGAACCGGCCATGCGGATCGATCGCGACACCGACGCGCTGCTGGTGGTGGACCTGCAGCATGACTTCCTCCCCGGCGGCGCGCTGGGCGTGGCGGGCGGCGACGAGATCGTGGCGCCGCTCTCGCGGCTCACCCGGGCCTTCGCCACCGTGGTCGCGACGCAGGACTGGCACCCGCCGCGCCACGTGTCGTTCGCCTCCGCCCACGCAGGCCGCGCGCCCTACCAGTCGCTCGAGCTGCCCCAGGGCCCGCAGGAGCTCTGGCCCGACCACTGCGTGCGCGGGACGCGCGGCGCCGCGCTCCACCCAGGTCTCGACGCCGCGGCCGTGACGATGATCCTGCGCAAGGGCACGCGGGTGGAGGTCGACTCCTACAGCGCCTTCCGGGAGAACGTCGGCCCCGACGGCCGCCGGCCCACCACCGGCCTCGGCGCCTGGCTCGGCGCGCGCGGCGTCCGGCGCGTGTTCGTGGGCGGGCTGGCCCGGGACTTCTGCGTGCGGGCCAGCGCGGTCGACGCGGCGGCCGAGGGGTTCGAGGTCGTCGTCCTCGACGACCTCACGCGCGCGGTGTTCCCCGAGCGCCGGGCCGAGGTCGACGCCGTGCTGCGGGCGGCCAGCGTGGCGCGGGTGGACTCCGCCACGCTCCTCGCCTGACCGGCGCCCCGCCCGCCGGCCCGCCCCGCGCTCGGCGATTGCCCCGCGCGCGCAGGGGCCTGAAGTTCAGGCCCGGGGGGAACGATGCGCGCGCTCGTGTACGAGGGACCTCATCGCTTGCGCGTGCGGGACAAGCCCATGCCGCGGGTGGAGCACCCGGACGACATCGTCCTCCGGGTCACCCGCGCCGCCATCTGCGGCTCGGACCTGCACCTGATGGGCGGCTTCGTGCCCGACACCCGCGTCGGATCGACCTTCGGTCACGAGTTCACCGGCACGGTCGAGGAGGTGGGCCCGTCGGTGCGCTCGCTCCGCCGCGGCGATCGGGTGGTGGTCCCGTTCAACATCTCCTGCGGCAGCTGCTTCTACTGCCGGCGCGGCCTGTTCGGCGACTGCGAGTCGTCGAACCCCATGAGCCACATGGCCTCCGGCGTGTACGGCTACTCGCACACCACCGGCGGCTACGACGGCGGCCAGGCCGAGTACGTGCGGGTGCCGTTCGCCGACGTGGGGCCGATGAAGATCCCGGATGACATGTCCGACGAGGACGTGCTGCTCCTCTCAGACGTCCTGCCGACCGGCTACCAGGCGGCGGAGATGGGCGGCGTCTCCCGCGGCGACGTGGTGGCGGTGTTCGGGTGCGGGCCCATCGGGCTGGTGGCGGCGAGGTCCGCCTGGCTGCTGGGGGCGCGGCGGGTGGTGGCGCTCGACCGGGTCGAGGCCCGGCTGCGGTTCGCCGAGCGCTGGGCGGGCGCCGAGACGATCGACCTCCGCCGGGTCGGCGATCCGGTGTCGGTCCTGCAGGAGCTGAGCGGCGGCCGCGGGCCGGACGTGTGCGTCGACGCGGTCGGGCTCGAGGCGTCGGGGTCGGTCTGGCAGACGCTGCTGGGCCGCAAGCTCAAGCTCGCCCCGGGATCCTCGGTGGTCCTCGGGTGGGCCATCCACGCGGTGCGCAAGGGTGGGACCGTCTCGATCGTCGGCGTCTACGGGCCGCCCGCGAACCTGGTGCCCATCGGCGTCGCGATGAACAAGGGGCTCACGCTCCGGATGGCCCAGGCCAACGTGAAGCGCTACATGCCGCATCTCCTCGAGCACGTCCGGGCGGGGCGGCTCGACGGTCGGGGCCTCATCACGCACCGGTTCTCGCTGGAGCGCGGGCCCGCCGCGTATCGCACGTTCGCCGAGAGGGCGGACGGCTGCATCAAGTGCGTGCTCGTGCCCGCGGGCGCGGCCGCGTGAGGAGGTCTCGATGGAGGAGCGAGGAGTGATCCGACGCGGGCGGATCGCGGCCCCGCGGGGCCGGGGCCGACGAGGCGCTGTCGAGTCGGCCCGGCGTGCCGCGCGAGCGGGAGGAGCGGCGCGACCCCGGCGCCCACTGGGTCGAGCCGGTCCAGCAGCACGGCCCCGACACCATCGGACGGACCGGCCTCCAGATCCCGACGCCGGTCTTCGGGACCGCGCAGCCGGCCCGGGGGGCCTCGGGGGTCCTGCGGCGCGCCGCGTACCGGATCCCGGAGCACCGCGCCTCGCGCTGGGGGATCCTCCTGGCGGCCGATCGCCTGGACGTCCTCGAGCGCCGCGCCCGCGGGGCAGCGTGGCTGGTGCCGGCGCTGGCGGCCGGCGCGATTGGCTACGCGCTGGTCGCCCGCGCGCTCGCGCGCCGCAGGTGACGGCGACCGGCGGACTGCCCCCATAGGCGACTGGTCGCGCCCCGATTACGGCCTCCGGGCACCCCCTCGGCCCGCCGGCTTCGCTGCTACAATGGGCTCGCGGCTCCCACGAGGAGGAGTGCTTGCCCGCCATCACCAAGGTGCTCGTGCCCATCGACTTCTCGCCGTCCGCGCGGGCGGCGCTGGAGTACGCGACCTTCGTCGCGGGCAAGCTCGGCGCCGAGCTCCAGGTGCTGCACGTGTGGGAGCCGCCCGGGTACGTGGGGCCGGACACGCTCGCGCTGCTGCCGGTCGGCTCCGGGCAGCCCGGGTGGGAGCAGACGCGCAACGAGGTCCAGCGAGAGGTGGATCACTTCCTGGCGCGAGCCGCGGCGAGGCCCAAGGCGCTCGCCGTCCGCGTCGAGGCGGGCGAGCCCTCCGACACCATCCTGCAGGTCGCCAAGGAGCTCGGCGCGGACCTGATCGTGATGGGCACGCACGGCCGGACCGGGCTGTCGCGGCTGCTCATCGGGAGCGTGGCGGAGGCCGTGCTGCGCCGCTCCACCTGTCCGGTGCTCACGCTCCGAGTGGCGTCGCGCGCGCCGCGCGACACCGTGCCGCTCTAGGCACGCACGGGTGGACGCGTCCGCCCGGTGGAAACGGGGAGGGGAGGGAGGTGGCGCCGCGCGCCGTCGCCGCGCGCCTCCGACGACAGAGGAACGGAGGTCGATCATGACGCTCGTCTCCGACGCGATGAACCGCTCGCCGCTCGTGGTGCCCGCCGACGCGAGCATCGCCGCCGCGGTGGCGCTCGCCGAGGCCAGCGGCGCCGAGCACCTGCTCGTGATGGACGAGGACAACCTGGTGGGCATCCTGTGCGGCTGCGACCTCGAGGCGGCGGGGCCGGAGGAGCGGGTCTGGGAGCGCATGAGCCTGCCGGTCATCACCATCCGGCCGGACGCGACGCTGGAGGACGCGGCCGCCACGCTCTGCGAGTGCGGCGTGGGCTGCCTGCCGGTGGCGCTGGGCGGGCTCGTCCTCGGGTGCGTCTCCGGCGAGGAGCTCGCGCGCGCCGGCATGCCCGGCTTGCTGCCGCACCGGCGCTGCCACCCGCACGCGCACTGACGTCCGCCGCGCGGGCGCCCGCGAGTGACGAGCCGGCGCCGCAGCGCAAGCCGTGCGCAGGGGCCGCCGAGCCACGCAACTCTCGCGGTCCGGTCCGCCGAAAAGACCCAGTTATATTGGCCGATTGTGCGTGGGCACGCCTCGTGTAATAGGGCGGACGCATGAGCCGCATCGAGGCCGAGGCGCGGGAGGTACTGCTGAGGCGACGCCGGTCGCTCAGCCAGTTCCCGTCCCGGATCGGTCCGGCGGATCCGGCGGCGCGCTGGGCCGATTACGAGTCCGCGCCGCCGCCGCTCAGCGAGGGCGCGCGCAGGGAGCTCGCCGACATCGACGCGGCGCTCGCGCGGATCCAGGCGGGGCGTTACGGCGACTGCCTGAGCTGCGGCGGCCCGATGGGCCTGCAGCGGCTCCGCGCCATCCCCGAGGCGCGCTACTGCATGGCCTGCAGCGGCCAGCGCCACGGCGCCGAGTAGCCGAACGGCGGGAAATTCCGGCGGCTCCCGTGGGTTCCAGGAGCGCAGGTCCGGACGGTGGCGTGCCGGCCGCCGGCCTGCTAATGGACGGCTCCCGTGATCGACGCCGCGCAAGACACGAAGGCTCCGGTGCTCGCCTACCCGCTCGGCGACGCGCTCTACCTGAACGTGACCAGCGCCTGCACCCTCGCGTGCGTCTTCTGCCCGAAGATCCGCGACGACGACTTCACGGTGGGTGGCTTCGACCTGCGGCTGGCGCGCAACCCCTCCGCCGACGAGGTCTGGGAGGCGGCGCGCGCGCTCGGGCTCGAGGGCCGATCCGAGGTCGTGTTCACCGGGTTCGGCGAGCCGACGCGCCGCCTGGAGGTGGTGCTCGAGCTGACCCGTCGGCTCGAGGCAGCCGGGGTGGGCCGGATCCGACTCGACACCGACGGACTCGCCAGCCTGCGGGAGGGCCGCGACGTGCCGCCGCTCCTCGCGGCCGCCGGCCTGGACGCGGTATCGGTCTCGCTCAACGCCCCCGACGCCGCGACCTATGCCCGGATCTGCCCGAGCCGGTACGGCGAGGCGGCCCACGACGCGGTGAAGGCCTTCATCGCGAGCGCGGTGCGATCCATCCCTGAGGTGGCCGCCAGCGCGGTGGCACTTCCGGGGATGTCGGAGCAGGCCTGCCGCGCCCTCGCGGAGGGCCTGGGCGCGCACTTCCGCTGGCGCCCGTACGACCGTCTGGGGCGGGTCGACGGCGGACCGGGGGAGGATCCCGTCGCCGCCTGATTCCGGGAATCCCGCCGTCATCAGACGTTTTTCGAGAGTCCACCTGAGAGCTTGGCCCGTTGTTGGCGCTGGACCTCCGGGCCGGAATGGTGCATAAGCTGCGGCGTCCCCGCAGGCTTTGCGCAAGAGCAGGAGCGGCATGACGATTCCGAATCGCCTCGGCAAGGAACGGATCCTCGTCGTCGACGACGAGCAGAACGCGCGCGTGGCGCTGCGCACGATCTTGTCCGAGGAGGGGTACGAGATCGCCGAGGCGGCCGATGGTGAGGAGGCGCTCGCCCTCCTCCCGGGCTTCGCGCCGGCCGCGGTGCTGGTCGACGTGCGGATGCCCCGGATGGACGGGATCACCCTCCTGAAGCGCGCGCGCGAGCAGGGCTCCGACGCGGTGTTCGTGATGATGACCGCGTTCGCGAGCGTGGAGGCCGCCGTCGAGGCGATGCGCGCGGGCGCCGAGAACTACCTCGTCAAGCCGCTCGACGTGAACGCGGTGCTGGTGGTCATCGAGAAGGCGCTCGAGAAGCTCCGCCTCCAGCGCGACACCGCCAACCTGCGCGAGCGGGTCCGCGAGCGCTACCGCTTCCACAACATCGTGGGCGACGCGCCCGAGCTGCAGGCCGTCTACGAGGTGGTGAAGCGCGCGGCCCCCACGCGCGCCACCGTCCTCATCCTGGGCGAGTCGGGCACCGGCAAGGAGCTCATCGCGCAGGCGCTCCACGAGGAGTCGCCCCGCGCCGACAAGGCCTTCATCAAGGTGAACTGCGCGGCGCTCTCCGAGACGCTGCTCGAGTCCGAGCTCTTCGGCCACGAGAAGGGCGCCTTCACCGGCGCCATCGGTCGCAAGGAGGGGCGCTTCGAGCTGGCCGACGGCGGCACGCTCTTCCTCGACGAGATCGGCGACATCTCCCCCGCGCTCCAGATCAAGCTGCTGCGCGTGCTCCAGGAGAAGGAGTTCGAGCGGGTGGGCGGCACGCAGACCATCAAGGTCGACGTGCGCCTGGTGGCGGCCACCAACCGCGACCTCGCCGCCGAGGTGAAGACCGGCAAGTTCCGGGAGGACCTCTACTACCGCCTCAACGTGGTGGCGGTCACGCTGCCGCCGCTCCGGCAGCGCAAGGGGGACGTCCCGGCCCTGGTCAGCCACTTCATCGACAAGTACTCCCGCGCCTACGGCAAGGAGATCCGCGGGCTCGCCCCCGGCACGCTCAACGCGCTGCTCAGCCACGACTGGCCGGGCAACGTGCGCGAGCTCGAGAACGTGGTCGAGCGCGCGGTGGTCCTCTGCAAGGGCTCGGAGCTCACGGCCGACGACCTGCCGCCCACCCTGCGCGGTCCCAGGCCCCGCGAGCGCGCCGCGGGGGCGCTCATCCCCGGTGCCACGCTCTACGAGATCGAGCGCGAGGCGATCCTGCGCACGCTCGAGATGGTGGGCGGCTCAACCTCGCGCGCGGCGGAGATCCTCGGGATCAGCGTCCGGAAGATCCAGTACCGGCTGAAGGAGTACGCGGCCGGCGGCCGCGAGGCCGGCCGGGGCCACGACGAGGGCCTCGAGGGCGAGGACGACGTCAAGGCGGGCAACGAGTAGCCGGAATCCACATCCGGCCGAGGCACAGTTCGCGAAGCGAAGTGTGCCCGGCCGCTCCTCACCGGCTATCGACTGAGCGTGTCGGCCGCACCCTGCCGGCTGCACAGCGCGTTGCGAAGTGTGCCCGGCCGCTCCTCACCGGCTACCTGCCGCCGCCACCGGACCCGGACTGCCGCGCGCGCTCACCCGGCGAGCGGCAGGCCGAGCGCGAAGCGCGCGCCGCCCTCGGGCGACGCGTCCACGCGGATGGTCCCGCCGTGCTGCGTCACGATGGCGTGGACGATGGAGAGGCCGAGCCCGGAGCCCTTCGCCTTGCTGGTGAAGAACGGCTCGAAGATCCGATCGCGCTGATCGGGCGGGACGCCCGGGCCGTCGTCGTCCACGAACACGTCCACCGTGGGCGGCGCGTCCGGGTGATCCGGGACCGGCTCGCCGGGGCGGCACGAGACGCGGACCAGCCCGCCCGGCGGGATCGCCTCGAGCGCGTTCAGGCAGAGGTTCACCAGCACCTGCCGGATCCGCTCCTCGTCGCCGGCCACCGCCGGCACCGGGTCGAGGTCCCGCTCCAGCCGCACGCCGCGGCGCTCGGCGTCGCCCCCGAGCAGATCGAGCACGCGCGCCACCACCGGCACGAGATCGACGGGCTGGGGCACGAACTCGCGCGGGCGGGCGAACTGCAGGAAGTCCTCGAGGATGTGGTCGAGGCGGCGGATCTCGTCCTTCACCAGCGTGAGCGGCTCGAGCAGCGGCGGCTGGCGGGCGGCCTCGAGCCGGTGGACGCGCCGCTCGAGCACCGACAGCTGCAGCGCCGCGGCGTTCAGCGGGTTGCGGATCTCGTGGGAGAGCCCGGCCGTCATGGTGCCGACCGCCGCGAGCTTCTCGACCATCTGCGCGCGCCGCGCCAGCTCGCGCTTCTCGCCGTGCAGCCGCACCTGGCGCATGGTCTGCTCGACCGTGACCAGCAGCTCCTGCGTGGCGCAGGGCTTCACCAGGTAGGCGCAGGCGCCGGCGCGCACCGCCGCCATGGCGGACTCGAGCGTGGCGAAGCCGGTGAGCATCACCACCTCGCCGTCCGGCGAGAGCTCCTTGAGCCGGGGGGCGAGGAGGGTGCCGTCACCGTCCGGGAGCTTCAGGTCGACCAGCGCCACGTCGAAGCCCTCGCCGGCGAGCGCCAGCGCCGCCGCGCAGGTGCCCGCGCCGGTCACCGCGTAGCCGGCCTCCTCCAGGATCTCGGAGAGGTTCTCGACCAGGCTGGCGTTGTCGTCGACGATCAGGATGCGCGGTCGCTTGGGGGCGGCGGTCTTCATGGGCGCAGGGGGGTCGGGGCGCGGGCCGCGTGGAGCCGCTCGACGGCGGCCAGGAGCGCCTCGGTGTCGAAGGGCTTCCGGAAGAGCGCCCGGGGCTCGAGGGGCGGCGGCGCGTCGTGGTACGCGGTCACCACGATGATGGGCAGGCCCGGGTAGCGCGCGGCGAGCCGCAGCATCGCGTCCCCGTCCCGCCCGCCGGGCACCCGCAGGTCCACCAGCGCGCAGAAGGGCTCGACCGGCCCGAGCCGCTCGGTCTCGAGCACCGAGGCGGCGGTCACCGCCGCGAAGCCGTGGCTCCGCAGCACGTCGCAGAGGTTGTCGGACATCCGCGGGATCGTCCTCGATCACCACCACCAGCCCGTCGCGCCGGGCCCGCCCCAGCAGCTCGAGGACGCGCCCGGCCGGCACGGGCTTGGGCAGCACCGCCAGCAGCCCCTCTCGCCGCGCCGCCTCCAGGTCGTCGTCGGCGACGTAGGCGGTGATCACCATCGCCGCCGCGCCGGGATCGACCCGCCGGATCTCGTGCACCAGCTCGGCGCCGCCCATCAGCGGCATGCGCATGTCGGTGAGGATCGCGTCGAAGGTGGTGCCCCGCGCGAGCTGCCAGGGCCGACGACCCGTCCTCCGCCACCGCGACCTCGTCGCCGCGGTCGCGCAGGATCTCGGCCAGGTTCTCGGCGAAGGCCCGGTTGTCGTCGACGATCAGGTAGCGACGCATCGCGAACCTCTCTCACGCGGGGAGACGGACGGTGAACCGGGCGCCCCCGCCCGGCCGGTCGGTGTAGCTCGACCGAGCCGCCGTGCCGCTCGGCGATCCGCTTCACCAGCGCGAGCCCCAGGCCGACGCCCTTCGTCCTTGGTGGTGATGAGGGGCTCGAAGAGCCGGCGGCGCGTGGCCGGATCGACGCCCGGGCCGGTGTCCTCGACCTCGAGCGCCACCGCGCTCGGCTCGCCGCGGCCACGCACCGTCACCGCGCCGGCGGGCGAGGCCGCGTAGACGGCGTTCTCGACCAGGTTCACGAACACCTGGCGGAGCTGGCCCGGATCGCCGTCCACCGGCGGGGAGCGCCTCGATCCCCTCGACCGCGACCCGGACGCCCTCGGGCCGCTTCACCGCCGCGAGCACTCCCGCGATCAGCGCCGCGAGCTTCAGCGGCTCGCGGGCGAGCGGGCGGTCGCGGATCATGTCGAGCAGGTTGGTGATGATGCCGTTCGCGACCTCGAGCTGCTCGCCGATCCGGTCGACGTGCTTCCTGGCGCGGTCGTCCTCGCCCACCCGGCCGCGCAGGATGTAGAGCGAGGTCTCGATCACGCCGAGCGGGTTGCGCAGGTCGTGGCCGATGGAGCCGACCAGCTGCCCGAAGGTGGAGAGCCGCTCGACCCGCGCCTGCTGTGCGAGCAGGTCGTCGCGGTAGGTGTGCAGCATGACGGCGAGCTCGAGATCGATGATCTTCCGAGGGCGTTCCGCACCTGCTCGAGCTGCGTCGGGTCGGCGTGGAAGTTCTCGAAGGAGACCCGCATCAGCTCGGTCCGGATCACGTTCATCGCGCCGAACATGTACTGCTGCGGCATCCCGATGCGGACGTGGACGCGGCCGATGCGGTAGCGGTGGATCCAGTAGGCCTCGTCCCACGGACCCTGCAGCAGCGAGTCCATCCAGGCCACCAGCGTCCCCTTGAGCTTGCCGACCTGGCTCTCGCCCTCGACCAGCACCTGGCGCGCCTCGGCGTGGGACAGGATGCGCTCGTAGAAGACCTCGGCGATCCGCTCGAACTGCGGCGCCGCCGGGCCGTGCAGCGCGCGGAGCGCGCGCTCGTCGGTCGCGTCGAAGCGGACGTAGCGCTTCAGCTCCTCGAACACCGTCTCGGGCATGCGCCCCCGTACGTAAGGGGGGCGCGGGCGGCCGGTCAACGCGGGTTGGAGCCGGCGCCCGCCGTTCGGCTTCGCCCACCCGGCGCCCGGCCGGCCTTCAGCGCACGACCAGGACCGGCTTCGTGCTGATGTGGACCAGCCGGTCGGAGATGCTCCCGAGGAACATCCGCGCGACGGCGCCGTGGCCGCGGCTGCCCACCACCACCATGCCCACGTCGGTCGCGGCGGCCTCCTCGGCGATGGACTCGGCGGGCGGGCCGTAGAGCACGGTGGTGCCGATCTCCAGGCCAGGCTCGTTCAGATTGGCCACGGCGCGCTCGAGCAGCTTGTCGGCGTAGGCCCGGTGCTCCTTCTCGACCTCGGCGAGCGTGAGCCCGTAGACGTCCGGGGGGAGCAGGAGCTTCGGCACGACGTGGACGAGCGTGAGCTTCGCGCCGAACCGCAGCGCCACGTCCGCCGCCATCCGCGCGGCCTTGAAGGAGGTCTCCGATCCGTCCACCGCGACCAGGATCCGCCTCATGGTGATGCCCCCTTTTGCTCGAGCGTACCGCTGCTGGCGCGTTCAGGAGAGACCGCCCGGAGGGTCGCGCCGGATGGGCGAGTCAAAGAAGACGGGACGCGTCGGCGCCGTCGTGGGCGAGCCGCGAGCCCGGTTGCCGTCACCGCCACTCCCCGCGATCTCCAGGCTCGTCCGGGCCAGCGGCCCGGGCGAATCGCGAGGTGTGAGGCCTGGCGCCCGTCCGGACGTCGGGCGGGAGGCTCGAGCGGCTGCGTTCGGTTCGGCGTGAACGCGTCCCTGGTGAAGGGGCGAGCAACGGCGAGGCCACCCGCTGCCGGTACCGGAAACGGGTAAGGGCTAAGCCGAAAAGCGCCGTGAGCGATGGAGCGGACCTGGCGTCCGACCTCGTCGCTCGGGCGTTCGGCCGGTGGAGGTTTGCGCGGGTGAGGTTGCCGGGGCAGGGCGGCGCGCAAGGCGCGCTCGGTGAGGGGCGGGAGCGGGGAGGTCGCTCCCCTCGCGTCACGCCTGCTTCGGGCCCTGATCGGGCGGGGTCTGCGGGCCCGACGCGGTGGGCTTGTCGTCCTCGCCGCCGAAGGCCTTCTTGAAGCTGCGGATGCCCTGGCCGAGCCCCTGGCCGAGCGCCGGCAGCCTGCTCGCGCCGAACAGGATCACCACGATGGCAAGGATCAGCAGCAGCTCAGGCATTCTGAGACCGAACATTGCGAGGCACCTTTCTCCGACGCGCAGCCGGCCCCACTTCTAGCAGGCTTCAGGCCGCGTTGTCTTCCATAGCGAGTGCCGCGAGCCGGCGCTGATCCAGGACGCGAACGCCGCGCGAAGCGTCCACCACGCCGTCCTTCTCGAGCCTCGTGAGGCAGCGCGAGAGGGTCTCGGGCCGCATGCCGAGCAGGCGGGCGACCACCTGCTTCCGCACCGCGTTGGGCCGATCCGCGAGGAAGCGCGCGTGCGCGAGCGCGAAGCGAGCCACGCGGGAGAGGCAGTCGCCCTGGCGCCAGTTGACCTCGTCGCGCTGCTGCCGCGACTCGGTGAGGAGCAGGTCGAGCACCACGCGGGCCGCGCTGCGGTCCGGCCCCACCCATTGCGAGAGCGCGTCGCCGCTCATCCCGCAGATCTTGACCCGGGAGAGGGCACGGACCTCGAACGGGGATGGCTCGTTCTGCATCGCCTCGGTACAGAGGAGCGAGGACGGGCCGCGCAGCGAGAGGAGCAGCTCGGAGCCGCGCGGCGAGACCGCCGAGAGCGCCACGAAGCCTTCCTTGACGAAGTACACCGTCCGGGGGCGTTCGCCCTGGGCGCAGATGGTCGCGCCTGACTCGCGGCTGGTCGGGGTGAGCCGGCAGCGTCCCTGGGATGCGACGCCGAGGTTACAGGCACCGCAGTCGGTCACGGGGGTGTTTGAGAGCACGCGTCCTCCAAGAGGCAAAAGTCTCTTGATCTCGGTCTGTCTGCATGAGCTAGGCCCGCGAACATCCGGCAGTTTGGACGGCCGCTCGTGCAGCGATTGCGTTTTGGCCCGGATCAAGACCAGGCCAGCGCAGGGTTTGCATGCGTGACCGGCGTCGGTGGCCCCGGTGCCTTCTCCGTCTGGCATGATGCGCCGACATGGAACGGCTTCTCCGCATCCGCGACGGCATCCTGGCCGCGCTCCACCCGACCTCCCTCGAGGAGGTCACCTCCGAGGCGGCCGACGGGCGCTGGCTGGGCGCCGATGCGCTGGCACGGGTGGCGGCGCCGCCCCACACCTGCGCCGCCATGGACGGCTACGCGGTGCGCGCCGCGAGCGTGACCGGCCCCGTCCGCGCTCCCCGTGACCCAGACCATCTACGCGGGTGACGTGCCCGCGACGCCGGTCGGGCCCGGCGAGGCGGCCCGCATCTTCACCGGCGCCACGCTGCCGGACGGGGCGGACGCGGTGGTGCGGGAGGAGGCGACGCACGCCGAGGAGGGCGCCGTCCGGTTCACCGCCCGCCGCGCGCGCCGGCGAGAACGTGCGGCGCGCCGGGGAGGACGTGGCCGCGGGAGGGCTGGCGATCCCGTCCGGCGTCCGGGTGGGCGCGCGGCAGGCGGCGCTCCTGCGCGCGGTGGGTGTCGACACGGTGACCGTGCGCCGCCGCCCGCGGGTGGCGCTGCTCTCGACCGGCGACGAGGTGGTGTCCGGGCGGACCCCCGACTCGAACGGCGTGGCGGTGGCCGCCCTCGCGCGCGCGCTCGGCGCCGAGGTCGAGCACCGGCGGGTCGGCGACCTGCTCGACCAGGTGGTGGCGGCGCTCGGCGCGGCCCTGCGGAGCGCCGACGCGGTGATCACCATCGGCGGCGTCTCGGTGGGCGCGAAGGACCTCGTGCCCGGGGCGCTCGCCGCGCTGGGCGCCGACGTGCGCGTGCACGGCGTGCCGATGAAGCCCGGCAAGCCGTTCCTCTTCGCGCTCGCTCGCGGCGTGCCGGTGCTCGGGCTGCCAGGGAGCCCCTCGGCCTGCCTGGCCGGCTTCGAGGTGTTCGCGCGCCCGGCGCTGCTCGCGCTCTGCGGCGCGGCGCGCACCGCGCGGCTCACGGTGCCCCTCAGGCTGGCGGCGCCGGCCGAGGGGCGGCCCGGGCGCGCGCGCCTGCTCTGGGCCCGCGTCGATGCGGACGGCCGGGCGCGGCCGCTGGGACGGGACTCGGCCCAGGTGCGCGGGCCGGCGCTGGCGGACGCGCTCCTGTGCGTGCCGGCCGACGCGGGCGATCTGCCCGAGGGCGCGGAGGTCACGGCATGGCTGCTCGCCGGCGACGCGGCGTGACGCCGGTGGTGGCCTTCTCCGGCCCGAGCGGCGTGGGGAAGACGCGCCTCCTGAAGGCGCTGGTGGCCGAGCTCGCGCGGCGCGGCCTGCGCGTCGGGATCGTGAAGCACACCGGCCACGACCACCCGCTCGACCGGCGCGGGAAGGACACCGAGGTGCTCCGCCGCGCCGGGGCGGTGGCGGCCGCCATCGAGGGGCCAGGCGGGATGGCCTTCTTCGGACCGCCCACCGGCAGCGTCCACGCGCTCGCGCGCCTCCTCCCGCCGGTGGACCTGGTGCTCGCGGAGGGCTGGCGGCGCGAGGCGCTGCCGCGGGTGGAGGTTCACCGGCGGCGGATCTCGGCGGAGTTCCTCTGCGCCAGCGACCGCCGGGTGTTCGCGGTGGTGACCGACGAGCCGCCGCCGCGGCGCGTCTCGACGTTCGGCGCCGACGAGGTGGGCGGCCTGGCCGATCTGCTCTGCGCGCGCTTCGACCTCGCGGGGCAGGGCTCGGCCGGACAGGCACGGGCGAGAAAAGGGCCCGCGCACCGGTTCCGGCGCTCGCCGGAACCGGGCGCGGCCGCGGAGCGTCGCCCGAGGAGGGGGAGGGCGACGCGAGCCCGCTCGCGCCGACGCCAGGGAACGGCTCCTGACGAGCGGCGCAGACGAGACCGACCACAGCACCGGTCGACGCCCGGGTAAAGCACCCCGGTGGACGCCTCGCGGTTCCGCGGGGTTCGCGGCTGCCGGCGCATCGGGTGGGCAGAGGTCCTACATGCGCCGAGGTGGGTGGATATCGGTGAGGCGAGCCGGAAAGTTGCTTTTTACCGGCCGCACCGGAGGGGCGCCCGGAGCGCCTCGCGCCGGGCACGCGCGCGTTGACACTTGGGATTCCGCGTCGCTACCCTCCGCGCTCCATGACCTCGCGGAAAGGCAGCGCCGACTCGGCGGCAGCGGGGCGCGCTGCCTTCGTCTCGCCCGAGACCCGGACCCTGGAGCTGCCAGGCCCCTTCGAGCTCGAGCTCGGCGGCACGCTCCCTTCGGTGACGGTCGGCTATCGCACCTGGGGAAAGCTCGACCGCGACGGCGGAAACGCCGTGGTGATCTGCCACGCCCTGACCGGCTCCGCCGACGCCGACCTCTGGTGGACGCACATGTTCGGACCGGGGCGCGCGCTCGATCCGGCGCGGGACTTCATCCTCTGCTCGAACATCCTGGGGAGCTGCTACGGCACCACCGGGCCGACCTCGATCGACCCGTCCACCGGCGCGCCGTGGTTCGGCACCTTCCCGGCCGTCACCGTCCGCGACATGGTGCGCGTGCAGCGCGCCCTGGCGGAGGCGCTGGGCGTCCGCCGCGTCCGCGTGGCCATCGGCGGCTCGCTGGGCGGGATGCAGGTCCTGGAGTGGGCGCTGCTCTACCCCGACCTGGTCGAGTCGGTGGTGACAATCGCCTCGACCGCCCGGCACTCGGCCTGGTGCATCGGCCTCTCCGAGGCGCAGCGGCAGGCCATCTACGCCGACCCGCGCTGGAAGGGCGGCCGCTACGACGGCGACGATCCGCCCGACGCCGGCCTCGCGGCGGCGCGCATGATGGCGATGCTCTCCTACCGGAGCCAGCCCTCGTTCGAGGAGCGGTTCGGCCGCCGGCCGCAGACCGAGGACCTCTTCGCGGTCGAGAGCTACCTCCGCTACCAGGGCCTGCAGCTGGTGGGCCGCTTCGACGCGGCGACCTACGTCACGCTCACGCGCGCCATGGACACGCACGACGTGGCCCGCGGCCGGGGCGACTTCGACGAGGTGCTCCGCGCCCTGCGCCAGCCCACGCTGGTGGTCTCGATCGACTCCGACGTCCTGTACTGGCCCTGGGAGCAGCGCGAGGTGGCGGCGCTCGCGCCGAACGCGCGGCTCGCGGTGATGGACTCGCCGCACGGGCACGACGCGTTCCTGATCGACGTGGATCGGCTGAGCGACATGGTGGCCGACTTCCGCGGGCGCCCGGTGGGCGCCGCCGCGGAGCCCGCCGCGGGCGCGCTGGCCGAGCGCGGGATCTCCCTGCTCGTGCTCGGGAAGGGGAAGGTCGGGCGCGAGCTGCTCGAGCAGCTCCGGATCCAGCGGACCGAGCTGGAGCGGGACTACGACGCGATCCTCCGGGTGGTGGGCGTGGCCGACACGCGTGGCGCCGCCTTCGACGAGGCCGGCCTCGATCTGGACGCCTGGGAGGAGCGGCTCGCCGCCGCCCCGCCGTCCGGGCCGGTGGACGCGCGGAGCGCGCCGGCGCTGCTCGATCGGCTGGCCGCGCTGCCGCGCCCCGTGCTGGTCGACCTCACCGCCGCGGCGGGGATGGAGGACGTGTACGAGCAGGCGTTCCGCCGCGGGATCGACGTGGTCTCGTCGAACAAGCGCCCGCTCGCCACCCCCCCGCGTCGCAACGAGGAGCTGCGCGCGGCGCGGCGCCAGCACCACCGCCACTGGCACTACGACACCGCGGTGGGGGCGACGCTCCCGGTGATCGGCACCCTCCGCAGGCTGGTCCGCAGCGGCGATCGCGTCCGGCGGGTGGAGGGATCGCTCTCCGGCACCCTCGGGTTCCTCTGCACCGAGCTCTCCCGCGGGACCCCCCTGTCGCTGGCGACCCGCTGGGCCATGGGGCTCGGCTACTGCGAGGCCGATCCGCGCGACGACCTCTCCGGCCTCGACTCGGCCCGCAAGGCGCTCATCCTGGCGCGCGAGCTCGGCGCCACCTTCGCCCTCGAGGACGTGGCCATCGAGCCGTTCGTCCCGCCCCACCTGCTCGCCCCCGGCACGCCCGACGCGCTCATCGCCGCGCTGCGGGCGCACGACGACGCGATGGCGGCGCGGGTGGAGGCGCTGCGGCGAGAGGGCAGGGTGCTCCGCTACCTGGCGCGCATCACGGTGGGCGAGGCGGGGCACGTCGAGGTCCGGGCCGGGCCCGAGGCGGTCCTGGCCGACGAGCCGGCGGCGCGGCTGGTGGGGGTCGAGGCGCAGGTGGCCTTCACGACGGCGCGCCACGCCGACCGCCCGCTGGTGGTGCAGGGCGCGGGCGTGGGCGGCGCGGGCACCGCCGGCGGCGTGATCGCCGAGATCTTCCGGATCCCCTCCGGCCACGGCGCGCGCTAGCCAGCCGGTGAGGTGCGGCCGGGCACACTTCCCGCGAACTGTGCCTCGGCCGGAGGTTGGAGGCCGGCTGGTCAGGCCTGCGCGGCGCGCGGACCGGCCGGGATCCCGTACTTCTTCATCTTCCCCTGCAGCGTGGTGGGCCGGAGCCCGAGCATCGCCGCGGCGCCGGTGGGGCCGTACACGCGGCCGCCGGCGTGGGCGAGCGCGCGCTCGATCACGGCGCGGACCTCGTCCTCGAAGCGGCCGGGGGGCGACGCCGCCGCGGCGGCGGCCTGCGGGCGCGCGGCGCCGGCGGGGAGCTCCGGCAGCGCGAGGTCCGGCCCGGGCGACAGGATCAGCGCGCGCTGGAGGAAGTTCTCGAGCTCGCGCACGTTGCCCGGCCAGTGGTGGGCCTCGAGCGAGCGCCAGGTCTCCTCGGAGACGCGCGGCGGGCGGCGGTGCATCAGCGCGGCGTGGCGCGCCAGGAAGTAGGTCGCGAGCGGCCGGATCTCCTCGGTCCGGTCGCGGAGCGGCGGCAGCTCCACCGGGAACACCGCCAGCCGGTAGTAGAGATCGGCGCGGAAGGTGCCGCGGGCGACCATCGCCTCGAGGTCGCGGTTGGTGGCGGCGATCACCCGCACGTCCACCTTGACCGGCTCGGTCCCGCCCACGCGCTCCACCACCCGCTCCTGCAGCACCCGGAGCAGCCGCACCTGGACGCTGGGCGGGGCGTCGCCCACCTCGTCGAGGAACAGCGTCCCGCCGTCGGCCTGCTCGAAGCGACCGGCGCGGCGGCGGTTCGCGCCGGTGAAGGCGCCCTTCTCGTGGCCGAAGAGCTCGCTCTCGATGAGCCCCTCGGGGATGGCGCCGAGGTTCACCGGCACGAAGGGCGCGTTGAAGCGCGGGCTGAACTCGTGGACCATCCGCGCCAGCCCCTCCTTGCCGGTGCCGGTCTCGCCGCGCACCAGCACGGTGGTCGAGGAGGGCGCCACCAGCCGGACCCGCTGCACCACGCCGCGCATGGCCTCGCTCTCGGCGAGGTAGCGCGAGTCGCGCTTGATCTGGCGGATCTCCTCCTTGAGCAGCGCGTTCTCGCGGCCGAGCAGCCGGTTCAGCCGCTGGACCTCCTCGACCATGAGGCTGTTGTGGAGGGCGATGGCGACCAGGTGGGCCACCTGCCGGGCCACCTCGAAGCAGCAGTCGAGCAGCCCCTCCGCGGGCGGGTGGGCGATGTCGAGCGTCCCGAGCAGCTCGTTCTCGAAGACCAACGGGAAGGAGACCAGCGAGCCGTAGCCGTAAGCCGAGAGCGCCGCCTCCTCGCGGTAGCGCGCCTCGCGCGGCCGGAGCGGATCGACCACGCAGGGCACCCGCTTCGCGAGCGCCTCGCCGGCGGCGGAGCCCTGGAGCGGGAAGGAGGTCCCGAGCTCGGGAGAGGGCTGGCGTGGATCCGAGACCAGCACCACCTCGGCGCGCTCCGGGTCGTCGGGGGAGATCCGGTTGATCGCGACCCGCGTCTCGCCGAAGTGGCGCCGCAGGAGGCGCCCGGTGCGGTCGAGGACCGCGCGCAGATCGACGGTCGAGAGGACCAGCTCGATGGCCTCCTCGACGATGCGGCGGTGGACGTCGTCCTGCGCGAGGACCGGCAGAAGGGGGCCAACCATAAGCCGGTGTCTACCGAAATATCGGTGCCTCATGCAACCGATTCTCGGTGCACCGGGGGCGTGGCTTCGAGAAAACCCTAGTGATGACAGCTTCGTGGACTTCGGCAGGCCTCTTGCTCATGGCGGTGTCGTGCCTCACAGCCGGCGAGCCCGCCGGAGAAAAAGGAAGAGCCATGGACGCCATCGAGCAGCTGATGAACGACCACCGGGTCATCGAGCGGGTCTGCGACGCGCTGGTGGGCTTCGCCGACGAGGCGCGCCGCAAGCAGGCCACCGACAAGGACGAGCTGCGGCGGTTCGTCACCTTCATCCGCGAGTTCGCCGACGGCTGCCACCACGGCAAGGAGGAGGACATCCTCTTCCGGCGCATGACCGAGAACGGCTTCCCGTCCAACGGGGGCCCCATCGCCGTCATGCTGATGGAGCACGACGAGGGGCGCGGCCTGGTCCGCGCGCTCTCGCAGAAGGCGGACCAGGAGGAGCCCTGGAGCGCCGCCGATCTGCAGGCGATCGCCGACGCCGCGGCCCAGTACTCCGGCCTCCTCCACCAGCACATCCACAAGGAGGACGCGGTGCTCTACCCGATGGCGGAGCAGCACCTCCCCCCCGAGGTGATGGAGCAGGTGAACGCCGAGTGCGAGTACTTCGAGGCGCACAAGATCGCCGGCGCTCACGAGAAGTACCACGCGCTGGCCGAGGAGCTGGTCCAGCGCCACGCCCAGGCGGCCCACCCGGCCGGCCCCTAGCCGGCATTCGATCTCAGGCCGGGGCACTTTTCGCGAAGCGAAGTGTGCCCGGCCGCACCCTGCCGGCCACGCAGCACGCCGGCCGCTCCCTGCCGGCAACCCCCCACGCCGGCCGCTCCTCCGGCCACGCACCACCGCCTCCGGCCGAGCACCCATTCACCCACAGAGAGGAAGCCCAAGCACCATGAGCCAGAAGGCCCGCGCGGTCACCCTGTTCATCATCGTCGCCTGCTTCACCGTCCTCATCTTCGGCGGTGCGCAGATCGCAAAGCACAAGCCGCCCATCCCCGCCCGCGCCGTCACGACGTCGGGCGAGGTGGTCTTCACCTCCGAGGACGTGGCCGCCGGACAGCGCCAGTACCTCTCCCGCGGTGGCCAGCAGACCGGCTCGATCTGGGGCCACGGCGCCTACCTCGCGCCGGACTGGTCGGCCGACACGCTCCACCGGATCGGCCTCGTGACGGCCGGCCTGGCCCGCGGCCTCGCCCCCGAGGTCGCCACCCGCTTCACGCAGGGTGATCTGATCGCGCTCCCGCCCGGCGAGCGCGGCCGGGTCGAGGCCGAGGTCGCCGCCGAGCTCCGCCAGAACCGGTACGACGAGACCACCGGCACGCTGGTGCTCTCGCCCGGCCAGGTGGCGGCCTTCCCGGCGCTGGTCGCGTACTACACGACGCTGTTCCGGGACGGGAGCGACGCCATGTCGATCCCGGCCGGCTTCGTGCCGGACCCGGCCGACGCCCGCGCGCAGACCGCCTTCTTCTTCTGGACCGCCTGGGCGGCCGGCACCAACCGCCCCGGCGAGACCTTCAGCTACACCGCCAACTTCCCCTACGACCCGCTGGTCGGGAACGAGCCGCTGCCGTCCTCGCTGGTCTGGTCGATCGCCTCGATGGTGCTGCTCATCCTCGGCATCGCGCTGGCCCTGTTCTTCTACCTGAGGCTGCGCGCCAAGGATCCGGAGCACCCGGTCCGGATCGCGAGGTTCCAGGAGCCGAACCCCACCCCCAGCCAGCGCGCGGCGCTGCCCTACTTCGCGGTCGCCATCCTGCTCTTCGTCGTCCAGGCGCTGCTCGGGTCGGTGACCGGCCACTACGCGGTGGAGGGGAACAAGCTCTTCGGCATCGACGTCGGGATGCTGCTCCCCTACGCCGCCACCCGCGGCTGGCACCTCCAGCTGGCGGTGTTCTGGATCGCGACCTGCTGGCTCGCCACCGGCCTCTTCATCGGCCCGGCGGTGGGCGGCCACGAGCCGAAGGGGCAGAAGGCGCTGGTCTACACCCTGCTCGGCGCGCTGGTGGTGGTGGTGGTCGGGGCGCTGGCCGGCACCTACCTCGGCGTCCGCGGCAAGCTCTCCGGCCCGGACGGCTGGCTCGTCGGCCACCAGGGCTACGAGTACATCGAGCTCGGCCGAGTCTGGCAGCTGGCGCTCATCGCCGGCATGCTGCTCTGGGTCGCGCTGGTCTACCGGGCCATCAAGCCGGCCCTGAAGGCCGAGAAGGACAGGGGCGGCCTCACCCACCTGCTCCTCTACGCCTCGGTCTCCATCCCGCTCTTCTACTCGGTCGGCCTCTTCTACACGCCGGGCACGCACATCGCGATCGCCGACTACTGGCGCTGGTGGGTGGTGCACCTGTGGGTGGAGAACTTCTTCGAGGTCTTCGCCACCGTGGCGCTCGCCTTCATCCTGTCGCGCATCGGCGCGGTGGGTGAGCGGTCCGCCCAGCGGGCCACCCACTTCTCGATCCTGCTCTACCTGGGCGCCGGCATCATCGGCACCTTCCACCACCTGTACTTCAGCGGCTCGCCGCTCTTCATCACCGCCCTCGGCGCGACCTTCTCTGCCCTCGAGATCGTCCCGCTCTCGCTGCTCGGCTTCGAGGTGTTCGAGAACCTCCGGCTGGCCCGCTCGGGCGGGAACGCCACCCCGTGGAGGTGGCCGCTCTACTTCTTCGTGGCGGTGGCCTTCTGGAACGCGGTGGGCGCCGGCGTGCTGGGCTTCCTCATCAACCCGCCCATCGTCCTCTACTACGCGCAGGGGCTCAACACGACCCCCATCCACTCGCACGGCGCGCTGTTCGGCGTGTACGGCTTCCTCGCCATCGCCCTGATGCTCTTCTCGATGCGGAACATCGTGCGGACCGCGGCCTGGAGCGATCGGCTCCTCGCGATCGCCTTCTGGGGGCTCAACGCCGGCCTGGCCGGGATGATCGTCCTCTCGCTCCTCCCGGCCGGCATCTACCAGCTCGTCATCGCGGTCCGCGAGGGGCTCTGGTACGCCCGCAGCCCGGAGGTCACCGGCAGCGCCTTCATCCACGCGGTCACCTGGGCCCGCGTCCTGCCGGACGTGGTGTTCGTGGGCGGCGCCCTGGCGCTCCTCACCTTCGTGCTCCGGGCCATCGCGCTCGACGTGAGGCTCCGCCGCGCCGACCGGGCGCCCGCTGACGCCGACGAGGACACGGGCCTGAAGGCGGCGTAGCGTCCGCCCGCCGCGCCTCCCCCTGGCCGGGGGCGGGTCCGCTCCGCCGGACCCGCTCCCGGCCATTTTCGCGTCCGGTGTCTAGCCTCTCCGTGAGGAGGGGAATCTTGTGAACGCGATCGAGATGCTGAAGCAGCAGCACCGCGAGGTGGACGAGCTGTTCGAGGAGTACGAGGGCGCCGGGGAGGGCGCGAAGAAGACCAAGGCCCGGCTTTGCATGCAGATCGCCGACGCGCTGGCGGTCCACGCGGAGCTCGAGGAGCAGATCTTCTACCCGGAGGCGAAGGATGCCACCAGGGGGGTCGAGGACCTCCTGCGCGAGTCGGTCGAGGAGCACCTCTCGGTGAAGCGGCTGCTCACGGACATCATGCAGGCCGGCCTGGAGGACCCGCAGCTGGACGCCAAGCTCCTGGTCCTGAAGGAGCAGGTGCAGCACCACGTGGAGGAGGAGGAGAAGGAGCTCTTCCCCAAGGTGAAGAAGGCCTGCTCGGCCGAGCAGCTCGAGGAGATGGGCGGCCGGATGGAGCGCATGGCGGAGCAGCTCGAGGGGGAGGGCTCGCCCTCGCAGGCCATCCCGGATCAGACCGACGAGCCGGCGCCCATCTGACCTGGCAGCCGGTCAGCAAGACCAGGCCTGAGCAGCCGTTGCTCGGCGGCAGTGCGCAGCCGGTGAGGTGCGGCCGGGCACAGTTCGCTTCGCGAACTGTGCCTCGGCCGGAGGTTTGAGCCGGCTGGCTGGCACGGCGGTTGCCCGGACCGCGCAGTTGCTTTAGATCGGCCCAATGAGCACGAGGCGCTGGGCGGGCTGGACGGAGGGCGGACGGTGAGTGGGCCGGAGCTTGCGGCCGGCGTCCGGCCGGGCCGGAACGATCCCTGCTGGTGCGGGAGCGGCCAGAAGTACAAGAAGTGCCACCTCGACGCGGACGCGCGAGCGGGCGGCCCCGGCGCGACGCCCGGGAGGCGCGGACTCTCGCCCGGGGTGATCTCGCCACGGCGCGCGGTGCCGGCCTCGATCGCGCGGCCCGACTACGCCGCCAGCGGCCGGCCGAAGGCGCTCGGCCGGGACGTGAAGACGACGGACGAGCTGGAGCGGCTGCGGCGCGCCTGCCGCGCGGCGGCCCGCGTCCTACGGGTCGCGGGCGAGGCGGTCCGGCCCGGGCATCACCACCGACGCCCTCGACGCGATCGCCCACGAGGAGACGGTCCGGCTCGGCGGCTACCCCAGCCCGCTCAACTACCGCGGGTTCCCGAAGGCCATCTGCACCTCGGTGAACGAGGTGATCTGCCACGGCATCCCGGACAGCCGGCCGCTCGAGGACGGCGACATCGTCAACCTCGACATCACCGTCTTCCTGGACGGCATGCACGGCGACTGCTCGGCCACCTTCCTGGTGGGCGAGGTGGACCCCGAGGGGCGCCGCCTCGTGCAGGTGGCGCGCGAGTGCCTGTCGAAGGGCATCGCGGCGGTGCAGCCGGGCCGGCCCGTCTCGGACATCGGCAAGGCCATCGAGGCGCTCGCCTCGCGCCACGGCTACGGGGTGGTCCGCGCCTACTGCGGCCACGGCATCGGCGAGACCTTCCACACCTCGCTCCAGATCCCGCACCACTACGATCCGTCGGTGAAGCGGCGTGATGGAGCCGGGCATGACCTTCACGGTCGAGCCCATGATCACCGAGGGGACCTGGCAGGACCTGCTCTGGGACGACGGCTGGACCGCCGTCACCGCCGACGGCAAGCGCTCGGCCCAGTTCGAGCACACCCTCGTGGTGACGCCGGCGGGCGCCGAGATCCTGACCGTCGAGTGAGCGCGGGAGGGGCGCCCGTCCGGCTCACACCTCCAGCCCCACCGCGCGCATCAGCGCGAGCGCGTTGGAGTGGCCCACCACGCCCGGGCCGGAGCCGGTAGTCGAAGGCGATCTCGCCGTCCTTCACCTGGTCCTCGAAGTGGGCGTTGGCGAGCGCCCCGGCGCCGCCGGCCAGCTCGGTCAGCGCCAGATCGTGGGTGGTGACGAGGCCGACCGCGCCGCGCGCCAGGAGGCCGCGCACCAGCGCCTCGGCGCCGATGCGCCGGTCGTGGCTGTTGGTGCCGTGCAGGATCTCGTCGAGCAGGAAGAGGAGCGGGAAGGGGCCCTGCGCGAGGTCCTGCAGCTCCTTCAGGCGCGTGATCTCCGCGTAGAAGCGCGAGCGTGCCGGCCTGGAGCGAGTCCTGGATGCGCAGCGTGGCGCCGGGCTGGACGGCGGTGAGCCGGCAGCCGTCTGGCGCCGCACCGGCGCGCCGGCCAGCGCCAGCACCACGCTCACCCCCACCGTGCGGAGGTAGGTGCTCTTCCCGGACATGTTGGAGCCGGAGACGAGCAGGACGGCGGGCCCGTCGCCGCCCAGGCGGACGGCGTTCGGGACCGCGGCCGCGAGGAGCGGGTGGCGGAGGCCGTCGCCCTCGATCACCGGCCGGCTCGCCCGGGCCCGGCCGCGATCACCTCCGGGAAGACGTCGGTCCGGGTGCTCGTACGCGTAGCCGGCCAGCGACGAGAGCGCCTCGAGCTCGGCCACCGCCTCGAGCCAGCCGCTCACCGCGGCGCCGCTGCGCGCCCGCCAGCGCTCCACCGCGACGGCGTGGAGCGGCGTCCACTGCAGGACGAAGGCGAACGGGGCGAAGAACTGGTTGTGCGCCCACTCGGCCCGGGCCGTGATCCGGACCAGCCGCGCGATGCGGGTCGAGGCGCCGCGCCGCCGTCGCGCCCGAGCGCGCGCCTGGAGACCCCGGAGGCGCGGGTCCTCGAACGGCTCGCGCTCGAGCCGGTCCAGCAGCAGCGCCAGCACGCGCCAGCTCGGCGGCGGGCCGACCGAGGCCCGCCCAGCACGCGCGCGACCTGGGTGCGCGCAGGACGCGGCCGAAGGCCCAGTCGAGGAAGAGCACGGCGATGAACGGGCAGCGGCCCGTACCCGGCCGCCCAGAGCGCGACGCCGGTGGCCAGGCCGGCCAGGGCGGAGGAGGGCCGCCACCGGCGCCACGTGCCCGGGGAGGGGGCCGGGGCGCGTGCCCCAGGCGGCGAGCGCGGCCGGATCGACGCCCGCGCGCACGTCCTCGCCCAGCACCGCCAGCGTCCTCGCGGAGATCGAGCCGCGGCGCCAGCTCGCGCACCGCCCGCTGCCGGGCCCGCCACCTCGGCGGCGCCGGCGGGGGCGAGGAGCCAGGCCGCGAGCCGCTCCTCGCCGGCGCCGCGTGCGCGCGGCGCACAGCAGCTCGAAGAGCGAGCCCCTCTCCGAAGAGATCGAGGTCCTGCGCGTACGGGTGGTCGCGGGTCGGCGAAGCGCTCGCCGGGACGCCCTGCCCGCGAAGCGGCCTGCCATGCGAGCCAGCGCGCGCCTCGTGGAACGCCACCGCGCGGCGGGCCCGGTCGCGGGCGCGGAAGACCCGATCGTGCGCGACCACCAGCGCCACGAAGCCGGCGAGCGGCGCGAGCAGCCAGCGCGCGGACGCCGCGCGGGCGGCCGAAGGCCAGGACAGGCGAGCGCCGCCGCGAGGACGAACACCAGCAGGCGCGCCCGGGCCACCCAGCGTCGGCCTGATCGAGGCGCGCCACCACGGCGCGCCGGGCCTCGAGCCGGGCCCGGATCCCGGAGGAAGGATCGAGCATGCGCGGCGAGGCTAACCGGGACCCGCCCGAGGAGCGACGGGAAAGCGCGGCGGCCCGCGGGAGCGCGAGCGGGAGGTGCCGGCGAGCGGCGCCGCGCCCGCCGCTGCCGGAGCGGAGCGCGACCCCTCGCCGCGGCCCGCGCGCGGGCGGCTCGGCGGGGGGCCCCCGCAGCGGGATCGGCCCCGAATCTGTTGCGGGCCCGGTCCGGTGGTGAGGTTTCCGGGGTGCCGCGCCCGCCAAGCGCGAGAGGGATCGACGGGTGGGGCCGGTCGCCGCGCACGCCGCCGCGCGCCGCGGCGCTGCGGCGAGCGGCTCCTCGAGGTCCGGCGCGCGACGCGTGGCGCTCGGCCGCGCCGCTCTCGCCCGAGGACGCGCATGGTGCAGTCGATGCCCGACGCGAGCCCGGCGAAGTGGCACCTCGCGCACACGACCTGGTTCTTCGAGACCTTCGTGCTCGCGGCCGCTCGAGCGGCTTACCGCGCCTTCCACCCCGCGTTCGACTACCTCTTCAACTCGTACTACGAGGCGGTCGGGCCGCGGCAGCCGCGCCCGAGCGCGGCGGTCTGCTCACCCGGCCCGCGGCTCGACGAGGTGCTCGCGCTACCGGCGCCGAGGTCGACGCGCGGCATCGCCGAGGCCCTCGGGCGGCGGAGTTGCCGGCGCGAGCTTCTCGACGTGCGTCGAGCTCGGGCTCGCCCACGAGGAGCAGCACCAGGAGCTCATCCTCACCGACGTGAAGCACGCGTTCTCGCGAGCCCGCTCCGGCCCGCCTACCGCCGCGCGCCGCCAGCCGCGCGGCGGCCCGGCAGCCGGCGCTCGCCTGGCTGCGCGCAGCCGCGGGCGGCGTGCGCGAGATCGGGCACGCCGGACGGCGGCTTCGCCTTCGACAACGAGCGCCCGCGCCACGCGGTGCTGCTCCACGCCGTTCGCGCTGGCGTCGCGCCCGGTGACCAGCGGCGAGTGCCTCGCGTTCGTGGAGGACGGCGGCTACCGAGCGGCCGGAGCTCTGGCTCTCCGACGGCTGGGCGTGCGCGTGCAGCGCCACGGCTGGCGCGCGCCGCTCTACTGGCTGCGCAGGCGCGGCGGCTGGCGCGCAGTTCACGCTCGGGGGCGTGCGGCCCCTCGATCCGGCCGAGCCGGTCGTCCACGTCTCCTACTTCGAGGCCGACGCCTACGCGCGCTGGGCCGGCGCGCGGCTGCCGACCGAGGCGGAGTGGGAGGCCGCGGCGCCGCACGCCGAGCCGGACGGGACCTTCGCCGAGGACGGCCGCTGCCACCCGGCGGCGGCGGCGCCGGGCGCGGGCCGCGGCAGCTCCTCGGCGACGTCTGGGAGTGGACGCGAGCGCCTACGCGCCGTACCCGGGCTTCCGGCCGCTGGCCGGCGCGCTCGGCGAGTACAACGGCAAGTTCATGGTGAGCCAGCTGGTGCTGCGCGGCGGCTCGTGCGTCGACGCCGCGCCGGCACGTCGCGCGCCGACCTACCGGAACTTCTTCTACCCGGACGCCCGGTGGCAGTTCACCGGCGTGCGGCTCGCGAGGGACGCGTGATCGGACGGGCGAGGCGGGCGCCGGTAGCGGCGAGGAGCGGCGGAGCGGGCCGCTTCCAGGACGACGTGCTGCGGGGCCTCGTCGGCGCCGCGCAAGGCCATCTCGCCCAAGTGGCTCTACGACGCGCGCGGCTCGGCGCTCTACGAGCTGATCTGCGAGCTGCCGGAGTACTACCCGGCCCGCACCGAGATCTGGCCATCCTGGAGCCGCACGCGCGGGAGATTGCCGAGGCGATCGGCCCCGCGCGCGCTGGTGTTCGAGTTCGGCACCGGCGCAGCGGCAAGAAGACGGAGCGGCTCCTCGGCGCGCTCGAGCGGCCCGTCGCGCTACCTGCCGGTCGACATCTCGCGCGAGGCGCTGCTCCCGGGCGGCGGCGGCGCTGACGCGGCGCGTTCCCCGCACCTGGAGGTGCGGCCGGTGGTCGGCGACTTCACCGACGGCGTGCACCTCCCCGACGGTGGACGTCTCCTGGTCGCGCCGGCGGCTCTCGTTCTTCCCCGGCTCCACCATCGGCAACTTCGACCCGCCCGAGGCGGTGGGGCTCCTGCGCCGCATGGCGCGCGAGGCCGGTCCGGGCGGCGCGCTGCTGATCGGCGTCGACCTCCCCAAGGACGGGGCCACGCTGGTCCGCGGCCTACGACGACGCCCGCGGGCGTGACCGCCGCCTTCGACCTGAACCTGCTCGCGCGCATGAACCGCGAGCTCGGGCGCCGACTTCCGCCTCTCCGGCCTTCCGCCACCGCTCGGTCTGGAACGCGCGGCTCTCGCGGGTCGAGATGCACCTCGAGAGCCGCGAGGCCCAGGTGGTCCACGTGGCCGGCGCGGCCTTCGCTCTTCCGCGCGGGCGAGACCATCCACACCGAGAGCGCCTACAAGTGGGAGCCGCGCGCCTTCGACGCGCTGGCCGCCATCGCCGGCTGGCAGCTGGTCCGGACCTGGTCCGACGACCGGGCCTGGTTCACTGCGGCTCTACACGCGGGCGGGGTAGCGGGCGGCGCGGGAGGGGCTGACCGCCGCGGGGCCCGCGGCGTGGCGGCGGCGTGTTGCCGCGTCGCCAGCAGCCGTTCGAATATCGAACCGGCCGCCTCGCTACGAACCGTAGCTGGCTATCTCCAGCGATGTCTCGGGTGGGGCGCGGCGATAAGGCGCTTGACGGCGACCTTCACGCAGCGGCGATGCGGCAGCGTGATCATGTCGGGACGGCCCTTCAGGAGCACGAGGAGAGCGAACGCAGCGCCCACGACGCGCGGAGGCCGGCGCGAGCGGGCGCGCGCCGGAAAACGCGTCAGACGCGATCCTGGGGGTCTCCAGGAGACCCCGAAAACCGGCGCTAGGATGGTTCATCACAGGAGGTGAACCATGACCGAAGGCCAGCTCTCCACCCTCGATGCGCGCGCCCTCTCCGAGCGGCTGCGCGCCCTGGCGGGGGAGGAGCGGAACGTCCAGGCGGAATTTCTCCTCCATCTCGACGCGCTCGACCGGCGGCGCGGGTACGCGGAGCTGGGCTATCCGTCGCTCTGGGAATACTGCCTCCGCGCGCTCCATCTGCGCGAGGGGGCGGCGGGGCGGCGCATCGGCGCCATGCGTGTCCTGCGGCGCTTTCCGTCGCTCGTCGACGCGGTGCGAGATGGTCGGCTCTGCCTGTCGACGCTCTGCGTCCTCGGCCCGGTGCTCACGCCGGACAACGTGGAGGAGGTCGCGGCGCGGGCGGCGTTCCGGACCAAGGCGGAGACGAACACCATCGCGGCCTCGCTGAAGCCGCGCCCGGCTCCGGCGGACGGGATCCGCAGGCTTCCGGGCGTCCAGCAGGCCGCGCACTCAGCGACGCCGAGCGACCCGCCCGGCCGCATCGGTCCCGTCGATGACGCAGAACGGGCCGGAGCAGCGAGAGCCCCCGAACGCTTATCGAGCCGTCTCCGAGCTGGCTCCTCACGTCGCGCCGAGCTCCACCGAGAATCGCGACCTCGCCACCCTCGAGGAGCCCGGTCGCAGTGCCGAGCGAGCGGAGTCACTCCGGCTCGAGGCGCCGCCACCGCCGCGGCGCGCTGCCGCCGAGCTGCTGGCGGTCTCCGAGGCGCAGTGGTCGCTGCGCGTGACCCTCGACGACGAGGCGAGGCGCGACCTCGAGACGCTCACCCAGCTGCTCGGTCACAAGGTCCCGGACGGAAACGTGGCTGCCGTCCTCAAGGAGGCGCTCCGCTGTGCGGTCGAGAAGCACGGTGTCCGGCGCGGTGCGGTGGTGCCAGCGCGGAAGCGGTCGCCACCGGACCGCCAGCTCATGGATATCTCCGCGGCGCACCCCACATCCGAACGTCGGGAGAGCAGCAAGCCGTCCTCGTCACGGAGCACCGCGCGCGAGACCACTCCGGCCGCGCGATCAACCTTCCCGGGCGATCGTTCCGGTTCCGCCGCCCGACCCGCCATCCCGGCCGAGGTGCGGCGGCAGGTCTGGGCGCGCGACGGAGGAGGCTTCTTCACCGCACCGGACGGCACGCCATGTGACAGTCGCTTCAAGCTGGAGCTGGATCACATCGTCCCCTGGGCGGTCGGTGGTTCATCCACCGTCGACAACCTCCAGCTGCGATGTCGCGCGCACAACCTCCTCCACGCCGAGCGCGTGTTCGGGCGCGAGCACATGGATCGCTACCGGCGGCGAGCGGGTGACCCGCGCTCAGCGAGCGGCGCGAGCTCCAGCTGCGGAGCATGAGTCATGG
>CAVTDL010000017.1:0-109963 GCA_963733485.1 uncultured delta proteobacterium | reverse complement strand
GCCCAGCGGCTCCTCGACGGCGTGCTGCTCGACGCCGAGGCCGCCGAGGTCGAGGCCCACGCCGCGTCGTGCGACGCCTGCCAGGCGCTGGTCGAGTCCTACCAGGCCCTCGGCGACGCGCTCCGCGCGCTCAAGCTGCCGGAGCTCCCCGCCGACTTCACCGCCGGCGTGCTGGCCCGCGTCGACGTGCGGGAGCGCGCCGCTCGCCCGCGAGCGCCGCTTCGCCGCCGCGGTCTGTCGCGGGCGTGCTGGTCGCGCTGGTCGGTGGCGGTGACGCGGCCGGCGCCGGGACCTGGGCGCCGGTGGCGAGCCGGGTGGTGAACGGGCTCGGCGCGGCCGGCCGGGCGCTGCGATCGGGGCCGACGTGGTCACGCCGGTGGTCGCGGCGCTCCGGCTCCAGCTCGCGCTCGCCTGCGCCGCCGTCGCCCTCCCCGTCCTGTTCCTCCTCTCCGCCTCATGCCGTCGCCCAGAGCCGAGGATCGCCTGAGGGCCCGCCATGCTCGCACTGCTCGCCGCCACGCTCCTCCTCCAGGCCGGCCGCCGCGCCGCCGCCGCGCCCCGGCCCCCGCGGCCGCCGGCCCCCGCGCCGCCGCGGCCCCCGCACGCCGCCCGCCGCCACCGAGCAGGGGGCGCGGTCCGCGCGGGGAGACTGGCCGGCAGCGCCCTGGGAAAGCGGATCACCCTGCTCGAGGACACCGCCTCGATCGACGACGCCCTCGAGGCCATCGCCGACGCCGCCGGCTGGAACGTGGTGCTGAACACCGGCCGGACCGGGAACAAGACGCTCGTCCTGAAGCTCCGCGACGTGGCGGTGGAGGACGCCCTGCGGGCGGCCCTGGCCGGCACCGACCTGAAGGCGACGCGCACCGGCGGCATGGTGGTGGTGGCCCCCGCGCTCGAGCCGGCCCTCCCGCCGCCGCCGCCGCTCTCCGGGTTCGAGAAGCCCACCGGCAAGCGCTTCACCGGCGACTTCGAGCAGACCCCGGTGGGCGAGGCGCTCCGGAAGATCACCGAGGCGGGCGGGCTGTCGCTGGTCCTCCCGGCCGAGGGCGCCGGGCGCCACGGCCCGGAGCCGATGGTCTCGGCCCACTTCCGCGCCGTGCCGGTGGAGGACGCGCTGCGCGCCGTCCTCGCCCAGACCGGGCTCTCGGCGCACCGCGACGGCTCGATGCTGGTGGTGGACGAGCGCGACCCGCTGGCGGGGCTGGGGCGCGAGGTGCGCCGCAGCGTCGATCAGGCCATGCGCGAGGCCGACCGCGAGCTGCGCCGCGTCGGCCGGGACCTGGACGGCGTGCACGACGGCGGCCGGGACCGGCACACCACCGGTGAGAACCTGACCATCTCCGCCGGCGAGGCGGTCCGCGACGTCAACGTGGTGAAGGGGAGCCTGCTCGTGAAGGGCGGCGCGGCCACGCGCGACGTGTCGGTGGTCTTCGGCTCGGTCACGCTCGAGCCCGGGGCGAGCTCGCGCGAGGTGGTGGCGGTGTTCGGCGGGGTGAAGCTCGCCGGCGGCGCCTCGGCGCGCCAGGTGGTGTCGGTGGGCGGCGACGTCGAGGTCGGCCCGGGCGCCGTCATCGAGCAGGACGTCGTCAGCGTGGGCGGGCGCGGCCAGGTGGACCCCGAGGCGGACGTGGGCGGCTCGACCCAGTCCATCTCCATCCCGGGCATCCCGGGCCTGGTCGGCTTCACCACCGCCCACTTCCTGGGCGGGGCGGCCTCGCCGCTGCTGCTCGTGGTCGAGGTGCTGGTGCAGTTCGCGCTGCTGTTCGTGCTCGGCCTCCTCGTGATCTCGCTCTTCCCCCGCCGCCTCGAGGCGGTGGCGGGCGCGATGGTGGCTGGGCCCTGGAAGTCCGTCCTGGCCGGCCTGCTCGGCACGGTGGCGATGCCGGTCCTGATGCTCCTGCTGATCGTGACGGTGGTCGGGATCCTGCTCGTCCCGGTGCAGGTCCTGGCGATCGCCGCGGCGGGGGTGCTCGGCGTCACCGCCCTCACCTTCCACGTCGGCCGCTCGCTGCCCTTGCCGCAGCACCGTCGCACCATGGTGCTGCACCTCGCCCTCGGGACCGCGATCTTCGTGGTCCTCACCCACATCCCCATCCTCGGCGCGATGACCTGGATGGCGACGTGGCTGCTCACCTTCGGCGCGGTGCTGCGCTCGCGCTTCGGGCAGCAGGGCGGGCCGGTGCTCCCCACCACCGCCATCCCGCCCGCGCCGCCGCCCGCCGGCACCGCCGGTCGTGGCGTCGTAGCGCGTCCGCGTCAGCGGTGGCGGCCGCCGCCGCGCTTGCCCGGGCGCGGGCCCGCGCTCCCTGCGCGAGGTCCGGCGCCGCCGGTGCGCGGGGCCGAGCCCCCGGTCCGCGGGCCAGGGTTGCCGGTCCGCGGGTAACCGCCGGTCCGCGGGCCTGCGCCGCCGGTCCGCGCGGCCGCGCCGCCGGTGCGCGGGGCCCCGCCTTCGGCGCCCCACGCGCCTGCGCCTGCGCCTCGCCGCGTGGGGCCGCCGCCGTGCGCACCTGAGCCGGCGCCGCGCCGCGCGGTTTCGGCGCCCGGGCCACGGGGGCGGTCTGCGCGTACGCCCTCGCCGGCGCGCCGGGGCCAGGCTGCACCCGACGGCGGGCGCCCTCCGGCACCGCCGGACCGGCTCGCGGGCGCGCGATCGCTCCTCGGCCACGGAGCGCGCCCGCCCCTCCGCGCCTCGCCCCGCGGGGCCTCGCGCTCGTCCGGGCCTTCCTCGTCCAGGCCGGGCGTGGCGGGACCCACCGGGCGCTCCGGCGCGGCACCGGGCGCCGCCGGCGGTCCATGACCGTGGCGGCGCGCGGCGCGCGGCAGCTCGGAGGCGCTCGGCCCGCGGAACGGGGTCCCCTCCTCGAGCCCGACGCGCTGCCGGAGCGCGCGGATACTCGTCGGCGTGCAGCGGCCGAAACTTGCCCGGCCGGAGCCCGCCCACCGAGATGCCGCCGAACTCCGGGCGGAAGAGCCGCTGCACCTGGAGCCCGACCGCCTCGCAGAGCCGCTTCACGAGGTGGGAGCGCCCCTCCCCCACCACCATGCGGAGCCAGATGTTCTTCTCGGCGTGCTCGTGCACCGCGACCTCGAGCGCCTGGGCCGGGCCGTCCTCGAGCCGCACGCCCGCCTTCATCCGCTCGAGCGCCTCCGCGGGCGGGTCGCCCTTCACCTTGACCAGGTAGACGCGCTGGTGGCCGTAGCGCGGGTGGGCCAGGCGGTTCGCGAGCTCGCCGTCGTCGGTGAGGAGCAGCGCGCCCTCGGCGTCGTAGTCGAGCCGGCCCACCGGGAAGACGCGCCCGTCCACGCCGTGCAGGTACTCGAGCGCGGTGGGCCGGCCCTGCGGGTCGGAGGGCGGTCGTCACGCAGCCGGCCGGCTTGTAGAGCAGGTAGTAGCGCCGCTCGTCGGGCGCGGAGACGAGCCGGCCGTCGACGGTGACGACGTCCCGCGCCGGATCGACCTTCGTGCCGAGCTCGGTCACGACCTGCGCGGTTCACCGTCACGCGCCCGTCGAGGATGAGCTCCTCGGCCTTGCGGCGCGAGGCGACGCCGGCGCCGGCCAGGAACTTCTGCAGGCGGGTCATTCCACGGGGCGTGCCGCCCCGCCCCGCCGGCGGAGCCGTCGGGGCCCCACCCCTGCTGGCCGGGTCCCGTGCGCCGCCGCGAGCGGCTTCGCCGCCGCCGCGGCGGCTCGCCCCGGCGGGTTCGCCGCTCTCGCGCGCCATGATCTTCCCCTCCCGCCGGCGTCGGGCGGGCCCGGCGTCCGGGTCCGCGTCCGCGTCGTCCGGCTTCTTCTCGGTGAGCGCGGCCTCGGCCGCGCGCGTGCGGTCATCGGCGGCGGCCATGGCGCGCTCCAGCTCGTCGAGCGCCGCGTCGCCCTCGGCCTGCTTCGCCTCGAGCTCGGCGCGCAGGCGCGGATCGGCGAGCTCGGCGACGATGCCCGCGATCCCGGGGATCGGCTCCGGGGCCTCCTTCTCGACGATGTCGCGGTGCTCCTCCGACAGCTCGTGGAACTCGCGCAGCGTGGGCAGCGAGGCGAGGTCCTTCAGCGCGAAGAACTCGAGGAACTCGCGGCGTGGTGCCGTAGAGGATGGGCCGGCCCGGCCTCCTCCTTCTTGCCGAGGATCTTGATCAGCCGGCGCTCGAGCAGCGCCTTCACCACCGCGCCGCAGTCGACGCCGCGGATGTCCTCGATCTCGGGCCGCGTCACCGGCTGCCGGTAGGCGATGATGGCGAGCGTCTCGAGCGCGGCGCGGGTGAGCCGCTGCGGCTTCACCTTGAGGAAGCGGCGCACGTAGTCGGCGGTGTCCGGCGCGGTGCGGAGCTGCCAGCCGCCGGCCACCTCGTGCAGCACGATGCCCGCAGGGGCCCTCGCGGTAGTGGCCGGAGAGCTGGTCGAGCGCCTTCTCGATCCGCTCGACCTCGAGGCCGGTGGTCTGGCGCAGCTCCTCCGGCGACAGCGGCCGCTCGGCCAGGAAGAGCAGCGTCTCGACCACGGTGCGCGCGCGCTCCGGGCTGAGCCGCCGCGCCGCCGCGGCCAGCTTCTCGAACGGCTCCTCCTTCTCCTCGTGCACCTCGATGTCGGCCGAGGCGACCTCGTCCAGCTCCGGATCGCCCTGCTTCGCCTCCTCGGCGGCCTGCAGCGCGGCGAGCTCCTCGGCCGAGAGCGCCGGCGCGCCGGGGCGGGCCGCGCCGGCTCCGCGGCGGGCGCGCCGGCTCGGGCCGGCGGGCTCGCCCGCGGGGTCCGGCGCCGCGGGCGGCTGCGCCGCGGCGGAAGGCTCGGTCGAGGCCTCGCCGGGCGCGGGCGCGGCGGGGTCGAGCCCGGAGGCCTCGCCCGCGGCCTCGGGCCGATCGTCGGTTGAGGCGGTCATCGGTAGTCCTCCGGCGGTCCCTGGGGCACGTCGTCGCCGAGGGTCTCCTTCGCCTCGACGAGGATCTCCGCCCCGGGCCCGGCCTCGTCGAGCGAGGCCTGGTAGATGCGGATGAGCTTCAGCTTCGCCATCTCCAGGATGGCGAGGAAGGTGGCGATCACCTCGGAGCGGGCGTGGCGGCGCTCCTCGGGGCCGGCCAGCAGCTCCTCGAAGGTGGCGCGCCGGCGGAGGCGCAGCACCTCCGCCACCCGCGAGATGGCGTCGCTGATGGTGAGGCGGTCGGTCACCACCTCGTGGGCGTGCTCGGGGCGGGCGTTCGCGAGGACGCGCGCCAGCGCCTCGATCAGCTTGAACACCGAGACGTCGGCCAGCCCCTCCGGCCCCTCCGCCGGCGCCGGGCGCTCCGCGCGCGCGCGCCGCGTGAAGACGGTCCGGTCGAGGATGTCCTGCTCGCCGAGGTCCTCCGCCGGCCGCCTTGTACTTCTGGTACTCGAGCAGCCGGCGCACCAGCTCGGCGCGCGGGTCGACGCCGGCGTCGTCGGCCGGCGCGTCCTCCGCCACCTCGGTGCGCGGCAGGAGCAGCTTGCTCTTCATGAGCGTGAGCTGCGCCGCCATGTGCAGGAACTCGCCGGCGATGTCGATGTCCAGCTCGCGCATCGCCTCCAGCGTGGCCAGGTAGCTCTCGGTGATCCGCGCGATGGGGATCTCGAAGAGATCGACCTCGTGCTCCTTCACCAGGTGCAGGATCAGGTCGAGCGGACCCTCGAACGGCGGCTCGCCGGCCCGCAGAGGCGGGAGCGTGACCCGGAAGGCGTCGGCCGCCGCGCGGGCCGTGGCGTCGTCCGCGCGGGCCACGGCCTCGTCCCCGCCCTCGGCGGGTCCGGCGGCGCGTCGCGCCGCGCCGCTCCCGGCGCCGGTGTCGGTCTTCCTGGCCATCCCGCCGGAGCGCCCCCGTGGCTGGTCGCTACTCGAGCCTCATCGCCGCCCGGACCTGCTGCATGGTCGTCTCGGCCACGGCCCGGGCCCGCGCGTTGCCGAGCTGGACCAGGTCGTCGAGATCCTTCGGCCGCTCGAGGAGCGCCTCGCGGCGGGCGCGCATCCGCTCCTGCTCCGGCAGGAGCCGCTCGAGCAGCTTCTTCTTGCAGTCGACGCAGCCGATCCCGGCCGTGCGGCAGTTGGTGTCGACCCAGCCGATGGTCTCGGCGTCGCTCGTCACCTTGTGCAGGTAGAACACCCCGCAGACGTCGGGGTTGCCCGGGTCCTGGCGCCGCTGGCGGGCGGGGTCGGTGACCATCCCCATGATCTTCTTCCGGGTGGTCTCCTCCGCCTCGCCGAGGTCGATGGTGTTGCCGTAGCTCTTCGACATCTTGCGGCCGTCGGTCCCCAGGATCTTCGGGGCGGCGGTGAGGAGCGGCTGCGGCTCGGGGAAGACCTCGCCGTAGTGGAAGTTGAACCGCCGCGCGATCTCGCGGGAGAGCTCGAGGTGCGGGACCTGGTCCACGCCCACCGGGACGCGGGTCGCCTTGTACAGGATGATGTCGGCGGTCATCAGGACCGGGTAGCCGAGGAAGCCGTACAGGGCCAGGTCGCGGTCGGTGATGTTCTCCCGCATCTCCTTGTACGTGGGCGAGCGCTCCAGCCAGCCGAGCGGCGTGATCATGCCGAGGAGCAGGAAGAGCTCGGCGTGCTGCTTCACCTGGCTCTGGACGAAGAGCGTGGCCTTCTGCGGGTCGACCCCGGCCGCGATGAAGTCCACGAACATGTCCCGCTCGGCGGCCTTGATGATGGCGGTGTCGTGGTAGTTCGTGGTCAGCGCGTGCCAGTCGGCGCTGAAGAAGAAGCACTCGTTCTCGTCCTGCAGCCGGACCCAGTTGGCGAGCGCGCCGTGGAGGTGGCCGAGGTGCAGCCGCCCGGTGGGGCGCATGCCGCTGACGATGATGGGGCGCTTCGAGGTCAATGGGGCTCCCTGCCGGCTAGGCGGCGATGGCCCGGGCCAGCTGCCCGAGCAGGCCGAGGACGAAGTTGGACGGCCCGGCGATGATCCGGCCGGCGAAGACGAACACCGCCACCAGCAGGAACGGCGCCAGCCCGGCCACCCGCTCCCACTGCGGGCGGAGCCGCAGCGGCATGAACCCGTCCACGACGCGGCTGCCGTCGAGCGGCGGGATGGGGATCAGGTTGAACAGCGCCAGGTTCACGTTCAGGAAGACCATGACCTGGAGCAGCTCGACCACCCCGCCGCCGGCGGCGAGCACCTGCGGCGCGAGGCGCGCCATGAGGGCGATGGCGGTGGTGGCGAGCACCGCCAGCACCAGGTTCGAGATCGGCCCCGCCGCGGCGGTGACCGCCATGCCGGTGCTCATCTTCACGCCGCGCCGGAAGCGCGACGGGTCGATGGGGACCGGGCGGGCCCAGCCGAACGGGATGCCGAGGAGCGGCAGGAGCAGGGTGCCGATGGGGTCCACATGGGCGATGGGGTTGAGCGTCAGCCTGCCCGACCGCTGGGCGGTGTCGTCCCCCAGCCGCCACGCGCTCCACGCGTGCGCGTACTCGTGCACGGAAAGCGAGAGCACGAGCGGGATGAGCATCATCAGCCCGCGTTGGAGGTCGAACCCCATGACGTAAAGCCTCGTCGGGAAAAGCGGTTCTTTAGCAGCGCGGGGCCGGGCGGTCAACGCGCACCGCGGTCGTCCGGAGCCCGCCGCGCCGCCCATCCGGCCGCCGGCGCCGCCGGGACACGCCGCCCGCGATCGCGCTCACGCGCGCGGGTGGAAGCGCTCGTACAGCCGCTTCACGTGGCTGCGGTCGACGTGGGTGTAGATCTGGGTGGTGGAGATGTCGGCGTGGCCGAGCATGGCCTGCACCGCCCGCAGGTCCGCCCCGCCCTCGAGCAGGTGGGTGGCGAAGGAGTGCCGGAGCTTGTGCGGCGAGATGCGGCGGCGGATGCCGGCCCGGCGCGCCTGCCGGTCCAGGAGCTTGGCGAACCCCTGCCGCGTCATCCGCCCGCCGCGCGGCGTGACGAAGAGGTCCTTCGCGCGGCGCCCGTGCAGCAGCCGCTCGCGCGCGGTGGCGAGGTAGGCCTTGACCGCCTCCGCCGCCGGCGCGCCCACCGGCACGATTCGCTCCTTGTTCCCCTTCCCGCGCGCGATCAGCACGCGGGTCTCGAGGTTCACGTCGTTCAGCTGGAGCGAGACGAGCTCCGAGACGCGCAGCCCGGTCGCGTACAGGAGCTCCAGCATGGCGAGATCGCGCCGGCCGGCCGGGCTCCGGACGTCCGGCGCGGCCAGGAGGCGATCCACCTCGTCGTGCGAGAGGAGCCCCGGCAGCCGGCGCCCGGCCCGCGGCGCGTCGATCTCGTCGGTGGGATCGAGCGGGGTCAGCCGCTCGGCGACGAGCAGCGCGTGGAGCGAGCGGATGGCGGAGAGCGCCCTCGCCTGGGACCTCGGAGACAGTCCGCGCCCCACCAGCTCGGCGAGGTGCGCCTGGACCTCCGCGCGGGTGACCTGCTCCCAGCGGGCCATCCCCATCTGCCCGAGGTGATCGAGGTAGCGGCGCAGGTCGCGCCCGTACGCCTCGACCGTGTTCCCGGAGAGCCCCTTCTCCACCCGGACGTGGGCGAGGAACAGGTCCAGGGCCGGCTCGAGCGGTTGCATCGGGCCCGACGATAGCTCCCGCCCGCTCGCCGTCCACTTTCGCCTCCCGCCCGTCGCGCGAGGGTGGTGCGGGCGCCGTAGCCGGTGAGGAGCGGCCGGGCACATATCGCTCTGCGATATGTGCCTCGGCCGGGGATCGAATGCCGGCTTACGCCATCAGGTCCGAGACGTCGCCCTTGCCGACCCGCAGGACCACCGGCTCGGGTCCGGACAGGTCGATCACCGAGGACGGCTCGTTGGGCCGGTAGCCGCCGTCGAGCACCAGATCGAGCCCGTGGCCGAGCTCCTCCTTGATGTCGCGGGCGTCGATGAGCACCTCGCCGTCCGGCTTGGCCGCGGAGGTCGAGATGAGCGGGTGGCCCAGCAGGCGGACGATCTCGAGCGCGATGGGGCTGTCCGGGATGCGAATGCCGACCGTCTTCTGCCGGCGCAGCACCAGGTCCGGCACCAGCCGCGTGGCCGGGAGGATGAAGGTGAACGGGCCCGGAACCTTGCGGCGCAGCACCCGGTAGGCCGCGTTGTCGACCAGGGCGTACCGGGAGATCTCGGCCAGGTCCTGGCAGACGAAGGAGAGCTCGTGGGACCGGGGGAGCTGCTTCAGCTGGTAGATGCGCTCGATGGCCCGCTTGTCGAACAGGTCGCAGCCGATGCCGTAGTAGGTGTCGGTCGGGAAGGCCAGGAGCCCCCCGGAGGAGAGCACCGACACGGCCCGCTCCACTACCCGGGGCTGGGGGTGGAGGGGATCGATCTCCAGGATGGGGGCGGCCGACATGCGTCCGCCGATCTAGCAGCTTTCCGCCCGTCTCCCAAGTCGCCCTCCCGCGGTCTCCCTCGAGGCGCCGCGCCCGCGCGGCCGCGGGCCGGGCCCCCCCGGCGGCGAAGGCGCGTGGATACGACAGCGCGCCCGGCCGGTCTCCCCGGTCGGGCGCGCTGGCGACCCCATCAGCAGCCGCACAGCCGGTGAGGTGCGGCCGGGCACACTTCGCTTCGCGAACTGTGCCTCGGCCGAGTCGAGCGGCGGCCGGCTGGCTGGTCGGCGTCAGCTGCGGCTCTTCCCCCGCTCGATCAGCTCGCGGACCTTCTGCCCGCCCTTCCGCCCGATCTCCTCGTAGAAGGCATGGCCGCGCTCGTCGCGCACCGCGATGCCGCCCTTACGCCCGGCCTCGGAGACCGTCATGCCGCGGCGACCCTCCTCGGGCTCCGCGCGCTCCGCGCCCTTCTCCTCGTTATCCGCCATTCGGTCCCCCCTCCGCCGTCATGGTCACTGGTGGTGCTCGCCACCCTTGCCGAGGCCGGCCTCCTCCTCGGCTGCGCCTGCCTTGCCCTTCTCGATCAGCTCGCGGACCTTGTGCCCGCCCTTCCGTCCGATCTCCTCGTAGAAGGGCGTGCCCCGCTCCGCCTTGATGGTCTCGCCCCCCTTCTTGCCGATCTCCTCGTAGAAGCGGGCGCCCCGCTCGGCCTTGACGGTGTCCCCGCCCTTCTTGCCGATCTCCTCGTAGAACTTGCGCCCCCGCTCGGCCTTGACGGTCTCGCCCCCCTTCTTGCCGATCTCCTCGTAGAACTTGCGCCCGCGGGTCTCGCGGACCCGCACGCCACCCTTGCGACCGGCCTCCGAGACCGTCATCGCCCCCTTGCTACCGCTCTTCTTCTCGTCAGCCATGGATCGCTCCCGTCTCACATACAATGTGGTCGCTGACCCGACGGCGGCGCAGAGCCCTGCCGAGCACGTGGTCGGCTATCGCCTCCGCCATGTCGAGGCCAGTCGCCTCGAGGATCCCCCTCCAGCTGGGGTTCCCGTTCACCTCGATCACCGTGGGCCCGCCTGCACCGTCCACCAGGTCGATACCGGCGTAATCGAGCCCCAGCGCCGCCGCCGCCGCCTCTGCCACCTCCCGCACCGTTCCGCTGCACTCGGCCCGCTCCGTCCGACCGCCCCGGGCCACGTTCGTTCGCCACTCCCCCCGCCGGGCGCGCCGCACGACGGCCGCCCGGGTGATCCCCCCCACCACGAAAACCCTGAGGTCGCGGCCGGGATGGGGCACGTACGCCTGCAGGTACACCGCGCCGTCCCGCTCGGCCCGATCGACGGCCCGCTGCAGCCCCTCGGCGTCCGGGGCGAGCCGCTCCACGCCCTCTCCGAGCGACCCGGCGAGCGGCTTCAGGACCGCCTGCCCCATCGCCGTCAAGGCGCGGGCCGCCGCCTCCCCGGTCTGGGCCACCGCCGCCACCGGGGTCGGCACCCCCGCGCGGGCCAGCAGCCACGAGCTGCGGAACTTGTCCTGGGCCGCGAGGAGGGGCCCGAGGCGGTTCACCACCAGCGCGCCGCTCTCCTCCAGCGCGCGATAGATCTCGAACTGCACGTCCGGGTCGCCCGCGCGGCCGAGCCCCCGCACCAGGATGAAGGCCTCCAGGTCCCGGACCGGCACCAGGCCCGCCGACACCGCCACCCCACCCGCTCCGATGCCCGCAGAGAGCGCGGCCGGGTCGATGATGGTCGCCTCGCAGCGGCGCGAGCAGGCCTCGAGCAGGCGCTTGCTGTGCCAGTCGTCCTCCGGCCAGGCAGTGACGATCCCGATCCGGACGGTGAAGCACTTCATGCGATGCTCGCTTCCCTTCCCCCACCCCGGCCGCCCGCGCAACACGGTGACCACGGCCGGTCGGCTGGACAAGGGCGCGCCATCCCGCGTCTTTTCCGGAGCGTGCCGGCGGGGCGTCGGAGGCAACCCCGCGGAGCGGGCGAGCGGGCGAGCGCGCCGGGGGCTCCTCGCGGCGGTCGGTCGCGCCCCCGCGGGCCGGACCGACGCGGCTACTCGCGCGCGAGCGCGGCCTCGAGCGCCGCCACCACGCGCTCGGCGAGCGCGCCTTCCAGGCGCTCGCCGGCAGGGCCGCGAACGTAGAACGCGTCGGCGGCGCGGTGACCCTCGGTGGAGATGCGCGCCAGGTCGACCGAGAGCCCGAGGTCGAAGAAGGTGCGCGAGAGGGTGTGGAGGAGGCCCACGCGGTCGGCCGTGAAGACGTCGACGACGCTGTGCGCACGAGCGCTGTGGTTGTCGATCACGATCTTGGTGGGCACGCGCGGGAGCGGCTTGCGGGGGAGCGAGGAGGCGCGCAGGCGCCGGGACATCAGCGCGTCGAGCGGCTCGTCGCCCGACAGGACGCGGACGAGGTCGTTCCGCGCCGCCCTCCACCGCGCCGGCTCGACGGCCCGCTCCTCCGGGCCACGGAGGTCGAAGAGGTCCAGCGCCTGCCCGGCGATCCAGCCGAGCGCCGGATCGTCCGGCGTCGAGAAGACCTCGGCGTGCTGGATGTCGATCCGGTGCGCGGCGAGGACGCCGGCCAGCGTGGCGAGCAGGCCGGGCCGGTCGGGCGCGGTGAGCGCCACCTCGGAGATGCCCGAGCGACGGGCGGTGCCGGATGGCGGTGGCCAGCGGGGGGCGGCGGGCGAGCCGGAGCAGCCGCAGGTGACGTGGCGCCTCCTCCGGCGCGACGGTGAGGAAGTAGCGGGCCGGCATGGCCCGCAGGAAGCGTGTCGCGGTCCGCCGCCGGCGCGCCCCGGGCGAGCGCCGCGAGCGCCGCCTCCACCCGCTCGCGCCCGGCCGCCTCGGCGGTGCCGGGCTCGGGGCGGCGCTCGCCGCGGGCCAGCACCTCGCGCGTCTTCTCGAACAGCTCGCGGAGCAGCCGCGCCTTCCACTCGGTCCAGGTGCGCGGCCCCACCGTGGCCATGTCCGCGTAGGTGAGCAGGTAGAGCTTCTCCAGCCGGTCGAGCGTGCCCACCTCCTCGGCGAAGGCGTGGATCAGGTCCGGGTCCGAGAGGTCGCGCCGCTGGGCGATGGTGGACATGCGCAGGTGCTTCGCCACCAGCCACTCCACGTCGGCGGCGTCGGCCGGGTCGACGCCCATGCGGACGCAGGCCTCCGCCGCGATCTCGGCCCCGCGGGCGGAGTGGTCCTTGCCGGACCCCTTCCCGATGTCGTGGAAGAGCGTGCCGAGGTAGAGCGCGAGGGGGCGCTGCTGCGCCACCATCAGCGCGTCGAGCCCGGGCTCCTTGACGTCGCCGCAGCGGAGCGCGAAGAGGCGGCGCACCGCGAACAGCGTGTGAACGTCCACCGTGTACACGTGGTAGACGTCGATCTGTCGCCGCGCCGTGATCCGCGCGAACTCCGGCAGCACGTGCGACAGCACGCGGATGTCGTGCAGCTGCGTGAGGAAGCGCCCGCGGGTCCCGGGGCGGGTGAAGCAGGCCAGCAGCTCCTGGTTCAGCTCGGGGTCCTCGGCCGCCTCCGGTGGCAGCTCCGCCGCCACCTGCGCGGCGAGATCCCGCGCGTACGGATAGAGATCGAGCTGCTCGCGATCCGCGGCGGCGAAGAGGCGCACCAGCGCCGCCGGCGAGCGGCTCAGCATGTCCTTGTCCACCACCGTGAGCCGGCCGCGGAAGACCTTCAGCTCGCCGCCCGGAAGGAAGCGGTCGGCGGCGCGCGTCGGCTGCCCCCGCAGCACCGGCACCGGCCGCTCCGCGCCGATGGTGGCCGCCGGCGGCGGCACCATCCGCCAGCCGGTGGAGGCCTGCGCCTCCATGCAGCGGTCGACGATGGCGTCGCAGGCCACCAGCACGGTCTTGGCGGCCAGGTAGTAGTGGCGCATGAACTCCTCGACGCCGGTCCCGCCCTCGCGGTCCCGGTAGCCCATCGCCTGCCCCACCTGCGGCTGCACGTCGAAGGTGAGCTGGTCCCACTTGCGGCTCGCCAGGTAGTGCATCTCGTTGCGGACCCGCCACAGGAAGTCGCGCGCGCGGCGCATCTCGCGGATCTCGCGCTCGGGCAGCAGGGCGCGCGACAGGAGCTCGGTGATCCCGGCCACCTTGAAGCGGACGCGGGCGAGCCAGAGCGCCGACTGCAGGTCGCGCAGCCCGCCCTCCGATTCCTTCACGTTGGGCTCGAGGAGGTAGAGCGAGTCGCCGAACCGCTCGCGCCGGCCGCGCATCTCGTCGAGCTTGTCCTGCAGGAACTTCTCGACCTTGGCCTCGGAGAGGCCGTGCAGCTCCTCGCGCTCGAGCTCCTTGTAGAGCGCGCGGTCGCCGGCCAGGTAGCGGAGATCGAGGAGCGCGGTGCGGGCGGTGTGGTCCTCCGCGGCGAGCTTCACGCAGGTCCGGAGATCGCGGACGGCGTAGCCGACCTCGAGCCGGAGGTCCCACAGCGCGTAGACCAGCCGCTCGGCCGCGACCTTCACGAACGCGTCCGGGCGACCCGGCGCGTGGAGCACCAGCAGGTCCACGTCGGAGAACGGGGCCAGCTCGCGCCGCCCGTAGCCGCCGATGGCGACGAGGGACACCGGCGACGGCCGGTGGGTCGCGCCGGCCTCCTCGACGGCCCGCTCCCAGAGGGCTGCGACGGTCCGATCCATCGCGGCGCTGGCCAGCCGCACCACGGTGTGGCCGCTCGCGCCGGCGCGGTGCACCTCCTCGACGTAGGCCCGCTGCGCCGCGTGATCGGCGCGCGGATCGCCGGTCAGCGGCGGCAGGCCGGCGAGCTTCGCCTCGAGCTCGTAGGGGGCGGCGGCGGGGAGGCTGGTGAGGGCTTCGGGGGGTGGGACCATGCGCGGGGGAGTATAGCGTCGCGCCCCCGCTCGCCGCCGCGCCGCGGCACGTCCGACAGGCACGGCCGCTCAGCGCGCCGCCGCGAGGCGGGCGTCGCCGTGCGCGAAGGTGGTGACGGCCCGGGCGATCCCGGCCGCCACCTCGTCCTGGTAGCGGGGCGAGGCGAGCCGCCGCTCCTCCACGCGGTTGGAGATGAAGGCGGTCTCGACCAGCACCGCCGGCATCCGGGCGCCGAGCAGCACGTAGAAGAGCGCGCTCTTCACCCCCAGGTCCCGCACGTCGCCGACCCGCGAGCGGACGCCGCCGCACACCTCGCGCTGCACCAGCTGCGCGAGCCGCCGCGAGCTGTCGGCGCTCGCCTTGGCGTCGAGGTCGGTGAGGATCCGGGCCACGTCGCCGAGCCCCTCCTCGGCGTCGAGCCCGTTCTCGCGCGCCGCGAGGCGCGCCGCGTAGCGGTCGTCGGCCACGTTCAGGAAGTAGGTCTCGACGCCGCTCCGGTTCCGCCGCGGGTGGGCGTTCGCGTGGATCGAGACGAACAGGTCGCCGCGCGCGGTGTTGGCGAGCGCGGTCCGCTCCTCGAGCGCCAGGTAGCGATCGCCGTTGCGGGTCAGCACCACCTCGAAGCCCTCGGCGCGGAGCCTGCTGGCGAGGCGGCGCGCCATGGCGAGCGTCACGTCCTTCTCGCGCACGCGCCCCGGGCCGATGGCGCCCGGGTCGTGCCCGCCGTGCCCGGCGTCGACCACCACCCGCCGGATGCCCTGCCGCTCGCGCTCCGGCCGCGCAGCGCCTCCCCCGTGCCCCGCGCCGGGGGTGGGGGACCGCTCCTCGGACCGCGTCGGCGGCTCGACCGTGGCCACGTTGCGGATCGCCTCGTGCGTCCCGACGTCGACGATGAGGCGGGGCGGGTCGTCGAGCGAGAAGAGCTGCACCCGGTCGTCGCCGGGCAGGTCCAGCACCACGCGGACGGTCTGCGCGTCGTGCTGGGCCGCCCGCACGCGGTCGACCTGGTCGCCCGCCACCGGCCGCTCCAGCGCCTTGCCGGCCAGCGCGGCCGGGCGGAGATCGAGGGCCAGCCGCCGGGGGTGGCCGCCCTCGGGCGCGAGCTCGAGCTTCTGCCAGCCCACCCAGTGCGACAGGTAGATCGCGACGCGCGTGTACTCCGCGCTCGACCAGGTGCGGACCTCCGAGACGGTGGCGGGCCCCTCGCCGCCCGAGTCGCCCAGCGCGCGCTGGCGCGGACCGCCGCCGGAGAGATCGGCGATGGCCGCCTCCAGGGCGGGGTCGGGCGACTCCTCGGCGGCCTCCGCCTCGTCGACGGTCGCAGGCTCGGGCGGGGGCGCCGGGACGCGCCGCCGCTCCGGCCGCTCCTGCCTCTCCGGCTTCGCGGGGCGCTTCGCGACGGAGGGCCGGGCGGGACGGTCGTCTCCCGCCTCGCGCCGTATCGCGGCGGCGAGGGCCCCCGCCTCCCGCGACCCCGCCGTGTCGGCGCGGGCGGCCAGCCGGAGCGCTCGATCGCGATCCGCCTCGTCCGCCGACCAGCGGTAGAGCGCGTAGCGGGCCCGGGCGGCCTCGAGCAGCGCCGCCGGCCGTTCCCTGCCCCGCGCCGCCGCCTCCAGCCCGGCGATGGCCCGCTCCCAGTGGTGGCGGTACCTGCGGCGGTTGCGATCGCGCATGACCTCGCGCATCGCCGCCTTCGCCTCGGCGAGCCGGGGCGACTCCGCCTGCGCGCGGGCGGCCGGCCGCGCAGGTCGCGGGGCGGGCTTGGCCTTCGGTGCGCGCGCCGCGCGCCGGGGGAGCTCGGCCGCCGCCTTCACCGTCCGGGGGCGCGGGCGCTGAGCCGGCGCCGCCGCCGCCCCGAAGGGGTCCGCGAGCAGGATCGCGGCGAGGGCCAGCGCGACGCGACGCATGAGGAGCCGACTGTCACCGACGCCCGACCCCCCGTCCAATTTCCTTCCACCCGCCTGCCCGGCGCCCGCCGAGGGCCGCTGACCCGCCGCCCGGCGAGCGGTATCCTGATGCGTTCCTGCTCCCTGTCTCCGGAGGTGGCCGATGGGTTCCCAGAAGCGCGTGGGCGTCGTTCTCTCGGGCTGCGGATTCCTCGACGGCGCGGAGATCCACGAGGCGGTCTGCACGCTGCTCTCGCTCGACCGGCACGGCGCGAAGCTGGTCGCCACGGCGCCGGACGTCCCGCAGATGCACGTGGTCGATCACGTGAAGGGCGCGCCGGCCGAGGGCGAGACGCGCGGGGTGCTCGCCGAGGCCGCCCGGATCGTCCGCGGCCAGATCGCGCCGCTCTCCACCGTCTCGGCCAGGGACCTCGACGCGCTCATCTTCCCGGGCGGCTACGGCGCGGCCAAGAACCTGTGCACCTTCGCGGTCGACGGGCGGGCGATGCGCGTCCAGCCGGACGTCGAGCGGATCGTGCGCGAGATGCGCGGCGCAGGGAAGCCGATGGGCTTCATCTGCATCGCGCCGGTGATCGCCGGGCGGCTGTTCGGCGCCGACGGGGTCCGGCTGACCATCGGCGACGACCCGGACACCGCCGCGGCCCTCGAGTCATGGGGGGCGAAGCACGTCCAGTGCCGGGTCGACGAGATCGCGGTGGACCAGCGGCTCGAGATCGTGTCGACCCCCGCGTACATGCTCGGGCCATGGATCGCCCCGGTCGCGACCGGGATCGAGAAGCTCGTCTCGGCCGTGCTGGAGATGGCGTAGCCCCTGCCCGGGCGCCCGTGTCCCCGGTCGAGCCGATTGAGGACCAATCCACTCGATATAACCCTTGATTGCCTGCGACAATTCTTCAGGCACCCCCTGAATATCGAGTAGTCTCCCGCGTCCCAACGACGGGCGGGCTGGTCCGCCCCGAATTCCAGGAGCCGTCACGTGACCAAGTACCTCGCTGCGCTGTTCGCCGCTCTGACCGTTTCCGTCGTCGCCGTCGCCGCCGAGCCGCCCGCGTCCATCACCCTCCAGGCCAAGCCGGGCAACGTGACCTTCCCGCACAAGGCCCACATCGACAAGGGCCTGAAGTGCGAGACCTGCCACGCGACCGCCGCGGGTGGCAAGATCGAGGGCTTCGGCAAGGACAAGGCCCACGGCCTCTGCGTCGAGTGCCACAAGAAGGAGGCCAAGGGCCCCTCGAAGTGCGCGGAGTGCCACAAGAAGGCGTAACGCACCGCCGTCACGCTCAGCACCTTGGAGAGGGGTCGGCTCACGCCGGCCCCTTTTGCTTTCGCGGTCGCACCCCCGGTGGCCGTCCTGCCTACACGCGAAGTGAGAGCTGCGCGGACTTGCCGCAGCACGAGCGCTGAATCCTCGCGCTAGAGTCCGCGTCCTCTTACCGACGGGAATCGGCCCGTCCATTTCCTCAGGGGTCCATCCATGAAGCTCTGGCTCGCATCGGTCGTGGCCGCGGTCCTCGTGACCGCCGGTAGCGCGGTCGCGGCGGACGCGCCCGCGGCGCCCACCGTCCTCAAGGCGAAGAACGGGGACGTCACCCTCAACCACAAGACGCACGCCGCGCTGAAGTGCGAGGCTTGCCACGCCACCGCCGCCGGCGGGAAGATCGAGGGTTTCAACAAGGACAAGGCCCACGGCCTCTGCGTCGAGTGCCACAAGAAGGAAGCCAAGGGCCCGGCGAAGTGCGCGGAGTGCCACAAGAAGGCGTAACGCACCGCACCGCAGGATCCGAGGGGCCGGGCGACCGGCCCCTCTTCTTTTCCCGGCGCGGATCAGCCCCCGTCGCCGAGCTTCTTCTTCCAGCCCGCGAGCAGGTTGAGCGCGTCGAGCGGCCGCAGCGCGTCGAGGTCGAGCGACCGCAGCGCCGCGGCGAGCTCCCCCGCGGCCGGGTCGGGCGGCGCGCCGAACAGGCCGAGCTGGCTCGCCGCGGGAGCGGTGCGCCGCCGCCGGCTGCGCGCGAGCGCGACCTGCCCGCCCTCGTCCACCTCCATGGCCTCGAGGTTCTTCAGGATCTCGCGGGCCCGGGCCAGCACCTCGGCCGGCAGCCCGGCCAGCTTCGCCACCTCGATGCCGTAGCTGCGCGACGCGCCGCCCTGCACCAGCTTGCGGAGGAACACCACCCGGTCGCCCACCTCGCGCACCGCCACGGTGAGGTTCCGCACCGCCGGCCGCTCGCGGGCCAGGTCCTGCAGCTCGTGGTAGTGGGTGGCGAAGAGGGTCCGGCACCCGGTCACGTCGTGGAGGTGCTCGGCCACCGCCCAGGCGATCGAGACGCCGTCGAAGGTGGAGGTGCCGCGGCCGATCTCGTCGAGGATCACCAGCGAGCGGCGGGTGGCGTTGTGGAGGATGGCGGCGGTCTCGGTCATCTCCACCATGAAGGTGGAGCGCCCGCGGGCCAGGTCGTCGGAGGCGCCGACCCGCGTGAAGATCCGGTCGACCAGCCCGACCCGCGCGCGCCGCGCCGGCACGAAGCTGCCCATCTGCGCGAGCAGCGTGACGAGCGCCGCCTGGCGCATCACGGTGCTCTTGCCGGCCATGTTCGGGCCGGTGATGACCAGCAGCGCCCCGTGCGCGTCGCACTCCGCCGCGCCGCGCGAGGCCACCAGCACATCGTTCGGCACGTAGGCGGCCGGCCCCTCCGGCAGCACCGCCTCCACCACCGGGTGGCGCCCGTCGACGATCTCGAGCGCCTCCGAGCCGTCCACCTCCGGCCGCGCGTAGCCACGCTCCGCCGCCACCCGCGCGAGCGAGAGGAGCGCGTCGGCGCCCGCCACCGCCTCGGCGGCGGTGCGGATCCTGGGGGCCTCGGCGATCACCGCCTGGCGCAGCGCCTCGAAGAGCTGCGGCCTCGAGCGCGAGGCGGCGCTCCTCGGCGGTGAGCACCTTCTCCTCGAAGGCCTTCAGCTCCGCGGTGACGAACCGCTCCCCGCCCACCGTGGTCTGGCGCCGCTCCCACGCCTGGGGCACGAGGTGCAGGTTCGGCCGGGTGACCTCGAGGTAGTACCCGAACACCTTGTTGAAGCGGACCTTGAGCGAGCCGATGCCGGTCCGCTCCCGCTCCTTCGCCTCCAGCGCGGCGATGAAGCCCTTCCCGTCCTCCGCGATGGCGACGATCTCGTCGAGCTCGGCCGAGTGTCCGCGCCGGATCAGGCCGCCCTCCCGCAGCGTGGCGGGCGGCTCCTCCGCCACCGCGCCGTCGAGGTGCGCCGCGAGCGGCTCGAGCCCGCGGAGCCGCGCGCCGGCCTCCCGCAGGAGCGCCGCCGTCCGCGGCTCGAGCAGGTCGGCGAGGCGCGGCAGCGCGAGCAGGGCGCCGCACAGCGCGCGGAGATCGCGGGCCGTCCCCTGCCCCAGCACGAGCCGCGAGAGGAGCCGCTCCAGGTCCGCCACCGGCCGCAGCGCCTCGGAGAGGTCCTCGCGGACCACCGCCGCGCCCGCCAGCTCCTCCACCGCGTCGAGCCGCGCGTCGATCCGCGCGAGGTCGGTGAGCGGGTAGCGGAGCCACTCCGCCAGCCGCCTACCGCCGGGAGCGGTCACGGTCCGGTCGATCAGCGCCAGCACCGTCCCCTTCCGCCGGCCGCCCGACAGGGTGCGCTCGAGCTCCAGGTTGGTCCGGGTGGCCTCGTCGAGCAGGAGGACGTCGTCGGTGGAGAGGCGCGAGATCCGGTCCACGTGGCGCGGCGCCGCCCGCTGCGTCTCCACCAGGTACGCGAGCGCGGCCGCCGCCGCGGAGATCCCGAGCGGCAGCCCGGCCACCCCGAAGCCGTCCAGCGTGGCGACGCCCAGGTGCCGGCGGAGCCGCTCCTCGCCGCGGGCGAAGTCGGCGTCGTCGCGCCGGGCCGCCGGCGCGCCCACCGCCCGCGCCAGGTCGTCCACGCGGGCCGCGTCCGCGGCGCGTGCGAAGAGCAGCTCGCGCACGCCGGCGCGGCGGAGCTCGTCCACCAGGCGCCCGTCGTCGGCCACCTCGCCGCACTGCAGCTGGCCGGTCGAGGCGTCCAGCAGCGCCAGCCCGGCGCCGCGCTCCCCGAAGGCCACCGCGCCGAGGAAGCTCGCCTCGCGCGGATCGAGGACCTGGTCGTCGAGCACCGTGCCCGGCGTGACCACCCGCGTGACCTCGCGGCGGACCAGCGCCGACTTCCCCGGCTCCTCGACCTGGTCGCAGATGGCGACCTTGAAGCCCTGCTCGAGCAGCCGCGCCACGTAGCCGCGCGCGGCGTGGTAGCGGCACGCCGCACATCGGGACCTTGTCGTCGCCCTTCGACCGCGCCGTGAGGGTGATCTGCAGCGCGGCCGACGCCTGGACCGCGTCCTCGAAGAACATCTCGTAGAAGTCGCCCAGGCGGAAGAACAGGATGGCGTCCGGGTACCTCGCCTTGGTCTCGAGGTACTGCCGCATCATCGGCGTGTGCGCCTGGGCAATCTCCGGCATCGGCGATGGGTTCTACCGCATGCCGGGGCCGCGGTGCACGGTCGTGGCGACCCCGTGATCCCGGTGCTAGAGTCGCCCGATCATGCTCGGCCGGGCCTTCCAGGACCTGAACCGGCTGCGCCAGATCGCGGCGGCCATGGGGCGCCACGGCTTCGGGGCGTACCTCGAGCGGATGCGCCTGCGGGACGTGCTCGGCCGCGACGCGCCGCCGCCCGGCGAGCCGCTCCCGCCGCCGGACCGCGGCACCGCGGCCCGCTTCCGGCAGATGCTGGGCGAGCTCGGGCCCACCTTCATCAAGCTCGGCCAGATCCTCTCCTCCCGGCCGGATCTGCTGCCCGCCCACTGGGTCGAGGAGCTCGAGTCGCTCCAGGACGACGCCCCGCCGGTCGGCATCGCCGAGATCCGCGAGGAGATCGAGCGGGGCCTCGGGCGCACGGTCGAGGAGTGCTTCGCCTCGCTCGACGAGGTCCCGCTGGCGAGCGCCTCCATCGCGCAGGTGCACCGGGCCACCACCCACGGCGGCGAGCAGGTGGTGGTGAAGGTGCAGCGGCCGCGCATCCGCGAGCAGGTCGAGTCGGACCTGGCGCTGCTGCACCACCTCGCCCGGCTGCTCGAGGCGGTGGTCGAGGAGACCGGCGTCACCACGCCGACCGGCGTGGTCGAGGAGTTCGAGCGGACCCTCCAGGAGGAGCTGGACTTCGACCTCGAAGCCCGGAACGCGAAGGCGATGGCCAAGGCGTCGGCCGGCCGCGCGTTCCTGGTCATCCCCCGCGTCCACGACGACCTCTCCTCCGAGACCGTCCTCACCCTCGAGTTCGTGGCGGGCGTGAAGGTCTCCGACGTCACCGCCGCGGCGGGCTTCGACCTCGAGCAGGTGGGCCGGAACATCATCGAGGCCGCCTTCCGGCAGCTCTTCGAGGACGGCCTCTTCCACGGGGACCCGCACCCCGGCAACATCCTGGTCCTTCCCGGCAACCGCATCGCGCTCCTCGACTTCGGCCTGGTGGCGCGGCTGGGTCGGCCGCAGCAGGAGGCGCTCGTCACGTTCCTGGTGGCGGTGGCGCTCCGCGACCCCGAGACGGTCGCCCGGATCCTGAACCGCATCGGCGTGCCCGACGCGCGCGCGCCCATCGCCGAGTTCCGGGAGGACATCCGCGGCATCCTCGATCGCTACCTCGGGCTCCGCCTCGACCAGATCCGCACCGCGACGCTCCTGCGCGACCTGCTCGACCTGGCCGTGCGCCACCGCATCCGCATCCCGAAGGAGTACGCGGTGCTCGCCAAGGCCTCGATCGCGATCGAGGGCATCATCCGCCGGCTCTACCCGGACCTCGACGTCCTGCAGGTCGGGCTGCCCTACGCGAAGGAGCTGCTCCTCTCCCGCTTCAACCCGTCCGACGCCTCCGGCATCCTGCTCCGCTCGCTGCTCAAGCTGCAGGGGCTCGCCGAGGACGTGCCCACCCAGCTCACGCAGATCCTGGTGGACCTCGAGGCCGGCAAGTTCCGGGTGAACGTCGCACTCCCAGGCGATCGACCGGATCGGCGCGCACGTGCAGGCGCTCGGGGTGCTGGTCTTCATGGGGCTGCTCGCGGCGGGGTTCACGGTGGGCGGGCTGGTGGTGCTGGCCTCGGGGCGCGCTGCCTGGCTCGGGGTGGCCGCGCTCGCGGGGGCGACCCTCCTCTCCGGGGCGGCCGCCTCCTACCACCTCGCCACCACGCGGATGCGGAAGATCTCGGTCCGCCGCTGGTTCAGCCGCTGACCGGCCGGCCGGACCGGTCCTCCCCGCAGGCGAGCACCGAGACGGTCCCGAGCCAGGCGAGGTCGAGCGCCGCCGCCACCAGCACGGCGAGCACCGAGAGGAGCAGGGTCGGCCCGAGCATCACCGCCGCCGGCGCGCCCGCCGCGAAGCCGGTCAGCGCGCTCCCGAGCACCTCCACCGAGACCGGCGCGAGCGCGCCGAGCAGCGCCGAACACCAGCGCCCCGAGCACGAAGGAGCCGGGGCGGGCCAGGAAGCGCCGGGCGGCCCCGGCGAAGGCCCGCGCCGGCCCCTCCTCGCGCAGCGCCGCGCGCGCCAGCGCCGCGTCGATCGCGGCCGAGAGCGCCACCGGGACCGCCACCGCCAGCGTGAGCGCCGAGCGCGACCGCCGCCGCGAGCAGCGGCCGGGCGCCGCCGCCCGCGACCGCCCCGGTGATCCGCAGGGCGCCGAGCGCGAGCGCGGCGGCGAAGAGCAGGCCCGCAGCCTCCGCCACCAGGCCGAGCATCGCGGCGGCGAGCACCCGCGGGAAGCCGTAGGCCACCCCCGCCGCGAAGCGCGCCGGCCCGCCCGCGCCGCCGGACAGCGCGCCGCCGAGCGGCGGGCAGCGCGCCGGAGAGCCAGGCCACCCGGAGCAGCGCGCCGAGCCACCGCGCCGGCGAGCCAGAGGCCGCCCGACGACGGCGAGCACGCGCGGCGACGTGAACGTGGCGAGCACCCCCGCCGCCGGCGCGAGCGGGTCGAGCGGCGCGGCCTGGGCGGACTGGAGCGCCGCCTCGACCGCGAGCCCCAGGCGAAGGCCAGCGCCGGCCAGCCCGAGCGCGCGGCGCAGCGCGGTCACCAGCGAAGCCGCGGGGCGAGGAGCCACCCCTCGCGCCGAGGGCGCGGAGCGCGAGCGACGCGGCGGGACCGAGGGTGGGCGTGCACGGGCGAGACCGTAGCGGGAGCGGCCCGGCGCCGGCAACGCCGGCGTGGGCGGACGAATCCTTGAGTTCTGAACGTCGAGCCAGTATACCGATGTTCAGGAGGTGGCCCATGAACGCCCTCACCGACCGCCAGCTCGAGGTGCTCCGCTTCATCGCCCGCCAGATCGAGGAGTGCGGCTACCCGCCCACCATCCGCGAGATCGGCGAGGCCCTCGAGATCCGCTCCACCAACGGCGTGAACGACCACCTGAAGGCGCTCGAGCGCAAGGGCTTCCTCACCCGCGATCCGGTGAAGTCGCGCGCGCTCATCCCGACCTCGGCGGCGCGCGAGGTGCTCGGCGGCGCGAGGCCGCGCCGTCGAACGTCCTGGCCTTCGGTCGCGGCGGGCCGCGATCCGGCGCGCGGATGGTCGAGGTCCCCATCGTCGGCCGCGTCGCCGCCGGCCAGCCCATCCTCGCGCAGGAGCGGGTCGAGGACACCGTGCAGGTGGACGCGTTCCTCCTCGGCACGAACAAGAAGGTCTACGGGCTGCGCGTGCAGGGCGACTCGATGATCGGCGACGGCATCCTGCCCGGCGACTACGTCTTCGTGAAGAAGCAGCTCCACGCCGAGGACGGCGAGATCGTGGTCGCGATGATCGACGACGAGGCGACGGTGAAGCGGGTCTACTTCGAGGGCGACCGGGTCCGCTTCCAGCCGTCCAACCCGCGCATGGCGCCCATCTACGTGCGCGACTCGGACTTCCGCAGCACGATGATCCTCGGGGTCGTGGTCGGCGTGTACCGCAAGCTCTCCTGACGCCCGATCCGGCCGCTCGCCCGCTCTACGCCCGCGCCGCGGGTCGGCGCCCAAGAGGGCGAGCCTGACCTCGGCTTACCTCGCCCTCCACTCGCGCCTATCTTCGTACAGGTCCTTACCGGACCCCGACAGTCGCCTGGGAGGGATGCGGCATGGCGAAGGTGAACCCACGGCTCGACAGCCGCGCGAAGGTCGTACCGGGAGGCGCTCGAGGCCGCGCGCGCCGCACCCGACGTCCGAGGCCTGGGCGCGGCTCCTCGCGGCCGGCAAGGAGCTCTCGGCGGCCGAGGAGCCCCCCACGGAGCCGGCGCGGACGACGACCCGCGCAGCGCGCCGACGTCGCGGTGAGCCCCGATATCGCGATCGGACCGGACGTCGCGGCAGGCTCCGGGGACAACCTCGAGGGGCTCGAGTAACATCCGGCACTCCTGCCGACCGACCCGCCGGCGTCGTCCCGTCCGTGGGGCGACGCCGCGCGTCGTCTGCGTCCGCTCACTGTCGCGTCTTGGCCTGCCGGACGTACCGATCGAGGTCCTCGCGGTCGATGAGCGAGAGGATCTCGATCGCGTTCTGGCGCTCGCCGCGGCGGTACAGCAGGCGGACGTCGGTCGCGACCCGCACGCGGTAGTAGCCGGGCAGCCCCTCGAGCGGGAGCGCGCGCAGGCTCGCCGTGGCGGTGGTCCTGCGCGAGCAGGTTCGCCTGCTTGAAGGCGGCGCGCTGGATGCGCCGATCCCAGCCCTGCAGCGAGTCGTAGAACTCCCGCGTGTAGATTGGCATGAGCCAGGACGCGGGCGCCTCCTCGACCTCGTCGGCCTCGCCGCCCGCGACGGGCGCCGCGTGCGCTGCGGGCTGGCTCGCGCCGGCGCGCGCCTCGCGCAGCGCCGCGTCCAGCTCGCCCTCGCGCTCCGCCTGCCGCGCGAGCTTCGCCTCGAGCCCCGTCGCCCGCCCCTCGAGCTCGCGCGCCGCCGCGCGCGCGCGCTGCAGCTCCGCCGCCGCGTCGGTCGCCCTCGCCGCCGCGAGCGCCGCCTCGGCCCGCTCCCGCGCGCGCCGCCGACGCCTCGGCGGCCTCGCGGGCGCGGGCCGCCTCGTCGACCGCCTGCGCCGCGCGGGCGCGGGCCTCCTTCAGCCACTCCTGCAGCTTCTCGCGCTGCTCGTCGCCCTTCTTCCGCGCCGACTCGGCCCGCTCCTCGGCCCGCGCCAGATCCCGCTCGAGCGCCTGGACCCGCGCGGCCAGGGCGGCCGGCCTCCGCCCCGCCCTCCGCGCGCGGGCCCGGCTCGCGCCGCCTCGCCGGCCGGCGCCGGGCCGTAGAGGTCCTTCGCGAGCTCGTCGAGCACCGGCGCCGCCCGCGCGCGCACGCGCGGGATCCGGGTCGGCGAGCACGCGCCAGAGCGCGAGCGGGAGGCCGTGATCGGACTCGCCCACCGCGAGCACGTCGTCGGCTGCCGCCCCATCGAGCGCGAGGCCGACCAGCGGCGGGCGTCCGAAGGCCTTCCGCAAGAGCTCGAGCACCCGGGCCCGCGCGGCGGGCGCCGCGCGGATCTCGTCGGCGAGCACGTCGCAGCGCTCCACGTCGGAGAGCGCGTCGGTCCGGAAGCCGGGCACCGAGAGGCGCAGCTCCTTCACCAGCGCACGGCTCTCCTCGGGGAGGAGCGCGACGTAGAGCAGGACCGAGAGCCCGTCCCGCGACAGCTCCTCGAGCGGCGCCTCGCCGGACGGATCGGGCAGGGCCCGCGGCGGCTTCGCCGCGGCCCGCGCGGCCCGCCGCGGCGCCGCCGTCTTCTTCTTCCCCTTGCTCGCCTCGCCGGCCGCCCTGGGCTTCCGCCCTGTCACGGCGTGCGCGCGGCGGCGGGGACGGGCGCGACCTCGCGCACCTCGGCGGCGAAGGCCGCGCCTGGCGGGAGCTTCCAGCCCTCCGGCACCGGCATCGCGAAGCGGAACGTGGCCGGCCGGCCCGACCCCGTGGCGCCGCGGACGTCGGCCTCGACGTCCAGCTCGACCTTGGCCCCCTCGCGCGGCATGAGCTCCACCCACCAGGTGCCGAACATCACGCCGGGCGGGAAGTCGTCCACGAACCGCTCGGGGTCGATCGAGCTTCTGGTACGGCTCGCCCGAGCCGTTCATCTCGCCGTAGGGCTTCCCCGCCGCGTCCATGAAGCGGAACGAGAGCCGCTTCAGCGACACCGGCACGAGCGTGCGCGTGACGATCTTGTCGCCGCTCCGCTCGCGGTCGACCTGCCGCGGCGCACCCCACAGCGCGAAGTCGATGCGGAGCCCCGGCCCGCCCTCGGGCGAGGCGGCCGGCTCGACGGCGACCAGGTCGAGGCGCAGCCCGGCGTCCGCCGCGGAGGCCACCGGCGCGTACTTGCCCTCCCGGAGCAGCGCCGCCCGGGAGTCTGCGTACTTCTGGAAGTCCTCGAGGATGGCGCGGTCCTTGTCGGTGAGCTTCCCCTTGCGCTCCTCCTCGGCGAGGGCGAGCGCGGAGGTGGCCGCCGCCGCGCCCGGGTAGCGGTTGCGCACCGCCTGGAGCTCCTCGAAGTACCAGCGGGAGAGCGCGCCCACCTCGTCGCGCCACTGCGGGCCCTGGTCCGGCGGGAGCGCCCGCGCCACCGCCGCCCGCTCGGTGAACTCGCGCTTCACGCGGGCGCGCTCGAGGCGCGCGTCGAAGGTCTCCTGGCGCGCGCGCTGGCTGGAGAGCAGCATCGCCCCCCCGAGGATGGCGAGCCCGGCCGGCAACGCCACGACGAGCAGCTTCTTCATGGTCTCACTCCACGCCGGCGATGAGGGCCTCGACGCTCCGGACGCCGGAGCGATCGATCTCGTACACGTAGAGCACGGGCGCGGCGCACCGGCTCGTCCGCGACCCGCGACGCCGACCCGGCGCAGAGCACCGGGGTCGGCCCCGCCTTGCCGGGCAGGTCCACCCGGAAGGCGGTGTGGCGGTGGCCGTGCAGCACGGCCGCCACCGGGAGCTCGGCGACCAGCCGGACCACCTGGTCCGCGTCGGCGAGCGGCATCCTCGAGACGTGCGCGTCGGAGGGGACGCGCTCCGGGGGGAGCACCACGTGGTGGTGGAACGCGAGGAGCACCGCCCGCCCCTGCTTCGAGTGCTCGCGCGCGAGCTCGCGCGCGGCGCGGAGCTGCTCGGCGCCGAGCCGGCCCGGCGTGGTCCAGGGGTCGTCGCCGTAGCGGGCGCTGTCGAGCGCCACCAGCACGGCCTCGTCGCCGAGCGGGACCACCTGCGGGTAGGAGGGCGCCGCCTTGCGCATGCCCTTGCCGTCGGGACCGACGGCGCGGAGGAAGCGGCCGGTCTCGACCGACTCCTCGGTCCAGACGTCGTGGTTGCCCGGCACCACCGTGAGCTTCCCCGCGTCGGCGAACGGGCGCAGCAGCTCGGCGGCGCGCTCGAACTCGCGCGGCTCGGCGGAGAAGGCTGAGGTCGCCCGGTCACCACCAGGTGGTCGACGCCGACCTCGCGGAGCGCGTCGAGCAGCCCCTTCGCGAGCCGGGCCGAGTGGCGCTCGCAGTCCTTCGCCGCGAACCCGTTGCGCGGGTAGCGGGCGCGATCGGAGACGTGCAGGTCGCTGATGTGGCCGAGGCGGACGATGGGGGGCTCCGCGGGGCGCGAGGGAGGCCTTCCAGACGGCGTGGATGCTATCGGCCCATCCGCCCACAGTCAAAGGAACGACGGGGTGACGTGTGCGTCCGGGGCGGCCGCCGTCGCAGCCGCTCGCACGGCCGGGAACGCCATGCGGCACAGGCGTCCGCGCCCCGGGATCACCTCGACCTCCACGCGCCCACCCTCCGGCCCGAGCAGCGCGCGCGCCATCGCGGCGGCGCTCCCCTCGCTCGCCCCGCCGGAGCCCGGCGAGACGATCTCCACCGCCGCGTGCGCCCCGCGGCGCGCCACCGCGATCTCGAGCTCTGCTCCTGCCGGCAGGCCGGCCAGCGCCGCGCGGACGATCTCGCGGAGCGCCGCGCGGAGCCTGGGCGCGTCCAGGAGCGCCACCGCCGCGACCGCCGGAGGCCGCAGGCGGACGGCCGATCCGGGCAGGCCCGCCACCGCCTCGGCCACCAGCGCGGCGAGGTCGACCGGGCGCGGCTCTCCGCGACCGCCCCCGCCGGCGGCGGTCAGCGCGCCGAGCCGCCGCTCGAGATCGGCGAGCGCCGCCTCGAGCCGCGCCAGCTCCGGCTCGGTCCGGGCCGACGACGACATCAGCAGCCGCAGCATGGAGGCCGCGGTGGCGGCGCGGCCGGCCGGCTCGCGCAGGGCGGCCCCCACCGCCGCGAGGTCGACGCGGGCGGCGCCGCGCGCCGGCGGCGTGGGCGGCGGCGTCGCGAGCGGGAGCGGTGGCGGTCGCGCCGGCGCCTCGGGTGGCTCGAGCCGGAGCACCGCGAGGTCGCGCGGTGGCCTCGACGCCACGCGCGCCACGACCGCCCGGGCCGCCACGCCGCCGCCCGCGCCGAGGACCGTCACCCGCGCGGCGCTCGGACCGAGGCGGGCGCCGCGCTGGAGCGTGGCCAGGTCCTGGCCCAGCACCTTGGCGGCGGGGAGGCCCGCGAGCCGCCCCTCCGGCACGCCGCAGAGGCGGGCCGCCGCGGCGTTCCCCGCCACCACCACCCCATCCGCGTCGAGGAGGAGCGCCGCGTCGCCGAGCCCGTCCGGAACCGAGGAGAGGAGCGCCCGCTCGCCGGCAGAGAGCGCTCATCAGGGCCCCGCGGCGCCGGGCGAGGGCCACCGCCGCGAGCCCGACGAGCAGGCCCGCCCCGAACGCGAGAGCGGCCGCACCGGGCTCCACGCGAGGAAAGCTGTCCACACGCTTGCCCTCCAGGAAGTCGGTCTTATCCAAGAGAGCATGGCCAAGCGCGCGTGGTCTCCCGCGGAGGGTCCGGACGTGGCTCCGGAGCAGATCCCCCATCGCAGCGGGCACGTCTCCGGCTCCGGAGAGGACGACCGTCGGAAGGGGCTCTGGGCGCCGTCGGAGGGACCGGTGCGCAGCAACCCCGGCGGCTCCGGCGGCGAGCCGGACGGGAAGACCATCTCGATCCCGGGTCGCACCGCGCTGAACGAGCCCTGGCCCCTCTACAGCTGATCGGGAACGGCACGCTCGGCGCACGCGCTCGGCGGGGTCAGCGGCGACCCAACCGCCCGACAGACCTGCTGGTTTTTCGTTGATAACCTCACCTCGCGCGGGTATCCCTGAACGGAGCGCGAGGCGCAAGGAGACGGTGATGTCCGACAAGGAAAAGAAGGGCCCCGGAGCCGGCGCACAGGTTGCTCCCGCCATGGCGCCGCCCGGTCTCATCGCGAAGGAGGACATCCCCGCGGTGCTTCCGATCCTGCCGCTCCGGAACTCCGTCTTCTTCCCGGGCGGGGTGCTCCCGCTGGCGGTGGGCCGCCAGAAGACCATCGCGCTCATCAAGGACGCCGTCCGCGACGAGCAGGTGATCGGCGTGGTCACCCAGCGGCGCGCCGAGGAGGAGGATCCGGGCGCGAGCGACCTCTACACCGTCGGGACGGTCGCCCGGGTGGTGAAGCTGCTCAAGATGGGCGAGGACAACTACTCGCTCGTCGTGCAGGGGCTCGCCCGCTTCAAGGTGCTCGAGCTGGTGCAGGAGACGCCGTACCTCAAGGCCCGCGTCGACGCGGTCGAGGACAAGCCGGTCACCGACGACGTCGAGGTCGAGGCGCTCGCCATCAACCTGAAGAAGCTGGCCCGCGAGGTGATCGAGCTCATGCCCGAGCTCCCCGCGGCGGCGACCGAGCTCGTCGAGTCGATCACGCACCCCGGCCACCTCGCCGACCTCATCGCGGCCAACGTCGACGTCACCATCGAGGAGAAGCAGCAGGTCCTCGAGACGGTCGAGCTCAAGGCCCGCATGAAGCTCGTGCTCGAGCTGCTCACCCGCAAGCGCGAGATCCTGAAGCTCTCGAACAAGATCGACTCCGCCGTCAAGGACGAGATGTCGAAGACGCAGCGCGAGTACTTCCTGCGCCAGCAGCTCAAGGCCATCAAGGAGGAGCTGGGCGAGCTGGGCGAGGAGGAGGAGGAGCTCGACGAGCTGCAGGAGCGGCTCAAGAAGGCCGGCCTGCCGCCCGAGGTCGAGAAGGTCGCGCAGAAGCAGCTCAACCGGCTGAAGTCGATCCAGACCGCCAGCTCCGAGTACACGGTCGCGCGCACCTACCTCGACTGGATCGCCGACCTGCCCTGGTCGAAGCGCACCGACGACAACCTCGACATCGAGAACGCGCGGCTGATCCTCGACGCGGACCACTACGGCCTCGAGAAGATCAAGAAGCGCATCCTCGAGTACCTGGCCGTCCGCAAGCTGAAGAACGACAAGAGCGGGCCCATCCTCTGCCTCGTCGGCCCGCCCGGCGTCGGCAAGACCTCGCTCGGCCAGTCCATCGCCCGCGCCATCGGCCGCAAGTTCGTGCGCATCTCGCTCGGCGGCGTGCGCGACGAGGCCGAGATCCGCGGCCACCGGCGCACCTACGTCGGCGCGCTGCCCGGCCGGATCATCCAGGCGATGAAGAAGGCCGGGACCATCAACCCGGTCATCATGCTCGACGAGATCGACAAGCTCGGGGCCGACTTCCGCGGCGATCCCTCGGCGGCCCTGCTCGAGGTGCTCGACCCCGAGCAGAACCACGCCTTCTCCGACCACTACCTCGACGTCGCCTACGACCTCTCGAAGGTGATGTTCATCGCGACGGCCAACCTGCTCGATCCGATCCCCGGCCCGCTCCGCGACCGCATGGAGATCCTCGAGCTGCCCGGCTACACCGTCGAGGAGAAGGTCGACATCGCCCAGAACCACCTCATCCCGAAGCAGCTCCGGGAGCACGGGCTCAGCGCCGACGCGATCAGCCTGACCGAGAAGGCGCTCATCAAGATCATCATGGCGTACACGCGCGAGGCCGGCGTCCGGAACCTCGAGCGGCGCATCGCCGACATCTGCCGGGCGATCGCGGTCGAGGTGGCGAGCGGCAAGGTGGCCGCCGGCGCCAAGCGCACCGTGGACGAGGGCGACGTGCCCGAGATGCTCGGGCCGGAGAAGTTCTACAACGAGATCGCCGAGCGCACCGAGATCCCGGGCGTCGCGACCGGCCTCGCCTGGACCGCGGCGGGCGGCGACATCCTCTTCATCGAGGCCACCAAGATGTCCGGCAAGGGGTCGCTCACCCTCACCGGCCAGCTCGGCGACGTCATGAAGGAGTCGGCGCAGGCTGCGCTCTCGTACCTGCGCTCGAAGGCCGACACCCTCGGCATCCCGTCCAACTTCCTCGAGAAGACCGACCTCCACATCCACTTCCCGGCCGGCGCCATCCCCAAGGACGGGCCGAGCGCCGGCGTGACCATCCTCACCGCGCTGGTCTCGCTGCTCGCCGGCATCCGGGTCCGCTCCGACGTCGCCATGACCGGCGAGGTCACGCTGCGCGGCCTGGTCCTGCCGGTGGGCGGGATCAAGGAGAAGATCCTGGCGGCGCACCGCGCCGGCATCAAGCGGGTGATCATCCCGGCCCGCAACGAGAAGGATCTGCTGGACGTCCCTGAGCAGGCGCGCAAGGAGCTCGACTTCGTCTTCGCCGCCCACATGGACGAGGTCCTGGCCGCCGCGCTCGAGGAGAACCCGCTCGGCCGCAAGCCGCCCTCGACGCCTCCGGAGCCGGAGGGCGAGAAGAAGACCCCGCCCAAGAAGAGCGAGGAGGTCCGGGTCTAGACAGTTCGCGGCCGCGATCGGAGGCTCCGATCGCGGCCGGCGCGGGGCGCCGTTCGCGTCGCTCGCGCTGGGCTGCTGCCCGCGGCTACTTGGTGCGGGGCCGCTCGGCCGGGCGGACCGCGGTCCGCTGATCGAGCTCGGCCATCCGGTCCATCAGTCGGAGCAGCGCGTCGAGGATCCGTCGCATGGGTTCTCCGTGGTCCTGGATCAGGCCGCCAGCTCGCCCTGGATGACGGCCACGGCCGGCTCGGGCGCCGCGGCCAGGGCGTCCACCGCCTCCTCGGCCTGGTCGTCGGGGCCCATCTCTCCGGCCAGCACGGCCCGGGCGCGCTCCAGGTCGAGCTCGCCCTCCCACTTCGAGACCGCCACCGAGGCGACCCCGTTGCCGATCAGGTTCGTGATGGCGCGGGCCTCCGACATGAACCGGTCGACGCCGAGGAGCAGCGTCAGGCCCGCCACCGGGATGTTCCCCACCGCCGAGAGCGTCGCCGCCAGCGTGATGAAGCCGCCGCCGGTGACCGCCGCCGCGCCCTTCGAGGTGAGGAGCAGCACCGCCAGGATCTCGAGCTCCTGCCCGAAGGTGACGTGGGTGTTGGTGGCGAAGGCGATGAAGAGCGTGGCCAGCGTCAGGTAGATGGAGGTGCCGTCCAGGTTGAACGAGTAGCCCATGGGCACGACCAGACCGACCACCGACTTCGAGCAGCCGAGCCGCTCCATCTTCTTCATCATCAGCGGCAGCGCCGACTCGGAGGAGGACGTGCCGAGCACCACGAAGATCTCCTCGCGGATGTAGCGCAGGAAGGGACCGATGCGGAGCCCGGACCATCGCATCACCAGCCCGAGCACGACCACGACGAACAGGGCGCTGGTGGCGTAGAAGCAGGCGATGAGCTTGCCCAGGCCGAGGAGGCTCGCGACGCCGTACTTGCCCACCGTGAAGGCCATGGCGCCGAAGGCGCCCACCGGCGCGAGCCGCATCACCATCCCCACGATCCTGAAGAGGACGTGGGAGAGGCCGTCGACGAACTTCAGGACCGGCTCGGCGTGCCCCTTCAGGCCGGCCAGCGCCACGCCGAACAGGATGGCGAAGAGCAGCACCTGCAGGATGTCGCCCTTGGCGAAGGCGTCGGCCACGTCCTTGGGGATGACGTTGAGGACGAAGTCGACGGTGCTCTGCGCGTGCCCCTGGGCCGTGTAGCTGGCGATGGCCTTGGTGTCGAGCAGCGCCGGGTTGATGTTCATGCCGGCGCCGGGGTGCAGCCACCGTCCGACGGCGAGGCCGATGGCGAGCGCCAGGGTGGTGAGCACCTCGAAGTAGACGAGGCCCTTCAGCCCCACCCGGCCCACCTTCTTCAGGTCGCCCATCTTCGCGATGCCGGTCACCACCGTGGTGAACACGATGGGCGCGATGAGCATCTTCACGAGCTTGATGAAGCCGTCGCCGAGCGGCTTCATGGCGGCGCCGGCGGACGGGTGGAGCTGCCCGAGCAGCGCGCCCAGCGCGACCGCCACCAGAACCTGCAGGTACAGGCTGCGAGTGAAGCGCTTCACGCGGGACCTCCTGCCGGCCTGGCCGGCGGGGTGACGGACGGCTCGGGGGCGCCGCGGCGTCGCGGCGCGACCGCGCACCCAGGAGCACGAGGGGTGCCGTTCGCCACCGGCGCCGGCCGCGCGGCCAACCCCGCGCCGCGGCGGGGGGATCGCGCGGCGGCGCACCGCGGCGGCTCGCCGGAGGGCCATTCCATCGGTCATGGCCGCTGCCGTCCGCGCGCGGCGGACTCGGCGGGCTGTCACGCGGATCGAACGGTCATTCCACCCGGAATGGACATTCCGTCCGGAATGCCCCTTCGCCGGCGGGCCCTCACCGACGCCAGCGCTTGAGCCGCTTCGAGAGGGCCGGCTGCGTGATGCCGAGCAGGCGCGCGGCCAGCGTCTGGTTCCCGCCGGCGCGCGACATCGCCTCCGCCGCCAGGAGCTCGAGCGCCTCGCCGAAGGTGGGCAGGTGCGCGAGCCCCGCGAACGGGCTCCGCTCCTCGTCGCCTGCCGGCGCCGGCGCGTCCGCCGGCCGCCGGCCGATCGCCTCGGCGAAGCTGTCCATGGAGAGCATCCGCTCCTTGTGGACGCTCACCGCGTCGTAGACCATCGACTTGCAGCTCGCGGACGTTCCCCGGGAAGTCGTGGGTGGCGAGCAGCTGCGCGGAGCTGCCGGGGGACGGTCGGCCGCTTCTTGCCGAGCGCGCGGGCCGCCTCGGTCGAGGAAGTGGTCGAGCAGCAGCGGGAGGTCGCCGATCCGCGCCCGCAGCGGCGGCACGTGCACGTGGTGGGTGCGGAGCCGGTAGTAGAGGTCGCGGCGGAAGGCGCCGGTCCGCTCCTTGGCGGCGAGGTCGTGGTGCGTGGCGGCGATGACGCGCGCCTTGACCCGCCGCGGCCGGTCCGCGCCCAGGGGGAGGTACTCGCCCTCCTGCAGGAAGCGGAGCAGCTTCACCTGCGAGGCGACGCTGAGGTCGCCGATCTCGTCGAGGAAGAGCGTCCCGTCGGCGGCCTCCTCGACCATGCCGCGCCGGGGCTGCGTCGGCGCCGGTGAAGGCGCCGCGCACGTGGCCGAAGAGCGTGTCGGCGAAGACCGCGTCGTCGAGGCCGGCCACGTTCACCGCCACCAGCCTCCCCGGCGCCCCCGAGAGCCCGTGGGCGGCCCGGGCCACCAGCTCCTTGCCGACCCCGCTCTCGCCCGTGACGAGCAGCGGCTGCGGGCTCCGCGCCACCGCCTCCACGTAGGAGAAGAGCGTGAGCATGTTCCGGTCCTGCGTCACGATGCCGGCGAAGGCCTCGGGGTGGCGCAGCTCCCCGGAGAGGAACCGCGAGGCCATCTCCGAGTTCTCGCGCTGCAGCTCCTGCATCCGGACCGCCCGGAGCACGCCGGCCACCAGGCGGTCCTCCTCCTCGGTCTTCACGTGGTAGTCGAAGGCGCCGAGCTTCACGCAGCGGACCGCCGTCTCGAGCTCGTTCATGCCGCTCACCACCACCACCGCCACCTCGGGGTGCTCGGCCGAGATGCGCCCGAGCAGCTCCTCGCCGGAGAGGTGCGGCATGGTCAGGTCGAGCAGCACCACGCCGACGTCGTCGCCGGCCAGGATCTCCATGACCCGCCGCGGGTCGTCGCAGGTGATGATCCGCCGGAGCCCGGCGGTCCGCTCCAGGGTGAGCGAGAGCGACCGCAGCCAGGCGGGCTCGTCGTCGACGAGCAGCACGCCGAACGCCGGATAGGACCCCTCGCTCACGCCGTCACCTCCGGTGAAAGTGGCAGCACCGGCAGCACCAGCGCCACCGTGGTCCCCTCGCCCACCGCCGAGGCGAACTCCAGCGCGCCGCCGTGCTCCTTGACGATGCCGGCGGAGACCGAGAGCCCGAGCCCGGTGCCGCCCGCCTCGCGCCGGGTGGTGAAGAAGGGATCGGTGAGCCGAGAGAGGTGCTCGGCGGGGACGCCAACCCCCTCGTCGCGCACCTCCACCACCACCGCGCCGCGGGCCCGATCGAGCCGGGTGACCAGGCGGATGGCGCGGTCGGGGGACGGCAGCGCCTGGCAGGCGTTGAGCAGCAGGTTCACCAGCACCTGCTCGATCCGCTGGGCGCTCCCGGCGACGCGAGGCAGGTCCTCGGCGTAGACCTCCTCGAACCGGGCGGTGGCCTGGCGCAGCGAGGTGCCCACCAGGCGGACCGCCGCGCGCGCCGCCGCGTTCACGTCGGTGGGCTCGAGCCGCGCCGCGTCCTCCTGGCGGGCGAAGCCCTTCAGCTCGTCCACGATGTGCTTGATGCGCCGCCCGCTGGCCAGCAGCTCGTCGAGGATGCGCGGGATCTCATCGCGCATGCGGGCCTGGGGCAGGCCGGCGAGCGTCAGCCCGGCCTCGGCGCCGCCAGCGCGGTCGAGGGCCTCCACCGCGTCGAGCCAGGCCGCCTTCACGACCGGCACGTCGAGGAGGATCAAGGCGTTCGGGTTGTTGATCTCGTGCGCCACCCCCGAGACCAGGACGCCGAGGGCCGCCATCTTGCCGGCCTGCACCAGCTGCTGCTGGTTCAGCCGCAGCTCCTCGACGGCGCGCCGGCGCTCGGCCGCCTCGCGCTCGAGCGAGGCGGTGCGCTGCGCCACCTGGCGCTGCAGCGACCTCGACCAGGCGAAGGTCCCGAGGAGGATCAGGAGCAGCGGCACCGCCGCCGCCGCCCCCCAGCGCAGGATCGTCCCCCACGGCGGCCCCCGCGGCTCGAGCACCCCCAGCCAGCGCGCGTGGATGGCGTCGTAGCGCCCGGTCTTCTTGAGGATGGCGAGCCCCTCGTCGAAGCGGGCCAGGAGCTCGGCGTTGCCCCGCCGCACCGCGTAGCCGTACCGCTCCGAGGCCACCCGGCGCGCCACCGGCACCACGTTGGAGAGCTGCAGCTCGCGGGTGATGTACACGCCGGGGAGGAGCGCCAGGGCGACATAGTCCTCCTTGCCCGAGGCGAGGAGCCGGAGCGCGTCGGCCGGGGTGCCGGTGCGCACCAGGCCGGCGCCGAGCCCGCGCCGGGTCAGCGTGTCGTCCATGATGCCGCCGCCGAAGACGATCACCCGCCTCCCCCGCAGCTCTTCGAGGGACGAGACCTTCGGCGTGTCGCGGCGCGCGAAGATGGCGTGGTGGACGATGGCGTGCGGCGCGGCGAAGTCGAGCTCCCGGGCGCGCTCCTCCGACCAGGAGATCCCCTGCAGCACGTCGACCCGCCCGGCCATCAGGTCGCCGCGGATCTCGGCCCAGGAGCCGAAGCGGAACTCGACCGTCATGCCCATCACCTCGGCGATGGCGCGCGTCAGGTCGACGTTGAAGCCAGCCGGCTGGCCGCTGCGATCGAGGAACTCGTAGGGCGGGTAGTCGCGGTCGGCTCCCACCACCACGCGCGCGCCGCCCGTCGCCGCGATGGCGGCGGCCTCGTCCGCCGGGAACGGCTGGGCGAGCGCCGCGACGGGGACGAGCAGGACGAGCGCGGCCCGGAGCCGCCGGTGGCGTCCGGGGAGCGCCAAGGCGCGCCACGGTACTGCCGGGCGGCGCCGCGCCACAAGCGGCCGGGGCACATCTCGCTTCGCGAAGAGCGCCCTGGCCGGATGTCGAGGCCGGCTGGCCGGCTGCCCCCTCCCGGCCGGCGTCCCCGGTCCGCCGCGCTGGTAAGCTCCTTTCGTGGAGCCCGCTCGCCTCGCGCTGCTGACCGGCTCGGCCGGCGCCGTCCTCGACGCCGTGGCCGCGGAGCTCGCCCGCGCCGGGTACCAGGCGCGGCACGTCCCCGGTGGCGGGGCGGCCCTCCCCGAAGACCTCCGGAGCGCCTCGGCGGTGATCCACCTCGGCGTCCGCACGCCGCGCGATCTCCCCGAGCCGAAGCGCGCCGAGGTGGAGGAGGGCGCGGCCACCGCGGCCGCCGCGCTGGCGCGCGCGGTGGGCGCCCGGCGCCTCGTGCACGTCTCGACGGTGGCGGTGTACGGCCGCCCGCGGAACCTCCCCTGCCGCGAGGGAGAGATCAAGGAGCCGCGCACCGCGCACGAGCGGGTCCGCTGGCGCGCAGAGCAGGCCAGCTGGCGCGCCTTCCGGGACGGGGCGCCGCTCACCGTCCTCCGCCCCAGCATCCTCTACGGCCCGACGCTGCGCGGCGGTCCGGTCCGGGCGCTCGCGCTGATGATCCTCTTCAACCAGCGCCGGCGGCGGATCCCCATCCTCCGCCGCGGGCCGGTGGCGCACATGGTCCACCTCGAGGACCTGGCGCGCGCGGTGGTGCACGTGGTCGATCACGCGGACGACGCGGCCGTGATCGGGCGCGCCTTCAACGTGGCCGACGAGGCGCCGCTCCCGCTGGCCGAGCACCTGGAGGCGGCGCTGACGGCGGTCGGCTACCAGCCCGGCCGGATCCTGCCCACCTGGCCGCGCCTCACCGGCGCGCTGCTCTGGCTCGTCCGCCACGTCCCGGATCGCGTGCTCCTCGCCTCGATCAACGCGCGGCTGGCGCGCCGGTGGGCGGCGCTGGCGCAGCGAGCCGGGGTGGCCGGGACGCTGACCCCGCGCGTCGATCGCGAGGCGCTCCACTGGATGGCGGCCGATCACTACTACGACACCGGGCACCTCGCGGCCCTCGGCTGGAGGGCGCTCCACCCGGTGGCCACGGCCGCCTATCCCGAGACCATCCGTGCGCTGGTCGCGGGGCAGCTCCTGCCCGGGTCGGGCGGACGAGCCCTGCCCGCCTGGTAGACGGCGCCGAAGCCCCCCGAGGGTGGGCGACAGAGCGATCAGGATGTGGCTGGTGCCAGGCGGCCATGTCATAGTGAACGCTCCGACCTCCGCCACCCGTGTCGCGATTCCGCGGCCCGGTCCCCGGGGTCTGGAGCCCCGCGAGGTGTGGAAAGGTGCGTTACGCGATGCCGCTGCCCGGGGGCTCGCCCACGAACGTCTGGACCCTCCAGCCGGCGGGGGGCGTCCGGTGATCCGGATGCTGGGCCGGTACGAGCTCCTCGAGCAGGTGGGGAGCGGCGGGATGTCGATCGTGTACCGGGGCCGCGACACCGCGCTCGACCGGGAGGTCGCGGTGAAGCTGCTCCACCCGCACCTCGCCTCCGCGCCCGAGTCCCGGGCCCGCTTCTCCCGCGAGGCCCGCGCGGTCGCCCGGCTCTCGCACCCGGGCATCGTCGAGATCTACGACTACGCCGGCGACGCGGCGGTGGAGAGCTACCTCGTCACCGAGTACGTTCGCGGCCGGACGCTGCGCGCCTTCGCGGCCGAGGTCGGCTTCGGACACCCCGAGATCGCCATGCTGGTGGGGCGCGCGCTCACCGACGCGCTCGTCCACGCGCACTCGGCGGGGGTCATCCACCGCGATCTCAAGCCCGAGAACGTGCTGGTCCACGAGGGCGAGCCCCCGGCGCTCAAGCTGGCGGACTTCGGCATCGCCCGGATCATGGCCGCCGACGAGCGGATGACCATGACCGGCGCCCTGGTGGGCTCGCCCCATCACATGGCCCCGGAGATCGTCGAGGGCGGCGACGCCGACGCGAGGAGCGATCTCTTCTCGCTCGGCACCATCCTGTACTGGCTGGCCACCGGGAAGCTGCCCTTCGCGGCCTCCAACCCGACCGCCATCCTGCGCCGGGTCCTGCAGGGAGACTTCGAGGACCCCCGCCAGGTGGAGCCGCGCGTGGCGGACGCGCTCGCCGACCTGCTCGCGCGCTGCCTGCAGGTGGATCCCGCGCTCAGGCCGGCCAGCGCGGGCGAGGTCCGCGACGCCCTCGACCGCGTGCTGGTCGAGGTCGGCCTCGAGCGGCCGGCGGAGGAGCTGCTCGCCTTCCTCCGCGATCCGGCCGGCTACAAGGCCGCCTTCCCGGCCCGCGCGGTCGCGTCGCTGAACGCGCTCGGAGACGCGGCCCTCGAGGAGAACACCAGCGGGCGGGCGCTCTCGTTCTACGGCCGGGTGCTGGCCATCGATCCCGACGACGCGGGCGTGCTCGAGAAGCTCGGGCGGCTCACCCGCCGGCGCCGGGCCAGGCGCGCGCTGGCGTGGTCCGGCGGCGCCGCCGGCCTGGTGCTGGCGGTGCTGGCGCTGGGGGCGGTGGCCGTGCAGCTCCGCGAGGCGCAGCCTACCCTCCCCGCGTCCCGAGGCGCGCCACGGGGCGCCGAGGTGCCCGTGCCCGTCCCCAGGGAGGAGGCCGCCGCCACGCCTCCCGATCGTGCCGCCGCGCCGGAGCGGGCGGCCGCTCCGCCCACGGCCGCGACCGGCGCCGCGCCCGCGGGCGCGAGCGCCGCGGTGCCCGCGGGCGGCGCCGGCGGGACGCCGCCGGCCGCGACCGCCCACCCGGCGGCCACGCCCGCGGTCCTGTCGGTCCACGTCCGCCCCTACGCGCAGCGGGCGCTGCTCGACGGCGTCGAGGTGGCGCGCGACCAGCAGCTGGTCCGCTTCGAGGTGCCCCCCGGCTCGCACGTCATCCAGCTCGAGCACGCCTGCTGCACCACCTTCTCGCGGCGCATCACCGGCGAGGAGGCCGCGGGCCAGCCCGAGCTGCGCGTGCCGCTCGAGCCGCGCCCGGCGCGGCTCCGCGTCGAGGGCGATCCGGCCACCCGCGTCTACATCGAGGGGCGGATGCTCGGCACGGCGGGCGAGTCGCAGCGCGCCCCCTTCACCGTGCGCGTCCCGCCCGACGGCGAGAGCCCCTACGAGGCGGCCGCGCGCATCCAGCTCGACCTGCCAGGCGGGGCGTCGCGGGTCGTCCCGGTGAGGCTCCGCGCCGGCGGCGAGGTGACCGTGGCCGCCACCGCGGCGGAGGAGGTCCCGTGAACGCGCTCCCGCTCCTGCTCGCGCTCACCCTGATCGCCCCACCGGAGCTGAAGCGCGCCCGCGATCGCTTCGAGTTCGGCGCCTACGCGGACGCGGCCGGCACGCTGCGCCAGTTCCTGGCCGGCGATCCCGAGCTCACCGACGAGGAGGCCGTCGAGGCCTACCGGCTGCTCGGCATGTCCGAGTTCCACCTCGGCGATCTCGCCCACGCCCGCGCCGCCTTCGTGAGCCTGCTCTCGCACGACCCCGACTACGCGCTCGATCCGTTCCTGGTGCCGCCGGCGGTGGTCGAGTTCTTCGACCGCGTGAAGCGCGAGCACGAGCCGGCCCTGGCGCCGCTCCGCGAGCGCAAGCGGGCGCTGCGCGCGCAGCAGCGGCTCGCCGACGAGGCCAAGCGCCGGCTGCTCGACGAGGAGCTCTCGCGCACCGGCCCGCCCGCCAAGGTGGTCCGGGTCCAGGAGCGGCTCTACCTGTTCAACTGGATGCCGCTCGGCGCGGGGCAGTTCCAGAACGGGGAGCGCGCCAAGGGGACCGCCATCGCCGCCGGCCAGATCGTGATGGGGCTCGTGAACATCAGCGCGCTGATCCTGCACAACCAGCTGGCCGACGACCGGACCCGGACCTGCATCTCCGGGCAGCCCGGCTGCTCGAACCCGCCCTACAGCGACTCGGACCGCCGGCTGCTCAGGAACGTCGAGGCGGTGAAGTACGTCTCGGCGGGGCTGTTCTGGGCCCTCTACGGCTACGGCGTGTGGGACGCCCACCGGAACTTCGTCCCCATCGTCGAGACGGAGCTCTCGCCGGGCGGCCAGCCCGCCGGCGCCTCGCTCAAGCTCGAGTGGAGGCACTGAGGGTGGCCACGCTGATCGTGAGGGGGCCCGACGGGTCCGAGCGCGAGGTGGCGCTGGTGAAGCGGATCACCAGCCTCGGTCGCGATCCGGACAACGACGTGGTGGTGGCCGACCCGGCCCTCCCCCGGACCGCGCTCCACGTCCACTTCGACGGGCGCGACTACAACGTGGCCGCCCACGAGGGTGCCGACCTGGTGGTGAACGGCAAGCGGCGCGGCAGCTGGCGGCTCGGCGCGGGAGATCGGCTCCGGGTGGCCGGGACCGAGCTGTTCTTCGACCCCGCCCCGCGCGCGCCCGCCTCGGTCCGCCCGCCGGCCGGCCAGCGGCTCCTCGCGCTCGAGACGCTGGTCCGCTTCTCGGAGCGGCTGCTCGGGGCCACCGACCTGGCCCGGCTGATCGACGAGCTGATGGACGCGCTCCTCGAGGTGACCCACGCCGACAAGGGCTTCCTCATCCTCTTCGAGGACGGCGACCTGAACGTCCGCGCCGCCCGCAACGTGGCGCGGGAGAGCATCGAGGGGGCCGTGGATCGGGTCTCGGACTCGATCATCAAGCGGGTGGTGGAGACGCGCCGGCCGCTGGTGGTGGCCGACGCGCTGCACGACTCGGAGTGGTCGGGATCCACCTCGGTGGTGAACCTGAAGCTCTGCTCGGTGATGTGCGCCCCGCTCATGCAGAAGGGCGACGTCTTCGGCGTCATCTACCTCGGCAACGACAACGTGGTGTCGCTCTTCGACGATCGGGCGCTGGAGGTGCTCGCCCCGTTCGCGGCGCAGGCCTCGCTGCTCGTCCAGAACGCGATGCTGCTCGACTCCCTCCGCCGCGAGAACCTCTCGCTCAAGGAGGCGGTCTCCTCGCGGCAGTACGGCGAGCTGATCGGCTCCGGCGCGTCGATGCGCGAGGTCTACCGCCGGATCGAGAAGGTGGCCGCGACCGACATCTCGGTGCTGGTGTCCGGCGAGACCGGCACCGGCAAGGAGGTGGTGGCGAGGGAGATCCACCGGCGCTCCCCCCGGGCCAGCGGCCCGTTCGTGGCGGTGAACTGCGGCGCCATCCCCGAGTCGTTGCTCGAGTCCGAGCTGTTCGGCCACGTGAAGGGCGCCTTCACCGGCGCCATCGCCAACCGGGTCGGGAAGTTCCAGGCGGCGCACGGGGGCACGCTCTTCCTCGACGAGATCGGCGACATGCCGCTCGCGCTGCAGGTGAAGATCCTCCGGGCGCTGCAGGACCGGACCGTGACGCGGGTCGGCGACAGCCGCCCCGAGCCGGTGGACCTGCGGGTGGTGGCGGCCACCAACCGCGTGCTGGAGGACGAGATCCGCAGGGGCTCCTTCCGGGAGGACCTCTACTACCGGCTCAACGTGGTGGGCATCCACCTCCCGCCGCTGCGCGAGCGCGGGGACGACGTGGTGGTGCTCGCCAAGTACTTCCTGGCGCGGTCCGCCCGCGACTTCTCCGCCCGCGTGCGCAGCTACACCCCGGGGGCGCTGGTCGCCATGCGGAAGTACGCCTGGCCCGGGAACATCCGCGAGCTGGAGAACCGGGTGAAGAAGGCGGTGGTGCTGGCGGACCGCGCCCTGGTGTCGGCGGAGGACCTCGATCTCCGCCCGGAGATCCTGGAGCCCATCCTCCCCCTCTCGCTCGCCAAGGACGAGTTCCAGAAGCGCTACATCAACGACGTCCTGGAGCGGAACGCCGGGAACCGCACCAAGACCGCGAAGGACCTGGGGGTGGACCCGCGGACCATCTTCCGCCACCTCGAGAAGCTCGACGCCGAGCGGCGCGGCCAGCCGCCTCCGCCGGACGAGGAGGACGACGCGTGAGAGCCTCTCGCTGGGCGCTCCCGGCAGCCGCGCTGGCGGTGCTGGCCGGGTGCCCCATCCCGCAGCCGCTCCCCGACTACCCCAAGGGCCAGCCGGTCACGCCCCCGCGCGTGGTGGTCAGCGACACGCTCGCCTACCCGGACACGGTGGTCCAGGTGCCCGCCGGCTGCGCGCTCGCGCCGAGCTATCCGCTCTCGGCCGATCTCCGCGACGCCATCACCAACGAGACCGTCGCCGCGCGCTGGTTCGTGAACTACGATCCGACCCGGCAACCCGCCTTCACGCCGCAGCAGGACGACCTCGTCGCCGGCTCGAGCGTCGGCGCGCAGGACACGCTCCGCAAGCTCCCGCGCCCGTTCGTCTTCCCTCCGTACCAGTACGCGCCCGCGCTCGGCACCGGCGGCGGCGACGGCGCGGCGCCCGGCGCGCTGCACGTGGTCGAGCTGGTCGTGTCGAACGGGTTCGACCCGGCCGCGGAGAGCGCGGAGGCGGCCCAGCCCTACCGGACGGCGCTGATCGGCTTCGAGGTGCAGGTCTACCGGTGGGTGTTCCTCACCGTCGCCGCCTCGGCCGGCGTTCCCTGCCCCTCCCCGGCGGGCTGAGCCCGGCCCCGCGATCAGTGCGCGGGGGGGCGGGTCGAGGCCTCGCGCGCCAGTCGCAGCGACTGCGCCACTCGCCGCGCCAGGTCCTCCTCCTCCTGCGCGAACCGGTTCACCTGGGCGCGGTAGGCCCGGTGCAGCGACAGCACCGCCTCGCGCGCCCGCGCCAGCTCCTCGCGACCCCCGAAGCCCTGCGGATCGGGCTCCTTCGCGTCGAGCCGGCACCGGTCGGCGAGGTCGTCGACCCGCTGCTCCCACTCGCGCGCCCAGAGCTCCCAGCGCTGGATGGCGCTCTCCTCGCCGATCTCCTCGGCGAGCCGCCAGGAGCGGAGGTTCTGCTCCGGTGGAGGGCCTCGAGCTCGGTGACGCAGACCCGCATCGCGGCGCGGGTGGGCAGCGTCCCGGTGACCGCCGGCCGGTGCGGTCCGCGCAGGTGCCGGACGATGCTGGTGAGCGCCACCCCCAGCGCGAGGGTGAGCACCGTGAGGTACACGGCCCACAGCGCCATGCGGAACGGACGGTAGCGTGGGTCGCGGACGGGCGGCACGGGCGGACTCTGCCAAAGGGGCGATGGGGCGTCCACCGGTGATTCCGGCGGCGGGCGCAGCCCCTGCGGATCTCGCCGCCTACCGAGGAGGTAAACGCAACGCGTGCAGCCGGATGACCACGGTGTGAAGCGGAGGCTTTCGGGGTGCCCGGAGCGTCGCGGGCCAGGCGCCGAGCTCAGGCGCGACGAGCGACGGACCGCTCCTCGGCGAGGACTCCGAGGAATGTGCAGGGACGACCGCTCATCATCGCGCGGAGGCAGCGCATGTACACGGCCGGACCCCAGAGCCGCAGGATCGTGATCGAGTGGATGATGACATCCTTGCCTGTGATCGTTCCCTGCACGCCGCGACGGTACTGCATACGAGATGCCGTCCTCGTCCGCGGAAATCTTCCGCTGTTCCGCACCCGTCCGTTTCGACCACCGGTAACCACCCCCGCCATGCTGTCGTTCTTACAGACCCGGATCGACCATCAACGGCATGTAGGACAGCCGGCAGGGCAGCCGTTCGGATCTGAAAGGCAAATCTTTCACAGTTGAAAGCGCCTCCCGGTAAGTTCGTCGCACCCGATCGCATATCAAGCGTGAGATCAAGCGCTTGAGGAGCCCCGAGCGGAGGCATGCCGATTGCGAGAGCAGCAACCCGGAGCGCGGCGGCCGACCGCTGGAATCCCCCCCCTTTTCCAGCTCGGCCCCGCGCTCCCCTTCGGGGCGCTTCCGGCGCAGCCGCACCGCACAACCAGGCAACTCTTCGCTGCGCCGGGAGTAGCCCGGTTCCCCCGGACCAACTCAGCTCCGTCAGCGTCGTCCGACGCGCCGCTCGAGATCCGCGAGCGGCAGCTCGAACACCACCGGGCGACCGTGCGGACAGCGCGCCTTGAAGTCGATGGCATCGAGGCCGTCGAGCAGCGCCCGCGCCTCCTCCGGCGAGACCTCCTGGTTGGCGCGGACGGCGGCGTGGCAGGCCATGGTTGCGAGGAGGTCGTGGAAGGCGTCCTCGACCGCGCTCCCCCGCTCGACCTCGGCGAGCTGGGCGCCGAGGTCGGTGAGGAGCGCGGCCAGGTCGACCCCGGACAGCGCCGCCGGCGCACCCTTCACCGCCACCGCGTCGCCGCCGAACGGCTCGACCTCGAAGCCCAGCCGGCCGAGGTCGTCGAGCCCGGCCTCGAGCGCCCGCGCGGCGGCCGGAGGCACCGTGACGACCTGCGGGAGCAGGTAGGGCTGGACGGGAATTCGCCTGGTGCGGAAGGTCTCCCGGAGCCGGTGGAAGAGCATCCGCTCGTGGCTGGCGTGCTGGTCGATCACGACCAGGGTCCCGCCGGGCGCCTCGCAGAGCAGGTAGGTCCGAGCGTGCTGCCCGACGAAGCGGAGCGCGCCGAAGTAGCCGGCGGGCGTGGCCGGGGCGCCGACGCCCCCGTCCGCGGGCTGGGTGGGGAAGGCGAGCCGACCGGAGGCCCAGGGCGCCGGCGCGGGCGCGCCGATCACGGCGCCGCTCCCCTCGGGGGGACCCGCCGCCCGCGCCCAGGCCAGGACCGCGGCGGCCTCCTCGCCGGCCATCGCCACCGGCGCCGGGGCGCCGCCGCCGGCCGCGGCGGGCTCGCCTCGACCGCGGCCCAGCCACGGCGCGGTGCGGAGCACCCCGGCGATCGCGTGAAAGAGCGCGTCCTGCACCTCGCGCCCCTCGGCGAAGCGGACCTCGAGCTTCTGCGGGTGGACGTTCACGTCGACCCGGTGCAGCGGCAGCTCCACGAAGAGCACGCCGGCCGGGTGGCGCCCGGGCGGCAGCGTGCCCGCGAACGCGCGCAGCACAGCGTGCGCCGCGGCGCGATCGCGCACGTAACGGCCGTTGACGAAGAGGTACAGCCCGCGCGCGGTGGCCGCCGAGTGGTCCGGAGAGCTGACGAGCCCGTGGACGCGCACCTCGCCCCGGGTGGCGTCCACCGCCAGGAGGTGCCGGTGGGCCTCGCGCCCGAGCGCCTGGCCGGCGCGGTCGAGGAGGCCGGCCCCGGCTCGGGCGCCGAGCACCAGCCGGGCCCCGGAGCGGAGCGTGAAGCCGACGTCCGGCCGGGCCAGGGCCAGCCGGAGGACGGCCTCGGTGACGTGCCCCGCCTCGGCGGACGGGGATCGCATGAACTTGCGGCGGGCGGGGGTGTTGAAGAACAGGTCGCGCACCTCGACGGTGGTCCCGCGCGTCCGGGCGACCGGGGCGACCTCGCCGATCGCGCCGCCCTCCACCTCGATGCGCGTGCCGGCCCCGTCCGCCCCCGCGGCGGTGTCGAGGCGGAAGCGGGACACCGACGCGATGGCCGGCACCGCCTCGCCGCGAAAGCCCATGGTGCCGATGGCGGTGAGCCCATCGGCGTCGCGCAGCTTGGAGGTGGCGTGGCGCTCGAGCGCCAGGAGCGCGTCGTCGCGGTCCATCCCCGAGCCGTCATCCGCCACGCGGACCAGGGCCAGCCCGCCGTCCTCCACGTCCACCGAGATCGAGCTGGCGCCGGCGTCGAGCGCGTTCTCGACCAGCTCCTTCACGATGGAGGCCGGGCGCTCGACCACCTCGCCCGCGGCGATCTGGTTGACGAGCCCGGGCGGGAGGACGTGGATGCGCGGCATGGCGCCGTTCCTAGCACGGAGATCCGACGCGCCGCCGCCCCCTCGGAACGTTTGACGCCCGGCGCACAGCGCGTCTATTACGGACCATCGATGGCGGCGGGGAGCCACAGGAAGAAGCGCGCCGGCGCGCGCGCGAAGGAAGCGCGCCCGGCCGCGCCGCGCCCGCCGCCGCGGCCGGCCCTGGGGAACGATCCGTTCACTCGAGGTGCGGCGCCCCGCTCGCCCACCCTGCCCCTCGGGTCCGCGATCACGCCCCCGACCTCGGTCGCGACCCCGACCGCGAGCTCGCCCTCGACCTCGGCCGCCCCCCCCACACCCGCGGCGCCGACCTCATCCGCTCGTACCGAGCGTACCGCCGCCTCCCGGGCGGCGCGCAGTCGAGGGACCCCGCCCCCGCTCGCCCAACCCGAGCCGAGCGTGCCCGCCCGCCTCCAGGCCGCCGCCCACGCCCGCGTGACCGAGGTGGAGCGGCGCCTCGACGCCGCGCTGGAGGGGCTGGAGGACCGGCTCGGCCGGCTCGCCGCGCGGAACCTCGCCGGCGCCGGCCACGAGCTGCGCGAGGCCGTGGCCCGGCTCCTGCCCCCGCTCCGCGCGCGGCTCTCGGGCGCCGTGGACCTGGCGCGGCTGCTCGAGCCACCGGAGCGGCTCGACCGCCACGGCATGGACCCGCGGCTGGTCGAGCGGGCCGCGCCGCTGGTCGAGCTGCTCTACGCCTCCTGGTGGCGGACCTCGGTGCGCGCCGTCGACCACGTGCCGGCGACCGGCCCGGCGCTGGTGGTCGCGAACCACGCCGGCCTGGTGCCCTGGGACGCGCTGGTGCTGCGCCACGCGCTCCGGCGCGATCACCCGGCCCGCCGCGACCTCCGCCCGCTCCTCGACGACCGCGAGTGCGACCTGCCGCTGGTGGGCCGGTTCGCGGTCCGGCTGGGCGGGGTCCGCGCGACCCCGGAGGCGGCCGACCGGATCCTGGCGGACGGCGGCCTGATCGGCGTCTTCCCTGAGGGGAGCGCCGGGGCCCGCAAGCCCTGGAGCGACCGTTACCGCATCCAGCGCTTCGGCCGCGGCGGCTTCGTCCGCGTCGCGCTCCGCGCGCGCGCGCCCATCGTCCCGTGCGCCATCGTCGGGCAGCGAGGAGGCGTCGCCCGGCATCTCGCGCGCCGGCTGGCTGGCCGATCGGCTCGGGATCCCGCTCCTCTCCGCCAACCCGTACCTGCGCGTCGGGCCGGCCGCCATCCTGCCGCTCCCCTCGCGCTGGTCGCTCCGCTTCGGCGCGCCGATCGACCTCTCGGGCCACGCGCCCGAGGAGGAGCACGATCCGGCGGTCGTGAACGCGCTCACCGAGCAGGTCCGGGTCGCGCTCCAGGAGATGCTCGACGAGGACGTCTCGGCGCGCGCGTCTGTGTTCCTGTAGTTCCCGGAGGTCTGCCGTTCGCGGCGGCCCCGAGCACGCGGGCTGCGGCCCTCAGGTCAGCTCGGCCACGCCGGACGGCGACGCCGCCGCGGCCTCGACGCTCAGGTGAGCGAGCAGGACCTGCGGCGGCGGCCTGCGCAGGTCACGGACGACGCGCAGCGCGGCGAGGCCCCGGAGCAGGTAGTACGAGACGTCGACCTCCCACCAGAAGAAGCCCTGCCGCGCGCTCGCCTGGTAGAAGTGGTGGTTGTTGTGCCAGCCCTCGCCGAACGTGACGAGCGCCAGGACGAGGCTGTTGCGCGACCCGTCGCCGGTCTCGTAGCGCGTCCGGCCGATCACGTGCGCCAGCGAGTTGATGACGAACGTGCCGTGCCAGAGCAGCACGGTCGAGACGAAGAAGCCCCACAGCAGGGCGGGGAGCCCGCCCCAGAGGAACAGCGCCAGGGCGAGCGCCGCGGGCGGGATCAGGTGGTACCGATCGAGCCAGCGCAGCTCGGGGTACCTCGCGAGATCGCGGACCCGGTCGAGCTTGGTCTGGTGGTGGCGGCGCGAGAGGATCCAGCCCACGTGGCTCCACCAGAAGCCGCGCTGCAGCGGAGAGTGCACGTCCTCGGGCTGGTCCGAGTGGCGGTGATGATCCCGGTGGTGCGCCGCCCACCAGAGCGCGCCCCGCTGCGCGGCGGTCCCTCCCAGGAAGGCCAGCAGGAGCTGGAAGGCCCGGGAGGTCCGGTAGGTCCGGTGCGAGAAGTAGCGGTGGTAGCCGGCGGTGACCGCGAACATCCGCAGCGCGTACAGCGCCGCCGCCAGCCCAGCCCACCGCCAGGAGATGGGCGCCACCAGGGGAGTGATCAGGGCGACCACGTGGGCGGCCAGGAACGGGAGGGAGGCGGTCCAGCCGATGCGGTCGAGGTCGGGGGCGCGGGACATGAGGCCCCGATATCTGCGAGCCGGCTGTCACGAGCGCGTCATCACAGGCTCGCCCGCCCCGCGGGCGGCGGGGGATGCCTGCGGGGGGCCCCGGCATCAGCTTCGAGAGAGGCCTCCAGGTGGCCCGGGCCGGCGGGTGAGACCATGCTCGAGATGATCGAAGGGGTCGGCGACGCCCGGAAAGATGGGCTGATCCGGCTCATGGCGGAGACGCTGCCGCTCGCAGGCTATGCCGGGGTCCGCGCCGATCTGCCTGGCTGGGAGGCGCCCGAGGTGATCCACGGCGCCATGCGGGACCACCGCCCCAGCCTGTTCTGCGACTCGCCGAAGCCCGTCTTCCTCGACGTCCTCTCGCCCGGTCCGCTGGCGCTCGAGGAGGTGGCGAGCCGGTGGCAGCTCTTCTCGTCGGCCGCGGAGCTGGCCGGCGGCGAGTTCCACGTGGTGCTGCCGCGCTGGGTGGCAGGTCGCGACGGGCGCACGGTCGCGAAGCAGCTCGCGGAGCTGGTCGGCGTCCGCATCGGCTACATCTGGACGGTCTGATCGCAGGGGACTCCACCTCAGGCGCGCCCGGCTGACCGCCCTCCCGCTCGACCCGATCAGTAACCGGGCGACCGCCGCCTGCCGTCCTCTCGCTCCTCGGGCGGCGGCTCGTCCGGCGTCGCGCTGCCGTCGGCCACCGACTCGACCGCCAGGAGGAAGGCCCAGACCTGCCTGGCCGAGGCCTCCCCCGTCTCCGGCCCGCGCTCCAGCCAGCCCGGGTGGCCCGACAGCCGGCCGTGGAAAGCCTCCCCCGTCATCCGACCCGCCAGGCGGGTGAGGTCCGGGCCCTTCTCGCCACCGGCGTCACGGACCCGATGGCACGCGATGCAGCGCGCGCCGAAGAGCTCGGCGCCGAGGCGAGCGCCCTCCTGGGCGCCGGCCGGCACGGCCAGGGCGCGGCCGAGCGTGGTGAAGCCGTTGATCAGCTCGAGCGCCACCACGCCGCGGGCCCACCAGAGCCGCGCGCGGGGATCGGTCTCGAGCCCGCGCTGCTCCTCGGTGGGCCAGGCCAGCACCGGCTCGCGGAGCGGAGCGCCGTCGATGCGATCCGCCAGCACCGGGCGGAGCTGACGCACCAGCGTGAGCGGGATGGGCACCGCCTGCCGGTCGGCGGTCCGGACCAGCACGTGGTCCGCACCCTTGGTGAGCTCCACGCGCTCCACCACCAGCGCCGCGAGCGAGACCCCCTCGTACGCCGCGCGCAGCCCGGTGACCGGATCCTGGCCGCGCACCGTGCGGCGCGGGAGCGCATCGAGCTGGGCGCGGCCGAGCTGGAAAGGTCCGCCCTTCACCGCGCCGCGGACCTCGATCACCGCCGCTCCCTGCGCGGATCGCGGCAGCTTCGGCCCCGAGGAGCAGGCGGCGGCGAGGAGGACGGCGAGCAGCGCGGTCTGCTTTCTCATGGGCGGCCTTTGAGCTATCTTGCCCGCTCTCGAGTTCCGGAGCGATTCGTCATGCCAAGCGCGATCATCGGAAGCGTGAAGTGCACCGTCCACGTCGACAAGGACCTGGGCGACACCTGGGCCGTGACGGTCTACCCGCCGCCGGGCCAGGCCGGTCCCTCTGCGCCCCTCATCGTGAAGCTGCAGGGCAACGACAAGGAGAAGGCCACCCAGGGGGCGCTCGAGATCCTGAAGAAGGCCGGAAAGATCGACGGGTTCGAGCTGTAATGCATGGCCGGCAAGGAGCGGCCGGGCACACTTCGCTTCGCGAACTGTGCCTCGGCCGGAGGTTGGGTTCCGGCCAGTAGGGAGCGGCCGGGCACATTTCGCTTCGCGAAAAGTGCCTCGGCCGGGTGTTGGATTCCGGCTGGCTACGGCCCCTCCGTCCGGATCACCACGCCGGGCGGGAGCGCGGCCAGCAGCGACCTCAGCGCCGCCTCGACGCGCGTCGCGTCCTTCGACTCGAGCGTGACCTTCACGCGGTGATCGGCGGCCTCGTCGAACCGAGGGTAGCTGCCGATCTCGACTGCCGGGTGGGCCGCGACCACCCGGTCCAGCGCGGGCGCGACCTCGCCCTCCCCCGCCGAGAGGTAGGCGCAGGCGAGGCGGAAGGGCGGCGCCTCGAGCAGCGGGGCGATCCGCTCGAGCTGGAAGCGGAAGAACTCCGGCACGCCCGGGAGCATGACCACGTTCTCCACCGCAAGGGTCGGATACCCCGCGTCGCCGAGCAGCCGCGTACCCTCCGGCACGTCGGCCATCCGCAGCGCCGCGTCCGGCGGCTCCGCGCCGTCGTGGTGGTGACGGTGCAGCGCCCGGATCGCCTCGGCGAGCGGCGCGTACCGGATCACCGGCCGGCCGAGGGCGGCGGCCACCGCGCGGACCGTGATGTCGTCGTGGGTGGGCCCAACGCCACCCGAGGTGAACAGCCAGTCGGCCCGGCGCCGGAGCTGATCCACCGCGGCGCTCACCTCGTCGATCCGGTCGCGGACGGTCTGGATGGCGAGCAGGTCGACCCCGAGCGCCCGGAGCCGCTGCGCCGCCCAGGGCCCGTTCTGGTCGGACACCTTGGCGGACAGCACCTCGTTGCCGACCACGATCAGCGCGGCGGTGGGAGTGTCCGTCATCTCACCTCCCGTAACCCGGCCCGCGCCCGGACGCCAGTCCGCTACCGGACCGCCTCCACCGCGGCCCAGACCGCCTCGGCCACCTCGGCCACCGGACGCTCGCCGTCGAGCTCGACCACCCGCTCGCCGGCGTCGCGCAGGCGCGAGAGCGCGGCCCGGTAGCTCCGCGCGACCCTCCGCTGGAACGCGTCCACCTCGTAGATCTCGCGGTCCAGCGAGGCGGCGCGGCGCCGGCGCAGCGCCACCGCCGGGCGCACGCGCAGGAAGACGGTCAGGGTCGGGGCGGTCGCCTCCCGGTTCACGGCGTGGACCCAGGCCATGTCGCCGAGCGCCGCGCCCTGGTAGGCGAGCGAGGAGAGCGCGTACCGATCCGAGATCACGTCGACGCCCCGCGCCAGCTTCGGGGCGATCTCGACGGCGAGGTGATCTCGCCGGTCCGCCGCGAAGAGGAGCGCCAGCGCGGCGGGGTCGAACCCGCTCGCGTCGCCGCCGATCCGCCGGGTGAGCACCTGCCGGATGAGCGCGCCGACCGGGCCGCCGGAGGGCTCCGCCGTCACGTGCGCGCTCCGTCCGGCCGCGCGGAGCCGCTCCCCGAGCAGCCGCGCCTGCGTGGTGGTGCCCGCCCCGTCCAGCCCCTCGAGCACCAGGAACCGCCCGGGCCGCCGCGCCGGGGGCGCTGGCCGCGCCCTCCCCCGCGCGGCGCTCACGGCTCGAGCCCCAGCGCGCCCCGGAGCGCGCAGAGCCGCGCGAAGAGCGCGTCCTCCTCCCGCATCAGCCGGCGCACGAGCCGGAGGGAGCGGATGGCGAGGAGCAGCAGGATCACCGCCGCGGCGGTCGCGAGGTAGAGGAAGAAGGGCGGCCCCGTCACCGCCTTGCGGACCATGCCCGGCTTGAGCGTCCCCCAGCGGTCCCAGGCCAGCGCGATGGCGGCGCCGACCGCGATCAGCCCCGCGAACAGCTGGTAAGCCCCTCGCCGCGCGACGTCGATGGAGCGGCGGACCTCGAGCCGCCGCGCCAGGTCGTCGTGCTCGGCGCGCAGCGCGGCGGGATTCCCTCGGGGACCTGCGGGGTGGGGCTCATGGGCTTGGCGGTTCTACCCCCGCCCGAAGCGGGCGGCAATCGCGTCCTGGACGGCGCCCAGCGTGGCAGGGAGCTTCACGCCCGGGTTCGGCAGCCCGGGCCGCACGCCCGGCAGCGTGCCCTCGTGGTAGCCGACCTTGAAGTCGGCGAACTTCAGGCCGTGCGCGGTGGAGACGACCACCACCCGCTCGCCCCGCTTGATCTCGCCGCGCGCGGCGAGCTTCTCGAGCGCGGCCAGCGCGACGCCCGTGTGCGGGCAGGTGAACATGCCGGCCCGGTCGGCCCGCGCCGCCGCGTCGGCCAGCTCCTGCTCCGTCGCCTGCTCGACCACGCCGTCGAGCGCCTCGAGCGCCCGCAGGGCGCGCCGCGCCGAGACCGGAGCGCCGATCTGGATGGCCGAGGCGAGCGTCTTCCTGGCCGGGACCGGCTCGACCTTCACCCCGGCGGTGGGCTTCACGCCGGCGCCGGTGGTGGCCAGCCAGAGCGGGTTCGCCTCCGCCGCCTGCGCGACCACCAGCCGCGGCAGCCGGTCCACCAGCCCGAGCTCCTTCAGCAGGAGGAAGCCCTTCCCCACCGCGCTCGCGTTGCCGAGGTTCCCGCCCGGGATGACGATCCAGTCCGGCGAGGTCCAGCCGAGTTGCTGCGCGATCTCGATCGAGGCGGTCTTCTGCCCCTCGATGCGGAGCGAGTTCATCGAGTTCGCGAGGTAGATGTCCTTGGTCCGGCTGAGCGCCTTCACCACGCCCATGCAGCCGTCGAAGTCGGTGTCGAGCTCGAGGACCAGGGCGCCGTTCGAGATGGGCTGCACCAGCTGCGCGGTGGAGATCTTCCCGCGCGGGAGGAGCACCACGCTCGGGATGCCCGCCGCGGCGCAGTAGGCGGAGAGCGCCGCCGAGGTGTCGCCGGTCGAGGCGCAGGCCACCGCGCGGACGGCGCCGCCCCGGGCCCGCATCTCCTTCACGGCCGAGACCAGCACGGTCATGCCCAGGTCCTTGAAGGACCCGGTGTGCGTGACCCCGCACTCCTTCAGCCAGACGTCGTCGAGGCCGAGCTCCCGCGCGTAGCGATCGCACCCGCAGGAGCGGGCTGCCGCCCTCGAACATGGAGACCACGTTCTCGTCGGCGAGCTGCGGGTAGATCCACTCCTTCTTGCCCCACACCCCCGAGCCGTACGGCCAGGGGCCGAGCTTGAAGCGGCCGTCGAAGAGCGCCCGCCAGTCGGCGGCGGAGCGGCGCGCCAGCGCGGCGCGGTCGTGCTCCACCTCGAGCAGCCCGCCGCAGCGCGGGCACTCGTAGACGACCTCGGTCAGCTCGGCGCGGAAGTCGCAGCCCTCCGCGCACCGGAACCACGATGAGAAGGTGAGGTCGGCCATGCTATTTCCCGCCCGGACCCTTGCGGATGAACGCCTCGATCCGCTCGGCGGCGAGCTGCACCCGGGCCTCGTCCACGATGAGCGCGATCCGGACGGCGCCCTCGCCGGCCGGTCCGAAGCCGACGCCCGGCGCCACCGCGACGCCCGCCTCGTCCACCAGCCGCTTGCAGAACTCGATCGACCCGAGGTGCCGGAACGGCTCGGGGATGGGCGCCCAGGCGAACATCGAGGCGGAGGGCGACGGGATCTGCCACCCGGCCGCGCCGAAGTGCTTCACCAGCGCGTCCCTGCGCCGGTGGTACTTCTCGCGGATCTTCACCACCTCGTCGTCGCACTCGTCGAGGGCGGTGACGGCGGCCATCTGCACCGCGCCGAAGAGCCCGTAGTCGAGGTAGCTCTTCACCCGGGCCGCGGCCGCCACCAGCGCCGGGTTGCCGGCGCAGAAGCCGACGCGCCAGCCGGGCATGTTGTAGCTCTTCGAGAGCGACATGAACTCGAGCGTGCGCTCGCGCGCGCCGGGGATGGCGAGCATCGAGGGGGCGCCCGGGCCGTCGAAGACGAGGTCGCAGTAGGCGGTGTCCGAGATGACGAACAGGTCCCGCGCCTCGGCGAAGCGGACGATCTTCTCGAACAGCTCCCGCGATCCCACCGCGGCGGTGGGGTTGGCCGGGAAGTTCACCACCAGCCCCTTGGGCCGGCGCTCCGCCGTCTCGGAGGCCGCGACCAGCGAGTCGAAGAAGTCCACCCCCGGGCCGACCGCGACCGGGATCGACTCCGCACCGGCCAGCACGGCGCCGTACGCGTGGATGGGGTAGGTCGGCGCGGGCGCCAGCACCGTGTCGCCCGCCGAGAGCATGGCGATGAGGGCGTGGCCGATGCCCTCCTTGGACCCGATCGTCACGAGGCACTCGCGCTCCGGGTCCACCTCGACGCCGTGGCGCCGCTTGAACCACCGCGAGACGGCGGCCCGGAGCTCGGGAAGGCCGCGCGGGTTCAGGTAGCGGTGCAGCCGCGGCTCGCGGACCGCGACCGTGAGCCGCTCCACGATCCGGTCGGGGGTGGCGCCGTCCGGGTTGCCCATCGAGAAGTCCACCACGTCGACGCCGCGGGCGATCGCGTCGTCGCGGAACTTGTCGGTGATGGTGAAGACGTAGGGCGGCAGCCGCTTGACGCGCGCGAACGCCTCGGGGTCGTTGAAAGTTTTCATGAACGGACCCGCCAATTTGCCGGGCGGGGCGGCGGTTGGCAAGGGCCGCGTCACCCGTCGTGGGATCCCGCCAGCCTGCCCCCGCAGGCGGGGCAGACGACCCCCGTCACCGGCGCGCCGCAGGAGCACCGCACCGTCTCCGAGGCCGCGCCGTCCTCCTCGGCCGTCGCCGAGAGGACCGGCAGGCGCATCCCACACCGCTCGCAGCGCCGCTCCCCCGGGCTCGCCGGGGTCCGGCAGTACCGGCAGACCAGGGAGGCCGGCGCTGGCGTCGGCCCATCGCCGGTGGACGGCAGCGCGGTCGGCTCGAGGTCCGGCGCGGGAGCGACCTCCACCACCGCCACCGGCGCCGCGCCGGTGGGCTCGAGGTCGAGGAAGGGCTCCGCCGCGGCGACGGCGCCCGGCTCGAGGCCGGTCGGCTCGAGCCCCTCGAGCGGCGGAGCGGCCACCGCGCCGGCGGCGGTGTGGAGGGTGGGCTCGAGCCCCTCGAGCGCCGGGGCCGGCGCGGCCTCCGCGGCGGGGCCCTCGAGCCGGCGCCCGCAGACTTCGCAGGCGTCGCCGCCGGGCTGGGAGTGCTCGCAGAGGGGACAGACGATCATCGCCGGGCCAGTCTAGCCCACCCGGCCGGCTCAGGCGCCGCCGGGCGCGCCGCGGACCAGCGGGACGAACCGCACCCGCAGGAGGTCGGCCTCCACGCTCGCGCCGTCGTCCCCCTTGTCGACGACCCGCAGCACCTGGTCGCCATCGGCCTCGCCGAGCGGCAGGATCATGCGGCCGCCCGGCGCGAGCTGCGCGATCCAGGCCGGCGGCACCTCCGGCGCCGCCGCGGTCACCAGGATCCGGTCGAAGGGGGCCGCCTCGGGCCAGCCGAGCGCGCCGTCGCCGGTCCGCAGCCGCACGTTCCCGAGCCCCAGCTCGTCGAGCAGGACCGCCCGCGCCCCCTCCGCCAGCTCGGGCACGATCTCGATTGAGTGGACCTCGCGCGCGAGCGCCGCGAGGATCGCGGTCTGGTAGCCGGACCCGGTTCCGATCTCGAGGACCCGCTCGACGCCGCGGAGCTCGAGCCGCTCGGTCATGAAGGCCACCACGAATGGCTGCGAGATGGTCTGGCCGAAGCCGATGGGGAGCGGCCGATCGAGCTCGGCCTCGGCGCGGAGCCGCGCGGGCACGAAGGCCGCCCGCGGGACGCGCGCGAACGCGTCCAGGACACGCGGATCCAGGATCCCCATCTCCGCGAGCCGCCGGGCCAGGGCCTCGCTCACCCCTCGATCCTAGCCACCTCGCGCACCGGCGGGAGCGGGCTTGAGGCCACGCTCCCTCCTGGCGAGCCCGGCGGGGTCCAGCCATGTACCTCCTCGAGGTGCGGGGGGAGGGGCCGGGCCATTCTTCGCGCTCGGCGAAGCGCCCGCTGAAGTAGCCGGTAAGGTGCGGCCGGGCACATTTCGCTTCGCGAAAAGTGCCTCGGCCGGGTTTGGAATTCCGGCTCTACCCCACCTGCGCCAGCGAGAGCCGCTCGGCCCAGCGCCCGGCGAGCGCCTCGCGGGCGGCGGCGTGCTCGGGGCGCGCCAGCTCCGGGTCGGCCTCGACCAGCGCGAAGGCCTCGGCGCGCGCCTCCTCGAGGATGGCCTCGTCGCGGTAGAGATCGGCCACGTCGAGGAGCTTCTGGCCGGACTGCCGCGTCCCCAGCAGCTCACCCGGGCCACGGATCTTGAGGTCCACCCGCGCGATCTCGAAGCCGTCCTGCGTGCCCTCCATGGCGCGAAGCCGCTCGCGCGCCTCGTCCCCGGCGCGGCGGAAGTGCGCGATCAGGAGGCAGTGGCTCCGGGCCGCGCCCCGCCCCACCCGCCCCCGTAGCTGGTGCAGCTGGGAGAGCCCGAAACGCTCGGCGTGCTCGACGATCATGACGCTCGCGTTCGGCACGTCGACGCCGACCTCGATCACGGTGGTCGCGACCAGGACCCGGACCTCCCCCGCCCGGAACCGCTCCATGACCGCCTGCTTCTCCTCGGCCTTCATGCGGCCGTGGAGCAGGCCGACCGCGTGGCCCGCGAAGACCCTGGCCAGCTCGGCGGCCCCGGTGGTCGCGTCAGCCAGATCGGTCTTCTCCGACTCCTCCACCAGCGGGTAGACCACGTACGCCTGGCGGCCGGCCTCGAGCTCGCGGCGCGCCTGCTCGTAGGCGGCCTTGCGCTGCGAGTCGCCGAAGAGCCTGGTCGCCACCGGCGTGCGCCCCGGCGGCAGCTCGGTGATCTTGGACTGGTCGAGATCGCCGTAGAAGGCGAGCGCCAGCGTGCGGGGGATGGGCGTCGCGGTCATCACCAGCACGTCCGGCCGCCGCCCCTTGGAGATGAGCCTCGCCCGCTGGAGCACGCCGAAGCGGTGCTGCTCGTCCACCACCACCAGCCCGAGCCGCTCGAACCCCACCCCCTCCTCGAGCAGCGCGTGCGTGCCCACCGCGATCCGGGCCCGCCCCTCGGAGACCGCGGCGCGCGCCTCGCGCTGCGCCTTCCCGCGCGCGCTCGCGCCCACCACCGCGACCTCGACGCCCGCTCCCTCGAGCCAGCGGGAGAGCGTGCGGGCGTGCTGCGCGGCCAGGATCTCGGTGGGGACCATCAGCGCCGCCTGCCAGCCGGATCGGACCGCGAGCATCATGGCGGCGAAGGCGACCGCGGTCTTGCCGCTCCCCACGTCGCCCTGCAGGAGCCGGTTCATCGGCTCGGAGTGCGCCATGTCGCGGGCGATCTCGTCGAGCGCGCGCTCCTGCGCGGCGGTGAGCGTGAAGGGCAGCGGCGCCACCGCCGCCGCGCGGGCCGCGGGGGAGGCGTCGAAGGCGATGCCGGCCTCGGACCGGACCCCGCGGCGACGCTCGGCCAGCGCGAGCTGGAGGAAGAAGAGCTCCTCGAAGACCAGCCGCCGGAAGGCCGGCGTGGCCCGCTCTGCGGCGAGGAGGACGTCGGTCCCGGCCGGCGGGAAGTGCGCCTCTCGCAGGGCCTGGGCACGCCCGAGCAGGCCGCGGCGGGCGCGCACCTCGGCCGGGAGGTCGTCCACCGCGGCGGGCAGGACCTCGTCCACCAGCCGCTTCATGAGCTTGCGGAGCGCCGGGTGCTGGTGGTCGGCCGGTCCCGGATAGATGGGGACGATCCGGCCGAAGTTGGCGGAGTCGCCGGCCTGGACCTTCTCGACCTCGGGCTGGCTCATCTGCCTGCGCCCGCCGAAGCCCTCGGTCACCTTGCCCGAGCAGAGCAGCGACTCACCCGCGGTGAACTGCTTGAGCCGCCAGGGCGGCGGGTTGAAGAAGACCAGCTCGAGGCCGGCACCGCCCTCCTGCACGCCGACCTTGAGGAGCGGCCGGCCGTTCCTCATCCGCTGCGCGCGGACGTGCGAGACGATCCCGAGCACGCTCGCCTCGTCGCCGACGCGCAGCTCGGAGATCCGGAGCACGCGGGTCCGGTCCTGGTACGCCCGCGGCCAGAGCTCGAGCGCGGCGTCCACCGTGGCGCGTCCGCGCTCCTCGAGCTGCCCGCGGGGCGCGGGGTGGGCCCTGGGCAGGTCCTCGAGGCGGATGGCGAGGCGGCGGCGCCGGGCGGCGCGCTCCTCGGGCGTGCGCGCGTCCGGGAGCGGGTGCCAGGGCGGCTCGGCAGGGGCGGGCTGCGCCGGCGGGGCCGAGGCCAGGGCCGCGATCGGGCTCGTGGGCGGGGCGGCTGGAGGGGGCTCGACAGGAGGCGGGGACCCCCGGCTTCGCGCCGCCCCGGGGGTGGCGCCGCGCGTCGGAACGACGGGCACGGCAGCCGCGGCGCCACGCTCGGGACGAGCGCCCGCGGCCGGAGCCGGCGCTGCAGGGGCCGCGCGCACCGGCCTCGCCTCGGCCTCCACCCGCGCCGCCCGCGCCACGGCCCGCAGCTCCTCGGGGACCGGGATGAGCGCGGCCAGGTCCGCGGCGATGCGTGCCAGGGCCCGCTTCCGCGCAGGCACCGGCAGCGCGTCGAACCCGTCGGCCTCGACCTCGAGCCGGCGCAGCGCCGGCGTCTCCCCCGCGCCGAGCTCCCGCGCTCGCGCGACGGCCCCGTGCACCGTCCCGCCGAAGCCGGCCAGGCGGCCTGCCCCGGCGAAGCCGTCCTTCACCGCGAAGCGGAGCGCCGGGACCAGCGCCTCGAGCGCGCGGGCGGCCGCCGCGCCGGGAGCCTCCGCCCCCGGCGGCGATCCCCTCGAGCCGCCCTCCCCGCGCTGCACGGCGGCAGGCTACCAGCCGGATCCGACGTCGGAGCGCACCCGATCCCTCGCGGGCGACCGGGCGCGGCCCTCACTCGGACTCGGCCGGCAGCTCCTCCTCGACGAACGCGACCGACAGGATCTCGTACTCTCGCTCGCCGCCGGGGCTCCGCACCACCACGGTGTCCCCCTCGCTCCGGCCGATCAGCGCCCGGGCGATGGGGCTCGTCACCGAGATCTTGCCCTGCTTCAGGTCGGCCTCGATCTCCCCGACGATCCGGTAGGTCACCTTGTCGTTTGAGTCGGTGTCCTCGAGGGAGACGGTCGCGCCGAACACCACGCGGTCGCCCGCGTGCTTCATCACGTCGATCACCTCGGCGCTCGCGATCCAGTGCTCCACCTGCGCGATGCGCCCCTCCACGTGCCCCTGCTTGTCCTTGGCCGCGTGGTACTCGGCGTTCTCGGAGAGGTCGCCGTGGGCACGCGCCTCGGCGATCTCCTTCACGATCTTGGGACGCTCCACGTTCTTGAGGCGCTTCAGCTCCTCCTTCAGCCGCTGGAGGCCGCCCTTGGTCATGGGGACGCGCTGGGACATCTCTCACCCTTCCGAAAAAACGAGGGCGGCCGACCGGGAAAGCCCGGCGGCCGCTTCCTCTCCTTGAGTAGGCCGCCGGAGCGGCGCTGTCAACGACGCAGCCGTCCCGCGCGGGACCGGCGGCCTCACCGTGCGTGGTACTCCTGGATCGTCCGGACGCTCGGCTTCCCCCCGTGCGCCGCCTCCATCGCCCCCAGCGCGGCGCGCGCGCCGGTGAGCGTGGTCACGTAGGGCAGCCCCTTCATCAGCGTCTCGCGCCGGATCGAGTAGCTGTCGGCGATCTCCCGCTTGCCGGCGGTGGTGTTCACCACCAGGTGGACGTCTCCGTCGATGATCCGGTCCACGATCGACGGCCGACCCTCGGCCACCTTCTGCACCCGCGTGGTCGGGATGTCGCGGGCCTCCAGGAAGGCGCTCGTTCCCGCGGTGGAGAGGATCTCGAAGCCGAGCGCGACCAGCCGCCGGGCGATGTCCACCACGCCCTCCTTGTCGGCGTCGCGGACCGAGACGAAGGCCCGCTTGCCCTCCCCGCTCGAGGGCAGCGTGTTGCCCGCCGCCGCCTGGGCCTTGAAGAAGGCCGCGTAGAAGTCGTCGGAGATGCCCATGACCTCGCCGGTGGACTTCATCTCCGGGCCGAGCACGGTGTCGACGCCGCGGAACTTCGCGAACGGGAAGACCGCCTCCTTCACCGAGGTGTGCCGCGGCCGCGGGGTCGTCGCCGCGCCGGCCTCGGCCAGCGTCTTGCCGACCATGCAGAGCGCGCCGGCCTTGGCGAGCGGGAGGCCGGTGGCCTTGCCGACGAAGGGGACGGTGCGGCTGGCCCGCGGGTTCACCTCGAGGACGTAGACGTCCGGCCCCTGGATGGCGAACTGGACGTTCATGAGCCCGATCACCCCGAGCTCCTTCGCGAGCGCGATCGACTGCCGCTCGATCTCCGCCACCACCCCGGGGGCGAGGCTGTAGGGCGGCAGCGCGCAGGCGGAGTCGCCGGAGTGGATCCCGGCCTCCTCGATGTGCTCCATCACGCCGCCGACCACCACGTCCCGGCCGTCCGAGACCACGTCGACGTCCACCTCGGCGGCGTCCTTGAGGAACCGGTCGATCAGCACCGGGCGCTCGTTCGAGGCCTGCACCGCCTCGCGCAGGTAGGTCTCGAGGTCGCCGTCGTCGTAGACGACCTCCATGGCGCGGCCGCCGAGCACGTAGGACGGGCGGACCATGACCGGGTAGCCGATCCGGCGGGCCACCGCGAAGGCCTCCTCCGCGCTGCGCGCCACGCCGTTCATGGGCTGCTTGAGGCCGAGCTTGTCGATGAGCTCGGCGAAGCGCTCGCGATCCTCGGCGCGGTCGATCGCGTCGGGCGAGGTGCCGAACATCGGCACGCCGAGCTCGTGGAGCGGCACGGCCAGCTTGAGCGGCGTCTGGCCGCCGTACTGGACGATGAGCCCCTTCGGCTTCTCGACGTGCACGATCTCGAGCACGTCCTCGAGGGTGAGCGGCTCGAAGTAGAGCCGGTCGGAGGTGTCGTAGTCGGTCGAGACCGTCTCCGGGTTGCAGTTGACCATGATGGTCTCGAACCCGGCCTCGGTGAGCGCGAAGGACGCGTGCACGCAGCAGTAGTCGAACTCGATGCCCTGGCCGATCCGGTTCGGGCCGCCGCCCAGGATCATCACCTTGGGCCGGTCGGTGGGGGCCGCCTCGCACTCCTCCTCGTAGGTCGAGTAGAGGTAGGGCGTGTAGGCCTCGAACTCGGCCGCGCAGGTGTCCACCCGCTTGAAGACCGGCCGGATCCCCGCCGCGTGCCGGGCCTCGCGGACGGCCTTCTCGGTGGTGCCGGCCAGCTGGGCGATCCGCTTGTCCGAGAAGCCCTGGCGCTTCGCCTCGCGGAGCGCGGCGGGGTCCTGCGGGACGCCCCCCGCCAGCGTGCCCTCGGTGGCCACGATCTCCTCGATCTCGCGGAGGAACCAGGGGTCGATGCCGGTGATGGCGTACAGCTCCTCGACCGTCAGGCCGGCCCGGAGCGCCTCGCCCACCCAGAAGATCCGGTGCGCGCGCGGCACGCGGACGGCGTCCCGGATCCGGTCGAGCTCCTCCTTCGACCAGGCGTCGCCGGGGCGCTTGCCGAGCGGCGACTCGAGGCCGCACCGGTCGATCTCCAGGCCGCGGAGCGCCTTCTGGAAGCTCTCCTGGAAGGTGCGGCCGATGGCCATCACCTCGCCCACCGACTTCATCTGCGTGGTGAGGGTGTCGTCCGCCCCCTTGAACTTCTCGAAGGCGAAGCGCGGCATCTTGGTGACCACGTAGTCGATGGTCGGCTCGAAGGAGGCCGGCGTGTAGCGGGTGATGTCGTTCTTGATCTCGTCGAGCGTGTAGCCGACCGCGAGCTTGGCGGCGATCTTGGCGATGGGGAAGCCGGTGGCCTTGGACGCGAGCGCGGACGAGCGCGACACGCGCGGGTTCATCTCGATCACCACCATGCGCCCGGTCGACGGGATGCACGCCGAACTGGATGTTCGACCCGCCGGTCTCGACGCCGATCTCGCGGATGATGCGCAGGCCGGCCTCGCGCATCCGCTGGTACTCCTTGTCGGTGAGCGTCTGCGCGGGGGCGACCGTGATGGAGTCGCCGGTGTGGACGCCCATCGGGTCGAGGTTCTCGATGGAGCAGATGATGACGACGTTGTCCTTCCGGTCGCGCATCACCTCGAGCTCGTACTCCTTCCACCCGATGATCGACTCCTCGCAGAGGATGGTGTGGGTGGGCGAGAGCATGAGGGCCCGCCGCGCCAGCGGCTCGAACTCCTCCAGGTTGTAGGCGACGCCGCCGCCCTCGCCGCCCATCGTGAAGCTCGGGCGGATGATGATGGGGAAGCCGATGTCCCGGGCGATGGCGCGGGCCTCCTCCCAGCTCCTGGCGTAGCCGCTCTTGGGCAGCTCCACCCCGATCCGCTCCATGGCCTCCTTGAAGAGGAGCCGGTCCTCGGCCTTCTCGATGGCCTCGAGCTGCGCCCCGATGAGCTGGACGCCGTGGCGCTCGAGCGCGCCGTTCCGGGCCAGCGCCACCGCGAGGTTGAGCGCCGTCTGTCCGCCCAGCGTGGGCAGGAGGACGTCCGGCTTCTCGCGGGCGATGATGAGCTCCGCCATCTCCGGCGTGATGGGCTCGACGTAGGTCCGGTCGGCGAACCCCGGATCGGTCATGATGGTGGCCGGGTTGGAGTTGAGGAGCACGATCTCGTACCCCTCCTCCTTCAAGGCCTTGCACGCCTGCGTGCCCGAGTAATCGAACTCGCAGGCCTGCCCGATGACGATGGGCCCGGAGCCCACGATCATGATCTTCTTGATGTCCGTGCGGCGCGGCATATGGGTCGCGGAAACTAGCACACGGCGGGCCCGGGTGGGACCCCTGGCCGGCATCCGATCACCCGGCCGAGGCACATTTCGCGGAAGCGAAATGTGCCCGGCCGTCCCTCACCGGCCAGCCGGCTATGGGGGCGGGCGGCCGAGCTTCCGGTGCAGCGCGGTGAGGACGTTCGGCGGCACGAGGCCGTCGAGGTTCCCGCCGAAGGTCGCCACCTCGCGCACCAGCCGCGCCGACACGAAGAAGTAGTCCTCCCCGGTCATCACGAAGACCGACTCGAAGTCCGGGAGGAGCTTCTTGTTCATGTTGGCGAGCTGGAACTCGTACTCGAAGTCGGAGACGGCGCGCAGGCCGCGCAGCACGGTGGAGATCCCCTTCGCGCGGGCGTAGTCGGTCAGGAGCCCGTCGAAGGAGTCCACCTCCACCCTGGGATCGTCGCCGATCGCCTCGCGGATGAGCTCCCTGCGCTCGTCCACCGAGAACATGGGCGACTTCTGCGGGTTGTTCGCGACCGCGACCACCAGCCGGTCGAACAGCTTCAGGCCACGCTGGATGATGGCCATGTGACCGTTGGTGAGGGGATCGAAGGAGCCGGGATAGATCGCGCGCCGGGCCATGGTGGCCGCGGAGTATGGCTCAGTCCCGGCGGTAGATCGAGATCCCCGTGCCGCCGTACGCGCGCCGGTCGACCAGCGCGAGCGGCCCGACCCGCTCCGGCGGCGGGCGGCGGACGTCGTGCTCGGCCACGGCCCGGCCGGCCGGCGCGAGGAGCGCGCCCAGCGCGGCCAGCGCGGCCTCCGGGCCGTCCTGCGTAGGGCGGATCGACGAAGGCGAGCTCGAAGCGCCCCGGGGCGAGGCGCCCCAGCACCTCGGGGACGCGGCCGCGGAGGATCTCCACCCGCCCCTCGTACCCGCAGGCCGCCGCGTTCCGCCGCAGGAGCTCCGCCACGTCGCGGTCGGCCTCGACGCAGACCGCCCGCGCGCAGCCGCGGGAGAGCGCCTCGAGCGCGAGCGCGCCGGTGCCCGCGTAGACGTCGAGCACCTCGCCGCCCCCGAAGAACTGGCCGAGCACGTTGAACACCGCCCCCCGGACCTTGTCGCTGGTGGGCCGGGTGCCCATCCCCGCCGGCACCGCCAGCCGGCGGCCGCGCGCCTCCCCCGCGATGATGCGCGTCATGCCGGCCCGTCCTCGAGGCGCGCCGCGAGCGCCCGCGCGAGCGCCGGCGCGCTGCCGGCCGAGCCGAGCGCCTCGATGAAGTCCATCGCCTCGACCCAGGCGCCCGCCTCCAGCCGGTCCGCGGCCTCGGCGGCGGCCGGCTGCGGCCGAGGGGCCGGTCCGGCGCGCGCGGACCACCGTCCCCCGCGCCGCCGCGGCCGCGAGCCCCCGGGCCGCCGCGCCGCCGTCGTCGCAGGCGCGCACCGCCGAGCCGGGCAGGAGCCCGAGCAGCTCGGGCGAGGTCGGCCCGCGCCGCAGCACCGGTACGCCGGCCAGCGCCGCGCCGAGCCGCGCCAGGGCCGAGACCTGCCGCGCGCGCCTCGTCGACGCCGGCGGGTGCCCGGCAGCGGACGCTCGCGAGGTCCGGCGACAGGCCGAGCGCGGCCAGCTCCTCGAGCAGCGCCGCGGCCTCCCGGCGCCGAGGCGGCCCCCTCCTCGAGCGGCACCACGCACTCGACCGAGATGCCCCGCTCGTCCGCGCCGCGGCGCCACCTCCGCCAGGAGCCGGGCGCGCTCCTGCGGCGCCACCGCGATCGCGTCCACCGCGAGGTGCGTGAGCCCGGCGCCGGTGAGCCGCGCCGCCTCCTGGCAGGCCTGGTCCACCTGCGTGATGGCCTCGCCCTCCAGCACCACCTCGCCGGACAGGAAGATGGGCAGCCCCGCGGCGAGCTCGTCGGCGGCGCGCGTCACCGCCTCGAACCACTCCTCCGGCGGCTCGCCGGCCGGGAGCCCGAGGCCGACCGCGCTCCGCAGCACCTTCGCGGCGACCAGCGCGCGCCCGCGCGACGGCGGGCCGCGGCGCCTGGACGAGCGGGAGCACGATCCCCTGCTCCGCCGCGGGCCCGAGCAGGTCCCGCAGCGAGAGCGGACAGGCGGCGCTCCGCGGCCCGAGCCGCCCGATCACGCTGGCCGGTCGGAACGCGAGGATGCGCGTGAGCACGGGCCCGGTATAGCACGCCGGTCGGTCGGCCCGGCCGCGCGCCTGGCCGGGGCGGAAGAGGTCGCCGTGGGCGGCGGACGCCCTCGGCGGCCGACCCGGGGCCCGCCTCAGTGCCGGTGCACGTCGTCCACGTGCGCGTAGGAGGCCGACTCGATCTGCAGCGTGGTGTGGTCGATGCCGAAGTTGCGGCGCAGGTCGGCCTTCACCGCGGTGAGGATCTCGTCGTTTCGCCCCATCGCGTCCGCGTGCACCACCAGGTGGGCCGAGAGCGCGCACATGCCGCTCGAGATGGTCCAGATGTGCAGGTCGTGGACCGCGATCACCCCGTGGCAGCACGCCATCTGCTGCGTCACCTCGGCGACGTCGAGGTGGCCGGGCACCGCCTCCATGAGGATGTCGGTGATCTCGAGCACCAGGCGGAGCGCGCCCCAGAGGATGAGCCCCGCGATGAGCGAGCGACAGGACCGGGTCTATCCACCGCAGCCCCGGGCGCACCGCCATCGCGCCGGCGCCGGCGAGCACGGCCACCGACGAGACCGCGTCGGAGAGCACGTGCAGGAAGGCCGAGCGCGCGTTCAGGCTGTGCTCCTTCCGGAGGAACCAGAGGATGGCGAGGTTCACGAGCAGGCCGAGGGCGGCCACGAAGGCCATCAGCCCGAGCCGGATGGGCGGCCCCGGCTCCCGCAGCCGGCCGACGGCCTCCCAGGCGATCCAGGCCGAGAGGACCAGCAGCGCCCCCACGTTGATCTGCGCCGCCAGCACCTCCACCCGCTGGTAGCCGAAGGTCCGCTTGTCGTCGGCGGGCCGCAGGGAGAGCCAGGCCGCGAAGAGCGCGATCCCGAGGGCGCCCGCGTCGGTGAGCATGTGCGCCGCGTCGGAGACCAGGGAGAGGGACCCGGACAGGAACCCTCCCGCCGCCTCCGCGACCATGATCCCGGCGGTGAGGACGAGCGAGACCGCGAGCCGTCGCACGCTGCCGCCGGCCGCGTGGGCGCCCGCAAGGTGCGTCTGCTCGTGCGCGAGCTGCGCGGCGTCGGGCTCGCCCTCGTGGAGGTGCGCGTGGCCGTGGCCCGCCCCGCGATGTGCTCCATGAGAGTGGTCGAGCGACATTCCGCTTGAACCTCCGTCCGGCGCAGTCTACGCCAGTGCTCCCGTGATAGCGCACGGGGCGGCCTTCCGCTTGAGGGCCGCGCGCCGCCCGAGTCGGGCGTCGCGTCACCTCGGGGATGGAGCGATGGAGCGGCAGGGCGATCGGCACGCGAAGGCGCCGGACGGGACGCGGATCTGGTGGACGAGCGCCGGGACGGGCGCTCCCGCGCTCGTGCTCTGCGACGGGGTCGGCTGCGCCGGGTACGTCTGGCGCGCCGTGCGGCCGGCCCTCGAGGCGCGCCACCGCGTCGTCCACTGGAACTACCGCGGCCACGGCCGGAGCGACGCGCCGGCCGACCCTGCCCGGGTGAGCCTCGACGACTGCGTCGCGGACCTCCTGGCGGTGCTCGACGCGGCCGGCGAGGAGTCGGCCGTGCTGGTCGGCCACTCGATGGGCGTGCAGGTCGCGCTCGAGGCGCACCGGCGGGCGCCCGCGCGCGTGCGCGGGCTGATCCTCATCTGCGGCGCGCCGGGACACGCCATCGACGCCTTCCACGACTCCGGCGCCCTGCGGGTGGCCTTCCCCTTCGCCCGCGCAGCCGTGGAGCGGTTCCCCGACGCGGCCCGGTCCATCTTCCGCGCGCTCATCCCCACCGACCTGGCGGTCGAGTACGCGCTCGCGTTCGAGGTCGACCGCAGCCGCGTCGAGCGCGAGGACCTGGTCCGGTACCTCGACGACCTCTCGCGGATCGACCCGGCCCTCTTCGTCCGCCTGCTCGCGTCGGCGGCCGAGCACGACGCGACCGACCACCTCCCCGCGGTGGACGTGCCGACGCTGGTGGTGGCCGGCGAGCGCGACTCGTTCACCCCGCTGCGACTCTCCGTCGCGATGCAGCAGGCCATCCCCGGCAGCGACCTGCTGGTCCTGCCCGGGGGGACCCACGTCGCGCCGCTCGAGCACGCGGGGCGCATCGCCGAGCGGGTGCTGTCCTTCGTGGAGGAGCGGATCGCTCCGGCAAGGCGCCCGGCGCGGCGGCGCGCCTCCGCCACGCCCCGCCGCCGCGGCGCTGGGACCCGCCGGGCGAGGTGATGGTGCGCCGAGCCGCTCTCCTCGCCGGCGCCGCCCTGGCCGCCCTCCTCGTCGCGGCGCCGGCGGGCGCCCAGCTCTACGACCCGGGCTTCCGCTGGCGCACCCTCGAGACCGAGCACTTCCGCGTCCACCACCACCAGGGCGAGGAGGCGCTGGCGCAGGAGGTGGCGCGGGTGGCCGAGCGGGCGCACGCGACGCTGTCGCCGGTGCTCGGCTTCGCGCCGCGCCAGCGCACCGAGGTGGTCCTCTCCGACGACACCGACGACGCCAACGGGTCGGCGACGCCGGTGCCCTACGACACCATCCGGATCTTCGCGGTCGCGCCGCCCGGCCTCTCCGAGCTGAGCGACTACCGCGACTGGGTCGCGAGCCTCTTCTTCCACGAGTACGTCCACATCCTCCACCTCGATCACGTGGGCGGCCTGCCGGGCCTCGCGAACCGCGTCTTCGGCAAGATCTTCGTCCCGAACGGCCTCGTGCCCGGCTGGATGACCGAGGGCGTGGCGGTGCTGCACGAGGCCGACGGGGAGGCGCCGGGCGCCGGCCGGAACGCCAGCGCCATCCACGAGATGTACGCGCGGGCGCTCACGGTGGAGCGCCCCTTCCCGCGGCTCGACGAGGCCTCGAACCTGTTCCTCGAGTGGCCGCTCGGCACCGTGCCGTACCTGCTGGGCGGGCGCTTCATGGCCTTCGTCCAGGCTCGGCACGGCGCGGCTGCGGTGGCCGGGTTCCTCGGCGACCAGGGCTCGCAGATCTGGCCCTACGCGCCGAGCTGGGCCGCCGCGCGCTGGTTCAAGGGCGAGACGTTCCCGGAGCTCTGGGCGGCCTACGCCGCCTCCGAGCAGGCCCGCTTCGCGGCGCAGCTCGCGGCGGTGCGGGAGCGGCCGGTGAGCCGCCCCACCCGCCTCACCCACCACGGCGGCCGGGTCGAGACGCCGCGCTGGTCGCCCGACGGGGCGTTCATCGCGTACCAGGCGCGCACGCTCGACCGGCGCCCCGGCCTTCGCCGCGTGACGCCCGGCGGGCGCGACCTCGGGCTCGTGACCACCGTCGACTCGAACGGCGCGCTGGCGCTCCGCTCGCCGAGGGAGGCGGTGGTGGCCATCGGCGAGGTGTGGCAGCGCCACCGGGTCTACGACGACCTCTGGCGGGTGGACCTCGAGACCGGCGCGGCGGCGCGGCTCACCGACGGCGCGCGCGCGACCGACCCGGCCCTCGGGCCGGACGGCGAGACGCTGGTGTACGTCCGGCGCACCGGGGGCGGCACCATGGCGCTGGTGCGCCGGCCGCTCTCCGGCGGCGAGGAGGAGATCCTCTACGCCCGCCGCGACGCTCAGGTCTACGCGCCGGCGGTGTCCCCCGACGGCCGCCGCGTCGCCTTCGAGCTCCACCAGGACGGGCGGCGCGACCTGGCCGTCTGGGAGGACGGCGCGGTCCGGCGGCTGACCGACGACGACGCGCTCGACACCGGGCCGGCCTGGTCGCCCGACGGCCGCTTCCTGCTCTTCGCCTCGGACCGCACCGGCATCTTCGACCTGTACGCGCTCGAGGTCGCGACCGGCGCCGTGCGGCAGGTGACCAACGTGGAGTCCGGCGCGTTCCAGCCGGCCGTCTCGCCCGACGGCCGCACCCTCGCGTTCGTGAGCTACTCCCGCGACGGCTACGACCTCGCCACCCTGCCCTTCGATCCGTCCACCTGGCTGGAGGCGCCGCCCGGCCCCCCCGCGCCGCCGCCCGCGGGTCGCCCCGACGAGCCGCCGCTCCCGTCGCGGCGGTACCGCGCCGTCGACACGCTCGCGCCCACCTGGTGGCTGCCGCTCGTGGGCGGCGACGGGGCCGGGACAGTGCTCGGCGCGATGACCGGGGGCGGCGACGTGATCGGCCACCACGCCTACGCGCTGCAGGCCTGGTGGAGCCTCGACGGGGAAGAGCTCGGCTACGCCGCGTCCTACCTCGGCGGCTGGTCCTGGCCGCAGGTCGACCTCTCCTCCTCGCGCTTCCTGGACTCGGTCCCCGGCGGCACGCGCGGGCTCGAGACCGTCTGGACGCCGCTCGACGCGGGGCTCGACCTCACCTTCAGGCGGCTGGGCGGCTCGCTCTCGCTGCGCCTCGGCTGGAGCGGGACGATCTACGACGTGCTCGGCGAGCCGCGGAAGGCGCCCAGCTCCGAGCTCCTGGACTTCGCCGACGGCTTCCTCTCCGAGCTCTCCTTCCGGGCCGTGTACAGCGACGCGCGCCGCTTCGCGCGCTCCATCTCGCCGGAGGAGGGGCGGACCATCTCCCTCACCCTGCGCGCCGCCGACCCGAGCATCGGCAGCGACTTCGGGGTGGCCCGGGCCCGGGCCGCGGTCTCGCAGTACCTGCGCGTCCCGGGGACCTCGCACACGGTGCTCGCGCTGCGCGTGGCGGGCGGCCTGGCCGACGGCTCCATCGGCCTGAGCGCGCCCTTCCGGCTGGGCGGGGCCTCCGAGGCGGATCCGCTCGCCCTCCTGCTCGGCGGGGGCGCCGTATCGGGCTCCCTGGATCAGCTGCGCGGCTACCCCTACGGCTGGCTCCGCGGGACCGGCTACCTGCTCGGCAATGCCGAGCTGCGCTTCCCGCTGGCCGCGCCCGGCCGCGGGCGCTCGACCTGGCCGCTCTTCCTGCGGCGCGTGCACGGCAAGGTCTTCGTGGACGCGGGCGACGCGTTCGACGTCCCCGGCGAGCTGCCCTTCGCCGGGCACGAGCTCGAGCTCCGCGGCCTGCGCTTCGGCGCCGGCGCCGAGCTGAGCCTCGAGCTGGTGCTCGGCTACTGGCTCACGACCGACGTGCGGCTCGGGGTCGCCCACGGGTTCGGGCGGCTCCTCGAGGGCGAGTGGCGCGAGCCCGGCGCCGACCCGGTGAACGCGTACGTGACCATCGGGCAGGCGTTCTAGACCTCGCATAGAATCCCTCGAATGACGGAGCGCTTCGACTTCCTGGTGGTCGGCGGCGGGATAGCCGGGGTCTCGGTGGCGTGCGAGCTCGCGCGCGACGGGCGGGTCTGCGTCCTCGAGCGCGAGGAGCATCTCGCCGTCCACGCGACCGGGCGATCGGCGGCGATCTACATGGAGACCTACGGGAATGCCCCCGTGCGCGCGCTCACCACCGCGTCGCGCGCGTTCTACGTCGCGCCGCCGGCCGGGTTCGCGGAGGAGCCGCTCGTCGGCCCGCGCGGTGCGCTCTTCTTCGCGGACGAGGCGCACCTCGGCGAGGCGCGGACTCGCTTCGAGGCCGTGCGCGCCCTGGTCCCGTCGGTGAAGTGGGTTCCCGGCGACGCCCTCGCGCGCCACCTGCCCTGCCTCGCGCCCGACCGGTGGGTGGGCGGGTTCTTCGAGCCAGGCGCGATGGACCTCGACGTCCACGGCATCCACCAGGGCTTCGTCCGGGGCCTGCGCGCCCGCGGCGGCGCGGTGCGCACGAACGCCGAGGTGCTCCGCGTGACGCGCGCCGGAGGGGTCTGGACCCTGGCCACCGCCGCGGGGGACTTCACCGCGCCCATCCTCGTGAACGCCGCCGGCGCCTGGGCAGACGTGGTGGCGCGGCTGGCCGGTGCGCCGGCCATCGGGCTCCGGCCCCTCCGGCGCACGGTCATCGTGGTGGACGCGCCCCACGACGTCAGCCGCTGGCCGTTCGCGGCGAGCGTGGACGAGGAGCTCTACCTCAAACCCGAGTCCGGCCGGCTCCTCGTCTCGCCCTCCGACGAGACGCCCTCCGAGCCCTGTAACGCCGCGCCTGACGACTACGACGTGGCCGTGACCGTGGACCGCCTGGAGCGCGCCACCACGCTCCGCGTGAGCCACGTTCGCCATCGCTGGGCCGGCCTGCGCTCCTTCGTGGCCGACCGCACGCCCGTCATCGGTCCAGACCCCGACTGCGAGGGGCTCGTCTGGCTCGCCGCCCAGGGTGGGTACGGGATCCAGATCGCCCCCGCGCTCGCCCGGGCGTGCAGGGCGCTGGCCGTCGGAGAGCAGATCCCGGCCGACCTCGCGGCCCTCGGGCTCGGCGAGGGCGACCTCGGTCCGAGGCGCCCGGCGCTGCGGGGCGCGTGAGGGTCCCTGCTCCCGTCAGGACGGCTGGCGCCCCGCCGCCCACTCAGGCTACGCGTGGCCGCCACACCGCGACGGCGATCCGGAACGGAGCGGTCGCGAGCGTGCGCGCGAGCGCGAGCGAGTCCTGGACCAGCTCGATCACCAGCGCGCGGAGGGGTACCCTGAGCGCCTCCGCCCGGCGCTCCGCGGCGTCCAGCTCCGCCATCCTCTCCACCCGCTGCGAGCTGCGCCTGCCGGTCGCTGCGGCTCTGCTCGGCGGCGTCGCCCACGAAGCGCTTCCCCGGCGCGCCTCGCCGCACCTCGGCCCGCTGCTGCCCGAACGCGTCCCGCGGGGATCTCGGCTGGTTCCTGTTCGACATGCCTCGAAGCTAGGGGCGACCCCGTCCCGGCGCGAGCGCCCGCCAGCCGAGCGGTCGCGGCCCTTGCGGCGGGACCCTGGCGATGCTAGAAAACGCGCGCTTCGCGCCGGACCGCCGACATAGCTCAGCTGGTAGAGCAACTGATTCGTAATCAGTAGGTCCCCAGTTCAATTCTGGGTGTCGGCTCAAAAAACCCAAGCATCACGGCAACTTCACGGCTGGCCCTGGAACCCCCGGGCCGGCCGTTGTAGCGTTTACCCCGTTCCTACCCCACTCACGGGGCGGACTCGGGGGTCGCCATGGCGCGCGGGATCAGGCCGGAGGATCGCGAGGCGTGGGAGCGTCGAGGTGGTCGGGTGCGCACCGACGCCAAGGGCCGATCCGTCTACGTCATCCGCAAGCAGATTGGCGGGAAGCGCTACGAGGTGAGCACCCGTAAGCACACGCTCGCCGGGGCCCTGGCCGAGTGGGACCGCTTCGAGAAGGACCCCGACGGCTACACGCCCGGCGGCGCGCACGCGGCCGCGATCTACCCTCGACAAGAAGCTCTCCGATGCCTTCCTGGAGTGGTCCGAGGACCCCAGGGGAGGCGGGAACACGGCGAAGTGGGTCGGGCAGCAGCGGCTTTACCTGGCCTGGTGGGCGGGCCGCCTGCGTGGCGTGGACCTCCGGCGCGCGGACCTCGCCCGGCACGTCCTTCCCCCGCTCGCCAAGGCGACATGCAAGCCGCAACGGATCGCTGTCCTCAAGCGGTTCTACTCCTGGCTCCGGCGCGAGGAGCACAAGATCACGCCGGCCGAGGACCCTACCCTCGACACGCTGTCAGTTCCCCAGAGCCGCCCTGAGCAGCTCAGGCGGGCCAAGGCGGTCCCCCGCGAGCACGTCATGCTGGCGATCGACCACCTCGCCACGAACCGCTGGCGTGACCTCCTGCGCGTCCTGGCGGGCACCGGCATGCACGTCTCCGAGCTCGAGCGGTTCGCCACGGACGGGAGCCTCGAGCCTCTCCCCCGCGACGGCAAGCGGGAGGGCGCCGAGGGCGTAATCGTGATCCCAAGCACGAAGGCCGGCGACCCCCTGCGCGTCGCGGTGTCCAGTGAGGTGCTCGAGGCCGCTAAGAGGGTTCTCAAGGCGGGGGCGTTCGACCGCCAGCACTTCGCCAAGGCGCTCGCGTCCGCCTGCGCCGCGGTGAAGCGACCCGACGGGCAGATTGGGATCCCGCCCTTCGGCGCCGGCCAGCTCCGGCACAGCGTCGCGACCTGGGCGGTGAACGCGGGCGCGGACCCGGCGACGGTCGCGTCCTTCCTCGGCCACAAGAGCCCCAGGACGACGCGGAAGTTCTACGCCACGCTCGCCACGCCCGCGAAGGTGCCGACGCTGATCTAGCCCTGGTGCGCCACGCCCTCGTCCTCCGGCGGCTCGTCCAGACACGGCGGGATGCCGAGGAGCCCCTCCGCCTCGAGCCGCTCGCGGGCGGCCCGCTGGGCCTCATAGTCCGGCCCGGACCGGTTCCGCATGAAGCGGGCGAGCCATCCGCGGCCGGCGCCCTGCCACTCGAGGTGCTCCGCGGTCCGCTCCGCGAGCGCGATCCCCTGCCCGCACCCGTAGCACGAAGGGAAGATGACCCCTTGCCCGCGGTTCCGTTGTTTCGTGCGGCCTCGGGCGGCGGCGCTCTGACGGAGCAGGCAGACGCGCACGCTCAGACGGCACGAGAGGGCGCGGCAGGTGAAGCAGGAGTCGAGCGGGGACGGAGGCGGGCGCGGGGGCGGGCGATCCACCTCCCATCGTTCCACCGCGGCCGAAGCGAAGCGCGGCGAGCCCGTTCACGCGTGGTCCGCCGGCCGGTAGGTGAAGACGTACCTTGACGCGGGGGGCCGGTGGCATACGGTGCGTCCGCCCTGGCGCTCGGGCCGCGGTAGTGGCTATCCCCCCCCGGCCACTCCAACGCCCGGCGCCGGGGCCTACCGCCCGCAAACGGAACGCGGCGCTCGCCGCTTGACAGCGCTGGCTCGACGGATATGCCGGGCCCCAAGCGCTCACGGTGAGCGCGCGAAAGGGAGAACAGCGTGGCCGTCTACGGTGACAAGTTCCTTCTGACGCAGATCGGCAGGAGTGTCGCGATTCACTTCGATCAGCCGCGGTGGCAGACCGGCTACCACAAGCGGCGCGTGACGCGCGGCCTCCTGACGGGCGTGGAGGGCACGCTGATGATCGTCAGTGTGCATGGCCAGGAGTACCCGACACGCGTCGAGAGGGACGCCGACCAGCCCGCGTTCGCCACACGGGATGGCGTCTGGTGGGAGTGGACCAGCCCGCAGCTTCCGGTTCCACCCGACTTCCAGGACGAGTGACGCGCGAAGGGACGCCCATCTCCCGAAACATGAGCGAATCCCATGCGACGCTGGCCGAATGACGACCACAATCGCTTGTCCCCACTGCGGCGAGGCGCTGTTCCACACTCGGCTTGAGGCCCCCGGCATCGTTGCCAAGAAGATTGGGGACCCGAATCTCCAGAACGACGGCAAGGGTTACTTCGCGTCGTGCCCCACTGCTCTCGCCGCGTTGATATCGACGTGTCGTCAGGGCCGGCGGGCTCGGGCGCACGCCTCAGTGTTCGACGATAGGGGCCGTCAGGAAGGCGGGTTCCATCAAGCGGGACGCGGCGAGCCCGGAGGCCGGCCGCGTCGTGGTGCTGCTGGTCTGCGCCGGTACTACTTCCGCCGCTAGGCCGCCTTGCGATTCTTCGTGAACCCCGGCATGCGCTGCGCGGCCTTCCGGCCGTTGATCGCCAGGTGGACGCGGCGCGCGGCGGCTGCGATCCGCTTCCAGGTGGCGGCGTTCCGGTCGGCCTCCCCCCAGAGGAAGTGCATGGACATGCCCGTGAAGAGGTCGGCGGCGAGGTATCGCTCGTCGAGGGGGAAGGGACCGTGCTTCTCGAGGTCCAGCTTCGCGAGGACGGCGGCCCTGAGCTCCCGGTAGGCGTCCGCCAGGTCCGCGGCGTGCGCGAACGGCCCGGGGCGCGCCGCGGGCTTCTTGGTCTTGGCGTTCACGAGAGCACCTCCTGCGCCGGGTCCTGGGACTCGTCGGCGACCGGGGCGTACCAGCCCCGCGCCCGCGCGAGCGCGATCACGTCCCACGCCGCGGCGTCGGCCGCCATGAACGCGGGATGGACCGCGGCGGTATCGACGTGGGGGCTGTGCGGCGAGAGGGCCAGCACGAGATACGCGGCCGCGTCGTCCCCGCCCCACTGGTAGTCGCCGAGGTCCTCGGCCTCGATCCCGAAGCGCCTAGAGACGGCCGCCTCGAGCCTGCCCTTCGGAGTGGCCTCGAACGCCGGCCCTGGGCGTCCCGTCCTCGTAGTCGTCGCCGGAGTTGGCGCGCAGCTCGCCCGCCTCGAACCGCGGCCGGAGCTCCTCGGCGAGCGTCTCAATCTCCCGCTGGTACCAGTCGCGCAGCGCCTCGAGGTGCCCCGGCCCGGACCCCCTCGCCGCCACCGCCCCGGCCGGAACCGCCAGCGCCGCGGCGCCCACGCCGAGCGCTGCCATGAAGCCCCGCCGCGTCGTCCCCTCTCCCCTGCATCGTCATGTGCTGCCCCCAGGTTGGTTGTGGTGCTTCCCTTGATTCGTTTAACCGGTTAACATGTTGGGCATGGCAAGGGAAGGAAAGAAGCAGAGAGCCGTCGCGCCCGGTAGACTCGGCCGCGTGCCGCCGCCGAAGAAGGGGCTAAAGCTCGCGGGGTTCCGGCTTCGCCCGGACCAGCTCGCAGCGCTTCGGAAAGAAGCACTGAGGCGTGCGGGCGAGCGCGACTCCAAGCAGCCCGACGCGTCCGAGCTCGTGCGCGAGGCCGTTGACGCCTGGCTCGCGAAGCAGGGCCACCGGAAGTCCTAGCCCGTCGAACGGTCCGCCCAGCCGTGCGCGCCGCCCGTTCACCGGGTGCGCCGGGCGGGCCGTCCATGACTGGCGCGCGGAGGGCACCTCATGAAGCGGACGATCCTGGCGGTGGCGGCGGTCCTGGCGATGGCGGCGTGCGGCGGGTCGAGCAAGGACCCGAGGCCGGCGGTCGAGTCTCTGTACTCGAATCGGCGCATCCGTGACCTGCGATGGCGCGACGGTTCGCCAGTCGGAGGACGGGAACGTCATGACCTGCCTGTGGTCGAACGTGACCCTAGCTGTCGTTGACCAGTGTCGCGTCCTCGGCTGGTTCGTCCGGGCGGACGCGTCGAGCCCCTGGACCCTGGTCGGCCTGTTCGGCGACGGCGGCGTGTGCCAGCCGCTCTAGAGCCACGACACGCTGGAGGAGAACGCGACCACGGAGACGTCGAAGGCGGGGGTGCTCGAGCCGAGCCCGACCCAGTCCGCCTTCCCGCGCACGTTGTTCGCCCCGTCGTAGTAGCTCTGCCAGAGCTCGAGGGTCATGACGAGGTCGGCGCCGGAGACGCCCGTCGAGAACGGGCGCAGCTCGTAGCCGCCGGAACCCAGCGAGTCCACCCGGACGGCGCCGAGGATCTGGATCCCGGTGAACCCCAGGGTGCCGTATCCGGCGAGCCGGACCGTCAACCGCCGGTTGGTGCTGTCCCAGGGGGTCGCGGCGAAGGAGAGGGCAGCCCCAGAGAGCGCCTGATACAGGCCGCTGGTCATGACCCAGCCCCCGGCTCCGGTGTAACTGAGGTAGTTCGCGGTGACGATCTGCGTCCGGGCGAACCATGCCCGGTCGAGTCTGGTGTTCCCGATCGTCGCGTTGTCTGCCGTGATGTTGATCGCGTTGATGCGTGCCGCGTCGATCGTCCCGGTCGTGATCTTCCCGCCGTCGATCGTGGTGATGCCGTCGTTGCCCGTCTTCCTCCGAACCTGGAATTCCTTGCAGTAGATCCCTGCCCCCGTGCTGAAGTGGTCGTAGACCGTCCAGACCTTCGCCCACCGATAGCCAGCGCCGACGGTAACGGCGCCCGTCGCGGTGATCACGCCGGACTGCGCCGTCGTTCGGACCGCGCCCGCGGCGTATGACTCGCCCGTCGCCGTGTCGGGGTCGGTTGTGCGGAGCCAGAGCCCGAGGCTGACGTTGTAATCCGGGGTCGTGCCGCCAGTCGGGACGGACACGAAGGAGCAGAAGAACTGATCTCCGGGCGCGACCGGGAACCACCCGCCGCACTGGGCAAAGCGACCGGTCTGGTACAGGTAGTATTCGGCCGTCGCGCCGAACACCGCCGCCTTGCCGGACCCGGCCATATCCGTCCAGCCGTCCATTCCCTGCTTGCCGCTCGGGTTCCCGACGAGGTTGGTGTTGTCGCTAACGACGAGGTGCTTGGCGGTGACCGCGTTCGGCTCGATCTGGCCCGTCGAGACGCTGCCGAGCGTCCACGTGGTCCCGTCCCAGACGTACTGCTTGTTGCCGTTGGCCGAATCGACCCAGCCGTCTCCCGTCTTGGGGCTGGCCGGTGCGGTCGGGGCCGGTGTGGTCTTACTGCCGGTGGCGTCCGAGATGTATTTCGGCGTCGGCACCATCGAGCACTCGACCCGCTCGGACATGCGCGCCCGGAGCATCGCGGCGCGCGGGGTCACCGGGCGGTCATAGCCGGCCGCGAGGGCTTCGGCCGCCCGCCGTGCGTACTCGAGGTCGCCGAGCGCGTCGGCCCACAGACACGCGATGGCGGCCTGCGGGGTGAGCCTCATCGCGACGGTCCCGCCCGCGACGCCGGGGCGGGGGGCGGTGAGCGCGAAGATGCGCTCGACCTCCGCCGCGGGGAGCGCCAATCAATCGAGCCACGTCGCCCGCTGGTGCGCGTCCGCGGCGATCCGCGCCCGCTCGGAGCCCAGCGCGCTGTGCAGCGCGAACCCGGCATCAGGGTCCACGACGAGAAGGTCGGCCGCGAGCGCGATCAGGGCCGCGGAGGAGCCGCACAGCCCGCGGACATGGGCGACGACGTGGCGGCCGTCGTCGGAGAACCGGCGTAGCGCCCGAATGACCTCGGTTGCAGCCCGGTCGCCGCCGCCGCCGCAGTTCTCGATCATGACCAGGAGCACCCGCGCGCCGACCGCCCGCGCGGCCTCGACTTGGGCCACGACGTCCCGGCTCGACAGGACATCAGGCGGCGACACCGTGCGCCCGAAGAACTCCACCGGCGCGGCGGGGATCGCCTCCCACACCTGCTGCCGGTCGATACGAATCTCGCGCCAGGTCTGCGAAAGCGTCGTCTGCATGCTGCCCCCAGTCGGAAGAATCCGCGAGCAAGGGCGGGCGGCGAGGCCACGCTGGGGGACGCGGTGCGCCCGCCCCTGCTCACGGAAGGGAAGTTGCGCGTTAGTCCGTTTCGGCCAAGAGCAGCGTCACCCCGCCGCCGTCATCCTTCTCCGCCGCGCGCACCCGGTACTTCACGCCGGCCCGCTCCACCCACAACTCGACATCCGAATCCGGATCCGCGGGGAGGTCCGCGATTCGCGCGTGGAACGACGGCACGTAGGCGGTGACCGTGGCGTCTTGCGCTGACGCGACGGCGTGCCGGGCCGTGAACATGCCCCGCACGTCCGTCCACGGCTCGTAACCCCACTGAGAACAGCGGACCGTTTCGCCCCCCAGGTGCTGAACAATGAGGCGGTCCGCGGCGCCGATGAGGTCTGCAAAGGACACGGGTTACTCCTTGGAGCCGGCGCGCCCGGCGTGCAAAACGCGGCCTCCTCGATCGGTGGTGACGTGGGCACCGGCGAGGTCACTGGGCGGGCCGCGCGCCCCGGGGAAACTAGGCGCCGGGTTCTTCGCGATGGCGCGGTACTCGACCACGCCCGCGCCGAAGTCGAGCCTGACGCGCCACTTGGCCGAGCTGGTCTTGAACTCGGATTCGGAGCTCGATGCGGGGGCCCTCGTCGCCGTCCAGGTAGGAGTACTCGAGTGCCGGCAGCACGGCGGGATCGGACGCGACGTAGAACGCGGTGGCGCTCGACGCATCCAGCCGCGGCTCCACGACCACCTCGAGGAGCGGAGCGGAGCCGGGCGTCGTGATGGTCGCCACGAGCTTGTGAGCCGCGAACGCGAGCGCCGCGGGGACGACGAGGTACTTGGGCGCGGTGGCGATCGACTGTCCGTTGGGGCCCTTCTGCGCGTACACCTTCGCGAGGAGCTCGCCGACCGATGCCTCGCTGAGCGCTGCGGCAGTCGCCAGGTTCGCGTGGCTTGAGTGGAACAGGGCCACACCGTCGGACATCACGGGGTTGCTGACGATCAGCGACGCGAGCTTCACCGCGGCGAACTCGGCGGCAGCATTGGCGAGGGTCGTCGCCATGCTGGCGAACGCGCCCACGTCGTCATTCCGGAGCACTCTGTCGCTGAGGGTGATCACGCGGCCGAAGGTGCCGAGCGAGTACGCCTCCTTGCTCGCCGAAAGGGCGCCCTCCACGAACTCGGAGCCCTCCGAGAGAGGAAGGAGGGGCGGCGCCTCACTCAGGGCCACGTTGAACTTCTCGCGGAAGTCCGGCGCCGTGCTGCGACGCGCTATCCGGCTGAGGCCGGCGGGATACACGACGTAGGCGGTGCGGGCGAGGCGGTTGAGCGCGCTTTCCACGAGGACGGGGAAGTCGCTGCCCCCGGCTCGGGCGAAGTATCTCCGTCGACGCCGAGCGCGGAGGTCCTGACGCCGAGCTGCTCCAGGTGCGCGGACGCCATGCGCACAAGGGTCAACTCGGACGCGCGCTCCGCGGCCTCCGTCTTGGCTGGAATGCCGGTCATCTTCGCGACGAGTCCGTCGATGAGGTCGCTGCGGCTGTAGTACATTGGGAAGCCTTCCAGGCTGGTCCGACCGCGGTTCTACGGCGGTAAAGTCGCCGTCACTCCTTTGCTCCACCGCTTGCGGCAGAAATCAACCCCCGGCGCTCGTGGCGCCGCTCCTCGTCGCGCTCGTGGTCCCGCCGAGCGTTGGCCGCGTTCTCGGGATACAGCCACGCGAGCTCCTCGAGAGCCCAGTGGATGCTCGAGCACTCGGCTGCGAAGTGGTTGCCCGCCCCCGCTGCGCGCACCCCCGCTATTCGTTCGGCCAGCCAAGCCTCGCGCCGCATCAGCACGCGGAAGCGGCGGCGAATGGTCATCTCCCGCTTCGGCACCGTGCTCATGGCTTTCCTCCTCCTTCGACCGCGACCGTAACGGAGTGGCACCCGGTCGACGCGGCCGGGGTACGCCGCCCGGAAGGACGCCGGCGCCTCCACGGCCAGCGCGGCCGCCCGCGCCGAGAAGGGGCGGCCCCTTGCGTGCCTGCACGACAAGGTCGGCCTCGAGCACGCGCAGGTCGAAGAGGAGGTCCGGGCGGGCCGGCTCCGGCGCGGGCAGCGGCGCGGTGACGGGCCGGGGCCCGGGGGCGGAAAGGCGCGTGCAGCCCGCCGAGCAGCGCGAGTACCGCGCCTATTGCACGACGACGGGGGCGCCGCACATGCACCGTCGCGTCGGGGTCCCGGGGATCGAGCCGGGCAGCCAGCCACGGGGGGCCGGGTGTGCGACGATCAGCCGGCCGCGGGAGCGCTTCGGGGTCATTGCCGATCCCCCTTCGTGCCCGTAACCGGAGCGGCAACCCGGTTGCCGGAGCGTGTTACGACCGAACTGCGCGAGACTTCTATCGAATACCCCCGGGGGGGTATGTAACGGCGGCTGTTGGAAACACTGCATTTCCCCTGTCCCAAGCCCGGATCCGCGACTTCGCACACCCGCTTTGGCCCCCTGCACCAAGGACCCGAAGGGGTGCCCCCTGCCCCCCCCTCCGCCCCTCAGCACAGGCGGTCGCCGGTCGCCGAGCACGGGAGGATGCGGCGCCGGAGCGGGGTGCCCCTGCGCTCGGCACCCTTCGGCACCCTTGGCCCCCGGACGGCTCGCATCGGGGGTGAGCGAGGTTTCACGTTCGGAAGGGTGCCGGCTTAGGAGAAGCAGAGACGGCACCCTTCGAGTGCCGCTCTCTTCTCTCTTCTCTGGGAAAGGGTGCGGCACCCCTTGGCACCCCTCGGCACCCTTGCAGCCTTCGGCGCTCATCGGGCGGCCTCGGCGAGCCGGTAGACCGTCACGCGCTGATGGTTCCGCCCTCGCTCCTCGTCGCACGGGACGATGCGGCCGGAGTCGGCGAGGTGTTGGAGCGCGGCCTTGGCTGCTGCCCGTCCCAGGCCGGCGGGGGTGTGCTTGTGGAGGTCGCTCGTCGTGACTCCCTCGCCGCCCTGGGCGATGTGGGCGAGCAGGCGCCGAGCGTCCTCCCGGAGCCCCTCGCCTTCGGTCAGGGCATGGAGGTAGACGCCGTGCTCCGACTTCACGGGCTTCCAGGTGATGCGGGGACCGCGAGCGGTCAGGGTGGCCTTGGCGTGCGTCAGGCGCACGGGAGCGAGCGGATCCGCGTCCTCGTCGTCTCCCCCTGGCTTCCGGTCGGGGGTCATCACCAGGACGCTCCTGGCGGCGTCTGAGAGGGCTTCCACCGCCCCGTCCAGCGTAGGAGTCGGTGACGCCATCCCGGGCCGCAGCCTTCGAGACGTGGCGCACGATGGAGACGGCCGCACCGGTGCTCGTGGCGATGCCCTCCACGGCGCGGGCGAATACGGAGAGGGCCTCGTTCATCTCCGGCCCGTCATGCAGGCGGGTCGCCGTCTCGAGGACGACCAGGGCGGCGCCGGCCACCAGGGAGACGGTCCCGATCGTGCTCGAGCACTGGGCGGTGCTGTTCGCCGTGGTGCAGGTCAGGGCGAGGGACTGGGACTGTTCGCGGGCGAGGTACAGGAACCGCCGCCGGATGTCTCCTCGGCGTCCGCGCGCTCCTGGCCGGCAGGAACGCCGTCGAGCCACGCCTGGACGCGCATCGCGAGGGTCCGCTCGCCGTCCTCCATGGTGATGAACACCGCCGGCCCCTGCTCCACGGGGGCGCCGCCCCAGGTCCGGCCGGTGGCGACGGACAGACAGGCGCCGATCGCGACGGTGGACTTGAAGATCCCGTGAGCCCCGACGAGCTCGGTGATCTCGCCCCTCGGGAAGTAGGGTGATCGCGAACGAGACGGGAGGGAACTCGGTGTCGAGCAGGCGCGCCGCGGGAAGGAGCGTCGACGGCATCCCGCGGTCATCCAGGGTGGCCGTCGGACCGCCATAGCGGGTTACCGCAGCCTTGGTGAGCTGGCGGACCTCCGCGACCACGGCGCCGGCTCCGGGGGCCGCCTCGCTCATGGCCGCCGCCGCCCGGCGGTTTCGTCCTCGCCGATGCCGCCGTGCGGTGCGCCGCCCTGGACGACGCGATCCACGCCGCCATCCGCTCGCGCCCTGAGGATCTCGCCGCAGGGGCCGACGTAGATGCGGCCCTGACCGTGAGCACCTGGGAGCCAGGGGCGAGCCCGGCGCGCCCACGGATGGAAGGGGATGCGCCCGGGGCTCATGACCGCCCCCCGCGGCCGTGCGGCAGACCGCGGATCTGCGCCTCGATGTCGGCGGGCGGGATCGTGGTCGGGCTTCGGCGCGTGACCCGGCGGCGGCGGCCCTGCGCGTCGATTGCCGGGAGGCCCTCGCTTCCGATCCGCTCCACCTCGGAGGCCAACTCGCGAGCCGCGCCCCCAGGGGATCGTGCGGATGATGCCGGCGCGGACCAGCGGCTCGATCCGGTTCCGGCTGATCCGCAACTCGGCCGCGAAGGCGCGAGCGGAGTACGGGGCGGTCACTGGCGGCCCCCGTCGAAATCGATGCCGAACACCGTTGCGAGGCGGCGGCGGAATGCTACCGAGGCGGCGCGAGGCTCTCGCTCGATTGCTGAATAGTACGAGGCGGAGAAACCCAGCTCCGCGGCGGCCCGGATCTGGGACCAGCCAAGTTCCAGACGGCGACTGCGGATTGGGTTGTCGGTCGGATTGGGTCGCGGCAGGTTCATGCCGCAACAGATACCAATTCAACCTATGATGCCCGCAATGCGCAGAAACCGATTAGGGACACCGGTGCCCAGTGGTGCGATTAGGCCGCCCTGGACACCACGGCATCGAGCGCCTTCCGGAACGCGCCGAACACCTTCTGCCACTCGTCTCTAGTGGAGCAGGCGTCCGAGAAGCCAGCGGCAATCGCCGCGTATCCCCATTCCGACGGTTCCGTTGGAGCATTGGGCACGCCCCGGCGGACCCGAGCGACGAGGCCCGTCATCTCGGTGGGGGCCGCCTTCATGTGAGGGAGGAACGGCTGTATGTCGCGCCGCAGAGCCGCGAGCGCGTCGGCGGCCTGGCTCAGCGACTTCATCGCGGGCCCTGCGCGCTCCTGGAGTACGCCGACCACGCCGAGCAGGACGAGCTGGCCCAGGCCGTCCGCCGGGAGCAGATGATGATCGCTGATCTTGAGTCCGGCCTTCTCCATCTCGCGGTGTCCGGACCTGACGGCCTCTTCAAGTGGCTCCGCGATCTCAGCGAACGCGGCGAGCGCGTCGCGGAACCGCGCGGTCGTGCGCGTCGCGGCCGCCTGGCGAAATACCTGGAGGGCTTCTTCGCCCCACACTTCGACGGCGCGAGCGCTCGCGAGTTCGACGCTCGACCAGGCCCTAGACTCCGACTTGCGCTGTTTGCCCATGGCCGCCTCCCGAGGCGGTCCCGAGCGAGGATGAAGCGGCGGGGCGGGGCGCCTCGGGAAAGCGCCCCCGGCCGTCACCCGTCGGCGACGTCCGTGCCCCCAGCCGCTCCGAAAGCTAGCCGAGCCCTCTGACAGCCAGCGCGCGCCCGATTCACCGCAGGTCGCTGGCGGCGCATGGAACGCAGAACGGCCCGTACCCCACTTCTACCCCACTCCCGGGGGCCAGCCAGATCCGCGGAGGGCCAGAAACAGGTGCAAAGCGCACGATCCTGCGTGCCCGTGGGACCATTTCTTCGGTTCGTAATCAGTAGGTCCCCAGTTCAATTCTGGGTGTCGGCTCAAGCTTCAAGGACTTCCCGGCGCGGTTTCCGCCGCCGGGAAGTGCCTCTCCTCACCGAAGCACGTCGAACCAGAAGGTCGTGACGGCTGCGCAGGCCTCTGTCGCGTAACCCCAGCGAACGATCTCTAGCAGGTCGCAACGACCCCCGCCGCCCGCCTGCGCCGCTGACCGGGTGGCCAGTGAGCCGCCGCGCCTCGCCTCAGCGGTGGAGGGGATCCGTCCAGCGGACCTCCTCTGGAGGCTCGGCAGGGGCGATGTCGAGGTTCACGACGACCGGTTCCTGGCCGCTCCGCACCACCACGCAGGCGAGCGCCTCGTCAGGGCTGGCGTTGATCTCCTGGTGCGGGACGAACGGCGGCACGAAGATGAAGTCGCCGGGGCCGGCCTCGGCGACGAACTCGAGTCGGTCGCCCCACCTCATGCGAGCCCGGCCGTTCACGACGTAGATGACGCTCTCCAGCTGTCCGTGATGGTGGGCGCCCGTCTTCGCGTTCGCGTGGATCGTCACGGCTCCCGCCCAGATCCTCTGCGCACCAACTCTGGCGTGGGTGATCGCGGCCGCGCGCGTCATTCCAGGGGTCTGAGGTGTGTTGAGATCGAGCTCGCTCGAGCGGACGACCCGCACCCCGTCGTCCCGCCAGCGGGAGCCCGTGCTTTGATCGCTCATGTGTCACCCCCAAGCGCACGCTAGATGACCCGAGGGGAGCCGCGGTGCAACCGCACCGTTCGCGCGATTTGGGGCCGCGGCGCGCTCGACGGGCGCGGGCCCACACGGGGACCCGCCCGGTAGGCCGCACCGGATCCGCACCGATGCACGCGTGCGCCGGCGCGATGACGCTCCGCGCCCAAGCTTGGCGGACTGGACGCCGTGGACTCGAGAAGCCATTGGACCGACTGACTCCACTTTCGGTCAAATGGGTATGCCTCGACATTGACTTTGGAATCACGCGAGGTGATGTCTTCCCCACCTCGTCCGCGGGCGAGCACGAGGCCGCCCACGCCAGCGCGCACAGATGCGGGCGTGAGCAGCGAAGAACGGCTGTGATGCCGGATAGATGCGCGTGCCGGGCCCTGTGATCCCGACGCCCACGGTTCGATCGACTCCGCGAGGGTCACGCTCTGCGTCGCCAACCTCTGCCCCACGCAAAGCGCGGAGGAATAGCGGCCAATGGCAACCTGCCACACCACCGAGCTGCTGAAAAACGCAATAGTTCTTCCTGTCCGTGTAGCCGATACGCCGGCCAGCCAGCCGGCGCGCTGCGGACCAGGGGGGTGTTCGGCGATGCACCCATCCCGAGGGAAGCCGGGGACGAGCCGCGCCGTCGCGGCCACCAGGCAGTCCCCGACCGACGGCGCGCTCCGTGAGCACGAGCTGATCCAGCTCCTCGGGTGGTTCGTGCGCGTCCGGTGGCTGTTCCTCGCCGGCTTGGCCATCGCGATCCTCGGCGCCTGGGGGATCTTCCGGGTCACGGTCCCGCTCGGGAAGCTGCTGGCGGTCGGCGGCGTCGTCCTCGGCTACAACGTCCTCTTCTTCGTGCACCACCGGCGCCCTCGCAGCCGGGCGGCGCCGCGCCCCTTCAGGAGCCGCAATGAGGCGGCGCTGCAGGTCGGGCTGGACCTCGTCGCGCTGACGATGCTCCTCCACTTCGCGGGTGGGGCCGAGACCCCCTTCGTCGGCTTCTACCTGTTCCACGCGATTGTCGGGAGCGTGCTCCTCTCCAAGCGCGAGGCATGGCTCGTGGGGCTCGCCACCTTCGGCCTCTTCCTCACGCTGGTCGTGGTCGAGCAGCAGGGGATCCTGCCCCACTACCACGCGGGCCTGACCCGCGACTCGTCCCACGAGGACCTCCGCTTCCTCGCGATCGTGTCGATCGTGTTCCTCATCACCCTGGTCAGCACGATCTCGATCGCCTCATCCCTCGCGAACACGCTGCGGCGCCGTGAGCACCAGCTCGTCGTCACGCAGAAGGCGCTCATCAAGAAGTCCGAGGACCTCGAGCGGGCCAACGCGATGCTGACCGAGCGGCAGCGCCAGCTCGTCCTCACCGAGAAGCAGGCCTCGCTCGGGCAGCTCGTGTCGGGCATCGCGCACGAGATCAACAACCCGATCCAGTTCATCTACGGGAACATGGCCATCCTCTCCGAGGCGTTCTCGGACGTCCTGCCGCTCCTCGACGTGCACAGCGCGACGCGCCCCGACCTCCGCATCGCGCGACTCGACTACGCCTACTTCCGCAAGCAGACCCCCGTCCTCCTCACCGACATGGCGAACGGCGCGGCGCGCATCGCCGCGATCGTGCGCGACCTCAAGACCTTCGCGCGGCGTGACGAGGACGGCCTCGAGGAGAACGTGGACCTGAACGACGCGGTCCAGTCGTCGCTCCGGCTGCTCCACAACGTCATCCGGCACCTGCACGTCGAGGAGGATCTGGATCCCGCGCTGCCGAAGCTCCGGGGGAACCTGACCAAGCTCGAGCAGGTGGTGGTCAACACCGTCAAGAACGCCGCCGAGGCGCTCGGCCACGAGCGGGAGGGCGTCATCCGGATCTGCACGCGCGCCGAGCGGGACGGCCGCCGCGTGCGCCTCTCCGTCCAGGACAACGGGGCCGGCATCCCTCCCGAGGTGAGGGACCGGATCTTCGATCCGTTCTTCACGACCAAGCAGCGCTCGGGGGGAACCGGGCTCGGCCTCTCGATCACCTACGGGATCATCCAGCAGCACAACGGCGAGATCGTGGTGGACAGTCACGTCGGGGCGGGGACGGCGTTCCACTTCCTCCTGCCCGTGAACGGAGCCGCGGCATGAGCCCGAGGATCCTGCTCCTCGACGACGACAAGGCCGTCCTGAACTACTTCGTGGTGCTCCTCGCCCAGACGCGGCGGTTCGAGGTCGAGGACCTGTGCGACAGCACCCGCGCGTTCGAGACGCTCGCCGCGCGGGACTTCGATCTGGTCCTGCTCGACATGGACATGCCGGTGGTGACCGGCATGGACGTGCTCCGTCACGTCCGGCAGAACCACCCCCACACGATCGTGATCGTCATCACGGGGGTGGGCGACCTCGAGCTGGCCGTCGAGGCGATGAAGCTCGGCGCCCACGACTACCTGTGCAAGCCGGTGGACTCGGGCCGGCTCATCGCCTGCATCGACCGCGCCCTCCAGCAGGCGCGCGTCCGCGAGGAGCTCCGCGCCATCGACGCCCAGGAGGGGCCGCGCGGGCTGCGGATCAACGAGGCGCTGAAGGACTTCGTCACGCAGGACCGGACGCTGCTGCGCACGCTCTCCAGCGTCGAGCAGATCGCGCGGAGCGACAACAACGTGCTGATCACCGGGGCGAGCGGCACCGGCAAGGAGCTGGTGGCGCGCGCCATCCACGGGATGAGCGGCCGCGCCCACGAGCCGTTCGTCGCCGTGAACGCGGCGGCCTTCACGCCGGCCCTGTTCGACTCGCACTTCTTCGGCCACGAGCGCGGGGCCTTCACCGGGGCGGAGAGCGCACGGGCGGGGATCTTCGAGGAGGCGGACCGGGGGACGCTGTTCCTCGACGAGATCGGGGACATCGAGCTCCCGGTGCAGTCGAAGCTGCTCCGGGTCCTGCAGAGCGGCGAGTACTTCCGGCTCGGGTCGAACCGCAAGCGCGGCGCCGACGTGCGCGTCATCTCGGCCACCAACAAGGAGCTCGACGCCGAGGTCGCGGAGGGACGGATCCGCCGCGACCTCTACTACCGCCTGAACATCAGCGCGGTCTTCCTGCCGCCGCTCCGCGCCCGCAAGGGCGACGTCGAGCTGCTCGCTTATTACTTCCTCGAGAAGCACTGCAAGGCCAACGGGAAGACGATCACCTCCATCGCCGAGCCGGTCATGGAGGTGCTCGAGGGCTACGACTTCCCTGGGAACGTCCGCGAGCTCGAGAACGTGGTCGCGGGCGCGGTGGTCCTGGAGACCGACGAGATCCTCGGCCTGCACGCGCTGCCGGCCTTCCTGCGCAAGGCCGCGGCGAGCCACGCCTCGCGCGTGCCGGCCCAGGTGCGCAAGGCCCTCGCCGACGTGGAGGCGGAGCACATCCGCGCGGTGATCGACCACACCAGCGGGAACCGATCCGCCGCCGCGCGCATCCTCGGCATCTCCAGGGTCGGACTGCTCGCCAAGCTGAAGCGGCTCGGCATCGGCGTCGAGCCGCCCGGCAGCGGCGGTCCTGCCGAGCCGCAAGACGAGTCGACGCGCTGAGCGCGCGCGCCCGGCGGACCACTCCTCCGGGTGACAGCAAACGAGACAGCGGAAACATCCCTCCTTGCGGACGCTTGCGCCGGCCGCACAGTTTCCTTGCAGCCGCCTGCTTTCAACCGCGAGCTCGCCGCGCCGGAACTCGCTCATTCCACGGACGGTCACGAGCACCGCCGCGTGGCACGCCCGCTGCTATGGCGTCGATCCGGACAATGACGCGAACGGAATCGAGCAGCCCCGTCGATCACGGTGCGCCGCGGCGCGTGCGAGGAGCGCCGCCGCCGCGGTGCCACCGTCGCCGGCCGGGCCTGGCCAGGGGGGCGTATGTCGATGCCTGCTCCAACCGAAGCTCAGGCGAGAACCGCCGCCTTCGAGCCGAAGGTCGTCGCGTTCGTCTGCAACTGGTGCACCTACACCGGGGCGGACCTGGCCGGCACGAGCCGCCTCCGGATGGCGCCGAACGTGCGCATCATCCGGGTGCCCTGCAGCAGCCGCATCAGCCCGCTCTTCATCATCAAGGCGTTCGAGCGCGGGGCCGACGGCGTCATCGTGAGCGGCTGCCACACCGGCGACTGCCACTTCAGCACCGGCAACTACCACGCGCGCCGGCGCTTCGCGGTCTTCCACGACCTGCTCGACTTCCTCGGCATCGACCCGGGGCGCGTGACCTTCTCCTGGGTCTCGGCGTCCGAGGGCGCGAAGTGGCAGCAGGTGGTGAACGAGAGCGCGGCGCGCGCGAAGGCGCTCGGCCCGTTCCACGAGTACCCGTCGCGCGGAGAGGCGGCCCGGTCATGAACGAGCTGCGCGAGCTGGCACGATCGCTCCTCGCCGCGGGCTCGGTGAAGGTGGTGATCGGGTACGAGAACGTCGACGTGGCGGGCTGGCCCGACGAGGGGCCACACGGGGTCCGCCCGAGCTTCATCACCGATCCCGCGCAGGCCGACCGGCTCGTCTTCGACTCGCGCTGCGTGCAGAACCTCGCCGCGTACCTGAACCCGCGCCGTGCCCACCTCGTGAGCCTCGGGAAGCCCGCGGTGGTGGTGAAGGGCTGCGACGCACGCGCGGTCGCCGGCCTCGTGCGCGAGGGGCAGCTCCGGCGCGAGGACGTGGTCCTCATCGGCGTGCGGTGCGGCGGCGTCGTGCGCGATCCCGCGCTGGGCCCCGGCCTGACCGAGGAGGAGATCTCGGACCGCTGCGCCGGGTGCGAGGACCGCGAGCCGAAGCTCTTCGACCACGTCGTCGGCGCGCTCCCCCCGGCGCCGCCGAACGGGACGCGGCGCGCCGACGCGCTCGCGCGCCTGGAGAAGATGAGCGCGGCCGAGCGGTGGGCGTTCTGGAAGGAGCACCTCTCGCGCTGCGTGCGCTGCTACGCGTGCCGCGAGATCTGCCCGATGTGCTTCTGCGTGCAGTGCATCGCGGACCGCAACCGGCCCCAGTGGCTGGACAGCTCCCCGACCGCGCGCGGCAACGTCGCCTGGCACATGACGCGCGCCCTGCACCAGGCCGGGCGCTGCGTCGACTGCCTCGAGTGCGAGCGCGCCTGCCCGGAGGGCATCCCCCTGGGCCTGCTGGGGCGGCACGTCGCGCAGACGATGGAGCGGCGGTTCGGCTTCCGCGCCTCCACCGACGCGGCGGTGCCGGTGCCACTCGGAGTGTACAGGACCGAAGACGAGGAGGACTTCATCCTATGACGCGCGCAATCCTGACGGAAGCGGACCTCGCGGCGCTGGTGACGGATCTCGTCCGGGCGGGCAAGCGGGTGATCGCGCCGGTGCCGGCCGGGCCAGACTGGGAGCAGACCGAGTACCGCGCCATCGAGCGGCTCGAGGACGCATCGCTCGACGGCACCCTCCCCCGCCGCTCCCTCAAGGAGTTCTTCCGGCCGTCGCGGCACGACGCCCTGCCGCCGCGCGCGCCCCAGGTCATCCTCGGCGCGCGTCCCTGCGACGCGGCGGGCGTCGAGCTGCTCGACAACGTGATGGGGTGGGAGTACCGCGACGAGCACTGGCGCGCCCGCCGCGCGGCGACCACCATCGTGACCATCGCCTGCCCGGAGGCCGAGAGCTCCTGCTTCTGCACGGCGGTCGGGCTCGCCCCGGACTCGACCCGGGGCGCGGACGCGCTGCTCGTCCCGCTGGACGACGCGTCCGACGCGCCGGCGCGGCGACGGATCACCGAGCAGCTCCGCCGCTGCGTGGATCTGTTCCTCTTCGACTCGCAGCCGTTCCCCGACGCCGCGCTGCTGCAGGAGCCGGCGCCGCAGCCACGGGCGCCGAGGCGCTGGGCCGCGCGGGCGGTGACGCTCAAGGGCGCCGCGCTCCTGCACGGGCGCGGGCAGCCCGAGACCGACGCCACGGAGCGCGATCGCGCAGGGGCGTCGACGCGGAGCGCGCGCGACCGCGTGGCAGACAACGTCGTGGCGCTGCAGCTCGGACGCCCGCATCCCTGGCTCGATCCGCACACGGAACAGCGGCTCGGCCTCATGGCCGCGGATGGCGGCGAGCTCATCGACCCGGCGGTCGCGGCGAGCGCCGGGTCGGGAGTGAAGCGCCTCCCCGAGTGGCTCGCCCGGAACTTCGACCACGAGGTCTGGCGGTCGTACGCACCGCGGTGCCGCGGCTGCGGCAACTGCTCGGCGGTCTGCTCCACGTCTCCCTGCTTCGACGTGGACGAGCACGACCGGGACCGGCGTCGGAGCGCGGGCGCCAGGCCCGCGCGCCCGGCCTTCGCGGCGCCGCCGACGCGGACCGAGCAGTTCCGGCAGCGCGTCATGCACAAGTTCTCGATCCACCCCAGCCGGTTCCAGGAGGTCCTGTGCACCGGGTGCGGGCGCTGCTCCCGATCGTGCGAGGGCGGCATGAACCTCCCCGCCATCCTCGGGCAGCTCGTTCAGCTCGCCCAGCCGAGGGGGTCCGTCACATGACGGCCAGCACGATCCTCTCCCACGCGGAGGTGGCCGCGCTCGTGGCGCGCCTCGTCGACGCGGGCACCAGGGTGGTCGCGCCGGCGCCCAGCGCGGGCGACCCGAGGCGGACCGAGTACCGGTACATCCAGCGGCTCGAGGACGCGGCCCTGGGAGGCCCCCTGCCCCGCCGCTCGCTGAAGGAGTTCTTCCTGCCGCCGTCGGAGGTCCTCCTCCGATACCGCCAGCGCAAGGACGGCGTGGACCTCGACGAGGTGCCCACGACCTTCCCGCCGCGGGTGATCCTCGGCGCGCGCCCCTGCGACGCGGCTGGCGTCGAGACGCTCGACAAGGTGATGGGGTGGGGCACGCGCGACGAGCTCTGGTTCGGTCGTCGCGAGGCGACCACCATCGTCAGCCTCGCCTGCCCCGGGGTGGACAGCACGTGCTTCTGCAGCGCGGTGGGGCTCGGACCGGACGCGACCAAGGGCGCGGACGCGCTGCTCGTGCCGATTGGCCGCGCCCCCGCGCAGCCCAGCACCGAGGTGGCGAGGCGGCTGCGGGACGCGGTGGACGCCTTCCTGAGCCACTCCGAGCTCCCCGCGACGGGCGAGCGCGAGGGCGCGCCCGGGCCGCATCCGTCCGGCGCGCCCGCCTATCTCGCCCGGGCCGTCACGCCCAAGGGCGAGGCCCTCCTGGCCACCGCGGGGAAGGCGCCCGCCGACCCGGCCGACGTCGAGCTGGGGGAGGCGTTCGCGAGGGCGGCCCGCGAGCGCGTCGCGAAGAACCTCGCCGCGTTCCACCTGGCGCGCGAGAGCCGCCTCGAGCTCGAGCTCCGGCTCGGGATCGCCGCGGCCGACGGCGGCGAGGTCGTGCACCCGGGGCTCCTCTCTTCCGAGCAGCGGACCTCGGTGGCGCGTCTGCCCGGGTGGCTCGCGCGGAACTTCGATCACGGGCTCTGGAAGACGCTCGCGCTGCGGTGTCATGGCTGCGGGGCCTGCGCGGCGGTCTGCTCGACGTGCCACTGCTTCGACATCGTGGACGAGCACGACAGCTACGGCGACGGCGCGCGACGCCGGAACTGGGACTCCTGCCAGACGGCGAAGTTCACGCTCCACGCCTCCGGCCACAACCCGCGGCGGACGCAGACCGAGCGCCTCCGGCAGCGGGTGATGCACAAGTTCTCCATCTACCCCCGTCGCTTCGACGAGTTCCTCTGCACCGGGTGCGGGCGCTGCGCCCGGGCGTGCGGAGCCGGCATGAACCTCCCCGAGATCCTCGGCCAGCTCGTGCAGCTCGCCCGCGACGAGCCCGCAGGGAGCCAACCATGAACCTGTACCAGCCCCATCGGATGCGGATCGACGAGATCACGGAGGAGACGCCCGACACGCGCACCTTCAAGCTCAGCTTCCAGGATCCGTCGGTCGGCGAGGCGTTCCAGTTCTCGGCGGGGCAGTTCGGCGAGTACTCCGTCTTCGGCGAGGGGGAGAGCACCTTCTGCATCGCCTCCTCGCCGACGCGCAAGGGCTACATCGAGTGCAGCTTCCGGGGGATCGGGAAGGTCACCCAGGCGATGCGCCGGCTCGGCGTCGGCGACACCCTCGGCTTCCGCGGGCCCTACGGGAACACCTTCCCCATCGAGCGGATGAAGGGGCACTCGGTGGTGTTCGTGGCGGGCGGCATCGCCCTGCCGCCGGTGCGGTGCGTGATCTGGAACGTCCTCGACCTGCGCAGCGAGTTCAAGGACGTGACCATCGTCTACGGCGCGAAGACCGTCTCGGACCTGGTCTACAAGCGCGAGCTCGCCGAGTGGGCGAGCCGGCCAGACGTGAAGCTGTGGCAGGCGGTCGACCCGGGCGGCGAGACGCCCGACTGGAAGGGCGAGATCGGCCTCATCCCCAAGGTCCTCGAGAAGGCCGCGCCGTCGGGAGAGGACGCCTTCGCGCTGGTGTGCGGTCCGCCGGTGATGATCAAGTACACGCTCCCGGTCCTCTCGAAGCTCGGGTTCGCCGACGACCACATCTACACGACGCTCGAGAACCGCATGAAGTGCGGCCTCGGCAAGTGCGGGCGCTGCAACATCGGCCCGGTCTACGTCTGCAAGGACGGGCCGGTGTTCACGCTCGCCCAGATCAAGCAGCTCCCGCCGGAGTTCTAGTCGCACCGAGGAGCGTCGATGAACCAGGAGAGGAGCCCATCCATGAGTCCGGAGCGGCGGATCGGCGTCTACCTCTGTCGGCGCGACGACGACGCGCGCGGCCCGCTGGACCGGAAGGCCCTGGCCGACCACGCGATCCAGCTGCCCGGGGTGCGCGCGGTCCGGGTGGTGCCCGCGCCGGAGGCGCTCGACCCGGAGACGCTCGCGCAGCAGCTCAGGCAGGAGCGCCTCGACACGATCGTCCTGGTCGCGGACTCGCCCGGCTTCTTCAAGGGGGCGTTCGCGCGGGCGCTCGCGGAGGCAGGCGGCGATCCCGGGCGGATCCGCCTCGCCTCGCTCCGCGAGCACGGCGCGGCGGACGGCGGCGACGACGGCCGGGCGCTGGAGCGCGCCAAGGCCATCGTGGCCTGCGCCGTCCGGGGCGTGCCGTTCGGCCTCGCGGCGGAGCCGGGGACCGCGAAGGTGAGCCCCGAGACGCTGGTGATCGGGGCGGGCGTGGCCGGGATCCAGGCGTCGCTCGAGATCGCGGATGCGGGGCACAAGGTCCACCTGGTCGAGCGCCGCTCCACCATCGGCGGCCACATGGCGATGTTCGACAAGACCTTCCCCACGCTCGACTGCGCCGCCTGCATCCTCACACCGAAGATGGTCTCGGTGGGGAAGCACCCGAACATCGACCTCATGATCCTCTCCGAGGTGCAGGAGGTCTCGGGCGGCCCCGGCGCGTACCGGGTCAAGGTGCTGCGGCACGCGACGCGGGTCGACGCGAGCGCGTGCGTCGCCTGCAACGACTGCGCGCAGTTCTGCCCGGTGGCCGTCCCGAGCGAGTGGGACCAGGGCATCGCCACGCGCAAGGCCATCTACATCCCGTTCCCGCAGGCGGTGCCGAACGCCTACGTCGTGGACCCGGTGGCCTGCACCTGGGTCCAGACCGACGGCAAGAAGTGCGGCGCCTGCGCGAAGAAGTGCTCGAAGGAGGCGGTGCACCTCGACGCGAAGGACGAGGTGGTCGAGCTCACGGTCGGGAACATCGTGGTCACGACCGGCTACAAGCCGCTCGATCCGAAGCCCATCGGCCGGTACGGCTACACGGCCTACCCGAACGTCCTCACCGCCCTCGAGTTCGAGCGGCTCACCAACGCCTCGGGGCCGACCGGCGGCAAGATCGTCCTCAGGACGCAGAAGCTGAACAAGCGGACCAAGGCGCAGGAGTGGGTGTTCGAGGCGGACGGCCCCAGGCCGAGATCGGTGGCGATCATCCACTGCGTCGGCTCGCGCGACCGGAACCACAACCCCTACTGCTCGCGCGTCTGCTGCATGTACTCGCTCAAGTTCGCCCACCTCGTCCGGGAGAAGCTGCCGGAGGCGGAGTGCCACGAGTACTACATCGACATGCGCGCCTGCGGGAAAGGGTACGAGGAGTTCCTGGAGCGCGTCCGCGAGGAGGGCGTCCACGTGGTGCGCGGGCGCTCGGCCGAGGTGGTCGAGCGCGGCGGCCGGCTCGTCGTCCGCGGGGAGGACGTGATCGCGGGGACGCTGGTGGAGAACCCGGTGGACATGGTCCTGCTCGCGGTCGGCCTGCAGCCGAGCGAGGGCACCGACGCCCTCGCCTCGATGCTCGGCATCGCGCGCGTGAAGGACGGCTGGTTCGACGAGGCCAACTACAACACCGATCCGAGCTCGACCGAGCGGGGCGGGATCTTCGTGGCCGGCGTGTGCCAGGGGCCGAAGGACATCCCGGACACCGTCGCGCAGGCCTCGGCCGTGGCCGGCCGCGTCCTTCGCACGCTCGTGAGCGGCAGGACCCCGCGGAGCCGGGCGGAGCTCAGGCTCGAGGACATCGAGGCTCGGGCGGAGGCGCTGGCGCAGCCCTGACCGGAAGGGAGAGGACCATGGCCGTGCGTGCGAATCCGCGACTCGTCGACGAGCTACAGCGCTACGGCGCCGAGGACGTCTCGAAGTGCTTCCACTGCGGCAACTGCACCGCCGCGTGCCAGCTGAGCGAGAGCTCCTTCCTGTTTCCCCGCAGGTCGATGCGCGCCCTGCAGATGGGGCTCGAGGACCGGCTGCGCTCCAGCCTCGACCCCTGGCTCTGCTACTACTGCGGCGACTGCTCCGAGCAGTGCCCGCGGGGCGCCGATCCCGGCGAGACCATGATGAGCATGCGCCGCTGGCTCACGGCGCAGTACGACTTCACCGGGATCTCGAGGCTCTTCTACCGCTCTCCGGCGACGCAGGTCGCGGCGATGCTCGGCATCGCGATCGCCACCGGGGCGGGCTTCGTCGCCTACGCCCTGCTCCGCGGCGGCGGCAGCCTGTCGGCCTACGACGGGCCGCAGGCCTTCCTCCCGGAGCGCGCGGTGCACCTGTTCGACTGGGCCATGGGCGGCGCGCTCTTCGCGCTGCTCCTCGTGAACTGCGTCCGCATGTGGAGCTTCACCATGCGGGGCGACCGCGCCCCGCGCGTCCCGGCCTCGGCCTACCTGCGCCACGCCCTGCTGCTCCCGCTCCACTTCTTCACGCAGCGGCGCTACCGGCAGTGCAAGAACACCGGGCCCTGGGGCGTCCACCTCGCCCTCATGCTGAGCTACGTCACCATGCTCGTGCTGATCGTGTTCTTCCTGCCCGAGATGCAGCACGGGCCGGAGGTGCGCTGGGGCGTGCACGTCTTCGGCTACCTCGCCACCATCGGGCTGCTGGTCGGGACCATCCTCGCCCTGCGCGGAAGGCTCGAGCGGCGCGCGGCGCACCACAAGCACTCTCACGCGTCCGACTGGATCTTCCTCGTCATGCTGCTCGCGCTCGCGGTGACCGGGATCGTCCAGCACCTGCTGCACCGGGCGGGGCTGCCGGCGGCGGCGAACGTCGCCTACCTCGTGCACCTCATGATCATCGCGCCCTTCGAGATCACGCAGGTGCCGTTCGGGAAGTGGTCGCACATGGCGTACCGCCCGCTGGCGATCTACCTCGCGCGGGTCCAGCAGGCGGCGCAGGCGGCCACCTCCGCGGCGGTCGAGGAGCCGGTGCCCGCGGTGCGCGCGGTCTGAGGAGGAACCCATGGCCCAAGAGCGGATCGGCGTCTTCATCTGCAACTGCGGCACGAACATCGCGAAGCTGGTCGACGCGGACGCCGTCGCGGCCTCGGTGAAGGAGATCCCCGGCGTGACGAGCGCGCGCTCCTACAAGTACATGTGCTCGAACCCGGGTCAGGAGATGGTCGTGCAGGACATCCGCACCCTGGGCCTCACCAAGGTGGTCGTGGCGGCCTGCAGCCCGCGCATGCACGAGAACACCTTCCGCAAGGCCCTCGAGCGCGGCGGGATCAACCCCTACTTCTTCGAGATGGCCAACATCCGCGAGCAGTGCAGCTGGATCCACGACGATCCGCGGGCCGCCACCGAGAAGGCGTCGGCGCTCGCCCGCGCCGCCGTCCACCGGGTCAAGTTCCACGAGCCGCTCGAGCGGCGATCGGTCCCGATGTGCCCGGCCACCCTCGTCCTGGGCGGCGGCGTCGCCGGCCTGACCGCGGCGCTCGAGCTCGCCGAGGCCGACCAGCAGGTGTACCTGGTGGAGCGCACGGACCGGCTCGGCGGCAACCTCGCGCGCCTCGATCTCGTCCCGCCGCACCTCGACTCGGCCCAGGACATCGTGCGGGAGCTCGTCGCGCGGGTCGAGCGCCACGCCAAGATCCGCGTGCTCCTGGGGAGCGAGCTGACGGAGCTGAAGGGCTTCGTCGGGAGCTACCGGCCCAGGGTGAGGACCGCCGCGGGCGAGGTGCTGGAGCTCGAGGTGGGCTCGGCGGTGATCTGCACCGGCGCCAAGGAGTTCGACGCGGCGCGGGCGCGCCGCCTCGGGTACGGCACCCTGCCCGACGTCGTCACCTCGTTCGAGCTCGAGGCCATGCTGCGCGCGGGGAAGATCGAGACACGGTCCGGGAAGCGGCCGCGCTACGTCTCGATCATCCACTGCGTCGGGAGCCGCAGCGAGGAGTTCCACCGCTACTGCTCGCGCGTCTGCTGCATGAGCGCGCTCAAGTACGGGCACCAGATCAGGTCCGCCATCCCGGGCGCGCACGTCACCGACGTCTACACGGACATGGACGCCTTCGGGAAGGGCTGCGAGGAGCTCTACCGGAAGAGCGCAGAGGCGAGGAACCTGTTCCTGATGTTCGACAAGCACCACCCGCCCGTGGTCGAGCGCGCGTCGGAGGACGACGGGTTCGGCATGCTGGTCCGCTTCCGCGAGCAGCTCTCGGGCGAGGACCTCGAGCTGCCCGCCGACCTCGTGGTGCTCATGGTGGCACTGGAGCCCCGCGAGGACTCGGAACACGTCGCGCGCGTCGCGAACATCAGCCGGGACCGGGACGGCTGGTTCATCGAGAGCCACCCGAAGCTCGACCCGGTGGCGACCACCACCGACGGCGTGTTCATCGCGGGGGCCTGCCAGGCGCCCAAGGACGTCCCCGAGGCGGTCGCGCAGGCCCGCGCCGCGGTGGCGCGTATCCTCGGAAAGATCTCGCAGGGCGCGATCGCGGTGGACGGCGTCTACTCCGAGGTGGACGAGCGGCTGTGCGCCGGGTGTCGCAAGTGCAACACCCTCTGCCCGTACACGGCCATCACCTTCGACGAGGTGAAGAAGCGCAGCGTCATCATCAGCGCCGCGTGCAAGGCCTGCGGCTGCTGCACCGCCGGCTGCCCGTGCGGCGCGATCCAGACGCGGCAATTCACGGATCAGCAGCTGTACGCGCAGATCGAGGCGGTGCTTTGAGCGGGGAGTCTCACCAGGGCCAGCCGGCCAGGCGTCGGCTGGCTCTCGTGCTCTCAGCGCCGGGCGAGGAGGCCGGTCGCTCGGCGAGATCGAGGTCGACTGCGGCGGCCGTGCATCTCAGCAGCTGGTTCGCAGGACGCGGCGCTCGAGCTCCCCGAGCGGATCGACGGCGACGAGCCACCAGCCCGCTGCTCCGCGCGCCTCGAGCCATCGTCGGAGCTGAAAGCGGCCCTCACCGAGGATCGCGCCGACGACCGGTGTCCACACGAGATCGACCGCGGACGGGCGCTTGTAGGGGGCCTCGAGCGCATACTCCCATGCGACGGAAGCCGAGGTGGCCGCGACGAGGCCCGCCAGCGCGCCATGCCCGCACTGACGGGTACGCCCGTACACCTCCGCGCCGAAGAGCGCATGCCCGACACCGTTGATCCATGCGGAATCGCCGTCGGACGTGAGGAAGTTCCCGCGATGGAGCTCCGGAGGACGCGTGTAGGCGAGCCGCAGCTGCTTCGCCTCGGAACCGAAGCGGGTGGGGTCGTACGCGTCCGGCCAGGCGAGCGACGCGGCGGCCCTCATGCCGAGGAGGATGCCCCCGGCGTGCGCGACGGGAACGCGCCAGCTCGGCTCGGGCGGCGCGTCGGGACGCGGTGATCCCGCGCCGTCTGCGACGAGCAGGATCGGGAGGAGGACCACGGAGAGGAGCACCCCTGAATCATATCAACGTGCCGGCGGCGTCGCCGCCCGGGTCGGACTTGCGTTCGGCCGTGACGACACGTGCTCTCCGGGGCTCCGCCCAGTCGGCGTACTCCAGGAGACCTCCCCCCACGACCCTCGGCCGCACGCCCGCGCCACTTGCTCCCACAGCGCCGCCCGCCGGCGCCGCAGGCCCACACGCACGCTGTGAGTTAATCACGTTGAGTGACGTATGCTGCGCCTTCCACCTCGGAGGGACCCCATGGCTCTCGACCCGCGTCTCGTCTCGCCCAAGGAGCGACCGCTCTTCGTCGCCGGGGTGCTCTTCTCCGGCCTCGCCTGGCTCGCGCTCGTCGTCTCCATCGTCGGGCTCGTGTACGCGCTCCTCGGAGGGCTGTTCTTCCTCGCCGCGCACGCGCTCTTCCTGGCGCACGTCCGGACGAACGGGATCCGCGTCGACGAGCGGCAGCTGCCCGACCTGCACGCGCGGGTCCGCTCCGCCGCCGGCCGGCTCGGGCTCGCCGAGCTGCCAGAGCTCTACGTGGTCAACGGCGGCGGGCTCCTCAACGCCTTCGCCACCAAGCTCCTCTCCCGCCGCTACGTGATCCTGCTGTCCGACCTCGTGGACCACTGCGAGGATCAGCGCCAGCTGGACTTCGTCATCGGCCACGAGCTGGGCCACCTCGCGGCGGGTCACCTCCGCTGGAACCTCTTCCTCCTGCCCTACCGGCTCGTGCCATGGCTCGGGGCCGCCCACGCGCGCGCCTGCGAGTACACCTGCGACCGCTGCGGCCTCGTCGCGGCGGACGACCTCGAGCAGGCCATGCGCGGCCTCGTCGTGCTCGCCGCCGGCGGTCGCATCGCGGCACGCGTCGACCTGGCCGCCTTCACCGCGCAGCGGGAGGGGACCGGCGACTTCTGGGCGACGGTCCTCGAGCTCACCTCGTACCACCCGTTCCTCTGCAAGCGCGCCGCGGCGCTCCAGGAGCTGCGCGCGCCGACCGCGGTGAAGCCGGTCCCGCGCAGCGTCGCGGGATGGATCCTCGCCCCCGCGCTCGGCGCGGCAGGCGGCGGCGCCGGGGCGGCGCCGGTGATGATGATCGCGATGATCGGCGTCCTGGCGGCGATCGCCATCCCCAACTTCGTGAAGTACCAGCTCCGCTCGAAGGACGCGGGGGCGAAGACGGCGCTCGAGTCGCTCTATCGCGCGGAGCTCGCCGCGCACGAGCGGACGGGGAGCTTCCGCGAGCTCCGGGTCGGCGAGCAGCCCCCCGGTGCGCAGCCGGTGACCTTCACCGCACGCGGAGCTCGAGGCGGCGCGCGAGCTCGGCTGGGCGTCTGCGGGTCCCGGCCATCACGTCTTCACCGTGGCGGTCGCCACGACCGACGACGGCCACCAGGCGCTCGCCGCCTGCGCCGAGAGCGACGCGGACGGCGATGGGGTCTACGCGGCGTGGATGATCTGGCAACCGGTGGAGGCCGAGGAAGGGAAGCTCCTCGGCCCCCCCGCGCCCTGCCGGTTCGGGCCGCGGCTCGCGCGGGAGGCGGTGTTCACGCAGGGCGACAGCCCCGGCGTGGCGACCCGGGTGTCCCCGGACGACGTCTTCTAGCGCGCAGCATGAGGCGCGATCCAGGCATGCGGCAGGCAGGGACCTGGCCTCGAGCAGGAGTCGACGTCACGAATCTCCCGACCGCCGCTCACCGTTCGTAAAGGACTTCGAGGAACGTGCAGCGGCGGCCAGAGATCAGAGCCTTGAGGCACCGGAGATAGCAGGCCGGTCCCCACAACCGCACGATTGTGTACGCTTGACGGACGACGTCCTTTCCTGTGATGCAGCCTTGCATGCCGGGCATCGGTGCATCCCGGATGCCGCGCCGGAGCCGCTTCGCGTTCTCGCGTTCCGGGGCGCTCGACGGCGGGAAGTACCGTGATCCCGTTCGGCGATCTCGCACCGGCGCTCGCGCGCTCCAAGATCGGACCGAGCTTCCATCCGATCTCGAGCAGCTGCCCGATCGTCCGACGACCGAGAGTCGACCGGCAGACTGCAATCACGCTCGGATACTGGTCCTGCTCTGTTGTGGGGGCCTGGCGCGGCGATTGCCGCTGCTGTCCGCTCGTTGCGTCGCCCTGAACATTCAGCTGCGCTGGGCGCGGGACTCATGCAGCGCGCGGTCCATTTCGTACTTCTTCACCTTCAGATAAAGAGTGCTCTTGGCGATCCCGAGGCTACGTGCCGCCAGTGCCAGATTACCGCGGGCGGCGCCGATGGCATCACGGATCAGCTGCTCTTCGGAGGCCTCCAGCGTCGTGCGCTGCGGCTGAGTGACCTTGTCGGCAGGCTGGCCACATCCTGCCGAGGCCAGCTTCTGGATCTCGGCAGGCAGCGTGTCGATGCCCAGGCATTCGCCGTGGCTCATCAGGAGAACGCTCTCGATCACGTTGCGCAGCTCCCGCACGTTGCCCGGCCACCCGTAAGCCTCCAGGCAAGCAACCACGGCTTCCTCGAGGTAAACGGCTCCGAGGGAATGCTCGCGCGCAAAGCGTTCCATGAAGTGCTCGGCGAGGATACGGATGTCACCTTTCCTGTCGCGCAGCGGAGGAACGCGGACGCTGGTCACGGCCACGCGGTAGAAGAGGTCCATGCGAAATCGTCCGGCGGAAACGTCGCCCCGCAGATCACGATGCGTGGCGGCCACCAGCCGGAAATCGGTCTTGCGTGGGCTGTTCTCGCCTAGCCGGTAGATCTCACCCTGCTCCAGCACACGAAGGAAATGCGGCTGCAGGTCGAGTGGCATCTCTCCGATCTCATCGAGAAAGAGCGTGCCCCCGTTGGCTGCTTCGATCTTTCCGATCATGCCGCCGCGGCGCGCGCCGGTGAACGCTCCGTCGGTGTAGCCGAACAGCTCGCTTGCGAGCAGCTCCCGTGACAGGCCACCACAGTTCAGCGCGACGAAGGGGCCGTCCTTCGCCCTGCTGGACTGGTGAATGCCTTGCGCGAACAGCTCCTTGCCGGCGCCGGTCTCGCCGAGCAGCAGGACCGGCACGTTCGACTTCGCCAGCTGACGAGCCTTGTGCGCGGACTCGAGCAGCGAAGGATCGCTGCCGATGAGCCCAGCGAACCTGGTCTCCGCCTCGATGGGCGCCTGGGCGGCGCATGGCCTGCTCGGAGTGCCGGGGCCGACTCCGCACCGGCGCGGCAGGGGAATGGTGAGCAGCGTGCCGATCCGCTCGCCCTTGTCGATGACGGGCACGAGCCATTCGGGCCGCATCCACGCCGGCAGGTCGCGGCCGATTGCACCGGGAGCATCGGCCGCGTTCACTGCGAGCGCGGGAATACGTCGCGGCGAGCTCAGGCTGAACCCGCTTCCCCGTACCGTGAGGGCGACCTCGGCCTTGTCGTTGCCCTTGGCCGGATACCCGCGACGATCGAACACCACCACGCCCTCCGACGGGTCGCCGGACAGCTGCTTGATGCAGCACTCCAGCAGCCGGTAGCGGCGCTCCATCTCCCTCGTGGCCAGCCGATTCTCGATCCTGCTGGCAGTGGTCACCACCAGCGCCAGGCTGTGCCGGTTGTACGATTCGGAGAGTCCCGAGACGTCGATGACGCCGAGAATCTCGCCGTCGTGGGGATGACGGATGACGGTCGCGGAGCAGGTCCAGCGCTTGATGCCGGCGCAGTAGTGCTCAGCGGAATGGATCTGTACCGGTTGACCGATCTCCAGCGCAGTACCGATCGCATTGGTGCCGCAGATGACCTCGTTCCAGTTGGCGCCCGGCAGGAGGTGAATGTTCTCGGCGGCGGCGATGGTCGCCGGATCGCCTTCGAGGGTCAGGATCATTCCGCTGGGGTCGGTGAGCGCCATCATGGTGCCGGTCTCGGCCAGGAAGTTCCTGGCGTGTGCCATCACGGGCGCGCTCGACGTGAGCAGCTCGCCGTAGGCCTCGCGCAACGAGTGAAGGGTCTCGTCCGGCAAAGGTGGCGGTGCCTCGACGCGCCGCGGATCCACCTGCGCTCGCAGGCAGCGCTGCCAGGAAACGTCGATGAGGTAACGCAGCGAGTCGGACGGCGTACCGCCTCCGCTCAGGAAGCGTTCCCAAGCAGACATGATTCCGGCGTCGTTGACCGGGTTCGAGAACATCTGGCTGGTGTCCAGCAGGTCCATGATTCGCCTCCTCCTGGCGTTTCCTTCCGGCGCGCCGGCCGCGACGACACGTAGGCAAGATGGGGGCCACGTCCTCGTGAGCCCCGTTTTCAGGGATCGCTTCGACTGCGGCATGCGGTCGCAGCGAGCAGCGGACGTCCGACAATCGGACGGGAGACGGAGATCGTACGATTTTCGGACGAAGCCACTCAGAAGGGTGTGCTCGGCGTACTGGCTCCGCGGCGAAGCGGCGAAGAAGCCAAGCAGGCGAGAACGCGAATTCGGCTGCGGGGTCCTGACTTCCTCTAGAGAGAGTGCGATAAAATGTCGCACCTTGAGCACTCACTGCCGGCGTCGGCGAGCCGGAGAGGGAGGCCGCTCCTCTTGGCGATCCCCATCGCAGAGTCGTTCGCCCGCCTCGGGCACGACCGCGACATTCTGGCCGCCTGGAAACGCCTGGTCGGCGGTGGCGACCCTGGGCGGGACTCGGTTCGTTCGGTCATCGCCCGATCATGGCTTCGCTGCCGGGATGGGGCGGTGGATCCGACGCTGCACCAGGCGCGCGGCAGGATGGACGACGCTGAGCTTCGGGCGTACCGCGAGCGCCATCGGACCCTCGTCGAGGCCAGCGCCCCCGTCATGGCCGCGGCGCGCGACTTCCTCTGCGACTCAGGAAGCGTCCTGGTGCTCACCGACGCGCGCGGGCTCATCGTCGGGGTCGAGGGCGATCCCGACACGCTCGAGCGGGCCCAGGAGATCCGGCTTGTTCCAGGAGCGAGCTGGGGCGAGCTCGCCACCGGAACCAACGCGATCGGGACCGCCCTCGCGATCGGCCAGCCGGTCCAGGTCCACGCCGCGGAGCATTTCTGCGAGGGCATCAAGCTCTGGACCTGCTCGGCTGCGGCGGTGCGCGATCCCTGCGACGGCAGCATCATGGGCGCGCTCGACGTCTCGGGCGCGAGCGGCAGCTACAGCCGCCAGAGCCTCGCCTTCGTGGTCTCCGCCGCGACGCAGATCGAGACCGGCCTGAAGGAGCTCGAGCTGGCCCTGCGTTTCCGGATCCTGGAGCGGTGCGTGACCACCCTGTCGTCGGCGCACGCCGAGGGGGTCGTCCTGTTCGACCGCCGAGGCTTCGCAATCAAGGCGAACGGGCATGCGGCGGCGGCCCTGGCTGGGCGCGGAAAGGCGCTGGCTACCGGAAACGCGCTCCGCGTCGCGGCGTTCAACGTCGAGGCTCCCGGGACTCCGCCCCCGCTTCCCGACTGGTTGCCGGTGGCGCGGGTCGAGCCTGTGGTCGACGGCGGGGAGCGGATCGGCACCCTGGTGGTGATGGGGCCCGAGGGCGCTCATCGGTCCCGGAAGGCGCTCTCCACCTCGGAGCGCCCTCAGGGTCCGGATTTCGGCGACATCGTCGGACCGAGCGCCGCGCTCGGGGAGGCGATCCGTCGAGCGAGGGTGCTCGCTCGCGTCCGCACGCCGGTCTTGCTGCTGGGGGAGACGGGGGTCGGGAAGGAGCTCTTCGCGCACGGGATCCACAGGAGCGGAGACGCGGCAGCTGCGCCGTTCGTCGCGGTGAACTGCGCGGGCCTCGCGCGCGACCTGCTGGCGAGCGAGCTCTTCGGGTACGCCGACGGCGCCTTCACCGGAGCGAGGCGCGGCGGCATGACCGGGAAGATGGAGGCCGCGGGGAGAGGGACCCTCTTCCTCGACGAGATCGGGGAGATGCCTCTCGAGCTGCAGGGTTACCTGCTGCGCGCGCTAGAGGCCGGCGAGATCTGCCGCATCGGGGAGAGCCGTCCCCGCAAGGTCGAGTTCCGGCTGATCTCGGCGACGAACCGGGACCTCCGCAGCGAGGTTGCGGCGGGCCGATTCCGCATGGATCTCTTCTATCGCGTGGCGGTGACCAGCCTCTGCATCCCGCCGCTCCGCGAGCGGCCCGAGGACATCGCGGCCCTGGCCGAGCGCTTCCTCCGGGTGTTCGCCGAGGAGCGCGGGAGTCCGCGCTGCGTCTCCCCCGAGGCACTCGCCGCCCTGACGGCGTACGGCTGGCCCGGCAACGTTCGCGAGCTCCGGAACGTGATCGCGTCGATGGGGCTCGAGGCGGAAGGGGACTCGCTCGCCTGGGAGGATCTCCCGGCCGAGATCCGCGCCTCCGTCCCTGCCTCGCCACAGGGTCATCCGCAGGAGGCGGGGACCATGCTGCAGCAGGTGGAGGCCGACGCCATCCGCCGTGCAGTCAGCGCCGAGGGGGGCAACCTGACGCGGGCGGCGCTCCGGCTCGGTATCGCGAAGAGCACGCTCTACTCCAAGATCACGAGCTACGGGCTCTCCACGGAGCTGGGACGCGTCCGTGAAGGCCGAGGCCAGCCAGCGGAATAGTAGGAGCGACCTGACGACGGGGGTGACGTCCGCACCGCGGGCCGGGGTCCCTCACGCGGTCCTCCTGAGCACCGTGACACAGTTCGTGACGCCCGAGCCTCCGATGTTGAACGAAGCACCGACCTCGGGTGTTCTTCCGCTCAACGTCGCTCCGATCGGCTCTCCGCACAGCTGCTTGTAGAGGAATGCGTGCATGGAGACCCCTGTCGCGCCGACGGGGTGACCCTTCGCCTTCAAGCCTCCCGAGAGGTTCACCGCGCATCGATCGTCGTCACGCGTGAAGCGGCCATCCAGGTAATCGAATCCAGCTCTGCCGTCCCGGGAGAGGCCGAGCGCCTCGGTGGTCAAGAGCTGCGTGATGGTGAAGCAGTCATGCACTTCAGCGAGATCCACGTCGGCGACGGTGACCCGTGCTTCGGCGAAGGCGCGCCGCACCGCCTCCTTGCCGGCCAGCAGCTCGTGCATGTTGCTCCGCGCGGAGACGGGGAGCCGCTCGTTCACGTGCCCGATGCCCGCGATCTCGACGGCCTTCCTGGCGGCGCTCCTCGCGTCGTCGGATCTCGTCGATCACGACGGCGGCGGCGCCATCGGTGACCAGCGAGCAGTCGTGGAGGCGCAAGGGCGCGGCGATCTGTGGATTCTTCTCCGGCGGAAGGCGCATGATGGCTTCGGCCGTGAAGAGGCCAAGCCGGTCGCTCGGGCCACCCTTGCCGAAGTGAGCGAGCGGGTTGTCCACGCCGTTCCTGTAGCCGAGCGCGGCGACGGTCGCGAGCATGCGCTCGAGATCGGCGTCGGCGAGCTCGTGGTGTTCCCGATAGCGTCTGGCGTACTCGGCGAACAGGCAAGGGAAGGTGGTGTTCTTCCCGCCCTCTTCCGGCCAGTAGGAGCAGGTCGCGAGGGCGTGCGTCACGCCCTCGGTGTCGAGCAGACTCATCTTCTCCGCGCCGATGACGAGCGCCACCGCGGCCCTGCCGGACTCGACGGCATAGAGCGCATCGTAGAGGGCGACCGAGCCCGACGCGCATGCGTCCTCGCAGCGCGTCATGGACTTGAAGCGGAGCCCTTCGGGATCGATCTCGGTCGCGAAGGAGGCGAGGTGCTCCTGGTTCGCGAAGAGCCCGGGCGCGCAGGAGCCGACCCAGACCCCGTCCACGTCGCGGCCCTCGATTCCGGCATCTGCGAGGGCTCCCCTCCCCGCCTCGATCACGAGCTCGTAGATCGACCTCAGGTCGACGATCTCGCCGGTCTCACGGTTCCTCTCGACCCAGGACCCGAACTTCGAGTTGTGCGCGCCGACGATGCTGACCTTGCTCACGATGTGCCTCGCCGGTGTTCACTCTGGCAGAGCTCGATGACGACCGACTGACAGCTCCCGGGATGGATGAATGCGACCCGCGCCCCATGAGCCCCCGTGCGCGGAGTCCGGTCGATCATCCGGATGCCATGTGATTCGCACCTCTCGATCGCCGACTCGATGTCTTCCACCTCGTAGGCGATGTGATGGATCCCCGGCCCGCTGCTCTTCAGGAACTCGGCCACCATTCCGCTGCTTGCCGTGGGCTCCAGGAGCTCGATCCTGGACTCGCCGATCCGGAAGAATGCGACCCTGACCTGGTATCCAGCGACCTCCTCCACCCCCTCGAAGGCGACCCCCAGGACGTCCCGGTACAAGGGAATCGAATCCGCCAGCGAGCGCACGACGATGCCGATGTGGTTGATCTTCTCCAGCATGTTGCTCCCCGAAGCATCACACGAGTGCGTTGATCGGCCTGGACCACTCGACTGGCGCTCACCTGGAAGGCCCGCCCATCTCAGCAGGTCCCGGCAATCCTGAACGGGCATCCGGTCGCCGCCCTGACCTCGTCGACGGAGGCCGCAAAGGGTGACAGCTCGATCAGGGTCAAGCCGTCTCCGGGGGTGACGGCAAACACCGCGAGATCCGTGACGAGGAGATCGACGCACTCCTTTCCGGTCAGCGGCAGAGTGCACTCCTCCACCACCTTCGGAGAGCCGTCCTTGGCGGTGTGCTCCATCGCGACCACCAGCCTCTTCGCGCCATAGACCAGGTCCATGGCGCCTCCCGGTCCCTTGATCAGCGCGCCGGGGATGACCCAGTTGGCGATGTCTCCCCTGCGGCTGACCTGCATGCTGCCGAGGACCGACAGGTCGATGTGCCCGCCCCGCACCATCCCGAACGACTCGGCGGAATCGAAGAAGCTGGCACCCGGGACGGCGGTCACGGTCTGCTTCCCGGCGTTGATCAGATCCGGGTCCAGCTCGCTCCTCGCAGGGAACGGTCCCATGCCCATGCAAGCCGTTCTCGGAGTGAATCGTGACGGCGATCGCCCTCCGGGACCATGTTCGCGATCAGGGTCGGGATGCCGATGCCGAGATTGACGTAATCCCCGTCGCTTCAGCTCCTTGGTGATGCGCCTCGCGATCCACTCGCGTCGCTCGTTGCTCTTGAGCCCGTTGCTGCTCCCGGCCACCGTCGCGATCTCGATCGGCTTCTCGTACCGGTCCCCCTGGAAGATGCGATGCACGTAGATGCCCGGCAGGTGGACTTCCTCGGGGGTGAGCTCGCCCACCTCCACGAGCTCCTCGACCTCTGCGATGGTGACCCTCGCCGCCTTCGCGCAGAGCGGGTTGAAGTTTCTCGCCGTCTTGCTGAAGACCAGGTTGCCGGCTCTATCGCCCCTTCTGTGCCTTCACGACCGCGAGGTCCACCGTGATGCTCTCGCTCCAGGACGTAGGCCTGGCCGTCGAAGCGACTCGACCGGCTTCCCCTCTGCGAGCGGGGTGGCGTAGCCCGTCCTGCGCGTAGAACGCCGGGGATGCCGGTGCCGCCCGCGCGCAGCTTCTCCGCCAGGGTTCCCTGAGGCGTGAACTCGCAGCTCGCAGCTCGCCGTCGAGGTACTGCCTCTCGAAGATCGGATTCTCCCCGACATAGGAAGACACCATCTTCCTGATCTGGCGGGTCTGCAGCAGCAACCCCAGGCCGAAGCTCGGCAGGCCGCAATTGTTGCTGACGACGGTGAGCCCCTGCACCCCGCTCTCCCTCAGGGCAAGGATCAGCCTCTCCGGAACGCCGCACACGCCGAACCCGCCCGCTGCGATGGACATCCCGTCGAATACAGCGCCGCTGAGCGCGTCCTCGGCCGAAGCGAAGACCTTGTGCACCGGTAGCTCCTTCCTGGGCGATGCGTCTCGCGAGGCCGGGCCCCGAGGGCCCGGCCCCACCGGATCAGTCGGCGCGCTCGGGAAGCGGCAGGTTCACCAGAGTCCTGGTAGAAGGACTCGATGTTCGGCTCGAAGTCATGGATCACCGGGTACCACGGGGTCGGCGCTTCCACGTCGTCATGATCCCGCACGACGGGCAATAGAACTCCCGGTACACCTGCCACTGCGTGTCCCGGCGCCATCAGCTTCGGGTAGACCTGGCTCATCGCCTCCTCGGTGTCCCGCACGAAGACGACGGCGTTCAGCTTCCAGTTCTCCCGGTAATCCCCGAGCTCGTGACCGCACTCGCACTTCGTGACCCAGCGCTTGGTCTGCTTGGCTTGCGCGATGTAGAGGTGCGGCCCGAGCGGCAGGACAATCCTGTCGTCCCACGGGACCTTGGCCTGGAGCACCTCCAGGTACAGGCGAAAGCGATCCTGGTCCTTCGGCATCTGCAGCATGCGCAGCGTGGTGTCCCAGTCCAGCTTGCCCTCGACCAGGTAGCTCACTTGTTCCTTGGTATAGGCCGACATGTTCTGTCTCCGATGGTGTGGCGGGCCGGGGGAATACCCCCGGCCCTGGGATCACCCGTTCACTCCTCGACCAGCGTCACGGTCCGGACGTCGGGCAGCTTCGACAGGTCCATCCGGCAGGTGGACCCGAAGGACGGCACTCCCAGCTCGGACTCGGGCAGATCCCAGTCTGGAGGCAGGCTCCAGAACGCCTTGAACTCGTCCTTGAACTTCTGGCTCAGCCCGAAGCTGGTGGCGAACATGTGCCGGACCTGGATCGAGGCGTGCTTCGTCAGGATCCGCTCGCGCTCCTCCTTCATCCATTCCCGGGTGGGGACGGCACGGGCCAGGCGCTCCTTGCGGATCGCCGCGCGCCGGACCGTCGTCTTCGCCGCGTCCACGAACCAGACCTGGTGCTCGTCCTGGTAGATGACGACGCCGTAGACCTTCCTGGCGAACTCGGGGAGCACGAACCGGCTGTTGAGATCGTTCTCCACCGCCTCGATTTCCTCTCCCGTTCCAGCGGGTCGCCGAAGCCCGGGCCCCCGCGGATGTAGTTCAGGTACAGGTCGTAGTTCTCGAAGATGTTCTCGGTCGTCACGCACTGCTGATCCCGCTTCACCTGCGCGGTCGCACCGATGTGGTGCTCGTAGTCGGGTTCGACCGGATTGCGGTCTGCGCCCAGCGGCAGCGAGAGGCCCTGCGCGATGCGCGTCTCGAGGTCCGTCTTGTGTGCCTCGAACCGATAGCCGGTGGCGGAGGGATAGCCGCCCATGAGGCCCCAGTCGCTGTTCATGTAGCCGTTGCCCATGAAGTACATGGTCCAGTCCTGCGCCTTCCACACCATGCGCAGGGTCTCGAATCCGCAGCCGCCGCGGTACTTGCCGTAGCCGCCGGATTCGTCTTGACGTTGCGTCCCAGGTACAGCAGTGGCTCGGCGAGCTCCCAGATCTCGATGTCGCCCATGTCTCCTTCGGGGTTCCAGACGGCCGCCGCGTGGTTCAGGCCGTCCTTGACAGCGCAGGCGCCGGTCCCCGTCGCCGCGGGCTCGAAGCTGTTGACCGCGTGCACGTCGCCGTCCTGGTTGATG
>CAVTDL010000016.1:0-46345 GCA_963733485.1 uncultured delta proteobacterium | reverse complement strand
ACGGACGTGACGGGGTCGGTGCAGCTGCCGGCGGGCGTCGAGATGGTGATGCCGGGCGACAACATCGGGATGGAGGTGGAGCTGATCGCCATCGCGATGGAGAAGGAGCTCCGGTTCGCCATCCGCGAGGGCGGCCGGACGGTCGGCGCGGGCGTGGTGGCCGAGGTCATCCAGTAGGAACACGCGCCGGGCGAACGGCGGCGGGAGGGCCCGCCAGGAGTTGACGGGCCCCACGCCGCGCCGCGCCTGACCAGCGAGACAGAGGCTTTTCGATGGCGACTCAGAAGATTCGGATCCGGCTCAAGGCGTACGACTACAAGCTGCTCGACCAGTCGGCCGGCGAGATCGTGGAGACCGCGAAGCGGACCGGCGCCAAGGTGGCCGGGCCCATCCCGCTGCCCACCCGGATCAACAAGTTCACGGTCCTTCGCAGCCCTCACGTCGACAAGAAGTCGCGCGAGCAGTTCGAGATCCGCACGCACAAGCGGCTCCTCGACATCCTCGAGCCGACGGCGCAGACGCTCGACGCGCTCATGAAGCTCGACCTCTCGGCCGGCGTGGACGTGGAGATCAAGTAGTCGAGGACACCATGGCCAAGTACGACGTCTACAACCTCGAGAAGAAGAAGGTCGGCGAGCTTGAGCTCGACGACACCGTCTTCGCCGGCGAGGTGAACGAGCACCTCTTCTACGAGGTGGTGAAGGCGAAGCTCGCCTCCGATCGCTCGGGCACCCACGCGGTGAAGAACCGCTCCCTCGTCTCCGGCGGCGGCAAGAAGCCCTGGAAGCAGAAGCACACCGGGCGCGCCCGGCAGGGCTCGACGCGCGCCTCCCAGTTGGTGGGCGGCGGCAAGGCGATGGGCCCCGAAGCCGCGCGACTACTCCTACGACGTGCCGAAGAAGGTGCGGAAGGCCGCGCTCCGCTCGGCCCTCTCGCTCCGCGCGAAGGACCAGAAGCTGGTCATCGTCCAGGAGTGGAGGCCGTCCGCGCCGAAGACCGCCGCGGCCGCCAAGGTGCTGGCCACGCTCGGCGCCCGCAAGGCCCTGGTGGTGGACGAGGCGGCCAACCTCTCGCTCGCGAAGAGCGTCCGGAACCTCGACGGCTCCGACTTCCTCGCGATGGAGGGGTTGAACGTGTACGACATCCTGCGGCACGACATCCTCGTGCTCACCGCCGACACCGCGAAGAAGCTGGAGGCGAGCCTCTCATGAACCTCTCTGCCCAGGACGTGGTGAAGCGCCCGCTCATCACCGAGAAGGCGGAGCGTGCCCGCGAGGCGAACCGGCAGTTCGCCTTCGAGGTGCACCGCGACGCCAACAAGATCCAGGTGAAGCAGGCGGTGGAGAAGATCTTCAGCGTGCACGTGCTCGACGTGCGGACCGCCATCGCGCGCGGGAAGAACAAGCGCGTCGGCCGCAACGTCGGCCGCCGGCCCAACTGGAAGAAGGCCTTCGTGACCCTCAAGGAGGGCGAGACCATCGCCCTCTTCGAGGGGACATAGGTCCGGACGGGAGACGACCATGGGTCTCAAGGAATACAAGCCCACCAGCCCGGCCGCGGCGCCACATGACGGTGCCGGACTTCGCCGAGATCACCAAGGCGAAGCCGGAGAAGAAGCTCACCCGCCCGGTGAAGCGGAGCGGCGGGCGCAACGCGCACGGCCACATCACCACGCGGCACGTGGGCGGCGGCCACAAGCGCCGGTACCGGCTCATCGACTGGAAGCGCGAGAAGGACGGCGTGCCGGCCAAGGTCGCGTCGATCGAGTACGACCCGAACCGCACCGCGCGCATCGCGCTGCTGCACTACCTCGACGGCGAGAAGCGCTACATCCTCGCGCCGGTCGGCGTGGCGGTCGGCGACCAGCTGGTCTCCGGCGCCGACGTGGACATCCGGCCCGGCAACGCGCTGCCGCTGCGCGGCGTCCCGCTCGGCACGGTGATCCACAACGTCGAGACGCAGCCCGGCTCTGGCGGCAAGATGATCCGGACCGCGGGCTCCTTCGGCCAGCTCATGGCCAAGGAGGCCGGCTACGCCCAGGTCCGCATGCCCTCCGGCGAGGTCCGGAAGGTGCTCCTGGACTGCAAGGCCACCATCGGCCAGCTCTGCAACGTGGAGCACTCGACGGTCCGCGTCGGCAAGGCCGGCAAGAGCCGCTGGCTCGGCATCCGGCCCACCGTGCGCGGCCTCGCCATGAACCCGGTCGATCACCCGCACGGCGGCGGCGAGGGCAAGTCCGGCCAGGGCAACCCGCACCCGGTGAGCCCCTGGGGTCAGAAGACCAAGGGACTCAAGACCCGCAACAACCGCCGCACCGACAAGTTCATCGTCACGCGGCGCCGCCCCGGCGTGCGCAACACGCAGCGCTAGGCGGGAAGGGACCACGACTCATGGCTCGTTCAATCAAGAAGGGCCCGTTCGTCGACAAGCACCTCACCAAGAAGGTCGAGGACGCGAACAAGGGCAACAAGAAGTCGGTCATCAAGACCTGGTCGCGGCGGAGCACCATCCTGCCGGAGTTCGTCGGCCACACGTTCGCCGTGCACAACGGCCGGAAGTTCGTCCCGGTCTTCGTCACCGAGAACATGGTCGGGCACAAGCTCGGCGAGTTCGCGCCCACCCGCACCTTCCACGGTCACTCGGCCGAGAAGAAGGCGGCGACCGCGGCGCCGGCCAAGAAGTAGCGAGGAACGACAATGCCGGAGACCCAGACCCAGACGCCGAAGAAGAAGGCCGAGCGCCGCGCGCCGCCCCGGCGCGCGCTCGCCGGAACCGCCCCGCGCCGCCCGAGGCCGGGCCGCACGCGTCCCTCAGCTACCTCCGCATCACGCCCCGCAAGGTGCGCCTGGTGGCCGACGGGGTGCGCGGGATGAAGGTGGGCGAGGCGCTCGCGGTGCTGAAGTACACGCCGCAGTCGGCCGCCAAGCCGCTCGCCAAGCTGCTGCGCTCGGCGGTGGCCAACGCCGAGCAGAAGGGCGGGCACGTGGACGTCGACGCGCTCTTCGTGAAGACGCTCCTGGTCGACCAGGGGCCGAAGATGCGCCGCTTCATGGCCCGCGCCATGGGCCGCGCGTTCCGCGTCGAGAAGAAGACGAGCCACGTGTACGTCGAGCTCGCCACCGCGGCGCGCCGCTAGGAACCCAAGGGAACGAGGAAAGACAATGGGACAGAAAGTTCATCCTATCGGGTTCCGCCTCGGAGTCATCCGCTCCTGGGACTCGAAGTGGTACGAGGAGCGCAACTACGCGCAGTGGCTGCACGAGGACATCAAGCTCCGCGAGTTCGTGAAGAAGAAGCTCGGCCAGGCCGGCATCTCCCGCATCGAGATCGAGCGGGCCGCCAACAAGGTCAAGATCAACGTCCACACCGCGCGCCCGGGCATCGTCATCGGCAAGCGCGGCGCCGGGATCGAGACCATCAAGAAGGACCTTCAGGGCCTGACCGACAACGAGGTCTTCCTGAACGTCGTCGAGGTCCGCAAGGCCGAGATCGACGCGCAGCTGGTGGCCGAGAACATCGCGACCCAGCTCGAGCGGCGCATCGCCTTCCGGCGCGCGATGAAGAAGTCGGTCCAGACCGCCCTGCAAGTTCGGCGCCAAGGGCATCCGCGTGGCCTGCTCGGGCCGGCTGGGCGGCTCCGAGATGGCGCGGTACGAGTGGTACCGCGAGGGTCGCGTGCCGCTGCACACGCTGCGCGCCGACATCGACTACGGGTTCGCCGAGGCGAAGACCACCTACGGCAAGATCGGCTGCAAGGTCTGGATCATGCGCGGCGAGGTGCTCCCGCAGTCCGCGAGCACGCGCGCCCCGCGGGCCACCGGCGGCGCCCGCCCGTAACGGCGGGCCAGCGAGAACTTCCAGGAGAAGGACATGCTTCAGCCGGCGCGAACGAAGTACCGCAAGATGATGAAGGGCCGCATGCGCGGCAAGGCCTACCGCGGCTCGGACCTGGCCCAGGGCGAGTACGCGCTCCAGGCCACCGAGTGCGGGTGGCTCACGTCCCGCCAGATCGAGGCGGCCCGCGTGGCCATCACCCGCTACGTGAAGCGGGGCGGGAAGCTCTGGATCCGCGTCTTCCCGGACAAGCCCATCACCAAGAAGCCCGCCGAGATGCGGATGGGCACCGGCAAGGGCGCCGTGGAGTTCTACGTCGCGGTGGTCAAGCCGGGCCGGATCCTCTACGAGATGTCGGGCGTGGACGACGCCATCGCGAAGAAGGCGTTCTCCCTCGCCGCCCACAAGCTGCCGGTCTCCACCAAGATGGTGAAGCGCGGCACGACGCTGTAAGGAGGCGACGACATGGCGACCGTGAAGGAGCTGCGCGAGCTGTCCGTGAACGAGCTCGAGGCCCGCGCGACGGAGCTCAAGCAGACGCTCTTCGACCTGAAGAGCAAGGCCAACACCGGCGTGCTCGACTCGACCGCCGACCTCACGAAGAACAGGCGCGAGGTCGCGCGCTGCCTCACGGTGGCCCGCGAGAAGGCGCTCGCCGCGGCTCGGGCCGGGAAGGCGAAGGAGTGACCGACATGGATCGCGGCAACCGCAAGTCCCGCATCGGCGTGGTGGTCTCGAACAAGATGACCAAGACCGTGGTCGTCAAGGTCGAGCGCCGCGTGGCGGACCCGAAGTACGGCAAGATCGTGACCAAGGCCGAGAAGTACAAGGCGCACGACGAGGAGCAGGCCTGCCAGATCGGCGATCGCGTCCGGATCGTCGAGACGCGCCCGCTCTCGAAGGACAAGCGCTGGCGCGTGGCCGAGACGCTCGCGAAGGCGGAGGCCTAGGCCATGATCCAGCAGCAGACCATGCTCGACGTCGCCGACAACTCCGGCGCGAAGCGCGTGATGTGCATCAAGGTCCTGGGCGGCACGCGGCGGAAGTACGCCTCGATCGGCGACGTGATCGTCGTCTCGATCAAGGAGGCGATCCCCCAGGCCAAGGTGAAGAAGGGCGACGTCGCCCGGGCCGTCATCGTCCGCACCGCGCGCGAGGTGAAGCGGCCGGACGGCAGCTACATCCGGTTCGACGGGAACTCGGCCGTCCTCATCAACAAGGACCTCGAGCCCATCGGGACCCGCATCTTCGGGCCGGTCGCCCGCGAGCTCCGCGCCCGCAAGTTCATGAAGATCATCAGCCTCGCGCCGGAGGTCCTCTAGTCATGGCGGAAATTCGCAAGGGCGACACCGTCAAGGTCCTCGCCGGCAAGGAGAAGGGGAAGTCCGGCAGGGTGCTCGAGGTGCTGCGCGAGAAGGGGCGCGTCCGGGTCGAGAAGCTCATGACCGTGAAGCGCCACCTGAAGAAGGGGCGCAGCCAGTCGAGCCCCGAGGGCGGGATCCTCGAGAAGGACGGCACCATCGCCATCTCCAGCGTGATGGTGGTGGGGAAGGGCGACAAGCCCGTCCGCCGCGAGAAGATCGACCGCGAGCTGGGCGCCAAGGAGAAGGCGCGGCTGGAGAAGCGGAAGGCCGCCGCGAGGTAGCCGGCATACGACGCCCGGCCGAGGCACTTTTTGCGGAGCAAAATGTGCCCGGCCGGTCCTCACCGGCTATTCAGGCGGTAAAAAACGCATCGCCCGGCACCCGTGGAGGCCGGCCGAAGGCAAGGAGAGACACGATGGCATCCCGACTGAGAGAGCGGTACGACGCGCAGGTGCGCGGTGACTTGATGAAGGAGCTCGGGTTCGCGAACCCGATGCAGGCCCCCCGCCTCGAGAAGATCGTGGTGAACATGGGGCTCGGCGAGGCGATCAACAACGGCAAGATCATCGACGCCTCGGTCGAGCAGCTCGCGGTCATCACCGGCCAGAAGCCGGTGGTCACCAAGGCGCGCAAGTCCATCGCCAACTTCAAGCTGCGCCAGGGCCAGTCCATCGGCGCGATGGTGACGCTGCGCGGCGACCGGATGTACGAGTTCTTCGACCGCCTGGTCTCGATCGCGCTGCCCCGCGTCCGTGACTTCAAGGGCGTGTCGCCCAAGGCGTTCGATGGGAAGGGCAACTACACGCTCGGCGTGCGCGAGCAGATCATCTTCCCCGAGATCAACTACGACAAGGTCGAGAAGATCAAGGGCTTGAACATCACGGTGGTGACCACCGCCCGGAACGACGAAGAGGGCCGAGCGCTGCTGCGCCTGCTCGGCATGCCGTTCCGTCCGTAGAGGGAGACCCCATGGCGAAGCTTTCCAAGATGGCGCAGGCCGCCCGCAAGCTGAAGTTCCCGGTCCGGCAGTACAACCGCTGCCCGCTGTGCGGCCGCCCCCGGGCCTTCCTGCGCAAGTTCCAGATGTGCCGCATCTGCTTCCGCAAGCGCGCGCTGCAGGGCGAGATCACCGGCGTCATCAAGTCGAGCTGGTAGGAGACCGATCGATGAGCTTCACCGATCCCATTGGCGACATGCTGACGCGCATCCGGAATGCCTCGGCCGCGCGTCACGAGAAGTGCCTCGTCCCGGCCTCCCGGCTCAAGATCCGGATCGCCGAGGTCCTCCGCGACGAGGGCTTCATCAAGGACTTCGTGGTGCACCAGGACGCAGGGGTCCAGGGCGCCATCACCGTCCTCCTCAAGTACAGCGCCGACCGCGAGCCGGCCATCAGCGACATCAAGCGCGTGTCGAAGCCCGGCCTGCGCCGTTACGTCCCGACCGACTCCATCCCCCGCGTCCTGAGCGGGATGGGCATCGCGATCCTCTCCACGTCGAAGGGCGTGATGGTGGACCGCGAGGCGCGCAAGCAGAAGGTCGGCGGCGAGCTGATCTGCACCGTCTGGTAAGGAAAGATCCCATGTCCCGTGTCGGCAGGCAGCCCGTCAAGATCCCGGAGAAGGTGAAGGTCTCCGTGGTCGGCAATGTCGTGAAGATCGAGGGGCCGAAGGGGAAGATGTCCTTCCCCACCAACGCCCACGTGAAGGTCGCCGTCGACCAGGGTGAGGTGAAGGTCGACCGCCTCGACGAGTCCAACGTCGCGAAGGGGCTCCACGGCCTCACCCGCACGCTGGTCAAGAACGCCGTCGAGGGCGTCGTGAAGGGCTACGAGCGCGGCCTCGAGATCAGCGGGGTCGGCTTCAAGGCCGAGGTGAAGGGGAAGGACATCCACTTCGCGCTCGGCTTCTCGCACCCGGTGGTCTTCAAGCTCCCCGAGGGCGTGACCGCCGAGGTGGACGCCAAGCAGACCAAGCTCACGGTCCGCGCGGTGGACAAGCACCTGCTCGGCCTCACCACCGCGAAGATCCGCGCGCTGCGGCCGCCCGAGCCCTACAAGGGGAAGGGCATCAAGTACGCGAACGAGATCGTCCGTCGCAAGGAAGGCAAGACCGGCGCCGCCTAGCGCGCGCCGCAACCGCTCATGCGGTGGCTGACCCGCCGCCGCCGCAAGGAGGACAGCCATGGCGAAGCACGTGACGCCCCGCGAGAAGCGCAGGGCTCGCATCCGCAGGAAGATCACCGGGACGGCCGACCGCCCCCGGCTCACCGTGTACAAGAGCCTCAAGCACATGTACGCGCAGCTGGTGGACGACGTCGCCCGCCGGACGCTCGTCTCGGTCGGCACCACCTCCAAGACCCTGAAGGACGAGGTCAAGGAGGACGACAAGACCGCCGCCGCGAAGAAGGTCGGCGAGGCCCTCGCCAAGGCGGCCAGGGCGCAGGGGATCGAGCAGGTGGTGTTCGATCGCAACGGCTTCGACTACCACGGCCGCGTCGAGGCGGTGGCCGCCGCCGCGCGCGAAGCCGGGCTCAAGTTCTAGGCGACGGAAAGGGATCCGAGGTTTCGAATGGCTACTCCCATCAACGCGAACGAGCTCGAGCTGCAGGACAAGGTCGTCCACATCAACCGCGTCGCCAAGGTCGTGAAGGGCGGCCGCCGGTTCAGCTTCTCGGCGCTGGTCGTCGTCGGCGACGGCGCCGGCCACGTCGGCGTCGGCCTGGGCAAGGCGAACGAGGTGCCCGAGGCCATCCGCAAGGGCGGCGATCAGGCGAAGAAGAACCTGTTCCGGATCCCGCTCACCGGGACCACCATCCCGCACGAGGTGCTCGGTCACTTCGGCGCCGGCTGGGTGCTGCTCAAGCCCGCGGGCGAGGGCACCGGCGTCATCGCGGGCGGCACGGTCCGCGCCGTCCTCGAGGCGGCGGGCATCCGCAACGTCCTCACCAAGTGCCTGGGCTCCCGCAACCCCCACAACGTCCTCAAGGCGACCGTGGCCGGCCTGAAGCGGCTGCGCTCGCTCGAGGACAGCGCCCGGCTGCGCGGCAAGCAGGTAGCCGAGATCACCGGCGCGTAGGAAGGACTCACATGGCTGCCATCAAGGTGAAGCTGGTCCGCGGACTCGCGGGCTGCCCCGCGCCGCACCGGGTCATCGTGGCCGGGCTCGGCCTCAAGAAGCGCGACTCCACGAAGCTCCTCCCCGACACGCCCCAGACCATGGGGATGATCGCGAAGGTGTCGTACCTCGTGGAGTGGGAGCGGGTGGACGCCCCGCCGCCGCTCGGCCGGAAGGCCAGGAAGTCGGCCGCGGCCCGTTCGTGACTGACGCGCGCCGCGTGCTAAAAGGAGAACCCTCATGTCTCTGAACCGTCTCAAGGCGCCCAAGGGCGCCAACCACACCAAGAAGCGCGTCGGCCGCGGCCAGGCCTCCGGCCTCGGCAAGACCGCCGGCCGGGGCGGCAAGGGCCAGAAGGCCCGCTCCGGCAACATGCGCTTCGAGGGCTTCGAGGGCGGCCAGATGCCGCTCCAGCGCCGGCTGCCGAAGTTCGGCTTCAACAACCCGTTCCGGCGCGAGTACGAGGAGGTCAAGGTGGGCGACCTCCAGGGCCTCTCCGGCGTGGTCGACCCTGCCGCGCTGAAGGCGGCCGGGCTGGTCCGCGGCAACCGCGACGGCGTCGTGGTCCTGGCGGGCGGCGAGCTCGCGAGCGCCGTGAACGTCAAGGTCCACCGGATCACCGCGGGCGCGCGAGCCGCCATCGAGAAGGCCGGCGGGAGCGTCGAGCTCATCCCGGCCCCGCTCACGATGCACCAGAAGGCCAAGGCCGCGAAGCGGGCCGCCGCGGCGCAGGCGAAGTAGGGGGAGCTCTCCCCCTCACTGTCGGGCGAAAGGGAACCGCATGGCGGGCGCAGCGAGCGGGCTGGTGAACATGTTCCGGATCGCGGAGCTGCGCAAGCGGCTCCTCTTCACCCTGGGCATGCTGGCGGTCTATCGGCTCGGCATCTTCGTCACGACGCCGGGCGTCGACCGCGGCGTCATGCGCGACGTGGTCGCGCAGCAGGGCAGCCTGCTCGGCCTGCTCAACCTCTTCTCCGGCGGCGCCTTCGAGCAGCTCTCGATCTTCGCGCTCGGCATCATGCCGTACGTGTCGGCCTCCATCATCCTGCAGCTCCTCACGGTGGTCGTCCCATCGCTCGAGAAGCTGCAGAAGGAGGGCGAGCTGGGGCGGCGGAAGATCACCCAGTACACGCGCTACGGCACGATCGTGCTCTCGGTCATCCAGGGGTACGGCATCGCCACCTACCTCGAGTCGCTCCGGGCCGCCAGCGGCGTCTCGGTGGTGTCCGAGCCGGGCTGGGGCTTCCGCCTGCTCACCATGATCTCGCTCGCCGCCGGCACCGCCTTCATCATGTGGATGGGCGAGCAGATCACCGAGCGCGGCATCGGCAACGGCATCTCGCTCATCATCTTCGCCGGCATCGTCGCCCGCATCCCCGCGGCCGTCTACACCACCGTCCGCCAGATGGGCTCCGCCGGCTCGCAGCTCTCCGCCCTCGGCGCTCATCGTCCTCACCGCCCTGATGGTGGTGGTGATCGCCGCGATCGTCTTCGTCGAGCGCGGGCAGCGCCGCATCCCCATCCAGTACGCGAAGCGGATGGTGGGGCGGAAGCTCTACGGCGGCCAGTCCACGCACCTGCCGCTCAAGGTGAACACCTCCGGCGTCATCCCGCCCATCTTCGCCTCGTCGCTGCTGCTCTTCCCGGCGACGCTCGCGGGCTGGTTCCCCTTCCTCTCCTCGGCGTCCGACGCGATCCGCCCCGGCAGCTGGATCTACAACACGCTCTACGTCGTCCTGATCGTCTTCTTCGCCTACTTCTACACCGCGGTGACCTTCAACCCGGTGGACGTGGCCGACAACCTCAAGAAGTACGGCGGCTACATCCCGGGCATCCGGCCGGGCAAGAAGACCGCGGACTACATCGACCTCGTGCTCTCGCGCATCACCTTCGGCGGCGCCGTCTACCTGGCGGCGGTCTGCGTGCTGCCGACCGTCATCACCAACGAGTTCGGGGTCCACTTCTACTTCGGCGGCACCTCGCTCCTCATCGTCGTCGGCGTGGCGCTCGACACCGTGCAGCAGATCGAGGGTCACCTCATCACGCGGCACTACGAGGGCTTCACCGGCCCCCGCGGGCCGCGCATCCGCGGCCGACGCCTCGCGACGGGGCAGGCCGTCGGCGCCTAGCCAGCGCAGGGCCTCGCCGGCGCGGGGCCCTTCGCGCCTCCGGAGGTACGCGATGATCCTCATCCTCCTCGGCCCGCCCGGCGCGGGTAAGGGAACGCAGGCCAAGCTCCTCTCGGTCGAGCTCGGCATCCCGCACATCTCCACCGGCGACATGTTCCGCGACCACAAGGCGCGGGGCACCGACATCGGGCGGCAGGTGCAGGCGATCATGGACGCGGGCGGTCTCGTCACCGACGACATCACCAACGCCATGGTGAAGGACCGGCTCTCCCGCGCCGACGTCGAGTCGGGCTTCATCCTCGACGGCTACCCGCGCACGGTCGGTCAGGCCGGGTTCCTCGACGACCTGCTCCGCGCGGCGGGCCGCTCGATCGACCGGGCCCTCTCCTACGAGGTCGCCGAGGAGATGGTGGTGGAGCGGATCAGCGGGCGCCGGAGCTGCCCGAAGTGCGGGGCGATCTACCACGTCTCTGCCAACCCGCCCGCCAGGGGCGGCTTCTGCGATCGCGATGACACCGCGCTCGTGCAGCGGGACGACGACCGGCCGGAGAACGTCCGGATGCGGCTCGAGGAGTACGGCGCCAAGACCGAGCCGCTGAGGCGCTTCTACCGCGAGCGGGGACTCCTCACCGAGGTGGAGGGCGTCGGCACGCCCGAGGGGATCCTCGCGGCGACCAGGAAGGCGCTCGGGCGCTGACCGGATGGACGCCTCCCTGCGCGATCGCGTCGCGACGCGGAGCCTCGCCGAGATCGCGCGCATCCGCGAGGCCGGGCGCGTGGTCTACGAGGTGCTCGAGGCGCTCGCCCGCGCGGCGGTCCCGGGCGCCACCACCGCGGAGCTGGACCGGCTGGCGAGCGAGCGCACGCGCGCGCTCGGCGCCGTGCCCGCGTTCCTGGGCTACCACGGCTACCCGGCCTGCCTCTGCATCTCGGTGAACGACGAGGTGATCCACGGGATCCCCTCGCCGCGCCGCGTCCTCGCCGAGGGGGACCTGGTCGGCCTGGACTTCGGGGCGGTGCTGGACGGCTGGTACGCCGACTCCGCCCGGACGGTGACGGTGGGGGCGGTCTCGGCCGAGGCCGCCCGGCTGATCGCCGCCACCCGGGGCGCGCTCGAGCGCGGCATCGCGGCGGCCAGGCCCGACGGAAGGACCGGCGACATCGGGGCGGCGGTGCAGCGCCACGTCGAGGCCCAGGGTTTCTCGGTGGTGCGCGACTTCGTCGGGCACGGCGTCGGCCGCCGGCTCCACGAGCCGCCGCAGATCCCCAACTACGGCGCCTCCGGCACCGGCGTGCGCCTGCGGGCGGGGATGGTGCTGGCGATCGAGCCGATGGTGAACGCGGGCGGCCCGGAGGTGGAGACCCTGGACGACGGCTGGACGGCGGTGACCGCCGACGGGGGGCTCTCGGCCCACTTCGAGCACACCGTGGCCGTGACGGAAAACGGGCCCGAAATCCTCACCTTGCCCGAGGGGGTGAAGTTCGGGGACGGCTGAGGCCCGGCGGAGCGGGGGAGTGGCGGCGCGCCGCGGATGCCAGCGCTTGCACGTGAAAATTCCCTGTGTTATAGGCCCCGCTCCACAAAGCCGCTCCGTTCGGGCGGCCTTCCGGGAAAGCCCGGAGAATCCAGGCGGCTATCAACGGGGACGGAAGAAGGGCCCCGCCGCCAGCCCCGCCGGTCGTCGAGGCGGGCGTTCTTGTCTCTTGAAGCGGCATCGGAGGCGTCGGTCATGAAGGTCCGCGCGTCGGTCAAGAAGATCTGCGACAAGTGCAAGGTCATCAAGCGCAAGGGCGTCGTGCGGATCATCTGCTCGGCCAACCCCCGCCACAAGCAGCGCCAGGGCTAGGCCCGCGCGGTTTCGGAGAGACGAATGGCTCGTATCGCCGGCGTCGACCTTCCCCGCAACAAGCGGATCGAGGTCGCCTCCCGTACATCTACGGCATCGGGAAGACCTCCGCGCACCTCATCCTCGAGCGCGCCAACGTCAACCCGGTGACGCGCACCAAGGATCTCACGGACGACGAGGTCCGCCGCATCCGCGAGATCATCGAGCAGAACGTGAAGGTCGAGGGCGACCTGCGCCGCGAGATCTCGATGAACATCAAGCGGCTGATGGACCTCGGCTGCTACCGCGGCCTGCGTCACCGCAAGGGCCTGCCGGTGCGCGGCCAGCGCACGCACACCAACGCGCGCACGCGCAAGGGCCCGCAGAAGGGGCTGGTCCGCAAGGCGCCCGCGCCCGCCAAGGCTTAACGCACTCCTAGAGAACCGGAGAATCCAGAGTGGCTGACGAGAAGCAGACCAAGGCGGAGCAGCCTGCGAAGAAGGAGGAGGCGTCCGCACCCGCGGCGCCGAACCTCGGCGGCATCGAGCCGGTGACCGCATCGCCCGTGACCCCGAAGAAGGGGAAGAAGCGGGTCAAGAAGAACGTCGCGACCGGCATCGCGCACATCCAGTCGACGTTCAACAACACGCATCGTCACCATCACCGACGTGAACGGCAACGTGATCGCCTGGTCGAGCGCCGGCGCGCGCGGCTTCAAGGGCTCGCGCAAGTCGACGCCGTTCGCCGCGCAGCTCGCCGCCGAAGACGCCGCCGCCAAGGCGATGGAGCACGGGATGCAGACCGTCGCCGTGTTCGTGAAGGGCCCGGGCGCCGGCCGCGAGTCCGCGCTGCGCGCCCTCTCCGCCGCCGGCTTCAAGATCACCCTGATCCGCGACGTGACGCCGATCCCGCACAACGGGTGCCGGCCGCCGAAGCGGCGCCGGGTCTGATCACCTTCCAGGAGAACACGACGTGGCTCGTTACAGCGGACCCGTCTGCCGGCTCTGCCGGCGCGAGGACATGAAGCTCTTCCTCAAGGGCGAGCGCTGCTACACCGACAAGTGCGCCTTCGAGCGCCGCCCGTACCCGCCGGGCCAGCACGGCCAGGGCCGGACCAAGTTCTCCGAGTACGGCGTCCAGCTCCGCGAGAAGCAGAAGGTGAGGCGCATCTACGGCGTGCTCGAGGCCGGTTCCGCGGCTACTACCAGAAGCGGCGGCCGCCAAGGGCGTCACCGGCGAGAACCTGCTGCAGCTGCTCGAGCGCCGGCTCGACAACGTCGTCTACCGCCTCGGCTTCGCCGACACGCGCGCCGAGGCGCGGCAGCTCGTCCGCCACGGCCACTTCCAGGTCAACGGCCGCAAGGTCAACATCCCGAGCTACCTCGTGCCGCGCCGGCGACAAGGTCGAGCTCAAGGACCGCCGAGGAAGGTGGTCCGCATCAACGAGGCGCTCGAGGCGGTCGACCGCCGCGGCGTCCCGGGCTGGCTCGAGCTCGACAAGGGCGAGTTCACGGGGACGGTGAAGGGCTCGCCGGCCCGCGAGGACCTCACCATGCCCATCCGCGAGCAGCTCATCGTCGAGCTCTACTCGAAGTAGTCGCCCGGCGGGCCGCCGGCGCGTCGCGCCAGGGCCCGCCGCTCGCACCCGGAGCGGCCGCGGCGGCGAACGCCACCCGGCCGCTCCATTTCGCAGGTCGCGCGCCTCACGGTGCCCCGCTCCGCAACGGCTGAGCGAGCGCGGGGAGGGGGCGGCGGCCCAGGAGAACAGCCCATGGTCGATCCCATCGTCACGAAGAACTGGCGGGACCTCATCCGCCCCGCGGCCTGGTCGTGGACCGGAGAGCCTCGCCAACACCTACGGCAAGTTCGTCGGCGAGCCGCTCGAGCGCGGCTTCGGCATCACGCTCGGCAACTCGCTCCGTCGCGTGCTGCTCTCGTCGCTCCAGGGCGCGGCCATCACCGCGGTCCGCGTCGAGGGCGCGCTGCACGAGTTCACGACCATCCCCGACGTCGTCGAGGACGTGACCGACATCATCCTCAACCTCAAGGAGGTCCTCCTCAAGGTCGCACACCGACGAGCCGTACGACGATCCGGCATCGACAAGGAGGGCCCCGGGCCGGTCACGGCCGGCGACATCCAGTCGCCGACGGGCTCGAGGTCCTGAACCCCGACCACCACATCGCGCACGCGTCGACGAGGGCGGCCGGCTCGCGATGGAGCTCACGGTCGCGACGCGGCCGCGGCTACGTGCCGGCCGAGCGCAACAAGACGCCGGCGAGCCGATCGGCACGATCCCGATCGACGCGCTCTTCTCCCCGATCCGCAAGGTGAACTACACGGTCACCAACGCGCGCGTCGGTCAGCTGACCGACTACGACAAGCTCACCCTCGAGGTCTGGACCAACGGCTCCGTCGCGCCGGCCGACGCGGTCGCCTTCGCCGCGAAGATCCTGAAGGAGCAGCTCTCCATCTTCATCAACTTCGAGGAGGCCGAGGAGACCGCCGAGGAGGTGAAGCCGGTCGAGGAGCAGACGCTCAACGAGAACCTGTTCCGCTCGGTCGACGAGCTCGAGCTCTCCGTGCGCTCCGCGAACTGCCTGCAGAACGCCAACATCAAGCTCATCGGCGAGCTGGTGCAGAAGACCGAGGAGGAGATGCTCAAGACCAAGAACTTCGGCCGCAAGTCGCTGAAGGAGATCAAGGAGATCCTGGCCGAGATGGGCCTCTCCCTCGGCATGAAGCTCGACAACTGGCCGCCGAAGGCGGCGCCGCAGGGCGCGGCCAAGGTCTAGCGCCCAGGACACGGACAGGAGACCAACCCGATGAAGCACCGCGTCGTCGGCCGCCGGCTCGATCGCACCACCGAGCACCGCACGGCCATGTTCAAGAACATGGTGACCAGCCTCCTCCGCCACGAGCGGATCGTCACCACCACGCCCAAGGCGAAGGAGATGAAGCGCTTCGCCGACAAGGTGATCACGCTCGCGAAGCGCGGGACGCCGCACGCCCGCCGCCTCGCCCACGTCCAGGTGCGCGACATCGAGGTGCTGACCAAGCTCTTCGGCCCGCTCGCCGAGCGGTTCAAGGCACGGCCGGGCGGGTACACCCGCATCGTGCACGTCGGCCGCCGCGTCGGCGACAACGCCGAGATGTCGGTGATCGAGCTCGTCGACCGCGCCCCCGCGGTGGAGGAGCCCGCCGAGGACGAGAAGGGCGCCAAGAAGGCCAAGAAGACCGAGAAGGCCGACAAGGCGGAGAAGGCCCCCAAGGCCGAGAAGAAGCCCGCCAAGAAGGCCGCCAAGGCCGGCTAGCCGGGCAGGCGGCCACGCGCGGCGCGGAGGCGATGCCCTTTTACGCGAACGGCGACAGTGTGCCCCGGCCGCGGGCGTGCGGGCTGAGCCCGCCGCCGGGACCGGTCCCCGCCGGCTGCGCGCGAGTTCACGGACCCCGCAGGCTGCGCCCCGCGGCGCGGCGGGGCTCGGGCGAGCCCGCGTGAGACCCGGCGCGCGAGGTCACGGGCCCCGCGCAGCAGGGGTGGGGCCCCGACGGCTCCGCCGGCGGGGCGGGGCGGCACGCCCCGTGCGAACTGGTACAAGGGTTCACCCGCATGCCGCCGCTCCTCGCCCAGGACCCGCTCGACGCCCTCCAGCGGAGCGGCCAGCTCGGCTGGCTGGACGTGGCGGCGCTGGTGGTGGCGGTCGCGTGCGAGCCGTGGGCGCTCGCGGCGGTCGCGCTCGCGCTCTACTCGTGGCTCGAGCGCGAGGTGCCCTCGGTCCTGAAGGCGGTGGTCCCCCTCGTGCTCGCCCTCGTGGCCGGCGAGGCGCTGGCCGTGGCTGGCCGAGGCGCCTGGAGCGCGCCGCGCCTGGCCGGGTCGGGGCAGGGGGCCGGGCCGCTCCTGCGCCTGCTCCTGGGGGGCCACGCGGTCGCCCTCGGGACCTTCGTGTGCTACTCGCTCCTGGCCTACGGGCGGCGCGCCCTGGCCGTGCTGGGGCTGGCCGTGCTGGGCGGAGCGGCGCGGGCCTTCGCCGGACCGCACTGGCTCGCCGACCTCGCCGGAGGCGGGCTCGCCGGGGCCGCGCTGGGCGCGGTCGCCTACTTCGCCACCGTCCGCCTCTTCCCGGAGGGGCACCTCGCCATGGTCCGGGGGGAGCGGAGGTCGCGCCAGGGCACCGCGGCGGCCGGGGAGAGCGGCCCTTTGCCTTGACAGCCCTGCTAAGTTGGCGTAAAGGAACCCACTTTTCGTGGTGGCTCCGCGGCCGCAGCGCCGGGAGAAGCCCCCACGTTCCAGGATCTTAGGCTGCACGGAGGCAGACACTCATGGCGGTGGTTCTTCGGCTGTCGCGCGCGGGCACGCACAAGGCGCCCTTCTATCACGTGGTGGCGACCGACTCGCGCAACGCGCGGGACGGCAAGTACATCGAGGACGTCGGGGTCTACGATCCGACCCGGCAGCCGGAGCGGCTCGAGCTCAAGGCCGAGCGGATCGAGCACTGGCTCAAGGTCGGCGCGCGCCCCAGCCAGACGGTGGCGATGCTGCTGAAGCGCGTCGAGGCGCAGAAGCCGGCCGAGAAGAAGGCCTAGCGGGCCCGGGATGCGCGATCTCGTCCTCTGGCTCGCCCGCGAGCTCGTCGAGCGGAAGGACGCCGTGATGGTCGAGGCGATCGAGCGGGACCGCTCGACCGTCTTCGAGCTCACGGTGGACGCCGACGATCTCGGGCGCGTCATCGGGCGAGGCGGCAAGACGGCCAAGGCCCTCCGGACGGTGCTCGACCTCGCCGCGAGGCGCGAGGGCAAGCGGGCGATCCTCGACATCCTCGACTGACCGGTGCCGAGCGTGTCGCTGGTCCGGATCGGCAAGGTGGTCCGGCCGCTCGGGCTGAAGGGCCACCTGGGGGTGGCCGGGTCGGAGGGCGCGCTCGGCGAGCTCGAGCGCGTCGCGCTCCGGCGGGCCGGCGAGGAGCCGGAGCTCCGGCGCATCCTGGAGGCGAGGCCGCAGGGGCGCCTCTGGGCTGTTCTGATCGAGGGCGTCCCCGACCGCGAGGCGGCGGAGGCGCTGGTGGGCGCGGAGGTGCTGGCGTTCCGCGAGGAGCTGGGGGACGCCGGGGAGGGGCAGCACTACTGGGCCGACCTGGAGGGTCTCCCGGTGGTGACCGTGACGGGCGAGGCGCTCGGGACGGTGACCGGGCTCCTCGAGACGGGCGGGGTGGACGTGCTGGTGGTGACCGGCGCGCGGGGCGAACGGCTGGTGCCGCTCGCGCCGTACGTCGAGGTGGATCGAGCGGCGGGCCGGATCGTGGTCGACCCGCCGGAGGGGCTGCTGGAGCCGTAGCGACGGGAGGAGGCCGCGCAGAGAGGGTCACGTGGGCAAGCTCGAGGTCGACATCCTGACGCTGTTCCCGCGCGCCTGCGCGGGCTACCTGGGGGAGAGCATCCTCGGGAAGGCGCAGGAGGGCGGGCTCCTCGAGGCGCGGGTGACCGACATCCGCGAGCACGCCACCGGCAGGCACCGGGTCTGCGACGACGCCCCCTACGGCGGCGGCGCGGGGATGGTGATGAAGCCGGAGCCGCTCACGGAGGCCATCGAGGCGGCGCGGGCGAGGCTGCCGGGGGCCTGGGTGGTGCTGACCAGCCCGCGCGGCGAGCGGCTCTCGCAGGCGCTGGCGCGGCGGCTGGCGGAGCACGGGCGGCTGATCCTGGTGTGCGGCAGGTACGAAGGGGTGGACGAGCGGGTGACGAGGACGGTGGACATGGAGGTCTCGCTGGGAGACTTCGTCCTCACCGGCGGCGAGCTGGCGGCGCTCTGCGTCGTCGACGCGGCCGCCCGGCTCGTCCCCGGCGTCCTCGGCAACGAGGCGTCGGCGGGGGCGGAGAGCTTCGCGGGCGAGGACGGCCTCCTCGAGCACCCGCACTACACGAGGCCCCCGGAGTACCGGGGGATGAAGGTTCCGGAGGTGCTCCTCTCGGGAGACCACCGGCGGATCGAGCGGTGGCGCCGGCGCGAGGCGCTCAGGGCCACCCGGGACAGGAGGCCGGACCTCTTCGCGAGGCTCCCGCTTCCCGAGAATGACCTCCGGCTCATCGAAGCCGGAGACGACGAGCTGTAAAGGAGAGCCCACGTCATGCTGCGCAAGGCGATTGCCGACATCGAGGCGAAGTACGTCCGGAGCGACCTCCCCGCGATGCGGTCCGGCGACACGGTCCGCGTCCACACGAAGATCAAGGAGGGCGACAAGGAGCGCATCCAGGTCTTCGAGGGCGTCGTCATCACCTACAAGCGGGGCAGCCCGGGCACCTCCACCTTCACCGTGCGGAAGATGAGCTACGGCGTGGGCGTGGAGCGCATCTTCCCGCTGCACAGCCCACGCATCGACCGGATCGAGGTGGTGAGCCACGGCGAGATCCGCCGCTCGCGCCTCTACTACCTCCGCAATCTCCAGGGGAAGGCGGCCCGCCTCCACAAGGAGGAGGGCGGCGTTGCGCAGGCTGCCCCCGCCGCAGCGCCGGCGCCCACGCCGACCCCGGCGTAGCCGGCGTGTCGCGCAGCCGGTGAGGGCGGGCGGCGGCAGGTAGCCGACGGGCGCATAGCCGGTAGGGTGCGGCCGGGCACATTTCGCTACGCGAAATGTGCCTCGGCCGGATGTTGAAATTCCGGCTAACATCCCGCGACCGTGATCCTCCTCGAGCTCGCAGCCCAGGGTGTGCGCGGCGTCGCGCCGGCCGGCGGCCGCGCGGCGCTGCGGCCCGGCTACAACGTCGTCGCGGCCGAGGGGGCCGTCCTGCGGCGGCTGCTGGAGGCGCTCCTGCACCCCGACGCGGGCGACGCGGCGGCCATCCCGCGCGTGGCGGGCGGCCCGGCCGGCGCGCCGGTGCGCGCGGGCCTCACGCTGATCGGCGACGACCGCGTCACCTACCGTCTGGTGCGGGACTTCGCCGAGGGCGCGCAGCTGCACCGCTTCGACGCCGCGCAGCGCGCCTTCGCGCTGGTCTCGCGCGACCTGGGGGAGATTGCCGCGGTGCTGCGCGACGCGGGCGTTCCGCCGCCGTCGCGCGCCGACGTGCTGCTGGCGCTCAGGGCCGCCGAGCTGCCCTCGCGGCAGGCCGCACGTGGACTCGCGGCCGCCTCGCGGCGGCAGGCGCTCGGGCCCGATCAGGCGCGGCGCCGGCTCGAGCAGCTCGAGGCCGAGCGCGCGCGGGCGCAGGTGGCCGAGCGGCTGCAGCGCGAGCTCGACGCGCTGCAGTCCAAGGGCTTCGCGCTCGACGAGGTCCTGCGGGGCGGCGCGACCCTCCGCGACGCGCTGGCCCGGGCCGAGGGCGCGCGGGCCGACCTCGCGCCGGTGGCGCAGGTGGCGGCGGCGCTCGGCGACGCCGAGGCGCGGCTGGCGGTCTTCGAGGTCGCCGCCGGGCGGCGGGACGACGGCGCCGCGCGCCTGCAGGCGGAGCGCGCCGCCCTGGTGGACGAGGAGGCGGCCGGGCCGCCCGAGCCGTTCTGGCGCGCGCCGCCGTTCTGGGCCGGGCTGGCCGCCGGGGCGGTGCTGGCGCTGGCCGGCCTCACGAGCGCCGCCTCGCGGCCGGGCCTGCGCTACCTCGCGCTCCTCGACATCCCGGCCTTCGGCTGGTCGGCCTGGCTCGCGCTGCGCTGGACCTCGGGGCTCGAGACCTGGGAGCGGCTGTCGCGGCGACGCCGGCTGCTGGACGACTTCGAGCGCAAGGTCGAGGCGCAGCACGCGCGCGAGGGCGGCGAGGTGCTCGCGGCGCTCTCCTCCCTGCGGCTCACGCGGCCCGACGAGCTCCGCGAGGCCCTCGGTCGGCTCGCCGAGGCCGACGCCGCGCTGGCGGCGGCGCGGGAGGCGCTCTCCGCCTGGGAGGCCAGCCCGGCGGCGCGCGGCGCCGTGGCGGAGAAGGCGCGGCTGGAGGAGGAGCACCGCGCCCTCGAGGCCCGCCTCTCGGCCGAGACGGGGGGCGGCTTCGTGCGCGACGTCCGCTCGGTGGAGCAGGAGGTGAGGCGCGTCGAGGAGGAGATCGCCGGGGCCGGCTCGCCCCAGGCGCCGGAGGCGGCGCCGCTCGCCGCCGGCGCGGCCGCGGACCCGCTGCTGGCCCTGGTCGAGCGGGCCGCGCGCGCGCTCGGCGCGAGCCCCGCCGCGGCGGCGCGGGCCGTGGCGCCGCGCGCCTCCCAGGCGCTCTCGGGGCTGTGCGCGCAGCGGCTCGGCACCCTCGAGGCGGACGATCGCGCCGGGCTCCACCTGGTGCTCGGGGGCCGGCGCAGTCCGGCGGCCCAGCTCCCCGCGGCCGATCGCGACCTGGTCTTCGTGGCGCTGAAGCTGGCGCTCCTCGAGCGTGAGCTCGCCGTGGGCGGGCGGGTGGCCCTGGTGGACGGCGCGCTCGACGCGTTGCCCGAGGTGGCCCGGCGGTTCGCGGCGCGGCTGCTCAAGCAGATCGCTCGCGCCGGGCAGATCGTCCACGCGACGGCCGATCCGTCCTTCCGGGAGGCGGCCGATCACGCCGCCTGAGCCCATGACGGCGACTCCACCGGCGGACGCGGGACGGCGGAGCGCGCGCGGCCGCGAGGCGGAGGCGCTCGCGGCGGCGTGGCTGGCCGAGCGCGGGTTCGAGATCCTGGACCGGAACCACCGCTGCCAGCGCGGGGAGGTGGACCTCGTCTGCCGGGAGGGCGAGGCGCTCACCTTCGTGGAGGTGCGCAGCCGGACCTCCGAGGCCCAGGGCGGCCCGGAGGAGACGGTCGGGCCTCGCAAGGCGCGGCGGGTCGTGCTGGCCGCCACCGACTGGGCGCTCCGGAACGGCGGGCTCGACCGGACCATCCGCTTCCACGTGGTGGCCGTCACCTTCGGCGCGGCGGCGCCGCGCGTGGCGCTGTTCCGGGACGCCTTCGACGGCGACGGGCGGCCGGGGCACTGGTGAGCGACATGGCGCGAGCGCGTGAGGCGTCCACGGGGGAGGGGCAGGGAGGAGGGCCGGGGACGCTCTTCGTGCTGGCGACGCCCATCGGGAACCTGGGCGACCTCTCGGCGCGCGCCGCCGAGGTGCTGCGCGCGGTGCAGGCGGTGGCGGCCGAGGACACGCGCCGCACGCTCAAGCTCTACGCGCACCTCGGCGCGCCGGCGCCGGCCATGGTGTCGCTCCCGGCCTTCGACGAGCGCGGCCGCGTCGAGGGGGTGCTGGGCCGGCTGCGGAGCGGCGCGTCGGTGGCGCTCTGCACCGACGCGGGCACGCCGGGCGTCTCGGATCCGGGCGCGGCGCTGGTGGCGGCGGCGTGGGAGGAGGGGATCCCGGTGGTGCCGGTGCCCGGGCCGAGCGCGGCGCTCGCGGCCCTGGCGGTCTCCGGGTTCCCCGCCGACCGGTTCGTGTTCGCCGGGTTCCTGCCGCGCAAGGGCGGCGGCCGGGCCGACGCGCTGGCCTGGCTGGCGGCGGCGCCGGCCACCCTGGTGCTCTACGAGGCAGGGAACCGCACCGCCGAGACGCTGCGGGACCTCGCCGCCGCGCTCGGCGATCGCCCGGCGCTGGTGGCGCGCGAGCTCACCAAGCTGCACGAGGAGCTGGCGCGCGGGCCCCTCTCGGCGCTGGCGGAGCGCTTCTCCGGCGAGGTGCGGGGGGAGGTGACCCTGGTCGTCTCCGGCCCGGCGCCCGGCGCGGCGCGGCCCGCTCCGGCCGAGGCCGAGCCGCTCGAGGACGAGCTGCGGCGCAGGCTGGCCGCCGGCGAGGCGCCCTCGGGCCTGGCGCGCGAGGTGGCGCGCGCGCGCGGCCTGGTGCGCGCCCAGGTGTACTCGATCATCGAGCGGCTGAAGCGGGGAGGCTGAGGGAGCGGCCTCGCGCGTCAGGGCTCGTCCGGCTCGCTCGCGCCCCGCAGCCCCAGCTCCTTCATCTTCACCTGGAGCGACTTCCGGCTGATCTGCAGCCGCTTGGCGGCGCGGGTGACGTTGCCGCCGGTCTCCTCGAGCGCGCGGCCGATCAGCTCCCTCTCGAGGTCCGCCTGCGCCTGGCGGACGATCTCCTTCATGGAGGCGCCGCTCGGCGCCGCGATGCTGCCGAGCGGGCCGACCGCCGCGATGGGCACCGGCGGCTGCGGGCCGCGCTCGCGGAGGGAGTCGGGGAGCGCGCTCGCCTGGATGAGCGGGCCGTCGGCGAACAGCACCGACCGCTCCATCAGGTTCTCGAGCTCGCGGATGTTCCCCGGCCAGGCGTAGCCGAGCAGGAGCTCGAGCGCGTCGCCCTCGATCCCCTCGACCTTCTTGCCGAGCCGCTGGTTGTACTTCTCGATGAAGTGCTCGACCAGCAGCGGGATGTCCTCGCGCCGATCGCGCAGCGGCGGCAGCGCGATGGGGACCACGGTCAGCCGGTAGTACAGGTCCTCGCGGAACTTGCCCTCCGCGATGAGCTGCTTCAGGTCGCGGTTGGTGGCGGCGATCAGCCGGACGTCGACCTGGAGCGTCTTGATGCCGCCGACCCGCTCGAACTCCGACTCCTGGAGCGCGCGCAGGAGCTTCACCTGCATCTCGACCGGGATCTCGCCGATCTCGTCGAGGAACAGCGTGCCGCCGTCGGCCAGCTCGAAGCGGCCGGGCTTCGAGGCCACCGCGCCGGTGAAGGCGCCCTTCTCGTAGCCGAACAGCTCGCTCTCGATCAGGTCCTTGGGGATGGCGGCGCAGTTGACCTTGATGAGCGGCTTGTCCCGGCGGGACGAGCTGCGGTGGAGCGCCTTCGCGACGAGCTCCTTGCCGGTGCCGCTCTCGCCGGTGATGAGCACGGTCGAGGGCGTGTCCGCCACCCGCGCGACCATCTCGTAGATGGTGCGCATCGAGGGCGAGTCCCCCACCAAGGGCGGGCGGTCCCCGTCGCCGAGGAGCGCGTGCAGGTTCTGGCGCTCGAGGTCATGCGCGCGGGCCGCCTTGGCGATGACCTTCTTCAGCTCGTCCTGCTCGAACGGCTTGGTGATGTAGTCGAAGGCGCCGGCCTTGAGCGCCGCCACCGCGCTGTCCACCGAGCCGTGGGCGGTGATGAGGATCACCGGCACGTCGGGGAAGTCCTGCGACACGCGGCGGAGCAGCTCCATGCCGCCGAGGCGGGGCATGACCAGGTCGGTCACCACCACGTGCACGGGGGTGCGGTGGAGGACGGCCAGCGCCTGCTCCCCGTCCGCGGCGGTGGTGACCTCGTAGCCCTCGCGCTTGAGCATGGCCGCGAGGACCCGCCGGATGTTCACCTCGTCGTCGACGATGAGGACGTGGGGCACGGGGCCTCGTTACCACGGATGGGCCGGGGCGCGCATCACGCGTGGTTCCGGCGCCGGCGCTTGCGCAGGCGCGCCTCGGCGCGGGCCCGCCGTTCCTCGCGGGCCCGGGCCTTCTCCTCGGGATCCTCCGGCGGCGCGCCGGCGCCGGGGGGCCGCTCCTCGCGCAGGCCCGGCAGCGACACCAGGAACTCCGTCCCCTGCTCCGGCGCGGAGTGGACCACGATCGACCCCTGGTGCGCCTTCACGATGCGCTGGCTGATGGCCAGGCCGAGCCCGGTGCCCTTCTCCTTGGTGGTGTAGAAGGGGACGAAGATGGACTCCCGGGCCGCCTCCGGGATCCCCGCGCCCGAGTCGCGGAAGCGGATCTCCACCAGGTCGGCGCGCCGCGATCCCTCGCGCCAGAAGGCCAGCTCGTCGCGCGCCAGCCGGGTCGAGACCGACAGGCGCCCGCCGCGCGGCATGGCCTGGAACGCGTTCAGCGCCAGGTTCAGGAAGACCTGCTTCAGCTGCTCGGCGTCGGCCTGCACGCGGGGCAGCCAGTCCGCCAGCTCGAGCTCGAGCGTCACCGCGGGCGGGACCTGCGGCTGCAGCAGCCGGAAGGTCTTCTCCAGCACCTCGTTCACGCTGGTGGGGGCCAGCGCCGGCTTGAGCGGCCGGGAGTAGTCGAGGAACTGGGTGACCACGCCGTTCAGGCGGTCCACCTCCTCGACGATGATCTCGAGGAACTCGCGGTCCTCCCCCTGGAGCCGCTTCGGATCGAGGTACTCGATGGCCCCCTTGATGGCGGCGAGGGGGTTGCGGATCTCGTGCGCCAGGCCCGCCGACATCTCGCCGAGCGCCGCCAGGCGATCGCGCTCCTTCATGTGCGCGTAGAGCTTGGAGTTCTCGATCACGAGCGCGCAGCGGTCGGCCACCTCGAGCAGCGCCGCGATCTCGTCCGAGGCGAACGCCTCCGGCACCCGCTCGTCCCAGCAGCCGAGGAAGCCCACCACGCGATCCCCGGCCAGGAGCGGGATGGCGATCCCGGCGCGCATGTCGGCCATCACGCCCCGGGCCCCGGAGAGCCGCTTCAGCTCCTCGGCGATGGCGGCCGGGGCGCCGCGCCCGGCGCGGCTCTCGGTCGGCCCCGGCGGCAGGAGCGCGCGGAGCTCGGACATGCGGCGGTCGATGTTCTCGAGCAGGATGGCCTTCTGCCCGGAGGAGGAGGCCGCCAGCAGGGCGCGAGCGGTGGCCGGCTCGAGGAAGGGGACCGGCGGCGGCCCCCGGTGGTCGAGGAGGCGGTAGCCGGGGCGGTCCTCGGCGAGGAGCCAGAGCGAGCAGTGGGTGACCCGGCGCGTCTCCACCAGGCCGTCCAGCACCACCGCGGCCAGGCCGGCCGGATCGATGACGTTGCCGATCCGGTTCCTGAGCGTCCCGAGCCGGCGCACCAGCTCGTACCGCTCGCGGAAGAGCGTCGCGACCACCCACTCCTCGACCTTCTCCCGCATCGGGTCGAAGAGCGAGAGGATCACGAAGGAGGCCACCACCGTGTTGAAGTAGAAGAGCTCCGGCCGGTCGCCGACCCACGAGACCAGCCCGCCGTAGATCGCCACCAGCACCAGGCCGAGCGCGGTGACCACCACGATCTTCCCGAGGAACTCGTGGAGGTCGAGCAGCCGGTGCCGCAGGAGCGTCTGCGACAGGAAGAACATGAAGATGGTGAGCGCGATCGAGCCCAGCCCCTCGAGCGGGTAGGGCAGCCCGACCCGGGGCGCCATGTCGAGCAGCGAGAGCGCGACGGCGACCAGGGCTCCTACGAAGAGGTACTGCAGCCGGGCTCGCTCCACCTTGGTCTGCGAGGCGTAGCGCTTCCCCCAGAGCGTGGAGAGCACCACCACCAGGCCGCCGACCACGTAGGCGCCGACCAGGAGCTTCGCTGCCTTCACCTGCACGAGCGGGGTGAGCGCGACCACCAGGCCGAGCAGCGAGCCGGCCAGCATCGCGTTGCGCGCGCGCCGTGCCGGCCGCCGCGCAACCCCCAGGAACTCGAGGAAGAAGGCGAGCCACGCGGCGGGCGCCAGCGCCGCCGAGGCGACCGCCAGGCGCTCCCACCAGCCCACCGCGAAGCCCCCGGTCCAGCGGAGGAATACGAGGGCCAGCGAGTACAGGAAGAGGTCGGCGGAGAAGAGCGCGAAGAGCGTGAAGACGCGCGAGCGGTTGTCGCGCAGCAGCGCCGCGACCGAGAGGGCGAGCGTGACGATCGCGGCCAGCAGGGCCGCCTGGGTCCGGATGTCCACTGACCGGGGATCCTAAACCTTTTCGGCCTCGCGCACCGCATGTCCGGCGCCCTGCTGGCGCCGGGAACGCGATGCTGCCGGACCCGGTTCGCTGGGCGCTCGGCCGGGTGGGCTCCGTCACGAGCGGCCGAACCCTTGACCGTGGCCCCGGCTGCGCAACACTCTCGATCGACAATGACGCTCGCCGCGCTCTCCGCCGTCCTCTGTCTCGCTGCCCCGCCCGCTCCGCGCCCGGCGCTCACCGAGGCCGACCTCGCGCCCATCTTCCAGACGGGCGCCCTCGCCGACGGCAAGGCGGCGTACGACGCCGGCCGTCACGCCGAGGCCGCGGCGCGCCTGGCCGGGAGCGACCTCCCCGAGGCCGCCTACCTCCGCGCGCTGGCGCTCCTCGAGGCAGGGCGTCCGCCCGAGGCGATCGCGGCGCTCGGAGGACTCGAGGCGCGGCTGCCGGACCTGCGCGACCGGGTGCTCTTCCTGCGCGGCGAGGCGCTGGCCGGGGCGAACCGGCAGCGCGAGGCGCTCGAGGCCTTCGCCGCGGTGCCGGACGGCTCCCTGCTCGGTCCGGAGGCGCGGCTCACTCGCGCCCGGATCGCGGCCTCGATCGGCGAGCCTGGCGCCGCGCTCGAGGCGCTCGAGCCGCTCCTCTCCGCCGGCGCGCCGGCCGATCTGGCCCGACCCGATGTCGCCGCGGCCGCCCTGCTGCTGGCCGGCAAGCTCCGCGCCGACCGGGCGGCCCAGGACCTGCCGCGCGCCCGGCGCGATCTCCTCGCCTGCTGGACCGACCACCCGCTCGCGCCCGAATCGGCCGACTGCCTCGCGGCCGCCCAGGGCCTCCCGGCCCCCCAGGGCGGCCCGCCGCCGCCGGAGATCGCCCTCCGCCGCGCGGAGAGCCTGCTCGACGTGAACCGGAACCAGCAGGCGCTCTCGCTGCTGGAGCCGCTCGTGGAGACGCTCCCCGCCGCCGGGGACGGCGCGCTGGTCTGCCGGGCGCGGGCCGCTCTCGGGCGCGCCTACCGCAAGGAGCGGAGCTACCGGAAGGCCATCGACACCCTGCGGACGGTGGTGGCCGGCTGCGACGACCCCGACCTGCGGGTCCGCTCGCTCTACCTGCTCGCCAGCGCCACCTCGATCGCCGGCGACAAGGACGAGGCGGTCGTGCTCTACCGCCAGCTCGCCCGGGACTTCCCCGCCCACGCGTTCGCCGACGACGCGCTGTTCTTCGCCGCGGACATCCTGGCGCGGGACGGCCGGACCGACGAGGCGCGGGAGGCGCTCGGCGCCCTCACCCACGACCACGCAGGCGGCGACTACCGCGACGAGGCCCGCTTCCGGATGGCCTGGATGGCGCGCCAGTCGGGGAAGCCGGAGGCCGCGGTCGCCCAGCTCCTCGGCATCGAGGAGGAGCAGGACGGGAGGGACGGGTACGAGCACGCGCGCGCCGCCTACTGGCGGGCCCGGCTGCTCGCGGCCCGCGGCGCGGAGGGCGAGCACGCGGCCCAGACCATCTGGGAGGCGCTGGCGCGGCGGTACCCCACCGACTACTACGGCCTCCTCTCGCGGGGGCGGCTCGGCGAGCGCGCCCCGCCGGCCTCGGTCTCGCCCGCGCCGGCGGCCGGCGCCACCTACGATCCGGGGCCGCTCCGCGAGGACGCGCACTTCCGGGCCGGCCTGAGCCTCCTGCGGATGGGGCTCGCACGCGCCGCCGCGCAGGAGCTGGCCGCGGTGCCGCTCTCGCGCCTGCGCGGCGCGGGAGACGCGCCCGAGCCGGTGCTGCTGGTGGCCGACCTCATGGATCGCGCGGGCGACCACCGCGCGGCGCACCAGCTCCTGCGGACGCGCGCCCGGGCGGCGCTCGCGAAGCCGCCCGCGGGCGAGAACCTGCGCGCCTGGCGGATCGCGTACCCGCCCGCGTTCCGGCCCGACGTGCAGCGCTGGGCGAGCCCGGCCGGCGTGCCCGCCGAGCTGGTGCAGGCCCTCATGCGGGAGGAGAGCGCGCTCGACCCGCGGATCGTCTCGCCGGCCGGGGCCGTCGGGCTGACGCAGCTCATGCTCCCGACGGCGCAGTCGGTGGCGAGATCGCTGAAGCTGCCCCGCCCGTCGCGCGCCGACCTCATGAACGCGTCGCTCAACGTCCGCCTCGGGGCGCGCTACCTCGGCGAGCTGCTGCGGCGCTTCGACGGCTCGGTCGCGCTCGCGCTCGCGGCGTACAACGCGGGGCCGGGCGCGGTGACCCGCTGGCTCGCGGCGCGGACCGGGCTCGAGGTGGACGAGTTCGTGGAGGAGATCCCGGTGGAGGAGACGCGCGGGTACGTGAAGCGCGTGCTCCGCTCGTACGCGGCCTACCGGCTCCTGTACGGCACCCCCGGCGAAGCCGCCGCGCCCGCACAGCTGCACCGCGCCGGGAAGAGCTAGCCCCAAAGGGGATCTCCGTGGCTGCGGCCCGGCCGCGGCCGCACCAGTCCGAAGCATCGGGGACACCCTCGGCGGGCCAGCGCCGCCGTGCGATGGCCGTCGGACGACGATATGATTCATGGAAGTGATGCTCGACACTGGCGTCCTCGTCCTCAACCGGGTCTATCGGCCGGTGCACATCACCTCGGTGCGGCGCGCGTTCACGCTGCTGTACCAAGGGGCGGCCCGCGCCCTCGACGAGCAGTTCCAGCTGTTCGACTTCGAGAGCTGGAGCGCGCTGGCGGCGGCCGCCGGCCACGACAGCATCGGAACGGTGAGCCGGCGGATCCGGATCCCGCGGGTCATCGTCCTGATGGCCTACGAGCACCTGCCGAAGACCCGCGTACGGTTCTCCCGGTTCAACATCTACGCCCGCGACGAAAGCACCTGTCAGTACTGCGGCAAGCGCTTCCGGCGGGCCGAGCTGAACCTCGACCACGTGGTGCCGCGCTCGCGGGGAGGTGGGACGAACTGGGAGAACGTGGTCTGCTCCTGCATCGCCTGCAACCTGCGGAAGGGTGGGAGGACCCCGGACGAGGCCGGCATGCGGCTGCTGCACGCGCCGGCGCGCCCCCGGTGGACGCCCATGTTCCGCAGCGCCACGCGCCGGGCCTTCTACCGGGAATGGCGGCCGTTCCTCTCCCTCGCCGACGCCGCCTACTGGAACACGGAGCTGGTGGAGGAGACGCCCCGTTCCGACTAGGATGGCGCGGTGCCCGACGTCCCGACGCTGAAGCTGGTGAGGACCGTGCCGGATCCGGAGGCGGCGGCGCCTGCCGCCCGGCCGCCCGTCGCGCCCGGTCGCGGTCCGGGGCGCGCGCGCCGCGTGATCTCGGTCGGCGGCGGCAAGGGCGGCATCGGGAAGAGCCTGATCGCCGCCAACCTCGGGATCGAGCTGGCCCGGCGGGGCAACCGGGTGGTGCTGGTGGACGCCGACCTGGGCGGCGCCAACCTGCACACCACGCTCGGCCTCGAGGTGCCGAAGCGGACGCTCTCCGACTTCATCGAGCGCAAGGTCGAGCGCATCGAGGACGTGGTCACGCCCACCGGCATCGCCAACCTGGGGCTGGTCTCGGGGGCCCTCGATCACCTCGACGCCGCCGACCCGCGCTACGCCCAGAAGATGCGGCTGCTCCGCCACGTGCAGCAGATGGACGTGGACTACGCCATCCTGGACCTCGGCGCGGGCACCGCCGTGAACGTGCTCGACTTCTTCCTGGTGTCGGACCACGGCGTGCTGGTGCTCGTCCCGGAGCCGACCGCGGTCGAGAACGCCTACCGGTTCGTGAAGGCGGCCTTCTGGCGGCGCATGCGAAACGTGGCGCAGGTGTACGGGTACGAGGGGCTGCTGCGCTCGGTGATGGCCGGCGCCGCCTTCCGGAGCCCGGTGGAGCTGATCGCGAACGTGACCGATCGCGACCCCGAGGCCGGCGCCAACCTGGCGCGCCAGCTCACCAGCTTCCGGCCTCGACTGCTGGTGAACCAGGCCCGCACCGCGCAGGACGCGAGCATCGGGCAGGCCGTGGTGGCGGCCTGGCGGAAGTACTTCGGGGTCGAGATGGATTACCTCGGGGTGATCCAGTACGACGACGAGATGTGGCGGACCCTGCGGGCGCGCCGTCCCTTCCTCATCGAGCGGCCGCAGGCTCCGGCTGCGCGGGCCTTCTCCGCCGTGGCGGATGCGCTGGTGGCGCTGGACTCCGCGGTGCGGTCCAGGGGCTGAGGCGTGAAGCGGCTCTCCGAGCAGACCCTCTACGAGATCCTCGAGGTCCCGGCGGACGCGAGCCGCGGCGCGATCGCGGTGGCGGTGCAGCGCGCGCGGGCCCTCTACGGCCCGGGCTCCCTCGCCACCTACACGCTCATGTCGAACGAGGAGGCGGCCCTGCTCTCGCGCCGCATCGACGACGCGGAGGCCACGCTGCTCGACGACCGGGCCCGCCAGCGCTACGACGCGAAGCTCCCCGGCGCCGCCCCGCCCCCGACTGTCGTCCGCTCGTTCGAGCCCCGCGCCCCGCCGCCGGTGATCCCGGCGGTGCGCGTGTTGCCGCCGCCCCCGGTCGAGGCCGGGCCCGAGGACCGGGACGACGCCGGGCGGAGCCCGGGGGACGAGGGCTGGCCCGCCGACGAGCGCAGCGGGGCGATCCATCCGCCCCAGCCGCCGGCCGCCGCGCCGCGCTCGCCCATCCTGCTCAGCCGCGAGGTGAGCGCGCCGACGCCCAGGCCGGCGTCGATCCCGGCGGTCACGCCCGCCGCGCCGGCGCCCGCCCCGCCCACGCCGCGCGCCCCCACGCCGGCGGCCGCCCCGCTCCACGGAGCGGGGCCGGACGCCACCGCCTGGACCGGCGAGGTGCTGCGCCGCCTACGGGAGGCGCGCGGCATCAGCCTCGACCAGCTCTCGGTGCGCATCAAGGTCACGCGCCACCACATCGAGAACATCGAGGCCGATCGGTTCACCGCGCTGCCGGCGCCGGTCTACCTGCGGGGGATCCTGCTCAGCATGGCGCGCGAGCTTCGCCTCGACGGGCAGAAGGTGGCGCGCTCCTACCTCGACCGCGCCGCCGCGGCGGGCGCCCCCGGGCCGGGTCCGAAGCCGCGCTGACGCCGGGATGCCGGCGCGCTAGGCGGGGAGGGCGCCCCCGGGCCGCTCGGTTCGTTGACCGATCACCGGAGCCGTCGTACGCTCCGTGAGGTATGCCGCTCATCGAGTCCCCCGAGGCCGCCATCCGCCTCGCGCGCGCGATCTGCTCGGACGTCTCCCTCTACAACGAGGAGAAGGTCGTGCGAGGCATCGAGCAGGACAACTTCTTCGACGCGCTCCGGGAGGAGCTCGACGAGGGGCGAGATCTGTACCGCTCGCGGGTCGCGCCCGACCTCTACGCGCGCACCAACTTCTACGACCGCGCCATCATCGACGTGATCCTCAAGTCGAAGGGGCACGTGAAGTCGCGCATCTGGTGACCTCGCCGCCGCCCGCCGCGTCGGTCGAGCGCCGGGCCTTCCTCGCCTCGCCGGAGCTGGTGGGCGCTCGTCTCGACGTGGCGCTGGTGCGGCTCGCGCCGGACCTCTCCCGCGCCCGGATCCAGCGGCTGGTGCAGGGCGGGCACGTCCGCGTGGCGGGGCGCGTCGCCAAGGCCTCGGCCCGGCTGCGAGGTGGCGAGGCCATCGAGGTCGAGCTGCCGCCGCCCGAGCCGTCCGGGCTGGTCGCGCAGGACCTACCGCTCTCGGTGCTGCACGAGGATCGGGACCTCGTGGTGATCGACAAGGCCGCGGGCATGGTGGTCCACCCGGCCCGCGGCGCGCCGCACTCCACGGTGGTGAACGCCCTCCTGCACCGGCTCGCGGGCGGGGCGGGCGAGCGGCTGCCCCGGATCGGCCTCGTCCACCGGCTCGACAAGGACACCTCCGGCTGCCTGGTCGTGGCCAAGACCGAGGCCGCGCTGGCCGCGCTCCAGGCGCAGTGGAAGGGCAGGACCGTCGAGAAGATCTACCTGGCGCTCTGTCACGGCGCGCTCGCGCCCGAGGGGCGGCTCGACACCCCGTATGGCCGCCACGCGCGCGATCGCACCCGGTTCACCGGCCGGCTCGCGGCCGGCCGCCGGGCGGTGACCGAGTGGAAGGTGCTGGAGTCGTTCGGGGCGGTGGCGTCGCTCGCAGAGGTGACGCTCCACACCGGCCGGACCCACCAGATCCGCGTCCACCTGGCCGAGGCCGGCCACCCGCTCCTCGCCGACGCCGTCTACGGCGGGACACGGCGAGAGGCGCGGCTCGCCCCGGAGGACCCGGCTCGCCGGGCGGCCGAGGCGGTGGGGCGGCAGGCGCTGCACGCGGTCCGGCTGGCCTTCGACCACCCGCGGACCGGTCGCCGGCTCGTCGTCGAGGCGCCGCTGCCCGAGGACCTCGCCCGCGCGCGGGCGGTGCTCCGGGCCGCGCAGCCGGCGAGCGGACCCCCGCCGGCGGGACGCCGCCGCCGCTGAGCCGCCTCGCCGCCGCCCGCGTGGCGGGTGAGCGCGGCACGCCCTGAGGTCACGCCCTGAGGTCCCGCGGCGGCGACTCCGCGCGCCGCTCACCGGCACTGCGCGGCGTAGCGCTCGAGGCCCGCCAGGAGCTCGCGCTGGGTCTCGGCGCGGGTGCGCTCGGGCAGAGCGTCGAGGGCGCGCTGCTGGAGGGCGATCGCCTCCTCGCAGCGGCCGAGGTCGGACAGCACCGCCGCGTAGCCGGCCAGGAGCGGCGGGCTCCAGGGCGCGAGCTGCGCGGCCTGGCGCGCGATCGGCAGGGCCTCCCCGGACCGGCCCAGGGCGAGCAGCTCCTGCGCGAGGTTGTGCAGCGCGGCCGGGTTCCCGGGCGCGAGCAGCGCCGCGCGGCGGTAGGCCGACTCGCGCTCCTCCTTGACGGCGTCGCCCCGCAGCGCGTTGCCCAGGAACGTGAAGGCGCGCGGATCGTCGGGGTGCGCGGCCGCGGCGCGGCGCGCGAGCGGGACCGGGTCGCCGCCCTTCAGCCCGGCCAGCACCTGCAGCGCCACCGGATGGTCGGGGCTCTCCTCGAGCGCCTCGCGCACCTCGGCCTCGAGCAGCGCGCGCGGGCGGGGCGGCCCGTGGCTCCAGAGCGCCAGCCGGATGGCGTGCACCTCGGCGGGCGGGACGGCCTGCTCGTGGTGAGCGGCCGCGGCCGGGACCGCGAGCTCCCGCCGACCGGACTCGACCGGCCCGCGTGCGTACGCCGCGAGGAGGCGGTCGAGCGCCTCGAGGCTCCCGCCGGCCGAGGGATCGTAGGCGGGCAGGGCGGCGCGCCACGCCAGGTCGGGCGCCTCCCCCGCCGCGAACCGCCGCTGCAGCTCGGCGAACGCGCCGGGCTCGCGGTGCGATCAGCCAGTGGACGAGCAGCCAGCTCGCGGCGTAGCGGTCGAGGGCGTCCTCGCCCTGGGGCGAGCCGTCCCAGGCGAGCAGCGTCCGGACCGGCACCCTGGCCCGGCGCGCCCGCTCGAGCCGCCCGGGCGGCGGCGCGCCGACCTGGATGCGCGGCTGCCCGGGATCGTCCTGGCCGAGCGACTCGAGGTAGACCGCCACCCCCTCGGCGAACCAGCGCGGCTGCCGCCGGAAGACGCCGGAGAGGAAGTGGTGGCCGAGCTCGTGGGCGAGCAGCCGGCGCTGCGCCGGCGTGACGTCGCCCGAGAGCACGATGCGGGGAGGTCCGCCGGCGTAGCGCAGGTAGTAGCCGTTCGCCCCCTCGGGCGCGAAGGGCCGGTACTCCTCGGTCGAGCGGAAGGCGATCACCTCGACGCGCCCCGGCACGGCGGGGGCGTCGGCGAAGAGCACCGCCGACACGGCCGCCCGCATCCGCTCGAGCCGATCGATCAGCGCCGCCGCCTCGGCGCGCCGGAGGTCGGTGCGGAGGACGAAGTGGTCGTCCGAGAGCTCGCGCCACTCCGGGCCGCCTCGCGCCGGGCAGCGAAAGGCGAGGCCGGGGGTGGCGCACCCGGGTCCGAGGAGCGAGAGCGCGAGCGCGCACGCTGCGGGCGACCGCATGGAGCGATGGTAATGCGCCGTCCAGGGCCGGGTCACGGCGCGGGCCGTCCGGCGGGGCTCACCGGTTCAGGTCCGGGGCTCGCCCGGGGGTCGTCCGGCTCGCGCAGCTCGGGAGGCGCGGGCACCGGCGCCTCGTTCCCGTGGAACTGGACCTCGAGGCGGAAGGTGAGGGCGAGCTCCCGGTGGCGCCCCCGGTCGGCCGACCAGGGCCAGGCGATCTCCGGCTCGAGCTCGACGTAGATCCACTGCCGGAGGAGATCGCGCCGGTAGCGGGCCAGGATCCGATATCGGTCGACCGAGACCGGCGCGCGCTGCGCCCCCTCGAGCCCGCCCGACAGGGAGATCGCCGAGCGCCTGGTCAGGGCACGCAGCAGGGCCAGCTCCGAGCTCCACTCGACGCCGCGGCTCCGCTCGGTGAGGGCCGACGATTCCCCGAGCCGCACCAGCGAGGCCGGCCCCAGGGGTCGCTCCAGCCCCAGGTCGAGGGAGGCCCCGAACCGCGTGTCGGTCCGCCAGAACACGGAGGTGGAGGAGCGGAGCAGCACGAGCCGCCGCACCGGGACCGAGGCCCGGTAGCGGACGCGGCCGAAGGCGCCGGGAGGGAGCCGCAGCAGCACGCCGGCCCCGAGGTCCACGCTCGAGTGCAGCCCCTCCCAGGCGCCGTAGCGCAGCCCGGCGTCGGCGCGGCCGATCTCTCGCGCGCGGAGCGAGGCGCCCGAGCCCTCGGGCAGGAGCGCGTTCACGGCCTCCTCGGTCTGCCCCGCGATCACCAGGCGGAGCCGCTCCAGCCGCCGGTTCAGGCCCGGGAAGCGCAGGTTGGCGCTGACGTCGAGCGTGTAGAACGGGTCCCCGTCGTCGGGGACGCGGAGGTTGTTGCGGAACCGCACGAAGGAGCGCGCCCGGACCGCCTCGAGCTCGCGCTCGTCGGAGAAGAAGCGGTCGAGCCGCAGGACGGGCGCGAACAGCCGGTGCTCGACGAAGGCGTGACCGACGTCGATCCAGGTGTCGCTCGCCGGGGCGGGCTCCTCGGGTTCGCCCGGCCCCGACGCGCGCAGCGGGGTGACGGCGCACAGCGCGGCGGCGGCGACGCAGAGGCGGAGGGCGGACGCCGCGGGACCCACTGCCGGGCGACGTTACCCTGGGTCGGGGTCGCGCGACAGGGGCACGGCGCCCTCGCCGGCGCCGTGCGGCGCGCGGGCCTCGAGGCGCCGCCAGGTCCCGCGGGCGCGGCGGGTCGAGGCGTCGACCCGGAACCCGGCGGCCTCGACGCTCCGCTCGGTCTCGCGGTTCGGGCGGCAGCCCCCGGTCACCCGCGTCCAGCCTGGCTGCAGGAGATCCTGGCATCGCCCGGCCAGTCCCGCCGCCCGGACGTGCTCGAGGAGGCGCAGCGCGCCGCCCGGCCGGAGCACGCGGCGAAGCTCCGCGAGCGCCCGGGCCGGATCGTCCACGCTGCACAGCATCAGGCCGCAAAGGACGGTGTCGAAGACGCCGTCCCGGAACGGCAGCGCCTCGGCGCGCGCCCGGACCAGCGGCACCCCCGGTCCCCGGGCACGCGCCCGCGCCAGGTTCTGCCGGTGGGGATCGAGGGCGACCGCGCGCACGCCGGGCGGGAGGAGCGGCAGGTTCCGACCGGTGCCGGTGCCGAGGTCGAGGACGCGGCCGGCGGCGCCGCGGACCAGCCAGGCGCGCCAGCGCCCGAAGCGGCCCCGCTCGGACAGCCCGAGGCCGAGGTCGTAGAGCCAGGGGATCTGCTCGAGGCCGCGCACGATCGCTCCTTCGAAATCCATGAATAGCCGGTAAGGAGCGGCCGGGGCACATTTCGCTTCGCGAAAAGTGCCCTGGCCGGAGATCGGAGTCCGGCTAGAACTGTGCCTCGGCCGGGGTTTGGAGGCCGGCTGGCTAATCCAGATAACCCTGCGCCTGCAGCTGGAACAGGTGCGCGTAGCGGCCGCCCGCCTCGACCAGCGCCTGGTGGGGCCCGAGCTCCTCGAGCCGTCCGCCGTGGAGCACCGCGATCCGGTCGGCGATCCGCACGGTGGAGAAGCGGTGGGAGATGACGATGGCGGTCCGCTCGGCGGCGAGCTCCTGGAAGCGCTGGAAGAGCTCGTGCTCGGACTCGGCGTCGATCGAGGCGGTGGGCTCGTCGAGGATGAGCACCTCCGCCTCGCGCATGAAGGCGCGCGCGACCGCCAGCTTCTGCCACTGCCCCGCTGAGATCTCGTGGCCACGCTCGAACCAGCCGCCCAGCACCGTGTCGTACCGCTGCGGCAGCGCGTCGATGACGGTGGCGGCGCCGCCGCGCCGGGCGGCCTCCTCGATGCGGGCCCGATCGTCCACGTGCTCGGGGTTCCCGAGGCCGATGTTCTCGGCGGCGGTGAACTGGTAGCGGACGAAGTCCTGGAACACCGCGCCGATCCGGGAGCGCAGGTCCCGCGGGTCCATGTCGCGCAGGTCCACGCCGCCGTAGCGGATCTCTCCCTCGGTGGGGTCGTAGAGCCGCAGCAGGAGCTTCACGAGGGTGCTCTTCCCGGCGCCGTTCTCGCCGACCAGGCCGAGCTTCTCCCCGGGCGCGAGCGTCAGCGTGAGGTCCCGGAGCGCCCACTCCTGCTTGCCCGGGTAGCGGAAGGAGACCCCCCGCAGCTCGATCAGGCCGGGCCGGCCGCGCGGCGGCGAGAGGGCGGGGCTCACCCGCGGCGCCTCCCCGCCGGTGGGGATGGTCGAGGAAGGCGAAGAGGTTCGACATGAAGAGCGCGTCCTCGTACATGGCGCCGACGGCCGAGAGGACGGCCTGCACGGCCCCCTGTCCCTGCCGGAAGACCGCGATGTACAGCGTGAGGTCGCCGAGCGAGATGGCGCCGGCCGCGGCGCGCCCCGCCATGAGCGCGTACATCCCGTAGAAGGCCGCCAGCGAGACCAGCCCGAAGACCACGCCGGCGCGCATCCGGCGCAGCGCGATGCGGCGGTCCTCGTCGAAGAACCGCTGGAAGAGCGCGCGGTAGCGGCCCAGGACCAGCGGGCCGAGGCCGAACAGCTTCACCTCCTTCACGTGGCTGTCGCGGGTGAGGATCCACTCGAGGTAGTTGAGCCGCCGCCCCTCCGGCGCCCGCCAGGTGTTCACCCGGAAGGACTCGGCGGAGAGGCGCGCCTCGGCCATGAAGGCCGGGACCGACGCGGCCACGATGACCAGCACGCTGCCGGGCGAGAGGCGGACGAGCAGGCCCGAGAGCGCCGCCAGCGTGACGACGTTCTGGACGATGGCGAAGGCCTGCAGCGCCAGCGAGAGCGGGCGCGAGGAGGCCTCGCGCCGCGCGTTCTGCATCTTGTCGTAGACGTCGGAGTCCTCGAAGTGGCGCAGCTCGAGGTCGAGCGCCTTCTCGAGGATCCGCTCGTTCACGGCGTTGCCCACCCCGGCGCGGAGCAGCTCCCGGAGCATCCCCAGCAGCCGCCCGACCGAGAGCTGCGCCGCCATCAGCGCGGACTCGGCCGCGACCAGCCAGAGCACGTGCTCGCGGTCGGCCCGGAGGCCCGAGCCGGCCGCTTGCACCACGCCGTCCACGATGAGCTTGCCGGTCCAGGCGACCCCGGCGGGCAGCAGCGCCGCCACCAGCGTGAGGCCGGCGATGGCCAGCGCGGCGCGCCGGTCGGCGTCCCAGACCAGCCGCAGGGTCCCGGGGACCTGCCGGAAGACGGTGCGAACCCCGGCGAGCCGCTCGCGGAAGGTGCCGCCGGGCGCTGGGCGGACGGGGTTCGGGCGAGGGGGCGTCACCGCGGTCCGTTCATTAGCGGAACCCCGGCGCGAAGTCGACGCCACCGGCGCTTCATTTCTCGGCCGGGGTGTCGTAGATCAGCGACGACATGAGCATTCCCGAGCAGCGGAGCGACGCGACCACCGCGATGTCGCCGGCGGACTGGTCGATCGAGCGGGCGGCGCAGTTCTACAACGTGAACGGCTGGGGCGCCGGCTTCTTCTCGGTGAGCGAGAAGGGGCACGTGGTGGTCCACCCCATGGGCCAGCCCGGTCCCACCATCGACCTGATGGACGTGGTGGAGGACATCCGCGAGCGGAGGATCGGGTTCCCCTGCGTGGTCCGGTTCCAGGACGTCCTCCGCGCCCGGGTGAAGCAGATCAACGAGGCCTTCGCGAAGGCCGTGGCGGAGATGGGGTACGGCGCCCGCTACTTCGGCGTCTATCCGATCAAGGTGAACCAGATGCGCGAGGTGGTCGAGGAGATCCTCGACGCCGGCGCGCCCTACCACTACGGGCTGGAGGCGGGGTCCAAGGGCGAGCTGCTGGTGGTGCTCGGGATGAACAACGACCCCGAGGCGCTCACCATCTGCAACGGGTACAAGGACGAGGAGTTCCTGCGCCTGGCCCTGCTCGGCCGCAAGCTCGGCCGCAAGGTGATCGTGGTGATCGAGAAGCTCTCCGAGCTGCCGCACCTCTTGCGGCTCGGCGAGGAGATGGGCGTCGAGCCGATGATCGGCCTGCGCTCGAAGCTCACCACGCGCGGCACCGGCAAGTGGGAGGGCTCGTCCGGCGACTTCGCCAAGTTCGGGCTGACCGTCCCCGAGCTCATCCACGCGGTGCGCATCCTGAAGGACGCGGGCAAGGAGCACTGCGCGCGGCTCCTCCACTTCCACGTCGGCTCGCAGCTCACCGAGATCCGGGTGGTCAAGGACGCCGTCAACGAGGGGGCCCGCGTCTACGCCAAGCTCCGCAAGATGGGGCTGCCCATCGAGTACTTCGACGTGGGCGGCGGGCTCGGGGTGGACTACGTCGGCACGCGCTCGAACGGCTTCGCCTCGTCGGTCAACTACAGCATGGACGAGTACGTGGGCGACCTCGTCTACAACGTCCAGCGCGTCTGCGCGAACGAGGGCGTGCCCGAGCCGCACATCGTCTCGGAGTCGGGCCGCGCCGTCTCGGCCCACCACTCCTGCATCATCATGAACGTCTTCGGCCAGATCGAGATCGGGTCGGCCGAGGAGATCGCCGCCGCCTCGGTGCCGCAGGAGAGCGAGCCCAAGGTCGTGCGCGAGATGCGCGAGATCGTGGCGTCGCATGACGCCGCGGAACCGCGCCGAGGCCTACCACGACGCCGCCGCCAAGAAGGAGGAGGCGCTCCAGATGTTCAAGCTCGGCATCCTCGGGCTGGAGGATCGCGCGGCGGTGGAGAGCCTCTTCTGGAAGCTGGTCCGCGGCATCGCCGACCTGAACCGCGGGAAGAAGCGGCTCCCGCGGGAGACCAAGGACCTCGGCGACAAGATCGCCGACCAGTACATGGCGAACTTCTCGCTCTTCCAGAGCGCGCCGGACCACTGGGCCTTCGATCAGCTCTTCCCGATCATGCCGCTGCACCGCCTCGAGGAGGTCCCCACCCGCGACGCCACCATCGTGGACATCACCTGCGACTCGGACGGCAAGATCGACCGGTTCATCGAGAACGAGGGCGTGGACGAGACGCTCTCGCTGCACGCCCTGAAGCCGGACGAGCCGTACTACCTGGGCATGTTCATGACCGGCGCCTACCAGGACATCATGGGCGACATGCACAACCTGTTCGGCCGGGTGAACGAGATCCACGTCTTCGTGGACGACGAGGATCCGGAGGACTTCTACATCGAGGAGGTCATCCCGGGCGACACCATCGAGAAGGTGCTGTCGCGCGTGCAGTACGAGCCGGCCGACCTCTTCCGGCGGGTGAAGACCGCCCTCGACCAGAAGATCAAGGAGGGCAGCATCCGGCCGAAGGACGGCGTGAGCCTCCAGGACTTCTACGAGTCGGTGATGAGGGGCTACACCTACCTGGGCGGCGTCTAGCGGCGGCCCGCACGGCGGTTGCGCGGCCCGCCCGCGGCGGCGATGATCGCCGGCGTGGCGGGCACCGGGCGCGAGCCGGGCGAGGGGTACGAGCCCTACGTCGAGCGGCTCATCCGCGAGGCGCAGGAGGAGGGCGCCTTCGAGCGCCTCTCCGGCGCGGGCAAGCCGCTGCCGCTCTGCGGCGGCGAGCTGCCCGAGGCCTGGTGGATCAAGGAGAAGCTGCGGCGGGAGCGGCTGTCCGCGCTCCCGGAGGCCATCGCCATCCGCCACGAGGCGGAGGCGCTGCTCGACGAGCTCTGGCGGCTCGACGACGAGCGGGTGGTGCGGGAGCGGCTCGCCGGGATGAACGCGCGCATCCGCCGGCTCAACGCGACCGCCGTGTCCGGCCCCCCGACCACGCTCGCGCCCTTCGACCTCGAGGAGGTCGTCCGCCGCTGGCGCGCGCGACCCGGTGTCGCCCGCCCCACGAGGGGCGAGTAAGTCGAGGCTCCGCCCGGACATGATGGTTACACACCGTCAACGTCCACCCGAGCGTGGCGCTCCGCGCGGCCGGGGAGAGGAGCAGGAATGTCGAGCTACAAGAAGATCGAGATCGTCGGCACGTCGCCGAACAGCTACGCCGACGCCACCCGTGCCGCCATCGACGAGGCCGGGCAGACCGTCCGCCACATGAGCTGGTTCGAGGTGGTGGAGCAGCGCGGGGCCATCCGGGACGGCAAGGTCACCGAGTTCCAGGTCACGCTGCGGATCGGCTTCCGTCTCGAGTGACGGTGACGGTCCGCCCGGCCAGGCGTCGGCCGGGTGGACCGTGGCCGCTCACTTCTTGGCCTTGGCCGCCTTCACCTCGACGCTGGTCGCGGTCATCCGGTACTCGATCGTCACCTTCTCCCCCTTCTTCAGCTCGCCCGTCACCTTGGTGTCCGGCGTGCGGGCGATCTCCCACTTCTCCTTTCCCTTCTGGACGGTCACGGCCTCGTCGGTGACGTCCAGGACCGGGCCGGTGACCTGGTAGGTCTTGGTGGCGGCGAGGGCGGGGGTGGCCAGGCTGCCGAGGAGGAGGGCGAGGGCGAGGCGCTTCATGGTCGGCTCCTTGGTTCTCTGTGTGTGAAGCGTCGGCCCGCGGGCGCGACGCGGCGATGGAGTTCATTCGCAGAGTGCGCGGGGCGCGGGAAGGGCTCGAAGGGGGACGGGGGGGCGGCGAGCGCGGCGAGCGGCCCACCGGCCGACGCCGCAGCGGAATTGTCTTGATCCGGAGCAGTTCGCGGGGGGCCCGCGTGCCGCGGTCCCGGGGCTGGGCCGGGGGTGCCCAGGTGGGTTAGTGTGCCGCCCATGCCTGCGGTGCAGCTCGGAGCGCTCCTCGCGCTGGCGCTCTCCGCGTCCACCCAGGATCCCGTCGTGGCTGCAGGCCGCCCTCCGACCACCGCGGTGCTGGGCGCGATCCCGCCGGCCGGCTCGTTGATGATGGGTTCGCTCCCGCTCCCGCCCGGCAAGGTGGTGCTGGAGACCAAGACGTACGGGACGGTGACGGTGGACCACGCCGCCCACCTGGCCCGCAGGACGGCCTGCCGGTCCTGCCACGGCGACGGGGCCGTCTCGAAGATCGGCTTCACGCCCAGGCAGGCCCACGACACGTGCCGCGCGTGCCACGTGGACATGCAGCGCGGGCCCACCAGCTGCCGCGGCTGTCACGTTCTCCCCGAGAGTTCCGCCGACGTCACCGTGGCCGCGGAGGCGGCTGGGGCCTCGCCGGCGGAGGCTGGCGCGACGGCGGGCGCCCCGGGCAAGCCGTTCGCGCGAGACCTTCAGGCGCCCCCGCTGCCCGCCAACCGCCAGGCCTCGCTCTCCGCGAAGGCGGTGCCGGCGGTGGCCCTCGCGACTCCCGGGCCCGGCTCGCCCGCGGGGCTCCCTCCGCCTCCACCGCCGCCGTCGTACGTGGGCGACCTCGAGGACGAGCCCGAGGGCGAGCTCCTGCCGTTCCGGCGGACGGTCGAGGCTGGCATGATCGTCCTCTCCGGCCCCGGCCAGTCCACGGCGGTGGGGCCCTCCCTCCGGCTCACCTCCCGGTACGGCCGGGCGGTGATGGTGCACAGCCTGGATTCGGCGGGCGGGTTCGAGACCGGCCGGAACATGCTGATGGTCGGCGGCGGCGTGGTGATGCCAGTGCGGCCGCGGCTGGCGGTGCTGCTGGTGGGCATCGGCGGGATCGACGCCGTCGGGAGCGACGTGTGGCTCCTCCCCGCCGCCGGCGTCCGGGTCGGGCTGCAGTGGACGCGGGTCCTGCCGTACCTCGACACCGTCTCGGCCGCGGTGAGCGGCGTCTCGGACCTGATCCGGCGCCGCAACGACTTCGGCGAGGAGGTCGGGGGGGTGACGTTCGCGTTCACGCTGTCGGTCGGGCTCGCGCTCGATCGCGGGCGCTAGGTGGCGTCCGGAGGTGAACGCCCCGACGGCGCGTCGGGCCGTGGGACGTGGCAGCGCGGGCTGGCACGAGCGCTGGTCGCCTCCGGCGCGGTGGTGCTCGGGCTCGTGCTCTTCCTCTCCAACGGGGCCCTCGACGAGCTGGCGCTCGGCGGAGTGACCTTCGCCACGGTCGCGGCCGTGGCTGCGCTGCTCCTCCGGCGCGGTGCGCCCGGCGAGGAGGGCTCGAGCGCCTGGCGCTGGGTGACCCTGGGGGTCCTCGCGGCCGGCATCGCCGCGAGCTTCGCCATCGACGCGTCGTACCTGCCCGGCGTGTACGTGGACCCGGCGGGCCTGACGTGGTTCAGGCCGGTGCTCGGAGCCTTCGGGGCGCTCGTCGCGACGCACGCGGTGAAGGTGCCGCCCCGGATCGCGAAGGCCCGGTTCGGGCTCGAGCTCGCGGCCGGGGCCGCGCTCGGCGGGATCGTGATCCGGGCCTCGCCGGTGCCGTTCATCGACGTCTGGTACATGGAGCAGATGGGGGCGACTGCCCTGCTCCGTGGCGCCAACCCCTACGCGATCGCCTACCCGAACATCTACGGGCCGCTGTCCGGCTTCATCTCGGGCGCGCTGCTCAGCCCCGACCGCACCCTGGTGCTGGCCTTCCCCTACACGCCGATGACCCTGCTCCTGGTCGCGCCCGCGACCGCGCTGGCGTCCGAGCCGCGCTGGACGATGCTCGCCGCCACGCTGTTCTCGGCCTGGGCCGTGCGCCGGCTGGGCCGGGGCTCGGCCGAGGCCAGCCTCGCGGCGGTGTACCTGCTGGTGCAGCCGCGCGGCCTGTTCGTGATCGAGCAGGCCTGGACCGAGCCGCTGGTGCTGGCCTCGGCCCTCGCGGTCGCGCTCCTCGTCGTGCGCAGCGCCGAGGACGCGGCGGCGAGCGGCCCGGACCGAAGTCTCCTCCCGCGAAGCTGGCTCCCCGTCGCGCTCGCCGGAGCGGTCGCGCTCGCGGTGAAGCAGTACGCGCCGCTGGTCCTGCTCCCGCTGCTCTTCCTGGCCCCGCGGCCGGCGCGGCTCCGCACCGCGGCGGTCTCGATCGCCGGGGCGCTCGCCGTCGCGCTCCCGTTCGTGTTCTGGGACGCGCCGGCCTTCTTCCGGGGCGTGATCCAGTTCCAGCTCCTGCAGCCGTTCCGCGCCGACGCGCTCTCGTGGCCGGCGGCGCTGGTCCGGTACGCGGGCCTGCAGCCGCCGCCGACCTGGCCTGCCTTCCTGCTCGCCGGGGCGGCTCTGCTCCTGGCGTGCCGGCCTCCCGTATCGATCGCGCGCGCCCTGACGGGCTCAGCGGCCGCGTGGCTCGTCTTCGTGGTGCTGAACAAGCAGGCGTTCTGCAATTACTACTGGCTCGCCGCCGGGCTGCTCTGCGCCGCCGTGGCGGCGGGCTCCGGCCCTACGAACTCGGCACGCAGATCGGCTGCAGCGACTGCACGGTCTTCATGTCGGGCTCGAGGGTGATCGCGGCGGCGGCTCCGGCCTTCGCGAGCGCGACGAGGAGGCGGTGGTAGTCGCCGTCGTAGTCGAAGAGGTCGAAGTTGCCGTAGAGCGCCACGGGAGCGGTCGCGTTCCAGGCCGTGATGAGCCCGGCCATGGAGCTCGCCGCCCCGCACGGCTCGGCCTTCAGCGGCTGCGTCGTCGCGTCCACCACGAACGCCACGTCGCTCGTCCCGATGACGCCGTCGAGCACGTCCGTGGCGTGATCGAACGAGGTGAGCCTCACCGTCAACGCGCTCCCGGGAGCGCCGCACACGTCGAGGGAGCAGGGCTGCGTCAGTGCGCTGGCGGCGGACTCGGTGGAGCCGCTGCACGCGACGAGGGAGATCACCACGACCGGGAGAGCAGCGAGAGCAGGACGCAGCATGGACAGCCTCCGTGCGCAGAGCGCCCCGCCACTGTGTCTGTCAGCGTGTCTTGACGCTCGTCAATATCGCGCGTCGTACGGGGCCCAGCCGTGTCGAAAGGAAGGTGACACTCGATCGCGGGACGGCGCCGGCGATCGAAGCGGCCGCTTACCGATCGAAGGTGGCAAGGGGTGTCCCTCATCCTCCCGTCGTGGCCGAGGCAGGAGCACCTGCTGCCCGACCCTCGAGCGGCGAGGCGGTCCCGGCGGCGCGCGAGGCCGATCACCCTTGGTGAAGCATGGTGCGCCGCCGGCCGGCGAGACGGGCCGATGTCCTCGCCGTGCACGAGGGTCACCCCGCGCGGCGTGCCGACAGCGAGGCACCCGCACGGGGCGCCACGAGTTAGAGCGCCTGCCCGCTGTCCGAGGCTCCGGCCCGGAAGCCCACGGGTCCACCGTTCGACGCAGGCGACGCGATCTCGTCGCGGCGGGCGACGAGCCCTCGTCGGCGGCGGGATCTCGCCGGATGGCCCGGTATCGGCCAGCGCGGGAAACCGCTGCAGGACGCGTGGATCGTCGCCGAAGCCGGCTGGTACGCGCCATGCGATGGACGGGGTCGGCGCTGGCGCTGCGACCTACTCACCCGCAGCGACGAACCGCCGCTCGCGGCGGCCCAGGCCTCGAAGGAGAGAAGCATGACGCGCAACCTGGCTGTGGTCCTGTCGCTGGCGCTGCCCGTGGCGACGCTCGCCGAACCCGCTCCCGCCGCGCCGGCGGCGCCCGCGCGCGTGCGCGTCGTGTCGACCACTCCGGCCCACGGCACCCGGTGGGTGGCAGGGAGCCTCGCGGCGGTGCGCCGGGCCGTCGTCTCGACGCGAACGGCAGCCTCGGTCCGCTCCGTGAACGTGGAGGAGGGCGCGCGCGTCGGTCAGGGCGCGCTGCTCGTGCGGCTGTCGGACGACGACGTCCGGGGGCAGCTCGCCGCGGCGAGGACCGCGCTCTCGACCACCGCCGCGCAGGAGCGCCGCATGGAGGTGCTCGCGGCACAGGGCGCGTCCACCCCGATGGAGCTGGACCAGGCGCGAGCGCAGCGCGCGCAGGCCGAGGCCGCCGTGTCGACCGCGCGGGCGGCCCTCGCGTACACCGAGATCCGCGCCCCGTTCGCCGGTACGGTGCAAGCCCGCCGCGTCAACGCGGGGGACCTCGTCGGCCCGGGCCAGCCGCTCCTCGAGCTGGAGGGGAGCGAGCTGGAGGTGATCGCGAGCCTGTCCGAGGAGGAGGCGCGCGGGATCGCCATCGGCCAGGCGATGCGGTTCCAGGCGGGCGGCGACGCGGGCGCGGCGGAGGTCTCGGCCCTGGCCGTCGGCGGCGATCCGCTGTCCCACCGCCGGACGCTGCGCGCTCGGGTGCACCAGGGCGGCGCGACGCTGCGCAGCGGCACCTTCGCCCGCCTCGAGCTCCCGGCCGACGCCGAGGCTCCGCCGCGCGGCGTGTGGGTCCCGCGCAGCGCGCTCGTCGAGCGAGGAGATCTCACCGGCGTCTTCGTGGCCACCGCAGGGCAGGCGCAGCTCCGCTGGCTGGCGCTCGGCGACGGCGTGGGCGACCGCGTCCCGGTGCGCGCCGGCCTGGCCTCGGGTGAGGCGGTGATCGACGCTCCGGGCGACGCACTGCGCGACGGGCAGCGGATCGAGGTGGCGCCATGACGCCCTCCGGACACCAGGTCGGCCTGGCCGGCCGGCTCGCGCGAGGCTTCCTGCGCAGCAAGCTGACGCCGCTCCTCGTCATCGCCTCGATCGCCCTCGGCGTGGCCGCGGTCCTCCTGACGCCGCGCGAGGAGGAGCCGCAGATCATCGTCCCGATGGTGGACGTGCTGGTCCCGTTCCCCGGCGCGACCGCCCGGGAGGTGGAGAGCCAGCTCACCACGCCGCTCGAGCGGCGGCTGTGGGGCATCCCGGGCGTCGAGTACCTGTACTCGACCTCCTCACCGTCGGCGGCCTTCATCACCGTGCGGTTCAAGGTGAACGAGCCGCTCGAGCCGAGCCTGGTGAAGGTCCACCAGGAGCTGCGCGCGCACCCGGAGCTCCTGCCCTCCGGGGCACGCGAGCCAGTGGTGCGGCTCCTCGGCATCGATGACGTCCCCTTCCTGACGCTCACCCTCCACGGCGAGCCGCTGCCAGCCGGCCGCCTGCGCGCCCTCGGCGAGGAGGTCGCGCGCGAGCTCTCGGCCATCCCCGAGACGGCGCAGGTCCGGGTGCTGGGCGGCGCGCGCCGGATGGTCCGGGTCGAGCCCGAGCCGGAGCGGATGCGGACGCTGGGCGTCTCGATCGCGGAGCTGCAGCCGGCCATCGCCGCCGCGCAGGGGCAGCTCCCCGCCGGCGGACTGGTCGACGCCGGCAGGCGCACCGAGGTGGAGGCGACCGGGCTCGTGCGCTCGGTGGCCGACCTGCGGCGCGTGGTGGTCGCGGTGCGCGG
>CAVTDL010000015.1:0-74109 GCA_963733485.1 uncultured delta proteobacterium | reverse complement strand
CGACCGGCCCATCTACCTCGAGGACGTGGCGCGGGTGACCGACGGCCCCGAGCCGGAGCCGGCCGTCGTCCTGATGGCCGAGAAGGGGAAGCCCGGGTTCGAGCAGGCCGTCACCATCGCGCTGGCGAAGCGCGCCGGCGCGAACGCCCCGGCGCTGGCGAGGACGGTCGAGCGCAAGGTGGAGGCGCTGCGCGGCAAGCTCATCCCCGCGTCGGTGAAGGTGAGCGTCACCCGGAACTACGGCGACACCGCGCAGGAGAAGTCGAACGAGCTCATCGAGCACCTCGTCCTCGCCACGCTGTCCGTCATCGCCCTGGTCGCGCTCGCCATGGGCTGGCGCTCGGCGGTGGTGGTGGGGGTGGCGGTGCCGGTGACGCTGGCCCTGACGCTGGTCCCCACCTACCTCCTCGGCTACACGCTCAACCGCGTCACGCTCTTCGCGCTCATCTTCTCGATCGGCATCCTCGTCGACGACGCCATCGTGGTGGTCGAGAACATCCACCGGCACCTCCACCTGCCCGGGCGGAGGCGGAGCTTCGTCCGGACGGTCGTCGAGGCGGTCGACGAGGTCGGGAACCCCACCATCCTCGCCACCTTCGCCGTCATCGCCGCCATCCTGCCGATGGCGTTCGTGCGCGGACCCTCGGGCCCGTACATGCGCCCGATCCCGGTGGGCGCCAGCGCGGCCATGATCTTCTCGCTCGCGATCGCGTTCGTCATCAGCCCCTGGGCCGCGATGAAGGTCTTCCGCAAGGAGGCGCACCTGCCGGAGGTCGACGCGTCGCGGGCTGCACCCCGCCGACCCCGACCGCGACGCGGCGGAGCCCGCGGCCGAGCCCGCGGCGCCCCCGGAGACGGCGCCGGAGACGCGCCTCACCCGGCTCTACCGCCGCGTCATGGGCACGCTCCTCACCCGCGCCTGGTCGCGCTGGGCCTTCCTGGCCCTGGTGCTCGCGCTCTTCGCCGGGGCGGCCTCGCTGGTCGCCTTCGGGGCCCTCAAGGTGAAGATGCTGCCCTTCGACAACAAGCGCGAGCTCCAGGTGCAGCTCGACCTGCCGGCCGGCACGGCGCGCGAGGAGGCGCTCGCCGTCGGGCAGGCGCTGGCGCGCCGCCTCCTCCAGGAGCCCGAGGTGAAGGACGTCCAGGTCCACTCGGGCGTGGCCGCGCCGTTCACCTTCGTCGGCATGGTCCGCCACAGCTTCCTGCGCGAGGGCGCCGAGCAGGTCGACCTCCAGGTGAACCTCGTCCCGAAGGGCGATCGCAAGGCGCAGAGCCACGCCATCGCGACGCGCGTCCGTCCGGCGCTGGAGGCCATCGCCTGGCCGCGCGGCGGCCGGCTCAAGCTGGTCGAGATCCCGCCCGGCCCGCCCGTGCTCGACACGCTCGTGGCCGAGGTGTACGGCCCCTCCGCGGCGGAGCGCGACCGGCTCGCCGGCGAGGTCCTGGCGGCCTTCCGCTCGACGAAGGGCGTGGTGGACGTCGACTCGTCGCTGGCGGCGACCGTCGCCGAAGCTCTCGCTCCGCCTCGACGCGGAGAAGGCCGCGCTGCACGGCGTCGCGCCGGCCGCGGTGATCCAGACGCTCGCCGCGGGGGGCGCGGGCGCGCCGCTCGGGAGCTTCCACGTCGAGCGGGGCGCGGCCCAGGTCCCGGTGGTGCTCCAGCTCGCGCCGGCGCAGCGGGCGCGCCTCGAGGATCTCCTGCAGCTCACCGTCCCGGGACGGCGCGGCGCGGTGCCGCTCTCCGAGCTCGTCCGCGCGGAGGAGGGGAGGGTCGACCCGCCCGTCTTCCACAAGAACCTCATGCCGGTCGCCTACGTCCTCGGCGACCTGGCCGGCGAGATCGAGAGCCCGGTCTACGCGCTCTCGGCGCTGAACCGGAAGCTCGACGCGCTCCGCGGCGCCGGCGGCGAGGTGGTGCCGCGCCTCGGCCTCGCCCACCCCGCCGACACCGAGCACCCGGCGCTCAAGTGGGACGGCGAGTGGCACATCACGCTGGAGGTCTTCCGCGACCTCGGCCTCGCCTTCGCCGTCGTGCTCGTCCTCATCTACATCCTGGTGGTCGGCTGGTTCCAGAGCTTCGCGGTGCCGTGGGTCATCCTGGTCCCGATCCCGCTCTCCCTCATCGGCATCCTGCCCGCGCACTTCGGGCTCGGCGCCTTCTTCACCGCGACCAGCATGATCGGCTTCATCGCCGGCGCCGGCATCATCGTGCGCAACAGCATCATCCTCGTCGACTTCATCGAGCTGAAGCTGCGGGAGGGGATGCCGCTCGCGGCCGCGGTCGAGGAGGCGGGCGTGGTCCGGTTCCGCCCCATGCTGCTCACCGCGGCGGCCGTGATGGTCGGCAGCGCCGTGATGCTGGCCGACCCGATCTTCCAGGGCCTGGCGGTGAGCCTGATGGCCGGCGAGGTGGCGGCGACGCTGCTCTCGCGGGTCGCGGTGCCGGTCCTCTACTTCCTCGTGGCGCGCCGCGGCCGCGCCGCCGAGCTGCAGCGCGAGGGCGCGCTCACCCGAGGGCGGCTCCTCGCCGCCGCGCCAGGCCCCACGCTCGCCGTCGTCTCCCCCATGCCGCAGCAGCGGAGCGTGCCATGAACGTCGACGGCAGAGCAGGGGAATCGAACCCCCCAACAGCGCCTCTCAGCACCATCCACCGGTTTTGAAGACCGGGCCCGGCACCAGCCTAGGACGCTCTGCCGGGATCGGGTGTACGTGCGGCGGCGGGAGAGGTCAAGCGCGCGCTAGCGCGAGGCCTTCGAGGCCTTCGAGGGCCGGTCGCCGGCGATGGGCGCGGCGTGCTCGTCGCCCCACGGCGAGATGCGGGTGGGCGCGGCGCGCTCGTGCGGCATGGCGGCGCGCGGGGAGCGGAAGTACTGCATCGGCGAGTAGTAGACGAGGTTCGACACGCGGCTGGTGTAGAGGCAGGCGTACACCTCGATCTGCTCGCCGAAGCGGGAGTTCTCGTTCCCCTCCTTGAAGGTGAGCCCCCAGTACCGGTTCAGCCCCTCCTCGACGCTGCGCTGCAGCGCCTCGATGCGATCGTTGGCGTCGCGCCGCGCCGCGCGCAGGGACTCGAGCTCCTGCTTCGCGAGCGCGCGCTCCTGATCCAGGCGCGCCCGGACGTCCGGCGCGGGCGCGTCGCGCTCCAGCCGGCGGTCGAGCACGTTGAGCGTGGAGCGGTGCACCGAGATCTCGTCCTCCACCCGGACCCGCAGGTCCTCCAGCCGCGCCAGCTCCGCCACCGCGTCGTGGCTCGCGTCGAGCCAGGCCAGCTCGTCCTCCAGCTCCCCCACGATCATGCAGGTTCGCCACAGCGAGCTCTTCTTCGAGCGGAGGATGTCGCCGTAGATGTGGTCGCCCACGTAGAGCACGCGGTCGCCGCCGATCCCGAGCAGCCGCTCCAGGGTGGCCAGGTCGCCCCCCTGGTACCAGCGGCCCCGCTCCAGCGCGGTCGGCTCGCCCAGCGGCTCGCCGGCCGGCCCGAGCTGCTCGAGCGACCGCCGCTCCGTGAAGAAGGCGGGCTTGGCGGCGCCGGTGATCACCGCGTCGAAGTAGTTCCGCCAGCTCGGGTACTCCGGCAGCACGCCGTCGAGCACGTAGGACATCACCGACTCGGTGTAGTCCCAGAGCGAGTTGGTGAGGACGAACAGCTTCTTGCCGCCGGAGCGGAGCTTGTGCAGCGCCGGCCCGAGCTCGGGGTCCTTCACGAGGTAGCGCGGCAGGTCCTTCTTCACCTCCGCCTTGAGCGTGCCGTCGCGGTGGACCGTGTCGATGGCCTCGCGGATGTCGTCGAAGAGCCGCCGGTAGTCCACCTGCTCGCCGCGCCCCTCCTGCTGCTCGATCACGAGCGCGAACAGGCAGGCCTCGGGGAGCGCGAAGAGCGTGTCGATCCAGGCGAAGCGCGGCGAGCGAGAGGTGGATCTTCTCGTCCCGGTACAGCCGCTTCATCTCGTCGACGGCGAGCGGCGTACGGCCGTGGTAGCAGCGGCCCACGTGGTTGTGCCGGTCCATCTTGAAGATGTTGCCGAACAGCTTGTCCACCACCACGCCGCGGATGACGAACTCCGGATCGTACCGCAGGGCGCCGAGCGCCTCCGGGTAGCCCATGAAGCGGATCATCCGCGCCAGCGTCATCTCGAAGGCGAGCGTCTCGAGCTGGCGCAGGTGGTAGATCGCCAGCGTGTAGTCCATGTCGAAGCCGACCGCCTCGATCCGGTCCATCCGGAGGTTCCGGTTGACGTAGATCTGGCGCGTGCGCGGGACCTCGCGGTGCGCCGCGTGGGGAGCCTCGAGCAGCGAGCGGACCTCGAGGCTGTCGTAGGCGCCCGGCGCGGGCGCCTCGCCCGCGCTCGTGGCGGCGGGAGGGGCGAGGTGCATGTCCATCGCAGGGCAGATAGCACGCCGGCCAGGGCGCCTCAACGCGCGGCGGGGTCGGGGCGCCGTCGCGCGCCGGTCCAGGGCCGGTGAATCCTCGACCGGGAGGGCGCGCCGTGGCACGCTCCTCGGCCGTGGCGACCCGCAAGCTCCCCTCCACCAGCGATTCCCTGGCGCGCGTGGCCGCGCTGGAGGAGCGCGTGGCGCGCCTCGAGGCCGGGCGCGCCGCGCCAGGGGACGGCCGCGCCGCGGCGACGCGGCGGGATCGCCCGGTGAAGCGCTGCCCGGGCTGCGGGCTGCCGCTCCGGAGGCGCGCCGGCCGGTGCGCGGAGTGCGGGCGGCCGCTCGACGCACCGTAGCGGCCCGCCGCGCCCGCGCGGACCTCAGTCCTCCGCGACGATGCGCGCGGCCGGCACGCCGAGGGCGCGCGCGATGGCGACCACGGTGGTGTAGGGCGGGTTCCGGCCGCCGCGCTCGATCAGGCTCACGTACGCGACGGAGAGCTGGAGCGCCGCGGCCAGGGCCTCCTGCGTCATCCCGCGGCTCCGGCGCTGCTCGCGCACCTGCTCGCCGAGCCGGCGGAGCTCCTCGCGCCTCGGGTCTCGCTGGGTCTTCGTCTTGGGGGTAGGCATTCGCGGCGTTCCTCTCTGCGTGAAGATGTCCGTCCGTCCGGCGCGGGCGCCGGGGTCGCGTGGGGGGCGGGCTCGCGGGGGCCGCGGACGGTCGGTTCGAGCGACCCCAGGTGAACGGAACCCGCAGGGGCCGCCGGGAAATTCCCATCGACCCCTGGTCCGGCCGGACGGACAGGCGGGGGCCCGATCGATGGACGGACCGGCGGCCGGGGGATATGTTCCGCGCCGATGCGCGAGACCCCTCCGCTGCTCGACCTCTCCCACGTCGGGGCGCACACGCTTTCGAACGGGCTACGGGTCCGGGTCATGCCCGAACGGAGCACCCCCACCGTCAGCTACTACACCTTCTTCCAGGTGGGCTCGCGGAACGAGCGGCTCGGGATCACGGGGATCAGCCACCTCTTCGAGCACATGATGTTCAACGGCGCGGGCCGGTACGGCCCGAAGGAGTTCGACCGCGTGCTCGAGGCGCGCGGCGGCCACTCCAACGCCTACACGTCGAACGACGTGACCGCCTACTACGAGGACTTCGCGGCCGACGCGCTCGAGACCGTGGTCGACCTCGAGTCCGATCGGATGCGCTCGCTCCGGCTGACCGAGGACTCGCTCGAGCAGGAGCGGGAGGTGGTGAAGGAGGAGCGCCGGCTGCGGACCGAGAACTCGATCTTCGGCCTGATGGAGGAGCAGCTCGAGGCGCTGGTCTTCCTGGCCCACCCGTACCGCTGGCCGGTGATCGGCTGGATGGAGGACATCCAGCGCATCACCCGCGACGACTGCGAGGGCTTCTTCCGGACCTACTACGCGCCGAGCAACGCGGCGGTGTACGTGGTCGGGGACGTGGACGCGGACGCCACCGCGGCGCTGATCGAGCAGTTCTACGCCGACATCCCGCCCGGCCCGCGCCCGGCGCCCGTCCCGCAGGGCGAGCCACCGCAGCGCGGCGAGCGGCGCGCGATTGTCCGCTACCCGGCCCAGGCGCCCGCCTTCCTGGCCGGCTGGCGCGGGCCGGCCGCGCGCAGCCCGGACTCCGCCGCCCTCGACGTGCTGCAGGTCTGCCTCGCGGTGGGCGAGTCCTCGCGGCTGCGCAAGCGGCTGGTGCAGGAGCTCGAGCTGGCGGTGTCGATCTCCGATCAGCTGGGGCTGGCGCATCGACCCGGGGGTCTTCCTCGCCTTCGCGGAGCTCGCGCCCGGCGTCCGCACCGAGCGGGCCGAGCGCGTGCTGTGGGAGGAGATCGCGCGCGTCGCGTCGGCCGGCGTGTCCGCCGCCGAGATCCGGCGCGCCAAGGCGCTCCTGCGGAGCTCGGTGCTCCACGAGCTCGCCACGCACCACGGGGTGGCCCACGCGCTCGGGCAGGCGGAGGCGCTGCTGGGGGACTGGCGGGAGGCGGCGCGCTCCCTGGAGCACTACGCGGCGGTGGGCCCGAAGGACGTGCGCCGCGTGGCGGCCGAGTACCTGGACCCGACGCGCCGCTCGGTGGTGGTGCTCGAGCCCGAGGTGCGGCGGTGAGCGCGCCCATCGCGCTGCCCCCCATCCACCGGGAGCGGCTCCCCGGCGGGCTGTCGGTGATCGTCGCCGAGCGCGCCGGGATCCCGCTCGCCGCGGTCCGCCTGGTGCTGCGCGGCGGCGCCTCGCTCGATTCCGGCCGGGCGGTCGGGGCTGGCGCACCTGGTGGCCCTGGCCGCCCGCCGGGGCACCCGCCGGCACACCGGCGAGGAGATCGATCTCGCGGTGGAGTCGCTCGGGGCGGAGCTCGGCGCCGGCGTGGACGAGGACGCGACCTACTTCGGCCTCTCGGCGCCGCTCGAGGTCATGCCGCGCTGCCTCGATCTGCTGGCCGAGATCGCCGGCGCGCCCACCTTCCCGGCGCGGGAGGTGGCGCGCCTCCGCCGGCGCGAGGTGGCGGCGCTCGCGCACGATCTGGACGAGCCGGGCGTGGTGGCGGATCGCGCCATGCTGGCGGCCGGCTACGGCGACCACCCTTACGGCCACTCGCCGGAGGGGCGGGTGAAGGATCTCGGCGCCACGACGCGCGCGGACGTGGCCGGCTTCCACCTCCGCCACTACGCGCCCGCGGGGGCCTTCCTGGTGGTGGTGGGGGCGGTGCGCACGGCGGAGGTGCTGGCGCTGGTGCGGCGCCGCTTCGCCGGCTGGCGGGCCCCCGCTCGCCCCCTGCCGGTGGTGGCGTCCCCGGCGCCGCCCCGCACCGCGGTGGTGGTGGTGGACAAGCCGGACGCCACGCAGAGCCAGGTCCGGATCGCCTCGGAGGGCTTCCCGCGACACAGCCCGGACTACTTCCCGGGCGTGGTGGCGAGCGCGGTGCTGGGGGAGGGTTCACCTCGCGGCTGATGGAGGCGATCCGCGTCAACCGCGGCCTGTCCTACGGCGTGCGCAGCCGCTTCGCGACCAGCGGCGCCGGCGGGCTCTTCTTCGTCTCGACCTTCACCAAGGTCGAGACCACCGCCGAGATCGTCCAGGTCGCGCTCGACGAGACGGCGCGCTTCTGCGAGCAGGGGCCCACGCAGGAGGAGCTGGAGCGGACGCAGAGCTACCTGTGTGGCCTCTACCCGCTCTCCCTCGAGACGCACGACCAGCTGGCCGAGAAGCTCGCCGACCTCGAGCTGTACGGCCTCGACGAGGCCGAGGTGAGCGGCTTCCGCGACCGCGTGCGCGCGGTGACGCCGGACGACTGCCGCGCCATCGCCCGCCGCTACTTCCCGCTCGAGCGGCGGGTGGTGGTGGTGGTCGGCCCCGCCCGCGCCATCGCGCCGACCCTGGAGCGGTTCGGGCCGGTGAAGGTTATCCCGGCCAGGAAGATGGTTTGAGCGCCGCGGCAGCGCCGCCGCCGCGCGTCCTCCTCGAGGACGCGGACCTCCTCGTGGTGGACAAGCCGGCCGGCCGCCTGGTGATCCCGGGCCGGATCCCGGCCGAGCGGAGCCTGCGCGAGGAGCTCGAGACCACCCACGGCCGGCTCTGGGTGGTCCACCGGCTCGATCGCGGCACGAGCGGCGTGCTGGTGTTCGCCCGCACCGCGGCGGCGCACCGGGCGCTGAACCTGGCCTTCGACCGGGGGGAGCCGCGCAAGCGGTACCTGGCGCTGGTCCGCGGCGAGCCAGGGCCCGAGCTCCGCGTGGACCTCGCCATCGCGCCCGGCCGCAAGGGGCGCATGCGCCCGGCCGGGCCGGCCGACCCTCGGGGCAAGCCGTCGATCACCGTGTTCCGGCGGCTCGCGGCGTACCCGGCGCGCCCCTGGACGGGCGGGCCGCTCGCGCTCGTCGAGGCGCTGCCGGAGACCGGGCGGACGCACCAGATCCGCGTCCACCTCGCCGCGGCGGGGTGGCCGCTCGCGGTCGACCCGGACTACGGGGACGCCGGCCCGCTGCGCGGGCCTGGAGGTGAAGTCCTGCTCGACCGGACGCCGCTCCACGCGGCAAGGCTCGAGCTGCGCCATCCGTCGAGCGGACAGGCGCTCGTGCTCGAGGCGAGCCTGCCCGCCGACCTCGCCGCCGCCATCGACGCGCTCGGGGCCGGTGCTTAGCCGCTAGCGCCGGCGATAGTGCAACGCCACGATGCCCGACTTGAGCCGTGTCGCGGCCACGAACTTCAGGCGCAATGATGGCTGCAGGCCGGAAAACAAGAACGGACCGTGCCCGGCCACCACGGGGTGGACCACGAAGCGATATTCGTCCACGAGGTCCAGGCGCTGAAGCGCGGCCGAAAGCTGTGGGGCTACCCACCAGCAGTCCGCGCGGCGTGGCCTTCTTCAACGCCTTCACCGCCCGGGTCAGGTCCCCTTCGACGTGATGCGTGTTGCTCCACGGGAAGTCGCGGCGCGTCGTCGAGACCACGTACTTGGGCTTGGCTTCGAGCTTCTTCGCCCAGTCCCGGTTCGACGGTGTCGCCTTCGGGTCTCGCGCCACCTGGGGCCAGGCGTCCTCCATCAGCTCGTAGGTCCGGCGCCCGAAGAGCATCGCTCCCGCCGCGTCCATCACGCGCGTCCAGTAGCGGAGCATCTCGTCGTCGGCGACCCCCTCGCGGTGGTCGCAACACCCGTCCAGCGTCACGTTGAGCGCGAAGGTCAAGAGCCCCATGGCGCTGCTCAGGTGCGCCCGTGGATGAGGATCTTCACGTCGGAGCGGAAGGTGATCTCCACCTTGCCCGCGTCGCGCACGGCGGAGACGAACCCGAGCCCGAAGATCGCGTGCTCGATCACGTCGTCCACGACGAAGGTCTTCTTCGGAGAGTACGGCTTCGGGGGGGCGGCCTTGCGGCTCGCGATCAGCTCGTCGAAGGCCACCACCGCCGGTCGCTCGCGCGCCGGGCGGGCGGCCCGGGCGCCGGCGGGCGACCGGGGCTCGGACGCGCCACGCGCGCCCTTGAAGCGGTGCACGCCGTGGCAGGTGTTGCACTCCACCTTGACGGGCGCTCCCCCCATCACCGCGTGGACCGTGTGGGCCAGGACCATCTGGCACTTCGTGCAGAACGAATCGACCTCGCCGCCGACCTTGACCATGGGGGCGCGCAGTATAGCGGCGGTCGCTCTCGACCGCCGCAGCGAAGATCCGACCGGCCGCGCTCGAAACCGGGCGCTTCGCCGGCAGCCATGCGAGAATGCCGCGCCATGACGCGGCTCAGGGCTGTGCTCGAGGACTTCGGCCAGATGATCTTCTTCGCCGGGGAGACGGTGGCGTGGGCGTTCCGCCCGCCGCTCCGGCTGGATCAGATCCTCCTGCAGATGGCGTTCATCGGGGCGGGCTCGGCCTTCATCGTGGGCGTCACCGGGGGCTTCGCGGGGATGGTCTTCGGGCTGCAGATGAACTACGCCATGAAGCAGTTCGCGGCGGAGGGGTACGTGGGCGGCTCGACCGCCTTCGCGCTCGCGCGCGAGCTGTCGCCGGTGTTCACCGGGCTCATGGTCACCGGCAGGGCGGGCAGCGCCATCACCACCGAGCTCGGCACCATGCGCGTCACCGAGCAGATCGACGCGATGGAGACCATGGCGGTCTCGCCCATCCAGTACCTGGTGGTGCCGCGGGTGATCGCCTCGATCCTCATGTTCCCGGTGCTCACCATGCTGTTCAACGCCGTCGGCTACCTCGGCGCGTACCTGATGGGCGTCTACGTGGCGGGCATCCCCGAGGGCCCCTTCATCCAGCACACCAAGGAGTTCCTCGGGCCGGAGGACATCTTCCACGGCCTCTGGAAGGCGGTGGTGTTCGGCGCCATCGTGGCGCTCATCACCACCTGGCGAGGGTACTCGGCCCGTGGCGGCGCGCGCGGCGTGGGCGAGGGGACCACCCGCGCGGTGGTGGCGAGCTCGGTCGCCATCCTCATCGCGGACTACGCCGGCACCGTGCTGAGCGTGGGGACCTGACGCGTGATCGAGGTGAGCGATCTCTGGAAGTCGTTCGGGGCCAACGAGGTCCTGAAGGGCGTCTCCCTGACCATCCCGAAGGGGAACACCTTCGTGGTGCTGGGGGGCTCGGGATCCGGGAAGACCGTGCTCATGAAGCACGTCATCGGGCTCCTCAAGCCGGACCGGGGCACGGTGCGGGTGAACGGTCTCGAGATCTCGAGCCTGACCGGCAAGGCGCTCACCGAGGCCCGCCAGCTGTTCGGGATGGTGTTCCAGGGCGCGGCGCTGTTCGACTCGATGACCGTCTTCGACAACGTGGCCTTCCCGATCCGCGAGGGGCGTCGCGGCGCGCGGCTCGCCGTCGACGAGATCCGCCGGCGCGTGGTGGAGAAGCTCGCCGTGGTGGACCTCGGCGAGGAGGTGCTGGAGCGGTGGCCGGCCGAGCTGTCGGGCGGCATGCGCAAGCGGGTGGCCCTGGCGCGCGCGCTGGTCTCCGAGCCGCAGATCGTGCTCTACGACGAGCCGACCACCGGCCTCGACCCCATCACCACCAGCTACGTCGACGAGATGATCGTGCACGCCAAGGAGAGGCTCGGCATCACCAGTATGGTGATCTCCCACGACGTGGCGAGCTCGTTCCGGGTGGCCGATTGGCTGGCGGTGCTCTACGATGGGCACCTCGCGGCGGAGGGAACCCCCGCGGAGGTCCGCCAGAGCAAGGACCCGTTCGTGCAGCGCTTCCTCTCCACCTGGTTCGAGAAGCAGTGACCTCCCTGGGACCCACCACGTGAAAAGCGGGTTCAACAAGGCCCTGGCGGTCGGCGCCCTGGTGGCGGTCGCCGGGTCGGCCTTCCTGTTCGCGTTCACCTTCTTCAAGAAGGGGGGCTACTCGGAGAAGGAGAGCTACCTCGTGCACGCGCGGTTCGCCGACGCGACCGGCCTCACCTGGAAGAGCAGGGTGCAGATCGCCGGCATCCAGGTCGGCGAGGTCTCGAAGATCGCGCTCGAGGGGAACAAGGCGCTCCTCCAGATGAGGATCCGCAACGACGTCGAGCTTCACACCGACGCCTGCCTCTACAAGGCCTTCCCGTCCGCGCTCCTCCCGGACGCGCTGCTCGAGGCGGTCCCGGGATCGGCGGACAAGCCGCTGCTCTCGAGCCTGCCGGAGGCCGAGCGCGAGATCACCTGCATCCGCGAGGCGACCAGCGTCCAGCAGCTCGTGGACGCGATGGCGAAGATCGCCAGCGACGTCCAGATGGTCACGGGTGACCTCGCCAAGACCGTCAACAGCGACCAGGGGAGCCTGCGCGAGATCGTGGAGAACCTGGCCCGCATCACGCGCCAGGTGGACGCGGTGGTGGCGCGGAACGAGGACAACCTCACCCAGATCCTGGAGAACACGCGAGACTTCACGGGGGACCTGCGCGAGATCTCGACCCGGGACAAGGAGCGGATCCACAGCATCCTGCGGAACGTCGACGAGCTCACCGTGCAGCTCAAGGGCGCCGCGGCCAGCGTCCAGGTCATCCTCGACGGCGGGGTGGGCGGCGTTGGAGGCGCGGGCGGCGCGGCGGCGCCGGTGGCGCGGCCCCGGCCGGCGGCCCGGCGGGCGGCTCGGCGGTGGCGGGGACGGGGACGAAGACGGGCGGGAGCACGGAGCCGGGGAGCACGAGCGGTCCGGGCGCCGCGCCAGGCGGACCGGGGGCTGGTGGCGCGGGAGGCCCGGCGGTCGCGGCGACCGGCGGCGGCGCCGGCGAGGAGTCCGGGAAGCCGGGCGAGACCATCGCCGCGCCGGCGAGCCTGTCGCCGCAGCAGGGCCAGGCGAAGGGCGTGCAGCAGGCGGTGGCGCGCCTGAACGACAGCCTGGCGCGCCTCGACGGGCTGATCGCGAAGGTGGAGGAGGGGAAGAGCGTGGCGGGCCGCCTCCTCACCGACGAGCGCATGGGCAGGCAGCTCGGGTCGACGGTGGAGGGGTTCTCCGACTACATGAACCGCCTGCAGAGGATGCAGATCGAGCTCCAGTTCCGGTCCGAGTTCCTGCTCAACCAGAGCCGCGAGGACGGCAGGCCGGGCGCCAAGGTCTACTTCGGCGCGAAGCTGCTCCCGCGGCCGGACAAGTACTACCTCCTCGAGATCGCGAGCGACCCGCGCGGCGTGGACACCGTCACGACCGAGACCATCAGCACCCGCAGGCCGGGCTCGACCAGCGAGACCACCATCGTGAGCACGCGAACGCTGCACGAGGAGGATCTCACCTTCTCCCTGCAGCTCGCGAAGCGTTACGGCTGGCTCACGCTGCGCGGCGGCATGATCGAGAGCTCGGGCGGCCTGGGCGCCGACTTCCACCTGCTCGAGGACGCGCTCCAGCTCTCGGTGTCGATGTACCAGTTCACGCGCTCCGACCAGGCCGCCTTCCCGCGCGCGAAGGTGTGGGCCAACTACAACTTCATGCGCCACTTCTACGTGACCACCGGCGTGGACGACTTCCTGAACCGCTGGCGCAACACCAGCTCGCCCGGCGGCCGGAGCTTCAACATCGGCACCGACGTGTTCTTCGGCGTCGGCCTCTACTTCACCGACGACGACCTCAAGACGCTCCTCATGTCCGGGGCGGGCAGCGTGGCCGGCTCGGCGAGCAGGTAGGGAGGGCGCGGCCGGGACGAGCAGGCCGAACCTCGCTGCCCGGCTCCGGCTCTCACCCGGAGGCGCGGCCCTGCGCCGGGATCCCGACATGACCAGGTGGCTCAAGCTCGCGCTCATCGCCCTCACCGCCGTCGTCGTCACCCAGCTCCTGGTGCGCCGGTCGGAGCCGGTCCAGCGAATGGGCGAGACGGCGCCGCCGCTCGCCCTCCCGGATCTCGTCCGGGCGCACCATCGACCTGGCCACGCTGCGCGGCAAGGTGGTGGCGGTGAACTTCTGGGCGAGCTGGTGTGGTCCATGCCAGGCGGAGCTCCCCGCCCTCGCCGAGGTGTGGAGGGCGCACCGCGACCGGTGCTTCGAGCTGCTCGGCGTGGCGGAGGAGTCCGGCCGCGAGGACGTCGCCGCCATGGCGCGAGACATCCCCTATCCGGTCCTGTTCGACGCGGGGGCCTCGGCGCTCCGGCCGTGGGGCGTGCCCGCCTACCCCCGCACCTACCTGATCGACGCCGAGGGGAAGCTGCGCCACGTCTTCTCCGGCGCGCTCGACCAGCGCGCGCTCACCGACGCGATCCGTCCGCTCTTGCCGGACAGCTGCCCGGCGAGCTGACGCCCCCGTCGCGGCCCGGGCCCCGCCGAAGGTGATGGGCGATGCGCTCCCGCCGCGGTAGATCCCTCCGGTGCGCGTGACGAGGTGCCACAGCTGCGGCAAGCAGGTCCCGCCCCGGGCGGTGAACCGGTCGTACCCCTTCTGCTCGGATCGGTGCCGGCTCGTCGATCTCGGGAAGTGGCTCGGAGAGGAGTACCGGATCCCGGGCCCGCGCGCGGGCGACGGCGACGAGGTGCCCGCCCGCTCCGGGGAGCCGGAGGAGGACGACCAGTGAAGCCCATCCTGTACCTGGTCCGAGACCTGCCCCAGGGCGACCTCACGCCGCTCGCCCCGCTGCTCGACATCCGCGGGGGCGGGGCGCCGCTCCCGCGCCCCGCGCTGCTGGAGGCGGCCCGCGACGCCGAGGTCCTGGTCGTCACCTACATCGACCGCGTGGACGCCGCGCTCGTGGAGGGGCTCCCGCGGCTGCGCCACCTCGCCTCCTACGGCGTCGGCGTGAACCACCTCGACCTCGAGGCCTGTCGGCGCCGCGGCGTCCTCGTCACGAACACGCCCGGCGTCGTGACCGACGCCACCGCCGATCACGCCATGGCGCTCCTGCTCGCTGCCGCGCGGCGGGTGGCCGAGGGCGACCGCGTGGTCCGCGCCGGCGGCTGGACCCGCGTCGATCCGGCCTGGCTGCTCGGGACCGAGGTCACCGGCAAGACGCTCGGGATCGTCGGCTTCGGCCGGATCGGCCAGGCGGTCGCGCGCCGCGCCGCCGGCTTCGACCTGCGGGTGCTCTACACCGGCCCGCGGGCGGTGGACTTCCCGGGCGCGCGGCGGGTCGATCTCGACGAGCTGCTGGCGCAGAGCGACTTCGTGAGCCTGCACGTCCCGCTCACCCCGGCCACGCGGCACCTGCTCTCGCGGGAGCGGCTCGCGCGCATGAGGCCCGGCGCCGTCGTGGTGAACACCGCCCGCGGACCGGTGGTCGACGACGCCGCGCTCGCCGAGGCGCTCGGCTCCGGCCAGCTCGCGGCGGCGGGGCTCGACGTCTTCCCGGACGAGCCGCGTGTCCCGGCGGCGTACCTGGGGCTCGAGAACGTGGTGCTCACGCCGCACCTCGGCTCGGGCACCCGCGAGACGCGCGCGGCCATGGCGCGCATGGTGCTCGAGGAGGTCCACCGGGTGGCGCGGGGCGAGCCGCCCCGGCACGCCGTGGCCTAGCGCGCTCGCAGTTCCAGCTCCCCCGGACATGTGCTATGAGCGCCGGGCCCATGCCGAGCCAGGATGCTCACACGCCGCCGCGCCGCCGCGCGGCCCACGCGGCCGGGCGCGAGGTGCGCGCGTGAAGCGGATCGTCCAGGCGCTGGTCGGCCTCGCCATCTCGGCGCTGGCGCTCTGGCTCACGCTGCGGGGCAAGGACCTCGGCGACATCTGGCTCGCCATGCGGAGCGCGGACTATCGCTACCTCGCGCTCTACCTCCCGTTCCTGATCTTCATCCAGTGGGCGCGCACCTACCGCTGGGGCATCCTCCTCGAGCCGGTGGCGAAGGTGCCGTTCGCGCGGCTCAACGCCGCCTCGGCGGTGGGGATCATGGCGCTCATCGTCCTGCCCTTCCGGCTGGGGGAGTTCGCCCGCCCGTACCTGATCGCGGAGCGACCGCGCCTGCGGGTCTCGGCGGCCCTCTCGTCGGTGGTGGTGGAGCGCGTGGTCGACGGCATCTTCACCGGCGTGCTGCTGGTGGTGTCGCTGCTCGCCGTGCCCGACGGCACGCCCGGCGTGCACCTGCTGCGCACCGCCGGCGTGCTGGTCTCGCTGGCCTTCGGCGTCCTGCTCCTCTTCCTGGTCGGCGCCTACCGGAACCGAAGGCTCGCGGTGTCCCTGACCAACCGACTGATCGCGCCGATCTCGCCGCGCGTGGCGGCCCGGGTCTCGGGGATGACGGACGCCTTCATCCACGGCCTGCGCATGGTGCCCTCCCGGGGGAAGCTGGCGCTCTTCTTCGCGCTGACCGCTTGCTACTGGGGCGCGAGCGCGTGGGGGATGAAGGTCCTCGCCACCGGCTTCGGGTTCGACCTCGACGCCACCGCGGCTTGCACGCTCCTCGGCGCGCTGGTGGTGGGCGTCATAATCCCCGCCGGACCGGGGATGGTGGGGACGTTCCAGGGAGCGGTGGTGCTCGGGCTCGGGCTGTTCGCGCCACGGGCCCTGGTCTCCACGAGCGGCGTCGCCTACGCGAACGTCCTCTGGGCGGCCCAGCTCGTCTTCCAGGTCGGCGTCGGCCTGCCGTTCCTCTTCTCGCGCCACGTCCAGCTCGGGCGCCTCTTCGGCGCCTCCCGGGAGATGACGGAGGGGCTCGAGGCGGAGGAGGCCGAGTACGAGCGCGGCGGCGAGTAGGGCCTTCGGGCGCTACCCGCGCCTCACATCTCCTGCTCGAGCCAGCGGAGGAGGGCCTCCTTGATCCGGTCGGAGGCGCGGTTCCGCGGGAGCGGGAACGGCAGCGGCGGGGTCTCCGGCGCCCTCAGCGGCAGCTCGCGGGTCTCCTCCACGTCCTCGACGCCGGGGGCGAGGGATCGTGCTGTCTTCCGCATGCGAAATCCTCCGATATCGGCGGACGGCGCACGTTCGTACCACGACCCTGTGACACGTCAACAAAGGCGCCCGGCGACGGAGGCGCCCGCGGACTGACGGTCCGCTCGAGGCGCTCGGCCGGACCGATCGCTCCCCGGACCCGCGCGCGGTGGTCACCGCACCGGCGGCTGGAGGACGGACTGCTCCTCGAGCGCCCTGGCGATCTCGGCCTGGCGCTGCTGCCCGGCGGAGGCGACCTTCCCGCAGACCGGCACGACCCACTCGGCGAGCCGCACGAACCCGGTCACCTCGCGCTCGAGCCGCTCGGCCGTCTTCGGATCCTTCAGCTTTCCCTCCGGATCGAACGCCTCGCCGGCGTGGGACAGGGCGAACATGTCCGGGAACACCAGCGCGCCGCAGCCCTCGAGCGGGATGCGCGTCTGCCAGAGCCCGCGGATCCCGCCATGGCCGAGGGCGACGCGGACAGGAGGAAGACGCTCCGCCCGCGCCACGGCATCGGCCGAGCGCGGGACACCCAGTCGATGGCGTTCTTGAGCGGGCCGGCGATCGAGAAGTTGTACTCGGGCGCCGAGATCATCAGCGCGTCCGCCTGCTCGACGCGGTGGCGGAGCGCCGCGGCGCCGGGCGGGAGGCCGGTGCTCGCGTCGACGTCGCCGTCGTAGATCGGCATGTCGAACTCGCGAAACTCGGCGAGATCGACCTCGGCGCCGGCCGCCCGGGCCGCCTCGGCCGCGAGCAGGATGAGCTTCTGGTTGAGCGAGCCTCGGCGCAGCGAGGCGGCGAAGGCGAGGACTCTCATTGGTGGCTCCCTCTCGGCGCGCGAGCGAATCGGCGCGGCGCTCCCGAGCACCTAACGTCGACGCGGGGGCGGCTGCGGTGCCGGTCTGGGGCGCGGCGGCCTGGCCCGGGGCCCGCCTTCGAGGGCGCGCCGTCCGGCGTGGAGCAGGCGGGAAAAGAGAGCGGGCCCCGCGACCAGGGGTCGAGGGGCCCGAACGGATTCTCGTGCGTTGGCGGAGCGTGACGAAGTGGTGAGGGGGAGAATCGAACTCCCGACCTAGGGATTATGAGACCCTCGCTCTAGCCGACTGAGCTACCTCACCGGTCCTGCCTGAGAACGCGGGTTTATAGGGCGCTCCGGGGGAGGCGTCAAGCGCGCCGGGCGGACGGCAAGCCGGCGGCCCGGCGAGCCCCGCCAGGCGACCTGCGCCCTGAGGTCCCGCCGGGTAGATCACCCGCGACAGACCCAGCGCGAGGGGATTCCATGGCCTCCAAGCCGGCGAAGGACCGCACCTCCACCCCACCCAGGAAGCGGGGCGAGACGCCCGGTGCGCCCGCGCACGCCGATCACCCGGTCTACGCACGCGACGAGATCGCCCGTGTCCTCGCGGAGCGCGAGCGCTGGACGCGCGAGGAGCTGGCCGAGGCCATCGCACGGCTGCCGCCCCGCAAGTCGGACTACCGGACCGACTCCGGCATCCCGATCCCGGACGTCCTCGACCCTGCCACCCTGCGGGAGCACGACTTCCTCCGCGACGTGGGCTACCCCGGGCGCTACCCGTTCACGCGCGGACCGCAGCCGACCATGTACCGGGGCCGGCTCTGGACCATGCGCCAGTTCGCCGGCTTCGGGTCGCCGGAGGACACCAACCGGCGCTTCAAGTACCTGCTCCAGCACGGCGTGACCGGGCTCTCCACCGCCTTCGACATGCCGGCGCTCATGGGCTACGACGCCGACCACCCCATGAGCCGCGGCGAGGTGGGCAAGGAGGGCGTCGCCGTCTCCACGCTCGAGGACTTCGAGCTGCTCTTCGACGGCATCCCGCTCGCCGACGTCACCACCTCGATGACCATCAACGCCACCGCGGTCATCGCGCTCGCCATGTACGTGGCGGTCGCCGAGAAGCAGGGCGTGCCGCGGGCGCGGCTGGGCGGCACGCTCCAGAACGACATGCTGAAGGAGTACATCGCGCAGAAGGAGTGGATCGATCCCGCCCGCGCCGGCGGTGCGGATCGACTGCGACATGATCGAGTTCTGCGCCAGGGAGATGCCGCGCTGGAACCCGGTCTCCATCAGCGGCTACCACATCCGCGAGGCGGGGGCGACCGCGGTGCAGGAGCTGGCCTTCACGCTCGCCGACGGCATCGAGTACGTGCAGGAGTGCGTCGATCGCGGCCTGGACGTGGACGACTTCGCGCCGCGCCTCACCTTCTTCTGGGACGTCCACGTCGACCTCTTCGAGGAGGTCGCCAAGTTCCGCGCCGCCCGCCGGATCTGGGCCCGCACCATGAAGGAGCGGTTCGGCGCCCAGAAGCGCGAGTCGCTGCTCCTGCGGACCCACGCGCAGACCGCCGGCGTCTCGCTCACCGCGCAGCAGCCCTACAACAACGTGGTGCGCACCGCCCTGCAGGCCCTCGCGGCGGTGCTGGGCGGCACCCAGTCGCTCCACACCAACTCGCTCGACGAGACCTACGCGCTCCCCACCGAGGAGGCGGTCACCATCGCGCTGCGCACGCAGCAGCTCATCGCCCACGAGTCGGGGGCCGACCGCGTGGTCGACCCGCTCGCCGGCAGCTACTACGTCGAGTACCTCACCGACGAGATGGAGCGGCGCGGCCTCGAGTACATCCGCCGCATCGACGACCTGGGCGGCATGCTCCGGGCGGTGGAGGAGGGCTACCCGCAGCGGGAGATCGCCGAGAGCGCCTACCGCTGGCAGCGGGAGATCGAGAGCGGCGAGCGGACGGTGGTCGGCGTGAACGCCTTCCAGTCGGAGGACGACCAGCGGATGCCCATCCTCAGGATCGACGAGACGGTGGCGCGCGGGCAGGTGGAGCGGCTGCGGGCGGTGAAGGCCCGCCGGAGCGCCGAGGCGGTGGCCCGGGCGCTCGCGGGCGTCGAGCGCGCCGAGCGCGATGGGAAGAACGTGGTCCCCGCGGTGATCGACGCGGTGAAGGTCTACGCGACCCTGGGCGAGATCTCCGACGTGCTGCGCAAGGTCCACGGCGTCTACCGCGAGGACGGGCGCTTCTAGCCGCCGGCCTTCCAACATCCGGCCGAGGCACAGTTCGCGAAGCGAAGTGTGCCCGGCCGCTCCCTACCGGCTACCTGTTGCCGCCTCCTCCGGCCGCACGTTGCCGTCCACGCGCTGCGAACTGCCACGAGGCCAGCTCGCGACGCGGTGCGTCGGGATGCGTGGGCCCCGGCGCCCGCATTTGGTCACGGCGGTGGGATCGCGGTACAAAATTGGGCTTCATCGCCGTCGCCCCCGGGAGATTGACGAAATGACCGAGCGTCCCCTCCGCATCCTCGTCGCCAAGCCGGGCCTGGACGGCCACGACCGCGGCGCCAAGATCATCGCGCGCGCGCTGCGCGACGCGGGGTTCGAGGTCATCTACACCGGCCTCCACCAGACCCCGGAGATGATCGTCTCCGCCGCCGTGCAGGAGGACGTGGACGCGATCGGGCTCTCGATCATGTCCGGCGCGCACATGACGCTCTTCCCGGCCGTCATCGAGCTGCTGAACGAGAAGGGCGCCTCGGACATCGCCGTGTTCGGCGGCGGGATCATCCCGCAGGACGACGTGCCGCGGCTGAAGGAGAAGGGCACCTCGGAGGTGTTCCTCCCCGGCTCGACCACCCGGTCCATCATCGAGTGGATCCGGGCGAACATCCACCCGCGCGCGGCGGCGGCGTAGCCGGCAAGGAGCGGCCGGGCCGAGCGCAGCCGTCAGGGAGCGGCCGGAGGCCACCAGGGCGGCGGCAGGTAGCCGGCAGGGAGCGGCCGGGCACATTTCGCTTCGCGAAAAGTGCCTCGGCCGGGTGTTGGATTCCGGCTACCCACCCGTCCCGATCATCGGGAGCAGCGCCTCGGGCGTGCCCGCCATCTCGTGGCGCGCGCCCTTCCCGAGCAGCGCCGCGCGGATGGCCGCGGCGATCTCGGCGTCCCCGGCGCCGCCGCGCATGAGCTCCTTCAGCCCCACGCGGTCGCGGCCGCCCAGGCAGGCGCGCAGCGAGCCGTCGGCGCCGACCCGGACCCGGTTGCACGAGTCGCAGAAGTTCTCGGTCATCGCGCCGATGAAGCCGACCAGCCCGGTCACCGGGCGGCCCTCCGCCGTCGAGGTGCCGCGCATGTGGTAGGCGGGGCCCCAGCCGCGCGTGGCGTCCGGCTCCAGCCGCACCCCCTGCTCCTCGAGGAGGCGCTTCACCTCCGAGGTGGGGATCGGCGCCCCTGGCCCGAAGGGCATGAGCTCGATGAACCGCGCGGTGGCGCCGAACCGCCAGGAGAAGCGGGCCAGGTCGCCGAGCTCGTCGTGGTTCTCGCCGCGCACCACCACCACGTTCAGCTTCACCGAGGCGAAGCCAGCCCGGTAGGCGGCCTCGATCCCCTCCACGATCCGCTCGAGGGTCGCGGCCCGTCCCGCCATGCGCCGCAGCCGCTCCGCGTCGAGCGTGTCGAGGGAGACGTTGAGGCGGGTCACGCCCGCCGCGCGCAGCGGGACGGCGAGGCTGGCCAGGCGCTGGCCGTTGGTGGTGAGCGCGACCTCCTCGATCCCCGGCGCCGAGGCCACCTCGCGCACCACGTCGAGCAGGTCGGGGCGGAGCGTCGGCTCGCCGCCGGTGAGGCGCACCCGCCGGATCCCGAGCCCCGCGAAGATGCGTACCAGCCGGGCCACCTCGGCGCGGCCGAGCGGATCCTCGTGCGTCTCGAGCCCGGCCGGCGAGCAGTAGCTGCAGCGGAAGTTGCAGCGATCGGTGAGCGAGAGGCGGAGGTAGACGACGCGCCGTCCCTGGCCGTCGACGAGCGGGGGCTGCGCGGCCTCTGGCGCGACGTCCGGGGTCACGGGGTGCTCATACCACCGGCGAGGGGCCGGATGCGAACGGGACATGACGACGCGGTCCGCATGTTCGCTGGTCAGGCGAGCAAGGCGAGCCCGCCGGGGCGCCGACGCGGAAGCGGCGAAGCCGCTCGCGTCGGCGCATGGGACCCGGCGAGCAGGGGTGGGGCCCCGACGGCTCTGCCGGCGGGGCGGGGCGGCACGCCCCGTGGATCAGATAGGCCTATCCTCGGTCGGCCGCGACAGCTCCTCCAGCTCCTCCTGCGTGAGCGAGAGGAAGGCGTCCGCGCACCGGCGATCGAACTGCGTCCCGGCGCAGCGCAGGATCTCCCGGAAGGCGGCGTCGGCGGTGGTGTGCTTCCGGTACGGACGATCGCTCGTCATCGCGTCGAAGCAGTCGGCGATGGAGAAGATCCGCGCCGACAGCGGGATGTCGTCGCCGGCCAGGCCGCGCGGGTAGCCGCCGCCGTCCCAGCGCTCCTGGTGGCAGAGGACCATCTCCGCCGGGATCTGGAGGAAGTCGACGCTGCGGAGGATGTTGAAGCCGATCTGCGGGTGCTTCCGCATCTCGATCCACTCCTCCGGCGTGAGGCGGCCCGGCTTCAGCAGGATGGCGTCGGGGACGCCGATCTTGCCGATGTCGTGCAGGAGCGCGCCGCGGCCGATGTCCGGGAGATCCTTCTCGGGCAGGCCGAGGCGGCGGGCGATCGCGATGGTGTAGCGGACCACCCGCTGCGAGTGGTCGCTCGTCTCGTGCTCCCGCGCGTCGAGGGCGGCCACCAGCGTCCAGAGCGTCTGCGAGTAGGTCGACTCGAGGTCGCGCAGGGTGCGGGAGAGCTCCGCCGTCTTCTCCTTCACCCGGTTCTCGAGGCTCTTGCGGTACCGCCCGCGGGCCAGCTCCAGCCGGCGGCGGCCCAGGGCGCGCTCGATGGCGCGGATGAGCTCGGTGACCTTGGGCGGCTTGAGCAGGTAATCGGCCGCGCCGTTGCGCAGGCACTCCACCGCGGCCTCGGTGTCGCCGAAGGCGGTCAGCATGATCACGGCGGTGTCCGCGCAGCTCTCGCGCAGCTGCTCGAGCAGCCAGAAGCCGTCGTGCCCGGGCATCCGCACGTCGCTGATGACGAGCGGGTAGTCGGTCGCGCGCGCCTCCTCGAGGGCCCCCTCCGCGGTCGAGACGGTGGTGCAGAGGTAGCCCTCCTCGCGGAGGAGCACGGTGATGACGTCCCGGACGGCGGCGTCGTCATCGACGATCAGGATCCGGGTTGCGTCCGGGGCGGTCTCCGACATCGCGGTGCGGGTGTTCCGGTCTGAGGGGGAGGCTGCCGAGACCCAGGAGGGCTGAATCTGCTGGAGTATAGCATGCGGGGGTCCTCCCCGATGAGTACGATACCGGCGGCGCCCGACCGAGGAAGCGCCGCGTATTGATCCGGCCGGCCTCCGCCACTACATCGCGAGCGACATCCATGTCCGACCCCGTACGCGTCAGCCTGCCGGTCCTGGGCACCGAGCCGCCCACCTCCCGCCGCGACATCGCGGCCAGCCTGCGGGCGAACGGCGTGCCGATGAGCGCCCGGAAGCCGGGGTGGCTGCGGGTGAACGTCCCCGGCGGGGAGCGGTACCAGCGGGTCCGCGACACGCTCAAGGGGCTCGCGCTCCACACCGTCTGCCAGGAAGCGCACTGCCCGAACGTGGCGGAGTGCTGGGGGGGCGGGACCGCCACCGTGATGCTGATGGGGGACGTCTGCACCCGCGGCTGCCGGTTCTGCAACGTGAAGACGGCCTCGCGTCCGCCGCCGCTCGATCCGGACGAGCCGCGCCACCTGGCGGAGGCCATCGCGGGCCTCGGGCTCGACTACATCGTGGTGACCAGCGTGGACCGGGACGACCTCGCGGACGGCGGGGCCGGCCACTTCGCCGAGGCCATCCGCCGCCTGAAGGAGGTCCCCGGTCTCCTGGTGGAGGTCCTCACCCCGGACTTCCGCGGCGACCCGGAGGCGGTCAGGACGGTCGGCCGCGCCGCGCCGGACGTGTTCGCGAACAACCTCGAGACCGTCCGGCGGCTCACGCCGGTGGTCCGTGACGCGAAGGCCGGCTACGACCAGACGCTCTCGGTCCTGGCGCAGATGAAGCGCGAGTTCCCCGGGGTGGTGACCAAGTCGTCGATCATGGTCGGCCTCGGCGAGGGGGAGGGCGAGGTCGAGCAGGCCATGCGCGACCTCCGCGCGAACGGCGTCGAGATCCTCACGCTCGGCCAGTACCTGCGGCCGAGCGCCTGGCACCTGCCGGTGGTCGAGTACGTGACGCCGGAGCGGTTCGCCGCCTACCGCGAGGCCGGGCTCGGGCTCGGGTTCCGGTACGTCGCGAGCGGACCGCTGGTCCGGTCGTCCTACCGGGCTGCCGAGCTGTTCCTCCGTGGCGAGATCGAGTCCAGGGCTCTTCCCCGCTGACACCGGAGTCCACGATGCGTCGAGAGCACGAGGTAGGGCCGGCCACCGGGCGCGTCGCGGTCGACGAGCGCGATCGTCAGCCGGGGCGCTGGCTGCGCGAGTACCCGCTCCTGAGCGTGCTCCGGGAGGACGGCTCGGCCGACCCCGAGGTGGCCCCGCTCGCCGCCGAGGAGGCGCTCAGGCTCTACCGGCTCATGGTGCTGAACCGGGCGGTGGACGAGCGGATGATCACGCTGCAGCGCCAGGGGCGGATCGGCTTCTACATCGGCTCCATCGGCGAGGAGGCGACCGTGCTCGGCACGGCCTGCGCCATGGAGGAGCAGGACTGGGTCTTCCCGTGCTACCGCGAGCACGGCGCCGCGCTCGCGCGCGGCATGCCGCTCGTGACGCTTCATCTGCGACCTCCTCGGCAACGCCGGCGACGCCATGAAGGGCCGGCAGATGCCGTGCCACGAGGCCTGGCGGCCGGGCCGGTTCACCTCCATCAGCTCGCCCATCGCCACGCAGGTGCCGCAGGCGGTGGGCGCCGCCTGGGCGGCGCGCCTCAAGGGCGAGGACATGGTGGCCATCACCTACTTCGGCGAGGGGGCCACCAGCGCCAACGACTTCCACACCGGCATGAACTTCGCCGCGGTGCGGAAGGTGCCGGTGGTGTTCGTCTGCCGGAACAACGGCTGGGCCATCAGCGTGCCGCGCGAGCGGCAGACCGCCTCGGAGACCATCGCCCAGAAGGCCATCGGGTACGGGATGCACGGGGAGCGGATCGACGGGAACGACCTGCTGGCGGTGGTGGCGGCCACCCGCCGCGCGCGCACGCGCGCCGCGGCCGGCGAGGGGCCGACCTTGCTCGAGTGCGTCACCTACCGCGTGGAGGGGCACTCCACCTCCGACGACCCGCGCGCCTACCGCCCCGCCGAGCTGGTGGAGCCGTGGCGGAAGAAGGATCCCATCCTCCGGATGCGGCGCCACCTCGGCCACCGGGGCCTGCTCGACGAGGCGGCCGACGCGCGGCTGCGCGACGAGATCCGCGAGGACATCCAGCGCGCGCTCAAGGAGGCGGAGGGGTTCGCCCCCAAGCCGCCGCTCGAGACGCTCTTCGCCGACGTCTACGCGGAGCCGCTCTGGCAGCAGCGGGAGCAGCTCGCCGAGGTGGAGGAGGCCATCGCCGAGGACCCGCGGGTGGCCAACCCGCGCCACGCCGACGCCTGACCAGGGGGCCGACATGCCCACCATGAACATCATCCAGGCCGTCAACGACGCCCTCAAGCTCGAGATGCGGCGGGACCCCGACGTGGTGGTGATGGGCGAGGACGTCGGGAAGTTCGGCGGCGTGTTCCGCGCCACGCAGGGGCTCTACGACGAGTTCGGGGCGGACCGGGTCATCGACACCCCGCTCGCCGAGGGCGGCATCGTGGGGACCGCGGTGGGCATGGCGCTCTACGGGCTCCGGCCCGTGCCGGAGATCCAGTTCGCCGACTTCATCTTCCCGGCCTTCGACCAGCTGGTGAACGAGGTGGCGAAGTACCGCTACCGCTCCGGCGGGCAGTACAGCTGCCCGCTGGTGATCCGGACCCCGTACGGCGGCGGCATCAAGGGCGGCCACTACCACTCGCAGTCGCCGGAGACGCACTTCGTCCACACCGCCGGCCTCAAGGTGGTGGTGCCGTCGAACCCGTACGACGCGAAGGGCCTCTTGATCAGCGCCATCCGCGATCCGGACCCGGTGCTCTTCTTCGAGCCGAAGCGGGTCTACCGGGCCGCCAAGGGCGACGTCCCGGAGGGCGAGTACGCCGAGCCGCTCGGGAAGGCGCGGGTGACGCGCCAGGGCTCCCAGCTCACGCTCATCGCCTGGGGCGCCATGTGGCACGAGGCGGACCAGGCCGCGCGCGAGGCGGCCGCCGAGGGGTACGACTGCGAGGTGCTGGACCTCCGGTCGCTGCAGCCGCTCGACGTCGACGCCATCGTGGCCTCGGTGTCGAAGACCGGCCGCGCCGTGGTGGTGCACGAGGCGCCGCGGACCTGCGGGTTCGGGGCCGAGATCTCGGCGCTGATCCAGGAGCGCTGCTTCCTGCACCTCGAGGCGCCGGTGCGGCGCGTCACCGGGTTCGACACGCCGTTCCCGTACACGCTCGAGAACGAGTACCTGCCCCGGGCGCCGCGCATCGTGAAGGCGATCCGGGAGGTCGTCGCCTACTGACGGCCGCGAGAGGACGGACGACCATGGCGTACAGGCTCGAGCTGCCCGACATCGGCGAGGGCGTGGTGGAGGCCGAGGTCCAGCAGTGGTTCGTGGCGCCCGGCGACGCGGTCTCCGAGGACCAGCCGCTCGTCGAGGTGATGACCGACAAGGCGACCGTGGTGATCCCGTCGCCGCGGCGCGGCCGGGTGGTGAAGCTGTTCTTCAAGGTGGGCGACGTCGCGAAGGTGCACACGCCGCTGCTCGAGCTGGAGCTCGAGGAGGGCGCGCCGCGCCCGGCGCCGGAGTCGCCGGTGCGCGCGGCGGTGGCCAGCGCGGCCTCGTCGGCCGCGGTGATCTCGCCGAGCCCGGTGGGCGTCAGCGTCGGCGCGGGTCCGGCCCCGGGCGGCGCAGCGGGAGAGGGCGCCGGGGCGGGCCGGTCGAAGGCGCTCGCCACCCCGGCGGTGCGCGCGCTCGCCCGCGAGCTGGGGGTGGACCTGAGCGCGGTGGGCGGCACCGGTCCCGGGGGCCGGGTGACCAAGGACGACCTGACGGCGGCGCGGAGCCGGACCAACGGGCACGCCCACCCCGCGCCCGTCCCGGAGCGCGCGCCGCCGGCCCCGGCCGCGCCGGCCGCCGCGCGGGCAGCGGAGGGCGAGGCGCCGGAGGAGGAGCGGATCCCGCTCCGCGGCCTCCGCAAGCGGATCGCCGAGAACATGGCGCGCTCGAAGCGGACCGCCGCGCACTTCACCTTCGTCGAGCAGGTGGACGTGACCGAGCTCGTCCGCGTGAAGGAGCGCATCGCGCGGGCGGCGCAGGGCGAGGGGGTGAAGGTCACCTTCCTGCCGTTCGTGGTGAAGGCGGTGGTGGCCGCCCTCCGCAAGCACCCCATCCTGAACGCGTCGCTCGACGACGAGCGCGGCGAGATCGTGGTGCGCCGCCGCTACGACATCGGGATCGCCGCCGCGACCGAGGGAGGCCTCACGGTCCCGGTGGTGCGCGGCGCCGACCGCCGCTCGCTCCTGGACCTGGCCCGCGAGATCGAGCGGCTCTCCCAGGACACCAGGGCCGGTCGCGCGCGCCCGGAGGACATGGGTCACTCCACCTTCACCATCACGAGCCTCGGCGCGCTCGGCGGCCTCTTCGCCACGCCGGTCCTGAACCACCCCGAGGTCGGGATCCTGGGCATCCACCGGATCCGGCCCACGCCGGTGGTGCGGGACGGCCAGATCGTCGTGCGCGACGTGATGCACCTGTCGGTGACGAGCGATCACCGGGTGGTGGACGGCCACGTGGCCGCGGCGTTCGCCTACCAGGTGATCGAGTACCTCGAGGATCCGAACCTGCTCTTCATGCAGATGGTCTGACGGTCTCCGCCCGAAGCGCCTCGCCGCGCGCCGCAGGCCTCCGGCCCGCACCGCAACGGGGACTCACGCCGGCGCCGCCCCGAGCGGCACCTTCACGGTGAGCGATCGTGCGTGCTCCGCGCGCGTCGCGTGGCGGGGGCTGGCATGCGGCGCGTGGCGGCGTGGGGGGCGTGGCTGGCGGCGGCGGCGTGGCTCGGCTGTGGAGCGGGCGGCGGGGGCGAGAAGAGTCCGGCGTGCACCCCCGCGACCTGCGCGTCGCTCGGGGCCTCGTGCGGCGAGGCGAGCGACGGGTGCGGTGGCGCGCTCCGGTGCGGCGACTGTCCCCAGGGGCAGACGTGCGGCGGTGCGGGCGTGGCGGGAGCGTGCGGGGTGCCGTCCTGCGTGCCGGGGACCTGCCAGGCGCTCGGCAAGACCTGCGGAGCGGTGGCGGATGGGTGCGGTGGCCAGCTCGAGTGCGGCAGCTGCCCGCAGGGGCAGACCTGTGGCGGCGGAGGCGCCTCGAACGTGTGCGCCACCCCGCAGTCGGGGTGCACGCCGACCGGCTGCGCAGCGCAGGGCAAGACCTGCGGCACGATCCCGGACGGCTGCGGAGGCACGCTCGACTGCGGCGCCTGCGGGGACGGCGAGGTCTGCGCCGCGACGAGCACGTGCGGGCCGGCCCCGTGCACGCCCACCACCTGCGCGGCGCAGGGGAAGGACTGCGGCCGGCTCCCGGACGGCTGCGGCGGCACGCTGGAGTGCGGGGCCTGCCCGGAGGGCCAGATCTGCGGCGGTGGCGGGAACCAGGACGTGTGCGGCGTCCCCGCGCCCGGCTCCGAGGTCCTCTGGTACGCGCTGCGCTCGACGCCGGGCCCCGACGCGGTGGTCGGCGCGGGAGTGGACGGGGAGGGTGCGCGGCTGCTGCTCTCGACCACCCGTCACGACCCGGCCCCGGGGGGAATCCTCTACCTCGAGAAGCGCGATCATGCCGGCAAGCTCCTCTGGACCCGCTCCTGGGAGTTCCACGGCTGGCCCGCCTTCCGCATGGTGGTGACGCGGCTCGGCAACGTCCTGCTGACGGTGGACGGTCAGTGCTGGAACTTCTGCGACGGGATCCCGGGCCTCGACCTCGGGGGCGGGGTGCTCCTCGACTCGGCGCTGGTGAAGCTCGATCCGGATGGTCGGTTCGTGTGGCAGGTCCCGTTCCCGGCGCGGCGGATCCGGGATCTCGCCACCGACGACGCCGGCTCCGCGCTCGTGGCCACCGGGCCGCGCGAGATCGAGGGCGCCTCGGTCCAGAAGTTCGCCTGGGACGGGAAGCTCCTCTGGTCGAAGGACACCGGGTTCATCGACGCGGTGGCGCTCGCCCCGTCCGGCGAGGCCTACCTGGCCGGCCGCAGCATCGATCCGCTGGTGCCCGGCGCGCCGGCGCCGTCCACCGGCTGGACCACGCAGCTCGTGAAGCTCGGGACCGACGGGACGTACCAGTGGTCGGTCCGCACGGACGCACTCGGGTACGTGAGCGCCCTGCGCACCACCGCGAAGGGGACGCTGGTGCTCCTCGCGGATCGCGCCGGCACCCTGACCTGGGGCGACTCGACCGTGGACAACGGCGGCCTGGTGCTGGCGGTCCTCGAGGCGGACGGCAGGCCCCGCTGGGCGCGCGGCGTCGAGCGGCTCTGGCCTGCCTTGCTGGGGGTGGATCCCACCGGCCGCGCGGTCGTGGGCGGCTCCCCGCCGGGCTGCGGCGCCGTGACCCTGCGCGCCTTCGACCTCGCGAACACGCCGCTCTGGACGCGCACCGTGCCTTCCGACGGCGCCTGCGGGAGCTTCACGTTCGCCCAGGCGCTCGCCTACGGGGCCGACCACGAGGTGACCGTCGGCGTGAGCTTCTCGGGGACCATCACGGTGGCCGGCGATCGGCTCGTCTCGCAGGCGGAGGACGGGCTCGCCCTCGAGCTGGCGCCCTGAGCACGAGAGGCAGCGCGGCCGGTCGCGCCGAGCGGGAGAGGGCGCGCGGGCGGCGGCTGCTCTACACTCGGGCGATCGTGGTCGACACCCACTGCCACCTCGACGTCGCCGCCTTCGAGCAGGACCGCGACGCGGTCCTCGCGCGGGCACGCTCGGCCGGGGTGACCGACGTGGTGATCCCGGCCATAGGGCCGGCCGGCTGGGAGCGGCTCCGGGCGCTGGCGCTCGGGACCGCCCGGCCTCCACTTCGCCCTCGGGATCCACCCGCAGCTCCTCCCCGAGCTCGCCGCCCGCGACGACGACCGGCACCTCGCCGACCTCGAAGCGGCGCTCGCGCGCGGCGGCGCGGTGGGGGTGGGAGAGTGCGGGCTCGATCTCCCGAGCGTGGCGGCGGGGGCGCCGATGGAGCGCCAGCTGCGCGTGCTGCGGGCCCAGCTGGAGCTGGCGCGCCGCTTCCGACTGCCGGTGATGCTCCACTGCCTCCGCGCGCACGAGCCGCTCCTCGCGCTGCTCGAGGAGGAGCCCCTCCCGGCCGGCGGGGTGCTCCACAGCTTCTCGGGGAGCGCCGACCAGGTCCGCGCCTACCTCCCGAGCGGCCTCCACTTCTCGTTCGCCGGCCCGGTCACCTACGAGCGCGCGCGCAGGCCGCTCGACGCGGCGCGGGCGGTGCCGCCGGAGCGGCTGCTGATCGAGACCGACGCCCCCGACCAGACCCCGCGGCCGCACCGCGGCCGCAACGAGCCGGCGCACCTCCCGGTGATCGCCGCGGCGCTGGCGGCCGCGCTCGGCCTGCCCCTCGCCGAGCTCGAGGGGCGCACCACCGCCAGCGCCCGCGCGCTCTTCCGGCTCTCGCCCGCCGGCGCGCCCCCGGCCTGACCCCGCACGCCGATGGACCCTCGCCGCCGCTCGCCCCGCGTCGATCGCACCGCCCGCCTGCTCGGGCACGAGGCCATGGACCGGCTCGCCCGCGCCCACGTGGTGGTGCTCGGGATCGGCGGCGTGGGCAGCGTCGCGGCCGAGGCGCTGGCCCGCGCCGGCGTCGGCCACCTCACCCTGGTGGACGGCGAGCGGGTGGACGAGACCAACGCGAACCGACAGCTGCACGCGCTCGACGGCGCCTTCGGCGCGCTCAAGGCCGAGGAGATGGCGGCCCGGCTGAGGCGCGTGAACCCCGGCCTGAGGGTCGACGCCGCGCCGGAGGCGTACGGAGAGGCGAGCGCCGAGCGGCTCGTGCCGGAGGGCGTCTCCTTCGTGGTGGACGCCATGGACACGGTGGTGGCGAAGCTGCACGTGATCGCGCGCTGCCTGGAGCGCGGGATCCCCGTCGTCTCTTCCCTCGGGGCCGCGCGACGCGTCGATCCCACCGCGGTCCAGGTGACCGACCTCTGCGAGAGCCACACCGATCCGCTCGCCAAGGACGTCCGGAAGTACCTGCGGCGGCGCTTCGGGATCGCGTCCGCCGCGCCCACCGGCGTGCTCGCGGTCTGGTCGATGGAGGCGCCGCGCGAGACGCTCGCGCTGCCCGGGGACGAGGACGGGATCCCGGGGACGCGGCGGCGGGAGGCGGGCGAGCGCCGGCGGGAGCCGAAGTGCCACGGCAGCGCGGTCTTCGTGACCGGCGCGTTCGGGCTCGCGGCGGCCGGGGCGGTGGTGCAGGCGCTCTCGGGCGTGAGGCCACGCACGCCGCGTGTCCTCTCCGAGCAGGAGACTGCGCGGCGGCGAAAGGCGCGGCGGCGCTGACTCATCCCTCTCCGGGAGCCCCTTTTGCGCTTACCTCGGGAGCGCCGCACCGCTAAAGTCCGCGCGGCGCGCCTCGAGCGCGCGCGCTAGAATACCTGCGCCATCAGGGGAGAATCGCCAATGTCCGACCAGACCTACGACGCCGTGGTGATCGGCGCCGGCGTGGGCGGCTACGTCGCCGCCATCCGGCTCGCCCAGCTCGGGAAGAAGGCCGTCCTCGTCGAGCGGGACCCGACGCTCGGGGGCGTCTGCCTGAACTGGGGGTGCATCCCGTCCAAGGCGCTCATCGCCGCCGCCAACCTGGTCGAGGAGATGAAGCACGCCGCGGACCGAGGGATCGTCGCCGAGCCGCCGCGGGTGGACATCGCCAAGCTGCGCGAGTTCAAGAACGGCGTGGTGAAGAAGCTCACCGGCGGCGTGAACCTGCTCGAGAAGGGGAACGGTGTCGAGGTGGTGCGCGGCACCGCCACCTTCGTGGCGCCCGACGCGGTGGACGTGGCCGGCGCCGACGGCAAGACCACGCGGCTCTCCGCCAGGGCCTTCATCGTCGCGACCGGCGCGCGGCCCATGCAGATCCCGGGCTTCGAGTTCGACGGGAAGGACGTGTGGAGCGCGAAGGACGCGGTCGACCTCCCCGAGGTGCCGAAGCGGCTGGTGTGCATCGGCGGCGGCATCATCGGGATGGAGCTCGGGACCGTCTACCAGAAGCTCGGCGCGCAGGTGACCTACCTCGAGGCGCTCCCGCAGATCCTGACCGGCGTCGATCCCGAGGCCGTCCGCCTGGTGCAGAAGGGCGTGCGGCAGCGCGGCGGCGCGGTCCACGTGAACGCGAAGGCCAAGGGCTTCGAGCGCCGCGGCGGCGAGCTGGTGGTCAAGGCCGAGGTGGACGGCAAGGAGCAGGAGATCCCCTGCGACAAGATCCTGGTGGCGGTCGGGTTCCGGCCGAGCTCCGAGGGGCTCGGCCTCGAGAAGGTCGGCGTGAAGATCGGGCCGAAGGGCTTCATCGAGGTGGACCCGCAGTACCGCACCAGCGTGCCGTCGATCTTCGCGGTCGGCGACGTGACCGGCCCGCCGCTCCTCGCGCACAAGTCGTCCAAGGAGGGCGAGATCGCGGCCGAGGCCATCGCCGGGATGAAGTCGACGCGCGACTGGGTGGCCCTGCCGTCCGCCATCTTCACTGACCCCGAGGTGTCCACGGTGGGGCTCTCCGAGGAGGAGGCGCGCAAGCAGGGGTACGACCCGGTGACCGGCAAGTTCGCCTTCGGCGCGCTGGGCCGGGCCATCGCCATCAACCACACCGAGGGCTTCGTCAAGGTGGTCGCGGATCGCGCCTCGAAGCTGCTCCTCGGCGTCACCATGTGCGGCCCGGAGGCCTCCGACCTCATCGCCGAGGCCGCGCTGGCGCTGGAGATGGGCGCCTACCTCGAGGACGTCGCGCTCACCATCCACGCCCACCCCACGCTGCCCGAGGCCTTCAACGAGGCCTGCCGCGCGGCGCTGGGGGAGTCCATCCACATGCTCAACCGGCCCGAGCGGCCCCGGAAGGCGCAGGCGCCGACCGACGCGCGCGCCTGACGCCCGGGCGCGGCCGCCGCCTGGCTGCCTCCCGGCCTCGGCACGCCGCCCCGGCGACGCACATGACCCGGACCCTCCGCACCTACCGCCTCGGCCGCGTCGAGTACGACGACGGGCTCGCGCTCATGCGGCTCGCCGGCGGCGCCGTGGCCGCCCGCACGCCGCCGGACACCGACTACCTGTTCCTGCTCGAGCACCCGCCGGTGCTCACCCTGGGGAGGAGCGCCGATCGCGGCAACATCCGGGCCGCCCCGGCCTGGCTCGAGCGCCAGGGCTTCGAGATCCACCAGACCGACCGCGGCGGCGACGTCACCTACCACGGCCCCGGGCAGATCGTCGGCTACCCGGTGGTCGACCTCTCGGGCCGCCCCGACGTGCGCCGCTACGTGGCCGGGCTCGAGGAGGCGATGATCCGCACCTGCGCGGACTACGGCGTCGAGGCCGGCCGCCACCCCGAGCACCGCGGCTGCTGGGTGGGGCGGAAGAAGATCGGGGCGGTGGGCGTGCACCTGTCGCGCTGGATCACCTCGCACGGCCTCGCCTTCAACGCGGCCACCGACCTCCAGCACTTCCAGGCCATCGTGCCGTGCGGGATCGCCGACCCGCGCCTGGGGGTGACGAGCCTGGCGGCGGAGCTCGAGGCGGCCGGCCGCCGCGCGCCCGGGCTGGCCGAGGTGGAGGGCCGGCTCGCGGCGCACCTGGCCGAGGCGCTCGAGCGGGCGCGCGCCGACGCCGCGCCGGAGCTCCGCACCGTGTCGGTGGTCCCGCTGCGCGGCGACGGGCAGGTCCTGCTCCTGCGCCGGAGCCCCGCCCGCGGTGGGTTCTGGCAGCCCGTGACCGGGCGCATCGAGCCCGGCGAGGCGGCCGAGGACGCGGCGGGGCGCGAGCTCCTCGAGGAGACCGGCGCCGACCTGCCGGTGGTGCCGCTCGGCTATCGCCACGCCTTCGGGCTCGACCCCGAGGTGAACCGGGTGGCGCCGGGCGCGCTGGTGCTGGTCGAGGAGGAGGCGTTCGCCGCTCGGATGCCGGACGAGTTCCAGCCGCGCCTGTCCGACGAGCACGCCGAGTACGCCTGGGTATCGCCGGAGGAGGCGCTCGGGCGGCTCCGCTTCGCGGGCCTGCGCCGGGCGGTGCGGCTCGCGCTCAGCCGGGCGCGGTGAGCCCCTCGAGCGCCTGCGACGTGGCGACGAAGCCCGCCGGCGCGTCGCGCACCCACTCCGCCGTGCGGTAGACGGCGCCGCCGACCCGGCGATCGGCCGGGCCCACGCGGATCTCTCCGGCGTGGAGGCAGACGTCGACCCGGCACGCCTCGCCCGCGGCGGCGGCGAGCTCGGCCCGCAGGCGGAGGCCGAGGTCGAGGGCCGCAGCGCGCGCCTCGCGGGCGGCGGCCGGGGCGGGCGGCAGCAGCCGGGTGGCGAGCAGCATCCCGCCGGTGCGGACGTCCACCTCCCACCCGGCCTCCGCCAGCCGGCGGGCGGCCTCCTCCTCGATCACCACCAGGGCCACCGCCGCGGCCTCGTCGAGCTCGCCCGGGGGCGTCAGGGAGACGTGCACTGCGGCGGCGCGCGCCATCCGCTCCTCTCCGCGGCCGCCGAGGCCCGACGCGGCGCGGAGGGCCTCGAGGAAGGCGCTCGCCGAGCTGAACCGGTCCTCGGGTCGCTTGGCCAGGGCGCGCTCGACCACCGCGTCCACCGCGGCCGGCACCGGCGCGAGCCGGCCCGGGCGCGGCGGCGGCGCGGTGAGGTGCAGCCGCTCGAGCTCGAACTGGTCCTCGGACCAGAACGGCAGCTCGCCGGTGAGGAGCTGGTAGAGCAGGACTCCGAGCGCGTAGACGTCGGCGCGGGCGTCCACCGCATCGCCACGGATGAGCTCCGGGGCCATGGCGTGGACGGAGCCGATCCGCTCGCCGGTCACCGTGATGCTGGGGTCGTCCGGGCCCGCGGCGTGGGCCACGCCGAAGTCGAGCAGCTTCACCTTGGGCGGATCGCCCGCTTCGACGAAGACGTTGGAGGCCTTCACGTCGCGGTGGATCACGCCCTCGCGGTGGGCCGCGCACAGGGCGTCGCAGACCGGCGCCAGGAGCTCGAGCGCCTCGGGCAGCGAGAACCGACCGCGCGCGAAGACCAGATCGAGGAGGCTGCGCCCCTCGAGCAGCTCCATCGCCACGAAGGGCCGGCCGTCCGGGAGCAGCCCAAGCTCGAGGATGTCCACGACGTTCGGGTGGCGCAGGCGCGACAAGATCCGCGCCTCGCGCATGAAGCGGCTGGACATCTCCGGCGAGGATGCGAAGGCGCGGGCGAGGACCTTGAGCGCCGCCCTGCGCCCCGTGCCGGTGTGTGCGGCCAGGTAGACGGTGCCGTGACCGCCGGTTGCCAGGGCACGCACCAGCTGCCACCCCCCGGCGACGCTGCCCGTCGCCAGCGTCTCCGGCTCCGAGGCCGCCGGCGCCAGCGGCGGCGTGGGTCCAGGGAGCGGGAGGGTGGGTCTGTCGAGCGACATGGGATCCGGTGTGCGGCCAGGAATCCGGGGTTCCGTCGGAACCGGTTTAACATGGGGCAGATGCAGCTCACCTTCCGCGCCGCGCTGGCCGGCGTCCTCCTCGGCGCCCTCCTCGCGGCGGGGAACGTGTACATGGGGCTCCGGACCGGGCTCTGGGAGACCGGCGTGGTCACCGCCACGGTGATCGCGGCGGCCGTGCTGCCGGTGCTGGGGCGCAGCTTCGACCCGGTGGAGATCACGCTGGTCCAGGCGGTGGCCGTGAGCACCGGCGCGGTCCCGGCCGCGGCCGGGCTGCTCGGCGCCGTGCCGGGGTTGGCGCTCCTGGGTGCGGCGCCGCCCTGGTGGTGGGTGGTGCCATTCGGCCTGGGCGCGGGAGGCCTCGGGCTGGTCCTGGCCCACGGCCTGCGCCGTCGGCTGCTGGAGGAGGAGGCGCTGCCATTCCCGAGCGGCGTCGCCGCGGCGGAGGTGCTCCGGACGCGGGGCGGCGCCGGCGCGAGGGCGCTCGGGATCACCGGCTTGCTGTCGGCCGGGCTCACCGCCCTTCGCGAGGGCGGGCTCTTCCCCGCGGCGTTCCTCGTGCCGGGGCGCGCGGGAGCGCTCGGGCTCGGGCTGGCGTCCTCCCCCATGCTGCTCGGGGCCGGCGCGCTCATCGGGCTCGTCAATGCCTCCTCCCTCGCGCTCGGGGCGGGGATCGCCTGGCTGGGGCTCGGGCCGGCGCTGGTCCGGTGGGGAATGGTGACGGACGGGTCGTTCTCGTCGTTGACCACCTGGCTGCTCTGGCCCGGCGTCGGGCTGATGCTGGGCGGCTCGGTCGCGTCGATGGCGCGCGACGCGGGGTCGTTCCGGGCCAGCGCGGCGGATTTCCGGAGCGCGGCGGGGGGCGTCCTCCGATCCCGCGGCCTGGGAGCGCTCGGGTTGCTGGCGGTGGCCTTGCTGCTCGTCTCGAGCCGCGCCGGGTTCGGCCTCGGGCTTGCCGCCGGAGCACTATCGATTCTCCCGGCCGTCCTCTCCGCGATCGCCTGCGCGCGGGTGACCGGGAGGACGGACGTTTCACCGGCGGGGGAGGTGGGACAGGTCGTGCAGGGGGCCGCGGGTGCGCTCGGGTTGGGGGCGGTCGGCTGCACGGGCGCGGGCGCGATCGCCGCGGGCGTGGCCGCCCAGTCTGCCGTCGGGCTCTGGTCGCTGCGCGCTGGCTCGCGCACCGGGACCGAGCCGCGGGCGCAAGGTCGCGCACTGATGCTCGGCCTCATGGCCGGCGCCGTGGTCGCCGTGCCGCTCTACCAATTGTTCGTGCACGCGTACGCGCTCGGCTCGTCCGAGCTTCCGGCGCCGACCGCCATCCGGTGGCGCGCGCTCGCCGAGCTGGCGGGTGGGGCGAGCGCGCTCCCGCCCGGCGCGGCATGGACCCTCCCCGCGGCCATCGCGACCGGGCTCCTGCTGGAGGTGATCCGCCGGGCGCCCTGGGGCGGCCTGGTGCCCTCGCCGGGCGTGGTGGGGCTCGGCTTCCTGGTGCCGGCGCACTACGCCGTCGCCATGCTCGCCGGGGCGGTGCTCGCCGCGCTGGCCGTCCGGCGTGGCCGCAGTGCCCGGATCGAGTCCATCGCCGCCGGCGCGATCGCCGGCGAGTCGCTGGCGGCGTTGGCAGCGGGTTGCCTCACGTCGCTCGGGCTCCTGCGGTAGCCACGATCGCGAGCGCGGCCTCGAGCCGGGGGCGCATGACGTTGGGGACCTCGTCGGCGAGGGCGAGGGCCGCGCGGAGCGCCGCCTCGGCTTCCCGCGGGCGCCCGGCCCGCGCGGCGGAGAGCCCGTGCGCCTCGAGCACCTCTATCGGCTCCTGCTCGACCGACTCGGCCCGCGAGCGCGCGCAGAGGTCGGTCCACCGCTCCAGCGGGGCCTCGTCCACCGAGAGCTCGACCATCTCGGCGAGGATCCGATCCGAGGAGGAGAGGCGCGCCCCGGCTCGCCGCTCCGCGGCGGCGGCTGCCTCCACCCCGCGTACCTCGGCGAGCCACGCGCGCGCCGCCTCGAGATCTCCACGGTAGGCGAAGAGACGCGCCATCAGCAGCCGCGCGACGGGGCGGGCGGCGATCTCCGGGTGTCGCCGCTCGATGTCGACGGCGCGGGCCACGTGGGTGGCGGCCTCCTCGAGCTGGCTCGCCTGGTAGTGCAGCTCGCCCAGGTTGAACAGCCCGACGTACTCGGTGCCCACCATGCCGAGATCGCGGCCGATGCGCAGGGACGCGCGCTGGTCCTGGAGCGCGCGCTCGACGTCGGCGCGGGCGACCCACAGGTTGCGTCGGTTGTTGAACACGGCGCCGAGGTGCAGCACGTCCGAGCGCGCGGACGCGATGTCGTACGCCCGCGCCAGCACCGCCTCGGACTGCTCGATCCGGCCCAGGTTGGGGAGCAGGGCGCCGAGGACGAGGTGCGCCACCACCAGCGTCTCGTACCCTTCGTCTCCGAGCGGCTCGGCGAGCGCCGCGGCGGCCTCCAGCGCGGCAACCGCCTCCGGGAAGCGCGCGGCCCGGAAGAGCGCACGGGCACGCGCGAGCTCGAGCTGCGTGGTGATGAGCGCGGAGCTCCCGCGCTGCACCAGGGCCTCGGCGGCGACCACGCGCTCGGCCGAGCCGGCGTAGTCGTTCATCCAGTCGAGCGCGGTCGCCTGCTCGAGCAGGCACTCGGTCTCGCCACGCCGGTCCCCCAGCGCGTGCGCGTGCTCCCGGGCCGCGGCGAGGTCCACGATGGCGTCCTCGTAGCGCCCCAGCCGGTAGCGCACGCCGCCGCGGCCGCGGAGGGCCAGAAGCCGCCCGCGCGCGTCCTCGCCGGAGAGCTGCGACAGCGCCCGGGTGTACTGGGTCTCGGCCTCAAGGTAGGCGTGGCGGGCCCGGAGCGAGTCCGCGATCCGCAGCCAGAGCGAGGCGGCCTCGGCGCGGAGCCCGCAGGCCTCGGCGTGGATCGCGAGCCGAGGGAGCCGCTCCCGCTCAGGCAGGGACGTGGCGAGCAGGTAGTAGCGGAACGCCGCGCGGTGCACGGCGCGCTGCTCCGGCTCGGGGGCGGAGCGGGCGACCGCGTCGCGGAGCAGCGGGTGGCGGAAGGCGACGCGATCCCCGCGCTCGGAGAGCACGCGGATCTCGATGAGCCGGCGGGTGGCCACGTCCGGATCGAGGGCGCCGGATCCCACGGCCCCCTCGCGGTCGAGCTCGGCCACGATGCCCGCCACCTCGGGCCGCGCCACCTCGTCGGCGAGGAGCGCGACAAGCCGGGCGTGCGCGGCGAGCGCCTCGGGCAGCCCCGCCATCTCGCGCTGCGCGAGCCAGTCCACCAGCGGCAGGTCCGGCAGGTGCTCCAGCTCGTCGGTCGCCACGTACCAGGCGCCCTCCCGACCGCGCTGACGGACGAGGCCGTGGGCGCGGAGGCCGCGGACCAGCTCGACGAGCAAGACCGGGACGCCGCGCGCCCGCTCGACGAGCCGCTCGACGGCGCGGGCGGGGACGTTCTCCGCGGGGAGGAGCAGCCGCCGGCAGAGCTCCGCGGCGTCCGCGGCCGCGAGCGGTCCCAGGGTGACCGGCACGTGGCGGGCGGCGCGCTCGCCCAGCAGCGGGCGCGCGGTGGAGAGCGTCGGCCGCGCCAGCGCGCACACGAAGATTGGGACAGCCGCCTCGGCGAGGGCGGCGTACTCGAGCGCATCGAGGGCCGCCGTTTCCGCGAGGTGAGCGTCGTCGAGCAGGATGCAGAGCGGCCGCGCCCGCGCCCGCGCGCGGAGGGCGTCGCCGGCGCCGCGCACCGCGGCGGCCCGGAGCGCGCCCGGGGCGGCCCGCCAGGAGTTCAGCGCGGCCGCATCCGGGGCCAGCCAGCCGAGCGCGAGCGCGAGGGGAGCCCAGCTGTCGCGCCCCGCCTCAGCCGGGAGCGCACGCTCGAGGAGCGCGCGACCAGCGTCGGGCGGGACGGCGCGCGCAGGTCCATGTCGAGGGCCCAGCAGAGCAGCGCCCGAAGCGTCTCGTCCTGGCCGAGGGCTCCGTCGCGAGCGCGGATCTCGACCACCTCGGGATCCGCCGCGAGCGCCCGGAGCTGAGCGGCGAGCGTGGCGCCGAGGCGCGTCTTCCCCATCCCCGCGTCGCCGGAGGCGGTGACGATGGCCGGCGCCCGCAGCGCAAGGGCAGTCTCGGCAACGCCGAGCAGCCGCGCGAGCAACGGCGCCCGCCCCACCAGTGGTGGCTGGGGAACGGTCCCCTCGGCCGCCGGGACCAAGCGGAGCAACCCCGTGCCGTCGGGACAGCTCGCAACCACCGCCTCCGGGACCGCCGCGGCAGCCCCGGCGGTCAGGAAAACGGCGCCCGGGTCGTCGGGGAAGGGCCGCTCCGTCCTGGCCGGCGCGAGGACGTAGCGCGGGCCGCCGCTGGTCGACAGCACCGGGATCGTCGCCGCGTCGACCAGCGCCCCCGTCGCGATCCCGGCTTCGAGGATGGCGGCGGCCCCGTCGAGCGCGAGGCGGACGGCGTTCTCGCGCGCGCCGGGCTCGAAGATGACCGCGAAGCTTCGCCCGCTGGCGTAGGCCAGCCTCCCGCCCATCGCGTCGAACGCGCGCGAGAGGGTGAGCGGGTCGATCTCCGACCGCAGGCGGACGACGCCCACTGTCCGGCGAGGGAGGACGGTGGGGAGGCTTGGCCCCGACGCGGCCGGCGCCTGATCGGCGGACGCGATCGCGGCGCGCAGGGCCTCGCGCAGCGCACGGCCATCGGCGAAGCGAGCGTCGGGGTCTTTCGCCAGGCAGCGCAGGATCACCTCCTCCACGGGACCCGACACGGCGGCGCGCTCGGACGGGCGCGGGGGTCGGCGGGCGAGGTGCGCCTGACGCACCTCGCCCGATGCGCCGGTGAAGGGTGGCGCGCCGGTGGCGAGCTCGAACAGGATCGCTCCGGCGGCGTACACGTCGGCGCGGGCGTCGGCTGGCTCGCCCCTGACCTGCTCCGGCGCCATGTACGCGGCCGTTCCGGCGGCGGGGGAGGGGAGGGGGCCCGGATCGCCGACAGCGGACGCGAGGCCGAAGTCGAGCAGGCGGACCGTGCTCCCGTCGAAGAAGACGTGTCCCGGCTTGAGATCGAGGTGGCGCCACCCGAGCGCGTGGAGATCGGCGAGCGCATCGGCGACGGCCAGCGTGGCGCCGGTGAGCGCGGCTCCCAGGAGCGGAGCGCCGGCCGCCTCGAGGCGCGCGGCGAGGGAGGGCGCGTCGACTCGCTCGAGCGCGAGCCAGGGCGTCCCGTCTTCGAGCACTCCCTGATCGAGCAGGTCGGGCGCCAGCGCACGGCCAATCGCGCGCAAAGCTTCCGCCTCACGCGCGAGCTGCGCTCGCGCGCTCGATTTGCTCGCGCGTGCAATCTTCAGGATGACCCGGAGTCCGTCGTGCTTTCGGCGCGCCGCGACGATCTCGCCGAAGCCGCCGCGCTCGAGGGAGGCCTCGAGCTCGTACCCCGGGATGTCCCTGGATAGAGGGCGACCGGCGGGGTCATGAGCGGGTGGGGAGCCAGGCACCGGGACATCTTACGGTCTGCGCCCTGCTCCGAGGAGGAACGCCTCGAATCTTCGCCGAGATATCTGCTGTGAGTAAACGTGCGGAATTTCAGCCTAGTTCCGGGAGTGAAACTCCCGCGCCGGCCGTGTCACATGAACATGGTATGTTGTACCCAGATGTGGGGGCGAAGAGTGGGTAGGATTCCGCGCCAAAGGTGTGCCTCGGAAGGCCGACTGCGCCAGGTACGCACACCAACGTCGGAGGTAGGAGCCCCCATGTTGAACCGAGTCCACTCCATCGCGCTGACCATCCTTCTTGCCGGCTTCGCCCCGTCCACCCACGCACTCCCGGCGCAAAACGGCATCAACCTCAACGGCATCAACCTCAACGGGATCAACCTCAACGGGATCAACCTGAACGGGTTGGGCCCGAACGGCATCAACCTGAACGGCATCAATCTGAACGGGTTGGGCCCGAACGGCATCAACCTGAACGGCATCAACCTCAACGGCATCAATCTGAACGGCATCAACCTGAACGGCATCAATCTGAACGGCATCAACCTCAACGGCATCAACCTCAACGGCATCAACCTCAACGGCATCAACCTGAACGGCATCAACCTGAACGGCATCAACCTGAACGGCATCAACCTCAACGGCATCAACCTGAACGGCATCAATCTGAACGGGCTGGGCCCGAACGGCATCAACCTCAACGGCATCAACCTGAACGGCATCACTGAACGGGCTCGCCGAACGGCATCAACCTCAACGGCATCAACCTGAACGGCATCAACCTGAACGGCATCAACCTCAACGGCATCAATCTGAACGGGCTCGGGCTCAACGGCTCAATCTCAACGGCATCAACCTGAACGGCATCAACCTGAACGGCATCAACCTGAACGGCATCAACCTGAACGGCTTCGCCCCCGGCGCCGGCAGCAACGGTCTCGCCGAGCTCGGCCTCTCGCCCGCCGGCATCGATGCGCCCGCCTTCGAGGCCTGGTTCGCGCGCGATCCCGCCTACGGCGACATGGTGATGCGCTACCTCTCGCAGTGCGCGCTCCCCGCCGGCGACTCCCTCTCCTTCAGCCTGGCCGGGAAGACCTACGCCTGGACCGGCGTGTTCGGCCTCGCCCCCACCTGGAGCACCGGCGCCGCGATCCCGACGGCCGAGCAGGAGCTGGTGTCGGCCTGCATCGGAGCTCACGCCAACGCCCAGGGCAAGCACGTCCAGATCTCGGTGCGCGGCTACCGGGCCGATGGCAGCACCATCCCGGTCACGCGCGAGGAGGCGGACGGTTACCGCTTCCGCGAGGCCTCGTACTTCGGGAACCTGTTCGACGGCTCCGGCGTCTTCGTCGCGCTCGAGCCCGACGTGATGGACCCCGCCGTCTCGACCCCGCGCGGCTGCGCGGCCGAGCGCGGCGTGCCCGGCTCGTGCGGCCCGATGGTCCAGGCCGGCATGGCGGCGGATCGCTGCACGGTGGGCGCCGACGGCGAGACCTACGGCGCCTGCACCGTGAACGCCCGCGCCTTCCGTCCGCTCCAGGTCTTCCTGAGCGCCTCTGACGTCACCCGCGTCGCCGACTAGCTGGAGGGAAGCCATGATCTCGAGCCATCTGCAGCCCGCCTCGACCCTCCACCTCCGCGCCGGCCGCCCGGCGCTGGTCTGGACCTTCGCAGCTCACCTCGACTGGTTCGGCCGGACCGTGCCCGTGGGCGGCGACGACCTCGTGATCGGGCGCCGAGGCGCCGATCTCGATGTCGACGATCGCGGCGTCTCCCGCGCGCATGCCCGCATCGCCCGCGGCGCGGAGGGCGGCTGGACGCTCACCGACCTCGGCTCCACCAACGGCACCTTCCTGAACGGCGTGCGGGTCCGCTCGGCCACGCTGCGCGACGGCGACGAGATCCGGATCGGCGCGGCGACCGCGTTCCGCTTCGCGACCGGGGCCGGCGAGCGCCACGCCTGCGCCATGGCGGCCTGATCGGCGCAGGGAGAGCGCTACGACATCACCGGACCCCCGCCCGACGGCGGGGGTCCTCCTGTTTCAGGGTGGGACGCGCCGGTCGATTGCCCAGCGGCGCTCGGGTGGCGCCGGCGCCGGGTTGAAGTATCATCCCCGGTCCCTGGCAATCGCACGAACCCGGACCCGTCTCCAACCACCCGGAACCTCGAAATGATCAGCGTTGAGAAGATCGGCGGCACCTCGATGTCGCGCTTCGACGAGGTGCTGCGCAACATCATGCTGCGCGACCCCAAGAACGTGAACGGCCGCGTGTACGTCGTCTCCGCGTACTCCGGCGTCACCAACCAGCTCCTCGAGCACAAGAAGACCGGCGAGCAGGGCGTGTACGCCCGGTTCGCCGACGGCTCCGACTTCGCCACCGCGCTCGAGGCGCTCACGACGAAGCTCAAGGGGATCAACCGCGAGCTGGTGCCGCTCGGCCTCGACCTGGCCCGGGCGGACTCCTTCATCGAGAAGCGGATGCGCGACCTGCGCGGCTACCTCGACTCGATGCGCCACGTGCTGGCGAGCGGGTACGTGCGGCGCGAGAACGTGCTCCTGGCCGCCCGCGAGATGCTGGCCGCCATCGGCGAGGTGCACAGCGCCTTCAACAGCGTGGAGATCCTGCGGTCCAAGGGCGTCGAGGCGATGCTGATGGACCTCTCCGGCTTCGACGACGACGACCCCCTCACCATCGACGAGCGCATCCACCACAGCTTCAAGGGCGTGGACGTCTCGAACCAGGTGGTGGTCGTCACCGGCTACACCAAGGGGGTCGAGGGCATCATGCGGGAGTTCGACCGCGGCTACTCCGAGGTCACCTTCAGCAAGGTGGCGGTGGAGCTCCGCGCCGACGAGGCGGTCATCCACAAGGAGTTCCACCTGTCCTCGGCCGACCCGGAGCTGGTGGGCGCCCAGAACACGGTGGTGGTGGGGAAGACCAACTTCGACGTCGCCGATCAGCTGGCGGACGTGGGGATGGAGGCGATCCACCCGAAGGCGGCGAAGCCGATGGAGCTGGCCGGGATCGCCATCCGCTTGAAGAACACCTTCGAGCCGGATCACCCGGGGACGGTCATCACCAAGGGCTACGTCGGCACGCAGGCCCGCATCGAGGTGATCGCCGGCTCACCCAAGGTGACCGCGGTCGAGATCCACGACCCGCTCATGGTCGGCACGGTCGGCTTCGATCTCGGGGTGATGGAGGTCTTCAAGCGGCACGGCGTCTCGTACATCCTGAAGGCGACCAACGCCAACTCGATCACCCACGTCATCTGGGACAAGTCGCTCACCCCCGCGTTCATCGAGGAGCTGGAGAACTCCTACGAGGTCGTGACGGCCCTCCCGTCCGCCATCGTGTGCGTGATCGGCACCAACATCGCGTTCCCCGGCGTCCTCGCGCGCGCGGCGAAGGCGCTGGCGGACAACGGCATCAACGTGAACGCCTTCTCGCAGTCGCTGCGCCAGACCAACATGCAGTTCGTGATCGACCGCGGCGAGTACAAGAAGGCGGTGATCGCGCTGAACCAGGCGCTCGTGCTCGAGTCGCCCGTGCGGGCGGCGTAGCGGGGGTCGTGCTCGGCCGGCAAGGAGCGGCCGGCGTGCGCAGGCGGCAAGGAGCGGCCGCGTGCGCAGCCGGCAAGGAGCGGCCGGGCGTGCGCAGCCGGCAAGGAGCGGCCGGGCACACTTCGCTTCGCGAACTGTGCCTCGGCCGATTGATGGGAGCCGGCTGGTGCCTCGGCCGATTGATGGAGCCGGCTGGATGTTGAAGCCGGCTAGTCGAGCGCGCCCTCGTCGACGAGACGGCACACCGCCTCGATGTCGCGGTGCAGCGCGCGATCCTCGGAGAGGTGGGGGACGCGCGCCCGGATGCGGGCGTGCGCGTCCGCCACCGGCGGCGCGGGACGGAGCGGCGCGCGCAGGTCGAGCGCCTGCGCCGCGACCAGCAGCTCGATGGCCAGGCAGGTGCGGACGTTCTCCACCACCTGCCGCGCCTTCAGCGCAGCGGTCATGCCCATCGAGACGTGGTCCTCCCGGCCGGCCGAGGACGGGATCGAGTCCACCGAGGCCGGGTGGCAGAGCACCTTGTTCTCGGAGACCAGCGCGGCGCTGGTCACCTGCGCGATCATGAACCCCGAGTTCAGGCCGGGGTGCGGCGCCAGGAACGGCGGGAGCCCCGAGAGCGACGGGTTCACCAGCTGCTCGACCCGCCGCTCGGAGATGGCGGCGAGGTGCGAGGCCGCGATGGCGAGGACGTCGAGCGCGAGCGCGACCGGCTGCCCGTGGAAGTTGCCGCCCGAGACGATCTCGCCCGACCCGGGGAAGACCAGCGGGTTGTCGGTCGCGGCGTTCACCTCGCGGGCGAGGACCTGCCGGCAGAAGGCGACGCCGTCGCGCGCCGCGCCGTGGACCTGGGGCATGCAGCGGAGCGAGTAGGGGTCCTGCACCTTGTGGCACTCCGGCCCCTGGTGCGAGGCGTTCAGCTCGGATCCGGCCAGCAGCGCCGCGGAGCCGCGCCGCCGACGCCACCTGTCCCGGCTGGCCACGCACCGCCTGGATCTCCGCGGCGAACGGGCGCTGCGAGCCGAGCAGCCCCTCGAGCGTCATGGCGCCCGCCAGGTCGGCCAGGCTCGCCAGCCGCTCCGCTCGCAGGAGCGCGAGCGTCCCCACCGCCGCCATGGCCTGTGTCCCGTTGACGAGCGCGAGCCCCTCCTTCGCCTGGAGGACCACCGGCACGAGCCCGGCGCGCCGCAGCGCCTCGCGCCCTGGCAGCCGCTCGGGGGCGCCCTCCGCGCCGGGCCGCGGCGGGCCGAACGGAAGGCCTCGCCCTCGCCGACCAGCACCAGCGCCAGGTGCGCGAGCGGCGCGAGGTCGCCCGAGGCGCCGACCGAGCCGCGCTCGGGGATCACCGGGATCACCCCGCGGTCGAGCATGGCCACGAGGAGGTCGAGCGTCTCCTCGCGGATGCCCGAGGCGCCCTTGGCGAGCACGTTGGCGCGCAGCAACATGAGCGCGCGCGTCTCCGGCAAGGGCAGCGGCGCGCCCACGCCCGCGGCGTGGGACAGCACCAGGTTCCGCTGCAGCCTCTCCAGGTCCTCGCGCGGGATGCGCACCTCCGCCAGCGTCCCGAACCCGGTGTTGATCCCGTAGTGCGCCTCGCCGTCCTCGAGCCGCGCCTCGACCAGCGCGCGCGCCCGTCGGACGCGGTCGCGCGCCTCGGGGGAGACGGCGGCGCGCACGTGGCCGCTCGCGACCGCCTGGACCTCCTCCAGCGTCAGGGTGTCGCCGTCGAGCAGGACGTGTTCCATGGGGTGCGCTCCGGGTGGGGTCCTCTGGCAGTTCTACGGCGGAACCGGTCGGATGTCCGCGTGTTCGGCGGGCGTGGTCCCGGAGGATCGCGGCGGCGCCCGCGAGCCGACCGGGCGCCGAGCCTGGGGCCCCGACGTTGCATTCCGCCTGGGCGACCATGCCCCTTCGGCTCGCCCTCGCGGTCGCCCTCGCCGCCGTCCTCGCGCCCACCGCGCTGCGCAGGACGCTGGAGACGCCCTCGGAGCGCCCGGGGTGCTCGCCGGAGGGCCGCGGCGTCCCGCCGCGACACTGGCTCGGCTGCGCCGCGGACCCTGGTCCGCCCCGCGCGCTGGCCCCGGACGAGCGGCTCGCGCTCGGGCTCCCCATCGACCCGAACACCGCCGGCGCGCGAGAGCTCGCCCACGTGCCCGGCCTCACTCGCAAGCTGGCCGAGGCGGTGGTGCGGAGCCGACAAGGGGAGGGGCCCTTCCTCGCGGTCGACGACCTCCTCCGCGTGCGGGGGATCGGGCCGAAGCGGCTGGCGCAAGCTCGCCCCGCGCTCGTGGTGATGCCGCCGTAGCGACGCGCCCAGGCCTGGGGTAGGCTCCACGCGGGCGGGGGGAGGGAGATGCGTTGCTGATCCGTTGTGACCGCTGCTCGACCCTGTACGAGCTCGACGAGGCGCTGCTGTCGCCCGAGGGCTCGCCGGTCCAGTGCACGCGCTGCGACCACGTGTTCACGGCTCGGCCGGCCGCGCGCCACGAGCCGGAGGCGCCGCCGACTCCCCCGCCGGATCGCTTCGAGCCGCCGCCGGAACGCTTCGAGCCGCCGCCGCCCCACGCCGAGCAGGACGAGCCGGCCGACGAACCGCTCGACGAACCCCCCGCGCCGCCGGCGTCGGCCCCCACGCGCCACGCGGCGCCGCCGCAGCGCTGGGACCGTCCCGGGCCGCCCGTCTACCGTCCCGGCACGGCGCCGTCGGTGCCCGGCGTCGCCCAGCCGCCGCGGATCCGGCGCGACGCGGTGGGCGCCTTCGAGGCGAGGCTGCGCCGGAGCGCCCGGTGGAGGTGGCTCGCGCCGGCGCTGGTGGTGCTGGCGCTGGCCGCCATCGTCGCCGCCTGGATCCTGCTCTCGCACCGGCACGGGCCGGTCGCGGACCGGCTCCGGACCGAGGGGCTGGCGCTGGTCGCCCTCGACGACGCGGCCAGCCTCGAGCAGGCCGTCGCGCGGTTCGACGAGGCGCTGCGGAGCGCGCCGAGGCGCCGGGAGGTGGAGGCCGATCGCGCGCTCGCCCAGGCGCTGGCGGCCACGGCGCTGCTCGAGGACGGCAAGGCGCGCTCGGCCCGGGCGGCGGCCAGGACCGCCGCGCGAGCCGCGGCGCTCGCCGCGGCGCCGGCGGAGGTCACGCCCGCGGCGCCGGGCGCGGCGCCGCCCGCGGCGGCGGCGGCCGCGCCTGCGCCACCGGAGGCCGACCCGGAGACCGCCCGGATCGAGGCGGAGGCGCGCGACCGGACCGCGCGCGGGACGGCGCTCTCGAGGAGCGCGCTCGAGGCGCTGAAGCGCCTGGAGGCGGAGCACGTGGCCCCGCCCGAGGTCGCCCGCGCCCTCGCGCTGCTCCACGCTGCTGCCGGCGAGCGCGAGGCCGTCCAGCGCCAGGTGGCGATCGTTCGGGGCCGGGCGCCGGACGACCCGTGGGGCGCGCTCGCGGAGGCGACGCTCGACGCGCGCGCCCGCGATCGGGCCGCGCGCGAGGGGGCCGTGACGGCGCTGTCGGCGCTGGCCACCGCTCACCCGGAGCTGCTGCGGGGGCGCTACCTGCTCGCGGTCGCGGAGGCCGGGCTCGGCCGGCGCGCCGAGGCGCAGTCCGCGGTCGAGGGGGTCCTCGCCGCAAACCCGAGGCACGAGCGTGCCGAGGCGCTCCGGGCGGAGCTCGCGCGTCCGCCGCCAGCGCCGGCCACCGCCCCCGGCGCGCCGACTGCCTCGGCTGGGAACGGCGCGTCCCCGGCGAGGAAGGTTGCTTCCCAGCCGGCGGCCCCTCAGGCCGTGGCCCCACCCGTGGCGCCCACGGAGCCGTCGGCTCGGGCCCCCGGCGTCCCCCGCGCGGCACGCAGCGGCGCGTCCGCGCCCGCGCACCCCACGACGGACGCGGCGGCTCCCGCGGGTCAGGGGGACGCGCCCTCCGGGGCGGTCAGCCCGTCTCCGGCGGGTGCGTCCGCGCCCGCCGCGGGCGCGGCTGCCATCCCGCCCCGCCTGCGCCCGCGGCCGGCGCCGCCGGCGAGCACGGTCGAGTACGGCGAAGGGCGCTGAGGACCGTCGCGGATCACCAGCACCGCGGTCGTCCCCCAGCTCGGCCGCGAGCCCCTCCGGGTCGTGGGTCGCTGGCGTGAGGGTTGCTCCACTGCTGGCAGCATGGAGACGCTCTTCTGGCTGCCGCTCGCCCTGGTCGCGTTCAGCTACCTCGGGTACCCCCTCGTGCTCGCGCGTCTGGGACGGCGTCTGCGAGGCGCTCTCCGCGCTGCGGTTCGTGGCGGGCGGCGCCGACCGGCGCGCCGGCGACGCCTCCGCCTGGCCGATGGTGTCGCTCGTCTTCTCGGCCTTCGACGAGGAGTCGTGCATCCGGCGGAAGATCGAGAACTGCCTCGCCCTCGACTACCCGCCCGACCGGCTCGAGATCCTGGTGGGCTGTGACGGGTGCGGTGACCGCACCGCCGAGCTCGCGCGCGCCGCCGGCGGCGGCCGGGTGAAGGTCCTCGAGCTCTCACCGCGGGCGGGGAAGGCGGCCGTGCTCTCGCGCCTCGTGCCCGGCGCCCGCGGGGATCTGGTGGTGCTCACCGACGCGAACGTGATGCTCGAGCCCGGGGCGGTCCGCGCGCTGGTCCGGCGCTTCGCGGATCCGTCGGTCGGGGCGGTGGTGGGGCGGCTCCGGCTCTACAACCCCACCCGCCGCGACTTCGAGGAGAGCCTCTACTGGAAGTACGAGACGGCGCTCAAGTACTACGAGGGCAAGCACGGCTGCGTCCTGGGCGCCAACGGCGGCATCTACGCGGTCCGGCGCATCCTCTTCGCGCCGCTGCGTCCGGACACCATCACCGATGACTTCGTGGTGCCGCTGCGGATCGCCGCGCGCGGCTTCACCGTGCCGTTCGAGGCGGACGCGGTCGCGCTCGAGGAGACGACCGAGGACGCCGGGCGGGAGTTCGGGCGGCGCGCGCGCATCGGCGCCGGCAACTGGCAGGCGCTGATGCGCGTGCCCGGCCTGCTCGACCCGCGCTCCGGGTTCCTCTTCTTCGCCTTCGTCTCGCACAAGCTGCTGCGCTGGGCCGGCGCCCTTCCTGCTCGCGGTGACGCTCCTCGCCAACGGGGCGCTCGCCGCCGCGCCCGGGCGCGTGGGGATACCGCGCGCTCCTCCTCGGGCAGGCGCTCTTCTACGCGCTCGCCGCCGCGGGCTGGCGCGGCGCAAGCGGCCTCGGCGGCTCCGCGCGTCGGCTCGCCTCGCTCGCCCACTACTTCGTCGCGATGAACGCGGCGCTCGCGGTGGGGCTGTGGCGCTTCCTGCGCGGGACCCAGCGCGCCGCCTGGCAGCGGACCGAGCGGACCGCGGGCCCCGGCGTGCCCGCGGCCTGAGCGATGCGCCGGAGGTGACAGGCTCCGGGTCCCGAAGTACACGAGGAGGTGCGCCGCACCGCCGCGGCCTTCGCCCGTCCGTCGCGGTGGCGGGTGCGCCCGCGCGGTGCCGCCTCGAGGCCGCCATGGACGAGCTCCTCGTCGTCGGGACGATCCACACGCTCGATCCGGGCTGCCCCTGGCGCGCGCCGCGCTCGTTCGCGGCGGACGGTTCGTCTGCGTCGGCGACGAGGGCGCCTGCGCCGGCCAGGCCGGTCCGGGAGCGCGGCGCATCGACCTCGGCGCGGGCAGCGCGATCCCCGGCCTGGTGGACGCGCACGGACACGTGCTACTGGCTCGGCAGATCTCGCCTGGAGGTGAGCTGCGCCGGCGCGGCGAACGCCGAGGCCTGCGCGAGCCGGGTGGCGGCGCGCGCCCGCGGCATCCCCGCCGGACGCTGGATCCGCGGCCGCGGGCTGGGACCAGAACCGCTGGCCAGGGGCCGCCTTCCCGACGGCGGCAGCTGCTCACTCACGCCGTGCCCGATCACCCGGTGGTGCTCGTACGGGTCGACGGCCACGCGGCGTGGGTGAACGCCGCCGCGCTCGCCGCGGCCGGGATCGGCCCGGGGACGCCGGACCCGCCGGGCGGGAAGATCCGCCGGGACGCGGCCGGGCGCCCCGACGGGATCCTGGTGGACGCGGCCATGGACCTCGTGCTCGCGCGGTTGCCGCGGCCCGGCCCGGCGGAGCTCGAGGAGGGGATCGTGGCCGGCCTCCGCGAGCTCGCCGCGCTCGGCCTCACCGGCGTGCACGACGCGGGCGTCGAGCCGGACGCGCTCGACGCCTACCGCCGGCTCGCGGAGACGGGCCGGCTGCCGCTCCGCGTCTACGCCATGATCGACGGCCAGAAGCCGCTCCCCGCGCTCCGGGCGGAGCTGGCGCGGTGGCGGCCCACGCCCGAGATCGGGCTGCTCGGCGTCCGGGCGGTGAAGATCTACGCGGACGGCGCGCTCGGGAGCCGCGGCGCGGCCCTCCTCGACGACTACGCCGACGACGCGGGGAACCGCGGGCTGCTCCTCACCGCGCCCGAGGCGCTGCGCGCCAAGGTGGCCGCGGTGGCGCACGCCGGGTTCCAGCCGGCGGTCCACGCCATCGGCGACCGGGCCTGCCGCGAGGTGCTGGACGCCTTCGCGGCCGTGCCGGGGATCCGGGCGCTGCGCCCGAGGGTGGAGCACCTGCAGGTCCTCCAGCCGGCCGATCTCCCGCGCCTCGTCGAGGTCGGCGCGATCGCCTCGATGCAGCCGGTCCACGCGACCAGCGACGGGCCGTGGGTGCCGGCCCGTCTCGGGGAGGGGACCGCGCGGTTCCGCGGGGCCTACGCCTGGCGGAGCGTCGCTCGAGGCGGGCGTGACGCTCGCGTTCGGCTCGGACTTTCCGGTCGAGGAGCCGGACCCGCGCGCCGGCCTCCACGCCGCCGAGACGCGGCGCACCGCGGGTGGGGCGCCGTTCCTGCCCGAGCAGGCGATCACGCGGGAGGCCGCGCTGCGGGCGTTCACGGGGGGTGCGGCCCGGGCCGCCTTCGCGGAGGGCCGGCGCGGGATGATCCGCGAAGGGTTCGAGGCCGACCTGACCGCCTTCGGTGAGGACGTGCTCGCCGTAGCCTCCGGAGGCGCTGCCGCGCCTCACCGTCACCCACACGGTCGTGGCGGGCCGGATGGCCTTCGAGCGTTAGCGGAAGGCGAACGGGGCCGCCGGGGCGCTGCGCTCAGGCCCGCGCGCGGAGCCCCCGGATCCCGAGCGCCAGGATCAGGATCGCGAGCGCCAGCCAGGGCACCGTCCGGGTGAGCAGGTCCTTCTGATAACGCCGCGAGGGCTCGTCGGTGAAGAGGCGCACGTCCTCGCCCTCGGGCAACGAGAGGCGGTGCTGTTGCAGGAAGTAGCCGCGGGTGAACTTGCCGGGACGGAAGCTCCCCTCGAGGACGATGTCATCGCAGCGAACCTCTCCCACGAGGTGCGCGACGAAAGGGTGCCCGCCCGCCGGGTCGGCGCCGACCACGAGGGTGGTGCCGTCGCGCACCGCGCGCGTGTCGCAGTCGAGCACGGCGCCTTCGAGGCGCAGGTAGGTCTCGTCGGGCGCAGATCGGGAGCGCCACGCGCGGCGGCGCCGCCGGCTCGCGCACGAGCGCAATGGCCGCTCCGCCCGTCACCCAGCCGGTCGACAGCGTCCCGACGGCGCCCACCACGGCCGCGATCCGGCTCCAGCGCTTCCTCACTCGCCGTTCGTATCACGCGGGGCGCGCGCCCGCGCCGCGCGTCCCGGGACCGGCTCCGGATCGCCCCGACGTCAGGGCGGCGGGCGAAGCTGACGGCGGCCGCGGTTTGACCCCACCGATATCGGCTGCTAGCTTGACCGCCCTGAACGCATGTCCCGTCATTACCAGCTCAAGCCCGCCGCGCTGCCCGCCCGCTCGCTGAACTACGAGGGGCTGCTCAACGATCAGCAGGTGGCGGTGGTCGAGGCCGGGGACGGGCCGATCCTGGTGATCGCGGGGGCCGGCTCCGGCAAGACGCGCACGCTCACCTGGCGCGTGGCGCGGCTGGTCGCCGACGGGGTCGCCCCCGAGGCGATCCTCCTCCTCACCTTCACCAACAAGGCCGCCCGCGAGATGCTGCGGCGGGTGGAGGAGGTGTGCCGGATCGACACCCGGCGGATCTCCGGCGGCACCTTCCACCACGTGGCCCACGAGATCCTGCGCGAGCACGCCGCCGAGCTCGGGTACCGGCGCGGCTACTCCATCCTCGACCGGGAGGACTCGCGCGACGTGATGACGGCGGCGGTGGCCGACTGCGGGCTCGCGGTGGGGGCCCGCCGCTTCCCCAAGGCGGACGTGCTCATCGACCTCGTCTCGATGGCGGTGAACACCCAGACCCCGCTCGCCGAGGTGCTGGCCGACCGCCGGCCGCAGTTCGTGGCGCTCACCGACGACGTCCTGCGGGTGGCCCGCCGCTACGCCGAGCGCAAGCACGCGCTGAACGCGATGGACTTCGACGACCTGCTGCTCAACTGGAAGATCCTGCTCGCCGAGCGGGAGCACGTGCGCAAGGCCGTCGCCGGCCGGTACCGGCACGTCCTGGTGGACGAGTACCAGGACACCAACCGGCTGCAGGGCGACGTGGTGGACCTCATCGCCGGCGAGCACCGGAACCTGTGCGTGGTGGGCGACGACGCGCAGAGCATCTACTCGTTCCGCGGCGCCCACTTCGCGAACATCCTCGAGTTCGAGCAGCGCTACCCGGACGCGCGCCGCTTCGACCTCACCGTGAACTACCGGTCGACGCCGCAGATCCTGGCGCTCGCCAACGCCTCCATCGCCGCGAACGTGCGCCAGTTCGAGAAGGAGCTCGAGAGCGTCCGGCGCGACGGCACGCTCCCGGCGGTGGTGCCGTGCCGCGACGTCCCGCAGCAGGCCGCCTTCGTGGCGCAGCGCGTGCTCGAGCTGCGCGACGAGGGGATCCCGCTCCCCGAGATCGCGGTGCTGTACCGCGCGCACCACCACTCGATGGAGATCCAGTTCGAGCTGGCGCGCCGCGGGATCCCCTTCGTGGTGCGCAGCGGCGTCCGCTTCTTCGAGGCCGCACACGTGAAGGACGTGCTCGCGCACCTGCGCTTCGTCCGGAACCCCGGCGACGAGCTGGCGCTGAAGCGCTGCCTCAAGATCACCCCGGGGTGGGCACCGCCACCGCCGAGGCGGCCTGGAGCGCCTTCGCGCTCAGGCGCAGCCACGGCCGCGGAACGGTCGAGGAGCTGCTCGCCCCCGACGTCGCCGCGCACGTGCCGGCCAAGGGCCGTGCCGGCTACACCCGGCTCGCCCAGCTCCTCCGGACGCTCTCCCGGGCGCCCACCTGCGACCTGCCCGGCGAGGCCATCGAGCAGGTGCTGGAGGGCGGCTACGAGGAGTACCTGAAGGCCGAGTTCCTCAACGCGGACCAGCGGGTGGAGGACGTCCGGCAGCTCGCGCAGTACGCCCGGGGCTACGAGGACACCGAGGCGTTCCTGGCCGAGATCGCGCTCCTCACCGAGCTGTCGGCCGAGACGGTGGCCGAGGGGGGCGAGCCGGACGAGAAGATGGTCCTCTCGTCGGTGCACCAGGCGAAGGGGCTCGAGTGGCGGGCCGTGTTCGTGGTCTGGCTCGCCGACGGGCGGTTCCCCTCCTCGCAGGCGCTGAAGGACATGGAGGGCGAGGAGGAGGAGCGGCGGCTCTTCTACGTCGCCGCCACGCGCGCGAAGGACGAGCTCTACCTCGCCTACCCGGTGGTGGCCGCGCCGCGCGACCGGGAGCGGGTGGTGATGAAGGCGTCGCGCTTCCTCGAGGAGCTCCCGGCCGAGCCGGAGCTCTTCGAGCGGTGGCAGCTGGACGAGCCCGCCGGCCTCGCCGCGCTCGGCGCCCCCGCGCCGGCCGCCTCGCTGCCGCCCCGCGATCCGCGGGTGGTCCCCGCGCTCTTCGGCGAGGCGGGGGCCTTCCGGAGGGCCGGACGACGACGGCGGCGGTGACGTGCCCTTCTAGGCCGGGCGCCCGGCTCGGGGGCCCACCGGATCCGTGCTAAAGATCCGGGGCAATGGCGGGGAAGCGTGAGAAGCCCATCATCGGCATCGATCTCGGGACCACCAACGCCTGCGTGGCGCACGTGCGGAACCGGATCCCGAGGGTGGTGCCGACCGACAAGGGGAGCCTGATCCTCCCGACCGTCGTCGCCTGAGCGAGCGGGGCGACATCCTGGTGGGCGGGGTGGCGAAGGACCAGCTGGTCACGAACCCCAAGAACACCATCTACGGCGCCAAGCGGCTCATCGGCCGCAAGTGGAGCTCGAAGGTCGTCCAGGAGCTGCGGAGCTACTACTCCTACGACATCGTGGAGGGGCCCGGCGGCGAGGCGGCGGTGCTGTTCGGCGGCCAGGTGCAGACGCTCCCGCAGATCAGCGCGCTGGTGCTCGCGCACCTCCGGACCATCGCCGAGACCTTCCTGCGAGAAGCAGCTCTCCGGGGCCATCGTGTCGGTGCCGGCCTACTACTCGGACGCCCAGCGGCAGGCGGTGCGGGAGGCCGGACGGATCGCCGGGTTCGAGGTGAAGCGGATCGTGAACGAGCCGACCGCGGCGGCGCTCGCCTACGGCTTCTCGCGCGGGCTCGACCAGAAGGTGCTGGTCTACGATCTGGGGGGCGGCACCTTCGACGTCTCGGTGCTCCAGGTCTCCGGCAACGTCTTCGAGGTGCTGGCCACCGGCGGGGACACCTTCCTCGGCGGCGTGGACTTCGACAACCGGATCATCGACTTCGTCCTCGAGGACTTCTGGCGCCGCCACCGGATCGACCTGGCCCAGTCGCCCATCGCCATGCAGCGGGTCAAGAACGGCGCCGAGGCGGCCAAGATCGACCTGTCGCTCATCCCGAACGTGGTGATCGACCTCCCGTTCATCGAGGAGCGGAAGGGGAAGCCCATCGACGTGCGCCTGCCCCTCGCGCGGCAGCAGCTGGACGAGCTGACCGTCGACCTGGTCGAGCGGACCTTCGAGATCTGCGACCGGGTGATGGCAGAGAAGGGGCTCAGCCCCGAGGACATCGACGAGATCATCCTGGTGGGCGGGCAGAGCCGGATGCCGCTCGTGCAGCAGCGGATCCAGCAGCACTTCGGGAAGCCGCCGCGCAAGGGGGTCCACCCCGACGAGTGCGTGGCGCTCGGCGCGGCGCTGCTCGGCGACTCGCTCGACGAGATCGACTCGGTGACGCTGGTGGACGTCCTGTCGATCCCCATCGGCATCGCGACGCCGGCCGGCCACCTCCGCAAGATCCTCGACAAGAACACCACCATCCCGACCAGCCGGAGCTTCCGGCTCCCGCCGCCGCGGGAGCCTGGGCGCCCCATCGAGATCGACATCTACCAGGGTGAGTCCGACTTCCTGGTGGACAACGAGTTCCTCGGCTCCATCCGCCTGCCGGCGGCCGCCACCGGGCGGCGCATCGACTTCAAGCTCGACGAGGAGTGCCTGCTCAAGGTCACCTTCGACGATCCGGCCCGGGGTCTGACCGCGGTGGAGCTCGCCACGCGCGACACGCCGGAGGCGCTCCGCCGGGCGCTCGCCGAGGAGGCGCGCCGGCGCGAGGCCGCCGGGGCCGAGGTGGCCGCGGGGGAGGAGCGGCGGGGCGGGCTCTTCGGGTGGCTCAAGCGAGGGTAGGATGCGGTTCGGCTCGCGCGACTGGATCGACGCCCTGGTGGCCGCCCTGAACGCGCAGCCCGAGCTCGCGCGGGCGCTCGCGGGCCTCGGCCGCGACGCGGCGGTGGTGATCGAGGCCGACCCGCCCGCGTGGCCGGCGGCGGTGGCGGCCTGGGTGTCGCAGGACGGCGGGCGGATCGCGCGCTGGCGGCTCCTCGACGACGAGGACGAGCTGCTCGAGATCGAGCCCGCCTACGTGGTCCGCGCGCCGTACCGGCTCGTCCGGTCGATCCTGCGTGGCGAGGTCGATCCGGTGAAGGCGGCGCTCTCGGGCCGGGTGCGGGTGGCGGGCGATCTCGAGGCGCTGGTGCGACGGTCGCAGTATCGCCGCGTGGTCGACGCGGCCCTGGCGACGGTCGCGACCGAATATCCGTAGGGGAGGGGCCTCGCGGCTCCGCAGGAGGAAGCGATGGGACGTGGAGGCAAGGGGCTCGCGGGCGCGCTGTTCGAGACCGGGACGCGGCTGGTGTCGCGGGCCGCCGGGACCGTGCTCGAGGACCCGCGCGGCCAGGAGGCGGTGGCGCGGGCGGTCGGGTTCGCCCAGCGCGGTCGCCGCGGGCTCGAGGCGCTGCAGGAGCGGGTCATGCAGGCCGCCGGGATCCCCGGCAGGCAGGACTATCAGGACCTCGCGAAGCAGCTCGCGCGCATCAAGCGCAAGGCCCGCGAGCTCTCCGAGCGGATGCAGGACGAGGCCCCCGGAGACGGCGAAGGCGGCCCCGGAGGCGGCCCTCGATCTCGTTGACACACCCCGGAGGCGACGGCATACTCCGCCGCCTCGCAGCACCGGGCGCTTAGCTCAGCGGTAGAGCACTGCCTTCACACGGCAGGGGTCGCAGGTTCGAAACCTGCAGCGCCCACTGGGAAATCAGGGGGTTGGCCGCGAGGCTGACCCCTCTTTGCTTTGGAGGCGGCGGAACGGCCGTCGCGCCTCCTCGAGCAGGCCGAGGGAAGGCGGGCGCTCAACGCGCCGTGGGCGCGGGCGCGGTCCCGCTCCACCGCTCGGCCTCCGCGAACGACTGCGCCGCCTCCGCGGAGCGACCGGCGCGCTCCTGCATGATGGCGAGGTTCCGCCACGCGGCGACGTAGCGGGGGTTCAAGCGGACCGCGTTCGAGTAGGCCACGACGGCCTGCTCCGTCCTTCCGGCCATCCCCTCGACCACGCCGAGGTTGAACCAGAGCTGCGGGTCGCCCGCCTCGAGACGCACCGCCTCGCGCATCGCCGCCGAGGCGTCCTCGGCGCGCCCGAGGATCAGCTCGACGGACGCGAGGTCCATCCAGGTCCGGGCCTGGCCGGGGGCGAGGCGGAGCGCCTCGTCGAGCGCGCGCTTCGCCTCCGCGGGGTCGCCGGCCTCGCGCTGCGCGAGCCCGAGGTAGCGCCAGCTCTCCGCGTCGGAGCCGGCGAGCCGCACGGCCTCCTGCGCGGCGCTGACGGCCTCCTGCGGCGACCCCTCGACCCGGAGCGCCACGCTGAGGTTCTTCCACGCGATGAGGTTCCTCGGCGCAAGCCGGACGGCCTCGCGCGCGTGTGCGAGCGCCTCGGCGGGTCGACCGTGCGTGCCGAGCCACGCCGCGAGCCCGGCATGCGCGGGCGAGTTGTCGCGCGTGACCGCGATGGCGTGGCGGAAGAGCGTCTCGTGATCCTTCCAGAACCCGAGCTGGTGCCATGTGACGGCGGAGAGCGCCAGCACCGCGCAGGCCGCGACCACGGCCGCGCCGCGGCGCAGCCGCTCGGTGGAGGCGAGATCGTGGACCCCCCAGACGACGGCGGCGAGCAGCCCGATGTGCGGGACGTACGCGTAGCGGTCGGCCATCGACTGCAGCCCGACCTGCACCAGGCCGATGACCGGGACGAGCGTGCCGAGGAACCAGAGCCAGCCGACCAGCAGGTACGGTCGAGCGCGGCGCTGCGCCACGACCCACGCCGAGAGCGCCGCGAGGAGCACCGCCGACCCGGCCACCTGCCAGGCCGGCAGCCCGCCGGCGGTCAGCGACGGGTGGGGGTACAGCACCGCCAGGTCGGTCGGCCAGACGGTCTTCCACAGGTACGCCACGTACGCCACGAGGGCGTTCGCGACCCGCTCCGTCAGCGGGCTCGCCCCCGCGCGCGAGACGGCGTCGCCGCGCGACTGCGCGACGTAGGTGATCGCGGAGGACGCGGCGGCGAGCGCGAGGAGCGGGAGCTTCTCGCGGACGAGCGGCGCGAACGCGCTCCACCGGATCGGGCCGCGCGCGAACCGTCCGAGCGGCCACCCATCGAGCAGAAGCAGCGCGAACGGCAGCGTGACGAGGGTCGGCTTCGCCATGAGCCCCAGCGCGTACGCGGCGAGGACGAGCAGGTAGCGGCCCAGCGCCGGACGTCGGACGTACTCCACGTATGCGCCGATGGTCACGATCCAGAGCAGGGTGCTGAGGACGTCCTTCCGCTCGGCGACCCACGCGACGGACTCCGCGCGCAGCGGGTGGATCGCGAAGAGCGCCGCCAGCGCGAGGCTCCGTCCCATCGCGCCGGTCATCCGCCACCACACCAGCGCCAGGAGCACGGCGGCGAGCGCGTGGATCCCCACGTTGACCGCGTGGTGCGCACCAGGGCTCATCCCGAAGAGCTCGACGTCGAGCATGTGCGACAGCCAGGTGACCGGGTGCCAGTTCGCGGCCTCGGTGGACGTGACCGCCCACGCCACGCCCTCCCACCTCACCCCTCGCAGCACGTGAGCGTTCGCGGTGACGTATTCGTCGTCGTCGTACGAGATGAACTCGTGCCCGACGACCTGCGCGAAGACCAGCGCCGTGCCCACGCCGAGGGCGGCGAGTGCGAGCGTCCAGCGCATGTCCCTTCGGCGTGCCGTCACGGCGGCTCCATGGCTTTCTCGAGCTCCGTCGCGCCCCGCACACGGCGTTCCCGTCACGACGGCGCGGGATCACCACGGGGGAGCCCCCACTAGGTGCCACGCCTCGATGATCGCCGCAACACGCGAACCACCGGCTTACGCCCCCGACGCGTCCTCGGTGAGAGGCCTCGAACTTCACGCACCGTGCAGTCGACCGAGCGAGCGAACGCCCGCGGCTCCCTTCGCCGAGCGCACGCAGAGTCCTTCGACACGGCCTCTCCGAGACGCGCGTCGCCGGTTGACTCGCCTGGCCCAGCGCGCGTCAGATGGCTGGGCGGTGACTGCACCGGGCCGCGCGCAGCGCGCCATTTTTTTTGCCTGGAGAGCGCAATGTTCAATTCAATCGTGAGCAGGAGCGCGGCATTGATGTTCGCCGGGGCGATCGCGCTCGCCGGCTGCGAGGGCGACAAGGGTCCCGCCGGCCCCGCCGGGCCGGCCGGCCCGCCGGGCAGCGGGGTGCCGGTGGTCCCGGGCGCCGGGTTGCAGGTCACGATCCTCTCCGCGACGGCGCCGGCCAGCGGGCCGGCCACGGTGACGTTCAATGTCGCCGACGCGGCCGGCACGCCGATCGACTTCCTCACCGAGCTCGGCGCCGGCAACTTCGGGGCCACCCGCGGCCCGCGCTTCAGCATCGCCCAGGCCTCGACCGCCGGGCGGCACGTACGAGCAGGCGCTCTACGAGACCGCCTCGGCCGGCGCGGCGGGCGGCAAGCAGACCCGCCCGACCCAGGTGCCGGCCACCATCTCGCTCGCCGACGCCGCCGCGCTCTACACCAAGAACGCGGACGGGTCCTACACCTTCACCTTCCCGACCGCCGCGCCCGCGCTCCCGACGCTCGCCGACGGCTTCCCGATTGCGCCGGTGCAGACCGCGCAGACCCTGGTCGGCGTCCAGGCCGCCCGGACCTTCGGCGGCGTCCAGTACCCGGCCGGCGCCTCGTACGAGTTCATCCCCGCCGGCGGCACGGTCACGCCGCGCCAGGTCGTCACCGACGCGGCCTGCAACAAGTGCCACAAGCACCTGACCGCGCACGGCACGCGCCGCACCGTCGGCCTCTGCCTCACCTGCCACACGCCGGGCTGGGTGCAGAACCCGACCGCCAACAACACCGCCAATGCCATCGACTTCCGCGTGATGGTGCACCAGATCCACCGCGGCCAGCAGCCGACCGACGTGCAGAACGCCACCCCCTGGACCTACAAGTGGAGCGCCACGAACGACTTCAGCACGGTCGCCTTCGCCCCGCCCAACACGGTCCGGAACTGCGTCTTCTGCCACGAGGGCGGCGCCCAGTCCGACAACTGGAAGAACAAGCCCAGCCGCGCCGCCTGCGGCTCCTGCCACTACGCGGTCGACTTCGCCACCGGCGCCGGCCACGCGGCCGGCGCCGATGCCCAACGACGACGACCTGCGCGACCTGCCACCACCCCGACGACACGCCTCCGCTCGGCATCGCCCCGTCGATCACCAAGGTCCACTCCTTCCTCTACGACGCCCTGACCAACACCTCCTTCGCCGGCGCGGACCTCGGCGTCGTCATCGACAAGGTGGACGTGACCAACCCGACCGCCGGCACCGTGACCTTCACCGTCACGCGCGACGGCGCGCCGGCCGACATCAAGGCGACGCCGCTCGACAGCCTGCGCTTCACCATCGCGGGCCCCACCACCGACTACGGCGGCCCGAAGGGCCCGGTCGCGGGCTCGGGCGTGCTCAATCACCCACCCGGCTACATCCAGACCGGCGCCTTCAGCGGCACGAACGCCTCGTTCCTGACGCCGACGGGCACCCCGGGCCAGTTCACCGCTCCGCTGGCCACCATCTCCGGGACGCCCGCGGCGGCCACGAACATCGACCTCACCACCGCCAACGGCCAGACCGTCGGCGTGGGCGTCGAGGCCTACGTGCTCGAGACCGGCACCTGCCCGACGGCGCCCTGCGCCACGCGCGAGTGGGCGCAGCGGCCGCTGCCTCCGACCGCGACCTCGCCCACGGGGGTCATCTACGCCAAGGTCGGCGGCGGCACCGCCGACCCCGCGCGCGCCTCATCACCGACGCCGCGAAGTGCAACGTCTGCCACGAGGACCTCGGCTTCCACGGCGGCGAGGCGCGCAAGGGCCCCGACTACTGCGCGATGTGCCACAACTCGCAGAACGTGAACGACGAGCGCACCTCGCAGTTCGAGGTCGACCCCGCCGGCGGCGGCGTTCGCCAAGACCCCGGGCACCGTCCAGCTCTCGGTGATGATCCACAAGATCCACAAGGGCTCCGAGGCCGTCCCGGTGGGCTCGCCCCCGAACCCGCGGCCGACCTTCACGCTCGGCGCGACGCGCGACTTCAGGGCTGACGCGGCGGCCGGCCGGGCCGAGGGCGAGGCGCCTCCGGCCGAGTTCGGTCACCAGTTCCCCGGCGACATCAAGGACTGCCAGACCTGCCACCTGCCGGGCGGCTACGGCCTCCCCGAGGCGAACGTGCTGCCGACGCGCTCGGTGACCTTCACCTGCAAGGAGGCCGCCGGGGCGGACGCCAACGCGGTGTGCGGCACGCTCAGCGCGACGGGCGGCGTCGTCGCCCCCGACACGGTTGCGGGCGACGCGTTCTGGACCAAGACGGAGTCCTTCATCGGCGCCGGGCGGGCCCACTGCGGCAGCTGCCACGACAGCATCGCCGCCGGCGCCCACATCTCCGCAGAACACCATCGCGGGCGTCGAGTCGTGCGAGGTCTGCCACGGAGACGGCCGCTTCATGGATCCGATCGAGATCCACCAGCCGAGGCCGTAGCTCGCGCTGGTCCTGCAGGGTCCGCGGCCCCCGGCGCCTCGCGCCGCGGGGCCGCGGCCTTCACGCGTCCATCCCGCGGGCCGCGCGTCGTAGCGGCTTCGCGGTCGAGCCGGACGGGCGAGAGGCAGGCGGCGGACTCGCCCCCCGGCCAGTGCCGCGCATGACGCGCAGCTTGGGCGGCGGGCGCCTCGGCGGAGCAGCCTCGCGGAGGAGGGCCAGCAGCTCCCGCTCGGCCCGGTGCAGCGCAGGCGCGTGATCGCCGATCACGTCCTCCGGCCCCATGCAGCAGCCGATCACGCGACCGACGGCGAAGCCGTCGAGCACGGCCGGGCTGATGTAGGACGCCCGCGCCACCGCGGGGGTGTTGCCGAGACGGCTCGCCACGGCCTTCACGGCCTCGTTCACGAACCGCCGCCGCGCCGCGGCCGACGCCTCGAGCGCGTGGGGATGGCGGCGGGCGAGCTCGCTCGCGCAGAGGAGCGTCCCGGCCCAGGTGCGGAAGTCCTTGGCGGTGAAGGGGGCGCCAGCCGCCTGCCGCAGGTACGCGTTGAGGTGGCGGCGGCGGACGTCCACCACCGCGCCGTCCTCCACGAACTGGAAGACGTCGCGCCCCGGGACGCGGAGCAGCGCGCGCACGAGCCGGGCGACGCGCCGGTCGGTCAGCGCCCGCACCTGGCGCTGGCCGGACTTCCCGCGGTAGTCGAACACCACCCGGTCGCCCGCGAGCCGAACGTGGCGCGGGCGTAGCGTGGTGAGCCCGAAGCTCCGGTTCTCTCGCGCGTACGCCTCGCTGCCCGGGCGCATGCAGCAGCCCTCGAGGATCCGCACCATGGTGGCCAGGACCCGCTCGCGAGAGAGGTCCCTCCGTCGCATGTCGCGCTGGACCGCCGCCCGGATCCTCGGCAGCGCCGCGGCGAAGCGGAGCAGCCGCCGGTACTTCGCGGCCGCCCGCCGGCGGACGAACTCGGGGTGGTAGCGGTACTGCCAGCGCCCGGCGCGGTCCTTGCCGATCGCCTGGAGCTTCGCGCCCGCGGCCGGGCTGGCGAACACGGCGGTCCAGGCCGGAGGCAGGCGCAGCGCGCGCACGCGCACCAGGTCGCTCCGCGCGAGGGGGCGGCCGGCGGGCGTCACCCACCGGAAGCCGTACCTCGCCGAGCCGTGCCGGCGTAGCCCGTCGCGCATCAGCTTCTCGATGGCCTTCAATCTCCCGAGAGGTGCGCATGCCGCGCCGGGTCTGCACGCGGGTCCCTCGTGCAGGTCCCGCGCCCACGCCTGGCCGTCTGCGTTCCGGCGGCGAGGCGTCCGCTCGCCGCCGCGCCCGGCAGGACGCCCCTGTCGACGGCCGACCTGCCTCGGATCTGCGTTCCGCGCGGCGAGCGACACCGCGCGCCCGCGCCCCAGGCCCTCCCACACGTGCCGACACCGGCGGCCGCGCTCGCCCTTATGGACGTCCCTCCGGGATGGTATGTGGTGCGGCCGGCCGCACTGGCGCGGCAGGAGGAGTCACCGTGATCCGTCGTTCACTGCTTGCACTCGTCGTGACCGCCGCAGCACTCCACGCGGATCCGGCCGCCGCCCAGGCGCGCGCGCCCGGCCGCGGCAGCAACGTCCTCTCCGTCTGGGGCGTGTTCGACCCGGGGCCCATCGACGGCGTCGGCGTGGGCGTGCGCTACATGCTCCCCATCGCCCCCCAGGGCATCCTCCAGGGCTCCAGCATCCGCGACGAGTTCACGCTCGAGTTCGGCGCCGACTTCCTCCACTACAACGATCGCATCGGTCCGTACCCGTACTACGTGGACTACGACTGGAACGGCTTCCTGCCGGTGGTGGGCGCCACCTGGAACCTCTGGTTCACCCCGCGCTTCGCGCTCTATCCGAAGCTGGACCTCGGCTTCTGGGTCGGCTCGTACGACGGGTGGGACGATTGCTACGGCTACAGGCGGCACGACTTCGACGGCTTCTTCATCCAGGGCGCCATCGGCGTCATGTACCGCCTGCAGAGCCTGGCGCTCCGGGCCGAGGCCGGCTCGGGCCTGCTCCGCCTCGGCGTGGGGTTCGCCTTCTAGCCGCTCACGTCGCGGGGCAGGTGGACCGTGAAGGTGGTCCCCTCGTCTGCGGACGAGGAGACCTCCACGCGCCCGCCGTGGGCAGCGGCGATGCGGTCGACGATGAACAGGCCGAGCCCCACGCTGCGCCCGGTCGGATTGTCGCTCACGGCCCGGCCGCCCGGCTCGAAGATGGTGGCCAGGGCGGCCTCGGGGATGGGCTCGCCGAGGTTGTGGACGCAGAGCTGGATCTCGTGATCCCTGGGCGTGAGCCGCACCGTGACCGGCGTCCCGGCGCGTCCATACTTCAGCGCGTTGTTGACCAGGTTCTCGATGACCTGAGCCACGCGGTCCGGGTCCCACCGGCCCCCGCACGGCCCCGCGATCTCGAGGCGGATCTCGCGGCCGGGGAAGAGGGCGCGGGTCTCCTCGATCACCTGGCGAGCCATGACCTCGAGATCGGTCTCGCGGAACCGGAGCGGCATCTCCTCGCCGAGCCGCGCCCGCGTCAGGTCCAGGAGATCGCGGATGAGCCGGGTGGCCCGCTCGGCGGCGGAGCGGATCCTGGCGACGGCCTTCCGGTCCTTCTCGGACAGGTCGTCGTGCGCGAGCAGGGAGGAGGCGCCGAGCAGCACCACGTTGAGCGGGTTCCGGAGATCGTGCGAGACGATGCCGACGAGCTGCTGCTCGAAGGAGTGGAGCTGCCGGAGCGACTCCTCGCGGTCGGCGGTGAACTTCCGGACCGACTCCGCGATGCCGGTGGTCATCACGTCGGTGAGGATCCGCACCTCGCGGACCGTCACCATCGCGCCGGCCCGCTCCACCTCGTCGAGGATCGCGTCGCGGAGGACGCCGTACTCCCAGATCAGCTGGACGGCGTCGACGTTCGTGGTGGCGCGCTCGGCGCCATGCGCCCACGCGATGGCGACCACGCGGGGTGCCTCCCCGGGAGCGCGCCCGCGCGGCCTGGCGCGCAGCAGCTCCACCAGGGCGTCGAGCATGCTCGGGAGCGAGTCGATCAGCGTCGGAGGGCGAGAGCCCCTCTCGAAGGTCCCGGCGGGCCCGCTCGGCGAACGCCCGCAAGATCTCGTCGCGGCGGGTCGCGATCACGTCGGCGATGGACGGCGCCGGAGTCGAGCCGTCGGGGTCCGGTAGGACATCACAGCCCACGTTATTAGGGGCAGGAGGCCTGACCTGCACCGTGCCCCTCGACGCCTGGCCCCGTCTGCCCGGACCCTGCGGAGGGACTCGACCGGTCCACCGCCTCCTCGAGGGAGGGAGCCGTCTGGAGGAGGGCCCCCTCGTCGGCCAGCTCGAGGCCGTAGCTCGCGAGGAGCCGGGCCTGCTCAGGCTCGCCCGGTACCACGCGGACCCTCCGCTCGCGCCGGTGCTCGCGGACCCAGTTGGCCAGGATGCAGGCCGCGAACTCGCACGCCTCCTCGACGTAGGTGAGGTCGATGATGAACTCGGTGGCCTCCGACTCGGTCATCGCGATCCGGAGCGCCCAGGCGGAGGCCCCATCGAACGCCCCGTACACGCTCAGGAACACCAGGCCGCCGGACTCACGCCGGACGAGCGTCGCACCCGTCATACGATCCGAAGCTACGCACGATCTCCGGGGTGGCGAGCCGGATTTTTCACTATCATCCGGTTCGTGCCATTCGACCGCCGCCTGGCGATCCTCTTCGATCTGGACGGGACCCTGGTGGACACCGTCCCGTTCATCCTCGCCGCCGTACGCCACGCCTTCCAGGGCTACCCCTGCTGCCCCACCGACGCCGAGTGGATCGCCGGCATCGGGACGCCGCTGCGGGCGCAGCTCGAGTCGTTCGCCTCTCACCCGGCGCACGTCGACGACCTCCTCTCCCGCTACCGCACCTTCTGGCTGGCGGAGCACGACCGCTGGACCCGCTGCTTCCCCGGCGCCCTGGAGACCGTGACGGCGCTCGCGGGGCGGGGACACCCCCTGGCGGTCGTCACCGCCAAGGTCGAGGAGGGGGCGCACCGGACGCTCCGCCTGACGCGGCTCGACGCCCTCATGGGCGCGGTGATCGGTGCGGACAGCTGCACCCGGGCGAAGCCGGACCCCGAGCCGGTGCTGCTCGCGCTCGCGCGGCTGGGGCGCTCGCCGTCCGAGGGCATCATGATTGGCGACTCACCCCACGATCTGGCTGCGGGGCGGGGCGCGGGGGTTCGCACGGTGGCGGCCCTGTGGGGCGCCTGCACACGGGAGGTCCTCGAGGCGGCACGGCCGGATTACCTGCTCGAGGACATCGCGGCGCTCCCGGCGCTGCTCGAAGAGCTCGAGGCCCGGAGCGTTCCGGGCGCGCCGCCGCCTGGCACGGCGGCGCGAGCGCCATAAGGAGAGGAAGAGATGCGCGTCGCATACCTCGGGCCCCCGGGGACCTTCAGCGAGGAGGCAGTGTCCCGGTGTGAAGCCGTCCGGGGGGCGGAGGGGGTCCCGTACCCCACCTTCCCGGAGGCGTACGAGGCGCTGCAGCGCCGCGAGGTGGACGCGGCGCTGCTCCCCATCGAGAACTCGATCGAGGGCGCGGTGAGCACCGTCCTCGACCTGCTCGTCCACCGGCCGGGCGCGCTGATCCGTGGCGAGCTCCTGCTTCCGGTCCGGCAGCAGCTGCTCGCGCTCCCCGGGACGCGGCTCGAGGACGTCCGGCGCGTCCTCTCGCACCCGCAGCCGTTCGGGCAGTGCGGCCGGTTCCTGCGCGACCGGCTGGGGGGCGCCGCGCTCGAGGCGACCCACTCCACCGCCGAGGCCGCCCGCAAGGTGGCGGCCGGCGAGCCCGGCACCGCCGCGATCGGCTCGGCCGCCGCGGCGGAGCGCTACGGGCTCGAGGTGATCGCGCGGGACATCCAGGACTCGGACGAGAACGTCACGCGGTTCGTGCTGCTCGCCCGGGAGGACGCGGCGCCGACCGGGAGCGACCGGACCAGCATCGCCTTCACGCTCGATCGCGACCGCCCGGGCGGGCTGCACGAGGTGCTGGGCGAGTTCGCCAGCCGCGGCATCAACCTGTCGAAGATCGAGAGCCGCCCCACCAAGCTGACCATGGGCCACTACGTCTTCTTCCTCGACTTCGAGGGGCACCGGGCCGACCCGGCCGGCGCCGACGCGCTGGCCGGCGTCCGGCGCTGCGTCCACGAGCTCCACCTCCTCGGCTCGTACCCGCGCAGCGCGGCGCCGGCCTGATCCGCCGCCGGCCGAGATCGCTCACGGCACGTTCAGGTCGGCGAGCGCCCGCAGGTGGTCGGCCGTGGCCCCGCAGCAGCCGCCGACGCCGGCCACGCCCGGCGAGGAGCGCCGGGCGGAGCGCCTCGGCGAAGGCCGCCGGCGCGAGCACCGCCCCCGGCAGCCCGGGGCTCGGCTTCGCGACGAAGGGCACGCCGAGCGCGCCCCGCGCCCACGCCGCGAGGTCCGCCAGCGCGGCGCCTGGCGCGACGCAGTTCACCCCGGCGGCGGCGGCGCCGTCCGCCTCCACGGCCGCGAGGAGCGCCTCGGCGGGGGTCCCGTCGGGCGCCCGCAGCCGCCTATCCACCTCGGCGAGCGTGAAGGTGACGGCCACGGGCAGCCCGGTCCGCCGCGCCGCCGCGAGCGCGAGGCGCGCCTCGGCGAGGTCCCACTGGCTCTCGATCCAGAGCAGGTCCACCCCGGCCGCCGCGAGCGCCGCCGCGGCGCTGGCGTAGCGCAGCCGGAGCTCGGTCGTGTCCGGCGCCGGCAGCCCGGGGCCGCACAGGCCGCTCGGCCCGAGGTTGCCGGCCACGCGCGGGCGCGCCCCGGCGGCGCGGGCGAGGCGCACCGCCGAGGCCGCCAGCCGCAGACGCCCGTCCGTGGGGAGGCGTGCGTCGAGGCGCGGCGCGGCGAGGTTGAAGGTGCAGGTGAGGAGCACCCCGGCGCCGGCCGCGGCGTGCGACGCGTGGACGGCCGCGATCTCCTCGGGACGGGCGAGGAGCCACTCCTCGGGGAGCGCGCCCGCCGGGAGCCCGCGGTCGAGCAGGGCGGTCCCCATGGCGCCGTCGAGGATCACCGGGCGCGCCACCTCAGGCGCTCCGGGTGAGCGACTGCGCCGGCGCCGCGCCGAAGAACTCCACCAGGGCGGCCTCGGCCCGTCGCGCGTCCTCGAAGCCCAGCGCGATCAGGTCCTCGGCGAACTCGCCGTCGAAGAGCAGGTAGCTCGCGAGGTCGGCGGCGCCGTCCGCGGCGGCCTCGGCGTCGGCGGCCGCCCGTCGCAGCAGGCGCGCCGCCAGGGTCCCGGGGCGGAGTCGCCGCACGCGCCGCTCGGCGTGGTCGCGGGCGATGACGCCGATGTCCTGCGAGGGCCGGATGACCAGGTCGCGCACGCGCCGCAGCGGCGCGCCCATCTCCCGCGCAGAGAGCGCGGCCAGCCGCTCGGCGAAGCCCGGGCCGAACGCCTGCTCGCCGCCCTCGATGAGCGCGTTCAGGCGCCGCAGGCGGTCGAGGTCGTAGTCGGTGTGGTCGAGCAGCAAGGCGTTCAGCAGCCGCCCGAGCTGGGCGGCGGTGGTGGGCGCCTCGGACGGGTGGAGCCGGGGCGCGCGGGCCGCCCGGCCCTCGTGCCGGAGGCCGATCACGAGGACCCGATCGGCGCCCAGCCGGATGGCGGGCGACAGCGGGGTGTTCTGGCGGACCCCGCCGTCGGTGAACCAGGAGTCCTCGATCGCGACCGGCCGGAACAGCAGCGGGATGGCGCCGGAGGCCAGCGCGTGCTCGGGGCCGATCTCCCTCGCCCGTACCTCGATCATCGGGTCCCGGCTCCAGGCCGGCAGATCGCCGTTGCTCTGCACGAACACCACCGCGCGCCCGGTCCCGAGGTCGGTCGCCGACACCGTCAGCGCGTCGAGGTGACCCTCGCGGACGTTGCGGCGGAGGCGGTCCCAGTCGATCCGCTCGTGGATCACCCGGGCCAGGGCCTCCGGGTAGAGGAAGTCGGAGAGGCGCCAGGTGACGTGCCGCAGCCGCGTCGCGCGGAGCTGCCGCCAGGCGTATGCCGGGAGCCCGGCGAGGCGGAGCGCGCTCCAGTGGAATACCTCCTCCAGGCGGAGGCCGCGCCAGACGTCGGCGAGGGCGGCCCCCTGCGCGGCGGGATCGTCGGCGGTGGAGGCGAGGAAGCACGCGTTGACGGCGCCGATGCTGGTGCCGCTCAGGATGTCGAGGCGTGGCTGGTAGCCGAGCGCGGAAGGCAGCTCCTCGCGGATCCACTGGATCACGCCCGCCTCGTAGGCGCCGCGGGCGCCGCCGCCGGAGAGCACCAGCGCGGTGCGGGCGCCCATCGCGGTCACAGCGCGAACTCCTCCAGGTGGCGCGGGACGTCCGAGCGCCACCCGAGGGCCTCCATGCGCGCGCTGGCCGCCGCGAGCGCCGCCGGCTCGCCGTGGACCAGGAAGGTGCGGCTGGGCTGCGCCGGGAAGCTCGCGAGCCACCGGGCGATCTCGGCCTCGTCGGCGTGCGCGGAGAAGCCGGTCAGGCTGGCGACGCGGGCCTTCACCGGCACGTCCTCGCCGTGGATGCGGAGCGTGGCGGCGCCGCTCTGGAGCGACCAGCCGCGGGTGCCCGCCGCCTGGTAGCCGACCAGGAGCACCGTGGTGCGCGGATCGGGGAGGCGGCGCTTCAGGTGGTGGAGCACGCGCCCGCCGGTCGCCATCCCGGAGGCGGAGAGGATCACGCACGGCCCCTCGACGTCGTTGATCCGCTTCGACTGCTCGGGGCTCCGGCAGAAGGTGAGGCGCTTCGGGCGGAGCGGCTCCTCGCCGGCGGTGATCCGCCGGACCATCTCCTCGTCGTGGTCCTCGCGGTGAGAGAGGTACATGGGCGTCGCGTCCACCGCCATGGGCGAGTCCACGAACACGGGGATCGCCGGGATCTCGCCGCGCCCCTCGAGCTCGCGCAGGGTGAAGAGGACCTCCTGGGTCCGGCCCACCGCGAAGGCCGGGATGAGCAGGGCGCCCCCGGTGCGGATCACGTTCTGGACCTCGGCCGCCAGCTGGAGGCCGGGGACGTCGGTGGCGTGCCGCTTCCCCGAATAGGTGCTCTCGAGGATCAGCGCGTCGGCGGTCACGCCGGGCTCGGGATCGGGCAGGATGGGCGCTCCGTAGCGGCCGAGGTCGCCGCTGAAGAGCAGCCGGAGGGGGCGGCTCCCGGCCACCGTCATCTCGACCAGCGCGCTGCCGAGGATGTGCCCGGCGCGGTGGAATCGGATGGAGACGCCCGGCGCGATCCGGCGCTGCTGGCCGTAGGAGAGGGGCGAGAGCCGGGGCAGCACGGCGAGGGCGTCATCCTCGGTGTAGAGCGGCGCCGCGTTGGGGGCGTGCTTCGAGTAGCCGACCCGGTTGGCGTAGCGGGCCTCTTCCTCGTGCAGCCGTCCGGAGTCCGGAAGGAGCAGCCCGGCCAGGTCGCGCGTCGCGGGGGTGCAGTGCACGCTCCCACGGAAGCCCTGGCGCCCGAGGAGCGGGAGCGCGCCGGCGTGGTCGATGTGGGCGTGCGTCAGCACCACCGCGGCGACGGAGGCGGGGGGGACCGGCCAGGGAGCGCGGTTCCGGAGCCGGAGCTCCTTCGGGCCCTGGAAGAGGCCGGCGTCGACCAGGACCCGCACCGAGCCGGTCTCCACCAGGAAGCGCGATCCGGTGACGGTGCCGGCCGCGCCGAGGAAGCGGATGGACGCCATGACACGCCGATTCTACAATCCCATGGAGCGCGGCCGTGCGATTTCGGCGGCGCCAGGGACAGCCAGGCCACGGAGAGTGGAGCGATGCGCCGGAAGATCCGGGTGGTGGGTGCGATGATCGAGCAGGACGGGCGCTACCTGATCACCCAGCGCCCACCCACCGCGTCGCTCGCGCTGCTGTGGGAGTTCCCTGGTGGCCGCGTCGAGCCGGGGGAGACCGATCAGCGCGCGCTGGCGCGCGAGCTGGCCGAGGAGATGGCGATCGCGGTCGAGGTGGGGGATCGCTGCATCCACGTCGAGCACGCGTACGAGGCCTACGACATCGACTTCTGCGTCTACCGGTGCCGGCTGACGCGCGGGCCCATCCAGCACATCCGCGTCCACGACCACCGCTGGGTCCGGCCCGACGAGCTCGATACGTACGAGTTCCCGCCGGCCGACGAGAAGAGCATCGCCAAGCTGCTCGATCTGTAGGCCGTAGCCGGCGCCCGCCCGGTGGGCTGCGTTCGCCCGGGTCGCTCCCTCGTCGGCTCCTGTCCGGCCGTCCTGCCGGGGCCTCATGGGCCTGATCGGATTGCTCGACCCGGGGCCGTGCGCACATTGCCTGCCAAGGGGTCAGGAGGTTCGGTGGCCGCGGACGAGCGGAAGTCACAGCGCGGGGAGCGGGGGGCGCGTCCAGGGCCCTCGTCGCGCTTGCCGCTGGCCTCGCCGGCGGCGTGGCTGGTCCTCATCGCCCTAGCGATCTTCCTGTTCCGCGCTTTCCAGGACGTCGGCGTCCGGCGCCTTCCATACTCCCAGTTCAAGGAGATGGTCCGCCAGGGCGCCTTCGAGCGCGTGGTGATCGGTCCGGACTGGGTGCGCGGTCTGCCGAAGCCGGTGGACGGCGCCGCCGCGGCGAAGGGGCAGGGGCAAGGCGACGGCGATCGGGGAGGGCAGGCGTTGCCCTACGTCGCGACCCGCGTCCCGGGCGGCGGCGACGATCTCGTGAAGGAGATCGAGGCTGCCAAGGTCCCGTACGACGCGGTGTCGGGGGGCGGGATGGGCGACCTGTTCTGGATCTGGATCGCGCCCATCGCCATCGGCCTGATCTTCTGGGCCTGGGTGATGCGGCGCATGTCGGGCGGCATGGGCCAGGGTCCGCCCGGCGTGATGAGCTTCGGCAAGTCGCGCGCCCGGATCCACATGGAGCCGGACACCGGCGTGACCTTCCAGGACGTGGCCGGCATCGACGAGGCGGTGGAGGAGCTGCAGGAGATCGTCGAGTTCCTGAAGACGCCGGAGAAGTTCCGGCGCCTGGGCGGCCGCATCCCCAAGGGCGTGCTGCTGGTGGGCCCGCCCGGCACCGGCAAGACGCTGCTCGCGCGCGCCATGGCGGGCGAGGCGGGGGTGCCGTTCTTCTCCCTCTCCGGCTCCGAGTTCGTGGAGATGTTCGTGGGCGTGGGCGCCGCGCGCGTGCGAGACCTCTTCGCGCAGGCCACCCAGAAGGCGCCCTGCATCGTCTTCATCGACGAGCTGGACGCCATCGGCAAGACGCGGCAACGCGGGCATGATGGGCGGCCACGACGAGCGCGAGCAGACGCTGAACCAGCTGCTCGCCGAGATGGACGGCTTCGACGCCCGGGCCGGCCTCATCATCATGGCCGCCACCAACCGGCCGGAGATCCTCGACCCCGCGCTGATGCGCCCGGGCCGCTTCGACCGGCAGGTGCTGGTGGACCGCCCGGACAAGCGCGGCCGCGAGCGGATCCTGGAGATCCACGCGCGCAACGTGAAGCTCGGGCCGGACGTGGACCTCCGGGCCGTCGCGGCGCGCACCCCCGGCTTCGCGGGGGCGGACCTCGCCAACGTGGTGAACGAGGCGGCGCTGCTGGCGGCGCGCCGCAACAAGAACCACGTCACCCGCGCCGACTTCGAGGAGGCCATCGAGCGCGTGGTGGCGGGGCTGGAGAAGAAGAACCGCCGCATGAACGAGCGCGAGAAGGAGATCGTCGCCTTCCACGAGTCGGGCCACGCGCTCGTCGGCTGGATGCTCCCCTACGCCGACCGGGTCACCAAGGTGTCGATCATCCCGCGCGGCCTGGGGGCGCTGGGCTACACGCTCCAGCTGCCCCTCGAGGACCGCTACCTGCTCACCCTGAGCGAGCTGCGGGACAAGATGGCGGGGCTGATGGGCGGCCGCGTGGCCGAGGAGGAGGTGTTCGGCGAGCCCTCCACCGGCGCCTCGAACGACATCCAGCAGGCCACCGAGATCGCCCGGATGATGGTCCGCGACTACGGCATGAGCGCCGCGCTCGGCCCGGTGTCGCTCGGGGACCAGGGCGGCCCGACCTTCCTCGGCGTGAAGGGGCTCGAGACGCGGGTCTACTCCGATCAGACCGCCCTCGCGGTCGATCGCGAGGTCCGGGCGCTGGTGGTCGAGGCGCAGGACCGGGCCCGCGAGCTGGTCCGGGCCCACCGCGAAAAGCTGGACGCCATGGCGGCCCGCCTCCTCACCACCGAGGTGATCGAGGAGGAGGAGATCGCGCGGCTGTGGGGGCCGAAGGTGGTGCGGCCCGGAACGATCGAGGGCCGCGGTCATGCCGAGGCGCCCCCGGAGAGCCCGAACCGGCCGGTGGCGGTCTCCGAGGGCGGGGCGTGGTCGGTCCCCCAGGCGCGGGCCAGGACCGCGGACGGAGAGGGCGACATGTGAGGCACGGGAGCGAGAGCCACGAGGCGCGCAAGGCGCTCTTCCAGCTCGGGATCCGGCGCGGCCACCTGACCGTCACCGAGATCGATCGCTCCATGCCGCCCGGCAGCCTCTCCCCCGCCGAGCGGTGGCTCCTGTTCTACAGCCTGCGCGCCGCGGGGGTGCAGATCCGCGACGAGCGCGGCGCCGCGGTGGACGCGCTGCCCGGCGAGCCGCCGCCCCCCTGAGGCGTCGGGCGCGTTGACACGCCCCTCCGGCTGGTTACGTTCCGCGCGGAGGTGCCTGGATGCCCGATGAACGCCGGCCCGCCGCCCAGGAGGCGGAGGATCAGGTGAAGGTGGTGGACCGCCGCCGGTTCCGGCCGGACGGAGCCCCCGTCGACGACGCACCGGAGGACGCCGGGGCGGGCGCGGGCCCGCCCGCGTACGCGCTCGACGACCGGGACGAGAGGCTCGCCGCCCAGGCCGGGCGCATCGACGAGCTGACCCGCGCCTACTCCGCCCTGGTGGAGGACAACAAGGCCTTCCGGCAGCGGCTGGAGCGGGAGCGCCAGCGGGTGATCGAGGCGGAGCGGACCGAGGTGGCGCAGACGCTGCTCGAGGCCGCCGACGATCTCGAGCGCGCGCTCTCCGCCGTGGGCGAGGACGTGCAGGGCGAGCTGCGCAGCCTGGTGGAGGGGGTGCGCCTGTCGCTCGGCGTGCTGCACCGGCGCATCGCCGCGGTGGGCGCGCAGCGGATCCCGGTGGTCGGTTTTCCCTTCGATCCGCACGTGGCGGAGGCGGTGGACACCATCCCCATCGGCGACGTCGCGCAGGACGGCATGGTGCTCCAGGAGATCCGCCCCGGCTACCGGATCGGCGACCGGGTCCTGCGCCCCGCGCGGGTCCGGGTCGGCCGCATCGCTCGGGCGTGACGCCTCAGCCCTCGTCGGCGTGGGCCGGGGCCGACGGCGGGGAATAGAATCCCCGCCCGAGCGTCCTTCATGTTCGTGACTGACCGTCTCATCACGCCTCACCCCAGGAGAGGGGACATGCGTCTCATCACTCGCTTCTTCGCGGTCTCGGCGGCCGCGCTCGCCATCCTCGCCTGCTCGCGGGACGGCCGGGCCGCCACCGAGGCGCCCAAGGCCGCCAGCCCGGGCTCCCAGCAGCAGCTCTTCCGGGAGGCTGCGAGCACGGCCCCGGCGCCGGCCGAGTCGAACGTCCCCGTGCAGGCCTCGCTCGCGCCGCTCATCGACAAGCTGCGGCCGGCGGTCGTGAACATCTCGACCACCACCGTGTCCAAGCACCCGGCCATCCAGCGGGGTCCGCGCGGCCAGAACCCGCACGGCATGCCGGACGAGGGCTTCGACGAGTTCTTCGAGCGCTACTTCGGCCGGCCCGCCCCGGAGATGCCGCAGGAGTTCAAGGGCTCGTCGCTCGGCTCCGGGTTCGTGCTGAACGCCCAGGGCTTCATCCTCACCAACAACCACGTGGTGAAGGACGCCACCGACATCCGCGTGCGACTCTCGGACGGCCGGGAGTTCACCGCCAAGATCGTCGGCCGGGATCC
>CAVTDL010000014.1:0-61823 GCA_963733485.1 uncultured delta proteobacterium | reverse complement strand
CGGTAGAAGTCGCGCGCCGGCTGCGCCTCGCGCATTCCGCCCGGGGTGACGAGCAGCTGCTCCCCCGCCCGGAGCGCGGCGAGGCAGCTCTCCTCCGACGGGTCGATCATGCCGAAGTGCGCCTTCACCCTCGGCAACCCGGGGAGGAACCGCTCGATCTGGCTCTGCGCGGCGACGATCCGGAGCGGGCGCCGCTCGGTCCCACCCCGGACGTGATCGCGCCAGCCGATGTGGTACCCGGCGATCACGAGGTCCAGGACCAGATAGCCGGCGCCGTGCAGCGCGACGTAGATGCACGGGCCGCGCGGGGGCGTGCCCTCGACGCGGGTGCGGTGATAGCGCGTGAGCCCCTCGGCGAGGAGCATGTACGGCGACCAGGACCGGTAGTACCAGCGCGACGGATCGAGCGGGGCGATCCGGGCGGCGTCGGACCCATGGCGCGGGCTCAACGGAGGCTCCAGACCGGCCGCCGCGCGGCGGCCGCGCGCGCGAGGAGCGCCTTCACCTCTCGCTCCGCCCGGACGCCGAGCTCGCCGATCGCGTCGGCGTCCCCGGCCGGCGGCGGGGGGATCGGCGCGCCGAACCAGAAGTCGAGCGGGACCGGGAGCGGGACGGGCGGGAGCCACAGCGAGCCCCGCTTGCCGAGCCGGAGCCGGACGGGGTGCTGCTGGTCGGCCCCGGCCCAGGCGAGCGGGACCACCGGCGCCCCGGCCGCGGCGGCGATCCGCGCGAACCCGCGCCGGCCCTTCCAGTCGATCACGTCCGGCGCGCCGTAGAGCTCCCGCGCGCCGCCGGGGAAGACCAGGACCGACTCGCCCCGCCGGAGCGCCGCGAGCCCGGCCTCCTCGGTCGCCTCGATGCACCCGATGTTGGCGCGCACCCAGCCGACCAGCGGCAGCCGGTGCACCGAGGTGGCCTTCTTCTCCATCACGCGGATGGGGATGCGGTCCGGCGCGTCCCAGAACGCGAACATCCCGAACACCATGGTCTCGAGGTAGAGCCAGGTGCGCGGGTGCTTCGCGACGTAGACCACCGGGAGGTCCGGCGGGATCTGCTCGAGCCCGTGCGCGCGCGCCCGGTAGTAGCGCTTGAGCGACTGGGCGAACGGCATGATGAGGGCCGTCTGCCGCCAGGTGCGAGGGAAGGCGTCGGTCATCGGTCGGCCGCGCTCACCCCGCGCTGCCGGCGCGGACCGGGAGCGGGCGGGCGGGGAGCTCGAGCGGGCGCCCGCCCGCGGCGGCGACCCGGTAGATGTGGAGCACGCGCCCGGCCACCCGCGACCAGCACAGCGCCGCGGCGCGGGACCGGCCGCGCGCGGACAGCCGCTCGCGCATCAGCGGATCGCGCCCGGCGCGCCAGAGGGCCACCGCCAGCGCGCCCGGATCGCCCGGCGGGGCGAGCAGCGCCGCCCCGCGCGCCGCCTCGGCGTAGCCGGGGATGTCGCTCGCGATCACCGGGCAGCCCGCCGCCATCGCCTCGACCAGCACCATCCCGAAGCTCTCGCCCCCGAGCGACGGCGCGCAGAAGACGTCGCTCTCGCGGTAGCAGCGGGCCAGCTCGGCGTCGGAGAGCCGCCCGAGGAAGCGCACCCCCAGCCGCGCGGCCCTCGCGGCGAGCCGCTCCGCCGGCCCGGCCCCGACCACGTCGACCACCGTCGCGCGCCCCTGGCTCCGCAGGAGCGCGACCGCGTCCATCAGCACCGAGAGCCCCTTGCGCGGCTCGCCGAAGCGGCCCACGAAGAGGACTCCGCAGCGGCCCGTCCGTGCGGTCGGACGGCGGCCTGCGCGCGCCGAGCTCCCCCTCGAAGCGGGAGAGATCGACGCCGTTCGGGATGACCGCGGTGCGGCCGCGGTAGATGGTGCGCGAGAACCGCTTCGCCTGGCGCGACACGGCGATGCCCATGTCGATGCGCGAGAGCCCGGCCGACGCCATCCGCCGGAGCACCTTCTGCAGCCCGAGCTCGTGCTCGGCGTTGCAGTGGAAGGTGGCCACCACCGGCACGTCCGCGAAGCGGAGCGCGTGGCGTCCCGGACCCGGGACGATGGGCTCGTGCACGTGCACGAGGTCGAACCGGTTGGCGGCCAGGTACTCGCGGGTGGCCCGGGCCGGGACGAGGAGGCCGATCCGCGCGGTGGAGCCGTTGGCCCGCACCGGGACCACGTCGCCGAGGCCGCCGAGCCCGTCGCAGTCCGGCGGCACCGCGCCGCTGGCGGGCCCCACCACCCGCGCCTCGACCCCCTGCGAGGCGAGCGCGGCGGCCAGGCTGCGGGCGTGCCGGCTCACCCCGCCTTCGTGCGAGAGGTCGTACGGGGAGACGATGCAGACGCGCACGGCGCGGCCTCAGGCGGTCCCCGTCGGCGGCGCCCGGGGCGCCCGCGCCACCGTGGCGGGCGCCTCGCGCAGCATCCGGTGGATCACGAGCAGCCGCCCCAGGGCGGTCAGCCCCGCGCCCACCGCGATGGCGGCGCAGACCGCCTCGAGCAGCGCGGCCGCCGCGTTCTCCGGCAGGAAGGCCGCGACGAGGAGCGCGAACATGAGCAGGACCGCGCGGTGCGGGCGCTCGAGCCCGAAGGTCGGGCAGGCGACGCCGAGCCCCTCGCCGCGCGCCCTGGCGTAGGAGACCCAGAGCGAGGTGGACAGCGCCGCCACCGCCCAGAGCACGCCGGAGCGGTCGGGGAGCGACGCGGCCAGCCCGCCGAGGAGCGCCATCTCGGAGAGCCGATCGAGGTTCGAGTCGAGGAAGGCGCCGGCGGTGGACTGGGTGCCGGTGGTGCGCGCCACCTCGCCGTCGATGAGGTCGCACCACGAGCCCATCACCAGGAGGAACCCGGCCCAGCCCCACTCGCCGAGCCCGGCCGCGACGCCGGCCAGGACGCTCACGCCGGCGCCGATGGCGGAGACGCCGTTGGCGGTCAGCCCCAGCGCGGCGATGGCGCGGAGCAGGGGCTGGGTCACCCAGTAGGCCCAGCGCCCCAGCCAGTGGATCGGCCCGCGGTAGGACTTCATGCGGGGCGGCACCGGCGGGCGGACCACGGCGAAGGCCGCCGCGGTCAGCGCCGCGGTGGCGAGCAGCAGGACGATGGCCAGCCGGGCGCCCGAGGGCATGCCCTAGCCGACCGCGGCCTGCGCCTTGGCCGCCTGCGCCGCCTCGGCGTAGCGTCGAAGCTGCGCGTGCAGGTTGGTCTGCTGCTGGAACAGGTCGTGGACGGGGTTGCCGTTCGCGGTCACCGGGCTCTTGAAGAAGAAGGAGAGCCACTCCTGCGGCCCCTTCTCCCCGGCGCGCTGCGCCAGGTCGGAGAGCAGCGCCAGGTCCATCGCGATGGGCGCCGCCAGGATCGAGTCCCGGCACTGGAAGTTGACCTTGATCTCCATCGGGTAGCCGAGCCACCCGAAGATGTCGATCGCGTCCCAGCCTTCCTTGTTGTCGCCGCGGGGCGGGTAGTAGTGGATCGTGACCTTGTGGTCGATCTCGCCGTAGAGCTCGGGGTGCTGGCGGGGCGAGAGGATCGAGTCGAGCACGCCGAGCTTCGAGACCTCCTTCGTCTTGAAGGAGGCCGCGTCGTCGAGCACCTCGCCGTCGCGGTTGCCGAGGATGTTGGTGGAGAACCAGCCGTCGAGCCCCAGGAGCCGCGCGTGCAGCATGGGGGCGATGGTGGTCTTCATCAGCGTCTGGCCGGTCTTGAAGTCCTTGCCGCCGGTGACCACGCCCTCGCGCTCGGCCAGCTCCCGGAGGGCCGGGACGTCCTGCGAGAGGTTCGGCGCGCCGTTCATGAAGGGCAGGCCGGTCTTGAGCGCGGCGTAGGCGTAGATCATCGACGGGGCGATGGTCGGATCGTTCCGGTCGAGCGCGGCCTCGAACGCCTTCAGCGTCTGGTGCGCGGGGCCGATCTCCGCGTAGACCTCGGTGGAGCCGGTCCACACCATCACGCCGCGGGCGCAGCGGTTCTTCTCGAGGAAGCCGCGGATGTCGTCCTGGAGCGCCTCGGCCTTCTCGCGGAGCGAGCCCTTCTTCACGTTCGGACCGTCGAGCCGGCGGACCCACTCGGTGTCGAACACGGCCGGCATGGGCCGGATGGCCTCGAGCTCGGCCTTGATGGGGTCGAGGTGGCGGCGCTCCAGCACCCGGGCCCGGAGCGCGGCGGCGTAGACGTCGTCGGGGATGGGGTCCCAACCGCCGAAGACCAGGTCGTCGAAGGACGCGAGCGGCAGCGCCTCGCGGAGCAGCGGGCCATGGCCGCCACCCTCCTCGATCAGGTGACCGAGCTGGGTGAGGCTGCCCACCGGGGCGGCGAGCTTCTTCTTGACCGCATGCACCCCGGCGATGGCAGTGGTGGCGACCGCCCCCATGCCCGGCATCAGGACGGCCAGCTTGTCCCCTTTGTGCAGGGGCTTGAGACGAGAATCCGATTCTCATGTGCACCTCTGGGCGGTGCCGCGAAAAGGGCGGCGCGTAGGTTCCTGCCCCCGCGTCCGGAGCGGGCCAAGTGCCCGGCGGCCGGAGACGCCGTTTCGGCAGGGACTGGCTGCCGGTGGCGGGTTTCTACCCCAAGGCGAGCGGGAGCGGAAGTGCTCACGTGCCCTCGTTCGTCCGTACGCGGTAGGAGCGCGCGAACACCGACGCGCCATCGACGCGCCCGGTCCACCCTCCGGAGAGGCGAGGAGAGTTCTCATTCAAATCCCCCATTAGGGTCGCGGACGCATCGAGGCACCGCGACCGAAACGGGATTACCTGTCCCGCCGCCCTGTTGTTGGACACGACCGAGGGCCCGGCGTGAAATACCGCGCCCCGGGCGCCGTAGGTGGCCAGCATCGACGCCCATGAACACCTCCGAGATCGCCACCGATGGCTCCGTGCTGGTGCACGCGCTCGCCGCCCCCGACCACGGCTTCGGGCGCGTGACCGAGCGCCGCCGCGCCGGCCTCGCGCTCGCGCTCGCCACCGCCGCCTCGCTGCTCACCGCCGCGGTGGTGCTGCCCCGGACCGACTTCGGCGCCGCGGCGCTCGCCCAGGGAGGCAAGCCCGGAGGCGAGGTGAAGACCGAGGGCGAGCTCGCCGAGGCGGCGGTCACCGCCCGGAAGCTCGGCCAGATCGCCGGCTGGGCCGGCGCGGCGCTGTTCCCCTCGGCGCTGGCGGTCGCGGCGGCGGGCGCCCTGTTCGCCGGCTTCCGCCTGGCCGCCACGCGGCCCGACTTCAAGCCGACGCTGGCCGTGACGGCCCACGCCATGCTGCCGGTCTGGCTCGGGAAGCTCCTCGCCATCCCGCCGGCGGTCGCGCACGCGCCGGTCGCGCCGGAGGACGTGCCGCGCCTCGTGCCGTCGAGCCTCGCGGCGCTCCTCCCCGCCGGCGCCCCCCCGCCGCTCGCGGCCGCGCTCTCCGCCCTGGACCTCTTCACGCTCTGGGCGGTCGCCCTGGTGGTGGTGGGCATGGCGCGCGCGTCCGGCGCCTCGCGCGCCCGGGCGCTCTGGGTGACCCTGATCCTCTTCGCCGCCTACGTCGCGCTCCTGAAGGTGGTCCCCGCCGCGCTCGCGGGCGGCGCGGGCTCCGGTCCCCGCGGAGGCCCCTGATCCATGCGCCCGCTCGCCGTCGCGCTCCTCCTCTCGCTCGCCCACCTCGCGCGCGCCGACGCGCCGCTCACCCTCGACGAGGCGCTCGCCCTGGCGGCCCGGGCCAACGCGGACCTGGCGCTGGCGCGGGCCGACCTGGCCGGCTCCGACGCCGACCGGACCGCCGCCTACGCCGGCGTGCTGCCCCGGCTCGACCTCAGCTCGGCCTTCGGCCACAGCTACGTGGCCCGCTCCAGCGTCCCCTCCACCTACGTGGACCCCATCACCCGGGAGGTGAGGACCACCGGCGACGCCTTCGACGCCGAGGCCTACTCCCTCGGCCTCCAGCTCTCGCAGCCCCTCTTCGACTGGGGCGCCTGGAAGGAGATCGAGCGGTCCCGCGCCGGCGCCCGCGCCTCGTCGCGCGCCTACGACGAGGCGTCCCTGACCGTCGCCTTCGAGGTGACCCGCCGCTTCTACGACCTCGTGAAGGCGGAGCGGAGCCTCGGCGTCCTCGAGAAGACGGTGGCCCGCTCGGAGGAGCTGGTGGCCCGCGCCGACGCCCTCTTCACGGCCGGGCGCGCGCCCAAGGCCGACACCCTCTCCGCCCGCGTCAACCTGCAGAACGATCGGATCGCGGTGGAGGGGCAGCGGGTGCGCGTGGCCCAGGCACGCAGCGCGCTCGCGCAGGTGCTCGGGCGGGCCGACCCGCGCGGCGTGTCGGTGGTGGCCCCCGCCTCGGTCGATGGACCGGGCCTGCCCGCCGGCGAGCCGCCCCCGCTCGACGGCCTGCTGGCCCGCGCCCGCGCGGCGCGGCCGGCGGTGGCGGCCGAGGCGGCCAGGGTCGACGTGGCCCGGGCGAACGTGGGGAGCGCGCAGGCCGGTTACCTGCCGAGCCTGAACGCCCAGGCGAGCTACGGCCGGCAGGGCGCGGAGCTGGCAGGGACCGGCGGCGTGTGGGCCGACCCGTCCCGCGACTACCAGGCGCAGGCGCAGGTGGTCCTCTCCTGGAACCTCTTCGAGGGGCGGCGCACCCTCGCCGGCATGCAGCGCGCCTCGAGCGGCCTCGACCGGGCCCGCGCCGCCGAGGAGCGGACGGTGCAGTCGGTCTCGAAGGAGGTCGCCGACGCGCGCGAGGCGGTGGTGGCGCTGGCGCGACAGGTGACCCTGTCCTCGGACGTGCTCGGGACCGCGCAGCAGGCCCTCGCGCTCGCGACCGAGCGGCTGGAGGCGGGGCTCGCCAACCAGCTCGACGTCCGCGACGCGTCGCTCAAGCTCACGCAGGCCGAGCTCTCGCTGCTCGAGTCCCGCATCGATCACGCCGTGGCGGTGGCGGACCTCGCCCGCGCGGTGGGAGGAGTGCTCTAGATGGCCACGCAGAACCCGATCCCCAGGACCTCTCCCACCCCCACCCCCGAGCCGGGGCGCGCCGCGCCGGAGGTGACCAGGGTGGCCCCGCTCGCGCCGGTGCGCATGGGCTGGGGGCGGCGCGCCGTCGCCCTGCTGTTCGTGCTGGCGGTGGCCGGCATCACCATCGCGGCGCTCCGCCCGCGCCCGCCGGCGCCCATCGCCATCCAGGCGGTCACCGCGCGCCGGGGGCCCATCACCCGGCTCGTCACGGCCGCGGGCAAGCTCCAGGCCGCCACCGAGGTGAAGCTCTCGGCCAACGTCTCGGGCGACCTGCTCGAGCTCGACGCGCACGAGGGCGACCGGGTGAAGAAGGGGCAGGTGCTCGGCAAGATCGACTCCCGCCGCTACGGCGCGCAGGTGGCGCAGCAGACCGCCGTCCGCGCCAGCGCCGCCGCCGAGGTGCAGCTCGAGCAGGTGAAGGTGGCGCAGCTCGAGCAGGAGCTCGGCCGGGTGGAGCGGCTCGCCAGGACCGGCAACGCCAGCGCCGCCGAGGTGGACACCGCCCGGGCCAGCCTCTCCGGCGAGCAGGCCCGCATGCAGTCCGCGCGGGAGCGGGTGGCCCAGGCCGAGGCGGCCCTCAGCGAGGCGCGCCACGCCTACTCGCTCACCACGCTGACCTCGCCCATCGACGGCGTCATCACCAAGCGCCAGAAGACGGCGGGCGAGCGCGTCCGCGGCTCGGACCTCTCCGAGGACGTGGTGCTCATCATCTCCACGCTCTCCAGCATGGAGGCGAAGATCGAGGTGGGCGAGCACGAGGTGGTCTACGTGAAGGAGGGGGACCCGGCCGAGGTGGAGATCGACGCCTTCCCGGACCGCAAGTTCAGGGCGCAGGTGGTGGAGGTGGCGCGCAACGCCACCGTGAAGAACCAGGGGACCGAGGGCGAGGTGACGACCTTCTTCGTCCGGCTGGCGCTGACCGAGACGGTCCCGGGCGCGCTGCCCGGGATGAGCACGCAGGCCTCCATCGCGACCGACACGCGCGAGGACGCGGTGGCGGTGCCCATCCAGGCGGTGACGGTCCGGCCCGAGCGCGAGGTGGCGGGCGGCCCGCCCGCGGAGAAGGCGCCGGACGGCGACAAGAGCGCCCCCGGGACCGCGAGGAAGGCGAGGCGCGATCCGCTGAGGAAGGTGGTGTTCGTGATCGAGGGCGGGGTGGCCAGGCTCCGCGCCGGTCGAGACCGGCCTCGCCAGCGAGACCGAGATCGAGATCACCTCGGGCTTGAAGGAGGGCGAGAAGGTGGTGGAGGGGCCGTACCGGGTCCTCTCGCGCGAGCTCGCCGACGGGAAGGCGGTCACCGAGGAGGCGCCGAACGCCAAGGGTGGTCGCGGGAAGAAGAAGGGCTAGCCGTGGCCGACGCGCTCATCGTCGTCGAGGACCTGCACCGGCACTACGAGGTGGGCGGCGAGACCGTCCGCGCGCTGGACGGCGTGTCCTTCACCATCGAGCGCGGCGAGTGGGTGGCCATCGTGGGCCAGTCGGGCTCGGGCAAGTCCACGCTCATGAACCTGCTCGGCTGCCTCGACACGCCCACCGCCGGCGTCTACCGGCTGAACGGCTCGGACGTGGAGGGGCTGGCCGACGACGAGCTGGCCGACCTGCGCAACCGCGAGATCGGGTTCGTCTTCCAGACCTTCCAGCTCCTGCCCCGCGCCACCGCGCTGCAGAACGTGGAGCTGCCGCTGGTCTACCGCGGCCTGCCGCGCCGGGAGCGGCGGGCGCGGGCCGAGGAGGCGCTCGCGGCGGTGGGGCTCGCCAACCGGATGACCCACCGGCCCAACGAGCTCTCCGGCGGCCAGCGGCAGCGCGTGGCCATCGCGCGGGCGCTGGTGGGCGAGCCCTCCATCCTGCTCGCCGACGAGCCCACCGGCAACCTCGACTCGGCCACCGGCGAGGAGATCATCCGGCTCTTCTCGGAGCTCCACCAGCGCGGCCACACCATCATCCTCGTCACCCACGAGCCGCGCCTGGCGGCGCGCTGCCCGCGCGCCATCCGGCTCTCCGACGGCCGCGTGGTGGGCGACGGCCCGGGCGCCGAGATCGCGGTGCTGGGGAGCGCGCGGGCGGTGCACGGGTGAGACGGCTCCGCCAGGGCGCGGTGCGCGCCGGCGCCGAGGTGGCCGAGGGCTTCCGCATCGCCCTCTCCGCCATGCTGGCCGCGCGGCTGCGCAGCTTCCTCACCACCCTCGGCATCGTCATCGGGGTGATGACGGTGATCGCCATCGTGGCGATCATCCAGGGGCTGAACGCCTCCTTCACCGCGCAGATCGCGAACCTGGGCGCCAACACGCTCTACGTCTCCAAGTTCGCCTGGTTCGCCCAGGGGCGGGGCGAGTGGTGGGCGATGCGGAACCGCCGCGACGTGGGGCGGCAGGAGCTCGAGGCGATCGAGCGCGACGCCGGGTACGCGGTCGCCATCGCGCCGCAGGTGGGCACGCGCGGGACCGTCACCCGGCTCGAGGAGGAGGTCTCGAGCGTCCAGCTGATCGGCACCAACGCCCGCTACCTCGACACCGGCGGCGGCTCGGTGTCGGTGGGGCGCTTCCTCTCCGACACCGACGTGGAGCTGTCGCGGAGCGCGGTGGTGCTCGGGCACGCCGTGGCGGATCGGCTCTTCGCCGGCTTCCCGGGCGACGCGGTGCTCGGCAAGCGGGTCAACGTGGAGGGGAAGCCCTTCACGGTGATCGGGGTCATGGCCAAGCGCGGGCAGATGCTCGGCATGGACATGGACTCGAACGTGCTCCTCCCCTACACCACGGTCCTGCGCGACCTCGGGTCGCGCCGGTCGATCAACATCGCGGTGGCCGCCGACGCCGAGCACCTCGACGCGCTCGAGGACCAGCTGGTGGGCATCCTCCGCCGCGTGCGACAGGTCCGCCCCGACAAGCCCGACGACTTCGCCATCAACCGGCAGGAGCAGGCGCTCCGGGTCTACAACCAGCTCACCGGGGCGCTCTACGGCGTGGCCATCGGGGTCGGGCTCATCACGCTGGTGGTGGGCGGCATCGGCATCATGAACATCATGCTGGTGTCGGTCACCGAGCGGACCCGCGAGATCGGCGTCCGCCGCGCGCTCGGCGCGCGCCGCCGCACCATCCTGCTCCAGTTCCTGATCGAGTCCTCGGTGGTGGCGGCGGTGGGCGGCTCGGTGGGCACCGTCCTCGGCCTGGGGATCGCCCAGGTGGTGGCGCTGGCCACCCCGCTCGCCGCGGCGGTGACCCCCTCGGCGGTGGCGCTCGGGCTCGGCTTCTCGGCGGCGGTGGGGCTGCTCTTCGGCTCCTGGCCGGCCTGGCGCGCGGCCCGCCTCGATCCGGTGGAGGCGCTGAGGTACGAATGAGATCGCTCGTCGACACCGTGGCGATGGCGCTCGCCACCCTGCGCGGCAACGTGCTGCGCTCGGGGCTCACGCTCCTCGGGATCGTGATCGGCGCCTCCACGGTGGTGGCGATGATGTCGCTCACCGAGGGGCTGCGCCTCAAGATGACGAGCGACTTCGCCATGCTCGGCGCGGGCGCGTTCCAGGTGCAGAAGTGGCCGCACCTCAGCTTCGGCCCGCACGACAACCGCAAGTACGACCGGCGCCCGGACCTGACCCGCGAGCAGGGCGAGGCGCTCCGGTCGCTCCCGCACGTCGCCCACGTCTCGATCGAGGAGTACAAGCGCGGCGGCGGCGTGGCCATCTCCACCGCCGAGCGGGCCACCCGGAACAACATCGACTTCGGCGGCGTGCTGCCCGACTACGAGCCGGCCAACGGCGTCACCGTGGCCCAGGGCCGCTTCATGACCCAGACCGACGTGCTGCTCGGCCGCCGGGTGGTGTTCGTGGGCTCGGACATCGCGGACATCCTCTTCCCGAAGATGGATCCGATCGGCCAGGAGGTCCGGATCGGCGGCGCGTCGTGGGAGATCATCGGCGTGGCGCAGCGGGCGGGCAGCATCCTGGGCCAGTCGAAGGACGCCTGGGCGGTGGTGCCCTGGACGGCCTACGAGGTGGTCTTCGGCAGGAACCGGAACAACAACATCGCGGTGGTGGCCACCACGCCCGAGGACGCGCCCCGGGCGATGGAGGAGGTCATCGCCACGCTCCGCCGCGTGCGCGGGCTCGAGCCCCAGGACGAGAACGACTTCGAGCTCTTCTCCAACGAGACCACGGCCGACCTGTTCGACAGCCTGGCCAGGATGGTGGGGGCGGCCACCTTCGGGCGTCTGCGGCCTGGCGCTCCTGGTGGGCGGCATCGGCGTCATGAACATCATGCTGGTCTCGGTCACCGAGCGGACCCGCGAGATCGGCGTGCGCATGGCGCTCGGGGCGCGGCGCGGCCGCATCCTGGCCCAGTTCCTGGTCGAGTCGATCGCGCTGTCGGCGGCGGGCGGGCTGGCCGGCGTGCTGCTCGGCGCCGGCCTCGCCGTCGGCGCCCGCGAGGTCTTCCAAGTTCCGGCGAGCATCCCGGCGTGGGCGGTGATACTGTCCCTCGCCTCCGCCTGCGGGGCCGGCCTCCTGTTCGGCATCTACCCCGCCGCGCGGGCGTCGAAGCTGGACCCCGTCGAGGCGATGCGGACCGAATAGGGAGATCGTCGGCGCGTGGACAGAGCGAAGGTGGTCAAGGAGATCCGGGGCTGGACCATCACCATCCTCGCCGTGCTCGCCTTTCGCACGTTCCTCTACGAGGCCGTGTACATCCCCTCCGGCTCGATGATCCCGACGCTGCAGATCGGCGACTACGTGATCGTGGAGAAGTGGGCCTACGGCGCCCGCCTGCCCTTCACCGTCACGGCCCAGGCCACCTGGGCGACGCCGAAGCGGGGCGACATCGTGGTGCTCCTGGCGCCGCCCGGGAACCCGCGCGACGACGACCTCATCAAGCGCGTGGTGGCGGTGGGCGGCGACACGGTCGAGATCCGCGACGGCCACCTGGTGGTGAACGGCGAGCCGGTGCCCCGCGAGCGCATCCCGGGCGCGTGCACCTACTGGAACCGCTCCGAGGGCGGCGAGTGGTACGAGGAGCCCTGCATCGACCACGTCGAGCGGCTCGGCCCGCACGCCTTCCACACCTTCTGCTCGCCCCGGATGCCGTGCGGCGACGTCGACGCGCAGCAGGTGCCCGCGGGGACGGTCTGGCTCGCCGGCGACCACCGCGACCACTCCGCCGACAGCCGCGTCTTCGGCCCGGTGCCGGTCGGCCGCATCAAGGGGCGCGCCTGGATCGCGCTGGTCTCGTGGGGGCAAGGGCGGCCCGCGCTGGGACCGGCTGTTTCACTTCGTGAATCATTAGGGACGGGGGCTGCCGCCCCGCCCCGCCGGCGGAGCCGTCGGGGCCCCACCCCTGCTGCGCGGGGCCCGTGACCTCGCGCGCCCGCATCCGCGGGCTCGCGCGAGGTCCCCGCGGGGAGGGGCTTCGCCCCTCCCCCGCTGCGCGGGGGCCCCCTCCCGTTGTCGCGTCATCCTTGGCCGCGCGCTGCGCCGCGGCTCACGCTCCCTGTCGCGAGCGCCTCGACGCGAGCGGCCACGGGGTCGCTCACGGCGCCCCGTCGCCGCCGCGCCTCCAGCCGCGGAACGCGGCCAGCAGCGCGTCGCGCGCGTCTGCCGGGAGCGTCTCCTCGGTGAGTCGGCCCGCCGCGGCGACCGTCGCGCGGAGCTGCGCGAGGTAGACACGGCACGGCGGGCAGTGGCAGAGGTGCAGCTCGAAGCGCGTGCGGTCGGGGAGCGGGAGCCGTCGCTCGAGGTAGTCGGTGACGAGCTCGACGAGCTCGCTGCAGGAGAGGTCGACGGGTTCCGGCGTGCGCACGCGCCCTCGTTCACGAGAGGGCGTACCGCCCAGCTTCATCACCAGCGACTGGAGCCCCTCGGCGAACGAGGGTGGACGGTCTCCATGTCGACCAGCGCGCGCGCCGGCGCGCCGGCCTGCATGAGCGCGGCGAACACGTGGATCAGCTCGCCCGCCTCGGCGCCGACGATCGACGCGCCGAGGATCCGCTCGGTGGCCGGATCGACCAGGACCTTCATCACGCCGGCCCGCTCGTCGGTCTCGATGGCGCGCGCGACGTGCGCGAACGGCATGGTCGCGACCTCGTGAGCGGACGCCCTTCGCCCTGGCCTCGCGCTCGGTGAGCCCGACCCCGGCGACCTGCGGATCGGTGTAGGCGGTGTACGGGACGAGGCGGTCCTTCCGGCCGCGGCCGGGCCTGCCGTCGAGGACGTCGAAGAGGAGCCGGTGGTCGTCCCAGGCGGCGTGCGTGAACTGCGGGCCGGGGGTGCAGTCGCCGACCGCGTACACCCCCGGTGCGCTGGTGCGGTAGTGATCGTCCACCTCGACGTAGCCGCGCCCGTCGAGCCTCACGCCGGCGGCCGCCCGCGCCGAGGTCGTCGGTGTTGGGCCGGCGGCCGGTGGCGACGAGGAGGTGCGAGCCCTCCACCGCGGCGCCGGTGGAGAGCCGGACGGAGATCGCCGCCGCGCCGCCCGAGACCTCCTCGGCGCGGGCGCCGAGCCGGAGCGTGATGCCCTCCGTCCCGGAACACGCCCTCGATCGCCTCGGAGGCCTCGACGTCCTCGTGGCCGAGCAGGTGCGCGCCGGGCTCGATGATCGTCACCGCCGACGCCGAAGCGCCGGTACGCCTGCGCGAGCTCGCAGCCGATGTAGCCGCCGCCGATCACGACGAGGTGCTCGGGGAGCGCCGGAGCTGCCATCACCCGGCGGTTGTCGAGCCACGGCACGCCGCCGAGCCCGGGGATGGGCGGCTCGACCGGCCGGGCGCCGACGTTCAGGATCACCACGGGGCCGCGGTGGCGCTCCCCGCCGATCTCCACCGTGCGCTCGCCGACCAGCCGCGCGTGCCCGCGCACGAGCCGGAGGTTCTCGCCGGCGCTCGCGAGGCGCCGGGCCACGCCCTCCTGCCAGCGTCCGCACGATCGCGTCCTTCCGCGCGATCACCGCCGGGAAGTCGACCTCGACCGCCTCGACCCGCACGCCCAGCCGGCCGGCGGTGCGCGCGACGTGCGCGGCGCGCGCGCTCGCGACCAGCGTCTTGGTGGGCGTGCAGCCGGTGTTGACGCAGGTGCCGCCGAGCTCGCCGCGCTCCGCGAGGAGGACCTTCCTGCCGGCTGCGGGCGAGGCGGGCGGCGAGCGGGACACCCGCCTGGCCGCTGCCGATCACGATCGCGTCGAGGGTCATGCTCTCTCCGGTCGCCCGCGCGCTCGCCGGGGCGCAACCCGAAGGTGCGAGGAGGGCCGACCCGTCACGCCTCCGGGCGACGGTTCCTGGGCGGAGTCCCCCTCACGCGGGGCGCAGCCCAGGGCCACTCCCCCCGCCTCGCGCACGCACCGTCACAGGCCGCGGGGCCGGGCGAGCCGACCGCCCTTCGCGGGCGACCCTCGCCCGGCGGTCGCGCCCGCGCGCCGGCCCGTGCGGTGATCCGCTCCAGCGACGCGCTTCACGCTCCGTACAGCGCACGCACCGTGTCGATCGTGTCCGCCTCGGCCGGCCGCTTGTCCTCGCGGTAGCGCTTCACGCGGGCGAACCGGAGCGCGAGGCCGCCGGGGTAGCGCGAGCTGGCCTGGAGCCCGTCGAACGCGACCTCCACCACCAGCTCCGGCCGCACCGGCACCTCGTGCGCGTCGAGCGGCCCCGTCGCCAGCGCCTTCAGCCGCTCGGTCTGCCACGCCAGCATCGCGTCGGTCATCCCCTTGAACGTCTTCCCGAGCATCACGAAGCCGCCGGTCCCGGGATCGCGCGCGCCGAGGTGCAGGTTCGAGAGCAAGCCCCGCCGCCGCCCGCTCCCCCACTCCGCCGCCAGCACCACCAGGTCGAGCGTGCGGGCCCGCTTCACCTTGAGCCAGGCGGCCCCGCGCCGTCCCGCCTGGTAGGGCGCGTCGAGCGCCTTCGCCACGATGCCCTCCTGGCCGCGCGCCAGCGCGTCGTCCAGGAAGGCCTCGGGCCGCGGCCGGGTCGCCGGTGACGAGCCGCGGGACGAGGTGGTTCGCCGGGAGCTCGCGCGCGAGCGCGGCCCAGCGCTCCCGCTCCGGGCACGCCAGCAGCTCGTCGCCGTCCGGCCACCAGCGCGTCGAAGAAGAAGGCCGAGAGCGGCAGGTCCGGCGCGAGCCGCTCCACGTCGAGCTTCCGCCCGAAGCGCCGCATGGTGACCTGGAACGGCTCCGGGGTGCCGTCGGTCCGGAGCGCGATCGCCTCGCCGTCGAGGACGAGCGACCGGGCCGGCAGGGCGCGCAGGAGCGCCACCACCTCCGGCAGGGCCCCGGTCACCTCGCGCAGCGAGCGGGAGAAGACGCGGATCGCGTCTCCGTCCTTGTGCGCCTGCACGCGCGCGCCGTCGAGCTTCCACTCGAGCGCGGCCTCGCCGCCGAGCTGCCTGAGCGCGTCGTCCACGTCCGCGGCGCTCTGCGCCAGCATGGGGGAGACCGGCTCGCCCACCCGCAGCCGGAACCGCGCGAGCCCCGCCGCGCCCTCGGCGAGCGCCGCCTCCGCCACCGGGGCGAGCGCGCCGGCCAGCATGGCCGCGCGGCGCACCTCCTCCGGCGGCAGCCCCGCCGCCCGCGCCACCGCCTCGGCCAGCACGCCCTCGAGCGCACCCTGGCGCAGGTCGCCGAGCAGGAGCGCCCCGAGGAACACCCGCTCCGGCGGGGTGGCCCGCGCCAGCAGCACGTCCAGCTCGCGCCGCCGCGCCGCGGCCGAGCCGGCCCCCGCCGCGGCCGCGATCCGCCCGAGCGTCGCGTCCACCTCCGCCACGGTGAGCCCCGGCGCCGCCGCCGGCGCGCTCGCCGCGAGCGCCGCGCGCACGGTGGCGGCGCCGACGCCGATGCGGCCGCGGCCGAGGTCCCCGGCGAGCCAGCTCGCGCCCACCGCGCGCTCCTCCGGCTGCGAGCCGGCGGAGCGCCGCCGCCAGGAGCGCGCACTTCTCGAGGCGTCGCCCGGGTGGCCGCCACCGCGCGGGAGACCTCGGCCAGGTCGGCGAGCAGCACCGCCGTGCTCTAACCGGCGCCGCCCGAGAGCGCGCGCACCTCGGCCCGGACGGCCCGCGTGGCCTCCGGCACCGCCGCCGCGACCTCCAGGGTGAGCCCCTCCCCGACGTGCTCCATGTCGAGCACCTCGATCGCGACCACGTGGATCCGGGCCGGCACCGGCGCGCCGGCCGCGCGGGCGCGGGCGATGGCCGACGGCAGGCCGATGGCGTGGGGCGACGGCCCCTCCGGCGCGTGGATGGCCTCGAGCGGCACCGCGTGCACGGTGCCCGGCGGCGAGGCGCCGGTCCGGACCGCGTCGACCACCACCACCCGCTCGAACCCCTCCATGTCGTCGAGCAGGTAGAGCCCGGAGCGCGCGCTCCGCCGGACCACCGCCCCCGGCTCCGGCGCGGCCTCGAGCGCGTCGGCCACCCGCAGCGCCACCGCGTCGTCGCGGCGGAGCGCGTTGCCGAGGCAGAGGACCAGGACCTCGCTCAACCCTGGTCCTCCGCCACCCGCCGCCGGATCACCTCGCGCACCGCGCCGTCCGGGCCGCGCAGCGTCACCACCAGCGGCAGCTCGCCCGGGAGCGCGTGCGACGCGCAGGCGTTGCAGGGGTCGTAGGCGCGGAAGGCCATCTCCAGCTGGTTCAGCAGCGCCGGATCCACCACCCCGCCGCGGATGAGCGCCCGCGCCGCCTTCCGCACCGAGATCTGGACCGGCCCGCCGTTGTGCTGCGAGGCCACCACCAGGTTCACCGCGGTGAGCAGCCCGTCGCGGTCGGCGGCGTAGTGGTGGAAGAGCGTGCCGCGGGGCGCCTCCACCGCGCCCACGCCCTCGCGCGGGCCCGCGAGCGGCGCGGGCACGCGCCGCACCTCGGGTCCGGCCAGCGCCGGATCGTGCGCCAGCGCCTCGACCGACTCGGCGGCCTGGAGCGCCTCGACGAGGCGCGCCCAGTGGAACGCCAGCGTCTGGTGCGCGGGCCAGCCGAGCGCGTCGAAGAGCCGCTGCCGCTCGGCCTCCGCGCGCGGCGTCGCCATGGCGCGGGCCACGTTGAGCCGCGCCAGCGGCCCGACGCGGTAGAGCCCGCTCGCCGGCCCCTCCTCGAGGCCGGTCCAGCCCTTCGCCTTGAGGAAGGTGAGCTTCGCGTAGGTCCAGGGCTCCACCCGCTCCGCCACGTGGTCGAGCCAGTCCCGCGGCTCGAAGGTCACGAGCTCGGCGCCGTCCGGATCGATCACCCGGATCCGCCCGTCCAGGAAGGTGAGCCGCCCGTCCGCGTCCACCATGCCCATCGAGTGGCAGCGGACGCGGAAGATCTCGCTCCGGAGCGCCTCGGCGTAGCGCGGGTCGTCGAGCACCGCCGCGCGGAAGGACGCGAGCGTGTCGGCCGCGAACCGGACCAGCCCCGGCGCCACCTCGCGCGCGCGCTCGACGGTCGCGGCGTCGAGCGGCCGCGAGATCCCGCCCGGCAGCGCGAAGACCGGGTGCACGGCGCGCCCGGCCAGGGCCGCCATCAGCTCGCGCGCCTCGCGCCGCGCCGAGAGGATCCGCCCGCCGAGGTCCCTCCCCACCCGCGCCAGGACGCCGAGCACGTTCCGCATGGGCGCCGGCGCCCCGGCCGCGTAGAAGTCCGGCCCACCCATGTACCAGTAGTGAAGGAGGTGATCCTCGAAGACGAAGAGGTTGTAGTAGAGCGCCTGCGCGCGGAGGGCGGCCGGCGGCGGCGAGGCGCCGTAGAGCGCGTCGAGGGCCCGCACCGAGGCGAGGTGGTGCGCGGCGGGGCAGACGCCGCAGACGTGCGCGGTGAGCCGCGGCATCTCCTCGGCCGGCGCGCCCCACGCAGAACCGCTCGAACCCGCGCAGCTCCGGCACCTGCAGCCAGGCGCTCTCCACGTCGCCGCGCTCGTCGAGGAGGATCTCGATCTTCCCGTGCCCCTCGAGCCGGGTGATGGGGTCGATGGTGATCCGCCGGCTCACGCGCCGCCCTCCCCGCCGCGCTCGCCGGCCGGCCGCACCCGCCGCGGGCACGAGCCCCGCCGCGTAGGAGTAGCGCCAGAAGGTGCCGGCCGGATCCGGCAGCGCCGCGCCGAGCGCGGTGACCTCGCGCTCGCCGCCCGAGAGGAGCGACGCGAAGGCCGACAGCATGGCCGCGCCCGGCGTCCGCGCACGCCGTCGAGCGCCCCGAAGCAGCCGCGGCAGGGCATGCCGGCCTCGAGGCAGCCGGGCTGGCAGCCCTGGCGCGTCCCGGGGCCGAGGCAGACCAGCCCCTGGGCGAGGAAGCACGCCTCGGGATCGACGGCCGAGGTGGCCAGCCGCCGGAGCGCGGTGACCTCGAGCCGGTCCGGCATCGAGCCCCTGCGCGGGCAGGTCTCGCAGAGCGCCGCGTTCGGCGCGAGCACCGCGCCGCGCGGCGGGAGCGCGTCCCCGAGGAGCGCGTCGAGCGCCGCCTGGACCACCGCCGGGGAGGGCGGGCAGCCCGGCACCGTGTAGTCCACCGGCACCACCTCGGCGAGGGGGAGCGTGCGCGGCAGGAGCACCGGGAGCGAGAGGGGTCCCGGCGCGCCCGTCCCCGGGAGCGGCGCCTCCGGGTTGGAGACGCTGGCCGGCCGCCGGTAGGCCGCCTCGAGCAGCTCCTCCGGCTCGGAGAGGTTCCCGAGGCCGACCACGCCGCCGAGGTGCGCGCAGGCGCCGAACGCGACCACGAGCCGCGCCTTGCGGCGGAGGAGCCGGGACCACTCCGCCTGGTCGTCGAGCCGCACCGCGCCGTTCAGGAAGGCCACGTCGATCCCGCCGTCCGGCAGCGCCTCGACGTCGCTCCGCTTGAAGTCCATCGCGAGCGGCCAGAGCACCACCTCGACCCGCTCGAGGAGCCCGGCGAACCCCTCGCCGAGGTCCACCACCGCCTCCTCGCAGCCGCCGCAGGAGGCGTTCCAGTAGAACGCCACGCGCGGCCTCCCCGGCCCGCGCGGCGCGAGCGGCGCGGCCCGCTCGCCGGCCGCACCCGTGCCGGCGGCCGCCGCCGCGTCGCTCCCGTCCGGTCGGCCGGCCGCAGGAGGCTCCCCCGGCGCCGCCAGCTCCGCGAGGCCGGCCGCGTCGAGCGCCCGCCCCGCGTAGTCGAGCGGCCCGAGCGCGGCGAGGTCGTCGGTCATCTCCCGCACCGCGGTGGCCAGCTTCTCGGCGTCGTTCGCGCCGGCCCAGACGATCCGGAAGCGCGCCGGCTCGATGCCCGCCTGCTCGAGCGCGCGGACGAGCACCGCGTGGCGCGCGGCGGCCCGGAGGTTTCCGTCCACGTAGTGACAGTCGCCCGGGTGGCACCCGGCGATCAGCACGCCGTCGGCCCCCTCGCGGAGGGCCTGCAGCACGAAGGCCGGCTCGACCCGGCCGGTGCACATCACGCGGATGGTGAGCAGGCTGTGCGGGATACTCGACCCGCCCCTGACCGGCCCGATCGGCCGCTGCGTAGGCGCACCAGCTGCACATGAAGGCGACGATGCGCGGGTCATTTCCACGGGGCGTGCCGCCCCGCCCCGCCGGCGGAGCCGTCGGGGCCCCACCCCGGCTCGTCGGGTCCCTTGCGTCGCCGCGAGCGGCTTCGCCGCTTTCGCGGCGACGCCCCGGCTGGCTCGCTCCGCTCGCCTTCTCGCGAGTCATGATCGTCCGTCCACGGCGCCCGCGAGCAGCGCCGAGATCTCCGCCGAGATCTGCGCGCCGGTGAAGTGGCGCGCCCGCGCGGCGCCGGTCGGGCAGGCGGCCGCGCAGGTGCCGCAGCCGCGGCAGTGGACCGGATCGACGAGGACCCTGCCGGAGGCGGCGTCGCGCGCCACCGCGCCGAAGGCGCAGACCGCCACGCAGGCGCCGCAGCCGCCGCAGAGCGCGACCTCCACCTCGGCCGCGAGCGGCTCGAGGGCCCGTCGCCCGCCCGGCGCCAGCGTCGAGAGCACCCGTCCCGCCGCGGCCGCGCCGTCGCGGATGGCCTCGCGGATCGCGCGCGGGCCGGCCGCCGCGCCGGCCACGAAGACGCCGGGGGTGCGGGTGGCGGTCGGCTCGAACGGACCGGCGCCGCCGTCCGGGATGAAGCCGCGCGCGTCCGGCGCGAGCCGGAGCAGCGCCGCCAGCGCCGCCGCGCCGTCGGAGGGGCGGACCGGGCCGTGGAGCACCAGGAGATCCGCGCGGCGCGTCGACGGCCCGGCGCCGACCCGCGACAGCCGGACCGAGACGCCGCCGTCCGCGGCGGCGATCGAGCCGGGCTCGAGCGCCTCCTCGAGCAGGGCCACCCCCGCGGCGGCGAGCTCGGCCGCGACGCCGCGCCAGCCCTGGCGCGCGGTGGAGGCCGCCCGCCACCGCCACCCGCGCCGCCGGCAGCCGCTCCCGCACGAGCCGCGCGAGCTTCAGGATCTCGCGCACCGCCAGCTCGCCGTCCTCCTCGGCCGCGGTGGTGGCGAGGAGCACGTCGGCCGGCGTCCTCCCCCCGGCGCCGCGCACCGCGCCGCCGGTGGGACCGTCCGGGTGGAGCATCCGCTCGAGCTGGTAGGCGGAGACCACCCCCTCCGGCCCGTCGGCCATGGCCGGCGCGAGCCCGGTCGCGATCACGATGGCGCCGACCTCGACCTCGCGGAGCGCCGCTGACGCGTCGAGCCGGACCGCGCCGAACGGGCAGGCGGCCGCGCAGGCGGCGCACGCCGCGGCGGGCGTGCCGGGCGGCGCGGTGTGGCGGAGGCAGGCCTCCCGGTCCAGCACCGCGACGTGCGGCAGGCACCCGGGGTACGGGAGGTGGATGGCCTTGCGCGCGGCGAGCCCGCCTGCGAGCGGATCGAGCGCCTCCGCCGGGCAAGCCGCCACGCACTCGGGGCAGCCGAGGCAGGCGAGCGGGTCGACGCCGCGGGGCCGGAGCGCGATCTCCACCGCGAACCGGCCCGCGGTCCCGCGCACGCGCCGCAGCTCGGCGCCGGTGAGGATCTCGACGCCCGCGTGGTGGAGCGCGGCGTCCACCACCGGCTCCATGAAGCAGCTGGCGCACTCGAGCCCGGGCGAGATCCGGTCGAGCTGGCTCGCGAGCCCGCCCAGCACGAACGAGCGCTCGACCAGCACCACCTTGCGGTCCTCGCGCGCGAGGGCGAGCGCCGCCGACAGCCCGGCCGCGCCGCCGCCCACCACCAGCACGTCGGCCGAGACCTCCACCTCGCCCCGCGGGAGATTGCGGTGCAGCGCCACGCGGGCCAGGCCCGCCGCGACCAGGCGGCGCGCGCGCGCGGTGGCGGCGGCCGGATCTCCGCCCGCCCACTCCACCTGCTCTCGCAGGTTCACGAGCTGGACCAGCCAGGGCGAGCGTCCCTCCCGGGCGAGGACCCCGCGGAAGGTCTCCTCGTGCTCGCGCGGGGAGCAGGCGCCGATCACCACCCGCTCGAGCCCGCGCGCCCGGATCCGCTCGGCCAGCCACGCCTGGCCCTCGGCCGAGCAGAGCACGTCGTGGACCGCCACGTCGGCCGCGCCGGGCCAGGCGGCGGCCGACAGCTCGGGCAGGCGCACCACCGCGCCGAGGTTCGGGCCGCAGCGGCAGAAGTAGAGGCCGGTCCGCTCGCCGGCGCGCTGGGTCTCGCCCCCGGCCTGGCCCCGGTCGCTCACACGATCAGTACTGGATCTGGATGACGCACTTCGGCCCGTCGCCCCGCACCGTGAGCAGGGTCTTCTTGCGGCGCTCGCAGAAGGTCCGGATGTCCTTCTCGAAGGTGGGGCAGTCCCCGATGATCTCGACCACGGTCCCGGCCGGCGTCTCCGCCGTCTCCACCGCGAGCTTCAGCACGGGCTGCGGGCAGCGCATGCCGCTGCAGTCGATTCGCAGGAAGTTCGAGACCACGTCTGCATCTCCCGGAGACCGCAGCCGCGCCGGCGTCCGGAGGGGCGCGCGGCGCTGCGATCGGTGGTGGTTCGCGGCTGCTCCGGCGGACATTACCCGCGCGGTCCAGGCGCCGTCAAACCGCTGCGGGAGTGCGTCCCGGCGCGCCGCGGCGCCGTGACGCGGCGCGCGCCGGCGGGCGGCCAGGCGCGGGGCCGCCGCGCGCTCAGTACTTCGCGTCCTCGGCCTCGATCAGCCGGTAGATCTCGACCGCGTCCGACGCGCCCAGGATCGCCTCGCGGAAGGTCGGGTTCTTGAAGATGCGGCTGATCCGCGCGAGCGCCTTGAGGTGCGCGCCGGCCGAGTTCTCCGGCGCGAACAGCGCGAAGAAGAGGTGGGTCGGCTTGCCGTCGATGGCGCGGAAGTCCACCCCCGTCGCCGAGCGGCCGAAGCTCGCCATCAGGCCGGAGAGCGTGCTCACCTTCCCGTGCGGGATCGCGACGCCCTCGCCGATGCCGGTCGAGCCGAGCTTCTCGCGGTCGAGCAGGGTCTCGAGCAACCGCTGCCCGTCCACCTTCTGGCTGGCCGTGAGCGGCCGGCACAGCTCCGACAGGACCGCCTGGCCGGTCTGCCCGGTCAGGCTCGAGATGACGGCGTCGGGCCGGAGGAACTCGACGATCTTCATGGGACCGGCTCAGCTAACACAGGTGGCGACGCCGGAGCAAGACGGCAAGCCGTGGCTCGCGCGCCGGTGTCCGGCGCCCGGGGGACGGCGGGCGGCAGGTAGCCGGAAGGAGCGGCCGGGCACAGTTCGCGTCGCGAACTGTGCCTCGGCCGAGTATCGGATTCCGGCTACCCGGCGCGGGCCTCGATCAGGCCGAGGTTCCCGTCCGGCCGCCGGAACACCACGTTGATGCTCCGGTCGGACGCGTTCTGGAACACGTAGAAGTGCGAGTCGAGGAGCTCGAGCTGGATGATCGCCTCGTCGACGGTCATGGGCCGCGCCTGGAACTCGGTGCTCCTCACGACGCGGGCGGCGGGCTTGGCCGGGGAGGGGGACTCGGCGACGGCCAGGACGTCGTGACGGACCTCGACCGGCGGGAGCTCGGCGACCGGGGTGGCCTTGTGGCTGAAGAGCTTCTCCTTGTGCTTCTTGAGCTGCTTCTCGATCTTGTCGGCGGCCGCGTCGATCGACGCGTACATGTCTCCCGTCTTGGAGGTTCCGCGGAGCAGGAAGCGCCCCGCCTTCACGGTGAGCTCGGCGTGGTGGTGCAGGTTCTCGAGGTGCAGGACCGCGTGGGCCTCGGTGGGTCGGTCGATGAAGCGCTGGACGCGCTCCACCCGATCCTTGACGTGCGCCTTGAGGGCCTCGGTCGGATCCAGGTTCCGGAAGGTGATGTTCACCTGCATGAACCGCCTCCTTGGGACGACTTCCAGAATGCTTCGGCCGCGGTCCGGCGGGCGCTCTTCCACCCGTCGGTTCCGCGGCCGTCGTGCGTTGCCCGGATTGGCAACATGCCTGTCTCATAATACGCCACGGACCCCCGGATCGATGCGGGTGTGCCGCGGCCCGCGCGCTCTCTCGGGGCGTGCAGGCGGCGAGACGGTTCCCGCGCCCGGTCGTGCTCCGGGGCCGAGCCCCGGGGTCGCGAGGGACCCGCCGCCTGCAGAGGTGGCAGGAACCGGGCGAGGGCACGGGCGGGGGCCCGACCAGCCCGGGCGGCTCGTCAGAAGTACTTCTTGCGCTTCGAGCTCGGGAGGATCCCGAGCACCTCGCGGTACTTCGCCACCGTGCGCCGCGCGATCTCGATGCTCTGCTCGCGGAGGATCTCCACGATCCGCTGATCGGAGTGCGGGTGCTTCGGATCCTCGGCCGCCACGATGTGCTTGATGTGGTTCTTCACCGCCTCGCTGGCGATCTCGTCGCCGCCGGTCTTGTTGATGGCGGAGTTGAAGAAGAACTTGAGCTCGTAGATCCCCTGCGGCGTGTGGACGTACTTGTTGGTGGTGACGCGCGAGACGGTGGACTCGTGCATCCCGATGTCCTCGGCCACGTCGCGGAGGATGAGCGGCTCGGAGGTACGCGATCCCCTTGTCCAGGAACTCGCGCTGGAACTTCACGATCGACTCGGTGACCTTGTAGATGGTCCGCTGCCGCTGGTGGATGGAGCGGATGAGCCACACCGCGCTGCGGAGCTTGTCCTGGATGTACTCCTTGGCCTTGCCGGCCTCGCCGTTCTTGAGCGCGGCGCGGTACATGCCCGAGATGCGGAGCTTGGAGAGCCCGTCGTCGTTCAGCACCGTGACGTAGTGGTCGCCCATCTTGTGCACGTAGACGTCGGGGGTGATGTACTGCGCCTCCTCGCCGCTGTAGGCGCGCCCGGGCTTGGGCTCGAGGCGGCTGATCACCTTCACCGCCTTCACCACCTCGTCGATCGAGATCTTCAGGTCCTTGGCGATGGCCTGGTAGTTCTTCGACTCGAGGTGCTTGAGGTGGCGCTCGATGATCGCGACGATCTCGGGCGTGTCGGCGTTGATGTGGACCACCTGCAGGAGCAGGCACTCGCGCAGGTCGCGGGCCGCCACGCCGGGCGGGTCGAGCAGCTGCACCTTGCGCAGCACGCGCTCGGCCACCTCGACCCCGGCGCCCGACTCGAAGGCCACCCGCACCAGCGGGTCGCGCAGCGCGCTCTCGTCGGCCTCCCCCTCCACCGTCGGCATCTTGAAGTAGCCGTCGTCGTCGAGGTTCCCGATGATGAGCAGGGCGACCTGCTCCTCCTCGTGCGTGAAGTCGGAGAGCCGGAGCTGCCAGATCAGGTGATCGAAGAGATCGGTCTTCTTGGTGAGGGTCGCCTCGTACCCCGGCATCTCCTCGTCCATCAGCCCGCGGTTCGACGGCGCGGTGTGGCCCTGCAGCTGGTAGTGGTCGAGGTACTGGTCCCAGTCGATCTCGTTCGCGCCCTCCTCGCCCTTCACCTCCTGGGCCTTCTCCGCCTCCTTGTGCTCGGGCTTGGCCTCGATCTCGGCCGCCTCGGCCGGGCTGGCGCCGTCGGGGACCGCGTGCTCCTCGTTCTCGTCCGCGCCCTCGAGCATGGGATTCTCGGTCATCTCGGTGCGGACGAGATCGACCAGCTCCATGCGCGAGAGCTGCAGGAGCTTGATGGCCTGCTGCAGCTGGGGGGTCATCACCAGCTGCTGGCTCATCTTGAGGTGCTGCTTCAGCTCGAGGCTCATCGCGGCTCCGCCATCGCGTTGTCGTCCAGCCGGAACTTCTCGCCGAGGTAGACCGCGCGCGCCCGCGGGCTCGACGCGATCTCGGCGGGCGTGCCCGCCTCGAGGATGGTCCCCGCGGACAGGATGTAGGCCCTGCTGCAGATGCCGAGGGCCTCCCGGACGTTGTGATCGGTGATGAGGACGCCGATGCCGCGGTCGCGCAGCCCGGCGATGAGCCGCTGCAGCTCGCCCACCGCGATGGGATCCACGCCCGCGAACGGCTCGTCGAAGAGGATGTAGCGCGGGCTCGAGAGCAGGCTGCGCGCCACCTCGGCCCGGCGCCGCTCGCCGCCCGAGAGCTGCTCCCCGAGCGAGTCGGCCACCTTCTCGAGCCGGTACTCGGCGAGGAGCGCCGCGGCGCGCGCCGCCCGCTCGGCCCGGCCCACCCCGAGCGCCTGCATCACGCCGGTGAAGTTCTCCCGCACCGTCAGCTTGCGGAAGATCGACGCCTCCTGCGGCAGGTAGCCGATCCCGAGCCGGGCGCGCCGGTGCATGGGGAGCTTGGTGAGGTCGTGCTCGGCGAGGAGCACCCGCCCCTGCTCCGGCACCACCAGCCCCACCACCATGTTGAACGAGGTGGTCTTGCCGGCGCCGTTCGGGCCGAGCAGCCCCACCACCTCGCCGGGCGCGACGTGGAAGGACACGCCGTCCACCACCCGCCGGCCGCGGTAGCTCTTCGCGAGCCCCTCCGCGCGGAGGAGGCCGTCCGCGGCGAACGTGGCCTTCACCGCGCGCGCTCCTTCCGCCGCTGCTCGAGCTCGCGCCGCCGCGCGTCCACCTCTTCGCCGGGCAGCGTGATCCGCACCGGTCCCTGCCCGCCCTCGAGCTTCACCTCGTCGGTGCGCAGCTCGTAGACGAGCCGGGTGCCGCGCGCCTCGCTCTGCCCGTCACGGAGCACCGCGTTGCCGTCGCAGGTCACCCGGGCGGCGGCGTTCTCGTAGGTGGCCCGGTCGCAGGTGACCACCCGCTCGCCGCGCAGGAAGCGGACGTCGCCCTGGCAGGTGGCGGAGGCGATCTCGCCGGCCTCGTCGTTCTTCGCGACGAGGCGCGCGCAGGTGAGCCGGGCGTCCTCGCGGGTGAGCGTCACCGGCTTCCCGGTGAAGGTCACCTCGCGGCGCTGGAAGGCGTAGTGCACCTCGGCCGCGTCCACGTGCACCGGCGCGGATCTCGTCGCGCCGGCCGCGGGCGCGGCGCTGGCCGGCGGCGGCAGGCCGAGCCGGGGCCGCCGCGAGGGCGGCGCTGGCGATCAGGCCCGCGATCACCGAGCCTCCGGGAGGCCGGCCACCAGCCGCGGGCTGCCGCGGACGTCGAGCTCGGCGGTGGCCGGGTCGAACACGAAGCCGGTCCCCTGAAGGTGGTAGCCGCGCCCCTCCACCACCAGCCCCTCCTCGCCGGTGATGCGGCTGCCGCCCTCGCCGACCGGCTGGTAGCGCGCACTGGGGGTCCGGGCCACGTCGGTGCCCCGCTCCACCGTGACGCCGCCCTGGGCGGTGAAGATCCGGCTCGCGAGGACGCCCTGCCCGCGCGGTGTGCGGATCCGGACAGGCTCGGCGCCGCGCGGCAAGACGGCGAGGAGATCCGTGGCCTCGAGCTCGGTCGAGTCGCGCCGGAGCGAGGCCTGCCGCGCCTCCCCCTCCACGCGCAGCTCGGTCCCGCGCCAGACGCGGAACCGAACCTCCTCGAGCTTCAGCTCAGGCACCACCTCTCGAGCCTCCATCGGCTTGACCGGGCCGCAGCCCGGCAGGACCCCGACGCCGAGCGCCCCGACCAGAAGGGCCATCACCCGCATCCAAGGCCGCTGAAACATAGCATTCTTCCCCGGTCCGATCGATGGGCACAGACCTTGCTAAGCAAACCCTGCCGCTAGCCGCCGGAAAGCTCAGAGCTTTTCGGCATCGCCTTTGCTTGGGTGTCTTCGGATGGAACTTCCCCGGAGGGGCGAGTCTTCCATCGCTCGTGCATCCAGACCCACTCGGCCGGGTGGCGCCGGATCGCTTCCTCGAGGACCGCGGTGCAGGCCGCGGTGAGCCGGACCGCCTCCGCCTCCCGGTCCGGCGGCTCGGCCGCGAACGGGAGCTCGGTCACCTCCACGCGATGCCCGTCCCCTGGGCGCGGTCCCCTGCGGTGGATGGTCCCGACCACCACCGGCGCGCCGAAGCGGAGCGCGAGGTCGGCGGCGGCGCGGGGGGTGAAGGCCTGGCGGCCGAAGAACGGCACGAACACCCCCTGCACCCTGGTGTCCTGGTCGATCAGGATCCCGAGCGCCTTCCCCTGCCGGAAGGTGCGGATGATGGCGCGGCCGGTGTCGGAGCTCTCGCGCCAGAGCGTGGCGACCCCACCGCTGGCGCGGAACTGCTCGGCCAGCTCGTTCAGCCCGTGGTCGACCCCGGCCTTGGCGATCACGGCGTTCGGGATGCCGGCCCGCGCGATCCGCCGCGCGAGCAGCTCCCAGTTGCCGAGGTGGCCGGTGACGAAGACCATCCCCTTGCCCCGCGCGATCACGTCCTGGAGCAGCGTGGGCGGCGAGAGCTCGACGTAGCGCTCGAGCCGCGCGTCGTAGGCCCGGATGGCGGCGAGCTCCAGGGCGGAGCGCCCGAGCTCCACGAAGGCCTGGCGGGCGAGGGCCCACCGCTCCGCCTCGGTCCGCTCCGGGAAGGCCTGGGCGAGGCTCCGGAGCGCGAGCCGGCGGGTGCGGCCCGCGAGGTGAAAGGCGAGGCGGCCCACCAGCGCCCCGAGCGCCAGCGCCGGCGCGAGCGGGAGGAGCGCCAGGAGCCGGAGGGCGGTGCGGACCAGCACGGAGCGGATGCTCCGCTTGATCCGCTTGCGCAGCGGGACGGGCATGGCGGGCGGAAGCTAGCACGGGCCGCCGGCCTCCAACATTCGGCCGAGGCACTTTTCGCGAAGCGAAATGTGCCCGGCCGCACCTCGCGGCCAGCACCCCGGCCGCGCCATGCCGGCCACGCCCGCCGCCCGATCCTTACCGGCCGGTCGGCTACGGAGTCAGCCCCTTCGCCCGCAGGAGCAGGTCGCACAGCTCCCGCACCGCGCCGCGGCCGCCGGGCGCGGCGGTGACGAGGTGGACGGCGGCCCGGACCTCGGGCCGCGCGTCGGCGGGGCAGGCCGAGAGCCCCACGCGCGCGAGGAGCGGCAGGTCGTTCACGTCGTCGCCCATGTACGCCACCTCGACGTCCGGGACGCCGAGGTGCGCGAGCTTCGCGTAGCCGGCGAGCTTGTCGCGCTCGCCGAAGACGAGGTGCTGGAAGCGGAGCTCCCGCAGCCGCTGCTCGGAGGCCTTGCCGGGCCGGCCGGAGATCACGCCGAAGGCCACGTGATCGCGCAGCAGCACCACGCCGTGGCCGTCCTTCACGTCGAAGGCCTTGAGCGCCTCGCCCTCCGGGCCGTAGTAGAGCCGGCCGTCGGTGAGCACGCCGTCGACGTCGAGGAGCACCAGCCGGATGCGCGCCGCGCGCGCGAGCAGCTCCGCCGGGGCGTCGGCGCTCACGGCTGGCCCGCCCTTCGACGCCGCGCTCGCTGCGCGTGGGCTGCGCTCGGGGAGGACGGCCAAGCGCGACGGGTCATGGCTGGCCCAGCGCGCGGCGGACGGCGAGGACCTCGCCGAGGATCCGGTCGGCGGTGGGGAAGTCGAGCGAGTTGGGCCCGTCGGACTTCGCCACCGCCGGGTCCTCGTGGATCTCCATGAAGAGCGCGTCGATGCCCACCGCCGCGGCGGCGCGCGCCAGCGGCGCCACGTACTCGCGGTCGCCGGAGGTGGTGTCGCCGCCCGAGCCGGGCAGCTGCACGCTGTGCGTCGCGTCCATGCAGACCGGGACGCCCAGCGCGCGCATCATCACGAGCGCCCGCATGTCCACCACCAGGTTGCCGTAGCCGAAGGTGGCGCCGCGCTCGGTGAGCATGACGTTCTCGTTCCCGCCCTCGTGGCACTTCGAGATGGCGTGGCGCATCTCGCGCGGCGCGATGAACTGCCCCTTCTTCACGTTCACCGCGCGGGCCGTGGCGGGCGCAGGCGATGACGAGGTCGGTCTGCCGGCACAGGAAGGCCGGGACCTGCAGCACGTCCACCACCCGCCCGGCCGGCTCCGCCTGCCAGGTCTCGTGCACGTCGGTGAGGCAGGGCAGCCCGGTCTCGCGCTTCACCGCCTGGAAGGCGGCCAGCCCCGCCTCGAGCCCGGGGCCGCGGTAGCTCTTGCCCGACGAGCGGTTGGCCTTGTCGAAGCTGGCCTTGAAGACGACCGGGACGCCGTGGCGCTCGGGCCAGCGCCTTCACCTTGCGCGCGTGGGCCAGGGCGTGGGCCTCGCCCTCCATCACGCACGGGCCGGCGATGAGGAGGAGCGGCTGCCCGTCCCCCACCTCGTGCCCGCCGACGAGGGCCCGGATCGGCCGGGAGACCGCGCTCACGCGTTCTTCCCGAGCGGGAGCTTCTTCACCTCGGCCGCGGGCTGGCGCTGCGTGGCGTCGCGGCGCGCGCGCGCGGCCAGCACGAACCCGGCGAAGAGCGGGTGCGGGCGCGAACGGCTTCGACTTGAACTCGGGGTGGAACTGGCACCCGACGAAGTACGGGTGGTTGTTCAGCTCGATCATCTCCACCAGGCCGAGGTCCGGGTTCACGCCGGAGAAGACCATCCCGGCCGACTCGAGCTGCGCGCGGTAGGCGTTGTTGAACTCGTAGCGGTGGCGGTGCCGCTCGTGGATCAGCTCCTTCCCGTACAGCTCGCGGGCCCGGGTCCCCTCCTTGAGCGCGCAGGGCTGGCTGCCGAGCCGCATGGTCCCGCCCTTGTCGGTCACGCCCTTCTGATCCTGCATCAGGGTGACCACCGGGTGCGGCGTCTGCTCGTCGAACTCGAGCGAGTTGGCGCGCTCGAGGCCGAGCACGTCGCGGGCGAACTCGATCACCGCCATCTGCAGGCCGAGGCAGATGCCGAAGAAGGGCACCTTGTGCTCGCGGGCGTAGCGCACCGCCAGGATCTTGCCCTCGGTGCCGCGGACGCCGAAGCCGCCCGGCACCAGGATGGCGTCCACCTTCTCGAGCTCGGAGGTGTCGCCCGCCTCGAGCTGGGTGGAGTCGATGAAGACCGGCCGCACCCGCACGTCGTTGGCGATGCCGCCGTGGACCAGCGCCTCGTTGAGGCTCTTGTAGCTCTCGTGGAGCTCGACGTACTTGCCGACGATCCCGATCCGCACCTCGCCGTGCCGCGGGTTCTTCACCTTCTCGACGATGGTCTCCCAGCGGTCGAGGCGCGGGGCGCGGCTCCAGATGTTGAAGAGCTCGGCCAGCTTGTCGTCGAGCCCCTCGCGGTGGAAGGACGAGCGGCAGCTCGTAGATCGACCCCACGTCGAGGGCGGTGAAGACCGCCGAGGGGTCGACGTTGCAGAAGAGCGCGATCTTGTCCTTCATGTCGCGCGGCAGGTCGCGGTCGGAGCGGCACAGCAGGATGTCCGGCTGGATGCCGATCTCGCGCAGCTCCTTCACCGAGTGCTGGGTGGGCTTGGTCTTGAGCTCGCCGGCCGCGGCGATGAAGGGGACCAGGGTGAGGTGCGCGTAGACCGCGTTCTCCTCGCCCACGTCGTACTTCATCTGCCGGATGGCCTCGAGGAAGGGCAGCGACTCGATGTCGCCGACGGTGCCGCCCACCTCGACGATCAGGATGTCGGCGCCGCCGGCCGCCTCGCGGATCACCGCCTTGATCTCGTCGGTGATGTGCGGGATGACCTGCACGGTCTTGCCGAGGTACTCGCCGCGCCGCTCCCGCTGGATGACGCTCAGGTAGATGCGGCCGGTGGTGTAGTTGTTCTTCCGGGACATCTTGGCGGTGGTGAACCGCTCGTAGTGGCCGAGGTCGAGGTCGGTCTCGGCGCCGTCGTCGGTGACGTAGACCTCGCCGTGCTGGAACGGGCTCATGGTGCCCGGGTCCACGTTGATGTAGGGGTCGAGCTTGAGGTGCTGGACCTCGAGCCCGCGGTTCTCGAGCAGCGCGCCGATCGACGCCGCCGACAGCCCCTTGCCGAGCGAGCTCACCACGCCGCCCGTGACGAACAGGTACTTCGTCTTCTTGCCTCGCTTCACCATTGGTGCTCCCGTGCTGCGTCTCAGTGTCCGGCCGCGACCAGGAGCGCCCTCGCCCGCTCCAGGTCCTCCGGCGTGTCGATCCCGAACCCGCGGTAGCCCGTGTCGGCCACCCGGATCGCGAAGCCGTGCTCGAGCGCCCGAGCTGCTCGAGCGACTCCTCCCCCTCCAGCCGCCCCGGCGGCAGCGCCGTGAACTCCTCCAGGAACGCCGCGGTGTAGGCGTAGATGCCCACGTGCGCCCGGGCCAGCGGGCTCACGCCGCCGTCGCGCCGGTGCGGGATGGGGGCGCGCGAGAAGTACAGCGCGTCGCCCCGGACGCCGGTGACGACCTTCACCACCTGCGTCCGCTCGAGCTCCCCCTCGGCGAGCGGGCGGGCGAGCGTGCCCATGCCCGCGCCGCTCGACGCCATGGCCTCGATCAGCGTCTCGATGGCCTCCGGCTCGATGAGCGGCTCGTCGCCCTGCAGGTTCACGATGAGCTCCGGCCGCGGGGCGAGCCTCCTCGCCGCCTCGGCCACCCGGTCCGTGCCCGTCGCGGCCGGTCCCGGTCATGATCGCCGTCGCCCCCGCCGCCTCAGCGGCCGCGCGCGATCCGCGCGTCGTCCGTCGCCACCGCGACGACGTCCACGCCGCGCGCGCGGCGGGCGCGCTCGACCACGTGGGCGATGAGGGGTCTTCCCGCCAGCTCGGCGAGGGGCTTCCCCGGAAAGCGTGAGGCGCCGAACCGGGCCGGGATGATGACCGCGACGTGTCTCAAACCGGGACCCGAAAGTACGCGCGGGCCCCGGGGCCGTCAATGGCGGGCTGCAACGGATCGAACTGGAACGCTTTTTCCGGGAGGCGCGCGCCGGGCTCGGCACGCGGACGCGGCGGCGTCGCGAAACCACTCCCCGAGCGCCGGGGAGGAGGCCGACCTGGATCCCCAGGCTCGCGGCGGCGGCCCGCCACCCGGGCGCCGGGAAGAGGCCTCAGTGGGGGCCGTCATGGCTGAAGCGGGACCGGGCTCGGCCGACGCCACGGCGTTTGCGGCGAAGCCACCCCGGAGCGCCCGGGGAGGCCGCCGGGCACCCCGAGCGCCGAAGGAGAGGCCTGAATGGCCTACTGGTCGGCGGCGGTCGCCGGCCACTCCCCGAGCGCCCGGGGAAGCGCCCGGCCCGGGTGTCGGCAGCGGCGAGCGGCGGCGCCACGTTTCCGATGCATGATCTCGGTCCTCCACGTGGTGGGCGCCCGCCCGAACTTCATGAAGATCGCCCCGCTCATGGCGTCGCTCTCGCCGGCGGGGCGCCGCGACAGCGGCTGGTGCACACCGGCCAGCACTTCGACGAGCGGATGAGCGGCGTGTTCTTCGAGGAGCTGGGGCTGCCGCGCCCCGACGTGGACCTCGGCGGTCGGCTCCGGCACGCACGGCGAGCAGACCGGCCGGGTGATGGTCGCCTTCGAGCGCGGCCCTGCTCGACGGCGAGCGCCCCGACCTGGTGGTGGTGCCGGGCGACGTGAACTCCACCGTGGCGGCGGCGCTGGTGGCGGCGAAGCTCGGGATCCCGGTGGCGCACGTCGAGGCGGGGCTGCGGAGCTTCGACCGGACCATGCCGGAGGAGCTGAACCGGCTGGTGACCGATCACCTCTCCGACCTGCTCCTCACGCCCAGCCCGGACGCCGACGAGAACCTGCTGCGGGAGGGGATCCCGGCCGCGCGGATCGCGCGCGTCGGGAACCTGATGATCGACACGCTGCTCGCGCACCTGCCGCGGGCGCGCGCGCTCCGGGTGCCGGAGGCGATGGGGCTCGCGCCCGGCGGCTACGCGGTGGTCACGCTGCACCGGCCCGCGAACGTCGACGAGCCCGAGGCGCTCGCGGCCGCTGCTCCAGGCGCCTCGCGCGAGGTGGCGCGGCGCGCTCCCGGTGGTCTTCCCGGTCCACCCGCGCACCCGCGCCGCGCTCGCGCGCCGCCGCGCTGGCCGGCGGCGGCCGCCGCGCTCCGGCTGGTCGAGCCGCTCGGCTACCTCGAGTTCCTCTCCCTCACCTCGCCGGCGCGGCTGGTGCTCACCGACTCGGGCGGCCTGCAGGAGGAGACCACCGCCCTCGGCGTCCCCTGCCTCACGCTGCGCGAGAACACCGAGCGGCCGGTGACCGTGACCGAGGGGACGAACCAGGTGGTCGGCACGCGATCCCGGGCGGATCGTGGCGGCGGCGCGGCGGGCGCTCGACGGCGAGCGGGCCGCGCGGGCGCAGCCCGGCGCTCTGGGACGGGCGCGCCGGCGAGCGGGCCGCCGAGGCGATCGGCGCGTTCCTGCGCGCCGGCCGCGCGCGTCGCCCCGCGTGCGCGCGCCCGGACGGGTGGAGCGCCGCGCCCGGCCCGGCTCGTCCTCGCGCCGCCCGCCGGTGTATGTCCGCCGGCGATGCGACAGGTGCGGGTCCGCTTCACGGTTGAGCCGAACTACGCGGGCTGGCGGCTCGACCGCTACCTCCAGGAGAAGATCCGCCGGCTCTCGCGCGAGCGGGTGCAGCACCTCATCGAGCACCGGCTCGAGGCCGAGGGCGGGCGCGCGGCTCAAGCCGGCCACGCGGGTGGTGCCGGGCCTCTCCTTCGCGCTGGTGCGCGACCAGGAGCCGGAGCCCGAGACGCCGATGGAGTTCGGCGTGGTCCACGACGACGGCGACGCTGCTGGTGGTGGACAAGCCGGCCGGCCTGCCGGTCCACCCCACCGCCCGGTACTCGGCCAACACCTTCACCTCGCTGGCGCGCCTCCGCTTCCCGGAGCGCAAGGTCGACCCCGCCCACCGGCTCGACCGCGAGACGTCCGGGCTGCTCGCCTGCGGCTCGGCGCCGGAGGTCACCAGGATCCTGAAGCGAGACTTCGCCCACGCGCGCGTCTCGAAGACCTACCTCGCCCTCGCGCTCGGCGCGCCCGCCGGGGACCGCTTCACGGTGGAGGCGCCGCTCGCGCTCACCGGCGCGTCGGCGGTGCGGGTGCGCATGCACGTGGACGCGGCCGGGCTCGCCTCCGCCACCGAGTTCGAGGTGCTCGCGCGGCGGCGCGCGCCGGACGGCGCCGCGGTGGCGCTGCTCGCCTGCCGTCCGCGCACCGGCCGGCAGCACCAGAATCCGCGCCCACCTGCACCACGCCGGGCTGCCCATGGTGGGCGACAAGATCTACGGGCCGGACGAGGACATCTTCGACCGCTTCACCCGGCGTGCGATGACCGACGACGACCGCGCGCGCCTGCGGCTCCCCCGCCACGCGCTCCACGCCTGGCGGCTCGAGCTGCCCCACCCGCGGACGCGCGCGCCGGTCGCGGCTCGAGTCGCCGCTGCCGGAGGACCTGCGGGCGTTCTGGGACGGCTGCCGGGCGGTGGAGGACGCGGCGTGACCGCCTACGACTTCGCCGGGCTGGTGGCCGGCGCTGGCCGGGCTCTGGCTCCTCCTGCCGTCGGCGGTGATCGCCCTCGTCGGCGTCCCTCCGGCTCGCCGCGGTCCGCCGGCGCCCGGACAAGGGCCGCATCGCCCGCGGGGCGCTCGCCTTCGCCGGGGTGGTCGGGCGCTGCCGGGCTCGCGCTCTTCGTCGCCGCCGACTTCGCCCCGTTCCGCCGCGCCCTCGACCGCCACGCCGGGGCCGCTGGTCGCCGCGATCGCGCTGGCCGGGCTCACGGCGGCGCTGGCGCGCCGGCCGACGCCGCGCGACGGCGACCACCGCCGAGGCCGCCCCGGCGCCCGCGGACGGGAAGCCGGCGCACCCGACCCAGGCCGCGAAGGGCTGACCGCCACCGGGATCCGCGGGCGAAGCCTCAGCCCCGCCCCGCCTTCGCGGCGCCTGCCGCGCCTGCCGCTCCAGCGCCGCCTCGGCCTTGCCGATGCGGGCGCGCTGCTTCACCGCGAGCACGTAGAAGCGCTCGCGGAGGGCGTGCGGCCTCGGCCGGCGACGAGGTCGCCGTGGCGGCCGCGCTCGGCCTCGCGCCGCTCCACCGCGGTGGCGATCGAGATGGCGGCGGCCACCGAGACGTTGAGCGACTGCACGAACCCGCGCATGGGGATGACGTAGCTCGCGTCGGCCAGCGCCAGCGCCTCGTCCGACACGCCGCGGTGCTCGTTCCCGAAGACCAGCGCCACCTTTCCCGGCGAACGGGAGCGCCGCGAGCGGCCGCGAGCCCTCGTCGAGGTGGGTGACGTAGATCGCGAACCCCTCGGCCCTGAGGTGCGCCAGGCACTCGCGGGTCGAGCTCCAGCGCCGCACGTCGAGCCACTTGTCGGCGTTCTGGCTGATCTTCTTGTTGCGGTCGTAGGGCTTCATGGGCCCCTCGATCGCGTGCAGCTCCTGGATCCCGAAGCGCCTCGCAGGTGCGCAGCGACCGCGTTCACGTTCTGCGGATCGCAGAACGCCTCCATCACCACCGTCAGCGTGCGGGTGCGGTTCGCCACCACCGCGTCGATCCGGGCCTTGCGCGCCGGCTCGAGGAACCCGGGGTCGCCGAGCCGCGAGGTCACTTCCCCGCCCTCGGCTTTCCGAGCCGCTTCCCCTGCCCGGCGGCCCGGCGCGGCCGCGCCTCCTCGAAGAGGACGCGGCCGACCGCGTCGAGGAGCGCGTCGAGCCCCTCGCCGGTGACCGCCGAGACGAGGTGCACCTCGATCGGCTTCTTCCGCCGCCCGAGCAGCTTCCCGAACTTCTCCCCGGCGGCGCGCGCCTCGGGCACGTCGACCTTGGTGACCGCCACGACCTGCGGCTTCTTCGCGAGCTCGGGCGAGTGAAGCGCGAGCTCGCGGTTGATGGCGTCGAAGTCGGCCTTGGGCGCGCGGCCCGGCCCCGGGTTCGCCCCCTCGACCAGGTGCACCAGCACCCGGCAGCGCTCGACGTGGCGGAGGAACTGGTGGCCGAGGCCGGCGCCGTCGTGCGCGCCCTCGATCAGCCCCGGGATGTCCGCCACCACGAAGCTCTTCCCGTCGCGCCACGAGGCCACGCCCAGGTTCGGCACCAGGGTGGTGAACGGGTAGTCGGCGATCTTCGGGCGGGCGCGGGAGATGCGGCTGATGAGGGTGGACTTGCCCGCGTTCGGATAGCCCACGATGCCCACGTCGGCGAGGAGCTTCAGCTCGAGGACCAGGTCCTTCTCCTCGCCCGGCGTGCCGTCCTCGGCGTAGCGCGGCGCCTGGTTGGTCGAGGAGGCGAAGTTCATGTTGCCGAGGCCGCCCCGGCCGCCCTTCGCGATCACGAAGCGCTCGCCGGCCTGGCCGAGGTCGACCAGCAGCTCGCCGCTGGCCGCGTCCTTCACCACCGTGCCGGGCGGGACCCGCAGCTCGAGATCGGCCCCGTCCTGGCCGTTCATGTCCGAGCCGCAGCCCCTTCTCGCCGCTCCGGGCCTTGTGCTCGCGGACGTAGCGGTAGTCGAGCAGCGTCGAGAGCTGCGGGTCGACCACCAGCACCACGTCGCCGCCGTTCCCGCCGTCGCCGCCGGCCGGCCCACCGCGCGGGATGAACTTCTCCCGCCGCCACGCCACGGCGCCGTCGCCGCCGTCGCCGGCCTTCACGTGGATGCGCACCTCGTCGACGAACTTCATGCTCCCGACCTCGAAAACGCGAAGCGCCGCGGACCCTGGGGATCCGCGGCGCGCGTGAAGCGCTGCGGTCCGCTCGCGCGGCGCGGCGCTAGGCGGACGGGAGCACCGAGACGACGCGCCGGTCGCCGCGGATCCGCGAGTACTTCACGGTGCCGTCGATCAGCGCGAAGAGCGTGAAGTCCTTGCCCATCCCCACGTTCTGGCCGGGGTGGACCAGCGTGCCGACCTGGCGGACCAGGATGTTGCCGGCGATGACCTTCTCCGAGCCGTACACCTTGATGCCGCGGTGCTGGCCCGGAGAGTCACGGCCGTTGCGCGAGGAGCCCTGTCCTTTTTTGTGAGCCATTTCTTGCTCCGCGAAACGTCGGGCTACGCCCGGACCGTGGTGATGAGGACCTCGGTGTAGGGCTGACGGTGGCCCCGCTTCTTGGTCCAGCCTTCCTTCTTCTTCCGGAAGTTGATGACCTTCTTGTGCTTGTCCTGGGCGACGATCTCGCCCTCGACCGTGGCGCCGGCCAGCGTCGGCTTGCCGACCTGGAGGTCACCCTCGCCGCCGACCAGCAGCACGTCGAAGTTCACCTTGCCGCCGACGTCGCCGTCGAGCTTCTCGATCTTGACCCGGTCGCCCTGGGCGACGCGGTACTGCTTCCCGCCGGTCCGAATCACCGCGTACATCGGCCTTCTCCTCGGAATCTGGGGAGGAAATCACGGCCGCGCGCATGACAGCGCGACGAACCGGGCCTCCGGAAGGGCGGTCATATACGATCCTGGCGCCGAGGCTGTCAAGGAATGACGGGGGCTTGGATCGGCCAGGCCGGACATCCGGGCGCGGTGTGGGCCGATCTCCGCCTTGCGGGGGAGCGCCGGATCGCTTCATCTCTCCCGCCATGAACACGAAAAAGCTCGCGCTCACGCTCGCAGTGGCCGGCGCCTTCGCCGTCCCGGGCCTGGCTCGCGCCCAGGCCTCGGCTTCCATCCAGCTCAACCTCGGCCTCCCGGTCGTCCTCCCGCAGATGGTGGTGGTCCAGCCCGGCATCCAGGTCGTGCCGGACGTTGAGGAGGAGGTCTTCTTCACCAACGGTTACTACTGGTGCCGCCACGACGACGGCTGGTACCGCACCCGCGACGTCCGCCGCGGCTGGTACTACATGGACGAGCACCGGGTGCCGCCGGGCCTGACCCGGATGCCTCCCGGCAAGTACAAGAAGTGGCGGCCGGCGCACTACGCCCCCGCCCGGACCCGGTATGCGCCTGCCCCCGGTCGGTACGCGCCCGGTCCCAGCCGCTACGCCCCTGCCCCCGCGCGCTACCGGGACAGCGACCGGCGTGACTACGACCGGCATGACGACGGCGACCGCGGTAACAAGCACGGCGGCGGCGGTCACGGCCGTGGTCATGGCCGCGGCCACGACGACTGAGTCGGCGCCCGACCCAGAGTAATGCGGCTCGACCGCACGGTCCGTTCGCCGGACCACCCTGCGGGGGCCCCGTCGACATCGGCGCGGCCCCCGCGCCGCGTCCAGCTCCCCGACGCCCCGCCCCGACCCAGAGTAATGCGATTCGACCACCCGGTCCGTCCGCCGGACCACCCGCGAGGGCTCCGTCGTCATCGGCGCGACCCCGCGGCGCGTCCGGAGTCCGCGCCGCCCGGCGCCGCTGATCCTCAGGGCTCACCGCCTTAGATCGAGGCCGTGGCACTCGCCGCCCGCGCCGTATCTGGGAACCGCCCCGGGGATCTCTTCGTCGACGACGCCTGTATCGCCTGCGACACCTGCCGGCGGCTCGCGCCGGAGGTGTTCGGCGGCGGCGAGGACGACTACGCCTTCGTGGCGCGCCAGCCGGAGGGGCCGGACGGGCGCCGGCGAGCGCTCGTCGCGCTGGTCTCCTGCCCGGTCGCGGCGATCGGCTCGCGCTCCAAGGAGGGGATCCAGGAGGCGACCGCCGCGCTGCCGATCGAGATCGCACCCGGCGTCCTGGACTGTGGCTACGCGGCCGAGTCCTCCTTCGGCGCGGCGTCCTGGCTGGTTCTCCGGCCGGACGGAAACGTGCTGGTCGATTCCCCCCGCTTCGCTCGCCCGCTCGCCGCGCGCATCCAGGCGCTCGGCGGGATCCGGTTCATGTTCCTCACCCACCGCGATGACGTGGCGGATCACGCCCGCTGGCGCGAGGCCTTCGGCTGCGAGCGGATCCTGCACGCGCGCGACGTGACCCGCCGCACCGGCGACGTGGAGCGGCGGATAGAGGGTGACGACCCGGTGGCGATCGCGCCGGACCTCCTGGCGGTGCCGGTCCCCGGCCACACGGCCGGCTCGACCGCGCTGCTCGTCCGCGAGAAGTACCTCTTCACCGGCGATCACCTGTGGGGCGACGCGGCCAGTCGCCTAGGCGCATCGCGCGCGGTCTGCTGGTACGACTGGGGCGAGCAAACCCGGTCGATGGAGCGGCTGGCGACGCTCTCGTTCGAGTGGGTGCTGCCGGGACACGGTCGGCCCTGGCGCGCGCCCTCTGCAGACGCGGCCCGAAGCGCTGTGCGAGCGCTGGCGGCCTCGATGCGCGCCGGGTGAACGGGGAGCGGCCGGTCAACCTCCCCGCGCGTCGCCTACAGCCCGAAGTGCACCGGCGAGAGCCCCTTCCACGCGCAATAGTCGCGCAGCTCGCGCTTCACGAGCCCCCAGGTCAGCGCCAGCGCGAGCAGATCGTCGGTCCAGCCGACCGGCACGAGGAAGTCCGGGATCAGGTCCACCGGCGAGACCACGTAGACCACCGCCGCGACGATGGCGGCCACCGCCTTCCACGGCACCTTGCGGTAGGTCCCGTTGGCGTAGTCGCGGATCACCATCCAGAGGAGCCGAAGCTTGGTCTGGAGCTTTCCCGGCGCGGCCTTGGCCCACCAGGGCGGCGCGGTCAGGAAGCGGCGGGCCCGCTCGGCCACCCTGGGCACTGTGGTGGGCGTCACGTCGCGCGCCTCGCGGGCGAGGTCCCTGGCGGCGGCGTCGCGGCAGGAGAGGCAGTCGGCGTTGGTGCCCTGCGGGCGGCCGCAGGCGGGGCAGGTGCGGGTGGCCATGAGGTCGATCCTAATCGCCACGGCGCGCTCGTGGGAGCCGCCCGTCCCGGGCGGTGGTCAACACACACCAACCCTCCCGAGCGGTTGGAAGGACCCGCGCGAACTACTCTAGGTCGGGGCCTCGCGAATTACTCTGGGTCGGGGCCTCCGACTGGGCGCCCCACAACAGCTCATCATTGGTCGTTGCGCCACAGTTTGGACACGCCTTTAGCTGGTCGAGCGTCGCAACCGGGTTGCGACTATTTTTTAGCGCCCACCACAGCACCAATTCACCACACACCCGGCATCGGACAGAGACGATCCCTGCAATCGCGAGCAAGAGAACGAGCGCGTGTAGGCAAAACACGATCAGCGCCCACGCTCGATCCTTGCGAATGAACAGCCAGGCGAGCAAAGCGATCTGCAAGGACAAGGCGCAATAAGCGAACCGCGCTTTCCACCGCTGACCCGTCGTGTCCAGCCATCTCTGGCTCATAGGCCACGTCCGCGTACCGCACCCGACCCAGAGTAACGCGGATCGGCCGGCGGGTCTTTTCGACGGACCCCTCGCACCCAGGTGTCTCCGTTGAACGCAGGTTTCCTGGCGGCACGCCTCCTGCCTCGGCACCTGCCCATGACCGCGCCTCGTCAGGTTCTCCCGGGCACCACCTACCTCGTCACCCGGAGATGCACGCAGCGACAGCTCCTCCTTCGCCCGTCGGCCACTACCGGCGCGATCTTCCTCTACGTCCTGGCCGTCGCCGCCCGGCGCTACGGCATCCGCGTCCACGCCTTCTGCGTCCTCTCCAACCACTACCACCTTCTCGTGACCGACCCCGGCGCGCAGCTGCCTGCGTTCGGCCAGTACCTGGACTCACTCGTCGCCCGCGCCACGAACGCTTCCCTCGGCCGCTGGGAGTCCTTCTGGGCTCCCTCGAGCTACAGCGCCGTCGCTCTCGCCGATCCCGCCGACATCCTCGACAAGGCCGCCTATGTGCTCGCGAACCCGGTGGCGGCCGGGCTCGTTCGCCACGGGCGCGAATGGCCCGGGCTGTGGTCAGCCCCCGAGCAGATCGGCGCGGCGCCATTGGTGGCCGACCGGCCGGCCGCGTTCTTCCGCGCCAAAGGCTATATGACCGAGAAGGTCGAGCTCGAGCTCACTGCGCCGCCGGGGTTCGAGTCGGCGGCAGACTTCCAGGACCGGCTCGCTGAAGCGCTCGCGGTCCTCGAGGAGCAGGCGGCGAAGGATGTCACTGCCAAGCGAGGTGGATTCGTCGGCAGGGCGAAGGTCGCCGCACAGAAGCCGACCGCCCGCCCCATGCCACGCGAGCCGAGGCGCAACCTCAACCCGAGGGTGGCGGCCCGCGACAAGTGGCGGCGGCTAGAGGTCCTCTCGAGGCTGGTTGACTTCCTCGATCAGTACCGCCTGGCCTGGCATGCGCGGCGGGCCGGACGTCCCGATGTCATCTTTCCGCCCGGGACGTATTTGCTGCGGGTCGCTCACGGCGTCCCGTGTGCCTTGGCCGCGTAAGTGCGGCGTGAGTCTCTCATTTCAGTGATGCACGCGGGCTGATGGCGCCGCCGCTCTACTTAGAGACGGCGTGTTCGCCGAGTGGCGGGCCGATCCACCTCTAGTGGTCGATCGTCATCTCCCACGCCGACGTCCGCGTGTCGCGCCTACTCGAGTCTGAGCTCGGCTTTCGGGTATCCGGCCGGACCAGCTTCGGCGAATTGCTCTGGGTCTGGAACGATCGTGAAGAGAGGGACGAATTACTCTGGGTCCGGAGAGGAAGCGGAATCCGGGTCCGGGGAGGAGGCGGGATCCAAGAGTCGGGGAAAGTGCCCGAAGGCGAGAGGAACTACTCTGGGTCGGGGGAAAGGGCGCGCAGGCCGGCGGGGTGAGGGGCGCGCACCACGCCCCGCTCGGTGACGATGGCGGTGACGAGCGCCGCCGGCGTCACGTCGAAGGCGGGGTAGCGAGCGGGGACGCCTACCGGCGCGATCCGCTGGCCGGCCAGGGTCAGCACCTCGTCGCCGGAGCGCTCCTCGATGGGGATGGCGTCGCCGGTGGGCGGTGGCGAGGTCGACGGTGGACCAGGGCGCGGCCACGAAGAACGGCAGCCGGTGGTGCGCGGCCAGCACCGCCAGCGCGTAGGTGCCGATCTTGTTCGCCACGTCGCCGTTCGCGGCGATCCGGTCGGCGCCGACGACCACGCAGCCGATCTCGCCCCGCGGCATGAGCCAGCCGGCCATCCCGTCGGTGAGGACCGTCACCGGGATGCCGTCGCGGTGCAGCTCCCAGGCGGTGAGCCGCGCGCCCTGCAGGAACGGGCGCGTCTCGTCGGCGTAGACGGTGATGGCGTTCCCGGCCTCCACCGCGGCGCGGACCACGCCGAGCGCGGTGCCGTAGCCGGCGGTCGCGAGCGCGCCGGCGTTGCAGTGGGTGAGCACGCGCGCGCCCTGCGGGACGAGCGGCGCGCCGAGCGCGCCGATGCGGCGGCAGGCGGCCTCGTCCTCGTCGCGGATGGCGTGCGCCTCGGCGAGGAGCTCGGCCGGGCTCGCGCCGAAGCGCGCCGACATGCGGCGCACGGCCCAGGCCAGGTTCACCGCGGTGGGCCGGGCGCCGGCGAGGTGCGCCGCCGCCTCGCGGAGCCGCGCCAGGCCGGCGCCGCGCCGGGCCTCCACCGCGAGGCCGTACGCCGCCGCCACGCCGATGGCCGGCGCGCCGCGCACGGTCAGGTCCTTGATGGCCGCCGCCACCTCGTCGGCGCCGGCGAGCTCGAGCCAGCGCTCCTCGGCCGGGAGCGCCTTCTGGTCGAGCAGGCGCACCAGGTCGCGCGCGTCGTCGTACAGCACCGGCCTGAGCGGTTCACGCTCCGTCATGGTCATGATCCCTTCCCCAGCCCGGCGAACAGGCGGAGCGCGAAGTAGCCCGCGCCGCAGCCGGCCACGCCCGCCGCCGCCCAGCGGGCCTGGCTGGCGAGCACCACCGCCACCACGATCGTCCCGAGCAGCGCCGCGCCGAGGAAGAGCCGGCTCGGCCCGCCGGCGGCGCCGGCGCCCGCGGGCCCCGCGCCCCACCCTGCCCACCTCGCCATCGGCTAGCCTCCGAGCTTCCTGCGGAGGAGCGCGTTCACGAGCGCCGGGTTCCCCTTCCCCCGCATCTCCTTCATCACCTGCCCGACGAAGAAGCCGATCAGGTCCTTCTTCCCGGCGCGGTGCTTCTCCACCTCGCCCGGGCTCGCGGCGAGCACCTTGTCCACCGCCGCCTCGATGGCCCCCTCGTCGGAGACCTGCGCGAGCCCTTTCGTCTTCACCACCTCGGCCGGGTCGGCGCCGGTCTTGAAGACCTCCTCCACCACCTGCTTCGCGCCGGGGCCGCCGATGGTGCCGGCGTCGATGAGGCGCAGGATCGCCGCGAGCTGCGCCGGCGCGAGCCTCCAGGCGGACGGCTCGAGCCCGCTCTCGTTGGCGAGCCGCGCCAGCTCGCCGGTGACCCAGTTCGCCACCTTCTTGGCCGCCTCGGACCCCGCGCCGTAGGCGGCGAGCGCGGCGTCGAAGAAGTCCGCCACCCCGGCGTCGGCCACCAGGTTCCCCGCGTCCAGCGGCGAGAGCCTGAGCTCGGCCTGGTAGCGCGCGGCGCGCGCCCGCGGCAGCTCGGGCAGCTCGGCCCGGATCCGCTCCACCAGCGCCGCGTCCACCCGCACCGGCGGCAGGTCGGGCTCGGGGAAGTAGCGGTAGTCGTGCGCCTCCTCCTTCGAGCGCATCGAGCGGGTCTCGCCGCGCTCGGGGTCCAAGAGCCGCGTCTCCTGCACGACGCGTCCGCCCGACTCGACCAGCTCCACCTGCCGGCGCGATCTCGTAGTCGATGGCCTGCTTCACGAACCGGAACGAGTTCATGTTCTTGATCTCGCACCGGGTGCCGTACTCGGGGCGCCCCGCGGCAGCACCGAGACGTTGGCGTCGCAGCGGAGCGAGCCCTCCTCCATGTTGCCGTCGTTCACGCCGAGCGCCATCAGCACGGCCCGGAGCGACTTCAGATACTCGGCCGCCTCGTCCGCGGAGCGGAGGTCGGGCTCGCGAGACGATCTCGAGCAGCGGCACGCCGGCGCGGTTGAGGTCGACCCGGAGGCGCCGGCGGGCGAGACGTCGTGGACGTTCTTGCCGGCGTCCTCCTCCATGTGGATGCGGGTGAGCCGGATGACGCGGTCGCGCCCGTCGACGGTGATGGTGAGCTCGCCGCCCTCGCAGATGGGCAGGTCGTACTGCGAGATCTGGTAGCCCTTGGGCAGGTCCGGGTAGAAGTAGTTCTTGCGCGCGAAGACGCTGACCGGCCGCATCCTGCAGCCGAGCGCGAGCCCGGTCCGCATCGCCAGCTCCACCACCCGCCGGTTGAGCACCGGCAGCACGCCGGGCAGCCCCAGGCAGACCGGGCAGGTGTGCGCGTTCGGCTCGGCGCCGAAGGCGGTCGAGCAGCCGCAGAAGATCTTGCTCCGGGTGAGGAGCTGGGCGTGGACCTCGAGCCCGATCACCGCCTCGAAGTCGCGAGACCGCCACGAGCGCACCCCCGGCGGCGGCGGGAGCGGCACCCACCTCGCGCTCGAGCGCGCGCGCCGCGCGCAGGAGCGTCGCCTCGTCGAAGGGGCGGCCGATGAGCTGCAGCCCGATCGGCAGGCCCGCCTCCGCTGGAGCCCGCACGGCACCGAGAGGCCGGGCAGCGCCGGCCAGGTTGCAGGTGATGGTGAAGACGTCGGCGAGGTACATGTGGAGCGGGTCGTCGATCCGCTCGCCCAGCTTGAAGGCCGCCGTGGGCGTCACCGGCGTGGCGATCACGTCGCAGCGCTCGAAGGCGTGGTCGAAGTCGCGGCGGATGAGCGTGCGGACCTTCTGCGCCCGCAGGTAGTAGGCGTCGTAGTAGCCCGCGCGAGAGCGCGTAGGTGCCGAGCATGATGCGCCGCTTCACCTCGGCGCCGAAGCCGCGCTCGCGCGTCTCCGAGTACATCTCCCGGAGCCCCTTCCGCCCTCGGCGCGCAGGCCGTAGCGGACGCCGTCGTAGCGGGCCAGGTTGGAGGAGGCCTCGGCCGGCGCGATCAGGTAGTAGGCGGCGATCGCGTAGTGCGTGTGCGGCAGCGAGACGTCGACCAGCGTGGCCCCGAGCGCCTGGTAGGTGGCGAGCGCGGCGCGGACGGCCCGCTCCACCTCGGGGTCGAGCCCGCCCTCGAGGTACTCCCGCGGCACGCCGATCCTCAGCCCCTTCGCCCCGCCCTCCAGGCCGGCCAGGTAGTCGTCCACCGGGCGGGTGGAGGAGGTGGGGTCGCGCGGATCGTGCCCGGCGATGGTGCGGAGCAGCGCGGCCGCGTCCTCGACCGTGCGGGCGAACGGGCCGACCTGGTCGAGCGACGAGGCGAAGGCGATCACGCCGTAGCGCGAGACGCGGCCGTAGGTCGGCTTCACGCCGACGACGCCGCAGAAGCGCGGCCGGCTGGCGGATCGAGCCGCCGGTGTCGGTGCCGAGCGCGCCGTGCACCTGCCGCGCCGCCACCGCCGCCGCGCTGCCGCCCGAGCTGCCGCCGGGCGTGCGGGCGAGGTCCCACGGGTTGTGGCAGGGCTTGAAGGCGCTGTTCTCGTTCGACGAGCCCATGGCGAACTCGTCCATGTTGAGCTTGCCGAGGATCACCGCGCCGGCCGCCTCGAGCCGCTCGACCACCGTCGCGTCGTAGGGCGGCACGTAGCCCTCGAGGATGCGCGAGGCGCAGGTGGTCGGGACGCCGCGGGTGAGGAAGATGTCCTTCACCGCCACCGGCACGCCGTCGAGGGGCGAGCGGCGCTCGCCGCGCGCGGCGCGGGCGTCGGCGGCGCGGGCGGCGGCCCGGGCGCGCTCCGGGATCACGGCCAGGAAGGCGCCGAGCGTCCGGTCGGTGGCGCCGATGCGCGCCAGCGCGGCCTCGACCAGCTCCTCGGAGGAGGTCGTGCGCGCGGCGACGCGGTCGCCCGCCTCGCGAAGCGTGAGGTCGGTGAGCTCCCGCGCGGCGCTCGTCACTCGATGATCCTCGGGACCTCGAAGGCGGTGCCCACCCGCGCCGGCGCGGCCGCCACGGCCTCCTCCGGCGAGAGCCCCGGCCGCACCTCGTCCTCGCGGAGCGCCGGTGCCTCGCCGGCGGCGAGCGCGTGCGTCATCGGCTCGACGCCCGAGACGTCGAGCTCCTCGAGCGCGCGCACGTGCTCGAGGATGGCGGAGAGCTGGACCGCGAAGGTGCGCTCCTCCTCGGCCGAGAGCCTCAGCCGGGCCAGCTCGGCGATGCGCCGGACCTCCTCGAGCGACAGCGCCATGCGCCCGCCTACTTCGTCATCTCGGGCTTGAACCAGTTGAGGATGGCGCTCATCACGCCCTTCGACTCGGGCTTCTGGAGGTGCTCGAGCTCGCCCTGGTCGAGGAAGACGCCGTTGCAGGAGAAGCAGACGTCCACGTCGACGCCGCGCAGCCGCACCTCGTGCATCTCCATCCCGCACTTCGGGCAGCGCATGTAGTGGAGCGCCTTGAGCCGCTGCTGCTCGGCCAGCTCGGTCTCCCTCTTGGTCTGGAGCGCGAGCTTGCGCTTCTTCTCGGCGTCCTCGCGGACGAAGTACTCGTCCTCGGTGGTCGAGGGCTTCCCGGGCGTTCCCTTGTCGGTCATGTGCGCTCCTCTCGAGTGCTCGGCGCGGCCTCCCCGGCGCTGGACTCCGGGGATGTGGCCGCCCTGGTTCCTGAATGGCCTCCGCCCGCCCTCCCCGCCACACCAAGTCCCGGGGGACCGAAGCGTGGCGTCCTGGCCCGGGAGCGGCCCCGGACGAGCGGCGCGCGCGGCCACGGCGGGAGGGTGCCGGGACCCGTCGAGATAGCACGAAACCGGGTCGGTTTCCCCCGGGAAAACGCGCGGCTGCGGCCCGGCGCGGCGGCCTCCGGCGGCCCGCCGAAAAATTGACCCATGGGCCCCCCCCGATATCCTCGCCGGGGCAGGCCCTCGTCCGCGCGAGCGGCCGCGTTTCCCTTCCTCGAGGTCCAGGCAGCACATGCCCAAGCCAAGGTCCAACCGGCGTCTCTCCTCGAAGGAGCGGGTGAAGCGCGGAGAGTCGCCCGACGAGGGCAAGGCCGCCCCGGGCGCCGCGCACCGGCATGGCGCGCGACATCGGCGCGGTGGTGCTGCTCGCCCTCGCGGCCGGCAGCGGCCTCGCGCTCGCCACCTTCTCCGCCCTCGACACCTCGCTCATCGCCCACGGGATCCGCGCCCGGCAACCTGGTCGGCCCGGTGGGCCACCGCGTCGCGCGGGGGCTGTACGGCGTGCTGGGCATCTCGGCGCTGGTGCTGCCCTTCGGCCTCGGCACCGCGGCCTGGCGGCTCTTCCGCGGCGCCACGCCGCGCATCACCATCGTCTCGGCGGTCGCCTACGCGGCCCTGACCCTCTCGGTGGCGACGCTCGCCCACCTCGCGCTGGCCGGCCACGTCTCGCTCCCCTTCCCGGCCGGCGGCGGCGTGGGCGCCGCCCTCGCCGCGGCCTGCGTCCGGCTCTTCTCCACCTGGGGCGGCGCGCTCCTCGTGACGGCGGTCGCCACCGTGGCGCTCATCGTGGCGACCGACCTGAAGGTCCAGGCGGTCGGCGCCGGGCTGCTCGGCGTGGGCCGCGCCGCGCTCGGCTTCCTCTCGCGCCACCTCGCCGACGCGGTGGACGAGCACCGGGTCGCCGTGGCCGAGCTGCGCGCCGACGAGGCGGCGGAGCGGGCGCGGCGCGCCGAGGCGGAGCGGCTGGCGGAGGACGCGGCCATCGAGGCGACCGGCGAGGACGCCCGCGACGAGGCCCGCGCGGTGGCGGGCGCGCTGGCGCTCGAGCAGGTGCGCCGCACCAGCTTCGAGGACCCGGCCTGGGTGGACGCGCTCGCGCCGGCCCCCGCGCCGGAGGCGCCGGCCGAGGTGGAGGTGGCGGCGGAGCAGGAGCCGCCCCGGCGGCGCCGCAGGGCGCGCGAGCCGGAGGAGCGCGCGGTCGCGCCCGCGCCGGAGGAGACCGACCGCACCGACGATCCGGCCGCGCTGCCGCTCCCGATGCCGGCCGCCAGGCCGGAGATCGTGGTCTCGCAGGCGATGCTGGAGCGCGCGCGGAAGAAGGAGAAGAAGAAGGAGGCCCCGAGCTTCGCCTTCACCAAGGCGGGCGACGTCTTCACGCTCCCCTCCTCCGAGCTGCTCGACGTGCACGACGAGAAGGCCAAGGCGGTCGACGCCGACGGCCTCACCCACACCGCCGACGTCATCGTCTCGACGCTGAAGCAGCACGGGGTGGACGGGGTGATCCGGCACATCCGGCCCGGGCCGGTGGTGACGCTCTACGAGTTCTCCCCGGTCGCGGGCGTCAAGCTCGCGCGGATCGAGAACCTCGACAAGGAGCTCACCATGGCGCTCAGCGCCACCCGGATCCGCATCATCGCGCCGATCCCGGGCAAGGGCGTGGTGGGCATCGAGGTCCCGAACCGCGATCGCGCCACCGTCTGGCTGCGCGACGTGCTCGAGTCCGAGTCCTTCGCCTCGGCGGGCGGGTTCCTGCCGCTCGCCCTCGGCAAGAACATCGAGGGCATCCCGTACTGCGTGGACCTGCAGCGGATGCCCCACCTGCTCATCGCCGGCACCACCGGCTCGGGCAAGTCGGTCGGCCTCAACACCATGATCCTGTCGATGCTCTTCCGCCAGACGCCGGCGGAGGTCCGCATGATCATGGTGGACCCCAAGATGACCGAGCTGTCCGCCTACGAGGACATCCCGCACCTCTTGCTCCCGGTGGTGACCAATCCGCAGAAGGCCTCGCGCGCCCTGCAGTGGGCCGTCGACGAGATGGAGCGGCGCACGCAGATCCTGGCCGACACCGGCTCGAAGGACCTGAAGAGCTACAACGGCAAGGTGCAGAAGCTCCGCGAGGCCGGCCGCGGCTTCGGGGCCGAGGACGAGTCGCTCCCGCACCGGAAGCTGGTGGTGGTGGACGTCGCGGCCGGCGAGAGCGAGGCCGACGCGGAGGCGCGGGCGGCCTCGGCGGAGGCGAGCCCGCCGGACGAGCCGGTCCTGGCCAGCCCCGAGTTCGAGGACCCCACCGCGCCGCCCCCGGCCGACCCGGTGGCCGCCCGCGACGAGCGGAAGCTCCCGCAGAAGCTGCCCTACATCGTGGTGGTGATCGACGAGCTGGCCGACCTCATGATGACCGCGCCGCGCGAGGTGGAGATCTCCCTCGCCCGGCTCGCGCAGAAGGCCCGCGCCACCGGCATCCACCTCATCGTCGCGACCCAGCGCCCGTCCACCGACGTGGTCACGGGGATGATCAAGAACAACTTCCCCGCCCGCATCACCTTCCGGCTCGCCTCGCGCCACGACTCCCAGACCATCATCAACAGCCCGGGCGCCGAGACGCTGCTCGGCGACGGCGACATGCTGGTCCTCACCGCCACGCAGCCGGTGACCCGCGTGCAGGGCGCCTTCGTCTCGGAGGAGGAGCTGCACCGGGTGGTCGGCTTCCTGAAGGAGCAGGGGCGGCCGGTCTACGACGAGTCGATCCTCAAGGCGCGCGAGGGCGCCGGCGGCGGCGGGCTCGACGGCGACGAGGACGACCCGGTCTACGACCAGGCGCTCGATCTCGTCTCGCGGATGGAGGAGGTCTCCGTCTCGAAGCTCCAGCGCGAGATGCGGCTCGGCTACAACAAGGCCGCCAAGATCATCGAGCGCATGGAGCGCGAGGGCGTGGTCGGGCCGCCGAACGGCGTGAAGCCGCGCCAGGTCCTCATCCGCCCGGTGGGCGAGATGAGCCCGATCCCGAACGTCTGAGGCCGGACCACCGCGTGCCGCGCGGCGAAGATGTGTGTGTACCGGGGCGGAACGCCTACACCGTCCACGCGCGCACTTTTCGCCGCCAGGAACGAGGCCCGCTCCGGTGAATTCGTCGAGGTACCGACCGTCCGTACGTGACGGGCGCTGGCGCCTTGAACGGGTGGGGACGTCCGCGTTACACCGGTCGGCGCGGTCCGGCGCCTTCGCGAGGACCCCGAGCGCGTGTGCCGTGGCCGCCGGCCTGTCCGGCGAGCCCGGGGGAAGAGCGGCTCACAACATCCTGGAGGATTACCGACAATGAACAAGACCACCTCTCTGCGCCTCACCGCGGCGGTCACCGCCGTGCTCCTCTTCGCGGGCTGCCAGACCGCCGGAAAGCGCACCGCCATCGGCGGCGTCGGCGGCGCGGCCGCTGGCGCCGGCATCGGCGCGCTCATCGGCGGCGGGAAGGGCGCGCTCATCGGCGCTGGCGTGGGCGCCCTCGCGGGCGGCTCGGTCGGCCTCTACCTCGACAAGCAGAAGAAGGAGCTCGAGGCGGTCGCCGAGACCAAGCGGACCGAGAACGGGCTGCTGGTCCAGATGAAGGGCGACATCCTCTTCGACACCGGCAGCGCGGCGCTCAAGCCCGAGGCCATCACGCAGCTCAGCCAGGTCGGCGACATCCTGGCCAAGTACGGGGACGACCGCGTCCGCATCGAGGGGCACACCGACTCGGTCGGCACGACCTCGTCGAACGAGGCGCTGTCGCTTCGCCGCGCCGACGCGGTGAAGACCGTGCTCGCTCGGCCGCGGCGTGCAGGAGAAGCAGATCACCGCGCTCGGCATGGGCGAGACCCGGCCGGTCGCCGACAACACCAGCGCCGACGGCAAGGCCAAGAACCGTCGCGTCGAGCTGCACATCGACGTGCCGAATCCTACCTAACGGGGGCTGCGCCCCCGCCCCGCCGGCGGAGCCGTCGGGGCCCCACCCCTGCTGCGCGGGGCCCGTGACCTCGCGGGCCCGCGTACGCGGGCTTCCCGCGAGGTCCCCGCGGTGAGGGGCTGCGCCCCTCCCCCGCTGCGCGGGGGCCCCCTCCCTGCGGGCCGGTTTCGGGCTTCGGGCGTCCTCCGCAGCGCGCGGGGATCTACCAATCTGCGGCCCCGGCGCTCTGCGTCGGGGCCGTGTTCTGTCTCTACACCTTCATCTTCTTCTCTTCGCCGCGCAGCAGGCGCCGGATGTTCTCGCGGTGCCGGAGGAAGATGAGCGCACCGATCACGAGGCCGGCCCACGACAGCGGGCTCCGCGGCCCGTGGGCGACGAAGGCCCCGATCACGCAGAGCGCGGTCCCGGTGAGCGACCCGAGCGACGAGATGCGGGTGGCGCCGTAGACGAGCGCGTAGCCCACCACCGCCACGAGCGCCGCCCAGGGCGCCAGCACGGCGAAGACGCCGAGCCCGGTGGCGACGCCCTTCCCGCCGCGGAACCCGAGCCAGGGCGGGAACAGGTGGCCGAGGAACGCGGCCACCGCCACGCCCACCGTCCACGCCTCCGCGGAGGGGGCGCCGGCGAGCAGCCGCCGCGCCACCAGGATGGGCACGATGGCCTTGGCGGCGTCGAGGAGCAGCACCAGCGCGCCCATCTTCTTGCCGCCGGCCCGCGCGACGTTGGTCGCGCCGATGTTCCCGGAGCCGACCGTCCGCACGTCGACGCCCAGCACCGCGCGGCCGAGGAGCACGCCGAACGGGATCGAGCCGGCCAGGAAGCCGGCCGCGACCAGGAGGATCCCGAGCGCGGTGGGGCTCACGCGCCCACCCCTCGCGCGAGGAGCCAGGCCCAGTTCACGAGCAGCGCCGCCACGCCGACCGCCACCGCCCCGCGGGCGAGCCCGGGCGACGGGACCGGGAGCGGCCAGCCGCGCGCCACCCGCAGGAGGTCGAGCGCCGCGAGGAGCCACGCCGAGAGCGCGAGCAGCGCGCCGAGCGGGCTCGCCGCGAAGGCCGCGGCGACCTCGCCGTGGGCGAGGTGGACGAAGGCGTGGGTCATCCCGCAGGTGGCGCAGGGGATCCCGGCCAGCGCGCGGAGCGGGCAGGTGTAGGCGAGGCCGAGCAGCGGGGCGAAGCGCGCCACCAGCAGCGATCCGAGGCCGATGAGCGCGAACACCTCGGGGTGCCCGAACCGCGCCGTCTTCCGCCAGGTCCACACGGGCGCGCGCCTCACAGCGTGGTGGTGGTGGTGCCCTTCGGTAGCCCGCCCATGCCCTTCAGCAGGCCGCCCACGCCGACGCCCAGCGCGCCGCAGCAGCAGAGGCAGGCGAGCAGCGCCGGGGCCAGCACCGCCACGGTCGCCTTGCCGGGCCCGCACCGCTGCGTCTCCCCCAGGCCGATCACCGCCACCACCAGGAACCAGATGGGCGCGACCAGGCCGCCGCAGGCGGGCACGGCCAGCACCAGGTAGAGGCCGAAGGCGTACCCGACCGCGGTGAGCGTCGCGTCGAAGCCCCGGCGCGTGCCGCGGAAGAGCGTCAGCACCGCGTGGATGACGGCCGCGATGACGTAGAGCGCCACCAGCCCGAGCACCGGCGCGATGAGCACCTCGGCGAGGAGCAGCCCGCCGCCCGAGTGGACCGCGTAGCTGCGCAGCACCTCGGCCTGGCCAGGCGGCATCCGCTCCGCCAGCCGCTCCAGCATCACCAGCCCCTGCTGGCCGGAGAGCCACGCGAAGAGCGTCTGCACCACCGTACCGATGGTGTAGCAGACGACGGCGAAGAGCACCGCGCTGCGGGTCTGGTCGACCCGGACCCGCCGGAAGAAGCGCTGCGGCTCGAGCGCCACCAGCTTCCAGGTCTCGACGAAGGCGCCCAGGAGGCCGCGCCGAGCCCGGTCGGCGAAGGGGGCCGACAGCTCCGGCTCGAACGGCCCCGGACCGTAGAGGCCCGCCCGGCGGCGGCGGACCCCCGCCCCACCCGCCTCCCGGCGGTGGGGGCGGCGGACCGGCGCCCCAGGGTGGCGGCCGCGCCGGCGGGGGCGGCTTCCCCCCCTCGAAGCGCTCGGGCGGCGGCGGGGGCGCTCCCCACACCGGGCCGGAGGGCCGCGCCGGACGGACCGGCTCGGCGGGTCCGGGGGCGGGCGTCGGGGTCGACTCGCCGGAGGGCGTCGGCTCGACGCCGGCGGGCAGGGGTGGCGGGACGGCCGGCTCGGCGCCGGGCGAGGGCGGACCGGGCTGGGCGGGCGGAGCGGGCTCCCCCGCGGCGGGCGCCTCGCCCGGCGCTCGCGTTCGGATCCGCGAGCATGAGCTCGGAGCCGCAGTGAGGGCAGACCTGCCGCCCGAACCGGTCGGTGGTGAAGGTGCCCTGACAGCGGGCGCAGCGAGCGAGCATGGCGCGGGAGCTTATCGCTTCGGGAGCCGCCCGCGGCCGGAAACGCCCGGGCCCCCCGCGCTAGCCCTGCAGCGTCCGGATGTCGTCGACGTTGATGCCGCCGCGCGTGCGGTAGATGGCGATCACCACGGCGAGCCCGACCGCCGCCTCGGCCGCCGCCACGGCGATCACGAAGAACGCGATGGCGTGCCCGGAGATGTTCCCCTGCTGGCGGGCGAAGGCGAGGAAGGTCAGGTTGGCGGCGTTCAGCATCAGCTCGACGCTCATCATGAGGATGAGGGCGTTCCGCTTGGTGAGCACGCCGATGAGGCCGATGCCGAACAGGATCGACGCGAGCCAGAGGTAGTACTGGACGGCCATGGCTAGATCCGCTCCTTCGCCACGACGACCGCGCCGACGATGGCGACGAGGAGGAGGAGGCTCGTGATCTCGAAGGGCAGCAGGAACTGGGTGTAGAGCACCTTGCCGACCGCCTTCACGGTGCCGAAGTCGGCCGCCAGCGTGGCGCCCTCCGCCCCGCCCGCGCTGGCGATGGCCGTGGCGAGCACCGCCACCAGCATCACCGCCCCGAGCGCGCCGACCACCTGCATGGCCCGGTGCTGCTCCTTGAACAGGGCCTCGTCGCCGAGGGAGAGCAGCATGATGACGAACAGGAACAGCACCATCACCGCGCCCGCGTACACCAGCACCTGCATGAACGCGATGAGGTGGGCGACGAGGAGGACGTAGATCCCCGCCAGGAAGAAGAACGCCGCGACCAGGTTCATCGCCGCGTAGACCGGGTTCCTCGACACCAGCACGCCGGCCGCCGTGGCCACCAGCGGGATCGCGAACACCCAGAACAGCACCTGCTCGGCCGTGACGCTCATCGCCTAGTACCTCACCGCCCCGACGAGGGCTTCACGCGAGGACTGATCGAGACCCCACCCGTGGTCGCCGAACGGGCAGCGGCGCTCCTCGACGTGCCGCAGGAACTCCGGCTTGAACTTCTTCAGGAACGACTGCACCGGCATGGCCGCCGCGTCGCCGAGCGCGCAGATGGTCATGCCCATGATGTTGCCCGTCATCTGCTCGAGCTTCTCGACGTCGGCCGCGGTGGCGTGGCCGTGCTCGATCTTCTCGATCACGCCCTCCATCCAGGCGGTGCCCTCGCGGCACGGCGTGCACTGCCCGCAGCTCTCCTCGGAGTAGAACTTGGAGATGCGGGCCAGCGCCCGGACCATGCAGCAGGAGTCGTCGAAGACGATCACGCCGCCCGAGCCGGACATGGTGCCGGCCGCCTTGATGGCGTCGAACTCGAGCGAGACGTCGATCTCGTGACCGGCCAGCACCGGGGAGGAGGAGCCGCCCGGGATCACGGCCTTCACCTTGCGCCCGCCGACGATCCCGCCGGCGTCCTCCATGATGAGCTTCTTCAGGTTGTAGTGGACCGGCTTCTCGTAGATGCCGGGCCGGTTCACGTGGCCGGAGACGCCGAAGAGGCGGGTGCCGCCCGACTTGCCGGTGCCGAGGGCCGCGAACGCCTCGCCGCCGTTCGCCACGATCCAGGGGACGTTGGCGATGGTCTCGACGTTGTTGATGATGGTCGGCTTGCCCCACAGGCCCACCACCGCCGGGAACGGCGGCTTGAGGCGCGGGTAGCCCTTCTTGCCCTCGAGCGACTCGAGCAGCGCCGACTCCTCGCCGCAGATGTACGCGCCGGCGCCGCGGTGCACGTGGATCTCGAGCGGGAAGTCCTTCTTGCCGAGGAGCCGCGGGCCGATCACCCCGGCGGCGCGGGCCTCCTCGATGGCCTTCTCGAGGCAGCGCGCCTGCTTCGCGAACTCGCCGCGGATGTAGATGTAGGCGAGGTGGATGTCGAGCGCGAAGCAGGTGATGGCGATCCCCTCGATCAGCATGTGGGGATCGTGCTCGGCGATGTAGCGGTCCTTGAAGGTGCCGGGCTCGGACTCGTCGGCGTTCACCGTCAGGTAACGCGGGCGGATGTCCTTCGGCAGGAAGGTCCACTTGAGCCCGGTGGCGAAGCCGGCGCCGCCGCGGCCGCGGAGGTTCGACTTCTTCACCTCGTCGACGATGGCGGTCGGCTCCATGCCGAGCGCCTTGTCGAGCGCGCCGTAGCCGCCATCGGCCCGGTAGGTCTCGAGCGCGGCGGAGTTCGGCTTCCCCCAGCGCTTCGTGAGGACGAGCGTCTCGCTCACTTGAGACCTCCGACGATCTTGTCGACCTGCGCGACGGTGATCCGCTCGTGCATCTCCTCGTCCACCAGCATGGCCGGGGCGGTGCCGCACGCGCCGAGGCACTCCACCTCGCGCAGCGTGATCCGCCCGTCGCGCGTGGTGGCGCCGTTCGCGAGCTCGAGCTTCTTCTTGAGGTGCTCGAAGATCCGCTCGCCGCCGGTCAGGCAGCAGGAGACGTTGGTGCAGACCTCGACCACGTGCCGGCCGGGCGGCTCGAGGTGGAACATCACGTAGAAGGTCGCGACCTCCTCCGCCCGGGCCGGCGAGGTGCCGAGCCGGTCGGCGGCCAGCCGCTGCACCGCGGGGGAGGTGTAGCCGAAGATCTCCTGCCCCAACCGGAGGGCCGGGATCATGGCGGCCGCCTGCCTATCAGGCGGGTACCGCTTCAGGATCTCCAGCAGCTCCCGGTCGAAGTGGGCGACCTTGTCACGGGGCAGTTCTTCGACGGCACCGACCGAGGCAGGGATCGTCATAAGGGTCCGAGAAGTCTGGGCGAAAGCCCGGGCAGGCTAGTGAGCCGATGTAAGATTGTCAAGGAGATCCGCCGCGATATACTCGGTCCCCCCGATGGCCGAGGACAACGAGAAACGACGCGACGAGCGCGTCCCCTTCGTCCTCCGGGTCGAGTATCCGGGCGTTCCGCGGGCCGTCAGGGACGCCACCGAGAACCTCTCGGCGGGGGGTCTCTTCATCCGGACAGACCGGATCCTGGCCGAGGGAGAGCGGCTCCTCCTTCAGGTCAGCTTCCCGGGGCTGCTCGCCCCGTTCGAGGTAGAGGTCCAGGTCGTCCGGCGCCGCGACGCTGGCGCGGGCAGTCCGGCCGGCGTGGCGGTCCGCATCCCGGCCGACCGGCCCGAGGATCGCGTTCGGCTGGCCGGGCTCGCCCAGGCGGCGCGGGCCGGCCAGCCGCGCCACCGCGGCGCCTTCCACGTGCTGGTGGTCGAGGACAACCCGCACGTCGTCGAGATGTACGAGTACGCGCTGCGCAGGCTCCGCGCCGGCAAGGACCGGGTCGACGTCGCGGTGGAGTTCGCCGGCGACGGCGAGGCGGCGCTGGCGCGGCTCGCCACGTCGCCGCGCATCGACCTCGTCCTCGCCGACCTGTACCTGCCGGTGATGGACGGCTTCGCGCTGATCGAGCGGCTCCGGGCCGACCCGCGGATCGCCGAGACGCCGGTGATGGTGATCAGCGCCGGCGGCCGGACGCGCGCGAGCGCGCCACCGAGCTCGGCGCGGACGTCTACCTCCAGAAGCCGGTGCAGTTCGAGGACGTGATCAGCACCGTCCGCGCGCTGCTGCAGGTCAACAGCTAGCCGGCCTCTCGACCGGTCCCAGGGCTCGAGCGCACCAGCCGGCCTCCTACGATTCGGCCGAGGCACAGTTCGCGCAGCGAAGTGTGCCCGGCCGCACCCTGCCGGCTGCGCTCGGCCCGGCCGCTTCCGACCGGCTACCCGCCGCGCTCCTCGCCGGCCACTCACCATGACTTCACCAAAAGAGAACGCCCGCCGACCGCTGGGGCCGGCGGGCGAGATCCTGCAAGACCGAGCGCTACCCTTCTTCGCCTTCTTGTTGAAGATGTCCTTCAGCGCCTTCGCCGGCGTGAGCTTGATGGCGGTGCGGGCCGGGATCTTGATCTGCTCGCCGGTGGCCGGGTTGCGGCCGATGCGGGCCTTGCGGTCCACCAGCTTCACCGCGCCGAGACCGCCGAGCGGGATCTTCCCCTCGGCCTTCAGCTTCTTCGTCACGACCTCCTCGACCGCCTGCGAACACCGCGCGGACCTGCGCCTTCGAGACCTGCGAGCCGTCGGCCACCGCCTGGAAGAACTGAGCCTGCGTCATGTAAGGGATCCCTCCTGTCGCGCCGCCGTAAGGGTTCTGACGCGGCGAGTGGCTCGGATGATATCGCGTTCCGATCCACTGCGTCAACATCCACCCGCACGGATCGCCTGAAAAATGGGCCTCTGGTGAGGATCGACGATCCGCGCGCGCGACGCCCGTCCGGTCGATCCACACTCTCGTCACCGGAGCGCGGCCACGATCTCGAACGACGATGAGGACGACGACGGCGATCTCGAGCAGCTCCGCCGCGGCTCGTGTCGGCGGCGTCGCCGATGAGCTCGTTCACCTCGGCGACGAGCCGCTGCTTGCGGAGCACCGTCTCCTGCCAGGCCGGGCAGCCGGAAGCGCCGGACCGCCGCCTGGTAGAGCCGCGCCAGGTAGAAGTCCCCCACGATTTTCACCGCGTTTTCGAGCCTTTCGATCATCTCGGAGAGCTCGAGCAGCAGGGCGGCGGTGCGCCGCTGCAGGCTGCGGTAGCGGCGGCGTGAAGACGTTCGCGAGCGCGGCTCCCGCCCGCCTCGATCTCGTCGTAGATGCGGTGCAGCTCGCCGGTCGAGGAGCGCGTCGTAGTAGCGCAGCTCGAGCAGGTGGGCGGTGGCGAACTCGAGCAGGTCGGGGATGTCCTCCACCCCGGACGGCTCGCGAGACGAAGGCGCAGTTCCAGTGGACCACCGCCAGGTCGTCCGCGAGGTAGCTGAGTGGTGCGGAGAGCACGTCCTGCCGCTCGGCGGCAGAGAGCGGCACCTCGCTGGTCTCGCCGAGGAGCAGCTCGGGGATGCGTCCGCCCCCGAGAGGAGGTCCTGGGCCCGCACCGACCCGCCCTCCCGAAGCGCCGGACCAGGAAGACCTGGTAGCTCTCGAGCCCCTCCCACGAGTGCGGGTCGCTCCAGGGCCGGCGCCGAGCGCTCGCAGAGCGCCTCCGCCTCGCGCCGCGCCTCGCGCGTCGAGCGCCGGGCCGGGCTCCACGAACAGCTCCTCGGCGAGCGGGACCAGGTCGGCGAGCGGCGTGCCCGGCGGCGATGCGCAGCCGGTAGCGGATCGAGACGCACGCCGTAGTCGAAGACGTGGGCGCTCGCCTCGGCGCTGGCGCGGCCCGCTCCGGAGCGGCAGGTCGCGCGGGCCGAGGGCGAGCTGCAGCGGCGGGCGCGGGAACTCGAGCGCGGAGGCGGACTGCACGCCCGAGAGCTGCAGCCGCGACTTCGGCGCAGGCGGCCGCCGCCTCGGCGCGCTGAGATCGACGGCGTCCGCCACGTCGAAGAGGCGGTACACCAGCACGTCACCGTCGGCGACCGTGAGCCCACCCTGCGCGCGCATCGTGGGGTGAGCTTAGCGCAGGGGGCGGTAGCCGGTAAGGAGCGGCCGGGGCACATTTCGCTTCGCGAAAAGTGCCCGGGCCGGACTTGGATGCCGGCTACGCTACCGCCCCACCACGCGGAGCGGCGCGGCCGGGGAGCGCTGCGGGAACTGGATCAGGTACTCGCCGGAGAAGCAGGCGTCGCAGAAGCCGCTGCGGGCCTCGCCCATCGAGTCGTAGAGCCCCGAGAGCGAGAGGTAGCCGAGCGAGTCGGCGGTGACGTAGGTCGCGATCTCCTCGATGGAGTGGGTGGCGGCGATCAGCTCCTGCCGCGTCGGCGTGTCGATGCCGTAGTAGCAGGGCCAGGCGGTGGGCGGCGAGCTGATGCGCAGGTGCACCTCGCGCGCGCCCGCGGCGCGGAGCATCTTCACGATCTTGCGGCTGGTGGTGCCGCGCACGATCGAGTCGTCCACCACCACCACGCGCTTGCCCTGGAGCACGTCGCTGCAGCGCGTTCAGCTTGAGCTTCACCCCGAAGTGGCGGATCGACTGCTGCGGCTCGATGAAGGTGCGCCCGACGTAGTGGCTGCGGATGAGCCCCATGTCGAAGGGGATCCCGCTCTCCTCGGCGTAGCCGATGGCGGCGGGCACGCCCGAGTCCGGGACCGGCGATGACCAGGTCGGCCGGGACCGGGTACTCCTTCGCGAGCTGGCGGCCGAAGCCGTGGCGCACCTCGTAGACCGACTTGCCGAAGAGCACCGAGTCCGGGCGGGCGAAGTAGACGTGCTCGAAGACGCAGCGCCCGAGCCGCCCCTGCGGGCGCTGCTCCGGGAAGAGCCGCTCGCTGCGGAGCCCGGCGCCGTCGATCGACCACCAGCTCGCCCGGCTCGACCTCGCGCACGTACTCGGCCTCGATGAGGTCGAGGGCGGTGGTCTCGCTGGCGAGCACGTAGCTCCCCTTGAGCCGGCCGATGCACCAGCGGGCGGAAGCCGATCGGGTCGCGCACGCCGATGATCCTCTTCGGCGTGAGGAACAGCAGCGAGTAGGCGCCCGAGACCCGGCGCAGCGCCTGCCGGACCGCCGCGACCATGTGCTCGGTCGAGCCCGGGCGCCGGCTGGGCGCGCCCGGGCGATGAGGTGGACGATGACCTCGGTGTCCGAGGTCGACGGTGAAGATCGCGCCCGCGCCCTCGAGCTCGGCGCGGAGGGCCTCGGCGTTGACCAGGTTGCCGTTGTGGGCGACGGCCACCGGGCCGCCCGCGTACTGGACCGCGAACGGCTGGGCGTTCTTCACGTGGCTGAGCGCCGGCGGTGGAGTAGCGGACGTGGCCGATGGCGGCGCCGCCCGTCAGCCCCCGGAGCACGTCGGCGTCGAAGATGTCGGCCACCAGCCCCATGTCGCGGTGGACGTGGAGCGTCTCGCCGTCGGTGGAGACGATGCCGGCGGACTCCTGCCCGCGGTGCTGGAGGGCGTGGAGGCCCAGGTAGGTGAGGTTGGCGGCCTCTTCGGACTGGCCGATGGCCCAGATCCCGAAGACGCCGCACTCGTCCTTCAGCTTGTCTTGGACGGCGTCGTACCCCATGAGGCGGCGGAGTATAACGATCTGCGCTTGAAAAAGCCCACCGCCAGGCAGCTCCTCGCCGCAGTCGTGATCGCGCTCGGGATTCCCGCGGCGCTGCTCGCCCTCGCCTCGCTCCCCGACCCGCCGCCGCGGCCAGCCGTGGCGCCACGCGTGTGGGGGGTGCGTTCCTGCCAGGGCGCGCTCGCCGCCGGGGCCGCCTCGGTGCAGTTCGACCTGCCCGCCAGCACGCCCATCGCCGGCTTCTCCCGGCTCCGCTACGGAAGCGAGGGCGTCCGCGACCCGGTGGGCGCCCGGGCGCTCGTCCTCTCGGCCGGCGGGTGTCGCTTCGCGATCGCCTCGGCCGAGCTCCTGACCATCCCGGACGCGCTCGAGGCGGCCGTGCGGGCCCGCCTCGACGACGTCCCGCTCGACGGGCTGGTGCTCGGGGCCACCCACACGCACGCCGGGCCGGGCGGCTACTGGGACGACGAGATCTTCGAGCGGGCCGCCACCGGCCCCTACGACCCTGCCCTGCGCGACCTCATCGCGAACGCCCTCGCAAAGGCGATCCGCGAGGCGGCCGCCGCGGCGGCCCCGGCGCGCCTCTCGGTCGGCCGCGCCGAGCTGCCCGCCCTGGTCTGGAACCGGTCCAGCGAGGGGATCGACGGGCGGCTCTCGGTGCTCCGGCTCGACCGGCCGGGCGGCGCCGCCGTCGGCGAGCTGGCGGTGTTCGCCGCCCACCCCACCACCCTCGGCATGCGGAACCGGCGGCTCTCGGGCGACTGGCCGGGGCGCTTCATGGCCGGCGGCCGCGGGGTGCGGCTCTTCCTGCAGGGTCCGCTCGGGGACCAGTCGCCGACGCTCCAGGGCACGCCGGCCACGCCCGAGAGCTATGGCGACGCGCTCTCGGCGGCGGTGGAGGCGCTGCGCTTCTTCGACCCCCGAGGCCACCACCACGCTCGGCTACGCGCGCGCCGAGGTGACGCTGCCCCCCACCGATTCTGCTCGCGGCCCCGCCGCTCCTGCGGCGGGCGGCCTCGAACCTGACGCGCGACGTGCTGCCGGCCCGCGCCACCGTGTCGGCGCTCCGGATCGGCCCGGTGCTGCTGGTGGCGGTGCCCGGCGAGCCGGTCGCGGTGCTGGGCGCGCGCTGGCGCGAGGTGGCCGGCCCGGGCTCGGAGATTGTCGGGCTCGCCGACGGCTACCTCGGGTACTTCGAGACCCCCGCCCACGTGAAGGCGCGCGTCGGCGAGGCGGTCCGCGGCTACTACGGCGAGGAGCTCGCGCCGAGGCTCGAGCGGGCGGTGGCCGCCGCCGCCGGGGCGGCGCGTCCGGGCGGCGCGCCGCGCGCGGCGGCGTCGATCAGCCGCCCTTCGCCTTGAGGTCTGGCAGCTCCTCGAACCCCTCGCCCCGCGGCATGGCCGCGAAGACCTCCTGGAGCGGCGGCGGCGGTACCACCAGCCGGCGGGTCTCGAGGTCGAGCCAGCCGCCCGAGATCACCACGCGGGCCACCTTCTTGCTGCCCGGCCGCCAGAAGTCGTGGGCGAGCAGCATGCGGCTGCCGTCGGGGGAGAGGCCGACGCAGGTGAGGTCCACCTCGACCGTGTCGCCCAGGCGCAGCTCGCGGAGGTAGTCGAGCTCCTCGCGGAGCAGCACCGGGCCGAGCCGCGTCTCCTCGAAGCGCGCGTGGGGCCAGCCGCGATCGGCGAAGAAGCTCATGCGCACGTCGGTGGCGTACTCGCTGTACGAGGTGTTGCGCATGTGGCCGTTCACGTCGGCGTCCGACCAGCGAACGATGAAGATCTTGGTGTAGCGCATCCGTCCCTCCGCGCCGGCGGCGCTGGACCCCGTTGTTTACCGCACCCCGCGGGCGCGCGCCGAGGGATCCGGCAGAGGTCGCCGGGACGTCACCGAGCGCGGCGGCTCAAGAGGCCCTCCTCCAGGCACCCTTGACGGAGGCCAGCCCCACGATCCGCCCCACGTGCGCCGGTTGCTCGACCT
>CAVTDL010000013.1:0-56257 GCA_963733485.1 uncultured delta proteobacterium | reverse complement strand
CGCCGACCTTCTTCTTCTCGAGGTCGTAGACGTCGTACTTGGCCATGGTGTCCTCGACTACTTGATCTCGACGTCCACGCCGGCCGACAGGTCGAGCTTCATGAGCGCGTCGAGCGTCTGCTGCGTCGGCTCGAGGATGTCGAGCAGCCGCTTGTGCGTGCGGATCTCGAACTGCTCGCGCGACTTCTTGTCGACGTGCGGCGAGCGCAGCACGCGTGAACTTGTTGATCTGCGTCGGCAGCGGGATGGGTCCGGCCACCTTGGCGCCGGTCCGCTTGCGCGGTGTCCACGATCTCGCCGGCCGACTGGTCGAGCAGCGTGTGATCGTAGGCCTTGAGCCGTAATCCTGATCTTCTGTGCTGTCACGGCGCGCTCCCGTCACTCCTGCGCCCTCCCGGACGTTCGCCCAGCTCTGCCTACTCGATGATCTTGGTGACGACGCCGGCGCCGACCGTCCGGCCGCCCTCGCGGATGGCGAAGCGCAGCTCCTTCTCCATCGCGATCGGCGTGATCAGCTCGACCTCCATCTCGACGTTGTCGCCCGGCATCACCATCTCCATGCCCTCCGGCAGCTTCACGACGCCCGTCACGTCCGTCGTGCGGAAGTAGAACTGCGGCCGGTACCCCTTGAAGAACGGCGTGTGCCGCCCGCCCTCCTCCTTCGTCAGCACGTACACCTCGGCCTTGAACTTCGTGTGCGGCGTGATCGAGCCCGGCTTCGCCAGCACCTGCCCGCGCTCGACGTCCTCGCGCTTCAGTGCCGCGCAGCAGCGCCCCGACGTTGTCGCCCGCCTGCCCCTCGTCCAGCAGCTTGCGGAACATCTCGACGCCCGTCACCACCGTCTTGGCGCGTCGTCCTTCAGCCCGACGATCTCGACCTCCTCGCCCACCTTCACGATCCCGCGCTCGACGCGCCCCGTCACCACCGTGCCGCGGCCCGTGATCGAGAACACGTCCTCGACCGGCATCAGGAACGGCTTGTCCATCGCGCGCTCCGGCGTCGGGATGTACGCTGTCCACCGCGTCCATCAGCTCGCATGATCGACCGGCTCGCCCAGCTCGCCCTTGTCGCCCTCCAGCGCCTTCAGCGCGACCCCTCGGATGATCGGGATCTCGTCGCCCGGGAACTCGTACTTCGTCAGCAGCTCGCGCACCTCCAGCTCCACCAGGTCCAGCAGCTCCGTGTCGTCCACCATGTCCACCTTGTTCAGGAAGACCACGATGTACGGCACGCCCACCTGGCGGGCCAGCAGGATGTGCTCGCGCGTCTGCGGCATCGGCCCGTCCGCCGCCGACACCACCAGGATCGCGCCGTCCATCTGCGCCGCGCCCGGTGATCATGTTCTTGATGTAGTCCGCGTGGCCCGGGCAGTCGACGTGCGCGTAGTGGCGCTTCTCCGTCTCGTACTCCACGTGCGCGGTCGCGATCGTGATCCCGCGCTCCCGCTCTTCCGGCGCCTTGTCGATCTGGTCGTAGGCCATGAACGTGCGCCAAGCCCTTCTTCGCCAGCACCTTCGTGATCGCCGCCGTCAGCGTCGTCTTGCCGTGGTCGACGTGCCCGATCGTGCCGACGTTCACGTGCGGCTTCGTACGCTCGAACTTCTCCTTGGCCATGGCTCCCTCTCTTCCTCGAACTCGAAACGGGCGCGCTACTTGGCGCCGGCCGCGGCGCCCTTCGCCTTGGTGACGATGGTCTCCGCGATGCTGTTGGGACCTGCGCGTAGTGCGCGAACTGCATCGTGTAGGTGGCGCGGCCCTGCGTCTTGGAGCGCAGATCGGTGGCGTAGCCGAACATCTCGGCGAGCGGCACGTTCGCCTCGATGATCTGGGCGCCGGTCCGCGGGTTCATCGCGTGGATCTTGCCGCGGCGGGAGTTCAGGTCGCCGATGACGTCGCCCATGTAGTCGTCGGGCGTGATGACCTCGACCGCCATGATCGGCTCGAGCAGCACGGGACCGGCCCTGGCGGCGCCGTCCTTGAAGCCGATCGACCCGGCGATCTTGAAGGCCATCTCGGAGGAGTCGACGTCGTGGTAGCTGCCGTCGAAGACCTCGACCTTGACGTCGACCATGGGGTAGCCGGCCAGCACGCCCGAGGTCATGGCCTCCTCGATGCCCTTCTCGATCGGGTTGATGAACTCCTTCGGGATCACGCCGCCCACGATGGCGTTCTCGAACTCGAAGCCCTTGCCCGGCTCCTGCGGGAGGAGGCGCAGCCAGCAGTGGCCGTACTGGCCGCGGCCGCCGGTCTGGCGGATGTAGCGGCCCTCCGCCTCGACCGTCTTGCGTGATGGTCTCGCGGTAGGCGACCTGCGGCTTGCCGACGTTCGCCTCGACCTTGAACTCGCGGAACATGCGGTCGACGATGATCTCGAGGTGCAGCTCGCCCATGCCCGAGATGATGGTCTGGCCGGTCTCCTCGTCGGTGCGGACGCGGAAGGACGGGTCCTCCATCGGCAGGCGGTTCAGGGCGATGCCCAGCTTGTCCTGGTCGGCCTTGGTCTTCGGCTCGATGGCGACCGAGATCACCGGCTCGGGGAACTCCATCCGCTCGAGGATGATCGGGCTCGTCCTCGTCGCAGAGGGTGTCGCCGGTGGTGGTGGCCCGGAGACCGACCGCGGCGGCGATGTCGCCGGCGAAGACCTCCTTGATCTCCTCGCGCTTGTTGGCGTGCATCTGGAGGAGGCGGCCGATGCGCTCCTTCTTGTCCTTGGTGGCGTTGTAGACGTACGAGCCGGCCTCGAGCTTGCCCGAGTAGACCCGGAAGAAGGTGAGGTTCCCCACGAACGGGTCGGTCATGATCTTGAAGGCGAGCGCGCTGAACGGCTCGGTGTCGACGGTCTTCCGGAGGATCTCCTCGCCCTTCATGTTGACGCCCTTCATGGCGGGGACGTCGACCGGGGGCGGGAGGTAGTCGACCACCGCGTCGAGGATCTGCTGGACGCCCTTGTTCTTGAAGGCGGTGCCGCAGAGCACCGGGAAGAACTTCATCGGCAGGGTGCCGAGGCGGATGGCGCGGACGATCTCGGCGTTGGTGAGCGGCCGGCCGTCGAGGTACTTCGCCATCAGGTCGTCGTCGACCTCGGCGACGGCCTCCTCGAGCTTGGCCCGGTACTCCCTGGCCTGCTCCACCAGCTCGGCCGGGATCTCGATCTCCTGGTACTTGGCCCCCATCGTCTCGTCGTCGAAGGTGATCCCCTTCATCTTCAGGAGATCGACCATGCCGCGGAACTTGTCCTCGGCGCCGATGGGGATCTGGAGGGGCAGGGGCCGCGCGCCGAGCTTCTCGCGGATGGTGTCGACCGAGTGGAAGAAGTCCGCGCCGATCCGGTCCATCTTGTTGATGAAGCAGATGCGGGGGACGTCGTACTTGTCGGCCTGCCGCCAGACCGTCTCGGACTGGGGCTCGACGCCGCTCACCGCGTCGAAGACGGCGCAGGCGCCGTCGAGGACGCGCAGCGACCGCTCCACCTCGATGGTGAAGTCGACGTGGCCGGGGGTGTCGATGATGTTCAGCCGGTGATCGCGCCAGAAGGCGGTGGTCGCGGCGGAGGTGATGGTGATGCCGCGCTCGCGCTCCTGCTCCATCCAGTCCATGACGGTCGTGCCTTCATGGACCTCGCCGATCTTGTGGGTGACGCCGGTGTAGAAGAGGATCCGCTCGGTCGTGGTGGTCTTGCCGGCATCGATGTGCGCCATGATGCCGATGTTGCGGTAGCGCTCGAGTGGAGTGATGCGGGGCATGGTTCGTTTCCTGAGCCTGAGCCTTCGTGCGTGCGCAAAACCGGTCGCCGTCCCGGCGATCCCGTACCTACGACCGAGCTGTCAAAGAGCGAAGCGGGTCCTCCGCTGCGACCCTGGCCGACCGAGCCGGCCCCTGGCTCTCTTCCTCGATCCTCCTCCGACCCTTCCTACCAGCGGTAGTGCGCGAAGGCCTTGTTGGCCTCGGCCATCTTGTGCGTGTCCTCGCGCTTCTTCACCGCGTTCCCGCGGTTCGAGGCGGCGTCCATGATCTCCCCGGCGAGCTTCTCGACCATCGTCTTCTCGCCGCGGTTCCGCGAGTAGTCGATGAGCCAGCGCATGGCCAGCGCCGTGCGGCGGTCCTGGCGGACCTCCACCGGCACCTGGTAGGTGGCGCCGCCGACGCGGCGGCTCTTCACCTCGACCGCCGGCTTCACGTTGTCGAGCGCCTTCTTGAAGACCTTGAGCGGATCGTCCTTGAGCTTCGCCTCGACCTGGTCGAACGCGCCGTAGATGATCCGCTCGCCGGTCGACTTCTTGCCCTGGCGCATCAGGTTGTTGACGAACTTCGCCACGATCCGGTCCTGGAACTTGGGATCGGGGAGGATCTTCCGCTTCTCGACTTCGCGACGACGAGGCATCGAACCGTGTCCTTGGAGATCGGGTGCTAGCTCGGGCGCTTCGCGCCGTACTTCGAGCGGCTCTGCTTGCGGCCCTGCACGCCGACGGCGTCGAGGGTGCCGCGGACGATGTGGTAGCGGACGCCCGGGAGGTCCTTCACGCGGCCCCCGCGGATGAGCACCACCGAGTGCTCCTGGAGGTTGTGGCCCACGCCGGGGATGTAGCTCGTGACCTCGAAGCCGTTGGTGAGGCGCACGCGGGCGACCTTGCGGAGCGCGGAGTTCGGCTTCTTCGGCGTCGTCGTGTAGACGCGCGTGCAGACGCCGCGCTTCTGCGGCGACTCCTTGAGCGCCGGAGCCTTCTTCTTCACCTGGAGCCTCTCGCGGCCCCTGCGCACCAGCTGGCTGATCGTCGGCATCGTGTGCGAGCTCTTTTTCCCAACAAAAACGCCCCGGAGTGGTGCACGGGGGCGTCGGTGAACAAATCCCGTCGTGAGGGCGGCGGATTATACGGACAGGCCCTCTGGTGTCAAGCGGGATGTGATCTCGGGGACTTGGCCCTCCAGATCCGCTCCCGCTCGACGCACGGAGGCGGGCCTTTTATCCTGCCTCGCGCGCGGAAGCCAGGAAAATCGGGTTCGTGCGCCGCACCGCCTCCCAGAGCACGCGCATCGCCGCGGAGAGGCCGGCGCTCGCCACCGCTTCCAGCGCCACCCACTCCCCCGCGCCGGCCGGCGGCGCGCCCGCGAGCCGGCACCGGTAGGCGCGGAGCTCGAGCAGCCGGTGGGTGAGCACCCGCTCCACGCGGACCAGCTCCGGCCCGGACCGGAGCGAGAGCCCGTGGCGCGCCCGGACCTCCCGCCCCAGCGCAGGCCAGACCGCCGCGTCCGGGGGGAGCTCGGCGGCCGGGAAGGCCGGGAGCCCCGCGAACAGCCCGGTGGGCGGGCGCCGGACGAGCAGCACCCTCCCCGCGAGCTCCACCACCGCACAGGCGAGGACCCGCCGCTCGCGCGCCGGGCGGCGGCGCCCCGCCGGCAGCGCGGCCGCGCGCCCGGCCGCGCGCCCCTCGCACAGGGGCGACACGGGGCACCCCGCGCAGGCCGGGCGCCGCGCGCACACGGTCGCGCCGAGCTCCATCAGCGCCTGGTTGAGATCGCCGGGCCGGGCGGGGTCCAGCAGCGCGCGGGCGAGCGCCTCGAGTCGCGCGCGGACGGGCGCGGCGGAGGGGTCGCCCTCGACCAGGAACAGCCGCGAGAGCACGCGGATCACGTTCCCGTCGAGCGCGGGCGCCGGGATCGCGAAGGCGATCGAGGCGACCGCCCCCGCGGTGTAGGGGCCGAAGCCAGGCAGCGCCCGCAGCGCCTCGAGCGAGGCCGGGAGCCCGCCGTGGCGGCGCAGCGCCTCGCGGGCGGCCGCGAGCAGGTTCCGGCAGCGCGCGTAGTACCCGAGGCCGCTCCACGCCGACAGCACCTCCTCGTCGCGGGCGGCGGCGAGCGCCTCGAGCGAGGGGAAGCGCGCCACGAAGCGCAGGTAGTACGGGACGGCCGTCGCGACCTGGGTCTGCTGGAGCATCACCTCGGCCACCCAGACGCGGTACGGATCCGCGCCGTGCTGCGCGAAGCGCCAGGGCAGCGCGCGGTGGCCGGCGTCCCACCACGCGAGGAGGCGGCGGCGGAGCGCGGCGGCGCGGGCGCCCGCGACGCGCGGCCCCGCGCCCCGCGGCGCGCCGGGGGCCCTGGCTGCGGCGCGGCGGCGCGGGACGGGCACCCGCGCAGCCTAGACGATCGCCTCCGCGATCGCGCGCCGCCCTCGACCGTCGAGGGCGCCCCGCCCCTCCGACGCAGCACGGCCCGGCCGCCAGCGGCGGTCCCGGGCCGTGAACGTGCGAGGCGTGGCGACGGGGCGCTACGCGATCCGCTTCTCGACCGCCGCCCAGTCCACGTTCTTGAAGAACGCGTCCACGTACTTGGCGCGCTCGGTGGCGAGGTAGTCGCGCATGAAGGCGTGCTCCCAGCCGTCGAGCGCCAGCACCACCCGGAAGCCGGGCGGCACGTTGTTCTCGTGGAGCGTGATCCAGTGGTTCGACAGCCAGCCGGTGGCCGGGTCCTGGAAGGTCATGGCCCAGCCGATGCCCGGCATGGTCGCGATGGCGCGGAAGTCGGCCAGCCAGGTCTCGTACTTCCCGAAGGAGCCCTCGAGCGCCTTGCGGAGCTTCCCGCCGGCGGGCGGCTCCGCCTGCGCCCCGGGCGCGAGGTTGGCGAAGTAGTACTCGTGGTTCACCTTGCCGCCGTACTCGAACCCCAGCCGCCGGGTGAGCTCGGCGAAGACCGGGTCCGCGCCGGACGCCTTGCCCTCGTTGCAGAGCGCCTCGAGCTTCTCGGTGAGCGCGTTGGTGCGCTTCACGTAGCCCTCGTAGAGCTTCAGGTGCTCCTCGATCTGCTTGTCAGAGATCCCGGTCAGCCCGCGGACCTTCGAGAAGTCGTGCGGGGTATAGCGCTTCGTGTCTGCCATGGTTCCCTCCGTGGGCCTTGTCGGCGCGTGCGATCCGTCGATGGTGCGGTGGCCCCGAATTAAGGAGCCGCCCCGGAAGTGTCAAGTCGCCGAACGGGGCTCGAACCGGGCGCGCAGTTCACCATTCGCGAATGCGTCGCCGCGACGCGCGCCGGGTCGCGCGGCGGCCGCGGCGGGCGCGAGGCGCGGCCGCGGCGCGCGACCGCGCGTGAGTCCACCGCCGCCGGACCTGGTGCTAAGTTGCGCCGCATGCCAGCAGGCCGAACCCCGCTGCGCCGCTCGCTGCGGCGCGCCACCATCGTCAGCGCCGCGCTGCTCGTCGCGGCCGTCCTCGGGGCGGCCGCGCTCTGGGTGTCGATCCCCGACCCCGCCCCGCTCGCCCGCGAGTATCCGCACACCACCGCCCTCATCGACCAGCGGCGCGACGAGGCCCGCGCCGGGGGGCGCGCCTTCCGCCCGCGCCAGAGCTTCGTCCCGCTCGAGCGCGTCTCGAAGCGCCTGCTCCAGGCCGTGGTCCTCTCCGAGGACGGCAACTTCTACGGGCACGAGGGGATCGACTGGGACGCGATGCAGGACGCGGCCCGGCACGACCTCGAGCAGGGGCGCTTCGCCCGCGGCGCCTCCACCATCACTCAGCAGCTCGCCAAGAACCTCTGGTTCGGCACCGAGAAGAGCCTGTGGCGGAAGGCCAAGGAGGCGCTCGGGGCGGTGAAGCTCGAGCGCGCGCTCTCCAAGCGGCGCATCCTGGCGCTCTACGTGAACGTGGTGGAGTGGGACGATCACGTCTTCGGGATCGAGGCAGGCGCCCGCGCCCGGTTCGGCGCCAGCGCCGCCGGCCTCTCCACCGCGCAGGCGGTGGTGATGGCGAGCGTCCTGCCGGCGCCGCGCCGGGTCGACCTGCGGAGCCCGTCCACCTGGCTGAAGCGCCGCTCGCGCCGGCTGCTCGACCGCATGCGGACGTCCGGCAGCATCACCGCCGACGAGCACCTCCACGCGAGCGCCGAGCTGGAGCGGATCCTGGCCGGCCCGGCCCCGCTCGACGACCGCGAGGAGCCGCCGGACGAGGAGGCGGGCCCGCCGCCCGACGCGCCCGCCCCGCTCGCCCGCGAGGCCGCCCGCGAGGAGCGCGCCCCACCGGCCAATCAGCCGCCCGAGCCGGCAGGGTCCGAGGGCCTCGCGCCGGGAGCCGAGGGCGCGGAGACGACGGACGAAGGCCGGTGAGGGGCGCGGCCGGGGCGCGCGCGGCGACGGGTAGCCGGTGAGGAGCGGCCTGGGCGCGTCTCTCGGGGGCGACGGTAGCCGGTGAGGTGCGCGGGCGTCTTGCGCGGCGACGAGTGCCGGTGAGGAGCGCGCTCTCGGCGACGGGTAGCCGGTGAGGAGCGGCCAGGGCACATTTCGCTTCGCGAAAAGTGCCCAGGCCGGAGGTTGGAGGCCGGCTATCGCCCGCGGAAGAACTCGAGCGTGCGCGCCAGGCCGTCGGCGAGCGCGACCTCGGGTCGCCAGCCGATCGCGCCGGCCGCGGCGGCCGGGTCGATGCAGGACCGGCGCTGCTCGCCCATCCGCGCCGGCCCGTGCTCGGCCGGCCGCTCCACCCCCGCCGCGCGGGCCAGGTGATCGTACAGCGCGTTCACGTCGGTCTCGACGCCGGTGCCGACGTTGAGGGGGCCGTCGTGGCGCCGCTCCGCCGCGAGCAGGTTGGCGCGGGCCACGTCCCCCGCGAACACGTAGTCGCGGGTCTGCGAGCCGTCGCCGTAGATGGTGCAGGGGCGGCCCTCGAGCAGGCGGCCGCAGAAGATGGCCACCACCCCGGCCTCGCCGTGCGGATCCTGCCGCGGGCCGTACACGTTGGCGTAGCGCAGCGCCGCCACCGGGATGCCGAAGCTGGCCCGGTACACGCCGAGGTACAGCTCGCTCGCCGCCTTGGCCGCGCCGTAGTGCGAGACCGGCCGCTGGGGGTGGCTCTCGGGCGTGGGGATCACCTCGGTGTCGCCGTAGGTGGCGCCGCCGGAGGACGCGAAGAGGACGTGCTCGACCGAGCCCGCCTCGACCGCCCCCTGCATCAGGTTGAGCAGCCCGCCCACGTTCACGTCCGCGTCGAAGCGGGGGTCGGACATCGAGCGGCGGACGTCGATCTGGGCGGCGTGGTGGCAGATCACCTGCGGCCGCTCCTTCTTCACCGCCTCGAGGGCCGCCGCGCTGCGCACGTCGACCGGGTAGAACCGGGCGCCGGCAGGGACGTTCTCGCGCTTGCCGCTCGAGAGGTCGTCCAGCACCGCCACCTCCCACCCCGCCGCGAGGAAGAGGTCCGCCACCGTGGAGCCGATGAACCCGGCCCCGCCGGTGATGAGGATTCGCTTCGCCATGTGGTGTTCACCCCGGGAGCCCGACGTCGGCCGTCCCTGCAAACCTATTTCTTCGCCTGCCCCACGTCCTCGAGCGAGAGCTGCCCGGGGAGGGCGCCGCGGTACTTGTCGAGGACGAGGTCGATGCCCTGCCGGATGTACTCGGCCACCGGGACCTTGGTGCGGGCGTGGAGGAGCTTCAGCCGCTCGTCCTGCTCGGGCGTGATGTAGACCGTGGTGGAGATCTTCTTTCGCGCCATGGCACTCGCCCGGGATGGGGCCTTCGGGGCAAGCTATGTGACCGGTCACATAGTGTCAAATACGGTCATGGGCGTGCGACCTCCGTGACCGGACCGAGGCCGGCGAGCGCCCGCCGGTACGCGGGACGGACCTGCGGGCGCGACCGGCGCGGGCCCGAAGACCACCCTGGGCGGAGCCTCCGGCGCGGGTGCGGCGGGCACGGCCATGGCACTCCCCGCGCGCATGCCCTCCCCCGCCGACCGCGCCGCCGTGCTGCTCGCGTCCGCCCTCCTCGCCTGCCTGCCGCGCCACGCGGCGCACCCGCGCGCCGTGGAGCAGGTCCAGCGCGGCTACCGGCACCTGGCGGAGGGCGACGCCGAGCGCGCCGAGGTCGCCTTCGCCCACGCGCTCGCCTTCGACCCCGATCTCCCGGAGGCGGAGAACGGGCTCGGCGTCGTCGCCCGGACCCGCGGCGATCTCGCCGAGGCGCGCCGGCGCTTCGGCCGAGCGCTCGGCCTGCGCGCCGACTTCGCCGAGGGGCACGCCAACCTGGGCGAGCTGCTGCTCGCACAGGAGGAGCCCGCCGCGGCCGAGGCGGAGCTCGGGGAGGCCCTGCGGATCGACCCGGACCTCGCCGACGCCCGCCAGAACCTGGCGCGCTCGCTGCTGCGGCGCGGCCTCGCGGCGGACGCCGAGCGGCCGGCGCTGCTGGCGCGGGCGCGACGCGAGGTGCTCCACCTGCTCGAGGCCGAGCCGGACCGGGCCGCGGCGCACCACGACCTCGGCTTCCTGGAGTACGTGGACGGCCGCTTCGCGCGGGCCGAGCGGAGCTATCGCCGCGCGGCCGAGCTCTCCCCCCGGTCGCACGAGGCGCTCCACGGCCTGTGCATCTCGCTGGTCCGGCTGGGCCGTTGCGACGAGGCGGCGCGCGCCTGCGAGCGCTGCCTGGAGGTCGCCGCCGGGGCCGACGCCTGCCGGACGAGTCTGCGCGGCGCCCGCGCCTGCGCCGGGGCCGGCGACGGCCGGGCCCAGGCCCTCGCCCCATGAGAAACGCGCCGGGCCCGCGGGCCCGGCGCGTCGGATGCGGCGCAGCGCCGGTCAGTTCTTCTGGCCGGCCAGGAGCTGCTTGCCGTACGCGTAGCCCCGGTCGAACGCCTTCATGTTGAGCTCGATGGTGGCGCCCGGGACCGAGTCCTTCACCGCCTCGCGGGCGGCCTGCTCGGACACCAGCCCGCTGATGGCGGTGAAGAAGCCGACCATCACGATGTTGAGGACCATCTTCTTGCCCAGCTCCTCCGCGATGCGCGTGGCCGGGACGGCGAACACCTTCACCGTCGAGGGCAGGCCGGTCGGCTTCACCAGATCCTCCTCGATGATGAGGGTGCCGTCCTTGCGCAGCTCGGGCGAGAACTTCACGAAGGCGTCCTGCGACATCGCCACCATGAAGTGCGGGTTGTGCACGTACGGGTAGAGGATCGGATCCGTGTCCACCACCACCTGCGCGCTGCAGGCCGACCCGCGCGCCTCGGGGCCGAACGCCTGCGTGAGGCAGGAGTGCTTCTCGTCGAACAGCGCGGCGGCCTTGCCGATGATGATGCCGCCCAGGATGACGCCCTGGCCGCCCAACCCGCCGATCTTGATCTCCGTGGGACCCATGGTCTCGCCTCTCCCGATCACGCCCACGCCGGCTTCTTGCCGGGGGACTCGTAGGGCACGTACTTGCTACCGAGCACCTCGGCCATGCGGGCGTCCATCGCCTGCACGTTCGTGGGGCGCTCGCGGTTCACGAAGGTCCCGACCGTGATCTCCTTGCGGTAGTCGAGGTCGGCCTCGCGGGTGTCCGCGCCGTTCTTGATGACGCTCTTCTCCTTGTAGAACTTCATCTCGTCGAGCCCCTCGCCGAGCTTGTTCCGGCGCAGGTACAGCGTCGGGCACGGGGCGAGGATCTCGATGAAGCGGAAGCCCGTCTTGTTGAGGGCCTCGCCCATCGACTTGGCCAGCTGCCGCACGTGGAAGGCGGTCCAGCGCGCCACGTAGACGGCGCCGCAGGTGTCGACCAGCCGGGGCAGGTTGAAGGTCTCCTCGTAGGCGCCGTAGGGCGTGGTGGAGGCGACGGCCGTCAGGAAGGTCGTCGGCGTCACCTGCCCGCCGGTCATGCCGTACGTGAAGTTGTTCACGCAGACGACCAGCATGTCGGCGTTGCGCCGGGCCGCGTGGATGAGGTGGTTGCCGCCGATGGCCGACAGGTCGCCGTCGCCGGAGTAGACCACCACCTTCAGGTCCGGGTTCGCCATCCCCAGCCCGGTGGCGAACGGGATCGCGCGGCCGTGGGTGGTGTGGAACGAGTCGAGCTGCAGGTAGCCCGCCACGCGGCCGGTGCAGCCGATGCCGGAGACGATGGCGACCTTCTCGAGGTCGAAGCCGGAGGCGTCGAGCGCGCGGGTGAAGCAGTTCACCGTGGTGCCGATGCCGCAGCCCGGGCACCAGATGGACGGCAGGCGCTCGGTGCGCAGGTACTTCGCGGCGGGGTTCTCCTTGACGGGAGCGATCATCGGACGGCCTCCAGGATCTTCGTTGCAGATGGTCTCGGGGTTGTGGACCGTCCCGCCCGCGTGCAGCACCGGGACGACCTTCGTGCGGCCCGCCACCACCCGCTCCACCTCGAGGGACATCTGGCCGAGGTTCAGCTCGGGCACGACGATCGCCTTCACCTTCTTGGACAGCTCGCGCGATCTGCTTCTCGGGGAAGGGCCAGGCGGTGATGAGCCGGAAGGAGCCGACCTTCACGCCCTGGTCGCGCGCCATCTTCATGGCGCGCTCGGCCACGCGCGACGTGATGCCGAAGCTCACCACGACCACCTCGGCGCCCTCGAGGTCCTTCTCCTCCCAGCGGATGATCTTGTCCGCGTTGTCGAGGATCTTGTCCTGGAGCCGCGCCTGCATCTTCTCCTGGGTGGGGACGTTCATGGCCGGGTAGCCACGCTCGTCGTGGGTCAGGCCGGTGACGTGCACGCGGTACCCGTCGCCCGCCTTCACCATCTCCGGCACCTTGCTGCCGTTGACCGGCGCGAAGAGGTTGAAGCCCTCGCCGGGCTTCTTCTTGGTGTAGCGGCGCTCGGTGACCTTGATCTGCTCGGCGGGCGGGATGACCACCTTCTCGGTCATGTGGCCGACCACCTCGTCGAGCATCACCAGCACCGGGACGCGGTACTCCTCCGCCAGGTTGAACGCCTCGACGGTGAGGTCGAAGCACTCCTGGGGCGAGTTCGGGCAGAGCGCGATGAGGCGGTAGTCGCCGTGCGAGCCGAAGCGGGCCTGCATCATGTCGCCCTGCGCCGGCGCGGTGGGCAGGCCGGTGGACGGACCTGCGCGCTGCACGTTGACGTAGACGCAGGGCGTCTCGGTGATGGCGGCGTAGCCGATGTGCTCCATCATCAGCGAGAAGCCGGGGCCCGACGTGACCGTGCAGGCCTTGGCACCGCCCCAGACGCCGCCGAGCAGCGCGATGGACGCCGCCAGCTCGTCCTCCATCTGGATGAAGCGCCCGCCGACGCGCGGGAAGCGCTGGGAGAGGCGCTCGACCACCTCGGTCGAGGGGGTGATGGGGTAGCCGGAGGCGAAGCGGCACCCGGCGGCGATGGCGCCCTCGCTGCACGCGTGGTCGCCGTCGAGGTAGTGGCTGCCGGTGAGGACACCGGACGAGTTAGCGTTGGACATGTCTGTTCCGGCCTCCTAGGCCGCCGCCTGCTCGAGCTTCTCGCGGAAGCCGTAGATGGAGAAATCCGGACAGTAGAGGCCGCACATGTCGCAGCCGTTGCAGAGCTCCGGCTTCGCCAGGAACGGCGGGTGGTAACCCTTGGCGTTGTAGCCGCTCTCCAGCTCCAGCGCGCCCAGCGGGCAGAACTCCACGCAGAACGCGCACCCCTTGCAGCTCTCGCGGTTGATCACCACGACGCCGCGAAACTTCTTGTCCTTCTTCGCGGCAGGCGAAGTCGCACTCATGCCTCGGTCCTCGGTGCCCGGTCTCGCGGGCTGTTGAGAGAGGCGGCTTTCCTACCAGATCGGGGCCGCGTCAAATTGGACCTCGATCAATCTCCGGAATTTTCCCGGCGAATCTCCTGGAAAGGCAGACAACATGAACCCATTCAATCGACTTTGGCGCGGCGCGCTGGACCGCGCTGGTCCTGGATGACTGACGGTGAATCGACGCGGTCGCCGAGTCCCCCTCACCGGCCGGAGGGACTGCGGATTTCGGCGCGGCGGTTAGGCCACTCCACGCGTCCACTTCCCGCTCCACGGCCCGCCCTGGCGGCCCGGCGCCGGCGCCGGGCCCGCGCTCGAGCGCGGCGGCCCGGGGAGCGCGCCGCGGCGTGCGCTCGAAAAAAAACGCCCGGCCGCGAGGCCGGGCGCTCTCGAGCGTCGAGAGGACGCGTCAGCGGGTCACTTGATCGTCCAGCTGTCCGGCCCGGCGAGCAGCTTGGCGAGGTCGCCCGCGCCCTTCTTGGCCTTGGCGGCCTCGATCATCTGCCAGGTGAGGGCCTCGGCGGTCGGCTGCTTCACGTCGCGGAAGACGCCGATGGGCGTGGGGAACCCGGGCCGGGTGGCCAGCTCGGCCAGCATGAAGGCGATGGCCGGGTCCGCGCGCGTGGCGTCGTGGACCAGGATGTCCTTCTCGGTGATCCCGTTCTCGCCGAGCGTCACCACCTCGAGCGAGACGGTCTCCGGGTTGAAGCGGATGCCCTTCTTCATGTCCTTGCCGTAGAGCAGCGGCTTCCCCTGCTCCATGCGGAGCTGGACGTCGGCCTTGACCGCCTTCTCGGTGAGGAAGGTGAAGGCGCCGTCGTTGAACACCGGGCAGTTCTGGTAGATCTCGATCAGCGTGCTGCCCACGTGGCTGGCGGCCGCCTTGAGCACCGCGCCCATGTGCGCGCCCTCGACGTCGATGGTCCGCGCCACGAACGTCGCGCCGGAGCCGAGCGCGAGCAGCGGCGGGTTGAACGGCTGGTCCGGCGAGCCGTGCGGGGTGCTCTTGGTCTTCTTGCCGATCTCGGAGGTCGGCGAGACCTGCCCCTTGGTGAGGCCGTAGATCCGGTTGTTGAACAGCAGGACCTTGACGTCGATGTTCCGACGCATCAGGTGGATGAAGTGGTTGCCGCCGATGGCGAGGCCGTCGCCGTCGCCGGTCACCACCCACACCTGCAGCTCGGGCCGGCTGACCTTGAGGCCGGAGGCGTAGGACGGCGCCCGGCCGTGCAGCGTGTGCATCCCGTAGTTGTTCATGTAGTACGGGAAGCGCGAGCTGCAGCCGATGCCGGACACGAAGACGATGTTCTCGCGCTTCACGCCGACCGCGGGCAGCGCCCGCTGCACCTGGTTGATGATCGAGTAGTCGCCGCAGCCCGGGCACCAGCGCGGGTCCACGCCCGACTCGAAGTCCTTCTTGGTGTACACCGGCAGTGCGCCGGTGGCCGTCTGACCGTTCGTGCTCATGTTCGTCCGTTCCTTTCGACCGGCCTAGAGGGCCTCGATGACCTTGCCGACGAGCTCGGCGATCTTGATGGGCTTTCCGTTGATCCGGTTGAACTGGAGCGGATCGATCCCGGGGTACATGCCGCGCAGGTAGAAGGCGAGCTGGCCGTCGTTCACCTCCGGCACGAACACCTTCTTGAAGCTCCGCAGCACCTCGCCCAGGTTCTTCGGGAGCGGGTTCAGCCAGCGCAGGTGCACGTGGGAGACCTTCTTCCCGCGCGCGTGGAGCTCCTCGGCGGCGCCGCGGACGGCGCCGAAGGTGCCGCCCCAGGAGACCAGCAGCAGGTCCCCGGTCTTCTCCCCGTACACCTCGACGTCCGCCACGTCCTCGATGACGTTCCGGATCTTCTGGGCGCGGGTCTTCACCATCTTCTCGTGGTTCATCCCGTCGTACGAGACCATGCCCGAGAGCGAGTCCTTCTCGAGGCCGCCGACGCGGTGCTCGAGGCCGGGCGTGCCCGGGATGGCCCAGGGCCGGATGAGCTTCGCGTCGCGCAGGTACGGCATGTAGGTGCCGTCCTGGTAGTTGGGCTCGGTCTGGTACTTGACGACGATCTTCGGCAGCTCGGCGGCGTCCGGGATCTTGAACGGCTCGGACCCGTTGGCGAGGTAGCCGTCGGTGAGCATCAGCACCGGCGTCATCCACTTGTTGGCGATCTTCATCGCCTCGATGGCGGTCCAGAAGCAGTCACCGGGGCTCTGCGCCGCGATGACCGGCATGGGCGACTCGCCGTGGCGGCCGAACAGCGCCATGAGCAGGTCGGCCTGCTCGGTCTTGGTCGGCATGCCCGTGGAGGGGCCGCCGCGCTGCACGTTCACGATGACGAGGGGCAGCTCGGTGATGACCGCGAGGCCCATCATCTCGGACTTGAGCGCGAGGCCCGGGCCGGAGGTGCTGGTGCAGGCGAGCGCGCCGCCGAAGGCCGCGCCGATGGCGGAGCCGATGCCGGCGATCTCGTCCTCGGCCTGGAACGTCACCACGCCGTGATCCTTGAAGTGCGACAGCTCCTGCAGGATCTCGGTGGCGGGCGTGATGGGGTAGCTGCCCAGGAACACCTGCTTGCCGGTGATGTGCGCGACGGCGGCGAAGCCGAGCGCGGTGGCGGCGTTGCCGCTCAGGTTCCGGTAGTGGCCCGGCGCGAGCTTCGACGCGGGCACCTGGTAGCGCTGGAAGAAGAGCTCCGAGGTCTCACCGAAGGCGTAGCCGGCCTTGAACACCTTGCCGTTCGCGTCGGCGAACTCGGGCTTCTTCGCGAACTTCCTCGCGAGCGACTCGAGCTGCGGCTCCATGGGCCGGCTGTAGAGCCAGTACATGACGCCGAGCGCGAAGTAGTTCTTGCAGCGGGCGATCTCCTTCGACGACAGGCCCGAGCCCTCGAGGGCGGACTCGGTGAGCTTGTTCATGTCGACGAGGAAGATCCGGTAGTTCGCCTTGACCGCGGCGTCCTCGAGCGGGTTCGACTTGTAGCCCGCCTTCTCGAGGTTCGAGTCGGTGAACGCGCCGGCGTTCACGATGAGCATCCCGCCCTGGCGCAGGTCGGCGAGGTTCGTCTTCAGCGCGGCCGGGTTCATGGCCACGAGGACGTCCGGCGCGTCGCCGGAGGTGTGGATCTCCTTCGAGCCGAAGTTGACCTGGTAGCCGGAGACGCCGGCCAGCGAGCCCGCGGGGGCGCGGATCTCGGCGGGGTAGTCGGGGAAGGTGGCGAGGTCGTTGCCTGCGAGCGCGTTCGCCTTGGTGAACTCGCTGCCGGTGAGCTGCATGCCGTCGCCCGAGTCGCCGACGAAGCGAATGGTGACGGTATCGACCTGCTCGACCTTGTGCTTGGCCGTTTGCGTGGACATGTCTGCCCTTCGTCTCCTTGAGAGTGCCTGCCTTTGACCTGAGTGCCGGGCTGCGCTGTGACGCCGCGGCGGCCGAGCTGCGCCGCCGCCCCGCCCACTCCTGACGGGGATCCAAAAAAATGGGCCCAAGCTATGCCCGACCCGCGCGCTCCTTGTCAAGCCGCGGCAAGGGACAACAGCGCGAAACAACAAGACTAATCGTGGACCTGAATCGTCCCTCAATCCGCCGTGGGGCCTGGCGACGGGAAGAACCGAGCCGCGGCGCCGACTTGCGTCGCGTCAAAGCCTCCGTTCGTCCCCAGCGCTGGCGGCACACCGGCCGAGACCGCGGGCCAGCTCGAGCCCTGGCGGGCTCGACGAGTCACCGCTCCGGGAAGATCTTCCCCGGGTTCAGGATGCCCAGCGGGTCGAAGAAGGCCTTGAGCCGCCGCTGCAGGTTCAACAGGTCCGCGCCCTGCTCGTATTCCAGGAAGTCCCGCTTGGCGATGCCGACCCCGTGCTCGCCGGTGATGGTCCCGCCCAGATCCACCGCGTCGCGCAGGATGATCGCCACCGCCTCGTCCGCCCGCCCCCGCTCCTCGGGCCGGTCGAACAGGACGTTGCAGTGGAGGTTCCCGTCGCCGGCGTGGCCGTAGGTGGCGACGTCGAGGCCGACCCGCGCGCCGGCCGCCTTCGCCCGCGCCACCAGCTCCGGGATCCTCGAGCGCGGCACGGCCACGTCCTCGGAGAGCTTGAGCGGGTGGAGCGTCTTCAGGTTCACGGAGAGGTAGCGGCGCGTCTCCCAGATGTCGCGGCGCTGCGCCTCGTTCTGGGCCACGATCACCTCGCCCTGCGCGTCGCCCTCCACCAGCGCGGCCAGGCGGACGAGCTCGGCCAGCACCTGCTCCTCGTCGTTCCCGTCGGTCTCGACCAGGAGCGCGGCCCCGGCGCCGGGCGGGAAGCGATAGGGCGAGGTGCGGGCCGCGGCCGCGAGCGAGACGTCGTCCATCAGCTCCAGGCAGCGCGGGAGGATCCCCCCCTGCAGCACCTTGCTCACCGCGCGCGCGCCGTCCGCCACCGACCGGAACACCACCAGCGCGGTCGCCACGTGGCGCGGGCGCGGCAAGAGCTTCAAGGTGATCTCGGTGACGATCCCGAGCGTCCCCTCGCTCCCCACCATCAGCGCGGTGAGGTCGTAGCCGGCCACCCCCTTGATGCTGCGCTTCCCGAGCCGGAGGAGCTCGCCGGTGGGGAGCACCACGGTGAGCCCCAGCACGTACTCGCGGGTGACGCCGTACTTCACCGCGCGCGGGCCGCCGGCGTTCTCCGCCACGTTCCCGCCGATGGTGCACAGCTCGAGCGAGTTCGGATCGGGCGGGTAGAAGAGCCCGCGCTCCTCCACCGCGGCCTGGAGCTGGCCGGTGATGACCCCCGGCTGCACCCGCGCGATCATGTCCTCCGGCGAGATCTCCAGGATCCGGTTCATGCGCTCGAGCGAGAGCGCGATGCCGCCGTGGAGCGCCAGCGAGCCGCCGGACTTGCCGCTCCGCGCCGCCACCGGGACCACCGGGACGCGGTGACGGCTCGCGACGGCCAGGACGGCCTGGATCTCCTCCGCGGACTCCGGCAGCACGGCCACGTCCGGGGGGAACGTCCCCAGGTCCGACTCGTCGCGCCCGTAGGCCTCGAGCCGCTCCGGGTCGATCACCAGCCGCTCGCGGGGGAAGACGCCGGCGAGCTCGGCGAGCGCGGCCGCGTGCGCGCCGCTCATCCGTGGACCTCCAGGTTCGCGCCGGTGATGGCGGCGGGGGCGTCGAGGGCGGCGTACACCACCACGCCGGCGACGTCCTCCGGCGACATCCGGGGCGGGAAGGGCGTGCGCTCCAGCATCTCGGTGTCGGTCGAGCCGGGGGAGACCGCCACGCACTGCACCGCGTGCTCGCGGAGCTCCTCGGCCAGGCACCGCGTGAGCCCCACCAGCCCCCACTTCGACGCGTTGTAGGCGGAGGCCTCCGGCGTGCCGAGCGTGCCGGAGATCGAGGTGACGTTCACGATCCGGCCGCGGCGCCGCGCCTTCATGCCCGGGATGACCGCCCGCGCGCAGAGGAAGGGGCCGACCAGGTTCACGTCGAGGACCTCGCGGAAGACCGCGGGCGGCGTCTCCTCCGCGAGGGCCCGCGCCAGGATGCCGGCGCCGTTCACGAGCACGTCGACCGGGCCGAGCGCCGCCTCGTGCTCCGCGACGAGCCGCGCGAGGTCCGCCTCGCGGCGCACGTCCCCCGGGAACGCGCGCGCGGCGCCCCCCGCGGAGACCACGGCGTCGAGCTGCGCGGCCGTCCTGGCGAACACGGTCACCCGCACGCCGCGGGCGGTGAGCGCCCGCGCCACCGCGGCCCCGATCCCGCGGCCGCCGCCGGTCACGATGGCGGTCGGCGCGCGCGTCACCTTCGCCCTCCCCGGCGACGCGCCGGGGCGACGGCCGCCTCGCCGCGCGCGATGGCGGCCTGGAACCGCCGCCGCGCGGCGCCGTCGCGGGCCAGCGCGCCGGCGTAGGCCTCCACGTGGGCGCGCGACCGGGCGCGCCGCTCCCCGCGCACCGTCATGCAGAGCTGCTCGGCGTCGATCACGCAGGCGGCACCCCGGGCGCCGAGGTGCTCCACCAGCGCGTCGGCCACGGCGCGGGCGAGGTCCTCCTGCAGCACCAGCCGGTGGGCCAGGCAGTCCACCAGCCGCGCCAGCTGTCCGAACCCGACCACCCTCCCGCCCGGCAGGTACGCCACGTGGGCCACGCCGCGCGAGGGCAGCAGGTGGTGCGGGCACACCGAGTGGAAGTCGATCCCGGTGACGGCGACCAGGTCGCGGCTGGGCGTCTCGATCGCCTCCGCGAGCACCTCGGCCGGATCGTGCCGGTAGCCGTCGAGCAGGTCCTGGATCCAGGCCTCGGCCACCCGTCGCGGCGTCTGCGCCAGCTCCGACGAGCCGCGGACCTCCGCGGGGAGCCCGAGGGCGTCCAGGAAGCGCGCCACCGCCTCGGCCGCGCCCGCGCCCGACGGCGTGGGCCGCGCGCGGCCCGCGCGCAGCGCCCGGAGCCTAGCGGCCACCCGGCCCCCGATAGGTGACGCAGGAGTCCGGGATCTCGTAGAGCCGGATCTCGGCGAGGCCGGGCAGGCCCGGCTCGAGCGCCTCCCAGATCCAGCGGGCGATGTTCTCGGCGGTCGGGTTCTCGAGGAAGTCGTTGAGCGTGCGGTGGTCGACGCGGGCGAGCACGTGCTCCTGCACCAGGCGCTTCACCTCGCCGAAGTCGGCGATCATCCCGGTGCGGGGATCGACCTCGCCCTCGAGCGCCACGAAGAACCGGTAGTTGTGGCCGTGCATGCGGAAGCACGGCCCCTCGTAGCGGGGGAGCCGGTGCGCCGCCGCGAAGTAGAACTCGACGTCGAGGCGCATGCGCCGCCGGTCGGTGTAATCGATGGCCGCCATCGCGGTCTTTATAGCGCCTGTTCGGCTCCGCCGCCCCCCGTGGTCGCACGCCCCCTCCCCGGGCGATCGCCCCCGAACCCCGCGGGGGCCAGCAACCTGGCCCGGCCGGCGGGGTTCGTACCCCACGAGTGCGCGGAAGACTCACGCACACGCTCCGTTGCGTACACGCTCCGTCCCACCGTGAGTGGACACGCCGCGACGTAACGCACGCTCCGGGGGCGCGTCTTTCCGTGTGGAGGCAACCGTGGAAAACAACCGCACGATCGTGATCGAGTCCGACAGTGAACGCCGCACCCAGCTCGTCCACCTGCTCCACGCTTCCGGCTTCACCGTGACCGTCGCCGCGGACCTCGCGAGCGTGCTGCTCGACACCCTGCGCGGTCCGCGGGGCGAGGAGGGCGAGCGCCGGCCGACGCTCGCCGAGATCGAGCGCCGCTACGCGTGCGAGGTCCTCCGCGCCACCGGCGGCAACAAGACCCGCGCCGCGGAGATCCTCGGCATCGATCGGAAGACGCTCTACCGGCTGATCGGCGCGGCCCGGAGCGCCGGGGCGGCCGCGACCGCGACCGCGACCGAGCCCGAGCCCGAGCCGCTGCGCCGCGCCAACGGCGGCTGAGGTTCAAGCCCGCGCGTCGGCGCGCCCGCCCGGCGGCGGACGCGGCGCGCGGGCCTGAAGTGCTGGCCGGCACGGAGCGGCCGGGCGTATGCAGCCGGCAGGGAGCGGCCGGGCACACTTCGCTTCGCGAACCGTGCCTCGGCCGGGTGTTGGAGGCCGGCTGGTGCCTCGGCCGGGTGATGAAGGCCGGTAGGTCAACGCCAGGTAGCCGGTAGGGAGCGGCCGGGCACACTTCGCTTCGCGAATGTGCCTCGGCCGGGTGTTGGATTCCGGCTACTCGTCGTCGCCCTCGTCGTCGTCCTCGTCGCCGACCTCGCCCTCGCCGCCGACCGTCCCGTTCAAGGCGTTCTTGAGGACCTGGCTCGGCCTGAAGGTGAGCACGCGGCGCGCGCTGATCTCGATCTCCTCGCCGGTCTGAGGATTGCGGCCCACGCGGGACTTCTTGTCCCGGACGATGAAGTTGCCGAAGCCGCTGATCTTGATCTTCTCGCCGCGCTCCAGCGTCTCCTTGATGGTGTCGAAGACCATCTCGACGATCTCGGCGGCCTCCTTCTTGGAGAAGCCCACCTTCTCGTAGACGCTCTCGATGATGTCGGCCTTGGTCACGGTCTCGCTCCCGTTCGGGATCGGCTAAGTATCGATTTCGTTAGTCGATTCGCCCGGATCTGTCAAACAACGCGCGCGGTCAGGGGGCGCGCCGGCGGGCCGGAGGGGGTGTCGGCGGCGGTGTCGCAGCTCCCCCGTCCACCGCCTCGAGCTCGCCGCGGGCCCGCTCGCGCGCCGCCCGCGTCCGCTCCGCGGCGGCGTCGAGCTCGGCGTCGACCTCCGCGGCGGACGGCCCGGGCACCACCGGCGCCCCGGCTGGATCCCGCCCCAGCCCGGCGGTCAGCGCGAGGACCACGCCGCTCACGCCCACGGCGACGAGCGACAGCACGAGCCCCATCGCCGCGATCCGGCGGTCCGCGCCCCGCTTCAGCGCGCGGACGGAGAGCACGGCGGCGACCAGGCCGACCACGAGCCCGAACGGCGCCGCCAGCGGGGTCCAGGAGGAGATCAGCGCCGCCAGGCCGAAGCCCGCCGCCGCGACCGCTCGCCGGCGTCCCGACGTCATGGCTACCCCCGGAGCTCGGCCCCCACGCCGCGCACCAGCCGCTCCACGATCCGCGCGTGGGCGGCGTCCGCCTCGGGGTCGGTGAGGGTCCGATCGGGCGCGCGGTAGCTGATGGCGAGCGCGAGGTTCTTCCGGCCGGGCGGGAGCGGCGCGCCCCGGTACACGTCGAAGAGCGTCACCGCCTCGACCAGCGGCTCCGCGCGCACCAGCGCCTCGACCGACGCGGCGGTGACCGCCTCGTCCACCACCACCGCGAGGTCCCGCAGGACGGCCGGGAGCCGGGGGATGGGCCGGTAGGCCGGGACCAGCCGCGCGGCGCCGAGCAGCGCCTCCACCGAGAGGCGGAAGGCGAGCACGCCGCGCGGCAGCTCGAAGGCGCCGGCCACGCGGGGGTGGAGCTCGCCCAGCTCGCCGAGGACGCGATCGCCGGCGCTCACCCGGGCAGAGACGCGCGGGTGGAGCCAGCCGGCGGCCGGCGCCTCGTAGCGGGCGCCCTCGACGCCGACCGCGTCGAGCACCGCCTCCACCGCGGCCTTGGCGTCGTGGAAGTCCACGGCGTCCGCGCCGCCGGTCCAGCCGACCGGGCTCCGGCGGCCGAGCAGGACGCCGGCGATCTCGAGCGCCTCGGTGGCCGGCGCCCCGTCCGCCGCCCCGCGGCGGTAGACGCGCGCGATCTCGTACAGCCGCGCGTCGTCCACGCGCTGCCGACGGTTATGGGCCGCGTTGCCGAGCAGCGAGGGCACGAGGCTGGTCCGCATCACCGCGAGGTCCGCGCTGATGGGGTTCTTGAGCACGATGGCCGGCTCGGGCGTCGCGCCGGCGCCCGCCAGCGCCTCGAGATCGCGGGCCGCCACGAAGCTGAAGTTCACCGCCTCGCCGAACCCGGCCCCCTCGAGCGCCGCGCGAACCCGGGCCACCGCCTGCGCCTCCGGCGGCTCGGCCGGCGTCCGCACCGCGGTCGCCGGGAGCGTCTCCGGGATGGCGTCGTAGCCGCGCGACCGGACGATCTCCTCGACCAGGTCCTCCTCGATGGAGACGTCGACGCGCCAGGAGGGGACGCGGTAGAGCGCCCCCTCCGCGTCGCGCGAGAGCTCCTCGAAGCCGAGGCCGCCGAGCACCCGCCGCGCCTCCTCGGCCGGGACGTCCATCCCGAGCAGCGCCGCCGGCCGGCGCCAGCGCAGGCGGACCTCCGGCTGCGCCACCTTGCGCGGGTGCACGTCCACCACGCCGGCGCGCACCGTGCCGCCGGCGAGCTCCGCGATGAGCGCGGCGCACCGATCGAGCGCCGGGATCACCATGCCCGGGTCCGCGCCGCGCTCGAAGCGGTAGGACGCCTCGCTCTTCAGCGCGTGCCGGCGGGAGGTGCGGCGGACCCCGCCCGGCGCGAACCAGGCCGACTCGATCAGGACGCGGGTGGTGCCGGGGGAGATCTCGGAGTCGCCGCCGCCCATCACCCCGGCCAGGGCGCTGCCGCGGTCGCGGTCCGCGATGAGGAGGTCGTCGGGGTCGAGCGCGCGATCCTTGCCGTCGAGCGTGGTGATCCGCTCGCCGGGCCGGGCGGTGCGGACCACGATCTCCTGGCCGGCGACCTTGTCGAGATCGAAGGCGTGCAGGGGGTGGCCGAGCTCCAGCAGCACGTAGTTGGTCGCGTCCACCACGTTGGAGATCGACCGGACGCCGCAGCGCTCCAGCCGCTGGGCCAGCCAGGTCGGCGAGGGGCCGATCCGCACGCCCTCGACCACGCGCGCGGCGTAGCGGGCGCACTTGTCCGGCGCGTCGATGCGGATCCGCACCGCGTCGCCGGCAGGGCCGCCGCCCTCCGCGAGCAGCGGCGCGGGCGGGCGGACGCGCGCCCCGAGGAGCGCCGCGACCTCGCGCGCGATGCCGAGGTGCGAGAGCGCGTCGGGCCGGTTGGGCGTGACGTTCACCTCGAGCACCACGTCCTCGAGGCCGAGGGCGCGGGCGACCGGCGTCCCGGGCACGACCTCGGGGGGCAGGATGAGCAGGCCGCTCGCGTCCGCGGAGAGGCCCAGCTCGCGGGCCGAGCAGAGCATCCCGGAGGACTCCACGCCGCGGAGCCTGGCCTTCTCGATCTTGGCGCCGCCCGGCAGCACGGCGCCCACGGTGGCGAGCGGGACCACGTCGCCCACCCGGTAGTTCTTCGCCCCGCAGACCACCTGCAGCGGCTCCCCCTCCCCGCGGTCGACCCGGGTGACGGAGAGCTTCTCGGCGTTCGGGTGCTGCTCCGACGCGACGATGCGCGCGGCCACCACCCCGCCCAGCTCGGCCCCGGTCCGCTCCACCGCCTCGACCTCCAGGCCGACCGCGGTGAGCCTCCGCGCGAGCTCCTCGGGCGCGGGGAGATCGACGTACTCGGAGAGCCACTGGAGCGAGATGCGCATCGCGGACGCCCGTCAGAACTGCTGGAGGAAGCGGAGATCGTTCTCGAAGTACAGGCGCAGGTCGTCGATGCCGTAGCGGAGCATCGCCATGCGCTCGACGCCCATGCCGAAGGCGAACCCGGTGTAGCGCGCGGGATCGATCCCGCCGTTCTCGAGCACCTTCGGGTGCACCATGCCGGCGCCGAGCACCTCCAGCCAGCCGGTCTCCTTGCAGGTGCCGCAGCGCCGGGTGCCACCGGCGCCGTCGGGGAGCCGGCCCTGGCCGCCGCAGATGGAGCAGGACACGTCCACCTCGGCGCTCGGCTCGGTGAACGGGAAGTAGCTGGGGCGGAACCTCGTCCGCGTGCCAGGGCCGAAGTAGGCCCGGGCGAAGGCGGCCAGCGTGCCCCTGAGGTCGGCGAAGGTGATCCCCTCGTCGACGCACAGCCCCTCGACCTGGTGGAACATGGGCGAGTGGGTCTGGTCGTAGTCGGACCGGTACACCCGGCCCGGGCAGATGATCCGGATGGGCGGCGCGCCGATCCGCTTCATCGAGCGGATCTGCACCGGCGAGGTGTGCGTGCGCAGCAGCACCGTGCCGCCCGCCGGGGCATCGCCCAGGCTGGACTCCTCCACGTAGAAGGTGTCCTGCATGTCGCGGGCGGGGTGATCCGGCGGGATGTTGAGCGCCTCGAAGTTGAACCAGTCGAGCTCGATCTCGGGACCGCTCGCGACCTCGTAGCCGAGGCGCGCGAAGATGGCCGAGATGTCCTCGGTGGCCCGGGTGATGGGGTGCCGGTGTCCGCGCGGCAGGAGCCGGCGGCTGGGCAAGGTCACGTCGATGGGCGGCCCGGCGAGCTCCGCCTCGAGCGCCCTGGCCTCCAGTCGCCCCTTGCCGGCGGCGAGCAGGCCCTCGACCTCGTCGCGGACCCGATTCGCCACCTCCCCGACGCGCGGGCGCTCCTCGGCCGGGAGCTGCCCCATGCCGCGGAGGGCCAGGGACAGCTCGCCCTTCTTGCCGAGGAAGCGGACGCGGAGCTCCTCGAGCGTCTTCTCGTCCACCGCGGACGCGATGGCCTCGCGGGCGCTCGCCGCGAGCGCCTCCAGCTGCGAGAGGAGGTCGGCCACGGGGGCCTCCTACGCCTGGGCGGCCTTGACGACCGCGGCGAAGTCGCCCGGCAGGGCGGCGGCGAGGTCGGCGAGGATCTTCCGGTCGAGCTCGACGCCCGCCTTCGCGAGGCCGGCCACCAGCTTCGAGTAGGTGGTGCCGTTCAGGCGGGCCGCCGCGTTGATGCGGACGATCCAGAGCGCCCGGAACTCGCGGCGGCGCCGGCGGCGATCGCGGGTGGAGTAGTTGAGGGCCCGCTCCACCGCCTGGTTGGCGCGGCGGTAGCAGTTCTTGCGGCGACCGCGGAAGCCCTTCGCGAGCTTGAGTACGCGGTTGCGACGACGACGAGCCTTGAATCCCTTCTTGACGCGCATCTTCCTTCTCCTTGCCGGCGGGAGGCGCCGCGCTCCGTCACACCACGCGACGGAGCGTGCACTCTTCGGGGCCCCGCTTGGGCGTTGGCTCCCGTCCGCCTAGCGGGCGTACGGGAAGCACTCCTTGATCTTCTTCTCGTCCGCAGGCGCGAGGTGATCGGTCCCGCGCAGGTGGACCTTCTGCTTCTTGGTCTTGCCGAACGTGGCGAGGTGGCGGACGCCGGCGCGGCGGTACTTCACCTTGCCGCTCTTCTTCGGCTCGAAGCGCTTCTTGGCGCCGCTCCTGGTCTTCAGCTTGGGCATGGGGCTCTTCTCTTCCCTTCTCTCTCTCCGTATTGCGCCGCGCGAGCGGCGGTGGGTCTACGTGGGGCCAGCGGGCTCGGCCGGAGCGGCGGCCGGGGCCGGCGCGGCGGGCGCCGGCGCGGGGGCCGGAGCGCCAGCCGTCGGCGGCGGGGCGGCGGCCGCGGCGGCCTTGGCGCGATCGCGCTGGGACTGCAGCATCTTCGGGTTGGGCGCGAGGATCATGAACATCTGGCGCCCTTCCTGGCGAGGCGCGGCCTCGATGACGGCCACGTCCTTCAGGTCCTCGAGGACGCGCTGCAGCACCTTCTGCCCGAGCTCGCGGTGCGACATCTCGCGGCCGCGGAACATGACGGTGATGCGGGCCTTGTTGGCCTCGCCGAGGAACTCGCGGACCTTCTTCAGCTTGGTGTCGTAGTCGTGCTCCTCGGTCCGGGGGCGGAGCTTCACCTCCTTGAGCTGGACCACGACCTGCTTCTTCTTGGCCTCGTTCTGCTTCTTCTTCTCGAGGTACTTGAAGCGCCCGTAGTCCATGATCTTGCAGACGGGCGGCTTGGCGGTGGGGCTGACCTCGACGAGGTCCATCCCCAGCTCCTGGGCGCGCGCCAGGGCCTGGTCGATCGGAAGCACCCCGAGCTGCTCGGCCTCGGGACCGATGACGCGCACCTCTCGCGCCTTGATGCGGCGATTCGTGCGTGCGTCGCGGCTGCTGCCGCCACGGGGATCTCTCTGCTGGATGGCCATGCTCCTCCGGGCCTGGGAAAAAGACGCTGTAGAATAAGGATTTCGGCCGCGATGTCAACGCGACTCTTCCCCCGCCGGACGCGCTCCCTCCCCCGCGGGCGGGGGAAGGGAGCGCGGGCAGAGGATCCTGCGAGTACTGCTGGCCGGTCAGGACCGGCCAGGCACAATCGAACGCCGGCTGTGATGCCAGCCGGTGAGGAGCGGCCTAGCACATTTCGCTTCGCGAAAGGTGCCGCGGCCGGAAATCGAATGCCGGCCTGGCTAGCGGCTGCCCGGATCCGAGGAGTCCTTCTTCGCCTCGCGGATCCAGCTCATCATGTCGCGGAGGCGCTTGCCGACCTCCTCGATGGGACGAGCCGCCTCCGCCTCCCGGTACTTGTCGAAGGTGGGCCGCCCGACCTGGTTCTCGACGATGAACTCCTTCGCGAACTGGCCGGACTGGATCTCCTTCAGGATCTTCCGCATCTCGTCCTTGGTCTGCGCGTTCACCACCCGCGGGCCGCGCGTGTAGTCACCGTACTCGGCCGTGTCGGAGATGGAGTGGCGCATCCACGCGAGGCCGCCCTCGTACATGAGGTCGACGATGAGCTTCAGCTCGTGGAGGCACTCGAAGTAGGCGCTCTCGGGCTGGTACCCCGCCTCGGTCAGCACCTCGTACCCGCACTTGACCAGGGCCGCGGCGCCGCCACACAGCACCGCCTGCTCGCCGAAGAGATCGGTCTCGGTCTCCTCCTTGAAGGTCGTCTCGAGCACGCCGGCGCGGGTGCAGCCGATGCCGCGGCCGTAGGCGAGGCCGATGGCCTTGGCCTGGCCGGTGGCGTCCTGGTGGACCGCGATCAGGCCGGGGATGCCGCGGCCGTCCTGGTACTGGCGGCGCACCATGTGGCCCGGGCCCTTCGGGGCGATCATCAGCACGTCCACGTCCGGAGACGGGCGCACCTGGCCGAAGTGGATGTTGAAGCCGTGCGCGAAGAGGAGCGCCTTGCCCTTGGAGAGGTGCGGCGCGATCTCCTCGTCGAACACCTTCTTCTGCGTCTGGTCCGGGATGAGGACCATGATGACGTCGGCCTCCTTGGAGGCCTCCGCGACGGAGAGGACGCGCAGCCCGGCGCCCTCCGCCTTGGCCTTCGAGCGCGAGCCCGCGCCGAGCCCGACGCGCACGTCCACGCCGGAGTCTCGGAGGTTGAGCGCGTGGGCGTGGCCCTGCGAGCCGTAGCCGATGATCGCGACCTTGCGCTTCTTCAGCAGGTCGAGGTTCGCGTCCTTGTCGTAGTAGATGGTCGCCATGTGTGGTTCCTTTACTTCAGTGAAGGGGGGGCCAGCGTCTTGAAGCCGCGCTCGAGGGCGATGCGCCCGGAGCGGCACAGCTCCTGGATGCCGAAGGGGCGGAGCCGCTCCTCCAGCGCGTCGAGCTTGCCGGCGTTGCCGCTGGCCTCGACGACCAGCGCGTCCGGCGAGACGTCCACGATGGTGGCCTCGTAGGTCTCGGCCAGCGCCCGGAGCTCGGAGTGGTTCCGCTCGGGCGTGTCGATCTTCACCAGCATGAGCTCGCGCTCGACCAGGTCCTGGGCCTTCAGCTCGCGCACCTCCACCACCGGCACGAGCTTCTGGACCTGCCGGACCACCTGCTCCACCGGCTTCGAGGAGAGGCGGACCACGATGGTCATGCGGGAATACTCGGGCCGCTCGGTGGGGCCCACCGTGAGGCTCGCGATGTTGTAGCCGCGCCGCGAGAAGAGCCCCGCGATCCGGTGGAGCACGCCGGGCTTGTTCTCGACCAGCAGGCTGATGGTGTGGGTGGAGCCGTTGGGGGTGGTCTCGGTCCGTTCCATGTCACTCACCGTCGATCATGTCGTTGAGGGGCGCGCCGGCGGGCACCATGGGGAACACCTTCTCCGAGCGCCGCACCCGGACGTCCACGATGGTGGGGCCGTCGTGGTTCGCGAGGGCCTGATCGATGACCTGGTCCAGCTCCTCCCGCGTGCGCGCGCGCAGCCCGAGGCAGCCGTAGGCGTCGGCCAGCTTCACGAAGTCCGGGCAGTCGGCCAGCGGGGTCGCCGCGAAGCGGTTGTCGTAGAACAGCTCCTGCCACTGCCGGACCATCCCGAGGAACAGGTTGTTCAGGATGAAGATCTTGAACGGCAGCTTCAGCTCCACCGCGGTCGCCAGGTCCTGCAGCGTCATCTGGAAGGAGCCGTCGCCGTCGATGCCGATGACGAGCTCGCCCGGGCGCGCCAGCTGGATCCCGATGGCGGAGGGCAGGCAGTAGCCCATGGTGCCGAGGCCGCCCGAGGTGACGAAGCCGCGCGGCTCGGCCACCTTCCACCACTGGGCGGCGAACATCTGGTGCTCGCCCACGCCGGTGGTCACGATCGCCTTCCCCTTGGTCTTCTTCCAGAGGGTGTCCACCACGTACTGCGGCAGCAGCTGCTCCTGCCCCTCCTGCTGGTAGCGGAGCGGGTGCTTCTCGCGCCACGCGTTCACCCGCTTCCACCAGGGGGCGGTGTCCGGCTTTCCGTGGTCGGCGAAGGCCCGGCGGACCTCCTCGTGCAGCTGCGGGAGCAGCCGCTTGAGATCGCCCACCAGCGGGACGGTGGCGGTGACGAGCTTCGAGATCTCCGCGGGGTCCACGTCGAGGTGGACCACCTTGGCCTCGGGGGCGAAGGTGGAGAGCTTCCCGGTGACCCGGTCGTCGAAGCGGGCGCCGAGCGCGATGAGGAGATCGGAGTTCTGCACGGTGTAGTTCGCGAAGCGCGAGCCGTGCATGCCGAACATGCCGAGGCAGAGCGGGCTGGTCTCGGGGAAGGCCCCCTTGCCGTGGAGCGTGGTCACCACCGGCGCGCCCAGGAACTCGCAGAAGGCGAAGACCTCCCGGTACGCGTCGGCCGTCCGCACGCCGCCGCCCAGGTACACCACCGGGCGCGAGGCGGAGCGGATGAGCTGCGCGGCGTCCTTGAGCCGCGGCTCCTCCCGGACCGGCGGGTGGTAGCCGGGGATGTCCACGGTCTCGGGGTACTCGAAGTCGAGCTCGGCGGTGAGGACGTCCTTCGGGATGTCCACCAGCACCGGCCCGGGGCGGCCGGTCCGGGCGATGTAGAACGCCTCCTTGAGGATGCGCGGCAGCTCGCGCACGTCGGTCACCAGCCAGTTGTGCTTGGTGATCGGCATGGTGATGCCGGTGATGTCCGCCTCCTGGAACGCGTCGGTGCCGATCAGCGCCTGCGACACGTTGGCGGTGATGGCCACCAGCGGCACCGAGTCCATGTAGGCGTCGGCGATGGCCGTGACGAGGTTGGTCGCGCCGGGGCCCGAGGTGCCCATGCACACGCCCACCTTGCCGGTGGCCATCGCGTAACCCTCGGCCGCGTGGCCGCCCACCTGCTCGTGGCGGACCAGCACGTGCTTCGGCGTCTCGGCGCCGTACAGCGCGTCATACAGCGGCAGGATGGCGCCGCCCGGGATGCCGAAGAGGATCTCCACCCCCTCCGCCTCCAGGGCCCGGCGAACCGCCATCGCGCCCGTGATCTTCTCCTTGGCCATTGCTGCTCACCTCTCTGCGTGAGTTCTGGGATGCTGCGGATCTCGCGGCGGGGACGGGCTGCGGCACGGCCCGCCGGCGCCCGCCCGGAGGCGGCGCCGGCCACGGGCCGTGCCCGTCATACGGCCACGGCGCGGAGGCCGCGGCCGGACCCGCCCCGCGACGGCGCGCGCGCGGCCGCGCGGCCGGGGACGGCGAGGCGCTTGGCGCCCTCGCTCACCGCCGGCTCCCCTCGAAGCGGGCGATGTCCGCCTCCTGCGAGAGCAGGAACCCCAGCTCGTCCACGCCGTTCAGCAGGCAGTGGCGGGAGAAGCCGTCGATGGGGAACCTCGCCAGCCCGCCGTCCGGCAGCGTCACCGTCTGCGCCTCGAGGTCGATGCGGACCTCTGCGCCGGGGGCGGCCAGGAGCTTCGCGTGGCTCGCGGGGTCGAGCACGATGGGCAGGAGCCCGTTCTTCAGCGCGTTGTTGCGGAAGATGTCGGCGATGCGGGTGGAGACCACCGCGCGAATGCCGGCGTCCACCAGCGCCCAGGGCGCGTGCTCGCGGGAAGACCCGCAGCCGAAGTTGTCGCCCGCCACCAGCACGGTGCAGCCCTTCGCCTCTGGCCGGTTCAGCGCGAAGTCCGGCCGCGGCGACCCGTCCTGCGCGTAGCGCCAGTCGGAGAAGAGCGCCTCCCCGAGCCCCTTCTTGTCGGTGACCTTGAGGAAGCGGGCCGGGATGATCTGGTCGGTGTCGACGTTCTCGCGCGGGAGGACGACGGTGCGGCTCTCGATGACGCGGATCGGGTCCATCACCGGCCCTCCAGCACGCGGCGGGGATCGGCGACCGCGCCGGCCACGGCGGCGGCGGCGGCGGTGAGCGGGCTCGCGAGGAGCGTCCGCCCGCCGGGCCCCTGGCGCCCCTCGAAGTTGCGGTTCGAGGTGGAGACGCAGTACTGGCCGGCGTCGATCCGGTCGCCGTTCATGGCGATGCACATCGAGCAGCCCGGCTCGCGCCACTCGGCGCCCGCGGCGCGCACGATCCGGTCGATGCCCTCCGCCTCGGCGGCCCGCTTCACCTGGTGCGAGCCCGGGACCACCAGCGTGCGGGTCTGGACCTTGCGGCCGTCGAGCACCCGCGCTGCCTCGCGCATGTCCTCGAGCCGCCCGTTGGTGCACGACCCGATGAACACCACGTCCACCTTCTGCCCGGCGATGGGCTGGTTCGGCCGGAGCCCCATGTAGCGGAGCGCCGCCTCGAGCGTGGCCCGCGCCGAGGCGTCCTGCTCGGCGGCCGGATCCGGCACGCGGCCGGTGACCGGGATCCCCTGCCCCGGGTTGGTGCCGAAGGTGATCATCGGCTCGAGCGCCGCGGCGTCGAGCGTGATCTCCTGGTCGTACCGCGCCCCCGCGTCGGACGGCAGCGCCCGCCAGCGCGCGACCGCCTGGTCCCAGGCGGCCTCGCGGGGAGCGCGCGCGCGCCCCGCCAGCCACTGGAAGGTGACGTCGTCCGGCGCCACCATGCCGGCGCGGGCGCCGGCCTCGATCGACATGTTGCAGAGGGTCATCCGGCCCTCCATCGAGAGGGCGCGGATGGCCGGGCCCAGGTACTCGATGACGTGGCCGGTGCCGCCGCCCACCCCGAGCCTCGCGATGATGGCGAGGACGAGGTCCTTGGCGGAGAGCCCCGGCCCGAGCGCCCCGTCCACCCGGACGGCCAGCGTCTTCGGCCGGCGCTGGAGCAGGCACTGCGTGGCGAGCACGTGACCCACCTCGGAGGTGCCGATGCCGAAGGCGAGCGCGCCGAAGGCGCCGTGCGTGGCGGTGTGGCTGTCGCCGCACACCACCGTCATCCCCGGCTGCGTGGCGCCCGCCTCCGGCCCGACCACGTGCACCACGCCCTGGCCGTCGTCGCCGAGGCCGTGGAGCTCGACCCCGAAGTCGGCGCAGTTCCGCTCCATCTGCGCCACCTGCGCCGCCGCCATCGCGTCGATGAACGGCCAGCTGCCGTCGGCGCGCCGCGGCAGCGTGGGCGTCGAGTGATCCATGGTGGCGAAGATCCGCCCCGGCTGGCGCACCTTCAGGCCCCGCTCCCGCAGGGTCGAGAACGCCTGCGGGCTCGTCACCTCGTGGACCAGGTGCAGGTCCACGTAGAGCACGGCGGGCGTCTCGGGGGTCTCGGGGCGGACGACGTGCGCGTCCCAGACCTTCTCGAAGAGCGTCCTGTGCTGCGATCCGTTTTCCGCTGACATCAGGGGGTCCCCATCTCGGCGCGGGCCGCGCTCGGCCCGGGCGGCGTCATCTTGAGGGCGATCCGGTTCACCACCTCGAGGAAGGCGCGCGCGCTCCCCTCGATGATGTCGGTGGAGAGGGCGCGGGCACGGTAGACGCCGGTGGGGTGCTCCACCTCGATCGAGACCTCGCCCTGCGCGTCCTCTCCCGTCGTCACGCTCGCGATCTGGTAGTCGCGGAGCTTCACCGAGACGCCGGTGACCTTCTCGATGGCGCGGTAGACCGCGTCGACCGGCCCGTCGCCCACCGCCGCCTCGAGCACGCGCTCGCCGGCCGCGTTCCTGAGCGCGATCGACGCGCAGGGGAGCGTCCCGGTGCCGGAGGTGGTGGAGAGCGCCTCGAGCTGCCAGGCCAGCCCGGCCTTGCCGAGGATCTGCCCGTGCAGCACCAGCGCCTCGATGTCGGCGTCGTAGATGTCCTTCTTCTTGTCGGCCAGGACCTTGAAGTCGACGAAGACCCGGTCGGTCTGCGCCTCGTCGAGCTGGTATCCGAGGGCCACCAGCCGGTCCTTCAGCGCGTGCCGCCCGGAGTGCTTGCCGAGGACGAGCTGGCTGCGCGCGAACCCGACCTCCTCCGGCCGCATGATCTCGTAGGTCTCCCGGTGGGTGAGCATCCCGTGCTGGTGGATGCCCGCCTCGTGCGCGAACGCGTTCTGGCCGACGATGGCCTTGTTGCGCTGCACGGTGAGGCCGGTCACCTGGGAGACCAGGCGGCTGGTCGGGTAGAGCCGCTCGCTCCGGATGCCGGTGCGCAGCGGCAGCACGTCGCGGCGCGTCTTGATCGCCATGACCACCTCCTCGAGGGAGGCGTTCCCGGCGCGCTCGCCGATGCCGTTGATGGTGCACTCGATCTGGCGCGCGCCCTCCATGACGCCGGCCAGGCTGTTCGCCACCGCCAGGCCGAGGTCGTTGTGGCAGTGCACCGAGATGACGACCTTGTCGATGCCGCGGACGTGCTTCTTGAGGTAGCGGATGGTCTCGGCGTAGGTCGAGGGGAGCGCGTAGCCGACGGTGTCCGGGATGTTCACGGTCGCCGCGCCGGCCTCGATGACCCGCTCCACCACCTCGGCCAGGAACTCCAGCTCGGTCCGGGCCGCGTCCTCGGCGGAGTACTCGACGTCCTCGAAGCGCTCCCGGGCCAGCTTCACGCCGGCCACCGAGCGCGCGATGATCTCGTCCTTCACCAGCTTCAGCTTGAAGTCGCGGTGGATGGGCGAGGTGGCCAGGAAGACGTGGCAGCGCTTGCGGGGCGCGTCCTGCAGCGCCTTCCAGGAGGCGTCGATGTCCCCCTGGTTGCAGCGGGAGAGGCTCGCGATGATCGGGCCCTCGATCTGCCGGCTGACGCCCTGGATGGCCTCCAGGTCGCCGGGGGACGCGGCCGCGAAGCCCGCCTCGATCACGTCCACGCCGAGGTCCCGGAGCGCCCTCGCCACCTGGAGCTTCTGCTCCAGGTTCATCGACGCGCCGGGAGACTGCTCTCCGTCCCGGAGCGTGGTGTCGAAGACGATGACGCGTTCGTTGGCGCCGTCTGTCACGGTGCGCTGCCCTCCTCGAGGGGTGGGGGAGTGGACTGCGGGGTCGGGCATGCTACCAGAGGCGCCGGAGAATGGAATCCCGGCGGTGGCAGCGCTCGATCGTTCGTCGGTGGGGGACGGCATGTCGGCTCCTGGGTTCTGCCGGAGGAGCCGTCTCGCCTATCGAGCGCAACCCCTCCGGCCATTTCGGCGGCGGAAGAGGTCGCGGGCCAGCAGACTACGAGCCGGGCCGGGATACCTCTCCCGCCGGTCGAAGAAGTCGAAGCTGGCCGAGTACGAAAGACACGAAGGGCGAACGATAGCGAAACGGGGCGCCGGGCGTCAACCCGCACGCCCCGATCATGGGCTCATGGACCGACTCGCGGGTCAGGCGCGGCCCTCGTTCACGACAGCCGGCTAGTACGGGGGCGTCGCCTCGCGCTTCATCAGATCCACGAACGCCTCGAGGTCCATGGTCTTCAGATCCTCGCCGCCGTGGCGGCGCGGCGAGACGCCCTTCGCCTCCACCTCCTTCTCGCCCACCACCAGGGTGAACGGGATCTTGGCGAGCTGCGCGTTGCGGATCTTCGCGCCGAGCTTGTCGGAGGACTGGTCGACCTCGACCCGGTAGCCGAGCGCCTGCAGCCGTCCGGCCGCCTCCCGCGCCCAGGCGTCGAAGCGGTCGGAGACCGTCACCACCCGCGCCTGCACCGGCGCGAGCCAGGCCGGGAAGGCGCCGGCGTAGTGCTCGGTGAGGATGGCGATGAAGCGCTCGAAGGAGCCGTACACGGCCCGGTGGATCACCACCGGCCGGTGCTCGTGGTTGTCGTCGCCCACGTAGGTGAGATCGAACCGCTCCGGCGCGGCGTAGTCGAGCTGGATGGTGCAGGTCTGCCAGCTGCGGCCGAGCGAGTCGGTCACCACGAAGTCGATCTTGGGGCCGTAGAAGGCGCCGTCGCCGGCGTTGAGCTTCCAGGGCAGCCCCATGCGATCGAGCGCGGCGCGGAGCGCCCCCTCGGCGCGGTCCCAGAGCGCGTCGTCGCCGAGCCGGTCCTCGGGCTTGGCCGGCCGGGTCGAGAAGAGCAGCGAGAACTCCAGGCCGAAGGCGCCGTAGACCGTCGTCATCAGATCGGCGATGCGCTGGATCTCGTCGGGGATCTGCGCCTCGGCCAGGTAGATGTGCGCGTCGTCCTGGCAGAACTGGCGGACGCGGGTGAGGCCGCCGAGCGAGCCGGAGAGCTCGTTGCGGTGCAGCACGTCCACGGTGAAGTAGCGGAGCGGCAGCTCGCGGTAGGAGCGCTTGCCCATCCCGTAGATGAGGTGGTGCGACGGGCAGTTCATGGGCTTCAGGCTGGTGTTCAGCCGCTCCTCGACGGGGAGCGCCGGGTCGGCCTCCTTGTCGAAGACCAGGAACATGTTCTCGCGGTAGACGCCCCAGTGGCCGCTCTTCTCCCAGAGCTTCTTGTTGAAGAGCAGCGGCGTCTTCACCTCGAGGTAGCCGTTCTTCGTGACGAGGCGCCGCATGGCGTCCTCGAGCACGTTGTAGAGGACGGTGCCGTGCGGCAGCCAGAAGGCGGCGCCGGGCGCCCACTCGTGGAACGCGAACAGCCCCAGCGCCGGGCCGAGCTTGCGGTGATCGCGCTTCTTGACCTCCTCGAGCCGGGTCAGGTGCGCCTCGAGCGCCTTCTTGTCGAAGAACGCCGTGCCGTAGATGCGCTGGAGCATCGCGTTCTTCGCGTCGCCTCGCCAGTACGCCCCGGCCACGCTGAGGAGCTTCACCACCCCGATGCGGCCGGTGGAGGGGCCGTGCGGCCCGAGGCAGAAGTCGACCCAGTCGCCGTGCCGGTAGAGGGTGAGCGTCTTCGCCCCGCGGGCGGCGATGTCCCGCACGATCTCGACCTTGTACTTCTCGCCCATGCCCTCGAAGAGGCGCAGGGCCTCGTCCATCGAGATCTCGTCGCGGACGAAGGGCAGGTCGGCCTTGATGGCCTCGTTGGTCGCCTGCTCGATCCGCTCGAGGTCCTCCGGCGTGAAGGGCGTCTCGCGGGCGAAGTCGTAGTAGAAGCCGTCCTCGATCGACGGGCCGATGGTGACCTGGGTGCCCGGGTAGAGCTTCTGCACCACGCTCGCCATCACGTGCGCCGCGTCGTGGCGCGCCACCTCGAGCGCCTCCGGGCTCCGGGTGGTGACGATCTCGAGCGCCGCGTCGCGGTCGAGCTTCCGCGAGAGGTCGACCGGCGCGCCGTCGAGCTTGGCGAAGTAGGCGGCCTTGGCCAGGCCGGCGCCGATCGAGGTCTTCACGAAGTCGAGGACGGTGGTGCCCTGCGGCGCCTCCTTCTGGCTGCCGTCGGGGAGCGTCACCTTCACGAGGTCGGACATGGCGTCATGCCTATCTGCGGTCGAGGGAAAAGGCCAGCACAGGCTCGGCCCGGGCGCGGCGGGCGCCAATCAAAAGGGGAACCGCCATCGGCAATTCCCCTCTCGCTGCAGCAGGCCCGGTCAGGCTCGAGCTGCCGACCGTTTACCGTGTCAAGCCGACTGTTCCGGGGGCCGACCTTGTAGCGTACGACTGCATCGGATCGCAAGAAGTTCCTGCGGCACAGGCAGATCGGAGCGTCAGAGGGGTCCCGCGGGCTGCCGTGCAGCCAGACGCTCCCGGCGCTCGATGAGACGGGGCGTAGGCGGTGGCCGCCACCCTGCACACGATCGCGGACCACACACCAGCGGAGAGCGTGATGGCGTGGCCGGAGATCCCCATGTGCAGCCCCGCGCCCGTGAAGACGAGGGCGACCGGAGCGGCGACCGAGAGCATCGCGGCGAGGTTGAGCACGTTCGAACGGGCGAAGTGGTCGTCGCGCATCGTCCCCTCTCTGGGCAATCGTCCCCTCCCCGAGGTCGCTCCGCCACTTCTCGTCAGCGCATTTTTACCTGGGCGTCTCCCGCGGCCGCACGGGTGCTGCAGGTACTCGATGCAGCGCTCGCGCGGCGATAAGGTCTTCTCCTGTCGCGGCGAGTCGCGGAGGCGCGGATGCCCGAGAAGCCGGAGGCGCACGACGTCTGGGCCACAGGGGCCGGGTACCAGGCATACGTCGGTCGCTGGAGCCGACTCGTCGCGCGCGAGTTCGTGGGCTGGCTCGGCGTACCGCCACATCGCGGCTGGCTGGACGTCGGCTGCGGCACGGGCGCGCTCGTCGAGGCGATCGTCGAGCAGGCAGCACCGCGCGCGGTGCTGGGGGTCGATCGCTCCGAGGGGTTCGTCGCGCACGCCCGCGCGCGCCTCGGCGGCCCGAGGATCACGTTCCAGGTGGGAGACGCACAGGCGCTGCCGGTCGCGGAAGGTGGCTTCGACGCGGTCGTCTCGGGGCTCGTGCTCAACTTCGTGCCGGAGCCGGCCAGGATGATCGCCGAGATGGCGCGCGCAGGGCGGCCGGGGAGCACGATCGCACTCTACGTGTGGGACTACACCGCCGGGATGGAGCTCATCCGCTGCTTCTGGGACGCAGCGAAGGCGCTCGACCCATCGGCGGCCACGCTGGACGAAGCGGTGCGGTTTCCGAGCTGCGCGCCTGCGCCACTGGAGTCGCTGTTCGCCGCGACGGGCCTGTCCCGGATCGCGACACGCGCGATCGACGTGCGCACCCGGTTCCGCGACTTCGACGACTTCTGGTCGCCGTTCCTGGCGGGACAGGGCCCGGCACCGGCATATGCCATGTCCCTGCCCGAGGACCGGCGCATCGCGCTGCGCGAAGGCATCCGCAGCACTCTCCCGATCGCAACGGACGGGTCGATCCGACTCACGGCGCGTGCCTGGGCGGTGCGGGGATCCACTTCACGCATGCGCGTGAACGCCCATTCTTTGCTCGGGCTGGCGCTGCTGGTCGGCTGCGGCTCGCGGTCCGACGCCATCGACGACGACACCTCCGCGAGCGCGTCGCTCGACATCGTAGGGCGGCGCTCGCAGGCGATCGCGCTACGCCCGACCCGAGCTCATCGACGACGACACCTCCGCGGAGCGCGTCGCTCGACATCGGCTACGGGCCGGCGCTCGCGGCGGAGTCGGCGCCGTCGCCGCCGGCGCCGCTCTCCGACGGGACGACGAGGTGGACCGAGCTGCAGGGTCCTGACCATCCCGTAGTGCTCGGTGGTAGGTCTCGCCCCTCGGAACGGCGGCTGGCCGGTTCGCCAACCCCTTGAGTTGTGTAGGCCCGGTCAGGATTGAACTGACGACCCCTACCGTGTCAAGGTAGTGCTCTACCACTGAGCTACGGGCCTTCGCCTTCAGCGACGCGCGTTTATAGCGCGACCGCGAGCGGTGTCAACAGCCGGCACCGGCGCCGGGCGGCCTGCCGCGCCCCGCCTCACCGGGCCGGGGTCCGGAGCGCGCGCACGAAGAACAGGAAGTACTGCGCGAACGAGAGGGCGACGCACTCCGCCGCCAGCAGCGCCAGCGCCGCCACGAACGGCGTGGCCTCGGGCCGGGGGACGCCGCCGTAGTCGCTCGCCAGCGCCAGCAGCACCGTCGCGGCCAGCGCGAAGGTCGCGTACTTGCCGATGCGCGTCGGGGCCACCGGGATGGTCCGGTGCACGCCGCGCAGCACGGCCGCGGCGAGGAGCTGGGCGGCGTCGCGGGCCACCACCAGCACCGGCAACCACGCCGGGAGGCGGCCGGTGGCCGCCAGCGCGATGAGGGCGCAGGCGGCCAGGAACTTGTCGGCGATGGGATCGAGGAAGGCGCCGAGCCGGGTGCGCTGCCGGAGCGCGCGCGCGACCAGCCCGTCGAGCACGTCGGTGGCGGCGGCCGCCGCGAAGGCGGCCAGGGCGCGAGGGCGATCGCCCTGCACGTAGGCGACGAGGAACACCGGCGCGAGGACGAAGCGCAGCGCGGTGAGGGCGTTCGCGAGGTTCAGCGGCGGGCCGTCGCCCTCCCCGCCCTCGACGCCGTCGTGGTCTCGCGGCTCGCGTTCCGACACGCGCCCTCCTCGCCGATCCGAGCGTAGCCGGTAAGGAGCGGCCGGGCACCTTTCGCTTCGCGAAAGGTGCCTCGGCCGGAGGTCGGAGGCCGGCTAGAAGCCGTCCCGCAGGGCGCGCAGCGCGACGAAGCGCGCGGCGAGATCGTCCCCCGCGGCGGGCCGGCCACGGGCCACCGCCGCGGCGATCCCGGGCGCGTCGAGCCTGAGGAACGGGTTCATGGCCCGCTCCTCGGCCAGGGTGGTGGGCGCGGGCTCGCGCCCGGCGACCCGCGCCTCCTCGACCGCGCGCGCGCGCCGGAGCGCCGCGGCGTTGTCGGGCTCGAGCGCGAGCGCGAAGGGGAGGTTCCGCGCCGCGTAGTCGTGGCCAGGGTGGACCTCGAGCGCGCCGTCGAGCCTGGCGATCACGGAGAGGAAGCTCTCGGCCATCCGCGATGGGTCGCCGCCGCTCCGGGCGTTCCCGCACCCCGCCCAGAAGAGCGTGTCGCCGGTGAGCAGGCGGCCGCGCCACTCGAGCAGCACCGAGCCCGGCGTGTGGCCGGGCGCGGCGTGGACGGCGATCGCGAGCGCGCCGAGCGTCACGAGCGCGCGCCCGTCCAGGTCCACGTCGGGACGGTACCAGCCGGCGTCACCGGCGTGGCCGAGGACCTCGGCGCCCAGCGCGCGGGCCACCTCGGCGGAGCCGCCGCTGTGGTCGGGGTGACCGTGGGTGTGGAGGATCCAGCGCGGCCGGACGCCGTGGTCCGCCGCGAGCGCGAGGGCCACGCGCGCGTCGCCGGGATCGACCAGCGCCGCGGCGCCGTCCTCCGCGAGCAGGTAGGTGTAGTTGTCCTGGTGGTAGCGGCGGCGGTCGAAGATCACGCCGGCGGTCCCGCCGGAGGGCGCCCCGGTCACTCGTCCTCCGGGTGATGCGAGAGGCCGACCCGGTTCCCCTCCGGATCGTGGAAGAAGAGGGTCCAGCGGGTGCGATGGATCACCGCCACGCCGGCCGCCTCGAGCCGATCCTCCCACGCGCTCCGCTCCGCGCGCGCGATCCGCAGGGACACCAGGTGCAGCCCCGGCTTCCCGTCGCGCCAGGCCTGCGCCGCGGGGGGCTCGAGGGCGCGCTCGAGCGCGAGGAACTCCCCCGCGCCGAGGGCCAGCCAGACGCTCCGGTCGCCCCCCTCCTCCCGCGGCCAGCGGCGCAGCACCGCGAGCCCGAGCACCTCCCGGTAGAAGCGCTCGCAGCGATCCAGGTCGGCGCACTGGATGGCGAGGTGGTGGAAGGAGAGCGCCACGGCGCGCAGGGTAACCCCGGCCAGCCGGGCCGCGCCAGCCTGGCGCGTGGTAGCCTCCGCCCGCCGTGACCTTCCCGCTGTCAGGCAGGCGCCTCCTGGTCGTCTCCGAGGACGCCGAGCTGGCCCGCCTGGTGGCGGCGGTGACCATCCGCCTCGGCGCCCGGGTGCAGGCGGTGGCGAGCGGCCGCGCCGCCGTCGAGGCGCTCGGGTCGGGGGGCCACGACGCCGCCCTGCTCGACCTGCCCCTCGGCGACGCCGGCGCGGCGGAGCTCCTCGCGGCGTGCGGCCGCGCAGGCGCGGTGGCCGTGGTGGTGTCGGGCGTCTACCGCGGCCCGCAGGCCCGCCACGCCCTCGTCCGCCTCGGCGCGCGGGAGGTCCTCGAGAAGCCGTTCCAGATCGAGGCGCTCGCCCGGTCCCTGGCGCGGCCGGCCAGCGCCGCGCCGCCGCCGGTGGTCTACGGCAACCCCGGCGAGGTCACCGGCGCCGCCCCGCTCCGCGCGACGGAGGAGCGCTCCGCCCTCTCCGCGCCGCCGGTCCCTGCGCTGGACCCGCCGCCGCCCGCGCGCGGCCCCGCTCCACGCGAGGGCTTCTCGGTCCCGCTGCCGGGCGCGGCGCCGGCGCGCGCCGGGGAGCCGGAGGCGCCGCCCCCGCAGCCGCGCGGCGAGCTCGCGAAGCGCCGGCGTGGCGCGGGTGCTGGTGGCGCTCCACCTCGGCCAGGCCACCGGCGCGCTGACGCTCGCGCGCGGGCCCATCCGCAAGGTCGTCGTGGTCGAGCGAGGGGCCCCCGTCTGCGCGGCCTCGAACGTTCCGGCCGAGCGCTTCGGGGCGCTCTGCGTCCGCCGGGGCCTCGTCACCCCGGGCCGGCTCGAGGCCATCCTCCGCGCGGCTCCCGGGGCGCGGAGCGGCGAGGCGCTGGTCGCGGCGGGCGTCCTCACCCCGGCGCAGCGGACCGAGCTCCTCGGCGGCCAGCTGCGCGCCATCGCGTGGTCGACCTTCGAGTGGCGCGACGGGAGCTACGCCTTCGAGCTCGGCCGGCCTCCGGCGGGGCGCGTCCCGCTCCGCCTCGACCCGGGCGACCTGGTGCTGGACGGGATCCGCCGCACCGCCACCCTGCCGCGGCTGCGCGAGGAGCTCCCGGCCGCCCTCCACCTCGCCCCGGCGCCGGATCCCGCCTTCGAGCTCCACGCGCTCCGGCTCCTCGAGCCGGAGGCGCGCCTGCTCGTGCTGGCGGACGGGACCAAGAGCGTCGCGGACCTGCTGCGCCTCTCCGATCTGCCGGAGCGGGACACGCTGGCCTTCCTGCTGGCCTGCCGCGCGCTGCGCGTCCTCGACCAGGTGGAGCGGGTGCTCGCCTCCACCCGGCGCATCGGCTTCATGTAGCCGCGTCCCCGCCCCCCCGTGCGGGCGAGGCCGGCGCCACACACCCGTCCCTTGCGGTGGCGAAGCGGAAAGACTATAAGTTCCGGCCTTTTCCGCACCGGAGACCCATGACCCCCCGCGAGCAGATCCGCAACGTGGCGATCGTCGCCCACGTCGACCACGGCAAGACCACCCTCGTCGACTACATGCTGCGCCAGGCCGGCGTGTTCCGAGCCAACGAGGTGATGGTCGAGCGGGTGATGGACTCGAACGACCTCGAGCGCGAGAAGGGCATCACCATCCTCGCCAAGAACACCGCCGTCACCTACAAGGGCGTGAAGATCAACATCGTCGACACGCCCGGCCACGCCGACTTCGGCGGCGAGGTCGAGCGGGCGCTGCGCCTGGTGGACGGGGTGCTCCTGCTGGTGGACGCCGCCGAGGGCCCGCTGCCGCAGACGCGCTTCGTGCTGTCGAAGGCGCTCGCGATGGGCCTCCCCTCGGTGCTGGTGGTCAACAAGGTGGACCGCCAGGACGCGCGGGCGAAGGAGGTCCTCGACCTCGTCTACTCGCTCTACATCGATCTCGGCGCCAACGAGCGCCAGATCGACTTCCCGGTCGTGTACGCCATCGCGCGCGAGGGGAAGGCGGCCCACACCCTCCAGGGCGCGTTCGAGTCCGACTCGCTGAAGACCCTCTTCGACGCGATCCTCACGCACATCCCGCCGCCGCCGGCCGGCGAGCGCGAGACCCTGCAGATGCTGGTCGACAACCTCGACTACGACGACTACGTGGGCCGGCTCGCCATCGGCCGGGTCGCCTCCGGCGTGATCCACGAGTCCGACTCCATCGCGGTGATCCGCGAGGAGGGCCGGGTGGTGCCCGCCAAGGTGGTCCGGCTCTACGCCTACGACGGGCTGAAGCGGGTCGAGGTGAAGGACGCCGGCCCGGGCGAGATCGTCTGCATCGCCGGCGCCGAGGAGATCGGCATCGGCGACACCATCTCCGATCCGGCCGTCCCCGAGCCCCTCCCCCGCATCAGCGTGGAGGAGCCCACCATGTCGATGATCTTCAAGGTCAACGACGGGCCCTTCGCCGGCAAGGAGGGCAAGTACGTCACCAGCCGGAACATCCGCGAGCGGCTCTACCGAGAGGCCTACCGGAACGTCTCGATCCGGGTGGAGGACACCGAGACGCCCGACGCCTTCAAGGTGGTGGGCCGCGGCGAGCTGCAGCTCGCCGTGATCGTCGAGAACATGCGGCGCGAGGGATACGAGGTCACCGTCTCGAACCCCGAGCCGGTCCTCAAGACCGTCGGCGGCGAGGTGCACGAGCCGATGGAGCTCCTGGTGTGCGACCTGCCCAACGACGCCGTCGGCGGGGTCACCCAGAGCATGGGCACGCGCAAGGGCCGCATGGTGGACATGCAGCCGCTCGGGTCGGGGCGCACGCGGCTGCAGTTCCGCGTCCCGGCGCGCGGGCTGATCGGCTTCAGGGGCGACTACCTCACCCTCACCCGCGGCGAGGGCATCATGTCCTCGCAGTTCGACGGGTACGAGCCGTGGCAGGGGCGGATCGAGAAGCGGAAGACCGGCGCCATCGTGGCCGACCGGATCGGCGACGTGGTGGCCTACGCCTGCTTCTACGCCCAGGAGCGCGGGGCGCTGTTCGTGAGGCCGGGGGACAAGGTCTACTCCGGGATGATCGTCGGCGAGCACAGCCACGACAACGACCTCGACTTCAACATCTCCAAGGAGAAGAAGCTCACCAACATCCGCGCGGCCGGGCGCGACGAGAACGTGATCCTGACGCCGCCGCGGGACCTGAGCCTCGAGGCGGCGCTCGAGTGGATCGCGGAGGACGAGCTGGTCGAGGTGACCCCGCACTCCATCCGCCTGCGGAAGAAGTTCCTCGACCCGACGGTGCGCTACAAGCTCGAGCGCGAGCGGAAGCGGATCGAGACCACGGCCTAGCCAGCCGGAATCCAACCCGGCCGAGGCACAGTTCGCGAAGCGAAGTGTGCCCGGCCGCTCCTTACCGGCTGCACCCGTCCGGCCGAGGCACATTCGCGAAGCGAAGTGTGCCCGGCCGCTCCTCACCGGCTGGCACCCCGTCGCGCCTCGCGACCCCCGAAAAGCAGACGCGCCGCCCGGTTCCCCGGGCGGCGCGCGCGCTTCAGGGGGCAGCTGCCCCGGGCTAGACCTTCGGCTTCGCCCGGGCGCGCTCCTCCTGCTTCTGCTTCGTCCGGGGCTGGCCCTTCGCCGCGGTGCCCACGAAGAGGAGGCCGTCGGCGTGGCCCGGGACCGCCCCCGAGACCAGCAGGACGTTCTTCTCCGGCTCGACGGCGACCACCGTCAGGTTCTGGATGGTGACGTTGTCGGTGCCGTAGTGGCCGGGGAGGTGCTTGCCCTTCCAGACCTTGCCCGGCGTCTTGCGCGCGCCGATCGCGCCGATGTGCCGGTGGTGCTCGTGCGCGGTCGAGCTGTCGCGGGCGGCGCCCTTCATGTTCCACTTCTTCATGACGCCGGTGAAGCCGCGGCCCTTGGTGACGCCCGAGACGTCGATGCGCTGCGAGGGCTTGAACACGCTGTCGACGGTGAGCACGTCGCCGGCCTTGAGCTCGCCGAGCAGCTTGGCGTCGGAGACGCGGATCTCCTTGAGGTGGCGGAAGATGCCGGTGCCCGCCTTCTTGAAGACCCCGACCTCTGCCTTGGTCAGCCGGCGCGCGTGCTTCTCGTCCACCGGGCCGAAGCCCAGCAGCACGGCGTCGTAGCCGTCCTTCTCCGCGGTCTTGCGGCGGATGACCGTGCACGGGCCCGCCTCGAGCACCGTCACCGGGACGCAGTCACCCTCGGGGGTGAAGATCTGCGTCATCCCAACCTTCTTCGCCAGCAGCCCAGTCGCCATGTGCACCTCGCATTGGTCCGCCGCGCGTCTGAGGGCCGCGGATCTTGCGGTTTGGCCGCTGCCTGCGGAACGCTCGGCTGTTCGGACTGGCTCACGCGGGCTTCCACGGTTTTGCTGGCGCGGTGTTCGGCTGATCTGGGCGCGCGGGGTTCGGCTGGTTTGCTTGCGCGGGGTTCGCCGCCTCTGCCACGGCCGCGCGGGCTATCCTCCCGCCCTGCCGCGGCGGCGCCGCCGCGACGCGGACGGCCGCGGCGTCCGCCTCCGGCCCTGCGGCCTTCCTCGATAGCCTCGGACGACGGTTCGCCGCCCGCCCATACGATTTTTTCACCGCAAAGCTTCTCGATGGCGCGGACAGCCTCCATATCGCCGCCAGTCACCAGCGTGGCGGCGAAGCCTTCGCGGCCAGCGCGGCCGGTGCGGCCGATGCGATGGACGTAATCTTCCGGGCTGATCGGCACATCGAAATTGTAGACGTGGCTGACCTCGGGAATGTCGAGGCCGCGCGCGGCCACGTCGCTGGCGGCCAGATAGGTGATCTCGCCGCGCCGGAAGGCTTCGAGCGTGGCCGTGCGCTCGCGCTGTTCCATGTCGCCATGCAGCGCGCCGGCGTTAAAGCCGTGTTTTTGCAGCGATTTCAGCAGGATACCGACGTCGCGCTTGCGGTTGCAGAAGATGATCGCGTTCTTGACTTCGCCACTCTCGCGGAGCAGCTGACGCAGAACGTCCCGCTTTTCCTTCGGGTCGGACGGTGCAAACTTCAGCGTCTGCACGATGGTCTTCGCGGCGGTCGACTGCGGCGCGACTTCGATGCGTTCGGGGATTGGTCAGAAACTTGTCCGCGAGCTTCTGCACTTCGGCGGGCATGGTCGCCGAGAAAAACAGCGTTTGCCGCGTTGTGGGCAGCAGCTTGCAGATGCGCTCGATGTCGGGGATGAAGCCCATGTCGAGCATGCGGTCGCCCTCGTCGATGACGACGATTTCCACCGCCGAAAGCAGCAACTTACCGCGCCCGGAGTGATCGAGCAGGCGCCCCGGCGTGGCGATCAGCACGTCCGCGCCGCGATCGAGCTTGCGGAATTGGTCGTCGAAGGACACACCGCCGATCAGCAGCGCCACGGTCAGCTTGTGGTTGACGCCGAGTTGCTCGAATGCCTGCGCCACCTGGGCGGCCAGCTCGCGGGTTGGTTCAAGGATGAGCGAGCGCGGCATTCGCGCGCGGGCGCGGCCGGTTTCAAGGCGCGTAAGCATCGGGAGCACGAAGCCGCCGGTCTTACCGGTGCCGGTCTGGGCGATGCCGACCACGTCGCGGCCGCGATCACGGCGGGAATGGCGCGGGTCTGGATAGGGGTGGGGCTAGTAAATCCCGCAGCAGCGACGGATTTTAAAACCTTGGCACTAAGACCTAGATTGTCAAAAGTCATCTTTATTGGTTCGGTCCTAAACGCCAGTGTCCCCAATCCGAAATTCGCCTGTCGCTAAGACGTTTCGCGCCATTGTTCCTATACGTCGGAACCAGCGCGTTTTGGCCTGAGCATGATGTGTTCGCGAAAACGGCGCCGCGTTGCGGATCATGCTTTAGCGAACTTCGGATTCATAAAGGGACACCAGCAATTATGGGTTTCAAATGCGGCAATCCGCCGGAGTGCTAAGGTTTTCCGGCGTGCCACAGCGTACAGCGGGGCATTTCAACCACCGCAAGCGGACGTCCCATGGCCGCTAAAGACGTCTTCACAGCCAACTTGCCTTGCAAGCGGCGTGTGGGACATTAGAGCGTATGTGCCCGCTGTCAAACCCTGGGGCGACAAACCGCATACATCCATTAATGCAATGAGGTTTTTCAACAACGCCAGTGTCTGAACGATACATATATAGTACGCACGTCTGCACGCAAGCGCAGAATGGCGATAACGGCAGCAAACCACCGTTATTTCTTGTCGGGGTTGCCGGGATCTTGCGCCGGTTCCTCTTTTGGCGCGGTCACGATGGCATATTTGCCCGTGGCGTCGAACTTAACGAGAAGCGACGTATCCTGATCTTTCTCGGAATCATAGGAGGTGATGATCAGCGTCAGTTCGTTGTCGTTTTCAACATCCATGGCCAGGAAGGCGTTGGCGAGCTTCTTTTCCTCGACTTCCTTCACGGGAATGGACTTGGTGACTTTCGGCGTGCCGGTGGCTTTGTCCACGGCCAGCATTTGCACGACGACGTTGGCCTGAGTGGTTCCGCCGCTCTGCTTGGTGACGGTGATGGCGCGAAACACGCCCGACGTGTCGCCTTGCGTCCAATTGCCGCCGCTGACGACCTCGGACACTTCGGCGGGTACTCCGGCCACGATGGCGGACATATCCTCTGCGTGGGCGTCCACCGTCCCGAAAACGAGAAGCGCGGCGAGGCATGCGGGGCGTAAAAATGCGTTCATGTGACGTCCTCGAATTGGTCCCTTAACGTTGCAGGCAAGACTTGCCATACCATATTTGCCCGCGTGTTGCCTGCCTATATTGAGAATTTGCCGCAACAATGGCGCGGAATTCCCCATAAACGCCAACCGGCCAGCAGCCTCCATACCGATAGTCCGTTCGGCACCCTTGGCGGAAGCCTCGTGAGCCGGCCCAACATTCACGCATTGGGGTTGCCGCCCGTGATGTAGGAAAACATCAGCAGATCGTCGCGCCGCCGCCAGCCGAGACGTGTCCACACGTCTTGCGCCAGCGTGTTGCCGGCGAAAACGTCGACATGCGACTTGGCGACGCCATCCCGCGCCAGCGCTTCGATGGCGGCGTTGACCAGCCGCCGGGCGATCCCCTGCCCTCTCAGCCCGGTCGCGACCGCGAGATGATACAGATGGCCGCGCCGCCCGTCGTGCCCGCCGAACAGGCAAGCCACGATCCGCGCGCCGCCGTCCACGGCCACGAAGCTCATCCCCGGATTGCGCGCCAGATACCGGGCGATGCCGTCGCGATCATCCGCGTCGCGCATCCCTACGCCCTCGATGGTCGCGAGAAGCGCCATCACGGCGTCGTAATCGTCCAGCGTCATTTCGCGCAAGGAAACATCTGTTTGCTCAGTCCTCAAAAAATAAAGGGCCCGCGTGGGCCCTTTATCCTGTGCGTAACATTAGCGGCCTCAGTTGTCCTGTCCCATCGTCGGCATCGGCCGACCGATATTGCGGAACAGTTCCTTCAAGCACGCTGTCTTCCGAGCCCTTGGACGGTGTTTCGCGCTTGACGAAATCGATGATTTTTCCGTCCTGTAACCCGTAGTTGGCCACGCGATTCACAATATCTTTCTTGTCGAAGTATATTGCTACGACGCGCCGATCTACCACCGATGGCGACATAAACGCAGCAGACCTTTTAGTCGTCGTGGAAATGTAGTAGAAAGCGTCTTGGCCCACTGTGGATTTGGTATCGGGGGTACCCAAGGCAAGAATGACCTGGTCGCGGCTCATACCCTCTTTCACCTGCGCCAAGTCTTCATCCGTAAAGATATGGCCGTGTTTGGCGATGTCCGCCGAGCAGGCGGAAAGACACAGTGCAAGCCCCAGGGCAGCGATGACCCGGAATGGAAAGCTAAATTTTTTTACGATGGATACGTCCTTTGCCTTCAAGATGGCACCTTTTGTCGTGTAGCTATGGTCTTGATTTGACATTGCGCTGTACCATGCGATGCAGTGTTGTTCAATCGGGACGGATGACTTAGAGTTCGAGAGACCGGTTTCATTTCAGTTGGTGGTTGCTGCCGTGACGAATATGAACATGACGCGTAACAGATTCCAGGCTCAAGGTAATATGACACCAATGTTCCGCTGGTTTGCCGGCCGAGCAGCCCGTAAGGAGGCTGCGGAGAAGATCTACGATACAATTGTGGCGCAGTCACGCAACCCAGCGTTTTATATACGATGTGGCGTGCCTGACACGTTGTCTGGCCGGTTCGACATGCTGGTCATTCACATGTTCGTCGTGCTGCAAATCCTCAAGCTGGGCGGCCGCGAAGGCCAGCTTCTGGCGCAGGAAATCGTGGAAGCCTTCATCCGCGAGATGGACACCATGGTCCGCGACCTTGGCGTGCCGGAACGCAACGTGCCGAAGGAGGTGCGCAAGATCGCGCAGCTCTTCTACGGCCAGCTTCTGGCCTATTCCACCGCATTGCAGCGTCACGACCAGAAGGGTCTGGCGGGCGAGGTGTGGAAAAGCTTCCAATCCGGCGAAGGCGGGCGCGATGCTCCCGTGGCAGCGGACGCGGTCGCGCATTATATGCGTCAGTCGATCAAATCCATCCAGGAAATGCCGCTCAACATGATGCTTCAGGGCAACATCCGCTTCCCCGACATCGTGACGGGGCGGTATTCCTGAAGCTTCCTAAGACGGGGCGCTAACGATGTTTTCGCGGCTTATCCACGTGGATTCGGTGGTGGCGCACGAGGGGCGGCTTGAGGCCAGCCCCGCCGAGTGCGCTGCCGTCGCCGTCCGTCTGCAAGCTCGAGAAGCTAGCCAATTTCACCTTCGACTATCGGTTGAAGCCTCTCTGCAGGGGGCGTTTTCTGCTGAACGGCACGCTCCGCGCTGATGTGACGCAGCTTTGCGTCGCCACGCTTGAGCCAGTGGACGACCGCATTCGCGAAGCCGTGTCCGTGGAGTTCTGGCCGGAGAATCAGATCGAGGCGGACGATATGCGCGAACCTGCGATCGGCGACGAAATCGCCGCCGTGCTCGCAGTCGATCCGCCAGAGCCGATCATCGGCGGCCGCATCGACCTGGGCGCTTTTGCCGCCGAGATTCTCTCCGCCGCGATCAACCCCTATCCGCGCAAACCCGACACCGAATTCGTCTGGCACGATCCCAAAGCGCCCGACCCCGCCACATCGGGTCCGTTCGCGGCGCTCGCCAAGTTGCGCGGCGGCTCGCGGGTAAATTATTCGCGATGCCGGGCCGCGCTCGCGCGCCCGACCCCTTGAATTCGGCGTGCGCTCCCATCTTTATAGCAATGAGCGGTTTAACCTTCGCTTCGGCTTGCCGCTTGCCGGTATTGCATCGCCGCCGAAACGCAGGCACAACCAGCCGATAACGCTCAAAACCAACCCATGTGAGGTTACGTCCATGTTCATCCAGACCGAAGCGACGCCCAACCCGGCAACGCTCAAATTCCTTCCCGGCCGGGAAGTGCTCGCCTCCGGCAGCCGCGATTTCCGCAACCGTGACGCCGCCGAGAAAGCCTCGCCGCTCGCCGCGCGCCTGTTCGGCGTGGACGGAGTGACGGGCGTATTCCTGGGGCAGAATTTCATCTCCGTCACCAAGGGCGGCGGCGATTGGCAGCAGCTTAAGCCCGCGCTTCTCGGCGCCATCATGGAGCATTTTCTTGTCCGGCGCGCCCGCCGTCACCGACAATGCGAGCGGCGACACCCACGACAGCGAAGGCGACGACAGCGAGATCGTGCGCACCATCAAAGAACTGCTCGACACGAAAGTGCGCCCGGCCGTCGCGCAGGACGGCGGCGACATCGTTTACCACAGCTTTAAAGACGGCATCGTCTATCTGCACATGCGCGGTGCATGTTCGGGCTGCCCGTCCTCGACAGCCACCCTTCGCCATGGCATAGAGAATCTATCTGAAGCACTTCATCCCTGAGGTGCAGGAAGTCCGGGCGGTCTAGTCCTCGCGCTCCGGAAAGCTCAGCCGGAGGGGGCCATGGCGGATGCAATCGTAAGTGCGGCGCTCGATCAGATCTTTCTGCAAGCGCGCACGCATAATAAGTGGCTGGACACGCCCGTTCCGGACGAGCTTTTACGGCGTCTAACCGACGTCATGATCATGGGGCCGACCAGCCTCAATGCGCTTCCCGCGCGGCTGGTCTACGTGAAATCGCCCGAAGCCAAGCAGCGCCTCGAACCGCTCCTGGCGGAGGGCAATCGCGCCAAGACGATGGCGGCGCCGGTGTGCGCCATCATCGGCTACGATCTGCGTTTTCACGATCATTTCGCCAAGACCTTCCCGCACAACCCCGATGTCAAAAGCTGGTTCGAGGGCAACGATGCGCACACGGAAACCACCGCGTTCCGCAACAGCACCCTGCAAGGCGCGTATTTCATCATCGCCGCGCGCGCACTAGGACTTGACACCGGCCCGATGTCGGGGTTTGACAATGCCGGGGTTGATCGTGAGTTTTTCCCTGGGGGGCAGATCAAGTCGAATTTCCTGTGCGCAATCGGCTATGGCGATGCATCGGTGATGCGGCCACGCCTGCCGCGCCTCAGTTTCGACGAGATGGCGAAAATTATATAGCTTCATGACCGCTTATTCCGTTGCCACAAGCTTGACCGCATGTCCGGCCGCCGTACAGGTGCACGCCGCCGCCCGCGCTCTCGTTTCCGGTGCATTCCGTGCACAGATCCGCAACACGCCACAATCCGGTGGAAACTATCACCGTGCTTAATACGAACAAAAACCTTCTGCTCGCTCCCCTTTCGCGCCGCGACGCCGAAGCCGTTACGCAAGTGCATGAGCGCAGCTTTTCCCATCCCTGGACCGCCGCCGACTTCGCCCGCTTCGCCGATGCGCCTGAATGTCACGGCCTCGTTGCCTGGCACGATAACGCGGTGGCTGGGTTCATCGTCATCAGCATCGCGGGCGGCGACTCGGAGGTGCTCACCATCGCCATAGACCCGGCATGGCGGCGGCGCGGTGTGGCCGCCAAGCTGCTCGAACGCGTGATGGCCGATGCGGCCGAGCGCGGCGCTGAAGCGCTGTTCCTGGAAGTGGGCGTGCGCAACGAAGCGGCACGCGCGCTGTACAAGCGCATGGGCTTCATTCGCACCGGGCGGCGGTCGAAATATTACACCACGCCCGACGGTCCGGAAGATGCCATCGTGATGAAGCACACGCTGATCAATGACGCCGCCGTGAGCAAATTCGGCTGATCTACCGGCGCGCGCGTTTGTGCCGCCGCGCCCAACAAGAGGAAACCCTCATGCGGTATGTGTCGTTCACGGCTAACGGCCGGGCCAGTTACGGCATCCTTCACGGCGCCAGCATTCACGATCTGGGCGCACGGCTCGGCGCGGCGCTGCCCGACCTGCGCAGCTATCTGGAGGCGCTCGCCGCCCATTCGGCGCCGCGCCTGCCCAAAACCCTGGAGGCGGATTGCACCACGAGCGACATCGTTTACGCGCCGCCCATCCCCAACCCGCATAAAATCCTCTGCATCGGGCTGAATTACGAGGATCACCGCCTGGAAACCGGCCGTCCGCAGACGGCGTTTCCCACCATTTTCACCCGCTTCGCCGACACGCTCACCGGCCACAACACGCCGATTTACCTGCCCGGCGTCTCCACCGAATCCGATTTCGAGGGCGAGTTGGCGGTTGTCATCGGGCGCCCCGGCTACCGCGTGCCGCAGGAGCGGGCGCAAGGGCTGATCGCGGGCTATACCTGCTTCAACGATGTGTCGATGCGCGACTGGCAGCGCCACACGTCGCAATTCATACCGGGAAAGAACTTCCCCACAAGCGGCCCGTGCGGCCCGGCGATCGTCACCCCGGACGAGGTGGGCGAACTGGCCCCGCTCAAAATCCAGACGCGACTCAACGGCGCGGTCATGCAGTCCGCTACGTTCGGTGATCTGATTTTCCCGGTGCCCGCGCTCATCGCGTATATCTCGACGTTCACGCCGCTGCGGCCGGGCGACATGATCATCACCGGCACGCCTGCGGGCGTCGGCTTCAAGCGCGAGCCGCAAGTCTTCCTGAAGCCGGGCGACGTCTTCGAAGTTGAGATCGAAAACGTCGGCCTGCTCAGCAATCCGGTTGCGGCCGAAGCCGTATAGATGCGCCGCTCAGGTGCCCTTGCCGTAGGTCTTGTTGCAATACTCGGTGAGGTAGTCGTTGACGCCCTTCACGAGGTCTTTCTGGAAGATGCCGAAGGTGGATTCCATCTTCGTCACGGTCCACACCACGCCCTTGATCACCGAGTTGCCTTCGATCTTGTTCACGCCAAGCGCAACCGATGTCGCCTTGCCGTCCTTGAATTCGACCTCGGGCGCCGCCGACAGCGACAGCGGATAGCGCGATCCGCCGTTATCCACCTCGCACGAGATGGAATGCGCGGGCACCTTCAGCTTGTATTTCGGGCTGGTGACGGCGGTCGTCAGCAGCTTGCTTTCGACGTCGAGCTTCACCGTGCAGCGCGCTTCGCCGAACGGCCACGAGACGCTGCTCTTCGACCACGCGGTGACGATCTCTTCCTTGCTCCAGGTGCGCGCGAGATCGCATTTCAGCACGTCCACGGCCTTTTCCGTGGGCTTCAGCGCCATGCCGCACAGCGCGCGGTCGCATTGCTGGAGGCGCTCCAACTCGGCAACCTGCTCGGGCGTGAGAACCGGAGCGGGCTTTGCGGGCTGCGCTTCGACCGGCGCGGGCGCCGGCACTGGCGCGGGCGCCGTCGAATCAGCCGCATTCGCCACGCCAGCAGCGCCCAGCGAACACGAAGCAACCGGCCATACATATCGCGTTGAAACTATTGTATTTCTGCCGCATTCCGCCCCCGTTTCCGATACTTCCGCCCTGCCGGGCATAAACGATCATTGCAAATCGTTGTACGCCCGGCAACCAATTGGATAACGCGATGATTGCCGGAATTGCAAGCTTTGGTATAGTCAACATGCAAAAAAGGAGTGGTCCCCAGCCACGCGAAATTTGCTATTCGATGTGAGGCTGGGACAGGCCCGATCCGCTGACCGGAGGAAACAAATGTCTGTCGATCTGTCCCATGGCAATGAGTACACGGATTACGCGCAGCATGAACAAACCTATGCGGCGTTCGTAAAACTTGTGAAATACAGCACTTTGTCGGTCGTCATTCTGCTTTTAATGATGGCTAGTTTTCTGCTCTAACCAATTGCAACGAATCGGAAAGCGGGCGGGTTCATCGCCCGGGGGGCGGAGTAAAAAATGATCGTGGTAGCGGCAACCGCCGAAAGCGGCGATGAAAGTCGTGTTGCTCTTTCACCGGAAACAACCAAGAAGCTTATAGCACTTGGCTGCGAGGTGAAGATTCAGGCGGGCGCAGGTGAGCGTTCGCATTTTCTCGATCAGGCATTTGTGGACGCGGGCGCGCAAATCGTGCCGTCGGCGGCGGATGCCCTGATGGGCGCGGACGTCGTGCTGAAAGTGCGGCGCCCCTCGGCGGCGGAATTGGCGCGATGAAGCCGGGCGCCATCGTGGCGGCCATGCTTGACCCGTACTCCGACAAAGAGGGCATCGAAGCCTTCGCGACGGCGGGCGTCAATCGCCTTTTCGATGGAGTTCATGCCGCGCATCACCCGCGCGCAGACCATGGACGTGCTGTCGTCGCAGTCGAACCTCGCCGGATATAAGGCGGTGGTCGATGCGGCGGCGCATTTCTCGCGCGCCATGCCCATGATGATGACCGCGGCGGGCACGGTTCCGGCCGCACGCGTCTTCGTGATGGGCGCGGGCGTGGCCGGGCTTCAGGCCATCGCCACGGCGCGGCGCATGGGCGCGGTCATCACCGCAACCGACGTGCGTCCCGCCGCGAAAGAGCAGGTCGAAGTCGCTCGGCGGCAAGTTCGTCGCCGTGATGGACGAGGAATTCAAGCAGGCTGAAACGGCGGGCGGCTACGCCAAGGAAATGTCCGCCGAGTACAAGCACAAGCAGGCCGCACTCGTCGCCGAGCACGTCAAGCTTCAGGACATCGTCATCACCACGGCGCTCATTCCTGGGCGTCCCGCGCCGAAGCTGATCACCGCGCGCCATGGTGGAAAGCATGAAGTCCGGCTCGATCATCGTCGATCTGGCGGCCGAACGCGGCGGCAACTGCGAACTGACCAAGCCCGGCGAGATCGTCGAGCACAACGGCGTGACCATCATGGGCGAGCTCAACCTGGCGGGTCGCGTTCGCGGGCAACGCCTCAGCCTCTACGCACGCAACCTGTTCGCCTTCGTCGAGCTGTTCATCGACAAGAAAGACGGGCGCTCAACATCAACTGGGACGACGAAATCATCAAGGGCACGGCGGTGACGCGCGACGGCGCCATCGTGCATCCGAGCCTCACAGGAGGGAAGGCATGAGCCTCGATCGTTATCATTCGGCCTGCTGCGCTCGGCGCGGCGGCTGCGACTGCTGCTGCCGACGGCGGCCTGGGCCTCCGGCGGCGACGCGGCGGCGTCGATCCGTTCGTGTTCCGGCTGTCGATGTTCGTGCATGGCGATCTTCGTCGGCTACTACGTGGTGTGGAGCGTGACGCCCGCACTGCATACGCCGCTGATGTCGGTCACCAACGCCATTTCGTCGGTGATCGTGGTGGGCGCGCTGCTGGCGGTGGGCGTCGAATGCTCGGCGCCGTGTCGCGACGACGTCGGTGATGTCCGTCGCGTCGAAGTTCTTCGGCCTGCTTCGCGCTGGTCATGGCGTCGGTGAACATCTTCGGCGGCTTCCTCGTCACGCAGCGGATGCTCGCCATGTACAAGAAAAAAGAGAAGAAATAACGCCACCAGGGGGATTAGATCATGTCACAAGATCTGGTGGCGCTACTTTACCTTGTTTCCGGCGTCCTGTTCATCCTGGCGCTGCGCGGGCTTTCCAGCCCGGCAACGTCGCGTCAGGGCAACACGCTCGGCATGACCGGCATGGCGCTCGCCATCGTCACCACGCTGGCGGTGTCGGCGCCGCGTGCTCACCGAAACCTGGGCTACTGATCATCGGCGGTCTCGCGCGTCGGCGGCGGCGTCGGCGCCTATGTCGCGCGGCGCATCCCCATGACGGCGATGCCGCAACTCGTCGCCGCGTTCCACAGCCTCGTCGGTCTGGCGGCGGTGTTCGTGGCGGCGGCGGCGCTGAACGCGCCGGAAGCCTTCGGCATCGGCACGGCCGGCAACATCCACGGCGCAAGCCTCGTCGAAATGTCGATCGGCGTGGCCATCGGCGCGATCACCTTCTCCGGTTCGATCATCGCGTTCCTGAAGCTCGACGGCCGCATGTCCGGCGCGCCGATCATTCTGCCGATGCGCCACCTGATCAACATCGTGCTGGTGGCGGCGCATCATCGTGCTGATCGTGCTGTTCTGCAGACCGGCTCGCAGACCCTGTTCTGGGCGATCACGGCGCTGTCGCTGCGTGTTCGGCGTGCTCATCATCATCCCCATCGGCGGCGCGGACATGCCCGTCGTGGTGTCGATGCTGAACTCCTATTCGGGCTGGGCGGCGGCGGGTATCGGCTTCACGCTCGGCAACAGCGCGCTGATCATCACCGGCGCTCTGGTGGGTTCGTCGGGCGCGATCCTGTCCTACATCATGTGCAAGGGCATGAACCGCTCGTTCATCTCCGTGATCCTCGGCGGCTTCGGCGGCGAGTCGGTTGCGGCGGGTGGCGCGGGCGAGCGAGCAGCGCCCGGTGAAGCAGGGTTCGGCCGACGACGCGGGCTTCATCCTCAAGAACTCCTCCGAAAGTCATCATCGTGCCGGGCTACGGCATGGCGGTGGCGCAAGCTCAGC
>CAVTDL010000012.1:0-46561 GCA_963733485.1 uncultured delta proteobacterium | reverse complement strand
GATGGTGAGGCCGAGCCCGGTGCCGCCGTAGCGGCGGCTGGTGGTCCCGTCCGCCTGCTGGAACGCCTCGAAGATCAGGTTCTGCTTCTCCCGGGCGATCCCGATGCCGGTGTCCTGCACCGCGAACGCCAGCATGCCCGGCCGCTCGGGGGCGGGGGCGACGGTGATCGTCACCGACCCGCGGTCGGTGAACTTGAACGCGTTCGAGATCAGGTTCTTCAGGATCTGCTCGAGCCGGACCATGTCGGTGTGGATCCGCTCCGGCAGCCCCGGGGCGGTCCGCACCTCGAAGGCGAGCCCGCGGTCCTGGGCCACGTGGCGGAAGGTCTGCTCCAGGTACTCGCGCACCTCCTCGAGCGACGCGTCGCGCGGCTCGATGGGCATCTTCCCGGCCTCGACCTTGGAGAGGTCCAGGATCTCGTTGATGAGCGCGAGGAGCTCGTTGCCGGAGGTGTAGACGGTGCTCGCGAACTTGACCTGCTCCGCGGTGAGGTTCCCGTCCCGGTTCTCGGAGAGCATCTTCGAGAGGATGAGCAGGCTGTTGAGCGGCGTGCGCAGCTCGTGGGACATGTTGGCGAGGAACTCGGACTTGTACCGGGAGATGAGCTGGAGCTGCTCCGCCTTCTCCTCCAGGCTCCGGCTGGCCAGCTCGACCTCGTTGTTCTTCTGCTCGAGCAGCCGCGCCTTCTCGTTCAGCTCGCCGGCCTGGGCCTCCAGCTCCGCGTTGGACCGCTTCAGCTCCTGGAGCAGCTCCTCGATCCTCATGCTGGAGGAGATCATGTTGAGGACCACGCCGACCTTCTCCATGAGCTGGTCGAGGAAGGCGAGGTGGTTGCGGTCGAGCGGCGCGAAGGAGGCCAGCTCGATGACCGCCTTGAGCTCCCCCTCGAACAGCACCGGCAGGACCAGCAGGGTGCGGGGCGGCGCCTCCCCCATGCCGCTCGCGATGTAGATGAAGTCCTCGGGCAGGTCGTTCACGATGATGCGCTTCTTCTCGAAGGCGCACTGGCCGATCAGGCCCTCCCTCAGCCGGTAGCGTGCTGGAGAGGGTCTTTCGCCCGCCGAACCCGTAGCTGGCGATGAGCCGCAGCGCCGCCTCGTCGCGCGGGCCGTCGGTCTGCTCCATCATGAAGAAGGCGCCGTGCTGCGCGTTCACGAGCGGCGTCAGCTCCGAGATGATGGCCTGGGCCACCGAGACGATGTTGCGCTGGCCCTGCATCATGCTGGAGAAGCTGGCCAGGTTGGTCTTGAGCCAGTCCTGCTGCGGTGTTCTTGTCGGTGGTGTCGCGCAGGGTGGCGATCATCTGGTTGATGTTGTCCTTCAGGGCGGCGACCTCGCCCTGCGCCTCGACGGTGACGTGGCGGGTCAGGTCGCCCTGGGTCACGGCGGTGGAGACCTCGGCGATGGCGCGCACCTGCGCGGTGAGGTTCGCCGGCCAGCTGGTTCACGCTGTCGGTGAGGTCGCGCCAGGTGCCGGCCGCGCCGGGCACCTTGGCCTGGCCGCCCAGCTTCCCCTCGATGCCCACCTCGCGCGCCACGGTGGTCACCTCGTCGGCGAAGATGCGGAGCGTGTCGGTCATGCTGTTGATGGTCTCGGCCAGCGCCGCCACCTCGCCCTTCGCCTCGAGCACGAACTTCTGCGAGAGGTCGCCGTTCGCCACCGCGGTGACGACCTTGACGATGCCGCGCACCTGCTTGGTGAGGTTGGCGGCCATGAAGTTCACGTTGTCGGTGAGGTCCTTCCAGACGCCGGACACGCCGGGCACGTGGGCCTGCGCGCCCAGCTTCCCCTCGATGCCCACCTCGCCGGCCACGCTCGTCACCTGATCGGCGAAGGTGCGCAGCGTGTCGGTCATGCCGTTGATGGTCTCGGCCAGCGCCGCCACCTCGCCCTTCGCCTCCAGCACGAACTTCCGCGAGAGGTCCCCCTCGGCGATCGCGGTCACGACCCGGACGATGCCGCGCACCTGGGTGGTGAGGTTGGAGGCCATCAGGTTCACGTTGTCGGTGAGGTCCTTCCAGACGCCCGACACGCCGCGAACGTCGGCCTGCCCGCCCAGCTTGCCGTCGGTGCCGACCTCCTTCGCGACGCGGGTCACCTCGGCGGCGAACGAGTTGAGCTGGTCCACCATCACGTTGATGGTGTTCTTGAGCTCGAGGATCTCGCCCTTGGCGTCGACGGTGATCTTCTGCGAGAGGTCGCCGTTGGCCACCGCGGTGGTCACCTTGGCGATGTTGCGCACCTGGTTGGTGAGGTTGGCCGCGAGGACGTTCACGTTGTCGGTGAGGTCCTTCCAGGTGCCGGACACGCCGCCCACCTCGGCCTGGCCGCCCAGCTTGCCCTCGGTGCCGACCTCCTTCGCGACGCGGGTCACCTCGGCGGCGAAGGCGTTCAGCTGGTCGACCATCACGTTGATGGTGTCCTTGAGCTCGAGGATCTCGCCCTTGGCCTCGACCGTGATCTTCTGCGAGAGGTCGCCGTGGGCGACCGCGGTGGTGACCTTGGCGATGTTGCGCACCTGGGTGGTGAGGTTGGCCGCCAGGCCGTTCACGTTGTCGGTGAGGTCCTTCCAGGTGCCCGAGACGCCCTTCACGAAGGCCTGCCCGCCCAGCTTGCCCTCGGTGCCGACCTCCTTGGCGACGCGGGTCACCTCGGCCGCGAAGGAGCGGAGCTGGTCGACCATCACGTTGATGGTGTTCTTGAGCTCGAAGATCTCGCCGCGGGCCTCGACGGTGATCTTCTGGGAGAGGTCGCCGTTCGCCACCGCGGTGGTGACGAGGGCGATGTTGCGCACCTGGTTGGTGAGGTTGGCGGCCAGGCCGTTCACGTTGTCGGTGAGGTCCTTCCAGGTGCCGGACACGCCCTTCACGTCGGCCTGGCCGCCCAGCTTGCCCTCGGTGCCGACCTCCTTCGCGACGCGGGTCACCTCGGCCGCGAAGGAGCGGAGCTGATCCACCATCACGTTGACGGTGTTCTTGAGCTCGAAGATCTCGCCGCGCGCCTCGACGGTGATCTTCTGGGAGAGGTCGCCGTTCGCCACCGCGGTGGTGACGAGGGCGATGTTGCGCACCTGGTTGGTGAGGTTGGCCGCCAGGCCGTTCACGTTGTCGGTGAGGTCCTTCCAGGTGCCGGAGACGCCGCGGACGTTGGCCTGCCCGCCCAGCTTGCCCTCGGTGCCGACCTCCTTGGCCACGCGGGTCACCTCGGCGGCGAACGAGTTGAGCTGGTCCACCATCTTGTTGATGGCGTCCTTGATCTGGGCGATCTCCCCCTTCACCTCGACGGTGATCTTCTGCGTCAGGTCGCCGTTCGCGATGGCGGTCGAGACCTTCGACACGTCGCGGAGCTGGACGGTGAGGTTGGCGGCCAGGCCGTTCACGTTGTCGGTGAGGTCCTTCCAGGTGCCGGAGACGCCGCGGACGTTGGCCTGCCCGCCCAGCTTCCCATCGGTGCCCACCTCGCGCGCCACGCGGGTCACCTCGGCGGCGAAGGAGTTGAGCTGGTCGACCATCTTGTTGATGACGTCCTTGATCTGGGCGATCTCCCCCTTCACGTCGACGGTGATCTTCTGCGTCAGGTCGCCGTTCGCGATGGCGGTCGAGACCTTCGACACGTCGCGGAGCTGCACGGTGAGGTTCGACGCCATGGCGTTGACGTTGTCGGTCAGGTCCTTCCAGGTCCCGGCCACGCCCTTCACGTCGGCCTGGCCGCCCAGCTTCCCCTCGGTGCCGACCTCCTTGGCCACGCGGGTCACCTCGGCCGCGAAGGACCGCAGCGTGTCGACCATGATGTTGATGGTGTGCTTGAGCTCGAAGATCTCGCCCTTGGCGTCGACCGTGATCTTCTGCGAGAGGTCGCCGTTCGCCACCGCGGTGGTGACCTTGGCGATGTTTCGCACCTGCGCGGTGAGGTTCGCCGCCAGGCCGTTCACGTTGTCGGTGAGGTCCTTCCAGGTGCCGGACACGCCCTTCACGTCGGCCTGGCCGCCCAGCTTCCCCTCGTTGCCGACCTCCTTCGCGACGCGGGTCACCTCGGCCGCGAAGGAGGAGAGCTGATCCACCATCACGTTGATGGTGTTCTTGAGCTCGAGGATCTCGCCCCGGGCGTCGACGGTGATCTTCTGCGAGAGGTCGCCGCGGGCCACCGCGGTGGTGACCTTGGCGATGTTGCGCACCTGCGCGGTGAGGTTGGCCGCGAGGCCGTTCACGTTGTCGGTGAGGTCCTTCCAGGTGCCGGAGAGCCCCTTCACCGCGGCCTGGCCGCCCAGCTTCCCCTCGCTGCCGACCTCCTTCGCGACGCGGGTCACCTCGGCCGCGAAGGAGTTGAGCTGGTCCACCATCGCGTTCACGGTGGTGCCGATGTGGAGGAACTCGCCGCGCACCGGGCGGCCCTGGATGTCGAGCGACATCTTCTGCGAGAGGTCGCCGGTGGCGACCGCGGTGATGACCCGGGCCACCTCGTTGGTCGGGGCGACCAGGTCGCCGATGAGCTGGTTCACGGCGTTCATGCCCGCCGCCCAGGCGCCGCGGGCCGGGCCGACCGAGGCGCGCTCGGTCATGCGCCCCTCCTGCCCGACCACCCGCCCGACGCGCAGCAGCTCCTCCGTCGCGTGCTCGTTCAGGGCGATGATGTCGTTCAGGAGCTCGCCCGCGCCGGCCAGGACGCCGTCGCGCCGGTAGGCGATGCGGGCCGCGAAGTCGCCCTGCTTGACCGCCTTCAGCACCTCGAGGAGGTCGGTGAGCTCCTCCCGCAGCCCGGGCGGAAGGTGCTCCTCGGATCACGTCGCCGGTCGCGGTGGCCATCCGGGAGGTCGGCCGGGACCCGGGGAGAGGCGCGTCTACCGGCGTCCGGCGTGTGGTCCGGCGCGAGCCCGCCGGGGTGACGGCGGCGGCGTGGTCCGGCGGCGTCGGAGGGCTGGGCCTGCTGCGCGAGGTGTGTCTTCATGGTGAGCCCCGGGATCCGGCGAGGATAGGAGCGGACGATCTCTGCACGGACGCCCCAAATACCCATAACCTGTACGGGTTGTATGCCGTTCACACACAGTGACCGTACCCATCGGGGAAGGGACCGACCAGGGGCGTTACGCAGGGGTGCAGCCTGTCGGACCTTGGGGCCGTCCTCTCGCGGAGCCCCCATGGATGCCGAGCCGGTGAAGATCCTCCTCGTCGACGATCGGCCGGCGAACCTGGTCGCCCTCGAGTCCGCCCTCGCCGATCCCGGCTACCAGCTCGTGAAGGCGGGCTCGGGCGCGGAGGCGCTCCGCTTCCTGCTCAGCGACGAGTGCGCGCTGATCCTGCTCGACGTGAACATGCCCGAGCTGGATGGCTACGAGACCGCGCGCCTCGTCCGGCAGAACCCGCGGACCCGCAACATCCCCATCGTCTTCATCACCGCCTACGGCGCGGACGAGCGGCGGGTCCAGGCCGGCTACCAGAGCGGCGCGGTGGATTACCTCTTCAAGCCGGTCGCGCCCGACCTCCTCCGCTCCAAGGTGGCGGCCTTCGTGGAGCTCCACCGCGCCCACCGGCAGCTGATGGTCCAGGCAGAGCAGCTCCGCCAGCACGAGCGGCGCGAGCACGCACTCGCCCTGGCGCAGCTGGAGCTGCAGAGCCTGCGCCGGCAGGAGGCGGCGCAGCGGCGCCACCGGACGCTGCTCGAGGGGATCACCCACGCGGTGGTCTGGGTGATCGACCCCGTCACCCTGGTGTGCCGGTTCGCGAGCCCGAGCGCGGAGGCGCTGCTCGGGCACCCGCCGAGGCGCCTGACCGGCGACGCCGACCTGTGGCGCTGCTCGCTGCACCGGGAGGATCGCGGGCGCTTCCTCGCCGCGGTGGCCGCGCTCGCGCCGGGCAGCGACGGCGCGACCGTGCAGCACCGCTTCGTCCGGGCCGACGGCAGCGTGGCGTGGTTCGAGACGGCGCTCCGGCTCCTCCCCTCGGAGGAGGCCGCCGACCGGCTCGAGCTGCGCGGGTTCTCGGTCGAGATCACCGAGGTGGTGCAGGCGCGCGCGGCGCTCGAGCTCCTGGCGCGCGCCTCGGCCGAGCTCTTCAGCACGCTCGAGGGCGGCGAGGTGGTGGAGCGGGCCGCCGCCATGGGGCTCGGCCTGGCGGACGGCTGCGTGGTGGAGGTCTGGCGCGACGGGGCGGTGGCCTGCCGCGCCGCCGCGCACGCGCGGGCCGACCGGCGGGCCGCCCTCGAGCGGCTCTCGGCGGCCGGCGCGCTGTCCGCGCTGTGCCGCGCCGCCGGCCCCGAGGTGATGGTCGACCCGGCCGGGCGGCTCGAGGAGGCCGACGCCCGCGAGCTCGGGCCCGCCCTCGAGACGCTCGCGCCGGCCGGGCTGATCCACGTGCCGCTCATGGCGCGGGCGGAGCGGCTCGGCACCCTCCTGCTCTTCGCGGCGGGCGCCCGCGCGCCGCGCGCGCGCGACCTCGCGGTGGCGGAGGAGCTCGGCCGCCGCATCGCCCAGGCGGTGGAGAACGCCCGGCTCTACGCCGAGGCGCGCGAGGCGGTCCAGCTCCGCGAGCGGTTCCTGTCCATCGCCTCGCACGAGCTCCGGACGCCGCTCGCCGCGCTGCTGCTCCAGGTCCGCGTGCTCGACCAGGCGGTGGGCGGGGGCAGGATCCCGGTGCCGGAGTCCTCGAAGCAGGAGCTGACGCGCCGGATCCGCACCTCGGTGCGGCAGGTGGAGCGGCTCGGCTCGCTCGTGAACAGCCTCTTCGACCTGGCCCGCATCCGCAGCGGGCGGCTGACGCTGGAGCGCGGGTCGTGCGACCTCGGCGCGATCGCCCGCGAGGTGGCCGAGCGGTTCGAGGACCAGCTGGCGCGGCAGGGGCGCGACCTCCTGGTCGACGCCGCCGAGCCGGTGGTGGGGCTGTGGGACCGCGGGCGGCTGGACCAGGCGCTCACCAACCTGGTCGCGAACGCGGTGAAGCACGGCGGCTCGGGCCGCGTGACCATCCGGATCGAGCGGCGCGGACCCGCCGCCCGGATCGCGGTGCGCGACGCGGGCCCCGGCATCCCGGAGCAGGACCGGGCGCGCATCTTCGAGCTGTTCGAGCAGGGCGAGCGCGGCAACGGGACCGGCGGCCTCGGGCTCGGGCTCTACATCACCCGCCGCATCGCCCAGGCGCACGGCGGACGGATCTGGGTGGAGTGCGCGCCCGAGGGCGGCTCGATCTTCCAGCTGGAGCTGCCGGTGGAGCGGGAGGAGGTCGCCGACACGCCGGAGCCGATCACCGTCAGTGACGTGCCTCACGTCGACGACACGTCGGCGCCGATCACCACCAGTGACGTGTCCCACGCCGCCGACACGCCGAAGCCGATCACCCCCAGTGACGTGTCCGACGTCGACGAGGCGCCGGAGCAGCACCGCGCCGAGGGGTGAGCGGGCCTCAGTTCTCGCGGACGCAGCGCGCCAGCGCGTCGGCGCGCGCGCGCAGATCCGAGGACCACGCCAGCGGGCGGAACGGATCGGTCGCCAGCGCGAACCAGTAGTAGCCGGTGGCGGGACCCTGACCGCCCGACTCGAGCCCCTCGATGACGGCCACCGGGTCGTCCACCTCGATGCCGGACTCCTTCCAGAGCTCCCGGAGGTAGGCGGAGCGCTCGCGCCGGCAGGCGGGGGTCCAGGTCGGCTCCGGGGGAATCGCCGCCTCGGGCACCTGTCCGGGCGGCGAGGACGCCGCCACCGCGGGGTTGCCCCGCGCGACCGCGGTGGGGCGCAGCGTCTCCGCCGGGACCACCGTGAAGGAGCCCACCTCCCGGTCCTCGGTCCCCTCCTCCTCGACGCGGATGAAGCCCTCCGGGAGCTCGAGCGGCTCGCCGACGCGCACCGGCTTCCCGAGGATCTCGACCCGGACCGCCCCCGCCTCGACGCGCCCCTCGGCGCGCGCCATGGCGGAGGCGCGGGCGGCGTCCGGGGGCTCCCCGGGGGGCGCGGGGGTGGGGCCGCCGGCGGCCGCGCGGGGCAGGGCCAGGCCGGCGACGAGGAGCGCGGGGGCGAGGGAGCGGAGCATCACGACCTCCGCATCGCAAGCTTGCCGGCGCCCCGGCCGCGCGCAAGGCGCGTCCCGTGACGGCGGCCCCCCCGCGGCCGCGCGCAGCGGGTTAGAACTCGGCGAGGGGAGGGTGCGGCTCGCCGAGGGCGGGCGCGGCGCGCGCCCGGCGGAGGTTCACACATGCGGATCGCAATCGTGGGCGCGGGCGGCGTGGGCGGGCTCCTCGGGGGGCTGCTGGCGCGGGCGGGCGAGGAGGTGCGGGTGGTGGCGCGGGGCGAGCACCTCGAGGCGATCCGCGCCGAGGGGCTGCGGGTGGAGTCGCCGCTCGGCACCTTCGTGCAGCCCGTGAAGGCCGCCGCCGCCAATCCCGCCGCGCTCGGGCCGGCCGACGTGGTGCTGGTGGCGGTGAAGGCCTGGCAGGTGGCGGACCTGGCCCGGTCGCTCGCGCCGCTGGTGGAGGAGGGCGGCGTGGTGGTGCCGCTGCAGAACGGGGTCGAGGCGGCCGACCGGCTCGCCGCCGCGCTCGGCGAGGAGCGGGTGGCGGGCGGGCTGGTGGCGGTGCTGGCCTGGATCACCGGCCCAGGGGCGGTGAGGCACCAGGGCGGGCCGCCCCGGGTGACGGTGGGTGAACGCGGCGCGCTGGCGGAGAAGCCAGCGCCGCGCCTCGAGGCGCTCGCCGCGGCGCTCCGCCGCGCCGGGATGGTGGCGTCCGTCTCGACCGACATCGTCCGGGCCACCTGGGAGAAGTTCCTCCTCATCGAGCCGTGGGGGGCCGTGGCCTCGGTGTCGCGGGCTCCGCTCGGCGTGCTGCGGGGTGTCCCCGAGACCCGGGCGCTCCTCGGGGCGGCGATGGAGGAGCTGGCCGCGGTGGGGCGCGCGCGCGGGGCGGCGCTCCCGCCCGAGGCGGCGGCGCGCACGCTCGAGATGCTGGACGCGTTCCCCGCGGAGGGGACCGCCTCCATGCAGCGCGACCTCGGGGCGGGGCGCCCGTCCGAGCTCGACGACCAGGTCGGCGCGGTGGTGCGGCTCGCCCGGGCGGCCGGCGTGGCGGTGCCGGTGCACGAGGTGCTGCTCGCGGCGCTCCGCCCGCAGGAGGCGGCGGCGCGCGGCATCATCGGGCCGTTCCCCCGCACGTGAGGAACTCATCACCTTGTCGAGGATCTCGACGGTGGTCGCCACCTTCGCGGGATCGCTCGGCTTTCCAGGCCGGTGCGGACGTCACCGCGGAGAGTTCCTCGACGTGGCATCCGGTCGCACGCCGCCGGAGGTACGCGAAACCGCTCGTGCTTCGAGCTGGCCCGCCGCTTGCCCTGTGATTGATCGGCAACGGCACCGACGCAACCGGGCCGCGCCGGAAAGGGGCAGCGCATGACGACCTTGATGGAGATCCTGGAGGCGATCGGCACGTTCATCCTGGGGACGTTTGGTCGGTTCGGGCTGGTCTTCCTGTGCGGGCTCGCGCTCCTCATCCCGGCCACCGCGGTGGCGCTGGTCATCCAGGCGGTGAAGGCCCGCCGCGCCCGCGAGGTGTGGCGCGATCCGGGCGAGCTGGCCTGGCGCCGGGGGGCCTACCACGCGCCGAACCACACCTGGCTCGCGCCGCGCGGTGACGGCGCGGTCACGGTGGGGCTCGACGACCTGGCCAACCGCATCCTGCCGTCGGTCACCGCGGTCGAGCTTCCGCGCGAAGGCATGGAGGTGCACCGCGGGGATGCCCATCGCGGTGCTCAGCGCCGGGCGGCGGACGGTACGGATCAGCGCACCGGTGGACGGGACGGTGCTCAAGGTGAACCGCGCGATCCGTGGCGACCCCGGCCGCGTCCACCGCGAGCCCTACGGCTCCGGCTGGCTGTTCACGATGGCGCCGGCGGACGCGTCCTACCGGGCGTACCCGCAGGACCGCCAGGCGGGCACCTGGCTCAGGTCCGAGCGGCTGCGGCTGAACCACTTCGTCGAGGCCGAGCTCGGGCTGGCGGCGGCCGACGGCGGCACGCTCCTCGACCCGCTGCCCGCCGCGCTCGGCGAGGACGGCTGGAAGAAGGTGGTGTTCGCCTTCTTGCACGCGGGGTGATGGCGGGAGCTGCGGGGCCCCCTCCCTGCGAGCGGGGCCCTACAGATTGTCCCAGGTGTACTTGCCGGCCTCGAGGACGTGGCCGGCGATGCGCCTTCAGCGCGGCGTCCTCGTTCTCCTCGAGTCCGGCCAGGTTCGCCTCCACCCGGCGGCGGGCCTGGCGCGCGAAGGCGCCGAGGAGCTCCTTCTCCGGCGCGGCGGCCGTCTCGCCGTGGTCCTCGAGGCGCGTCGACACCCGGGCCAGCACGCAGGCCAGGGCGAAGAGGTCGATCATGGCGTCGGCGAGCCGGCGGGTCACGAGCTGCGCGCCGACGATCTTCTTGCCGTGCTTGCGGAGCAGCCGGTCGGCGGCGATGGCGAGGTCGGTCGCGCAGCCCTCGAAGATCTCGCGCCTCGGCGGCGAGCGCAGGGTGGAGCAGCGTCCACTTGCCCTTGGCCCGCCGGAGGCCGGTCGCGAGCGAGGCGCGGCGCTTGGCGTAGTCGGAGAGCACGCCGAAGCCCTTGATCGGATCGGCGAGCACCCCCTTCATCGAGCCGGCCACGTCGGCCAGCTCCTCGCCCGAGGTCGTTCATCGCGGTCAGCGCGATGAAGAGCCGCAGGATCTCGTTGGTGCCCTCGAAGATCCGGTTGATGCGGCTGTCGCGCAGCACGCGCTCGTAGGGGAGCTCGCGCATGTAGCCCGAGCCGCCGGCGATCTGCAGCGCCTCGTCGGCGGTCCGCCAGAGCGCCTCGCTGGCGAACACCTTGGAGATGGCCGCCTCGACCTGCGTCTCCTCGAAGCCGCGGTCGACCAGGCCCGCCACCATGTTCACCGACGCTCTCGGCGGCGTAGCAGTCGATCGCCATCTGCGCGAGCTTCTGCTGCACGCAGCCCGAAGCTCGGCGATGGGCTGGCCGAACTGCCTCCGCTCGCGGGCCTGGTTCGCCGAGAGCTCGATGAGCCGCTTCATCCCGCCCACCGAGCCGCCGCCGAGGCCGGTGCGGCCGGTGTTCAGGATCTTCATCGCCACCTTGAAGCCCTTGCCGACCTCGCCGAGCACGTTGGCCGCCGGCACGTGCACGTCCTCGAGCACCACCGTGGTGGTGGACGAGGCGCGGATGCCCATCTTGTCCTCGTGCGGGCCGGTGGTGACGCCCTTCATGTCGCGGGTGACGATGAAGGCGGTGATGTGGCCGCGCCCCTCCAGCGAGGTCTTGGCGAAGACCGTGAAGAAGTCGGCGATGCCGCCGTTGGTGATCCAGAGCTTCTCGCCGTTCAGCACCCAGTCGTCGCCGTCGCGCACCGCCGTGGTCTTGATGCCGGCCGCGTCGGAGCCGGCGCCGGGCTCGGTCAGGCAGAAGGCGGCGATCAGCTCGCCGGTGGCGAGCCGGGGCAGGAAGCGCGCCTTCTGCTCGTCGGTGCCGAAGAGCAGGAGCCCCCGCATGCCGATCGAGCTGTGTGCGCCGACCGTGACGGCCGTCGAGGCGTCGTAGCGGCCGATCTCCTGCAGCACCCGCGAATAGGCGGTCGCGCCGAGCCCCATGCCGCCGTAGGGCTCCGGCACCACCAGGCTGAACAGCCCCGCCTCCTTCAGCTCGCTGGACGAACGAGGCCGGCATCTCGCCGGCCCGGTCCCAGGCGCGGAACTCCGCGTCGCGGCCGCCCAGCATCGAGGCGAGGGTCTGCCGGATGGCCCCGAGCGTCTCCTTCTCCGCCACGCGCGGCTCGGGGAAGGGGATGAGGATCTCCTCCTCGAGGTTCCCCAGCGAGAGCGAGCGCATGAAGCTCGCGGTCTTCTTGTCGATCATGACCTCTCCTCGGGCCCCGGACTCGGTCCAGTCCCGTTCCCCTGACTCCCGAATCATAACGCGGCGCGGCAAGGAAAGTGCGGCCACCTGCGCGGGGCCCGCCCCGACGCGCAGGGAGGCGTGCCGTCGGATCGCTCGCTTCTTCCCCGACCCAGAGTAATTCGGCGAAGCCGCTCTTACCCCGAGCGGGTCCTCCCCCGGCCCCGCTTACCCTCGGAGTAACTCGCCTTTCCCGAACCCAGAGTAATTCGCTAATTACTCTGGGTCGGGTTCGAGCGAGTCATTGAAGAACATTCCGGGGAAGCCGGCGGACGCCCGCGAGGGCGGTCACGGGCGGGAGTACAGGTCGACGATCCGGTCGAGCGCGCGCGCGGCAGACCGCGCAGAACGGGACCGGGTCGCGGGTGAACATGATGCAGTCCACCTGGGGCCGGTAGTAGCCGGTCGCCTCGTAGTTGGCGCCCTCGAAGGCGCCCACCTTCCGGGCGTGGGCCGCCGTCGCCGAGCAGCTCGGTCTCCTCGCGCTGCTGCTGCGAGGAAGAGGGCGTCCATCTCCGCCTCGGGCCGGTTCTCGGCGCGGATCCGCTTGCGGCGCTCCTGGAGCTCCTTCGCACGCGTCGGTGAACGTCTCCTTCGGCCAGGGCGTGGGGAGCGGCGTGCCGGGCGCGATCAGGTCGGCCCACTTGGCGCCCTTCGGGTCGGCGGTGACGTTCGGCTCCCACGGCTCGAGGCGTCCCTCCGGCGAGCAGGTAGGCGGTGTCGGAGGTGTAGTACTCGTCGGCGAGCGCCGCCAGGTGGTGGCCGAACTCGTGCACGAAGACGTACGGCGGCCCAGAGGTTGTCGGCGGCCACGGTGGCGTAGAGGTTGAAGATGCCGCCGCCGCCGTAGGTCTCGCCGTTCACCAGGATCTCGACGCGTCGTAGGGCGCGAAGGAGGCGACGTCGCGGAGCGAGCGGTTGTCGAAGCTGAGGACGTAGCGCTCCGAGCCGAAGGCGTCGTAGGTCGCGCCCACGCGGCGGCGGCGGTGGACGCCGGTGGAGCGGCCGCGAGATGCCGCGCTGCTCCGACGGCGGGCAGAGCCCCCAGACGTTGAAGTCGGCCTTCCGCGAGCGGAACGGCTCCTGGTCGAAGAGGATCGCCCACCAGCCGGCGCGCGTCCTTCTCGAACTTGGCGCGCTCGGCCTCGGTGTAGCCGTCGCCGATCAGGAGCAGGTCGAGCTTGGTCGGCCGGATCGCCGCTCTTCAGGAGCTCGAGGAGCGGTCCGGGGGAGGTCGGCCGCGCGGTGTCCACGTCCTGATCCTTGGGGTCCACCACCAGCGACCAGACCTCGCGGAACGCGTTCCCCGCGTCGCGCTTCTTCACCGTCACCTGGACCGGGCGCGCCGGGGCGGGGAAGCGCAGCGACTCGGAGAAGGTGCGCGAGACCTTGCGCGCCTCCTCGGTGGTCTCCCACTCGCCGTAGATGGAGGCGAAGCCGCGCGAGTAGAGGACGCGATTCGAGGCCAGGTCGCGGACCTCGAAGAGGTACTTGCCGAGGTTGGTGTCGTCGACGGGCCGGGCCGGGTTGCCGGGCCAGGGCAGCGGCTCCAGGACCAGGCGGTCCACCGCGAAGCGCTCCTCGGTGGCGGTGCCGGTGTGGAAGTAGTCGACGCGGAACGTCTGCGGAGCGGCGGCGAGTGATATCGCGGCAACGAGTGCGGAGGCGAGCATGGGAGCAGTTTAGCGGCCAGGCAGGCGGGCGGCCCGGCCCCCTCACTCGGGTGGGGGTCCCCTGAACGCCGGGCCCGGTATCACGTTCTTGGGGTTGCGTCTTGCCCGGATCGCGGTCTACTTACGGGGCATGATCCAGCGCGCACCGGAGCCGCGCCATCACCGGGCAGTCCGCCCGCGGGACCTCCTCGAGTTCCGGCCGTGGATGCTTGCGCTCGCGGTCTTCCTCGCCTGCGCCATCGGCATCGCCATCATGGAGCAGGCCCGCGCCCCGCGCTCGATGTGGGCGCAGGCCACGCCGCAGGACTCCGTCTCCCAGGGCCGCTGAGGCTCCACCACTTCACCATCGGTGATCGCGGCACCGCTGGGCTGCGCCCGGCTGGAGCGCGCCCATCACCCTCCGTCAATCTTCGCCCGGCCGCACCGGATCGTCGCGCAGCCGGCAGGCCTCCTCCACGCCGCCCGCGCAGGCCCGCTCGAAGAGCCGGCGCGCCCGCGCCTCGTCGCGCCGGACGCCGGCGCCGAAGCGGTGCAGCACGCCCGAGGTCGGCGCAGGCCCGCTCGACGCCGCCCTGGCAGGCGCGGCGGTAGAGCGCCGCCGCGCGCGGGCCGTCGGCCGGCACGGCCCGCCCCTCCTGCAGGAGCCGCCCGAGCCCGGCGCAGGCGTCCAGGATCCCGCGCCCGCAGGCGGCCTCGAGGAGCGCCGGGCCGGCGCGCTCGTCGAGCGCCGCCTCCGCGTCGTGGAGGTAGGTCTGCGCGGCGTCGAGGCAGGGCTCGGCCCCGAGCGCGGCGCAGTGCTCGGTGAGGAGCCGGCCCCCGCGCGCCGCCTCGCCCGGTCGGCCCTCGTGGAGCAGCGCCACGCCGAGCCTGGCGCAGGCCTGCGCCCCGCCGAGCTCGCAGCCGCGCTCGAGCAGCGCGCGGGCCTGATCGCCCTCCGGCGCGCCGGCGCCGGGCCGCGAGAGCGCGGTCACCGCGGCGGAGCAGGCCTCCGCTGCGCCGAGGCGGCAGCCGCGGGTGAGGAGCCCGGCGGCGCGCTCGGGCGGCGCTCCGGCGGCGAGCGCGAGGCAGCCGCCCGGCTCGCCCAGATCGCAGGCCCGCTCGCGCAGCCGCGCCGCCCGGTCCGCGTCCCCCTCGCGCTCGGCCCGCGCCAGGCACGCGGCGCCGTCGCCGAGGCCGCAGCCCTCCTCGAGCACCGCCTCCGCGGAGGCGTCGCCCGCGGCGCGGAGCAGCGCCCCCGCGCGCGCGCAGGCGGCGCCCACGCCGGCCGCGCAGGCGCGCCGGTGGAGCGCGAGCGCCCTGACCGGATCGGCGGGTGACGGCGTCCCCGCCTCGAGCAGCAGGCCGAGGTCGTGGCAGGCGAGGCGCCGCCCGGCGTCACAGGCCTCCGCGAGCGCGGCGGCGCAGCCCGGCTCGCCGCCCGCCGGCGCGGGGGCGCTCGGGAAGAGCGCCCTCAGGCGCGCGCAGGCCGACGCCGGCGCCGGGCCGGCGGGCGTGGCGAGCGCCGGGAGCGGGGCGGGCGAGGCGGCGTGGCGCGCGCCCGCGGTGGCGGGCGAGGCGGCGAGGAGCGCGGCGGAGACGAGCGCGAGCACGGGGCCGGGAGACCATACCAAGCCTCCGACGCGGGCGGCGCGGCCGCTCACCGCGCGCGCGGCGGCGGCGCGGCCCGATCGCAGGCCGAGAGCGCGCGGGCCCAGGGCGCGCGAACCGGCTCGCGCGCGGCCTGGGCTCGGACGTCGGCGCACGCCTCGCCGGGTGCGCGGCGCGCGAGCACCTCGCCGGCGACCTGCCGGACGCGCCCGCTCCCGTCCGCGAGGAGCGGGCGGACCTCGGCGGCGAGCCGGGCGGGCGCGAGCAGCCGCCCGAGGCCGCGCACCGCGCCGCTCCGCACCAGCGGCGGGGCGGCGCGAGCTCGCGCGAGCCGGAGGTGGAGCTCCTCCGCGCGCGCGCCGCCCAGCGCCGCCAGCCCCTCCAGCGCGCGGGCCCTGCGGGTGGGCGGCGCCGAGGCCGAGCCGGCCACCTCGAGCAGCACCGGCTCAGCCGCAGGTCCGAGCGCGCGCCAGGTCTCGGGCGAGACCGGGCGGTCGATGGCGCCGAGGTGCGGAATCACCTGGTCGCGCACGTCCTGGTCGGTCGCCGGGCGCGCCGCGGCGGGAGCCGGGGCGCCGAGGGCGAGGGTGAGCGCGACGACGTGGACGAGCATGGCCTGCCTCAGCGGACCGCCGGGTTGAGCCGCATCACCTCGCCCTGCTGCGGCGTGAGGGCGCCGGTCGCGTAGGCCGGGTCGATCTGCCAGAACATCAGGTTGCCCGCGCCGTCGCAGGTGGCCGTCGCGCCGGAGCAGGAGGAGGCGGGCAGCTCCGCGCCGGCCCCGCAGCGCGAGGCGATCGGCCCCCCGCACGCGTTGCACGGGCAGCTGGCGGTGTCGGCCAGCGGATCGAAGGAGGTGCCGCCCGACTCGCTGGGGTGGTAGAGGCCGAGCCAGTGACCCGCCTCGTGCGCCGCGATGTAGGCGACCGCGTCGGTGCCGCACGCGTCGAGGCGGAACGGCTGGCCGGCGTCGCAGGCGTTCGGGAGCGTATCGGGCGTGAAGCCGAGGTCCGCCAGCACCACCGCCGCGCCGCTGTTGATGCCGCCCGGCACGCCCGAGGGTCCGGGGATGGAGCCGTCGAGCCCCACCACGATCGACGTCGTCCCGTTCTGCGTGGTGAGGAGCTCGTCCACCAGGAAGAGGTGGACCGAGTCCCTCGGCACGGCCACCCGGAAGAGGCGCGAGAGGTCGTTGCAGGGCCCCTCGCGATCGATGTCCGGCGCGCTCAGCTCGGCCTTCACCCAGTCCTGCACGTCGTGGAAGGCGACCGTCCCGAGGCAGATCCCGGCCCGGCCGAACACGAGGCCGAGCCCGTCCACCAGCCGCTTGAACTGCGCCGCCGTCCGGCTCGAGGACGGGTCGGCGGTGGCGGCGGCGGCTGTGTACTCCGGGTGCGCGGCCGAGACCAGGTACAGGTCCACGTCGAGCGTGCCGGTCGCGGTGAGCCGGCCCGGGCGGGTGAGCACCTTCACGTCGTAGCGGCCGGTCGGCGCTCCCGCCGCTGCAGCCCGTCACCCCCGAGCACTCGCGGGCGAGGTCGGTGAGCGTGAACCTCCAGGTGCCGCCGGGGAGCTGCCCCTCGGAGCGGACCAGGTCGAGCGAGGGGGTGGTGTTCGGCACCGTCATCGAGCCGGTCGAGGGGATGACGCCGAAGTAGAACGCCAGGACCTGCGTGTAGTCGGGGTACCCGTTCGCCGAGGGCGGGTCGGCGAGGCCGTCGAAGAACGACGCACCGTCCGGCTGCTGGATCCGGAGCGGGAAGACGCTGTTCGGCAGCGCGCCGTCACCCACCGTGACGTCGTCCACCGCGCTCCCCGCCACCTCCTGCGAGACGATGGTGAAGCCGCTGGTCCCGGCCGGCACGTCGAAGGCCAGCACCTCGCCGACCGCGTGCTCGCCGAGCTCCTGCACCGGCCCGGCCGTGACGGCGGGCTGCACCGGCTGGGCGCAGGGCGGGTCGGGGAGGGGATCGGGTCTCACCGCGGGTCCGGCCACCTCGCCCGCCACGATCACCGGCGCACCGGGCGGGCGGCAGGCCCCCTCGGGCAGCGTGGCCGCGCAGCGCCGCGACACGCAGACCAGCCCCGCCTGGCAATCCGCGGCGCGCGCGCAGACGTCGCCCCCACCGCCGCCGGGCGTCGCCTCGCGCCGGTGGAACGAGGGCTTGCCGCACGCCGCGGCGGCCACGGCGACGAGCGCGACGGCGAGGGCACGCGCGGAGGGCACGCGCCGATACTAAGCGCGCCGCCGGCCGCCCGCGACGGGGGACGACGCGCGGGCACGAGAAGGGCGTGACCCCTAGCCTCGGCGGGGGACGGCGAAGGCGCGGTCGAGCAGGTCCGCCAGGATCCGCGCGGTCAGGCCCCAGACCACCCGGGTCTCGTCGGCGTGGAAGGACCAGACGCGCCAGTGGCCGCTCTGCGGATCCACGTCCTCGAAGGTGAGGTCGGCCCGGGAGACCACCTCGGCGATCCGCGGCGGCAGCTCCGCCGGGTCGAGGAGCGACGATCGGCGGAGCCCCGGATCGAGGAGCCGGGCCAGCGGCACCTCGAAGTGCTCGTCCACCTCGCTCTCCTGCGCCGTGAACGCGTCGGGTGGACTGCGCACCGCCGCGGCCACCGGCGTCACCACGTACCCGGCCACGCTCGGGAGATCGTCGAGGCGCCCCAGCACCTCGGACGCGGCGGGGTCGAGGCCGATCTCCTCGTGGGCCTCGCGCAGCGCCGCCTCGACCGGGCCCTCGCCCGCCTCCAGCCGCCCGCCGGGGAAGGAGATCTCGCCGCGGTGATGCAGGAGGCGCTCCGAGCGGCGGGTGAAGAGCACCGAGGGGCCGCGGGGGCGGTCGAGGATCGGCACGAGCACCGCGGAGGCGCGGAAGCCGGGGACGTCGAGGAGGCGCGGCGGGCGCACCGCCAGCGCGGCGCGGATGCGCAGGACGGCGTCGTCGAACTCGGGCGTCGGCACCGGAGCAAGATAACCGGGCGCCGGCGCGGTCGCCCGGGAGGGAGCGGCCGATGGAGGGACCTCTCCGGTCGCCGCGGGCGCCGCCGGTCGGATTGACTTCGACCGGCCTTCCCGCGACAACAGCCCACATGCGCAGCGACCGGATCAAGAAGGGCTTCGAGCGTGCGCCGCACCGCAGCCTCCTCCGCGCGGTGGGCGTCAGGGACGAGGACTTCGAGAAGCCCTTCGTCGGCATCGCCAACAGCCACATCGACATCATCCCCGGCCACTTCTACCTGCAGGAGTACGGGCGGATCGCGAAGGACGAGATCCGGAAGGCGGGCGGCGTCCCCTTCGAGTTCAACACCATCGGCGTGGACGACGGGATCGCCATGGGACACGGGGGCATGCTCTACAGCCTGCCCTCGCGCGAGCTCATCGCCGACTCGATCGAGACGGTGATGAACGCGCACCAGCTCGACGCGCTGGTCTGCATCCCGAACTGCGACAAGATCGTCCCCGGCATGCTGATGGGCGCCCTGCGGGTGGACGTGCCCACCGTGTTCGTCTCGGGCGGGCCGATGAAGGCGGGGCACCTGTCCGACGGGACGCCCATCGACCTCGCCACCGCCTTCGAGGCGGTGGGCAAGCGGGCGCTCGGCCAGATGACCGACGCGGAGCTGTACGAGATCGAGTGCAAGGCCTGCCCGTCCGGCGGCTCCTGCTCCGGCATGTTCACCGCCAACTCGATGAACGTGCTCTGCGAGGCGATGGGCGTGGCCCTCCCTGGCAACGGGACCATCCTCGCGCTCACCCCCGAGCGCGAGGCGCTGGTCCGGCGCGCGGCGCGGCGGGCGGTGGAGATCGCGGCGGACGAGCGGTTCCGGCTGCGGAGCATCGTCACCCGCGACGCCGTCCACAACGCCATGGTGGTGGACATGGCCATGGGCGGGTCCTCCAACACCGTCCTCCACATGCTCGCCATCGCGCGCGAGGCCGGGGTCGAGCTCGGGCTCCGGGACATCGAGGAGATCGCGTCGAAGGTGGCCCACATCGCCAAGATCGCGCCCTCGCTCTCCACCGTGCACATGGAGGACGTCCACCGCGCCGGCGGCGTGCCGGCGGTGCTCCGCGAGGCGGCGCGGCGGGGCGGGATCGTCCGCGAGGGGGCGCTCACCGTGACCGGCGAGACGATCGGCGAGCGGATCCGCGACGCCCGCATCGCCGACCCCGCGGTGATCCACACCCTCGAGAACGCCTACTCGCCGGTGGGCGGCCTGGCGGTGCTGTTCGGGAACCTGGCCGCCGAGGGGGCGGTGGTGAAGACCGCCGGCATCCAGCCCTCGATGCGGAGGTTCACCGGGAAGGCCATCTGCTTCGACTCGCAGGACGACGCCATCGCCGGGATCACCGGCGGCAAGGTGAAGGCCGGACACTTCGTGGTGATCCGCTACGAGGGGCCGAAGGGCGGCCCCGGCATGCAGGAGATGCTCTCGCCCACCGCGCTCATCATGGGCATGGGGCTCGGCGAGAGCGTCGGCCTGGTCACCGACGGCCGCTTCTCCGGCGCGACCCGCGGCGCCTGCGTGGGCCACGTCTCGCCCGAGGCCGCCGAGGGCGGCGTCATCGCGCTGGTGCAGGACGGGGACCCCATCACCATCGACGTGGAGGCGCGCGCGCTGACCGTGGACGTGCCCGACGCCGAGCTGGCGCGCCGCCGCGAGGGGTTCACGCCGAGGAAGAAGGAGGTCCGGTCGTCCTGGCTGCGGAGGTACGCGCACCTCGTGACCAACTCGGCCAAGGGGGCGGTGCTGAGGTCGGATCTGTAGGGGGCTCGCCCCCGCTCACGCCTGCACCCACGCCGCCGCGAAGAAGGCGTCGGTGCCGTGCCGGTGCGGCCAGGTCCGGACGAAGCCCTCCGGCGTGAGGACGGAGGCGTCCACCTCCGGCGCCATGCGCCTGAACCCGGGGTGCGCGGCCTCGAAGGCGAGCGCCACCTCCTCGTCCTCCTCGCGCCGGAAGGTGCAGGTCGCGTAGACGAGCCGGCCGCCGGGGCGGACGTGGCTCGCCGCACGCGAGAGGAGGTCGAGCTGCAGGGCGGGGAGCGCCGCGAACGAGGCGGGGTCGAGGCGCCAGCGGAGGTCGGGGCCGCGCCGGAGCGTGCCGAGCTGCGAGCAGGGGACGTCGACCAGCGCCCGGTCCACCACCAGCGACGGCGGCGCCTCCGCGCCGTGCACCACCACGATCTCCCCCGCACCGGCGGCGGCGGAGCGAACGCGGAGGCGTGCGAGGCGGGACAGGTCGGGATCGGCGGCGTGGACGCGGCCCGAGGGGCCGACGTCGGCGGCGAGCAGGAGGGTCTTCCCGCCCGCGCCGGCGCAGGCGTCGAGCACGGCCTCGCCGGCGCGCGCGCCGGCCACCGCCCCCAGGAGCTGGCTCCCCTCGTCCTGCACCTCGACCAGGCCCTCGCGGTACGCGGCGAGACCATAGACGTTGGGGCGCTGGCCCTCCGCCACCAGGCAGGCGGGGGCGAGCCGGCCGGGGCGCGTCGCGACGCTCTCGGCCGCGAGCCGGGCGGCGAGCCCGGCGGGCGTGGTGCGGAGGAGGTTCGCGCGCAGGCAGATCGGGCCGGGCAGGCAGAGCGCGTCGGCGAGCGCGCCGGCGTCCTCTCCGGCCGCGCGCGCGAGCTCTCCGGCCAGCCAGTCGGGGAGCGAGTAGCGATCGGCCAGGCCCTGCGGCGGCGGTGCGGGCGGGGGGAGCGCACCATCGGGGAGGCCCACCAGCGCGGCGGCATCCGGTCGCCCGCCGAGGTCGCGGACCAGCGCCGCGAGCAGGAGCCGCGGGGCCGCCGCGGGATCGCCGAGCGCCGCCCGCAGCCGCCGCCGCCACAGTCCCACCCCGAAGACCGCCTCCGCGACCGCCGCGCGGCCGGCCGCGTCGAGGTCCCGTCGAGCCCGGAGCGTGCGGTCGAGCACCCGCTCCGCGGGCGCCCCGGCCAGCACCTCGGCGATGGGCCCGTCGAGCGAGGCCGCGACGCCGCGCAGCGCCTCCCACGGCACGGCCCGCACCCGCCGCTCCGAGGGGCTCGGCTCGGGCGTCTCTCTGCGACGTGTCGGATCCGGGAGGGGCATGCGGTGAGGGCCGAGACCGGGAGAGCGAAGGATACCAGGGGACGTCGCGGCGCCGCCGTCGTCTGCGTCGTGCCGCGCCCCATCCGCTCCGCGGCGGCACGCCGGCCGGTCCTTCCGTTTCGCTGCCGCTGCCCCTAGCTTCCGGTCGGGCTCGCCGTGAAATCCGCCGCCCTCGTCCGCTCGTCGATGGTCGCCGTCCTCCTCGCAGGACGAGCCGCGGCGCTGGTCCCGGACACGCCCCTCGCCGGCCCGCCGGCACCCCCGGATCCGCTCCCTCTCGGCCGCGCCGACGCCGCCCTGATCGCGGCCGCGGGGGCGGTCGCGCTGGCGCTGGGGCTCGGAGCAGGTCGCCTCACCCCGAGCAGATGCCGCCTCTGCGGGCTCGACGCGCTCGACGAGGAAACGCGCGAGCTGGTCCGCTCGAGGAACCTGCACGCCGCGGCGACCACCTCGGACCTGCTCGCGAACGCGCTCGTCCCGGCCGGCGCGGTCGCGGCGCTGCTCGGCGGGGCCTGGGCGGCCGGCTCGGCGTCGGAGGGGCTCGCCGACGTCGTGCCGGTGCTGGAGGCGGCGCTGCTCGGGACCGACCTGGAGCTCGCGACGAAGGAGGTGTCCGCACGCTACCGCCCCTCGGCGAACGGGACCGGACGCGGCGACAAGCTCCGGAGCTTCTTCTCCGGGCACACCACCCTCGCCTTCTCGATCGCCGTCTCCGCCGCCGACGTGGCCACCCTGCGCGGGTGGCGGGCGGCGCCCTGGTTCTGGGCGGTGGGGCTCGCGCTCGCGGCGGGCGTCGGCTGGGCGCGGATGGCGGCGGACGCGCACTGGCTCACCGACGTCCTCGCCGGCGCCGCGACGGGCGTGGGCGCGGGGATGGCCGCGCCGCTCTGGATCCACCGGCGCGCGCGCGGGCCGCCGGTGACGCTGCGGACCGCTCCCGGCGGGCTGGCGCTCGACTTCTGACCGGTGGCCGCGCTCACGAGCCGCGGCGCGGCAGCACCGCGCCCGTCCGGCGAGCGTAGGCGACCCAGGCGTCTCCGAACCTGGCCGCCGCCTCGCGCTCCTCGGCCGCGGCTGTGAAGGCGTAGCTGGCGAGGGCGAGCGCGGTGGGGAGCAGCCCGGCGCTCGAGGGCAGGCGCAGGAGGTGCCCCAGCAGCACCATCCCGAGTCCCAGGTAGAGCGGGTGCCGGACGCGCGCGTAGGGGCCACCCGTCGCGAGCGCCCCGCGCCCCGCCTCGAGCCGGGCCCGGTACGACGCGCCGGCGAGGACGAAGCCGAGGATCAGCAGCAGGCTCCCGGGGGCGCGGAGGGCGAGCCCCGGCTCGATCGCGCCGGCGTGGGGGACGAGTCCGTGCGCGGCGGCCAGGGTCACGCCGATCGCAGCCACGTACACGAGGAGGCCGGTGAAGTCGCGCCCGCGCTCGGGCAGCGTGAAGCGGTATCCGAGCACGATCGCCAGCGCCGAGATCGCGACGGTGAGGCTGCCTTCCGCGGAGAGAAAGGATTCCATGCGGTCCAGTTCAGGCGGCGATGGCCGGCGCCGCCTGGCCGTCCTTCACGACCTCCTTCCGCTTCCAGAGGAAGTAGATGGCCGGGTAGACGAGCAGCTCCATGATGAAGCTCGTCACCAGCCCGCCCACCATGGGCGCGGCGATGCGCTTCATGAGGTCGGCGCCGGTCCCGGTCGACCACATGATGGGCAGCAGGCCGAGCATGGCGGCGAAGACGGTCATCGCCTTCGGGCGCACCCGCTTCACCGCGCCGTGGATGATCGCCTCCACCAGGTCGCCCTCGGTGCGCAGCAGCCCCTTCTTCTTGTACTCGTCGTGCGAGAGGTCGAGGAAGAGGAGCATGAACACGCCGGTCTCGGCGTCGAGCCCCATGAGCGCGATCAGCCCGACCCACACCGCGATCGAGACGTTGTAGCCGAGGAACCAGAGCAGCCAGACGGCGCCGATGGCCGAGAAGGGCACCGCGAGCATGACGACGCTCGCCTTGAAGGCGCTCCGGGTGTTCATGTAGAGCAGCCCGAAGATGAGCACGAGCGTGATCGGGCAGGATGAGCTTCAGCCGCTCCTTCACGCGCAGCATGTTCTCGTACTGGCCGCTCCAGGTCATCGAGTAGCCGGTGGGCGTGGACACGCCCGCGGCCACCGCCTTCTTCGCCTGCTCGACGTAGCTGCCGACGTCGATCTTCGAGGTGTCGAAGTCGACGTAGACGTAGCCGGCGAGGAGCCCGTTCTCGTCGCGGATCATCGACGGGCCCTGCGCGAGCACCACGTCGGCGATCTCCTCCATCGGGATCTGGCCCTCGCCGCTCGGCAGCGGCAGCAGCACCCGCCGGAGCGCCTGGAGATCCTCGCGGTAGTCGCGGGCGTAGCGGACGTTGATGCCGTAGCGCTCGCGCCCCTCGACCGTGGTGCTCTGGTTGTCGCCGCCGACCGCGGTCATGACCATCATGTTGGCGTCGTCGACGCTCAGCCCGTAGCGGGCGAGCTGATCGCGCTTGAGCACGAAGTCGAGGAAGTAGCCGCCGGCGACGCGCTCGGCGTAGACGCTGCGCGTGCCCGGGCACCTTGGTGATCGCGGCCTCGGTCTCGGTCGCGATCTTCTCGATGGTCGTGAGGTCGGCGCCCATGATCTTGATGCCGACCGGCGTGCGGATGCCGGTCGAGAGCATGTCGAGGCGGCCCTTGATCGGCATGGTCCAGGCGTTGGAGATGCCGGGGAGCTGCAGCGCCGCGTTCATCTCGTCCTCGAGCTCGTCCTGCGTGATCCGGTCGCGCCAGAACGGGCGCAGCGGCGCCTTGAGCCACTCGGGCGCCCAGGACGAGTACCAGCGCGGCTTCTCGCGCCACTCCCTCTCCGGCTTCAGGATGATGGTCGTCTCCATCATCGTGAAGGGCGCCGGGTCGGTGGAGGTGTTGGCGCGGCCGGCCTTGCCGAACACGCGCTCCACCTCGGGGAAGGTCATCAGGATCTTGTCCTGCACCTGCAGCGCCTTCTGCGCCTCGGCGACCGACATGCCGGGCTCGACCGCGGTGGGCATGTAGAGGATCGTGCCCTCGCGCAGCGGCGGCATGAACTCCGAGCCGAGCTGCAGGTAGACCGGGATGGTCGTGAGCACGAGCAGCACGCTCACCGCGATGGTCGCCTTGGCGTGGCGGACCACGAAGCGGCAGGGACGCTCGTAGAGGCGGTGGAGCAGCCGGCAGATGGGGTGCGCCTCCTCCGAGTAGTACTTGCCCGACCAGCACCCGGGTCGCGATCGCCGAGGCGAACCTCGGCCGGAAGGTGAACGGCTCGATGCGCGCGAAGAGCATGCGCATCGCGGGGTCGAGCGTGATCGCGAGCAGCGCCGCGATGGCCATGGCGAGGTTCTTCGAGTAGGCGAGCGGCCGGAACAGCCGGCCCTCCTGGTCGACCAGGGTGAAGACCGGCATGAACGCGACCGCGATGACGAGCAGCGAGAAGAAGACGCCCGGGCCCGACCTCGAGCAGCGCCTCGAGCCGCACCTGGTGGAAGTCGCCCTTCTTCCCGTCCTGCATCCAGTGGTGGATCTTGTTGTAGGCGTTCTCCACCTCGACGATGGCGCCGTCCACCAGCACGCCGATGGAGATGGCGATGCCGGCGAGCGACATGAGGTTCGCGTTCAGGCCCATGAGGTACATGGGGATGAAGGCGAGCGCGACCGACACCGGGATGGTGACGATGGGGATGATCGCCGACGGGATGTGCCACAGGAAGATGAGGATGATGATCGAGACGATGATGATCTCCTCGATCAGCTTGTCCTTCACCGTCTCGATGGCGCGGTCGATGAGCTCCGAGCGGTCGTAGGTCGTGACGACCTCGACGCCCTTCGGGAGCGAGGGCTTCAGCTCCTCGAGCTTGGCCTTGACCCGGTCGATGACGTTGAGCGCGTTCTCGCCGTGGCGCATGACCACGATGCCGCCCACCACGTCGCCCTCGCCGTCGAGGTCGGCGACGCCGCGCCGCATCTCCGGGCCGAGCGCCACCGTCGCGACGTCCTTCACCATGACCGGCGTGCCGCCCTCGGCCTTGAGCACCAGGTTCTCGATGTCGGCGATGCTCTTCACGTAGCCGCGGCCGCGCACCATGTACTCGCGCCCGGAGAGCTCGACCAGGCGCCCGCCCACGTCGTTGTTGCCGCTCCGCACCGCCTGGATCACCGCGTCGAGCGGCAGCTTGTAGGCGGCGAGCGCGTTCGGGTTCACCGTCACCTGGTACTGGCGCACCTGGCCGCCGACGGTCGCGACCTCGGAGACGCCGGGCACGCTCTGCACCGCGTAGCGCAGGAACCAGTCCTGGTACGAGCGCAGCTCGTCGGACGAGTGCTGCCCGGTCCTGTCGACCAGCGCGTACTGGAAGACCCAGCCGACGCTGGTGGCGTCGGGCCCGAGCTCGGTCTTCACGCCCGGCGGCAGCTGCGGCTGGATCTTCGACAGGTACTCGAGCACGCGCGTGCGCGCCCAGTAGATGTCCGTCCCGTCCTCGAAGATGACGTAGACGTAGCTGAAGCCGAAGTCCGAGAAGCCGCGGATCGCCTTCACCTTCGGCGCGCCGAGCAGCGCCGTGGTGATCGGGTAGGTGACCTGGTCCTCGATGATGTCCGGGCTGCGATCCCACCGCGAGTAGACGATGACCTGCGTGTCGGAGAGGTCCGGCAGCGCGTCGAGCGGGATGTTCCGCATCGTCCACCACGCGCCCGCGAGCGCGACGAGGGTGGCGGCGATGACCAGGTACCTGTTCTCCGCGGAGAAGCGGATGATCGCCTTGATCATGGCTCAGCGACCCCCGTGACCGGCGTGCTCGCCCTGGCCCGCGGCGGCGCCGGGGCCTGCGTCCGCCGGCTCCGGCCTTGCCGCTCTCGGCCGGCGCGGTCGGGCCCGCGGCGGGCGGAGCGCCGCCCGAGGGCGCGAGCGCGGCCAGCGAGGCGCGCAGCCGCGACTCGGAGTCGATGAGGAAGTTGGCGCGGGTGACGACCTTCTCGCCCTCGCGAGAGCCCCGAGACGACCTCCACGCTGGTCGCCGTCCGAGTCGCCGACCTGCACCGCGCGCGGCTGGAACTTGCCCTCGCCGAGCGAGACGAACACGACGCTCTTGCGTGCCCGAGTCGATGACGGCGTCGGCGGGATCCGCAGCCCCTCGCGCGCCGCGCCCTGCAGCACCACCTCGCCGAACATCTCGGGCCGCAGCTCGCCGGTCGGGTTGGCGAACGCGAGGCGCACCTTCACCGTGCGCGTCTTCGGATCGAGCAGCGGGTCGATGAAGGAGACCTTCCCCTTGAACGGCGCGGTCGGGGAACGCCTTCAGCGTGAGCGTGGCGGGCATCCCGACCTTCACGTGGCGGAGCTCGCTCTCGTAGACGTCGGCGAGCACCCACACCTGCGAGAGGTCGACGATCTCGTAGGGCATGGCGCCGGCGTCGAGCTTCATGCCCTCGACGACGTCCTTCTTCGTCACCACGCCGGAGATGGGCGAGTAGAAGGTCAGGGTCTTCGTCGGCTTGCCCGGTCTCGCTCGATGCGCGCGATCTCGGACTCGGGCACGTCCCAGAGCTGCGAGCTTGCGGCGCGCGGCCGCCACCAGCGCGTCGCCGTCCTCGGACATGCCCTGCGCCCGGCCAGCGTCTTCTGGGTGCGCAGCGCGAGCAGGTACTCCTCCTGGGCCGCGAGCAGCTCCGGGCTGTAGATGGAGAAGAGCGGCTCGCCCCGGCGCACCGGCTTGCCGACGAAGTCGACGTAGATGCGCTCGACGAAGCCGGGGACCTTCACGTTGACGTGCCGCACGCGCGTCTCGTCGACCGCCACGCGGCCGACCGTGCGCCAGGCGCCGCCGACCTGGCCGCGCGTCACCTCGGCGGTCCGGCAGGCCGATGAGCTGCTGGCGCGCCGGGTCGATGTCCACCGTGGCGAGCCCCTCGACGCCGGCCTCGCCGCCGACCTCGTCCGAGTAGACGGGGACGTAGTCCATGCCCATCTCGTCCTTGCGCGGCGTGGGCGAGGTCTGCTTCGGGTCCATCGGCGAGCGGTAGAAGAGGAGCTTCCGCTCGCGTCTTCGCGCCCGCGGCTCGCCCGACTCGCCACCTTCACGAGCTTCATGCCGCAGATCGGGCAGTCGCCCGGGTGGTCCTGCACGATCGTCGGGTGCATCGGGCACTGGTACTGCGGCTTCTGCTCGGCCGCGGGCTTGCCGGCCGCGGTGGACGCCGAAGTGGCCGCCACCTTCACGAGCTTCATCCCGCAGATCGGGCAGTCGCCCGGGTGGTCCTGCACGACGCTCGGGTGCATCGGGCACTGGTACTGGTCCTTCGCGGCGATCTCGGCGACGCGTGGTCGTGCGCGCCGCGCTGGCCGGCGAGGAGCGTCGCGCCGACGGCGAGCGACGGCCGAGGCGAGCGCGGCCGCGACCAGCGCGCCGGCGCCGAAGCGGCGGCGAGGCGGGGAGGAGGGGGTGGGGGTCTCGGGGGTCATCGCGTTCTCCTGGAGTCACATGCTTGGACGACGAGGAGGAGGCGGGTCGGCCGCTGGCGCACCGGCCGCGGCGGCGGCGCCGCCGCCCATCCCGCCGCGGCGGCGCCGGCGCCGGGGACTGCGGCGCCGGCCCATCCGCCGCCGCCGCCGGCCGCGCCGACGGCTCGAGGCTCACCTCGGCGGCGGCGATCGCGAGGCGCTGCGCGTCCGCCAGCGCGAGGAGGTAGCTCTCCTCGTCGTTGATGTAGCCGGCGTTCGCCTCGAGCACCGAGGCGAAGGTCGACCTTCCCGACCCGGTACTGCGCGAGCGTGCTGTCGGCGGTCGCCTGCGACTGGACGAGCAGCCCGTCCCGGTAGAGTCGGACGGACTCGACCAGCGCCGCCAGCGCGGCGCGCCGCTCCGCGACGCGGAGACGCAGGATCTGATCGATGGCCTCGGCGCTGCTGCGCGTCCGCGGCGGCGCGCGCCTCGCTCTCGGCCACGGCCCGGCTCTGCTTGCGCCCCGACCAGATCGGCAGGCCGATCGAGACGCCCGCCGTCCACATCGGGTCGAGCCCGCCGCGCGGCATGATGCCGGCGCTCACGCCGAGGTCGGGGAAGCGCTCGCGACGCGCCAGGCGCGCCTGGGTCTCGGCGCGCGTCACGCCGAGCCGCGCCAGGGCCAGCTCGGGGCTCCTGGCGCGCGCGTCCTCGACGGCCGCCTCGAGGCTGCGTCAGCACGGGGGCGGGGAGTTCGCTCGACCTTCGCGGTCGTCTCGATGGGCTCGTCGAGCGGGTGCCCCCGGAGCCGGTTCGAGCGCCTGGAGCCGCGTTGCGCTCCTCCGCCTGGAGGAGCCAGCGGCGCTGGCGGATGCGGTTCAGCTCGAGCTGGGAGCGCAGCAGGTCGGACTGCGCGCCGTCGCCCGCCTCGTAGCGGCTCGTCGCGATCCCGGAGGACTTCTGCCAGATGGCGTCGAGCCGGTCGAGCAGGCCGAGCCGCTCGCGCACCAGGATCAGGTCGAGGTAGGTGCGCCGCACGTCCGCCTCGGTGGTGAGCCGCGCCCGCGCCACGCTGGTCTCCGCCTGCCTGGCCGCCGAGGGTCGCGACGTCCTCGCGGAGGCCGAGCTTGCCGGGCCAGGGAAGCGGCTGGCTCAGCATCACCTGGTAGTAGCTGGTCTCCATCTTGCCGACCATGATCTCCTTGAACCCGTCGTTCTGGATTCCGAGGGAGAGGGTCGGATCGGGGAGCGCGCCCGCCTGAGGGACGCGCTCGCGCTCGGCGCGGACGAGCTCCTGTGCCTGCTTGAGCTCCGGGCGCGCGGAGAGGCTCTCCTCGATCAGGCGCTCGAGGAGCGGGTCGGATGCAGGGGCGGCGGGGAGCGAGGTGCCCTGACCGGCCGCGCGGCCGGTGAGGGCCAGCGCGACGACGAGCAGGGCGAGACCCGGGCGAAGGCGTTCGTGCATGTTCTCGGTCCGTGAATTTCGTGGGCTCGCGAGTGAGCCCCGTGGTGCGACAGAGCATGGCTCGTGCCAGGTTGGCCCGGGCGGGGCTCGCGTCAACTCCCGTTCGTTCCAGGCGTTTTCGGCGCGCCGAGGCGGGGAGGGCGGGTCACGGTGTGACGGCGCCGGTCACGCCCGCGCGTCTCCGGCGGGGTGGGTTGCGAGGTATCCCCGCGTGAATCGGCGCCTCGCGCGGGTGGCTCGGGGGTTGCTTTGGCAGCCAGCGGGAGGGAGCAGGCAGATGCGGATCTCGTTCGGCACGGCGCGCCGACTGTTCGTCGCCTTCGCGATCCTGGTCTCCAGCTTCGCGGCGGCCTCGTACGTGACGCTCGACCACGTGCGCGAGATGCACGACGGCCTCGTCCAGATGAAGCGGCACGAGGAGGGCGTCCGCCTCTCGCTCGAGCTCGCCAGCGCCGTGCGCGATCAGTACGCGCACCAGGCGCACACCATCATCCTCGCGAACGCGAGCCACCTGCCGTTCTACACCGCCGCGGAGAAGCGGGTGGTGTCGCTCACCGCGCTGGTGAAGCAACAGGCCGTCCACCCGGACGAGCGCGCCTGGGTGCAGGACATCGAGCGCGCCACCGGGCAGCTCGACCGCGTGTTCCGGGATCGCATCGTGCCCGCGGTCCTGTCGGGCGACGAGGCCGACGTGCAGGAGGAGCACGGCCGGGCCCAGCTGCTCGTGACCGACATCCAGGACCGCGCCGACCGGCTCGTCGATCGGTTCGAGACCTCGATCGCCGAGTTCCAGGCGCAGGCCTCCGCGCTCCAGCGCTCGACCTTTCACTGGACCATCCTGTTCGTGATCGGCGCGCCGCTCCTGGCGGTGATCGTGGGGGCCTACGTGGTCCGCTCGGTCGCGGTGCCGGTGGCGCGGCTCCAGGAAGGCGCCGCCCGGATCGCCCGCGGCGACCTCGACACGCACATCCAGATCGACGCGGCCGACGAGTTCGGCGCGCTGGCGCGCCAGTTCAACGCCATGACCCGGGCGCTGAAGGAGCACCAGCAGCGGCTGGTCGAGCACGAGAAGCTGGCCGGGATCGGGCGGCTCGCGGCGGGGGTCGCGCACGAGATCAACAACCCCCTGGCGGTGATCCTGGGCTACGCGCGCCTCCTGCGGCGCAAGGCGGACGGACCGCTCGCCGAGGACCTCCAGATCATCGAGGACGAGACCTTGCGCGCGAAGCTCATCGTGGACGGGCTCCTCGACCTCTCGCGGCCGCTGCAGATCGAGCCCGAGCCGGTCGACCTGCGCGCGCTCTGCGACGACGTGGTGGCGCGGCTCGGGGAGGTCCGGCTCCTCGACGGCGTCGCCGTGGAGGTCACCGGAGCCGGCAGCGTCGCGGGCCAGCCGCAGAAGCTGCGCCAGGTGGTGCTGAACCTGGTGAAGAACGCGGCCGAGGCCGCCGGGCCCGGGGGGCGCGTCGAGGTGGCGGTGGCCGCCGACGCCGAGGGGGCGCGCCTCCACGTCTCGGACACCGGCGCCGGCCTCACCGGGGAGGCCAGGGAGCGCCTCTTCGAGCCGTTCTACACCACCAAGGAGTCGGGCACCGGGCTCGGGCTCGCGCTGTCGAAGGGGATCGTCGAGGCGCACGGTGGGACGATCCAGGTGGACGCAGGTCCCGGCGGCGGCGCCCGCTTCGAGGTCCGGCTGCCGGTCACGCCGCCGGGGAGGATCTAGATGGAGCGCGCGCGGGTCCTGGTGGTCGACGACAAGGAGAACATCCTCAAGCTGTTCGAGCGGCTCCTCGGCGACGTGTACGACGTCTCGACGGCGGCGGACGGCCAGCGGGCCATCTCGCTCATCGCCACCCAGGAGCTCGACGTGATCGTCACCGACCTCCGCATGCCGGGGGCCGACGGGTTCGAGGTGCTGCGGGTGGCGAAGTCGCGCGCGCCCGAGACCGAGGTGATCGTCATGACCGCTTACGCCACGGTGCACGACGCCGTGGAGGCGATGCGGCAGGGCGCCTACGACTACCTGCAGAAGCCCTTCGATCCCGACGACGCCTCGCTCGTGATCGCCCGCGCGCTGGAGCGCCGCCGCCTCCGCGCCCAGACGCAGGCGCTCCGGCGCGAGCTGGAGGGCGTCTACTCCTTCCACAACCTGGTCGGGAAGGCGCCGGCCATGCAGGACCTCTACCGACTCCTCGACCAGGCCTCGAAGCTCGACATCACCGTCCTGCTGAGCGGCGAGACCGGCACCGGCAAGGAGCTGGCCGCGCGCGCCGTCCACTACCACAGCGCGCGCCGGGAGCGCCGCTTCGTCCCGGTGAACTGCGGCGCGCTCCCCCAGGAACTGGTGGAGAGCGAGCTGTTCGGCCACGCCAAGGGCGCGTTCACCGGCGCGGTCGGCGCCAAGGTCGGGCTGTTCGAGGAGGCGCAGGGCGGGACCATCTTCCTGGACGAGATCGGCGATCTCCCGCTGCACGTGCAGGTGAAGCTCAACCGGGCCCTGCAGGAGAAGGAGATCCGGCGCGTCGGCGACAACCGCCCGGTGCAGGTGGATGTCCGGGTGGTGGCGGCCACCCACCGCGACCTCAAGGCCGAGGTCGCGGCGGGCCGGTTTCGCGAGGACCTCTTCTACCGGCTCAACGTCTTCCCCGTCGCGCTCCCGCCGCTCCGGGAGCGGCGCGAGGACATCCCGCTCCTGGCCGCGCACTTCCTGGAGAAGCACGCGGGGGCGCCCGGTCGGGAGCTGGGCGGCTTCGATCCGGACGCCATGCGCGCGCTCACCGGGTACCCGTGGCCGGGCAACGTCCGCGAGCTCGAGAACGCCGTCGAGCGCGCCGTCGCGGTCGCGCGGGGAAAGGAGGTCGCGGCGCGCGACCTGCCACCCGACGTGCAGGGCACGCAGGAGGGGGCCATCCCGGGCGAGGTGCTGGCCAGCATGCCGTACCGGGACGCCATCGACCTCGCCCGCGACCGCGCCTCGCGTGACTATCTCATCGCCCTCCTGAAGGAGTTCGGCGGGCACGTGACGCACGCCGCCGTGCGGGCCGGCATGGAGCGGGAGAGCCTGCACCGGCTGCTGAAGCGCTACGGCCTCCGGGCGGACGACTTCAAGAAGCGATGATGCTCGGGAGCGAGCCATGAGAGGCCGCGTCTGCGTCGGTGTCCTGCTGGTGCTGGCCGTCCTGGTGATCGGGGCGGCCGCCGGGCTGCTGCGGACCGGGATGTCCGCGCGTCCCGAGCCCTCGGCCCTCGAGGCGGCGGCGGCCCGGGCCGTGCGGCGCTGGGCGGTGCCGGCGGCCGCGCGGGACGCCCGGAATCCGCTCCGCGCCGGTGACCGGATCCTGTCGGAGGGGCGCGCGCACTTCGCCGACCACTGCGCGAGCTGCCACGCCAACGACGGCAGCGGGCAGACTGCGCTGGGGCGGGGCCTCTACCCGCGGGCGCCCGATCTCAGGGGCCGCGAGACACAACGGCTGACCGACGGCGAGCTGTTCCACGTCATCGAGAACGGGGTCCGCCTGACCGGCATGCCGGCCTGGGGCGGCGCCGGGAAGCCCGAGGAGAGCTGGAAGCTGGTGCACTTCATCCGGCACCTGCCGAGGCTGACCGACGAGGAGCTGCGCGAGATGGAGCGCCTCAACCCGAGGTCGCCCGAGGAGTGGCGCGAGCTCGAGGAGGAGGAGGCGTTCCTGCGCGGCGGTGAGCCACCGGCGAGGGCGCCGGAGGGTCAACATCACTAAGGCAGGAAGGACGAGGAGGAGCGAGAGATGCGCAAGCTGATCGGCGGTGCCTTGCTCGTGACGGCGCTGGGGTGGTCCTCGGCGCTCGCCCATGAGGGTGGCCTGCACGCCCGCGGCGTGGTGCGGGAGGCGACGAAGGAGCGGATCGTCCTCACCACCATCGAGGGCAGGTCCTTTACGGCGTCGATGGGCCCGGCGACGCGGATACAGCGAGGTGGCAAGGCGGTCGGGGTCGGGGAGATCCACGCCGGCGAGCGGGCCGTCGTTCACGCGAAGCGGGACGGCGAGCGGCTCGAAGCGACCGAGGTGAAGCTCGGCGGCCCCGCCGGGAAGTGATCCCGAGCGGACCACGTCGAGTCTCGAGCGTCGTGGCGCCGTCGCCTGACGGCACGCTTCCTGCTGTCGATCCCCGTGTTCGACCGCGAGCGAGGTCGAATCGGCGCCCCTCCGCGCCGTCGGTGGCCTGCGCCGGGCGCTCTCCCCCCCTTCGCACGGCGCAGGCTACCGTTTTCCTTCCTGGACGTTCGGGATGCGGAACCTTGGTGCGACGCGGTGGTGCACCGTGACGCTGCTGCGCCGTGGTGAACGCGATCACGGTCCGAGCGCGAAGAATCGCTGGATGGCGGAGATCGTGCCGAGTGGCGGGGGGTTCGACCGGCGGGGCGATTCCACCGTGGACGTGATGGGATCCATCACGGTGTGATCCGGATGAGCATCACGAGGGTTGGCGACTCCTCCGTCGCAGTGCGCCAGCCGGAGCGGGGCTCGGCGAAGTGCCGAAGGGCCGGCCCGTGGTGAGCCGCCGTCCCTTGCCGACGTCACCGGGAACCGCGTCTGGAGGCGTCGCTTCGGGCCTGACCTTGCATGAGCGATCCCTTGCGCGTTCGACGTGAGCAGACGCGAGGGAGCCGAGCAGGCAATCAGTCGACTGGAGGAATCCCAATGAATCCCGTGAAGGTGATGCTGGCGGGCTGCGCCGCGGCGTTGATCTCGACGAGCACGGGCTACGCGGCCGACCCCACGCGCGAGGAGATGCAGCGCGTGGTGAAGGTGCCGGAGACGTCGGCGGACCACCTGGCGCTGGCGAAGAGCTACGCCGGGAAGGCCACCGAGTGGCGCCAGGAGGCTGCTTACCATCGGCAGATGGCGGCGGCGTACAAGCAGTCCCACCCGAGCTCCAAGGACTCGGCGACGATGGAGAAGCACTGCGCGAAGGTCGCCAGGGACGCTGAGCGGCTGGCGGAGGACGCCCAGACCATGGCCGATTACCACGCGCTCCGCGCGCGGGAGCTCAAGTAGGCGCTCGCGGTGTCGCGGCAGATCCGGGGAGCCATCATGTCGACCTCGACCGAGCTCGAGGACCGCGCGCAGGCGGCGCGACGCCGGCACGTCCACTTCGACGTCGAGCCCGAGATCGCCTTCCGCGGGTCGGAGCGCGTGAAGGTCGGGTTCCAGGTGCGGCTCTGGGCGGTCCATGAGAAGGGCGCTCGTGCGCTCCCCGGCTGTCCGAAGTGCTGGGACCTGGTGGAGGAGCTTCGCCGTCTCGCGGAGCAGGTCGTGCCGGCGGAGGAGCGGCCGACCCTCGCCGAGCTCGCTCCATATCGGCCCGCCCTCTATGACTCTCGCGTGATCCCCGGGGCCGACGAGGTCTCGGTCACCATCCGGCTCATCCACCGCGAGGGCTACGACCGCCCGGTCAATCCATGCGAGGAGCGGTGCCTGCGGGAGATCCGTGCCCGTCTCCGCGCGCTCGGGATCACCGAGCGCGCCTGAAGGGAGGTGTTCCCATGGCAGACGAACGCACGACCGACGAGGGCGCGGCAGATGAGCCGGCTGCGGCGGAGCTGGTGAGCCGGGCGCCGTTCGGCCCGGGCTTCTTCCTCGGGCAGCTGAGAGCGTTCGCGCGCGAGCGCTGCCCGGACCCGGGCGAGCTGCTCCCTTGTGTCGAGCTTCACGTCGCGACCGGAGAAGTGTTCGACCTTTGCCATGTCATGGGACTCGCGCCCGCGTTCGTGGCCCTGGCGGTCCGGGAGACGCGCGGGGGCGGCGGGTCCGAGGGCGTGGCGATGCGCACCGAGCTCGTGCCATACGCGTTCATCACGCGGGTCACCATTCGTCCGGTCCGCGGCACCGGTCCGCACGTCGGCTTCAACCCGACGCACGCGCCGGAGGTCCTGTCGCATGCTCGGCCCCCAGAGGAGATGCTGCGGGCCGCAGCAGGCGCTCCGGACGCGCCGCATCTCGCGCACGGCGGGGACGAGTGAGGATCGCAGCGTGCGTGCGGACGCTCAGCGACGCGTGCAGCCGCAGGCGAGGCGCTCGAGCGCGGGCATGACCCGCTCGGCGGGGCGTACTCGCGCCGGAGCGCGGTCATCGGTCGGATAGGTCATATCGTCCAGGACGGCGACGATCCCGGCCGACGCCGGCGGTGACACCTGCTTGGCGATCGTCATGTGGACGCCCGGGTACGCGACGTCATCGTGCGTGGCGGGTTGGTCCGCCGAGGCGTGGACGCTGCCCGTCCAGCTTGCGAGCGTCTCCGGGTAGGTGGTGTCGTCGTGGATGACGCCCGAGGCGCCGAAGGCAGGGGCGGAAGCGAGGGCCGCGACGGCGGCGATCGCGATGGTGAGACGGAAAGGCATCGTGGCTCTCCATGGAAGGTCTCAGGCTCGAAGCTGGCTCGCGGACCGGAGCGCGACCGCGCATTCTCGGCTGCAGCAGCCGCGCCAACCCTGCGAGGCCGCCAGATGCCGATGGCCGTGGGGCCACGCAACGCTCGCCCGTGACGGCCGTCGTCACATCGTGACGCTCGCCGCCTCCTCTCGCGCGCAAGGCCGGCGGGTACGTCCGCCCGCCGGCGGAACGGCCGCGTGAGCGGAGTGCTCACATCGTGACGCTCGCCGGCTACCGCGGGTCGTGCCCGGCCTCCGCCCTCGGATCGTGCAGGCCCTGCAAATCACGGGGGATCCCTCACGCGCCAGCCGTGTTGGGCGCGGTGGCCCGTCCGCTGCAAACGCCGGAGCCCGAGGCGCGCCGGGCCTCGAGCACATTCCCCTCCGGCACGGAGTTCCGACATGAAGCGAACTTTCTACACGCTCTCCGCGGCCGCGGCGCTCTTCGGTGCCGCTCCCGCCCTCACGCTCGCCGCCGACGCGAAGGAAGCGCGACCCACGGCGAGCTGCCAGTGCGCTGGCGGGAGCGTGGACGAGCACGCGAGCGCGGCGGCGCGGTCCGGCGTGCCCACGAGCTCCAGCGACCGCGAGCAGGAGTTCCTGCAAATGGTCTGGAGCGCGCCCTAGCCGCGCCGTCATGGGCCAGGCGCCCGCGTCCGCGGCGTGCCGCGGCTTCACGCCCCTTCGCTCCGGGCCAGCCGCCGGAGCGGAGGGGGCGAGCCGGGGGGCTCCGTTTTCACGGCCGCGTGCGCCGGAGCAGCTGCGCGTTGAGCGCGACGATCACGGTGCTCGCGGACATGAGCACCGCGCCGACCGCGGGGGGCAGCAGGAACCCGCGAGAGGCCAGCACGCCCGCCGCGAGCGGGATGGCGACGATGTTGTAGCCGGCGGCCCACCACAGGTTCTGGACCATCTTCCGGTAGGTCGCGCGGCTGAGCGCGACGATGCGCGGCACGTCGCGCGGATCGCTCCGCACCAGCACGACGTCGCCCGCCTCGACGGCCACGTCGGTGCCCGCGCCGATCGCGATGCCGACATCGGCCGTCGCGAGCGCGGGCGCGTCGTTCACGCCGTCGCCCACCATCGCCACGCGCTTCCCGCCGCGCCGGAGCGCCTCGATCGTCTCCGCCTTGTGCTCGGGGAGCACCTCGGCGTGCACCGTGTCGATGCCCAGCTCCGTCGCCACCGCCTCGGCGACCGGCTCGCGCGTCTCCGGTGAGCATGGCGACCTCGATCCCCATCTCGTGGAGGCGCTCCACCGCCTCCCGCGACTCGGGCCGGACGGCGTCGGCCACGGCGAAGCGCCGCCAGGACTCGGCCGGCCTCGAGCAGGAAGACGGTGGCCTGGCCCTGCGCGGCGCGCTCGTCCGCGAAGCGCTGCAGCTCCGCCGTGAGGCTCGCGCCGGTCCGGCGCAGCAGGTTCGGGCCGCCCACCATGCCGCTCGCGCCCCTCGACCGGGCGCGGCACGCCGTGCCCCGGCGATCGCCTCGAACGACGTGGCCGGCGGGATCGCGAGGCCGCGCTCCTCGGCGGTGCGGACGATGGCCCGCGCGACGGGGTGCTCCGAGTCGCGCTCCACCGCCGCGGCGAGCCGCAGCGCCTCCTCCTCCGCGATGCCCGGCGCGGTCGCGACGGCCGACCACCCGGTGCTCGCCGAGCGTGAGCGTCCCGGTCTTGTCGAAGACCACCGTGTCGAGCCGCCGCGCCTCCTCGAGCCCGCGCCGGTCGCGCACGAGCAGGCCGGTCCGCGCGCCCAGCGTCGTCGAGATGGCGACCACGAGCGGGATCGCGAGGCCGAGCGCGTGCGGACAGGCGATCACGAGCACGGTGACGACCCGCTCGACGACGAAGGCCCCCGGCGCGCCCAGCGCGACCCAGACCACCGCGGTGACGCACGGCCGCCGCGACCGCCGCCAGGGTGAGCAAGAAGGCCGCGCGGTCGGCGAGCGCCTGCGCCCGCGAGCGGGACGTCTGCGCCTCCGCGACGAGCCGCATGATGCCGGCGAGCGCGGTCTGCTCCCCGGTGCCGGTCACCTCGACGCGGAGCGAGCCCGCGCCGTTGACGGTCCCGGCGATCACCGCGTCGCCCTCGCGCTTCTTCACCGGCCGCGACTCGCCGGTGATCATCGACTCGTTGACGGCGCTCTCGCCGTCGCTCACCATCGCCGTCCGCCGGGACGCGCGCGCCCGGGCGGACCAGGACGAGGTCGCCGGTCCGGAGCGCGGAGAGCGGCACCTCCTCCTCCCGGTCGCCGCGACCACGCGGACCGCGGTGTCCGGGAGCAGCTTCGCGAGCTCCTTCAGCGCGCCCTGCGCCTGGGCGATCGAGCGCATCTCGATCCAGTGGCCGAGCAGCATGACGGTGACCAGCGTCGCGAGCTCCTCCCAGAGCGGCATCCCGGGGTACCCGAGCGTCACCGCGACGCTGAAGACGAAGGCCACCGTGATGGCGAGCGAGATGAGCGTCATCATCCCGGGCAGCCGGCTCCGAAGCTCGCGCGCCGCGCCCTGGAGGAAGACGCGGCCGCCGTAGACGAACACGGCGGTCCCGAGGACCGGCGGGATGAGCGACGATCCCGGGAACGCCGGCGGGTGCCAGCCGAGCGCCGACGGGAGCATGTGCCCCCAGATCAGCGTGGGGATCGTGAGGAGCAGCGAGATCCAGAACCGGTCCGGAACATCTCGACGCTGTGCCCCGCGTGGCGGTCGTGCCCTGCGTGCTCCGCGCCGTGCGTCGGAGGCCCGTGCGGGGGATGGCGCGCCTGCGCGAGCGCGCGCGCGTCCTGGGAGTGTTCGGTCTCCGAGACCTCTCGGTGCTCTCCATGTGCCCCGTGGTCGTCCATGCCGCTCACCCCGCTCCGACGCGGTCCATCCTGCCGGACATAGGCCGGCGTCCGCCGGATCGCTCGGCCTCGCACCGGCCAGTCGGCGCCCTCTGGCTCGATCTCACGGCCACCGGCGACGAGCTGTGAACTGGCGATCAGCGTGAGGGCACCGTCAATCTCCCGTGCAGCACGGGTCCGCCGGCGAGGCACCTCGTCCGGAGCAAGCCACGTGGCGGTGGACAAGCCGTGTTTTCAGGGGTTCCGTCGCTGGCGCGCACCCGGCTCGTCACGATGTGACCGGCCGGGTCACGACCCGCGACCCGCGAGCGACCCGGGCCCTTCCCGCACCCGGGGCGGAGGGATCGCGGCCGGGCCGCGGGCGGCGCTCGAGGAGCCGCTCCTCGGGGGTCGACCAGGGCGCGCGCCGTCCCTGCGGCACACCGGCCCGTGTGCGCGGGCCCGCCGGCCGGAGACCGCCGGGAGGAAGCTTCACGGTAGGTGCCTAGTGTCCGCCCGGCTCCTGGCGAGCCGCCGCCAGGGCGCTCGTCACGGTTGGTGCGCTCGCACGTACAGTGAGAAGATTGCTTCGATGGGACGGCCGGCCGGTCATCCGGCGGGGTGACGGTGCGCGCCGCCACCGGACGTGGCGCGGCGGTGCGGCCGGGCGCGTAGCGGTCCGACGTGACGTCGCTCGCGAACGTCGGGAGCGCGGTGCCCAGCGCGATGAACGTGGCGAGGCAGGCGAACAGGGTCTTCATGGCTCCTCCTCTTCCCGGCGCTGGCCGGGATGTGCGCTCGCGCTGAGACAGTGCGCGGAGCGAGGGATGATGCAGAGCCACTGCATCGCGGGTGCCGGAGGGGACGCGCGCAACCTGGCGGGAAACCGGCGCCTGCCCTTAGTCGATCGCTCCGGCGCGGTCACGTCGTGACCGTTCCGGTGACGAATCTCGCCGCCGCATCCCGCGGGCCGACCGGGCGGGGGAGGCACCTTGCCCGGCGGTCGCCCCGGCCTTCCGTTACAATCCGGGGCGTGCGGCCCCCGCGGGCGCTCGCCCGCGCGGCCGTCGCCGCGTCGGGCCCCGCGGGCGGGACGCCTCGGAGATGCGCACGCGATGACCTGGAACGCCACCGGCACCGGCAAGCGACTCGGCCTCGGCCTGGGGAGCCTGGTGCTCCTGCTGGTGATCGCCTCGGGGGCGGCCATGTGGGGGTCGGCCCGGATCCACCGGGCCATGGCCGAGACCCTGCACCGCGAGGAGGGGGTGCGGCTCTCGCTCGAGCTCGCGAGCGCCGTGCGCGACCAGTACGCCCACCAGGCCCACACCATCATCATCGGCGACCGGAGCCACCTCGCCTTCTATGGCGAGGCGCGCGACACGGTGCTCCGCCTCACCCGCGCGCTCCGCGAGGCCACCGAGCGCCCCGAGGAGCGCGCGCTGGTCGACCGGATCGAGGCCGAGAGCGGGCGGCTCGACCGGATCTTCCGCGACTCGATCGTGCCCGCGGTGGTGCGCGGCGAGCGGGCCGACGTGCAGGAGGAGCACGGGCGCGCCCAGCTGGTGGTGACGCGGATCCAGGACCTGACCCAGGAGCTGGTGGTCGGCTTCGAGCGGCAGATCGAGGCGGCCCGGGCCGACGCCGAGCGGGTGGAGCGGAACACGCTCCTCGTGCTGGTGGCGATCCTGGCCGCGGCGCCGCTGCTCGCGGTGGCGGTCAGCCTCGCCATCGCCCGCTCCATCACCGTGCCGGTGGCGGAGCTCCAGGCCGGGGCGGCCCGCATCGCCGCCGGCGACCTCGACGCCCGCATCGAGGTGAGGGGCGCGCCGGAGCTGGTCACCCTGGCCGGGCACTGGAACGCGATGACGGCCGCGCTGCGCGATCACCAGGAGCAGCTGGTCCGCTCGGAGAAGCTGGCGGGGATCGGACGGCTCGCCGCCGGCGTGGCCCACGAGATCAACAACCCGCTCGGCGTGATCCTGGGGTACGCGAAGCTCCTCCGGAAGCGCGCCGACGGCACGCTGGCCGAGGACCTGCGGGTGGTGGAGGAGGAGGCGCTCCGGGCCAGGGACATCGTCTCGGGCCTGCTCGACCTCTCCCGTCCGCTGCCCGCGCCGACCGAGCAGGTGGACCTGCGGGCGCTGGCGGACGAGGTGATCTCGCGCCTCGGCGAGGCCAGGCTGCTCGAAGGCGTCGAGGTGAGCGTGGAGGGCGAAGCGAGCGCCCCGGGGCACCGGGAGAAGCTCCGGCAGGTGCTGGTGAACCTGGTCCGGAACGCCGCCGAGGCGAGCGGGCCGGGCGGTCGGGTGTCGATCCGGATCGTCGAGCAGGAGGGGGCGGCCGAGCTGTCGGTGGAGGACACCGGGCCGGGCATGCCGGAGGAGGTCCGGGCCCGGCTCTTCGAGCCCTTCTTCACCACCAGGCCGCGTGGGACCGGGCTCGGCCTGGCCGTCTCGCGGGCCATCGCCCGCGCGCACGGCGGCGAGCTGGCGGCGTCGGTGCCGGGTGGGCAGGGCGCGCGGTTCGCGCTGACGCTGCCCCGGCCGGTCGCCGTGGCGGGGTCCGCGCGCGCGGCGGGAGCGGAGGCGTGATGAGCGGGCCGGCGCGGGTGCTGGTGGTCGACGACAAGGAGAACATGCGCAAGCTGCTCGCGAAGATCCTCGCGGACGGCTGGCTGGTGGAGGAGGCCGAGGACGGTGCCCGGGCGATGTCGCTCGTCGCCACGCGCCCCTACGACGTGGTGGTGACCGACATCCGCATGCCGGGCGCGGACGGGTTCGAGCTGCTCGCGGCGGTGAAGGCCCGGGCGCCCGACACCGAGGTGGTGATGATGACCGGCTACGCCACCGTGCAGGACGCGGTGCGCGCCATGAAGCTCGGGGCCTTCGACTACCTCGAGAAGCCCTTCGACCCCGACGCGGCCCTGGCGGTGGTGACCCGCGCCGCCGCGCACAAGCGGCTCGCCGACGCGGCCCGCGCCGCCGCGCCGGCCGGCGAGGTCTCGGGCTTCCACAACCTGGTGGGGCGCAGCCCGCCCATGCGCGAGGTGTTCGGCCTGCTCGAGAAGGCCGCCGCCCTCGACATCACCGTGCTGCTGCTCGGCGAGACCGGGACCGGCAAGGAGCTGGCCGCGCGCGCCGTCCACTACCACTCGGCGCGGCGCGAGCGGCGCTTCGTCGCGGTGAACTGCGGCGCGCTCCCGGCCGACCTGGTGGAGAGCGAGCTGTTCGGCCACGCGCGCGGGGCCTTCACCGGCGCGGCCTCCGCCAAGGCCGGCCTGTTCGAGGAGGCGCGGGGCGGCACGCTCTTCCTCGACGAGGTGGGCGAGCTCCCGCTCCCCGCGCAGGTGAAGCTCAACCGCGCGCTCCAGGAGCGGGAGATCCGGCGGGTGGGCGAGACCCAGCCGATCAAGGTCGACGTGCGGGTGATCGCCGCCACCCACCGCGACCTGCGCGAGGAGGTGAAGGCGGGCCGCTTCCGGGAGGACCTCTTCTACCGGCTGCACGTCTTCCCGGTCACCCTGCCGCCGCTGCGCGACCGGGCCGAGGACGTGCCGCTGCTCGCCGCGCACTTCCTCGACAAGCACGCGCGCGCGATCCGCCGGACCCTGGCCGGCTTCGAGCCGGAGGCGCTGCGCCACCTGGCGGGCCACGGCTGGCCCGGCAACGTGCGTGAGCTCGAGAACGCGGTGGAGCGGGCGGTGGCGGTGGCCGGCGGGGACCGCGTGACCGTCGCCGACCTGCCCCCGGAGCTCGGGGCGGCGGCGTCCGCGGCCGCGCCGCCCGATCCGGCCGCGCTGGCCAGGCTTCCGTACCGCGAGGCGGTGGCCGAGGCGCGGGACCGCACCTCGCGCGACTACCTGGTCGCGCTGCTGGCCGAGTTCGGCGGGAACGTGACGCGCGCCGCCGAGCGCGCCGGGATGGAGCGGGAGAGCCTCCACCGGCTGCTCCGCCGCTATGGGCTCCGCTCGGACGACTTCAAGGATTAGGAGCGATCACGCTCCGTGGACCGCGGAGGCGGGCCCGCCGCACGGAGCCGCTGGCCGACCGGCGCCCCGAGCTCGGGCTTGGCCTGCGGCGCGAAAGCGCACTGCCCGCGCAGGCCCGGCCGGACTGTGGACGCGCGTGGCGGGCCCTGGGCATATGGCCGCGATGGAGATCCTGCTCTACACGCTCGGCGCCCTCGCCATGCTGGTCGGGGTCGCCGGCGTGGTCCTCCCGGCGCTCCCCGGCTCGTTCCTCATCGTGGTGGGGGTGGTGCTGGTGGCCTGGGCCGAGGGGTTCACGCGCGTCGGCTGGGGCACGGTCGCCGTCGAGGCCGTCCTCGGGATCGCCATCTGGGCGGTGGACTTCCTGGCGACGATGCTCGGGGCGCGCATGTTCGGCGCGTCGCGCTGGTCGGTGATCGGCGCCTCGGTGGGCCTGCTGGCGGGGATGTTCCTCGGGCTCCCCGGCCTCGTGCTCGGGCCGGTGGTCGGGGCGGTGGCGTTCGAGCTGGTCCGGAACCCCGACGTGAAGCGGGCCTCGAAGGCGGGCGTGGGGGCGTTCGTCGGCTTCGTGCTCGGCAGCGCGGTGAAGATCGCGGTGGCCTTCGTGATGGTCGGGATCGTGGTGGCGGCGCTGGTGTGGTGAGGCCGGGCACCGAAGGCCGCGCGCTCGTCGCGCTGCTCCTCGGCGCGCTCGCCGCGCCGGCCGCGGCCGCCCAATCCGACGCGCCGCTCGGCCTCGCCACCCCGGGGCCGCTCCGCGCGCTCTTCCTCGACATGCCGCTCGCCGACGCGCGCGGCGCGTCCTCCACGGGCGTCGACCTGCGCTGGTCGATGGTCAACTCCTGGTCGATCCCGACGGCCCTGGTGCGCGGCGAGGACGCCGCCCTGGTCCAGCTCGACGCGCAGATCGAGACGCTGCAGCTCGCGGTGGCGGTCCCCTGGCGCAGGCTCTCCGGCGGCGCCCTGGCGAGGCGCTTCACCACCACCGTCGAGGCGCGGGCGCTCCTGCTCTGGGGCGGCTGGTCCGACGGCGGCATCGAGGGCTGGCACCGGATCGTGAGGACCACCAACTTCGCGCGGCAGCACTGGCCCCGCGACGCCGTGGGGCTGACGCTCGCGCAGGTCGGCGGGCCGACCCTCGTCGAGCTCCGCTCCGGCCGGCTCGCGCTCGGCGACGTGGCGCTCCGGACCGCGCTCCGCGTGGTCGGCGCCGGGCCGGACGAGCCGCCGGCGAGGTGGACGGTGGCGCTCCGCCTCGACCTGAAGCTGCCCACCGGGCGGCTCGGGCGGCTGGGCGGGTCCGAGGGCGTCGACGCGGGCCTGGGCGCCGCCGCGACGCTGCAGCGCGAACCGCTGGCTCACCGCGCACGCCCTGGCGTCCCTCCGTGCCGTCTCGGACCTGCCGGGCGGGATCGCGCTCCAGCCCCGGCGGCTCCAGGGCGGCCTCGACCTGTCGCTGGTGGCGCGCCTCGGCCCGGTGGCCGTCCTGCTGGAGGACCGCGTCTCGACGCCGCTCCTCGAGAGCGGCTGGCGGCTCGCGGCCTCGCAGGACGCGCCCGCGGCGACCGCGTGGTACGCGCTGTTCAAGCCGCACAACCAGTTCAGCCTCGGCCTGCGCTGGCGCGAGCTGACCGCCTTCCTCTGCGAGGACTTCACCCCCGGTGGACGGATGGCCGTGGACTCGGGGCCGAGGTGGTTCTACAACTCGAACGCGCCGGACGTGGTGCTCGGGATCGCGTGGGCGCGATCGCTCTGAGGGCGGCGCTCGCGCCCTAACCGTCGTCCCCTGGGGCGCCGGTGGGCGCCACCGGCGTCACGCGCGCACGGGTCGCGCGCCAGCACCTCGGCCGCGCCCTGGCCGCCCGCGAGCGCGAGGAGCTCGGGGAGGACCTCGGCCCCGAAGAGGGCCGGGAGCCCCAGCGCGCCGTCCCTGGCGGAGGCGGCGATGGGCCGACCCCCGGCGTGGAGCGCGGCGGCCAGCGCGGCCAGGTGCGCCGCGCACGCCGGGGTCTCGGCGCATCGAGCACCATCACGCCCCCCAGCCCGGGCGCACACTCGCGCAGCCGCGCCAGCCCCCGCCGGATCCCGGTGGCGCGATCCGGGCGAGGCGCGTCGTCGAGCGTGGTCGCCACCGGGAGACCGGCCAGCGCAGCCCTCGTCTCCTCGGCGTCTCGCCGCACCACCACCGCCACCGGCCAGAGCCCCGCGTCCACGGCGGCGCGCGCGGCGATCCGGACCGGCGGCTCCCGCCCCGCCTCGGCCCCGGTCACGCCGGCCGCCTCGCCGGTGAGCACCACGGCCCCGAAGGCCTGCGTGTCCTTGGGATCGCTCACGGGGAGATCGTTCGAGGCGCCCTCGGCGCCGGATCTCTTCTTGCCGCCCGGCGCGCTCCCCGCCACGCGCGAATGCGCGGCGAACCCACCTGGGAACGCCAGCGTGTATCCTCGCGGACGGAAGCTGCGCCCGTGCTCGCCCGGCGGCGCCGCGCGCACGAGAGGCGGCTCGATGCTGGCATGGGAGACGGTGGAGCGCGCTCGCGCGCCGGATGGGACCGAGCTCGCGCTCGCGCGCCGCGGCGAGGAGTGGGTGGTGCGGGCCGGCGGGCGCGTGCTCATGACCTCCCGCCTGCACGGATCGGAGGAGGCGCTCGCGGCCATCGGGCTGCGCCGCGCCGCGCGGGTGGGGACCGTGCTGCTCGGCGGGCTCGGCCTCGGCTACACGCTCCGGGCCGGCCCTGGAGCGCGCCCCGGCCGACGCACGGGTGGTGGTGGCGGAGCTCTCGCCGGCGCTGGCCGGCTGGGTGCGCGGGCCGGTGGCCCACCTGGCGGGCCGGCCGCTCGAGGATCCGCGCGTGCGGCTGCAGACGGGGGACGTCTTCGGGCGCATCGCCGAGGCGAAGGGCGCCTTCGACGCCATTCTGCTCGACGTGGACAACGGCCCGTCGGCGCTCGCCCACGCTGCGAACGACCGGCTCTACGGCAGCCGGGGCGTGGCCGCGTGCCGTGACGCGCTCCGCGCCGGGGGCGCGCTCGCGGTCTGGTCGGCCGGCCCGGACGAGCGGTACCTCTCGCGGCTGGAGCGCGCCGGCCTCGAGGCGCGCGCCGAGGTGGTGCCCGCCCGCGGCGGCGGCGGCGTGCGCCACGTGATCTTCGTGGGCGTGAAGCCTCAGCGCGAGGCGCGGCCGGCGCGGGGCGCGCCGCGCGGCGGCGGCCGCGGATAGGCGTCCCGGAATCTCGCCGGCCAGCCGGCGCAGCGCCTCGGCCGCCGGGGAGGCCGGGCGCCAGGCCAGCACGATGGTCCGCTGCGGCGCCGGCTCGGCGAAGGGGCGCAGCTTGAGATCGGCCCGGCGCGTCTCCGTCTCCACCGCCAGCTCGGGCAGGAGCGTCACCCCGGCGCCGCCCGCCACCATCTGCGCCAGGGTGGAGAGGCTGGTGGCGCGGAACTCCAGCTCGCGCGCCCGCCCGCGGGTGCAGACGGCAGCGCCTGCTCGCGCAGGCAGTGGCCGTCGTCGAGGAGCAGCACGCTCACGTCGCGCAGGTCGGCCGGGGTGGCCGGGGCGCGCGCCGCGCCGAGCGGGTGATCCCGCGGCGTGGCGAGGAGGAACGGATCCCTGCGCCACCACCGCCTGCTCGACGTCGCCGAGGTCGGCCTCGGCCGCGAGCAGCACCGCGTCGAGCGCGCCGGCGTGGAGGTCGCGGACCAGCGCCTCGGTCCGGTCCTCGACCCAGGTAATCGCGAGCGACGGGAACGCCTCGCGGAGCGCCGGCGCGACCGCCGGCAGCAGGTAGGGGGAGACGGTGGGGATGACCCCGAGCCGGAGCGGCCCGGCCAGCGGATCGCCAGCGCGCCGCCCCGCCTCGAGCAGGTCGTCGGCCAGGAGCAGGACCCGCCCCGCCTGCTCGAGCAGCGCGCGGCCGGCGCTCGTGACCAGCACGCGCCGGTGATCCCGCTCGAAGAGCCGGACGCCCAGCGCCTCCTCGAGCTGGGCCAGCTGCGCCGAGAGCGACGGCTGCGAGACCCCGCACCGCTCGGCGGCCTTCCGGAAGGAGAGCGACTCCGCCACCGCCACCGCGTACTGCAGCTGGCGGAGCGTGAAGGGGTGGGGCGGGTGTTGCCTGGTCGCCATCTGGCGAGAAGTTAATCCAGAAGGGGCGCGCCGGAGAGA
>CAVTDL010000011.1:0-81404 GCA_963733485.1 uncultured delta proteobacterium | reverse complement strand
CGGATCCGCGAGGATGCCCTGGAAGATTCCCGCGTGTGCGTCCGTGAAGAACTGCGACTGCGTGAAGCCCGCTGCATCCTCCTTAACCAGCGCGGTATCGACCCGATAGGCCTCGGGCACTGCGCCGACGGCCTGCACCGGCACCCGCACCGGCACCACAATGTTGGCGGGCAGCGCGCTTGCCACGGTGAACCGGTACTGGCCGCGGCTGGCGATGCGCTCCCCGCTCGCCAGTTTCCACGAATCCGCTGTAGATCCGTTCCCCTTCGCTGGAGTCGAGCGTGATCTCGCATACGAACGTGTTGGCAGCGCTGCCAGCGCACTCGGTTTCGGTCGGCGAGGCAACCGGCGAAGTGCGTAGCTGAGCGACCGCCCGCTTGACGGTGGCCGGTGCGTCGATCTCCGGCGCAATGGTGATGCGAAGCACACTTGAAGGCGCCGGCACAAGCGGCTCGTGCATCACAAACACGCGTGGCTTGAGATGCTCCGCGTAGCTGAAGTCCGTTGGGGGTTCAATGCGAATGGGGTCGCACTGCCTCACTCCGAGCACCAAACCCACAGCAGTCGTGGCCGCCACTGCGACCACAACTCCACGTTTGACGGCCATTCGATTCTCCGACGCGAGACTCAGAACCGGGGACCGACGGGCGGCTCCCAGCACACATCTAACCCGTTCGCATTACGACACTCCTCGGGCTTTGTACCGAAGGGGTCCGTGCAGACCCACTCGCCGGTGCCCGACACCCATTGACCGTTGACGATCCTGCCGCCCGGCTTGAAAAAGCACACCTTGTCCGACCGCATCGTCTCGAAGCGCATCCGTCGATTGACGCCCGGGCGAGTCTCCTCGAACTCCACGCCAACCAGCTTCAGCATGAGATCGGCCTCCAACTCCAGGTCGAGCGATTCGAAGATCAGCGACTCCAGCGCCGGCGCGATGCCTTCAGCCGCCGGACGCAGTGCTTCACTACCGGCTTTGGCAACATCGCTCGCCGTAAAGCCAATCTTGCGCAACGCGTCGTCGCTCGCAGCGTCCAGGTTGGCGCTGCCCGAGGGGCCCAGTGCCATCCTTGCGACCGTCAGCACCACCCGGTCGCGTCTAACGCTCAACCGCGGTGCCTCGCCTGATTTCTCCGGCAACCGCACACTGAAATCGAACGTCATCTCAATGGTGGCATTGCGCAGCCTGACGGAGCGAGAGCCGTCGGGGACGATGGCCTTGAGGAGGCTGTTGGCCGGGTTGTTTGTCGATCCCCTACATGGAATTGAAGTCGTTATGGCGGCGACCGCCTGCGGCGTACTGTCGTCGATGTCGGCTTTCATACTTAGCCCGGTGCGCCGCCAGCTGAACCGCACATTCCGTAACTTCAGGGTGTTGAGCTCGACCGCGGCACGTCCGCGAAACTGGCACAGTGCGCCAGGCATCCTTACGATCGACTGCGCAGCGCCAAACAGTGTCGACAGTGAAGCACGTGTGGCGCCATCGAGCTTGCGGATTTCATCGCCGAGAATCGGAATCAGTTCCGCGGCATTTGAGCGATCGAAGTCGATCGTTGTGAGCCGTGAGGGCACCGGAGGCTCGAAGGGTTGACTGATAAGTGCAATACTGTTCGCCGCATTGCGTAGCCTGTCCTGTCGCTGCGGTGCCACCCCATCGGTGAATCGCTCGTATCGAATTCCATCCAGTGAGTCGCATCCGCCCAGTCCGCCCAGCACCGTTTGGGCACCGACGAATGCGCTCATGCCCGGAACGATCTTCATGGGGTTGGCGCACGCTTCGATAATGCGCTCCAAGTCCCGAAAGATGTCTTCGTTGTAACTGATGGAGACGCCCGGCACGCTCGGCGATCGCTGGTACCACGGCGAACCCGAGCAGCCGCTCAACGCTACGCTAAGCCATAGCGCAATCAGTTTATTTCGCGAGACCATCTTGTACCTTTGTCGCCAACGCTCGTGCCCTTCTCCGCGCTCGTACGCTAGCGCGTTCGTCAACGACTGTGTGCATTTGTTGGGGTTGCTGTCGCGTGAAGATTCACGCTGCCCGAGGCTGAGCAATGACCTCGTCCCGTGCTCCAGGAACCACGCCATTGATGTGCGCATTGATTGCCCGCGCGAACTCGAAACGGCGTTCGGCCCTCTTTCCATACGCGCTTTCGCGCTAGCTGCGCATTACGGTGAAACTCGCCGGACGCAACGCCCGCAAATGCGCCACTCAAAATGCTTCAAAGCCGCCAGTAGCGCATGCGAACTGGACTGCGGCTCGCGACCCGTTGCGGCCGTCAGCGACTTCCAAAAGCAGCCGCGACTTTCAGCGCTGGTAGCGGACCCTTAACGTCCGGCTTGGCGCGCGCCCGCATTGCGGGCGTCGCCGTCCAAGCCGCGGTTAAAGAGCATCATTTGAGTGGGGCTACGACTACGCCGCGCAGCCCGGCGCGTTCGATGGCCTCCTTGACCAGCCCGCTCGCCTTCGCTTCTTCGACGAACTTGCCGACGTACGCCGCGGCGGCAGGATTGCGCCCGTTGGGCACGGCCATGCCGAACGGCTCGACGAGGAACCGACCTTCGAGCATCCGTGACCCCGGCCGGCTTGCGGCAACGCCGAAGAGGGCCGTCTTGGTCGCGGCATATACCTCGGCACTTCCCGCGTCCAGCAGGGCAGCGCTTTCAGGCTGGGTCTTGACGCGGATGATGGTCGCGTTCTTCAGTGTCCGAGAAAGAGTCACGTCCGCGCCGCCTTTTTCCAGGACTACGACCCGGACCCCTGCCCTGTCCACCTCCGATGCCGTAGTGATGGGCACGCCGGCGCGGACGAGGTACCCCTGCTCGACTTCCATTAACGGCGCCGAGAAATCCATGTCAGCCGCACGCTCGGCGCTGATTCCAAAGAGCGCCACGTCCCACTGGCCGGACTTCGTGCCGCCCACTAGCGCGGGAGGGTTGGGGTAGATGACAGGCTCGAACGGCACGCCGAGACGCTGCGCGAGCTGCCGCCCGAGGTCGGGCGCGATGCCCCTGAGGTCCCCGGTGGCGGGATCCTTCGTCGCATAGAGGGGTACCAGGAGGAATGCGACCCGGAGCTTCCCGGTCGGCGCTACAGCAGCTCTCGTCTCCGGGTTCACACCACTCTGCGTTCCCGCGCAGCCACCGATGACAATTCCGACAATTCCGGCAGCTTCATCCAGTCACGTACTCGCATGGCATTCTCCTCTGAAGTTACAGTTGCTCTCTAGCTCACGAGCCGTTCAATCGACCAGCATTCAATGGTTCCATCGCGCAGTAACGCTAAGTTCGTCTCAGAGCGCGCGACGCGGAATCTGCCTTCGTCGAATTGCTGGCCATGGGCGTCGTGCCGTTTGCGGATGAACCCTAGCCAGGCTTCGTAGCTATCGAACGGAAGCTGGCAGGGGCGTCGATTTACGATACGGCCGTCCCTCGCGTCAGTTTCAGAGACATCGATCGAAGCCGTCAGCCCTCCCGCAATAGCGGCGGACGAGGCGAGCACTAAAGCGCATGCTTGGAGGCAGGCGACAGTCCCGATAGATGCAAGGCGAATTGAGAGGTCCATGGCTAATTCAGCTGCTCTGATGGATGCATCCAATCGGATCACGTTCGGAAAGTCCCGATGACCGGGCTATCAAGTTCCGAAGGAAATATTGCGTAGACAAATCAATTCGTTGCTGAGGATTCGAAGGAGTGTCTGAAGTGCCCGCCGCAAGCGCACACGACGAACGAGCGCTCGATCACGCGTTGAACGTGGGGGAGTGGCGCATCGATCTGGCCGGGAATGAACTGCGCCGCAACGGTGACTCGATTCGGCTCGAACCCAAGGCCATCGAGGTCCTTGTCTATCTCGCGCGCAAGGCAGGCCGCGTGGTCGGACGAGAGGAGCTGATGGCAGCCGTCTGGACTGGTGTAACGTCGGCGACGACGCGTTAACCCAGGCCATCATCAAACTGCGCAGGGCATTGGGAGACGATGCCCGCGAGCCGACCTACATTGAAACGATTTCCAAGCGTGGCTATCGCCTGATTGCGCCGGTGTCTGCTCCAGCCCTGTCGGCGGCTATGCCATTGCAGCTTCCGACTCCAGCACGCGATCGACGCGGGCCCGTTTTACGCATATTTGCCGGCGCGGCCCTCGCCGCAACCCTGTTGGCGGCGCTCATCAACTCGGATGTGGCAAGACGGTGGGGCCTACCATGGCTCACCAGCGATGGTCCGACCAGTAACTCGCGCGCTGTACCCGCTACTTCGCGGCCGACGATAGCCGTCCTGCCACTCGTCAATCACAGCGGTAATCCGCAGCGCGACTACTTCACCGATGGTGTGACCGAAGACATCATCTACGCGCTGGGTCGCTTTTCCGGTCTGGGCGTCATCTCACGCAATGCAGTCGAGCCGTTCAAGACTCGCCCGGCGAGCCCGCAAGTCATTAAGACCGAACTGGGCGCGCGCTATTTTGTGACCGGCACCGTGCGTGAGGCCGATGGTCGGCTGCGGGTCACCGCCGAACTCAGCGATGCCGAAAAGGGGACCATCCTGTGGTCCGATCGCTACGAGGGCGCGGCTAAGGACGTCTTCGAAATCCGGGACCAGATCGTGAAGAATATCGTCGGCGCTCTCGCGGTGAAGGTCACGCGGCTGGAGGAAGAGCGCGTGGCATCGAAGTCTCCGCAAAATCTCGAGGCCTATGACCTCGCATTGCGCGCACGCGCGTTATTGGTGCAGTCGGATCGCGCCGCCAACCGCGAAGCGCGGGCGCTACTTGCGAAAGCCTTGCTGCTCGCTCCCGAGTACGCCGAAACCTATGTCCTGCTAACCGATGCGGAGATTCAACGTTCCCTTGCCTACGGTTGGACGGAGGATCCGGGTCAAAGCCTGCAGCGAGCGGAACAATCGCGACATAGAGTTCTGACCCTCGACGATGTGGGAGCGCAAGCGCGGGCCCACGGGCAGCTCGGCGTCCTCTACGCGACAGCGGGAAAACTCGACCAGGCGCTTATCGAAGCCGACCGCGCAATAGATCTCAACCCAGCGATCGTTCGCCTTAGAAACACGGGGCCAGAACGCTTCTGTACTTGGGACGCCCCGAAGAGGCGATCACTTCGATGGAGGCCGCGCTCGGGTTCAATCCCGCCGGCAGAAGTTCGGCAATTGCTTTCGATCGAGCGCTCGCCTACTACACGATGCAACGTTATCGTGAGTCACTCGCTACTGCTGACGCAGCGCTCGCGCGCTATCCGGATGCCGCGTTTCTATACGCGATACGCGCGGCGAGCCTTGCTCAGCTGGGGCTACAGGAAGAGGCGCGCGGTGCTGCCGCGCAAGTCTTGCGGTTCGACCCGTTCTTCCCGGCGACAGAGTTCGGCAACCGCTTCGTCAAGCCAGAACACGCGGCGCACTTGCAGGAGGGCCTGCGCAAGGCAAGCTTGTAAAAGCTATTTCAGTGCTTGCCACGCCTGCCGCGCGCGGTCGAGCGCTTCAGGCTCCCCGTCGAGCGAGTCCGACGCCTTAAGCGAAGAGAACACGTACAGCTTGCCGTCGATGATCTTGAATACAGTTGGATCGGCGTGGACCTTGTTGCCCTTGCTCATGCCCATTGAGCAGTACCCGCCGAACTGTGGCGTAAAGCGATCGGGGTCTGCACCAAATGCAGCGCTGTTCTGTGTGCTGGAGAAGTAGTAACGAACGCCGTCCAGTCCTGTCGGAACTCAGGTGAGCCCTGCATGGCGCGACCTTGCTTGAAATAGGCAACGACGTCATATCCCTTCAGGGCAACCGTCGGAGTTGCTGCTGCGGTGCCCTGTGCTTGTGCCGCGTGGGCCGAGGACAATGCGATTGCGACTGAAGCAAATATCGACCTTGCGAAATTCATCGCGAATCCCTCTTGTCCGTTGACCTAGTCATCGTACGCGCTTCGCAATGTCTGCCCAAAGGGCCGCGCCGAACCCCGGCACTTCGTCCTTCGCGATCTGAGCGTCTGCTGCCAGGCGATTTTCCAAGCGGAACCCTAGGGCCGCATTTGGCCGGGTTGAGCCTTGCGCGTAGTGGGCTTGACGCGACCCGATGGTGATTTCCTAACGGTGTGCAATCCGCGGCTCAGAGGACGCTGGCCAGCACCACGCCGAAAGCTACACCGCCTTGCCTTTCACGACCCAGGCGGTCGCGTATGACCGTGCACCATCCCCCTCGCCGTCCAAGTAGGCAAGCTGAACCATGTCCCAGAGCTTCGCCCTAGCTTTCAGACCCAGGATCGCAACATCAGTTCGCAACCGGCCCATCCTTGCCTTCAGCGGGCGTCCAGAAATCCGCGAACGATTCAAAGTCCATGCGGATCGTCAGCATGTCCTGCGTGACATCCTTCGATCCGCCTCGCGCCACGCCCGTGCCCAGATCCCCTGGGCGGCTCATCGGCCGCGTGTACGCCTGAGCTCGGCGTTCCTGCCGCTCCGGTCCAGCATGGCTGCCGTATCAAAGATGATTCGATAGGCGACGAGCCCCCGCGCGAGTCCCACGTGGCTGCAGCGACCGTGCCGCCCGGCCGCGTGACGCGGCACGTCTCGCGCACTTTGCCCTCGATCCCGAGCCGGAGCGCCTTGAGCACCCCGATGCCGAGGCCGTAGTTCCCCATCCCGGCCGCGGCGTACTGGTAGCCCTCCACCCGGTCCGGCCCGGCCGCGATGGCGCGGTCGCCATACTCCCAGGCGCGCTTGCCGAGGCGGCTCTTCTCCTCGTCCTTCACGGTCGGATCGTCGGCGAGCCAGAACTCGAGCCGCGCGAGGCGCCAGAGCACGTCGTAGTCACCGGGCGCCAGCCGCTCGGCCTCCTCGAGCGGCCGCCGCACCTCGTCGAGGACGCCCGGCTCGTCGCGCCGGGGGTAGGCCGCGTCGGACCGCGCGATCAGGGCGGCCACGTCCGCCCGCCCCGCGCCCGCCGTCCCAACGCCCGGCGGCGGAGCCTGCGCCGGTGCGAGCGTCGGGAGGGCGGCGAGCACCGCCAGCAGCGTCGCGCGGGACATGGGTCGGACCATGCTGCCAACAGGGCGGCCGGGCAGCAACCATCCGGAGCCATTCACGGAATGTAAAAGGGGCCGCGCCGTGGTCGGCGCGACCCCTGGAACTCGGATTAGACCCAGACGGGGCGCTCACGGCGCCCTGACTCAGGCGGCTAGTAGGACGCCGCCCCGAGATCGCCGCAGATGCAGGTACCCGGCGCCGCGACCGTGGGCAGGACAAAGCCGGTCGGCCCCTCGCCGGCGTAGCAGGTCCAGACCTCGGCGCCGCTGGTCGCCTTCGTGCCGCCGAGCGACGCGTAGCAGTCCTGGCGCGTCTGGCAGCCGGCGGCCGGCAGCCGGCCGAGGTAGTCGGCCGAGTACGTCTCGCCCGGGTTCGCCTCGCAGTTCCCCGTGTCGTGGTTGATGAAGATGTCCGTCGTCGCGATGGTCGGGGTCTGCTGATCGGCCCCCGTGAACCACCAGTCGTACCCCGCGGCCTTCGCCTCGGTGACGGTCATCGTGGCGGGCGCGGGGCCGCGGCAGGTCTTGCGGGTCTCGCCCTTCGCGTTCGCGATGCGGAGCAGCACGATCTCGCTCCCGGCCGGCTGGGTGGGGAGCACCAGGCCCGACGGCGGCTTCACGATCTCGGCGATGCGGTCGAGGATCGAGCCGAAGTTGGGATCGCACATCGACCCGACCACGGTGTCGGCGCCCTTGCCCTGGAACGCGGTCTTGGCCTCCAGCAGCCGGAGGCCCGGCCCCTGCCCGCCGCAGATGCTGGACGAGCACACGCCCGGGTTGCCGGTGCACTGCGTGTCGCAGCACAGGCCGGCCACGCAGGAGTCGTCCTGGCACACGCTCTCGCCGTCCGGTCGGACGTGGCGGACACGATGAAGGCGGCGCCCATGGGGCGGTTCAGGCTGGCGAAGTAGTCGACCATGCCGGCCACGCCGAACTGCTTCGGGGTCGGCTGGGTCGCGTCGTTGCAGCAGGAGTCGCTGCCGGGGGCGCCGCTCAGGATGACGCCGCCGCTCGCGTCCTCCGGCGAGGAGCAGTCGTCCTCGTCGCCCACGAACACCAGCACCAGCTTGGAGTTGTCGTGCAGCCAGGCCGCGGGAGCGCTCGCCGGCTGGCCGGACGCGTTGCGGGTGTCGAGCTGCTTGCCCTCGACGGCCTTCTGCACCGCCAGCTTCGCCGCCTGGAGCCCCTGCTCCTGGCCCGAGCCGCAGGTGCCGGCGATCACGTTGCCCGACCAGCCGCCGCCCGTGGTCGGCGACGACGAACCAGTTCTTCAGCTGGGTCGCGGTGTACCCCTGCCGGTTGCAGATCTTGCTCCCGTCGCTGCAGGCGGGGAGCGCGCCGTCGCGGATCGGCTGCCCGGCGGCGTCGATCGCGGGGTAGAGCTCCTTGTCGAAGTGGAGCACCCGCGGGTTGTCCCCGAGGCCGACGAACGAGCCGTGCGGGTAGTAGGCGTCGGCCGTCGCGTTGCCCGGCGCGCACAGGCCGTCGAACCGGAAGTGCGTGTCGAGGGCGCCGCAGGGCGCATTCGCCGTCGCGCAGGAGAGCGCCTCGCTCGTGGGGGCGACCTTGGTGGTCGCGTCGCAGCAGACGCTCTCGCCGAGGAGGCCGGCGCAGTCGGTGCGACACTCGAGGCCGCCGCACTCGCTGCTGGCGGCGCAGCGCTTCGCGACCTTGACCGGCGCGTCGCCGGTCGAGGTGGTCTCGCAGCAGACCAGGCTGCCGGCGGCGCCGGGGCAGTCGCTCCGGCAGGTCGTGGCGGCGGTGGCGCCGTTGTAGAAGACCGAGGTGGTGGTGACCGCGACGTGGAAGTCGATCGGCTCGAGCCCGGCGGTGCGGCGCGTCAGGTTGGTCTGGTCGAGGTTGGCGATGAAGGCCGCGAAGTTCTGGGCCAGCTTCTCCTGCTCGCCTCCCATCGACCCCGAGTCGTCCACCACGAACAGCACGTCGGCGGTGGAGAGGTTCGAGAGCTGCACGCGCTCGGTGCCGGGCTGGATCAGGCAGTGCCCGACGGGATTGAAGTTGTAGTCCTGGCACCCGGCCACGGCGACGATCGCCAGCGGCAGCAGGGCGCGGAGGGGAAGCGAACGCGCCATCGTGGACCTCCAGTCCGGCGCGATGATAGCCGCGTTCGTCCCGCACGCAAACGACGTGACCACTGAAAGTGCGTGGTCGCCGAGGCGCTCCGGAGCGCCCACCTACTCCCACTCGATGGTGGCCGGCGGCTTCGACGAGATGTCGTACACGACGCGGTTGATGCCGCGCACCTCGTTGATGATCCGCGACGAGATGCGCCCCAGCAGCTCGTACGGGAGCCGGGCCCAGTCGCCGGTCATGCCGTCGGTGGACTCCACCGCGCGCACGGCGCAGGTGGCCTCGTAGGTGCGCTCGTCGCCCATCACCCCCACGCTGCGCACAGGGAGGAGCACCGCGAACGCCTGCCAGAGCCGCTCGTAGAGCCCGGCGTCGCGGATCTCCTCCTGCACGATCACGTCGGCCCTGCGCAGGACCGCGAGCCGCTCCTCGGTGACCTCGCCGAGGATGCGGATGGCGAGCCCGGGGCCCGGGAACGGCTGGCGCTGCACGATGGCGGGGGGCAGCCCGAGCTCGAGCCCGAGCCGGCGCACCTCGTCCTTGAAGAGCTCGCGGAGCGGCTCCACCAGCCCGAGCTTCATCACCTCCGGCAGGCCGCCGACGTTGTGGTGGCTCTTGATGGTGGCGGAGGGCCCCTTGAACGAGACCGACTCGATCACGTCCGGATAGAGCGTGCCCTGGACCAGGAACTCGGCCCGCTCGCCGTGCTCGGCCAGCCGCTCGACCTCCTCCTCGAACACGGCGATGAACTCGCGGCCGATGATCTTCCGCTTCTGCTCGGGATCGGTGACCCCGGCCAGCCGCGTGAGGAAGCGCCGCGACGCGTCCACCGTCACGAGCGGCAGGTGGAACATCCGGCCGAACACGTCCTCGACCTGGGCCCGCTCGTCGGCGCGCAGGACGCCGTTGTCCACGAAGATGCAGCGGAGGCGGTCGCCGATGGCGCGGTGGACCAGCAGCGCGGCCACCGCGGAGTCCACCCCGCCCGAGAGCGCGCAGATGACGTGGCCGTCCTTCACCTGCGCCCGGATCTGCTCGATGGCCACGTCCACGTAGGCGCGCATCGACCAGGCGCCGGAGCAGCCGCACACGCCGTACGCGAAGTTCCGGAGCACGTCGGCGCCGCGCGGGGTGTGGACCACCTCCGGGTGGAACTGCACCGCGAAGAACCGGCGGCGGCGGTCCTCCACCGCGGCGTAGGGCGAGGAGGCGGTGGCGGCGATGGGCTCGAACCCCGGCGGCAGCGCCTCCACCCGGTCGCCGTGGCTCATCCACACGTCGAGGGTGGCCGGCAGCCCCTGGAACAGCGGCGAGGTGCCCTTCACCTCGATGGCGGCCGGGCCGAACTCGCGGTGGGCGGCCCTGTCGACCTTGCCGCCCAGCTCGTGGGCCATCACCTGGAGGCCGTAGCAGATGCCGAGGACTGGCACGCCCAGCTCGAAGACCACCCGGTCGGCGCGCGGGCTCCCCTCGGCCAGCACCGAGGCGGGCCCGCCGGAGAGGACGACGCCCCGGGGGCGGAAGGCGCGGATGGCCTCCGCGCTCGCGGTGCACGGGTGGATCTCGCAGTAGACGCCGAGCTCGCGCAGCCGGCGCGCGATGAGCTGGGTGTACTGCGAGCCGAAGTCGAGGATCAGGATCTTTTCGGAGTGGATGTCCAGGCTCACGCGCTCGCCTCGCAGAAGGTCCGTCGGTGCCGGCCCACCGGCCGGCTGAAAGAACGAGGCCGCCCGCCCCGGACCCGTGGAGGCGAGCGGCCGAGATGATCCGGGGCGGTCAGTCCACCCGGTAGTTCGGCGCCTCCTGCGTGATGATCACGTCGTGCACGTGGCTCTCGCGCAGCCCGGAGGCGGAGATGCGGACGAAGCGCGCCTTCACCCGCAGCTCCGAGATGCTCTTGCAGCCGACGTAGCCCATGCCGCTGCGGAGCCCGCCCACCAGCTGGTACAGGTTCATCTCCACGGTGCCCTTGTACGGCACGCGCCCCTCGATCCCCTCGGGGACGAGCTTGTCGGTCTCGGAGACCTCGCCCTGGAAGTAGCGGTCCTTGGAGCCCTTCTTCATCGCGCCGATGGAGCCCATGCCCCGGTACGACTTGTAGCTGCGCCCCTGGTACAGGATCACCTCGCCGGGCGCCTCCTCGGTGCCGGCCAGGAGCGACCCGATCATCACCGACGACGCGCCGGCGGCGAGCGCCTTCACCATGTCGCCCGAGTACTTGACGCCGCCGTCCGAGATCACCGGGATGCCGAACCTGTCGGCGACGCGGGCGCAGTCGTCCACCGCGGTGATCTGCGGGACGCCCACGCCGGCGACCACCCGGGTGGTGCAGATCGAGCCCGGCCCGATCCCGACCTTGACCGCGTCGACGCCGGCCTTGCAGAGCGCCTCGGTGGCCTCGGCGGTCGCGACGTTGCCGGCCACCAGCTCCACGCCGGGGAAGGCCGCGCGGGTGGCCCGCACCGCCTCCAGCACGTCGCGGTGGGCGCCGTGGGCGGTGTCGACCGCGATCACGTCCACGCCCGCCTTCACCAGCGCCTGGACCCGGGCCTCGCGATCCGGACCGACGCCGACGGCGGCGCCGCACAGCAGCCGGCCCAGGCGGTCCTTGGCGGCGTTCGGGTGCTTCTGGATCTTCTCGATGTCCTTGATGGTGACGAGGCCGCGGAGCTCGAAGGCCTCGTTCACCACCAGCAGCTTCTCGATCCGGTGCTTGTGGAGGAGGTCCTTCGCCTGCTCGATGGTGACGCCCTCGCGCGCCGTGACGAGCTCGCGGGTCATCACCTGCTCGACGCGCTGCTCCAGGTTCTTCTCGAAGCGGAGGTCGCGGTTGGTGAGGATGCCGACCAGCCGGCCCCGCTGCACCACCGGGATGCCGCTGATCCCGTTGTCGAGCATGAGCTTCACGGCGCGGTGCAGCGGCGCCTCGGGCTCGATGGTGATGGGGTCGCTCACCACCGCCGACTCGTACTTCTTGACCTTCACCACCTCGGCGGCCTGCTCCTCGACGGTCAGGTTCTTGTGGATGAACCCGAGGCCGCCCACCGCCGCCATGGCGATGGCCATGCGCGCCTCGGTCACCGTGTCCATGGCGGCCGAGACGATGGGGATGTTGAGGTGGATGTTGCGGGTGAGGCGGGTCGACGTCTCGACCGACTTCGGGAGCACGTCCGACTCGGCCGGGAGGAGCAGGACGTCATCGAACGTCAGCGCCAGCCTGAGATCGTCGCGGTTGAGCATGCGGACGTATAGCGACCGCCTCCGGAGCCGTCAAGGCGGCCCTCCGGCCGGGCGGAAAGCCGCCGGTTTCGCGCGGCGACCGGCCCGTCGGACCCCCGCCCGCTAGTCCTGATCGGCCTCCGCCGCCGGCGCGTCCGCCGCGGCGCGACGGGCCTGCAGCCACCTGAGGAAGAGGCCGAGCAGCACCACCACCACGGCGAAGAGGATGTAGTGGCTGAAGCGGGCCGCCAGGTGCGCGGCCTGCTCGATGTTCGACCCGAAGTAGAACCCGATGCACACCCAGAGCGGCGCCGACACCAGGGCCGCGACTCCGTCGAAGACGAGGAACTCCCAGTACGGGAGGCGCGCGTGCCCGGCCGTGAAGTAGGTGGGGGCCCGCAGGCCGGGGAGGAAGCGGGCGACCATCACCACCACGTTGCCGCGACGCCGCATCAGCTTCTCGACCTTCTCGAGCTTGGCCGGCGTGATCACCCGCCGGAGCGGCCGGAAGTCCGCCACCCGCGCGCCGAAGGTCCGCCCGGCCAGGAAGATGATCGAGTCGCCCGCCAGGATCCCGGCCAGCCCCACCCCCACCATCACGAGCAGGCCGCGGTCCGCGATCATCGCCCTCACGCTGGCGACCTCGAGGTCGGAGGCCAGCCAGGCCAGGACGCCGCCGGTCACCAGCACCACGTCCTCGGGCATGGGCAGGCCGAAGCCGCACAGCACGAGGATCACGAAGACGAAGGCGTAGCCGACGTGGAGCGAGTGACCGCCGAGGAGTTCGACCAGGCTTTCGAGCATCCGCGGTCCCTGCGCTCCTCCGGCTCCGGCTTACCGCATGTCCACCCGCCCGTCACGCCGGTCCTCGGCTGGCGCGCGGGGGCGGACGGCTTCGTACCGGAACCTCGGACCCGGGCGCAACACTCCCGGGCGCCCGGCCGGCGGCTCCCGCCCCCTCACCGAGCCGCCGCCGGCAGCTCTCGCAGCACGTCGCGATTCTCGGCGACCCGGGTGGCCAGGTCCACCGCGATGGCGACGGCGACCTTCAGGCAGGCCTGCGGCTTCTCCGGCTGGAGCGCCACGAAGTCGGGCTGGGTGAGCTCCAGCACCTCGCACGGCGTGGCCGCCACCGCCGTGACCAGCCGGACGGTCCGCGCCAGCAGCGAGACCGCCCCGAGGTGCTCGCCCGGACCGAGGAGCGCCAGCTCCCGCTCCGCGCCCGCGACGCGCTGCGTGATCCGCACGGTGCCCGATCGGACGATGAAGAGCGACTCGCCCGCCGTGTTCTCGAGGAAGAGCGGGGCGCCGGCCGCCAGGGTCCGCTCGCGGGCCATCCCGGCGAAGATGCGCAGGCCGGTCTCGGTGAGGTCCCGGAAGAGCGGCGACCGCTGCAGCGTCTCGAGCGGCGTCATCGGCCGGCCAGCCCTTCCCGCCGGTACTGCGCCGCGTAGGTCACGTAGCGCGCCGCGCTCGTGCGCAGGAACGCCACCTCCTCCGGCGTGAGGTCGCGCTTTGGCCGGGCCGGCGAGCCCATCACCAGCGTGCCGGGCGGCACCACCGCGCCGGGCGGCACCAGCGCCCCGGCGCCGATCATGGCGTCCGGCCCCACCACCGCGCCGTCGAGCACGATGGCGCCGATGCCCACCAGGCAGCGGTCCTTCACGGTGCAGCCGTGGAGCACCGCGCGGTGGCCGATGGTGACGTCGTCGCCGATCACCGTCGGCGCGGTGCCGGTGGTGACGTGCACCACCGACTGATCCTGGACGTTGGTGCGCGCGCCGATCCGGACGTAGTTCACGTCGCCGCGCACGACCGTGCCGAACCAGAGCGAGGAGCCCTCCCCGATCTCGACGTCGCCCGTCACCACGCTCCCCGCCGCGGTGAAGACGGTCGGATCGAGGCGCGGCGCTTTCCCACCGAACGGCAAGATGATCGCCATGGAGCGCGGATCGTAGACCATCGGGGGCCGTTCGTGAACCGCGCGCGCGGTCGCGCCCGGCGGTCTCAGCCCGTGCCGCCCCGGCGCCGCAGGGCGGCGGCCGCCAGCGCCGCGCCCGCCAGCGCGCCGACCGTGTCGGCGACCCAGTCGCCCGCCGAGGTCTCGCGCCCGGGCACGAACGCCTGGTGAAGCTCGTCGCTCACGCCGTAGAGGCTGGCCAGCGCCGCCGCGATCACCACCGCGCGCCGCCCCGAGAACCGGGCCCCCGCGGTGGCGACGGTGAGGAGCGCGCCGAGCACCGTGTAGGCCCCGGCGTGCGCGAGCTTGTCGGTCCCCGCGACCAGGGTGATCGAGAACGGCAGCTCCGGACGGGAGGAGAGCCAGAAGACCAGGCCGGCCCAGCCCGCCGCGAGCGCGCCGGCCACCAGCCGCCGGGTCCGCACCGAGCGGGACCACCCGACCGCGGCGGCGGCCGGCGCCGGGGCGCTCATGAGAGCACGCCGGAGAGCGAGCTGCCGCCCGCGCGCGTCACGCGGGCGCGCACCAGCGCGCCGGCGGGGGCGGCCGCCTCGTCGGCGGCGAGGTGCAGCACCCGGTTCTCGGGCGTCCGCCCGAGCCGCTCGCCCGGCTCGTCGGAGGGGCCCTCGACCAGCACCTCCACCTCCCGGCCCAGCTCGCCCGCCAGGATCTCGGCGGCGATCCGGCGCTGCACCGCCAGCAGCCGCTCGAGGCGCGCCACCGCCACCTCGCGGGGCACCTCTCGCCACTCGGGCGACGAGCCGATCCGCTGGCCCGCGATGGTGTGCGGCCGGGCGCTGAAGACGAAGCTGAAGCTCTGCTCGAAGCGGGCCCGCGCGAGCAGCCGCAGCGACGCCTCGAAGTCGGCCTCGGTCTCGCCCGGGAAGCCCACGATGAAGTCGGTCGTGATGGCGATGCCGGGGCGGGCGGCCGTCAGCCGATCGAAGCGCTCGAGGTAGCCGTCCACCCCGTAGTCGCGGCGCATCCGGGCCAGCACCGCGTCCGAGCCGGACTGCACCGGCAGGTGGAAGTGCGGCATCACCTTCGGCTCGTCGCGGAACACCTCGACGAGCGCGTCGGAGAGGTCGTGGGGGTGGCTGGTGGTGAAGCGGATCCGGGCGATCCCCGGGACCGCGGCCACCCGGCGCAGGAGCTCGGCGAAGGTGCAGCCGCCCGCGTACGAGTTCACGTTCTGGCCGATGAGCGTCACCTCCCGCACGCCCACCGCGGCCAGCGCGGCGCACTCGGCCAGGAGGTCCGGGTACGGCCGCGAGACCTCGCGGCCGCGGGTGTGCGGGACGATGCAGAAGGCGCAGACGTTGTCGCAGCCCTTCATCGCGGTGACGAAGGCGGTGACCCGCCCGCGCGCCGCCTCGGGGTCGGCGCGGGGGAAGACGTACTCCTCGGAGTCCATCCAGCCGGTCTCGGCGAACCGCTCGCGGCCGCCGGCCCGGTCCAGCATCTCGGGGAGCCGGCCGATGTTGTCCGGGCCGAAGACGAAGTCCACGTACGGCACGCGGGCGAGCAGGCGGTCCTTCTCCTGCTGGGCGACGCAGCCCGAGACGGCGATGAGCGCGCCCCGCCGGGCCTTCACCTCGCGGTACCGCCCGAGCGCGGAGAGCAGCTTCTGCTCGGCCTTCTCCCGCACCGCGCAGGTGTTGAGGAGGATGAGGTCCGCCTCGTCGGCGCTCGCGACGCGGACGAAGGCGTGGCGCCCGAGCAGCTCGACCATCCGATCCGAGTCGGACTCGTTCATCTGGCAGCCGAAGGTGTGGACGAACACCTTGCGGACGGGCGCGGCCCCCGGCGAGCCGGCGGCGGGGGGCTTCCTGGCGAGGGACACGAGGTCGGACACGGCGGGCGGAAACTAAGGAACCGGGGGGGCTCGAGTCAACCAGCCGGCCTCCAGCATCCGGCCGAGCCACCAGCCGGCCCTTCAAAGAACCGGCCGAGGCACCAGCCGGCGTTCCAAGTTCCGGCCGAGGCACAGTTCGCGAAGCGAAGTGTGCCCGGCCGCTCCTTGCCGGCTGCGCACCGGCCGGCTACCCCCGCGGGACCAGCGCGTCGGCCACGCCCTCCAGCTCTGCCAGCGTGGTGACGGACGCCACCCGGTCGCAGCAGGAGGCGTAGAGCGGCAGCTCGCTGTCGCCGCTCCCCCAGGCCTCGCGCGGCTCCGGGCAGATCCAGAGCACGCGGCGCGCGCGCCGGCGGAGCTCGTCGAGCGCCCACGCCTCCGGCGGATTGTAGTTGTTCCGGCCGTCCCCGATGACGAGCACGGTGGTGCGCCGGGTCACCGCCCCGAGGAAGTCGCGGTGGAAGGTGCGCAGCGCCCGTCCGTAGTTCGAGTTGGCCGCCAGGCTCACCGCGCGGGCGGCCACCGCCAGGTCGGCGGCGCGGGCGGGGTCGCGCTCCTCCGCGAGGACCCGGGTGACCTCGGCCAGGTCGGAGACGAAGACGAAGGTGCGGACGCGGGTGAAGAGGCTCTGCAGCGTGTAGAGGAAGAGGAGCATCAGCCGGGTCACGTGGCGGACCGACTCCGAGACGTCGCAGAGCACCACCACGTCCGGCCGCTGCGGCCGGCGGCGGCGAAAGACGAGCCGGGCCGGGAGGCCGCCCAGCCCGAGGTTCCGGCGGAGGGTCCGCCGCACCGCCAGCGCGCCGCGCCGGCGCGTCCGCTCCTGGCGCCGGAGCCGGGCCCGGAGCCGCTCCGCCAGCCGCCGCACCGCGGCCTCGGTGCGGGCGCGCTCGTCCGGCGAGACGGGCGCGAGGAGGCCGCGCCGCGCCTCCTCGCGGCGGCGGAGCGTGCGCGCCCCGCCCTCGAGCTCGGCCCAGCGCCGCGCCGCGTCCTCCACCTTGCGCAGGGCCGCGTCGAGCCGCTCCGCCACGAGCTGCACCTTGCGCGCCTCGAGCCCGCGCTCCCGGAGCTCAGCCTCGAGCGCGGCGAGATCCCCGGCCAGCCTCGCGCCGCCGGCGGCGGCCAGGAGCCGCCGCGCCTGGAAGCCGGTCGCGCCCGCGCTCGAGAGCGCGGAGAAGTCGAGCTGGAGCGCCGCCCCGCGGAGCAGCCGTGCCAGGAGCGCGGCGTCGCCCTGCAGCGCCGCCCGGGCCAGCGCCCCGAGGCCGTCGGCGCGCTGCGCGAGCGTCCACGCGATCATCTCGAGGTCGTCCCCCTCGAGCAGCCCCTGCGCGCGGAGCTCCTCCACCAGCCCCCGCTCGAACCCCTCGAGCAGCCGCCCCAGGCGCGAGAAGGAGAGCTCGAACAGCGCGTCGAACACCGGGACGTCGGCGGCCCGCTTCACCAGCGTGGAGCGGAGCGCGGCCCGGAAGCCGGCGCGGTCCTCCACCCCCACCAGCGCGCCGGCCGCGACGGCGTCGACCACCTCGGCCGGCGAGACGCGCACGCCGTTCTGGCGGAGCAGGTGCGCGAGCGCTGCGATCGGGACGTCCACGGGGAGAGCCTAACCGCGCCCGCGCCGCCGGTCGCGGCGGAATCCGGGGGACCGCGCGGGACCGGCCCGGCTGCGCCGGGCGCGCGGGCGGTGTATGACGCACCGGCATGGGCTCCTGGATCGTGCCGGCGTTCCTCGCCTTCTTCGCGGCGCAGCTCGCGGTGGAGACCGCGCTCCTCGTCGTGAACCTCCGCCACACCGCGCGGGCGCGGGGCGTCCCGGCCTCGCTCGCCGGCAGGGTGGCGGTCGAGGTGGCCGAGCGGAGCCGCGCCTACACCCTCGCGAACGGCCGGCTGGCGCTGGCGCGGGACCTGATCTCGGCCGCCGTCACGCTCGTCGTCCTCTTCTCCGGCGTGCTCCCCTGGCTCGACCGCGCGCTGCGCGCCGCGGGGCTGGCCGGGGCGCACCTGTTCGTCGCCTACCTGCTGCTCCTCTCCCTGGCCGGGACGGCCGCGTCGATCCCCTTCTCCGTCTGGCGCACCTTCGTGATCGAGGCGCGCTTCGGCTTCAACCGGACCACCCCGAGGCTCTGGGCCCTCGACCGGGTGAAGGGGCTCGCGCTCCAGCTCGCGCTCGGCGTGCCGCTCCTCTACGCGGTCCACGCCTTCATGCGCTTCACCGGGCCGCGCTGGTGGATCTGGCTGTTCGGCTTCCTGGTGGCGGTGCAGGTGCTGCTCGCCTGGGCCTGGCCGGCCCTGATCGCCCCGCTCTTCAACCGGTTCGAGCCGCTGCCCGACGGGGCGCTGCGCGCCCGGCTCGAGGCGCTCGCGGCGGAGGCCGGCTTCGCGAACCGCGGGCTCTACCAGATGGACGCCTCGCGCCGCTCCGGCCACTCGAACGCGTACTTCACCGGCCTCTTCCGCCCGCGGATCGTCCTCTTCGACACGCTGGTGGAGAACATGAGCGTGGACGAGGCGGCGAGCGTGCTGGCGCACGAGATCGGCCACTACCGGAAGCACCACGTCCACCGCGGCCTCGCGCTCTCGCTGGCGGGGACGTTCGTGATGCTGCGCGTCCTCGCGTGGCTGGTCCCCTGGCCGCCGCTCCACGCCGCCTTCGGCTTCCCGGCCCCGACGCTCCACGGGGCGGTGGCCCTGTTCGCCCTGGGAGGCGGCGCCTTCGTGTTCTGGCTGTCGCCGCTCGGGGCGGCCCTCTCCAGGCGGCACGAGTACCAGGCCGACCGCTACGCCGTGCGGCTGGCCCGGGCGCCCGAGGCGCTGGCCGAGGCCCTGGTCCGGCTCAACCGCGAGAACCTGGCGAACCCGGACCCGCACCCCTGGTACAGCGCCTGGCACTACAGCCACCCGACCCTGGTCGAGCGGCTCGAGGCGATCCGGACGGCCTCCGCCGGGCCGGCGGCCACCAGCTGAGGGAATGCCGGTGGCTACCCCCCGTACACGCTCGCGAGCGACGGGCCGAGGAAGGCGACCAGCGCGTCGCGCTTCACCTTGAGCGTGGGCGTGACGAGCGCCGGGTGGTCCTGCGGGGCGCCGGGGATCACCAGCAGGCGCTTCGGCTTCTCGAAGTCGCTGAAGGCGGAGAGGGCGGCGCGGACGCTCGGGAGCAGCTCCACCGCGGCGTCCTTGCCCGCCTCGGCGAGCCGGGCCAGCTCCTCCCTGGCGACGAAGACCGCCGCCGCCACGAAGGGCCGCCCCTCCCCGAGCAGCACCGCCCCCTCGAACGGCCGGGTCGAGGCGATGACCTGCTCGATCGGCTCGGGCGTCACCTTCTTCCCGGTGGAGAGGACCATCACGCTCTTCTTCCGTCCCTCGATGCGGAGCTGGCCGTCCGCCTCCAGGCGGCCGAGGTCCCCGGTCCGGAAGTACCCGTCGTCGGTGAAGGACCCCTGCCCGTCCTCCCGCTCGAGGTAGCCGGAGAAGAGGAGCGGCCCGCGCACCAGGAGCTCGCCGTCCGCTTCGAAGCGGAGCTCGTGATCGGGGGTGACCAGGCCCGCGCTCCCGGCGCGCCGCGGGCCGGTGAAGAGGTTCGACGAGATGAGCCCCGCGGTCTCGCTCATCCCGTACAGCTCGACCATGGGGATGCCGAGCGCCTCGAAGAAGCGGAACAGCCCGGGCGACGGGGGCGCGCCCCCGGCGAACAGCCCGCGGATCCGGCCGCCCATGCGGGCCCGCACGGCGCGGCCCACCAGTCGATCGGCGACGCGGGTGAGGATGCGATCGGCGCCCAGGCGCGACCCTTCCACCCGGACCCGGGCGGCCGCCTCGAGCGAGGCCCTGGCCAGCCGGCGGAGCGGGCCGGGGAGCGCGTCCAGCCGCGCCTCCACGGCGCCCTTCACCTTGTCGTAGACCAGCGGCACCGAGAACACGTAGGTCGGGTGGAGCGCGAACCCGCGCTCGAGGTCCTCGCGGCGCCCCACCATCGCGAGCCCGTGCCCCTGCGCCAGGGCCAGCGTGAACTGGGCGTGTCCCGCCACGTGAGCGAAGGGCAGGAAGTGCAGCCCCAGGTCCTCCTCGGTCACGCCGGTGGCGACGGTGCCGCCCTCGATGGCGTGGACCATGGTCCGCTGCGGGAGACGGACGCCCTTCGGCCGGCCGGTCGTGCCGCTCGTGAAGAGCAGCAGGAACGGATCCTCCTCGCCCACCGCGGCGGCGAGGGCCGCCGCCTCGGCGTCGGGCAGCGCCGGCGCGCCCTCGCCTGTGGCCTCGGCCAGCGGGACCAGCCGGAGTCCGGCGGGCGGCGCCCGCTGCGCCGCGCGCGCGCCGTCGGCGAGCGCCACCGCGGCGAGGCCGCTCGCCGCGAGCTCGGCCGCCACCGGCCCGAGCTTCTCCCACGCCGCCGCGGAGAGGAGCGCCGCCCGCGGCCGCACCCGGCGCGCGATGGCCTGCGTCGACTCCGGCGAGAGGCTCGCGAAGACCCCGGCCGGCTCGGCCCGGAGCAGCTGGGCGCCGAGCGCCACCATCTGCCACTCCGGCGCGTTCTCCGCGACGAGGAGGACGCGGTCACCCGGACCGACGCCGGCCGCGCGCAGGAACGCCGCGGCCCGCGCGATCCCGGCGCGGAACCCGGCGAAGGTGATCTCGCGCGGCGGCGCGTCGGGGCGGCCGGGGTCGATCCACCGGATGAAGACCCGGTCCGGCACGCGCCGGGCGCTGTGCTCCGCCAGGGCGGGCAGCGTCCGGAAGGGATACCGGATCATGGGAAGCTTCGGCTGGAGCTCGGTGGTCATGCGAGGCGCTCGGGGTGCTCGGCGGAGCCTCTCCCTCTCCTGTCACCGCGACGTCACCACCGCCACCCGAGTATGGCGCCGGATCCACGTCGGCGGAGCGCGGCAGGAGGCCGCGCGGCGACGCGCGACGAGGCGCCGGGAGCACCTGCCGTCGTCCCGAGCGCGAGCGCGCGCGAGGCCGCGCGAAGTCCATGAAGAGCCGTCGGTGGCGCCGGCCGTTCGCCCCGAGCGTAGCGCGGCCCAGGTCGCGCGAGGTCGAGGAGTCAGCGCCGCTCGATCAGCGCGACCCCCTCGACGTGGTGCGTCTGGGGGAACATGTCGACCGGCACGACCGCGGCGACCCGGTAGCCGGCCTCGGCGCAGGCGCGCAGGTCGCGGGCCAGGGTGGCCGGATCACACGAGACGTAGACCGCCCGCGGCACCCCCAGGTCGCGCAGCGCCGGGCCGATCCCGCGGGCGCCCTCCCGCGGGGGGTCGAGCAGCGCCGCCCCGAACCGCCGCGCGCCGGGGCCGGTCTCCCGCGCGAAGGCGCGCGCCAGCGCGAGCGCGTCGCCCGCGAAGAAGCGCACGGCCCGGCCGTCCAGATCGGCGCGCGCGAGGTCGAGCGATGGACCCTGCACCTCGATGGCCGCGACCGAGCGGGCCCGGTCCACCAGCGCGGCCGTGAAGTTGCCGGCGCCGCAGAACAGCTCGAGCACGTCCTCGCCGGCGGGGGCGAGCAGGTCGAGCGCCGCCTCCACCAGGAGCGCGTTGGCGCCGCGGTTCGCCTGCTGGAAGACGTCGGGGCGCGAGCGCTGCAGGCCGGCCTCGGGGCGGCCAGGGACGCGGGCGTGGCGCAGGACCGGCTCCCCGACCAGCGACGGCGCCGTCCCCTCGGCCTGCAGCACCACCCCCGCGAGCGCGGGCAGCGCGCCGAGCAGCGCCTCGGCCCGGCCGCGCGCGTCCCCCGCGGTGGACGGAAGGAGCAGCGCCGCGGCCCCCCGGCCGGCCTGGTCCGACCACTCGAGCGCGACCTCGCGCGGCAGGAGGCGCGCCGCGACCAGCGCCGGCCCGAGCGCCTCGCGGAGGGCGTCGAGGCCGGGGACGAGCAGGTGGCACTCGCGGAGCCGCACCGGCGCGTGCGAGCGGCGCCGGAAGAAGGCCAGCCGGCCGCTCTCGCGATCGAGGTGGAACTTGGCTCGCGAGCGGTACCGGAGCGGCGAGGGGGACGGGACGATGGGGCGGGCCTGGTAGGTGCCCGGCTCGAGCTTGCCGATCCGCCGGAGCGCCTCGTGGAGCGTGCGCTCCTTCGCGGCGAGCTGCGCGGCGTAGGCGACGTGCAGCCACTCGCACCCGCCGCAGGCGCGGTCGGGGAGACCGGGCTCGGCCTCGCTCCCCGGGCCGAAGTGGCGGCACGGCGGCGCGACCCGCTCCTCCCCCGGCGCCTCGATCGCGATCAGGGTGGCATGCGCGGGGCCCTCGCCCGCGGCGACCTCGACGAGCGCCCGGTCGCCGGGGGCGGTCCACGGCACGAACACGGGGCGCGTCCCCGCGCGCCCGACCCCCTCGCCGCCGGAGGCGAGCCCCTCGATCGTCACCGGGATGCGCACGGGGTGCGGTGTAGCACGCGGGCTGCCCGCCCGCAGCGGCCGTCAGACCTCGTCGAGGTCGCGCCGCAGGCGCTCGACGAAGAGCTCGAGCTCCCGCCTCCGCGCCTCGTCGAGCGAGGTGAACTCAATCCCCATCCCCGGCACCTGGTTGGCGCTGTTGCCGAACAGGGCGGTGCGGGTGACGCGTCCCTGCAGGTCGTGCGGGAACGAGGAGCCGGGCAGCTGGATCAGGATCCGCACGGTGGTCCCGACCGGCAGCGGCGCGCGGGTGTTGATGAAGAGCCCGCCCTGGCTGATGTTGGTGGCCCAGTCGGTGAGGAAGGTCCCCACGCTCCGGTAGGCCACCGGGATCTCGTGGTGGAGGCGCGCGGCGCGCCGCTTGGGGGCCTCCGTGGTCATCCTCGAAAAACTCTAGCAGGCGCTATCGGGGCGGCCAAGGACGAGCCTCACGGGCAGGCCGCGCACGGCGCCGAGCCGCCCCGCGGCGCTTCCCTCGCGCACGGCGATCTCGACCCGGCCGCCGCTCCCCACCATGGCCAGGAGCTCGCCCGGCCGGCCCTCCCCGAAGGTCCGGACCCAGCGGGCGGCGAGGCCCCCGGCGATGGCGGCCTCGACGGTCGCCTCCCCGAGGTCGGCCGCGCGCACCGACGTGACGAGGTTGCCGAAGCGGTCGGCGCCGAGCGTGACGCCCCGGATCTCGTGCTCCCGGAGCTCGGCGACCGGCCAGTCCAGCAGCACCGGATCGGTCACCTCGGGCCCGAGATCCCCGGGCGCGCCGCCGCGGGCGAGGACCAGGGCGGCCGGGGCGAACAGGTCGCGCCCGTGGAAGGTGGCGCTCCGCGGCGCCGGGAGCGCGCCCCCGGGCGTCGCCGAGAGCGCGTGGACGCGCGCGCCGGGGAGGAACGGCGTGAGGATCCCGTTGTCCGGGCCGAGCAGCCGCCGCCCCTCCCGATCGACGACGCAGAGCCCGCGCCGCGGCGTCCCGACCCCGGGATCCACCACCGCGAGGTGGATGGCGTCCGCCGGGAACCAGGGCAGGCAGGCCTCGAGCGCGAGGGCGCCGGCCAGCACGTCGAACGGCGGGACCTCGTGGGTGACGTCGACGATGCGCGCGTCGGCGGCGCCGGAGAGGAGCACGGCCTTCACCTGGGCGGGATAGCCGGACCCGGCGCCGAAGTCGGTGGTGAGCGTGAAGAGCGGCGCGGTCATGGTCCCTCCCGCTCGCCGGACGCCGCGGGGAACGCGGCGCGCCCGCGGACGGCCGGTCCGCGGGCGCCGCCGGCGGTCAGGCCGTCATCGTCTTCAGGTCGGGGGCGACGATCAGGCGCGGCTCGGTGATCGCCTGGACGGAGGCGGCCGTCTCGCCGGGCGCGAGCTCGCGCAGCACCAGCCCGTCCTTGGTGACGTCGAGCCAGGCGCGGTCGGAGCAGATGGCCGCGACGCAGCGCAGCCCGGTGATGGGCAGCGTGCACTGCTTCAGGATCTTCGGCTTCCCGTCCTTGGTGGCGTGGTCCATCATCACCACCACCCGCCGGGCGCCGGCGACCAGGTCCATCCCGCCGCCCATCCCCTTCACCATCTTGCCGGGCACCAGCCAGTTGGCGAGATCGCCGCGCTCCGACACCTCGAGCGCCCCGAGGATGGCGAGGTCGATGTGACCGCCGCGGATCATCGCGAAGGACTCGGCCGAGGAGAAGAAGGCCGCGCCCTTCACGACCGTGACGGTCTCCTTGCCGGCGTTGATGAGGTCCGCGTCCTCCTCGCCGTCGACGCGGATAGGGACCGACCCCGAGGATCCCGTTCTCCGACTGGAGCACGACCTCCACGCCGGGGGGGACGTAGTTGGATACCAGCGTCGGCATGCCGATGCCGAGGTTGACGTAGAACCCGTCGCGCAGCTCACGGGCCACGCGCGCTGGCGATCTGCTCGCGGGTGAGGGGCATCGCTCTCTCCTCTCTAGGACTGCCGCGGGCTGACGGTCCGCCGCTCGATCCAGCGCTCGTACCGCTCGCCCTTCACCAGCCGCTTCACGTAGATGCTCGGCGTGTGCACCTGATCCGGGTCGAGCTCGCCCGGCTGCGACCAGCTGCTCCACCTCGGCGATGGTGACCTTCGCGGCCGCCGCCATCATCGGCTGGAAGTTCCGGGTGGTCTTCCGGTAGACGAGGTTGCCCCAGGTGTCGCCCTTCCACGCCCGGACCAGCGCGAAGTCGGCGTGGAGCGGCAGCTCGAGCAGGTACTCGCGGCCGGAGAGCGTGCGCGTCTCCTTCCCCTCCGCCACGAGCGTCCCGACCCCGGTGGCGGTGTAGAAGCCGCCGATCCCGGCGCCGCCGGCGCGGATCCGCTCGGCCAGCGTCCCCTGGGGCACCAGCTCGACCTCCAGCTCGCCCGAGAGGTACTGGCGCTCGAACTCCTTGTTCTCGCCGACGTAGGACGCGACGATCTTCCGGATCTGCCGCGCCTGCAGCAGCACGCCCAGCCCGAGCTCGGTCGTGCCGCAGTTGTTCGAGATGAGCGTCAGGTCCTTCACGCCCTTGCGGTGCAGCGCGAGGATCAGGTTCTCGGGGTTCCCGCACAGGCCGAACCCGCCCACCATGAGGGTGGCGCCGTCCTTCACGTCCTCGACGGCCGCGTCGGCCGACTCGACGAGCTTGTTCATGTCGTCCCCTAGCGCTCGACCAGCAGGGCCACCGCCTCGCCGCCGCCGATGCAGAGCGACGCCAGGCCGCGCTTCCTGCCCAGGTCCTTCATGGCGTACAGCAGGGTCACCAGGATCCGCGCGCCCGACGCGCCGATGGGGTGGCCGAGCGCCACCGCGCCGCCGCGGACGTTCACGCTCTTCGGGTCGAGCCCGAGCAGCCGGTTGTTCGCGACCGACACCACCGCGAACGCCTCGTTGATCTCCCAGAGGTCCACGTCCTCGGTGCCGAGCTTCGCCCGCTCGAGCGTCCGCCGGATCGCGTCGGCCGGCGCGATGGTGAACTCGATGGGCGCCCGCGCCGCCCCGCCCCAGGCGCGCAGCCGGGCCAGCACGGTCCGCCCCTCGCGCGCGGCCGCGCTCGGCGCTCATCAGCACCACCGCCGCGGCGCCGTCGTTGATCGAGGAGGAGTTGGCGGCGGTGACGCTGCCGTCCTTCTTGAAGACCGGCCTGAGCGAGGGGATCTTCTCGGGACGGGCGGACCTCGGACCCTCGTCCTCGGCCACCACCGTCTTGTCGCCCTTCTTCCCCTCGAGCTCGACCGGGACGATCTCGGCGGCGAAGGCGCCGGCCTTCTGCGCCTCGACGGCGCGGCGGGTGGACTCGATGCGCGTACTCGTCCTGCGCCGCGCGGGAGATGTCCTGCGTCGTCGCGCAGTGCTCGGCGCAGATGCCCATGTGGTGCTGGCCGTACGCGTCCCACAGGCCGTCGTGGATCATCCCGTCGACCAGCTCGACGTTGCCCATCCGCGCCCCGGTCCGCGCGGCGCGGTCGTAGTAGGGCGCGTTGGACATCGACTCCATGCCGCCCGCCACCACCACCTCGGCGTCCCCGAGCGCGATGGCCTGCGCGCCGGAGATGACCGCCTTGAGCCCGGAGCCGCACACCTTGTTGAGCGTCCAGGCCGGCGTCGTCTCCGGCAGGCCGGCGAAGATCGCCGCCTGGCGCGCGGGCGCCTGTCCCACGCCCGCCTGGAGGACGTTGCCCATCACCACCTCGTCCACCGCGGTGGGCTCGACGCCGGCGCGCTGCAGGGCGGCGCGGATGGCGACGGCGCCGAGGCGCGGCGCCTGGACCGCCGCGAGCGATCCGAGGAACGAGCCGATGGGCGTGCGCGCTGCCCCTACGATGACCACTTCGCGACCGGACATGGCGACCTCTGTCGAAAGGGGATCTTCGAGGTTCCCGAAGGCCCCTCGAACATAGGGAGTTCTTTCGGGCTGCGTCAACCTGTCTACGGGCGCGCGCTGAGCGAGGGTCCCACCCGCCGGAGCGCTACTTCGGGCCGGGCAGGCGGCCCGCGGCGGCGCGGGCGGCGTCCATGAACGGCTGCACGATGTCGATCGGCAGCGGGAAGATGATGGTCGAGTTCTTCTCGGCCGAGATCTCCACCAGCGTCTGGAGGTAGCGGAGCTGCAGGGCGCCGGGAGAGCGCGCGATGACGTCGGCCGCCTGCGCCAGCTTCTCGGCCGCCTGGTACTCGCCCTCGGCGGCGATGATCTTGGACCGCCGCTCGCGCTCCGCCTCCGCCTGCTTGGCCATGGCGCGCCGCATCTCCTCGGGGAGGTCCACCTGCTTCACCTCGACCGCGGTGACCTTCACGCCCCAGGGCTCGGTGTGGCGATCGATGATCTCCTGCAGCTGGCGGTTGATCTTGTCGCGCTGGCTGAGGAGGTCGTCGAGCTCCACCTGGCCGAGCACCGAGCGGAGCGTGGTCTGGGCGAACTGGCTGGTCGCGAAGAGGAAGTCGGTCACCTGCAGGAAGGCCCGGTCCGCCTGGAGCACGCGGAAGTAGATGACCGCGTTCACCTTCACGGAGACGTTGTCGCGCGTGATCACGTCCTGCGGCGGCACCTGCTCCGCGGTGATGCGCATGTCGATCACGATCATCCGGTCGATGAACGGGATGATCCACTTCAGGCCGGCCGTGCGGACGCCGGAGAAGCGGCCCAGGCGCAGCACCACCGCCTGCTCGTACTCGTTCACGATCCGGATGCCGGACAGGAACCAGAGGATGACCAGGGCGACCGGGATGGCGAGTCCGATGGCGGGCATGGCGATCTCCCCTTCCGCGCGGGCGGCGGCCGTCACCGCACGTGAACTGCGTCGGCGCCCGAGCCGCGGGCGCCCTCCTCTTCTAGCCCTTCGCGGGGGGTTCGGCCACCACCGTGACGACCAGCCCCTCCACCGCCACCACGCGCACCCGCGCGCCGCGCGGGATCGTCGCGGCGCTGCGCGCCTGCCAGTACTCTCCGTGTACGAAGGCCTCCCCGACGGTGGCGTCGATGTCCGAGAGCGCCTCGCCCACCGTCGCCCACCAGCCCGGGCGCGCCGAGCTGGAGCGGCTCGCGCCGCGCCCGCACGATCTTCCACCCCATGAAGCCGAGCAGCAGCGCGATCGCGACCGGCGTCGGCCACACCACCCAGGGGGAGACGGCGAGCATGGCCGGGTCGAACCAGTCGCCCGGCGACGAGGTGTCGACGAAGAAGAGCGTCCCGATCACCACGCAGGCCGCGCCCCCGAGCCCCGCCAGGCCGTGGGCGGTCACGAAGGCCTCGGCGATCATGAGCCCAACCCCCGCGACGATGAGCAGCACCGCGCCGACGTTGACCGGGATGACCCGCATGGCGAGGAAGGCGAGGAAGAGGCAGAAGCCGCCGGCCAGCGCCGGGGAGGATCGCGCCCGGGTGGTAGAACTCGATCCCGATCCCGAGCATCCCGACCAGCATCAGGAGCGCCATGACGTTCGGATCGGCCAGGAACCCGAGCAGGCGCTGCCGCACGGTGGGCGGGTAGTCCTCGGTCACCGCGCCCGCGAGGTGCAGCGGCCGCGCCGCGGCGCCCGTGCCGACCCGCCGGCCCTCCAGCAGCGCGAGCAGCGCGGGGACGTCGGGCGCGGTGAGGTCGACCACCTTGAGCCTCACCGCCTCCTCGGCGGTCACCGAGACGCTCTCGCGCACCGCCTTCTCGGCCCAGTCGGCGTTCCGGCCGCGGGCGCCGGCGACGCTGCGGGCGAAGGCGGCGGTGTCGTTCTCCACCTTCTTCGCCATGTCCTTGCCGGCCTCCTCCGCGACGTCGCGCCCGGCGCCGGTGACCGGGTGGGCGGCGCCGATGTTGGAGGTGGGGTGCATGGCCGCGACGTCGGCCGCGAGCGTCAGGAAGACCCCGGCCGAGCCGGCCCGCGCGCCCGCCGGGCCGACCCACACCACGATGGGCACCTCGCTCGCGAGCATGGCCTGGACGATCTCGCGGGTCGCGTCGAGCTGGCCGCCCGGCGTGTCGAGGGTCACGAGCAGCGCGGCGAAGCCGCCGGCGCGCGCCCGCGCGAGCGCCGCGCCGAGGTACTCGGCGGTGCCGCCGGTGATGGGCCCGTCCACCTTGGCCGCGAGCACGCGCGGCGGGAGCGTGGCCGGGCCGTGGCCGGCGCCGTGGCCGGAGCAGTGGCCGGTGGCGTGGCCGGGGCCGCGGCCGGTGCCGCGGCCGGCGCCGCCGCGAGCGCCAGCGCGAGGAGGAGCCCCGCGCGCCCGGCATGCCCGGCCCGTCCCGGCACCGCCTGTGGCACCGCCATGGTCACCTCCCCGGCGTCTGGCCCAGCTCCTTCATCACGAGCTGCAGGTCCTCCCACGCCTTCTTCTTCTCCTCGGGGCTGCGCAGGAGGTAGGCGGGGTGGAAGGTGGGCATGAGCCGGACGCCCTGGTACTCGGCCCAGCGGCCGCGCAGCCGGCGTGATGGGCGTCGTGTCGCGCAGCAGCGTCTGCGCGGCGAACTTGCCGAGCGCGACGATCACCTTCGGCCGGATCGCCCCGAGCTGCGCGCGGAGGAACGGCTCGCAGGCGGCGATCTCGTCGGGCTCGGGGTTCCGGTTGCCGGGCGGGCGGCACTTCACCACGTTCGCGATGTAGACCTGCTCGCGGCGGAAGCCCATCGCCTCGATCATGCGGGTGAGGAGCTGGCCGGCACGGCCGACGAAGGGCTCTCCCTGCCCGGTCCTCGTCGGCGCCGGGCCCCTCGCCCACGAACACCAGCTCGGCGGCCGGGTTTCCCACCCCGAAGACCAGTCGCGTGCGTCCGCGCCGCGAGCTTGCAGCGGGTGCAGTCGCCGAGCTCGCGCCGGATGCCGAGCAGCGCCTCGCTGCCGCACCCTTTCTCGTCGACCGGGGGAGGCGCCGGGGCCTCGGGCCGGCGGTGTCGGAACGAGCCGCGGAGGAGGCAGCTCACGAACCCCCGCCGCCTCCAGCCAGCTCAGATGGCGCAGGAGCTCCGCTGCCACGCCCACCACGGGCTCCCCCACTCGTATGTCCTCGCTCACATGGACCCTCGAAAAATCCAGCACCTATCGTTGCGACCGCGCAGGCGCGGCTCCTAGAATCCGCCAACCGATGACCTTGCAGCGCCTGCTCGCCACCGCATCTCTCGCCGCCGCCGCCGTCGCCATCCTCGCCTGGCCGTCCGACGCCCAGGCCTGGGGCCCGCTCGCGCACCTGAACTTCTCGGCTCAGGCGCTCGGGAACCTCGGGGCGGTGCAGCCCTCCATCCGGATGCTCCTGCAGGACTTCGGGAACGAGTTCCTCTACGGGTCGCTCGCCGCCGACATCGTGGTCGGCAAGAACATGGCCCGGTACCTGTACCACTGTCACAACTGGCGCGTGGGCTTCAACGTGCTCAAGCAGGCGAAGCCCGGCGGCGAGCAGGCGTTCGCGCTCGGCTTCCTCGCGCACCTGTCGGCCGACACCGTCGCGCACAACTACTACGTCCCGTTCAAGACGGTCGGGCTCCTTCCACAAGCCCAACACGAAGCACGCCTACTGGGAGCTCCGCTACGACCAGCGGATGGACCGCGACCTCTCGCGGCTCGCCCGGCAGGTGTCCACCCGCGCGATGCGCGGCCACGACGACTTCCTCGCCCGGACGCTGACCGGCGCCTCGGTGATCCCGTTCGGCGTGTCGAAGCAGCTCTTCCGCTCGCTGCTCGCGAGCGCGCGCGTGGGCGCGCTTCCACCACGTCTCGCGGCTCGCCCTGGCGCGGGAGCGGAACCTGGTGCTCGAGCCGGACCTGGTGATCGAGACCAACGACCTCGCCGTCGAGTCCATCCTCGGCCTCCTCGACGAGGGCGAGCGCAGCAAGGCCGCCCGCGCCGACGCCACCGGGGCGCGCAACATCCGGCTCGCGCAGGACCTCCGCAAGCAGCTCAAGGAGCGGACCGCCCGGCGCCGGATCCTCTTCCGCGACGCCGCCGAGATCGCCGCAGGAGACGCGCCAGAGCTTCCGTCGCGGCATCAACGGGAAGCTCGTCCTGCCGCACTCGATCACGAAGCTGGCCGCGTAGCCGGCGTGCCGCCGATCTCCGGCCGAGGCACTTTCGCGCAGCGAAATGTGCCCGGCCGCTCCTAGCGGCTGTCCGCCGGCCGCTCCTTACCGGCTACGCAGTCCGTGATCTCCGCCCGTCCAGCACGGGGAGGATCCGAGTCGAGGATCGCCTCGGCGACCTTCTCCTTGGTCCCCTCGACCTCGGCGAGCTCGGTCCGCGTACACGAGCGACACGCGGTTCGTGTCGGTCCCGAAGCCGGCGTCCGGGCCGCCCACCTTGTTCGCGACCACGAGGTCGCACCCCTTGCGCTCGAGCTTCTCCCGCGCGTTCGCGACGACGTCCTCGGTCTCGGCGGCGAAGCCCACCAGCACCGGCGCGCCCGGCTGCCCGGCGTGGCGCGCGCCCAGCCCGGCCAGGATGTCGGGCGTCCGGGCCAGCACCAGCGTCTCGTCCGCGTCGCCGCTTCTTGATCTTCTGGCGGCGCGGCGGCACGGGGCCGGTAGTCGGAGACGGCCGCCGCGCCCACGAAGAGGTCCATCGCGCCCGGCCGCGGCGTCCACCGCGCGCGCCATCTCCTCGGCCGTCTCGACGCGGACCACCGCCACGCCGGGCGGGTCGGCGAGGTGGCGTCGGGCCGGAGACGAGGGTCACCTCGGCGCCGCGGCGCGCCGCCACCGCCGCGACCGCGTAGCCCATCTTCCCGGTCGAGGGGTTCGAGATGAAGCGCACCGGGTCGATGGGCTCGCGGGTCGGTCCGGCGGTGACCACCACGCGCCGGCCGACCAGGTCGCGGTCGGCCGAGCAGCCGCGCCGCCGCCGCCGCGATCTCGGCCGGGTCGGCGAGCCGGCCCTCGCCCACGTCGCCGTCGGCGAGCTCGCCGGCGGCCGGGCCGACCACGTGGAAGCCCCGCGCCCGGAGCGCGGCCAGGTTCTCCTGCACCGCCGGGTTCCGCCACATGCGCGTGTTCATGGCCGGCGCGAGCAGCACCGGGCAGGTGGCGGCCAGGAGCGTCGTCGTCACCGCGTCGTCGGCCATCCCGGCCCGGATCGCGCGCGAGGAGGTCGGCCGTGGCGGGCGCGACGATGACCAGGTCGGCCATCCGGGCGAGCTGCGAGGTGGCCGTAGGCGAGCTCGGCGGCGGCGTCGAGCAGGTCCACCAGCACCGGCGCGCCGGAGAGCGCCTGGAAGCGTGAGCGGCCCCACGAAGCGGGTCGCCGCCGGGGTCATGGCCACCCGGACCGTGCCGTGGCCCTTCACCACCAGTCGAGCGAGCTCGCACGCCTTGTACGCGGCGATCCCGCCGCCCACGCAGAGCACCACCGTCCGGTTCCGGAAGTCCATGTGCGCATCTTACCCGCGGCCGCGCCCGCCGGGGTGCCGTCGCCGCCCCGGGCGGCGCACGCCGGCCGGCGCCGGGCTATCATCCGCCAGTGGATCCCATCCCCCCCGGTCCGGCGACAGGACGAGCCCGCCGCGTCGCCGCCGCCCGGGGCCGAGGCGCCCGGACCCCCGCCGCCCGGATGGCCGCCGCCCGGCGCCGCGCCGCCCGCGGTCCGCTCTTCCACAAGAGCGGCCTGCTCTTCTTCGGGACGCTCGTGCTCCTGTTCGGCCCCGGCCTCCTGGCGCAGGCCCTCCACCCCTCCGTCGGGCTCGCCTGGAGCGAGACCTTCGTGTTCCTGCTGCCCGCGGTCGCGGCGGCGCTCGGGTCGAACCTGCGTCCGGTGCCTTACCTCGGCCTCGACCGCCCCGCCGGCGCGCACCTCGGCCTCGCCGCGCTGGTCGGGCGGCGCGGGGTTCCTGGTCGCGAACGCGGTCATGGCCCTGTGGGTCCACGTCATCCCGGAGGGCTGGACCGACCGCTTCGACGTGGGGCGGCTCTTCGACGCGCCGCTCGGCGAGCGCGTCGTCATCGCGCTGGTGGCGAGCCTGCTCGCGCCGGTGTGCGAGGAGATCGCCTTCCGCGGGTACCTCCAGCGCACCCTCGCCATCCGGCGCGGGCCGGTCGTGGCGGTGGGCGCGGGCGCGCTCCTGTTCGCCACGCTCCACCTCGACCCGGTCCGCTTCCCGGCGCTGATCCTGCTCGGCGTGGTCTTCGGCTGGCTGGCCTGGCGGAGCGGCTCCACCTGGACCTCGGTGATCGCCCACTCGGTGAACAACGGCCTCGCCTCCGTCTTCGCCCTGGCCTCCGGGCGTGCCCGATCCCGGCGCCGACGCTGCCCCCGCTCGGCGAGGTCGCGCGGGCGCTCGCGGCCGGGACCATCGCGCTCGCCCTGCTGCTGCGAGCCTACCGGAACGCCACCCCGGTCCCCCCGCCGCCCACCGCCGCGGTGGCGCTGCGCGACCCGAGCGATCCCTCGGTGCGCTTCCGCCTCTCGCGGCTACCCCAGGCGCTGTGGGCGGCCGCCTCGCTCGGGCTCACCCTGCTCGCGGCGATGGCCCTGGTCGTGTCCCTGACCGGCGGCCGCCACCGCCCGCCCGCCCCCGGGCCCCTCCCGTCCCCCACCGCGCCGGGGCCGGTGCGCTGAGTCCCCACGCGGCGCGCGCGCCGTGCGCAGCGTTATGATCGACTTTGGTACCTGATGGAGACGCCCCCGTGACCCGCCTCGCCGCCACCCTCTTCGCGCTCCTGGCCCTCGCGCCCTCCCTCGCCGCCGCGCGCGGCCCGTCCACGCCGGCCGAGCGGCGGCGCGCCATCGAGACCACCCGCCGCCTCGAGCGCGAGCCGCTCGGGCCGGGCGCCGCCGGCGACCGGCGCTGGCTGCTCCAGTGGATCGTGGAGATCCCGGACGTGCAGCGTGCGCAGCTGCTCGGGGCCGCTCGACGCGCTGGCGCAGGACGAGGACGGGAGCCGCTACGGCAAGCAGCTCTACGCGCAGTCGGTGTTCGGGATGGCCGCCTTCCTGATCGAGCACCCGAAGAAGGGCGGCGACTGGGTCGCGGTCCAGACCGCGGGGGTGGAGAGCGTGCTCCGCGCCTACCGCTCGCTCCTGCGCAGGCGCCCGCCGCGCACTGGGAGGAGCTCGACGCGCTGCTCGACCATCCAGCGCCAGGGGAAGCTCGCCGGCGTGCTCGAGGAGACGATGGAGGGCTGCGGGGATCAGCAGGCGCCCGCGCCGGGCGACGCGATCTAGCCAGCCGGCCTCCAACTCCGGCCGAGGCACAGTCTCGCGAAGCGAAGTGTGCCCGGCAGCTGCTCGGACCGGCCACTCTCCGGCTACGCCGGCCTGGAACACCCGTCCCACGCCGGCCATGCACGACAGCGGCTTACGCCGCCCGCCGCAGCACCAGGCACTTGAGGTACCGCCCCTCCCGGAACTGGAGCGACACCGGGTGATCCGGCGGCTGGCGGGTCTCGCGCACCAGCGCGAGGTCCACCTTGGCCTTGAAGGCGGCCTCCTTCACCGCGTCGGTGAACTGCTCCGCCGAGACCCGCGCCGAGCAGCTCGCCGTGACGAGGAGGCCGCCCGGGCGCGAGCACCGCCAGGGCGGCGCGGTTCAGCGAGGCGTAGCCGGCGAGCGCCCCCTCCACCGCCTTCTGCGACTTCGCGAAGGCGGGCGGATCGCAGACCACCAGGTCGAAGCGGCGCCCCTCGCGCTTGTAGCGGGCGAGCAGGTCGAAGCAGTCGTCGGCCGCGAAGGCGTGGTCGGCCGGGTCGAGCGCCGTTGGCGCGGAAGTTCTCGCGGGCGAGCGCGATGGCGTCCCGGTCCACGTCCACCGAGACCACGTGGCGCGGCGCCGCCCAGCGCCGCGGCCACCGAGAAGCCGCCCGTGTAGCCGAAGAGGTTGAGCGCCTCGGGGCGGCCCCGGGCCAGCTCGCGCACCATGTGCCGGTTCTCGCGCTGGTCGAGGAAGTGGCCGGTCTTCTGGCCGCGGCGCACGTCCACCAGCACCGTCATGCCGTGCTCGTCGATGGCGATCCGCTCCGGCGGCTCGGCGCCCCAGAGCACGCGCCCGGCCGCCGCGCCGCCCTCGCCCTCGTCCTCGTCGTCGTCGCGGCCGATCTCGTCGCGGCCGAACACGCCGGCCAGCCCCTCCACCTCGGCCCGGATCGCCTCGACGATCTCGGCCCGGTGCGGCGTGAGCCCGGCCGAGTAGAGCTTCACCACCGCGAAGCGGTCGTAGCGGTCGACCACCACGCCCGGCAGGCCGTCGCCCTCGCCGTGCACCACCCGGTATGCCGGTGGTCGCCGTGACGAGCTCCCGGCGGAGCGCCAGCGGCGCGCGCCACGCGCCGGCGCCAGAACGCCGCGTCGATGGCCTCGGCCGGCTCGCGGGTCAGGATCCGCACCGAGATGGCGGAGTGCGGGTCGTAGTACCCGCGCGCCACGAAGCGGCCGTCCTCGGTCACGTCCACGACGCGCGCCGGCCGGCAGCCGCGTGGGCGCGCGCTCGACCGCCTTGCGGAACACCCACGGGTGCCCGGCGCGCAGGTGGCGCGCCAGGTCCTTGCGCAGCGGCAGCTCGGCCTCGACCCTCGTCATCGCGTCTCGTCTCCGCGGCGCCGCGCCCGCCGGCGCGGCCGGCCGGGCCGCGCGCTCGCCGCGGGCGCGCGAGAAGTTGCCCACCACCAGCCCCGGCCTGGCCCGCCTGAGCGCCCGCACGAGCGCCGGGATCCCGATGGGCGCGCCGCCTCGCGCCGCGCCCGCGCGCGAGCCACCGCCATGTAGACGTCCGGGTCGATGGCGAGCGGCCGCGTCTGCACCTGGTCCACCCCGGTCGTCGGCCACCAGCGCGCAGAGCCGCTCGGCCTCGCCGGCCCGATCGGTGACGCCCGGGAAGGTGAGCAGGTTGAGCGCCACGTAGGCGCCGCGCGGCGTCGCCAGCGCGGATCGACCGCGCACCACGTCGGCGAGCTCGTAGCCGCTGCGGGCGGTAGTAGGCGGCGTAGAGGTCCGGCGAGGCGCTGTTGAGCGAGATGCGCACCGAGTCGAGCCCGGCGTCGACCAGCCGGGCCAGCGCGTCCGGGCAGCGAGCCGTTGGTGTTCGCGTGGATGGTGCCGCGCGGGTCCGCGCGCGGATGAGCCGGATGGCCCGCGCGATCTCCTTCCAGCGCGTGAGCGGCTCGCCCTCGCAGCCCTGGCCGAAGCTGACCATCACGCTTGCCGGTGCGCGGCCTCGAGGTGGCGCACCGCGAGGTCGGCCATCTCCTCGGCGGTGGGCGGCCGCGCGATCCGCTCGTGCGAGGACGGCGGCATGCCCTCGTCCTGCTCGGAGAGGCAGCCCACGCAGGCGGCGTTGCACGAGGCGGACGACGGGATGGCCCCCTCGTCGCGGCCGTAGAAGGTGTTCTGGGCGGTGAAGCAGCGCCACTCGAGCGCGCAGCGGGCCAGCTGGCGGTAGATGGGGTTCCCGGTGGCGACCAGCGCGCTCGACGCGGCCCGGCAGGTCGGGCGTGGAGTGGCGGGCGGGGTCCCAGTGGCTGCGCCGGTCGGTGCGGAGCGCGAACACCACCGGGCCGTCGGGCCCGAGCGCGGCGGCGGTGTAGGCCCACTGCGGCAGCGTCGGGCGTCTCCTCCAGCGTGGCGAGCGGCGGGCGCGCCGCGGCGGGGAGCAGCGTGCGGGTGTAGCCGGGCGGCAGCGTCGCGCCGACCGCGTGCGGGACCACCCGCCGGCGCCCGACCTTCACCTCGTGCAGCACCGTGAGCGCGCCGGTGGCGGGGTCGAGGCCGACGGGCGGCGGCCGGGGAGCAGTGCAGAGGGTGGCGCCCGCCGGCAGCGGCAGCGGCCGCTCGCGCGGGCCGGACGATCGCGTCGCCGGTCCGGACGGCGGCGAGCAGCTCGGGGTGGTCGTAGACCGTGCCGCGGTCGTCGGCGAAGAGCAGTCTCGGCATCTGCATCGAGGTAAGGGCGTGGCCCCGCGGGCGCTCGTGCGGGGCGGCCCCTCTTACCACGGTGGCGGCAACTCTGGCGGGCCGCGGCGGTGCGACCGCGATATCAGGATGCTAGAATCCGACCTGATTCCCGCAAGCTCGCTCGTGTACCTCCCGGCCCCCCCGGCGGGCGGACGCCGCGCGGGAATCTCCAGGGGCGCCGGGCCGTTCTCGATGCAGCTGGCAGGAATCGGGAGCCGGTTCGTCGCGTCCGGTATAGAAACCTCAACGGGAGACGAAGACCGCTGATGTTCGACCTCCGCCAGAATGATCTGACCCGCGACGAGTTCCAGGACCTCGCGCTGAAGCACATCGACCCGCTCTACTCCGCGGCGCTGCGGCTCACCAAGAACGAGCGTGACGCCGAGGACCTGGTCCAGGACACCTTCCTGCGGGCCTACCGCTTCTTCGACAAGTTCGAGCGCGGCACCAACATCAGGGCCTGGCTCTTCAAGATCCTCACCAACACCTTCATCAACCGGTACCGGCGCTCGGTGAAGGAGCGGAACATCGTGGAGGGCTCCGAGCGCGACGCCGTGCACGAGCGCTTCGTCTCGCGCGAGGCCGCCGAGCTCGCCGCCAACCCCGAGCAGTACTTCTTCGATCGCCTCCTCTCCGACGACGTCCTGAAGGCGGTCGACTCGCTGCCCATCGACTTCCGCATGGTGGTGATCCTGGCCGACCTGCAGGAGTTCTCGTACAAGGAGATCGCCGAGATCCTCGACGTCCCGGTGGGCACGGTGATGAGCCGGCTGTACCGCGGGCGGAGGCTCCTGCAGAAGGCGCTCGCGAGCTACGCGGTGGTGTCCGGGGTGATCCAGCTGCAGGAGACCGAGGACGGCGAGAGCATCGATCTCGAGTCCTACCGGCGCCGTCGCGGCAAGTCGGCCTGACGGGAGCGGGGCGGAAGGCGCGCATGCGTATCGACTCGACGCTGATGGCCGCGATGGACTGCACGGAGCTGCAGCGGTCGATCGACGCGTACCTCGACGGCGAGTTCGACGACCGTGAGCGCGCCGAGGCCGAGGCGCACCTCGCGGCCTGCCCGCGCTGCCGCGAGACCGCCGAGCGGCAGGGCCGGCTCCGCACCGCGCTCCGCGCCAAGCTGCGCGAGGCCATGGCCCCGCCCGCCGAGGCCGGCCGCGCCCCCGCTCACCTCCGCGAGCGCGTCGAGGCCTCGCTGTCACGGCAGCAGCGCCGCCCCATCTGGCGCCGCGCCTTCTCGCCGATCCCGGCCGCCACGCTGGCGGCCTGCGCCGGGGCGGTGCTCGTGCTCCTCAGCCACTCGGGGGATGCCGCGCTGGTCGAGGAGGCGATCCGGGTGCACCACCGCTCGCTGCCGCTCGAGGTGGACGCGGCGGCCATGCCGGGCTGGTTCGCCGGGAAGCTCGACTTCCAGCCCGCGCTGCCGCGCTTCCCCGCGGCTGGCGTCCGGATCGAGGGCGCGCGCCTGTCGAACCTGCGCGAGTGGCCTGCCGCCTACGTCCGCTACCAGCTCCCGCGCGGGGAGGCGGGGCTGTTCATCGTCGACGACCCGGACGGCCGCTTCGACGCGCCGGGGCGCGAGGTGCGTGTGGGTCCCCAGGTGCTGCGGGTGGTCAACGCGCGCGGGTACAACGTCGCGGTCTGGCGGCAGGACGAGATCGTCTACTCGCTCGTGTCCGACCTCGACGAGGAAGCGCTGTTCCAGCTGGTCCGGACCGCGCACGTGGACGACGGCCGATAGCGGGCCGCGCCCATCTCCGCACACACGCAGCCGTTTTTGACCTGGGCCCGGGGCGCGGTTAGCCTCGCGAACAGGCCTTCCAGCGGCGCGCCTCGGGCACGCCGCGCTGCCCGGACGGCCCGGGACCCGCCCATGCCCAAGAAGATCCTCCTCATCGAGAACGACTCGAGCTTCGCCGCGGACGTCTCGCGGGCGCTCGAGGAGCGCGGCTGCGACGTGCGCGTCACCGGCGACGGGAGGGCCGGCCTCGACCTCGCGCGCGAGTGGGCCCCCTCCGCCGTGGTGCTCTGCGTGGAGCTCCCGGGGATGAGCGGCTACCTCGTCTGCCAGAAGCTCCGCAAGGAGGACGCGCTCCGGTCGATCCCGCTCGTGCTCACCAGCGCCGAGGCGACCGAGGAGACGTTCGAGAAGCACCGGACCCTGAAGGCGCGCGCCGACGAGTACCTCCTGAAGCCCTACGCTCCCGAGATCCTGCTCGCGACGCTGGATGCGCTGGTGGGCCTGCCGGGGGCCGCGGAGGACGAGGAGGAGATCGTCTCGCTCGAGGAGGAGATGGGGCTCGAGGCGATGGCGGTGGAGCCGGAGGCCGAGCTCGCGGCGCTCGACCTCGAGGCGCTCCCCGGATCGGCGCCCGCGCTCGAGGACGACGACCTCGCGCTGCTCGATCACGCCTTCGACGAGATCTCCATGCCCGCGCCGGACCTGGCGGGCGACGCGCTCGATCTCGCGCTCGGGGGCGACGGCGCGACGGCCGCGGAGTCGCCGCTGCTCGAGCTCGAGGAGGAGCGCGGGGCCTCGGAGCCGGCGCGACTCCTCGACCCGACCGGCGACGCCGCCGCCGAGGGCGGCGCCGTGGAGGCGCGCGCGATCGTGGCGGAGGCGGATCTGGCCGCCGCCCTCGACGAGGCCGGGCGCGCTGCGGAGCGTGCGCGGGTGGCGGAGGACGAGGTGGCCGCGCTGCGCGAGCGGCTCGCCGAGACGGAGGCGCGGGCCGGAGACGCGGAGTCGCGGGTCGAGGAGGCGCGGGCCGAGGCGCGGCGCGCGCGCGCCGAGTCGGCCGCGGCCGCTGCGAAGCTCGCCGAGCTGGACCGGGCGCTCGAGGGGCTGCGCACCGACCTGGTGGTGGCGCGCGGCGAGGCCGAGGGCGCGCGCGGCGAGGTGGACAAGCGCACCGGCGAGCTCCGCCGGCGCGTGGCCGAGCTCGAGGCGGCCAACGCGAAGCACGAGGAGCGCGTGCTCAAGGCCTACCAGCGGCTCAAGGGGGACGAGCGGGTGAAGGACAAGGTCCGCAAGGCGCTCGCGATCGCCGCGCAGCTGCTCGAGGAGGGCGCCGCGCCGGCGGAGCCCGGCGTCGAGAAGGAGCGCCGCGCGCCGGCGACGGCCACGCGCGGGTGAGCCCTCCCCCGCCGCCTCCGCCCGCGGGCGGATCGCCGCGGAGGGGTCGGCCGGGCCGCGCTACCCGAACGCCTCGTCGTCGCCGGCGTGCACGAACTCCTCGGCCCCGAGGTTCACGCCCAGGTACCGCAGCAGCCGCCGCTGGTGGTAGCTCAGCCCCAGCACGTGCAGCAGCCCGTGGCCGGCCAGCGGGCCGGCCATGGCGGCCAGCCCGAGATCCTGCAGGTCCCTCGCGCGCGAGAAGTCGAGGGTCACCTCGGCATCATTCGGGACCTCCCCGAGCCACCCGGACAGCCGCACGGCGGCCTGGGGATCGAAGGTCCCATCCACTCGGATGACGATCTCGCCTCGCGAGCCTCGCATAACGTTCATCATCGCCGATCACCTCACCGGGAGCTTCCAGGGTGAGCTTGGCCGTCGCCCCGGTCAACGGGGCGCCCCAACAAGCGATCGCGCAGATCTTTGACCCGCGCATCAATGCGTGATGTCGGCGACTTCCTCCCGGGACTCCGTGTCGCGGCCCCCCGCCGCGCGCATCGCCCCGACCGCGGCGCCGATGGCGAGGAGGTTCCCCGGTGAGAGCGCCGTCCTCGCCGCCGCCCTCACGAACGGGCGGAGCACCGGCCAGAGACCGCCACCCAGGACGAACCCGGCGGCCGCCGCCACGCCCAGCACGGCGAGCGGGCTCTCCTGCATCCTGCGCTCCAGCTCCAGCTCCTCCGCGAGCCGACCGATCGCCTCGCGGGTCTCGGTCCCGAGATCCCGCAGCGCGTCGACCATGTCCGCGCCCTGCTCCCCCTGCGCCGTCCCCGTCGGTCCCTGGTTCTCCATGCGCCCCCCTGCTCTCAGGTCCGGGACATGAGCCGGCCGAGCACGAAGCCGACGCCCGCCGCAAGGACGATGGCCGCGATCGGACGCTCGCGCGCGAACTCCGGATCCGCTCCCCCGCGTCCTCCGCATAGCCGCGGAGCCCCTCCAGCTGCTCCTCCACCCCGGCGGCCAGCTCCTCCGCCTCCCGCCGCATGTGCGCCGCGCCCTCGCCGATCCTGCCGCCGTCGCTCTCCATGGTCTGCCTCCCGTCCTCTCGGCCAAGGTAGGCCGTGCGGCGCGCCGCGGCCAAAGCCCCGGAGGGCGCGAGGGGACGAGCGGAGCGGCGGTGATCGGTCAGGCGGGGCGCGCGCGACCGCGCCGCCTGCGCAGCCCCGCGAGCAGCTCGTCCAGCTCCGGGAGGCGGAGCGCGCGGGCCGCCAGCAGGTAGGCGATCGCTCCGGCGGCGATGGGGCCGAAGGCGAGCGCCAGCTGGCGCGGGAGGGTCCGCGGGACGCCGGCGAGCAGGTGAGCGAGCCCTCGCTCGGCTCCCCAGGCCGCGATCGCCAGGAGGCCGGACGCCAGGACCACCCTGCCGAGCGACCCGAGCAGCCCGGCGCCGCCGAGGTCGCCGTGCCGGCGCCGCCACGCCCAGGCGAGCACGCCGAAATTGGCCATCGCCGCGAGCGAGGTCCCGAGCGCCACGCCCCGGTACCCGAGCACCGGGTAGAGCGCCAGGTTGAGCGCCACGTTCGAGGCCATCCCGAGCACGCTCCCCACCACCGGCACGCGGGCGAGGTCGAGCGCGTAGAACGCGGGGGCGAGCACCTTCACGCCGGAGTAGGCGTAGAGGCCGACCGCGTAGCAGACCAGCGCCGCGGCGGTCGCGTCGGTGTCCGCCGCGCCGAACCGGCCGTGCTCGTAGATGACGGAGATGATGGGCCGGGCCAGCACCGCGAGCCCCACCGCCGAGGGCACGTTGAGGAAGGCCACCAGCCGCAGCGCGGAGCCGAGCGTCGCCTTCACCGCCGGCATGTCCCGCGCCGCGGCGCGCTGCGCCACGCCGGCGCCGGCCACCGTCGCGATGGCCACGCCGAACACGCCGAGGGGCAGCTGCATCAGGCGGAACGCCATCTGCAGCCAGGTGTTGGCGCCCACCTGGTGCGAGGCGAAGATGGTGTTCACGAGGATGTTCACCTGGGTGGCCGAGAGCCCGATCACGGCCGCGCCCATCAGCCGGAAGATGCGCCGGAGGCCGGGGTCGCGCAGGTCTGCGCGCGCCAGGGCGGGCCGGGCGCGGTAGCCCACCGCCCGGAGCGAGGGGAGCTGCGCGGCGAGCTGCAGGAAGCCCCCCAGCAGCGTGCCGATGGACCAGCCCACCACCGCGCGCTCCGGCGGCAGCCCCGCCACCCACAGCCCCACGCCGACGGCGATCGCGCCCACGTTGAAGAGCGCCGGGGCCACCGCCGGGGCGGTGAAGCGGCCCTGCGCGTTCAGCATGCCCATGGCCGCCGCGGCGAGCGACACGAGCAGGAGGAACGGCATCATGATGCGGGTGAGGGTCGCCGCCAGCGCCGCCTGGTCGGCGGCGTAGCCGGGCGCGATGGCCGCGACGAGCGGCCCGGCGAAGGCGAGGCCGAGGAGCGTGATCCCGCCCACCACGATCAGGACGAGCGCCACCAGCGCGTTGGCCAGCCGGTAGGCGGCCGCCGCGCCGCGGTTGCGGAGCGCGTCGGCGAACACCGGCACGAAGGCGGAGGAGAGCGCGCCCTCCGCGAACAGGTCGCGGAGGAGGTTCGGGATCCGGAAGGCGACCACGAACGCGTCGGAGAAGCGGTTGGCGCCGATGAGGATGGCGAACAGCTGATCGCGCACCAGGCCGAGCACGCGCGAGGACATGGTGGCGGCCGAGAGCCACACGGCGCGCCCGACGCGGACCGGCGCCGCGCTCCCCTCCCCTCGACCCTCGCCCATCCGGCTCCCTCGCGCGCCCGCGACGCGGGCGGCGTCGGCGCTAGCGCCTCCCGCCCGGCCCCTTCGCGGCCTGCTCCTTCTTCATGATGAACGCCTTGGCCTGCGCCTGGATCGTGTTCGAGACGTTCCGGTCGCGGGCGAGCTCCCTGATGTCCCGCTCCTGCAGCGTGTACATCATCTTGAGCGCCGTCGGGAGCGGGACCTTCGGATTCTTCACCAGCGAGCTCTTCACGGCGTAGCTCTTCAGGAACTCGCGGTTCGAGTAGATGTAGCGCAGCACGTCCCCGCTCACCGTCCGCGAGTTGGCGAGGGTCAGGATCTCCCCCTCGGTGATGCGGGGGCTGGTCGCCGCCGCCAGGCTCACCAGCCGGTTGGCTTCGCGCACCAGCAGGCCGCGCGCCTCCTTGTTGCCGAGGGTGGCCAGCTTGATCTTCTCGGCCACGCTCATCCGGCCGATGCGCTGGTGCATGGTGACCCTGCGGCTGGACTGCTCCTCGGCCGGCTGCGCCGGCTCGCCCCCCTCCCGCGCCAGCTCGTCCGCGTACTCGACCAGGAGCCCGGCGGCGGTCTCGCCCGGCTCGGGGGGGCGCTGGCGGGGGTCCACGCCGTGCACGCGCCGGTGGGCCTCGACCAGCCGCGGCTCGTCGAGCAGGGTGAGGCCGTTGCGGACGCAGAAGTCGCAGGCGCCGTCGACGGTGGAGACGAGCGCGTTCGGGTTCGCGCACAGCCCGCGGATGATCCCCTCGTGCCTGAGCAGCCGGAGCTCGTTCTGGCGCACCAGCTCGGTGAGGCGCTGCGGCACCACCGCCGCGAGCCGCGCGACGGTGTCGTCGGGGGTGACGGCGTTCAGGAGGAGGAGCTCGATCGAGCTCTCGCTGGCGGCGAAGCGGTCGGCGAGCCAGTCCAGCACCGCCCCGGCCAGCCCCTCGGCGCGGAGCGCCACCCCACGGATCCGGTCCGGCAGCCCCTCCGCGGTCCGGGCGGCGGTCTCGCGGATCGACGCCTCGGGGTCGTGGGAGAGCATGAAGAGCAGCGTGACGAGATCGGCCGGCGCCGCCGCGGGGACGAGCGCCTTCGCCCCCATGGCGCGCAGCGGCGCGGGCGCCGCGGGATCGGCGTGCTTCTGCAGCTGCGCGGGGAGCGCGGCGAGGGGCAGCGGGCAGCCGTCCACGTCAGCTCCGTCCGCCGGCGCCCGGCTCGGGATCCGGGGCCGAGCCTGGATCGGGGTCCGGGTCGAGCGGGAAGCCCAGCGCGATGGGCGAGAGCTCGTAGGCCGGCGCGTGGCGACGCTGCCACCGGTACCGCAGGCGGCCGAGGACCCGGTTCAGCGGGTTGTTCCGGGAGAGGAAGCCGATCACGGCCGGGCGGCGCGTGCCGAGCGCGTCGCGGGCGGCGGCCAGCCGGCGATCGGCGGGCCACAGCTCGAGCCCGCGCAGGACCGAGCGGACCGCGCGCTCGCGCTGCTTGAGGGCGAGGTGCACCCGGGCCTGGTTGAGGAGCAGCTCGGGATCCGGACCGGTGGCGCGCAGCGCCTGATCGCAGAGCACCACCCCGAGGTTCGAGTTCCGCTCCACCAGCACCAGGGTCACGCCGTACCAGGACATCGCGCGGGGGTCGCGAGGATCGCGCCGGTGAGCGCGCTCGAAGACGGCGTGGGCCCCCGGCAGATCCCGCGCCCGGAAGGACGCGATCCCCTCCTCGAGCGCGTCCTGGCCGCCGGGCTCGGGCCCCGGCGCGGGGATGATGGCCTCGGTCACCGGTTTCGCTCGTGGATGATCCGGAGGCCCTCGAGCGTGAGGTGCTCGTCCACCTCCGAGATGGACCTCGAGACGCTGGCGATGAGCGGCGCCAGGCCGCCGGTCGCCACCACCTTGGGGGGGAAGCCCAGCTCGGCCGCGATCTGCGCGCAGATCCCGTCCACCAGCCCGACGTACCCGTAGACCAGCCCCGCCTGCATGGAGGCCACCGTGTTCCGGCCGATGACCGAGGGCGGCCGGGCGAACTCGACCCGGGGGAGCTTCGAGGCGTTCCGGGCCAGCGCGTCCATCGAGATGCCGATGCCGGGGCAGATGGCGCCGCCCAGGTACTCGCCCTTGGCCGTGATGACGTCGAAGGTGGTGGCGGTCCCGAAGTCGACCACCACCAGGCCGCACCGCCACCGCTCGAAGGCGGCGACGGCGTTCACGACCCGGTCGGCCCCGACCTCGCGCGGGTTCTCGTAGAGGATGGGCATCCCGGTCTTCACGCCGGGGCCGACGAAGAGCGGCTTCTTCTCGAAGTAGCGCAGCGACATCTGCTCGAGCGCGAACGCCAGCGGCGGGACGACGCTCGAGATCACCACCGCCGACACCCGCGACGGCTCGAGGCGCGCGGCGGCGAACAGCTGCCGCAGGAGGATGCCGTGCTCGTCGTAGGTGCGGCCCTGGTTCGTCTCGATGCGCCACTGCTGCTGCAGCGTGGCGCCCTCGTAGACGCCGAGGACGGTGTTGGTGTTTCCGACGTCGATCGCGAGGAGCACGCCGGAAGCCTAGCGTCCGCCGGCCGCGGCGGTCAACGCGCCGCGCCGTGGGCGCCGGGGGACCGCGCCCCGCCCACCCGGCTCAGCGCGCCCGGCTCAGCGCGCCCGGAGCAGCTGGACGTCCCCGGACAGCACCCGCTCCAGCCCGCCGGCGGCGGTCCGGACGAGCAGCGCGCCGTCGGCGTCGAGGTCCTCGGCCACCCCGGCGATCTCGCGGCCGTCGGTCCGCACCACCACCTCGCGGCCGAGGGTGACCGACCGCTCGCGCCAGGCCTGCCGGATGGCCTCGAAGCCGCGCTCCTCGTGGGCGTCCAGCCAGTCCTCGAGCGCGGTGAGGCAGGCGGCCGCGAAGAGCGCCCGCGGCGCGGGCTCGCCGCGCTCGATGAGCAGGCTGGTCGCCTCGTCGCGGAGCTCGGGCGGGAAGTCCTCCGGGGCGGCGTTCACGTTCACGCCGACGCCGAGCACCACCCACTGGACCCGGTCGGGCTCGGCCGCGAGCTCGGTGAGGATGCCCGCGATCTTGCGGCCGCCCACCAGGAGGTCGTTGGGCCACTTGATGCCGGCGTCCACGCCCGCCTGCCGGAGCGCGTCGCAGATCGCCAGCGACGCGACCAGGGTGAGCTCGGCGGCGCGGGCGGGCGGCAGCTCCGGGCGCAGCACCACCGAGAAGTAGAGGTTCTTCCGCGGCGGCGACGACCAGGCGCGCCCGCGCCGGCCACGCCCGGCGGTCTGCGTCTCGGCGATCACGACCTCGCCGTGCTCGGCGCCGGCCTCCGCCAGCTCCTTGGCGAGGTCGCTGGTCGAGGCGAGCTCCTCGTGGGCGTGCAGCGTGCGGCCGAGGTCGTGGGTGTTGAGGAGCGGCCGGAGCTCGAGCGCGGTGAGCCGGTCGGGCACCTCGGCGAGCCGGTAGCCGCGGGCTGGCACCGCGTCGATCCGGTACCCCTGGGCGCGGAGCGCGTTCACGTGCTTCCAGACCGCCGTGCGGGTGAGGCCGAGCTTGCCGGAGATGGCCTCGCCGGAGACGAACTCGTCGCCCGCCTCGGCCAGGAAGGCGAGGACCAGCTCCTCGGAGTCGGGCTCGGGGGCCATGGTGAACCGATCTTCGGGGGACGCGCGGCGGGTGTCAACGCGCGCCGGCCGGGCGGCCTCGCCGGGGGCTCACCCCAGCTCGAACGAGATGTCCACCGCGCGCGCACTGTGCGTCACGGCGCCTATCGAGACGTAGTCCACGCCGGTGGCGGCGACGCGCGGCAGCCGCTCGAGGGTCATGTTGCCGCTCGCCTCGAGCGGCACCCGGCCCGCGGCGCGCAGGACCGCCTCGGCCATGGCGGCGTCGTCCATGTTGTCGAGCAGGACGATGTCGGCCCCGGCGGCGATGGCCGCCTCGAGGCCGTCGAGGTCGACCACCTCCACCTCGATCTTGAGCATGGCCCCGGCCCGCGCGCGCGCGCGGCGGACCGCCTCGGACACGCCGCCGCAGGCGGCGACGTGGTTGTCCTTGATGAGGATGCCGTCGCCGAGGCTGAAGCGGTGGTTCTTGCCGCCGCCGGCCCGGACGGCCGCCTTCTCGAGCATGCGCCAGCCCGGGGTGGTCTTGCGCGTGTCGAGCAGCCGGGTGCGTCCGCCGCCCGCGGCGAGCGCGTCGGCGCAGCGCCGCGTGGCGGTGGCCACGCCGGAGAGCCGCTGCAGGAAGTTCAGCGCGGTGCGCTCGGCCGCGAGCAGCGCGCGCACCCGGCCGCGCGCCGCGCCGATCACCTCGCCGCGCGCCGCCCGCGCGCCGTCCTCCCGGTCGAACCGGCAGGTGGCCCCGAGCCGCTCGAAGACCCGCTCCGCCACCGCGGTGCCGGCGAGGACCAGCTCCTCCTTCACGAGGAAGTGGCCCTCTCCGGTGGCGGCGGGGTCGATGGTCGCGTCGCTGGTCGCGTCGCCGAGGAGCAGATCCTCCTCGAGCGCGAGCTCGAGGAGGCGCTCCGCGTGGGCCGGCAACAGGGGCATCCGAGCTTCGGCGTCCTACCGGCGCGACTTCTTCGCGGCCTTCCTGGCCGGCTTCTTCGCGACCTTCTTCGCCACCTTCTTGGCGGCCTTCCGCGGCGCGACCTTCTTGGCGACCTTCCTGGCCGGCTTCTTCGCGACCTTCTTCGCGATCTTCTTGGCGACCTTCTTGGCGGCCTTTCCCGCCGCCGCCTTCTTCACGGTCATCTTCTTCGCGGCCTTCTTGCGGCTCGAGCGAACGGCCTTGCGGACGGCCTCGGCCACCTTCTCGACACGAGAGGCGACGGCGCTCGCGGCCTGCTGGGCGGCCTCGGTCACCGCGGCGACGGCCTTCTCTGCGCTCTCGACGACCGGGTTCTGCTCCGTGCCCTGCGCGGGCGCGGCGGGCGCGTCCTGCGTCGGCTTCTGCTCGTTCTGCGTCTCCATGTATTCCCTCCTGGCGAAGTTCGCCTCCGAGCCTGAAAGCATCGCACGATGGGCCACGAGCTTTCCTCTTTTTCGCGAAGCTCGTCGGCGCGCGCGCGGTCCTTCTCCACCACCTCGGGCGGCGCCTTCTGCACGAACGACGGGTTCTGGAGCTTCCGCTCGATGCCGGCCAGGTCCTGATCCACCTTGGCCAGCTCCTTGTCGACACGGGCGGTCTCCGCCGCGAGATCGATCACGCCCGCGAGCGGCACGCGCACCTCGAACCCGGGGCCGACCCCCACCGCCGACTGCGGCACCGGCGGGGTGGAGGGCCCGAGGGAGAGGGCGGACCGCTCGACCCCCGCCACCCGGTGGACCCGGGAGATCTCGCCGGCCAGCAGGAGATCGTGGGTGGCCCGGTCGGCCACGGCGATCTCCACCTGGGCGCGCTCGCCCAGCTTCACCTTGAACGGGATGCCCATCTCCCCGCGGATGTTCCGGATCGCCTCGACGATGCCCAGGATCGGGCCGAACGACCGCTCGGCCTCCTCGTCGATCTCGTCCTTTCGGGGGTAATCGGCGATCAGGATCGAGTCGGACCAGGACCCGGCGGCCACCTGGCTCCGGAGCACGTGCCAGAGCTCCTCGGTGATGAACGGCATGAAGGGATGCAGCAGGCGGTAGCTCGTCTGGAGGCAGTGGACCAGCACCGCCTGGACGGCCCGCTTGGCCGCGGCGTCCTCGCCGTAGAGCGCCTCCTTGGCGAGCTCGATGTACCAGTCGCAGAGCTCGTGCCAGACGAACTGGTAGACGGCGTTGGCGGCGTCGTTGAAGCGGAAGGCCTCGAGCGCCTCGACGGTGTCGTTCACCGCCCGCTGCAGCCGGGCCAGGATCCAGCGGTCGGCCGGGGTGCGCGCCGCCCGGGCCGGGTCCTCGTCGCCGTCCTGGTAGCCGGAGAGGTTCATGAGCGCGAACCGGGTCGCGTTCCAGAGCTTGTTGGCGAAGGCGCGGTAGCCCTCGATCCGCTCCTTCGCGAGCTTGATGTCGCGCCCCTGGGCGGTGAGCGCCGCGAGCGTGAAGCGGAGCGCGTCCGCGCCGTACTGCTCGGTGATGACGAGGGGGTCGATCACGTTCCCCTTCGTCTTCGACATCTTCTGGCCCTTCTCGTCCCGCACCATCGGGTGCAGGTACACCGTGCGGAAGGGCACCTCTCCCATGAAGTGGATGCCCATCATCATCATCCGGGCCACCCAGAAGAAGATGATGTCGTGCCCGGTCTCCATCACCGAGGTCGGGTAGAAGGTCCGCAGCGTGGCGGTGTCGTCCGGCCAGCCCATGGTCGAGAAGGGCCACAGGCCGGAGGAGAACCAGGTGTCGAGCACGTCCTCGTCCTGGCGGAGCTCGCCCTTGCCGCAGGTGCCGCAGGCGGAGGGCGTCTCGCGGGCGACCGTCACGTGGCCGTCCGGGCAGTACCAGGCCGGGATCTGGTGGCCCCACCAGAGCTGCCGGCTGATGCACCAGTCGTGGATGTTGCGCATCCACGCCATGTACGTGTTGGTCCACTGCTCGGGGACGAAGCGGGTCCTCCCCTCCTCCACCGCCTCGATGGCCGGCCGCGCCAGCGGCTCGATCCGGACGTACCACTGGTCGGAGAGGAGCGGCTCGAGCACCGTGGCCGAGCGCTGGCAGCGCCCGAGCGGCAGGAGGTGCGGCTTCGAGCCGCGGTCGAGCCCGAGCTCGGCCAGCAGGACCTTCACCTGCTTGCGCGCCTCGAACCGGTCCAGCCCGACGAGCGGGCCGGCCGCCTCGGTCATGCGCCCGTCCGGACCGATGACGGTGATCTGCTCGAGCCCGTGGCGCTTGCCCACCTCGAAGTCGTTGAAGTCGTGCGCCGGCGTGACCTTCACCGCGCCGGTGCCGAACGTCGGGATCGACCAGGATGGCGTCGGCGACGATGGGGATCTCGCGGCCGAGGACCGGGTGGCGGACCTTCTTGCCGACCAGGGCGCGGTAGCGGTCGTCGTCGGGGTGGACCGCCACCGCCGTGTCGCCCAGCATCGTCTCCGGGCGGGTGGTGGCGACCACGATCTCGCCCGTCCCCTCGGCGAGCGGGTACGCGAAGCTCCACAGCTCGCCCGCGTGCGCCTCCTCGTGCTCGACCTCGAGGTCGGAGAGCGCGGTGCGGCAGTCGGGGCACCAGTTGATGAGCTTCTTCTCCCGGTAGATGAGCCCCTCCTCGTGGAGGCGCACGAAGACCTCGCGCACCGCCCGGGAGAGCCCGTCGTCCATGGTGAACCGCTCGCGCTCCCAGTCGAGCGAGGCGCCGAGCGCCTTGTGCTGCTCGCCGATGCGCGACCCGTACCGCTCCTTCCACTCCCAGACCCGCGCCAGGAACCGCTCGCGCCCGAGGTCGTGGCGGCTCACCTTCTCGGTCCTCTTCAGCTCCTTCTCGACGATCATCTGGGTGGCGATGCCCGCGTGATCGGTGCCGGGGAGCCAGAGCGTGTTGAAGCCGCTCATCCGCTTCCAGCGGATGAGGACGTCCTGCAGCGTGGCGGTGAGGGCGTGGCCGAGGTGCAGCGAGCCCGTCACGTTGGGCGGCGGCAGCACGATGGAGAAGGGCGGCCGGCCCTTGTCCTGCTCGTCGCCGTGGAAGTAGCCGCGCTCCTGCCAGAAGGGATACCAGCGCGCCTCGACCTCGCGGTGCTCGTAGCCCTTGGCGAGCTCGGCGCGGTTCTCGTTCTCGATGGGGTTCGACACGTCGTCTCCGGGTCGGCCTCCCCGGCCCGCGCCGGCCAGCCGTTGCGGCCGACGACGCGGTGGGGGGCGATCCTCTCTGGGAAGGGCGGACGGCCGCGCGGCCTAGCCCTGGCGCTGCTTCACGAGGCGGTCGAGGTTCTCGCGGATGATCGTCTCCGCGAGCTCGGGTACCACCTCCCACACCACACGCTCGATGACCTCTCGCGACGCCTTCGAGAGCGCCTCGCGCAGGATCGCCTCGCCGCCGTCGGGCGCGACCGCGCGGGCCGGCCGCTCCGGCGCCGACCCGGGGCTCGCGGGGGGCGGCGCCAGGACGGACAGCGGAGCGAGATCCGGGATGCCCTCCCCGAGGTCGGGAAGATCGATGGGGCCGGGCGGGGCCCGCCGCGCGCCGGACCCGGTCGCCTCGCCGAGCGGAGGCCGGGCGGGCGCGGGCGTCCGGGCGGCGACGCCGAGGTCGCTGAAGTCGTCCTCGGGGACCGGGGTCGCGGGCACCCCGAAGCCGCCGAAGCCGAAGGGATCGCGGCGCGCGGGGGCCGGCTGCGGCGCGGCGGGGCGCGGCGCGGGGACAGGCCGGGCCTGCGGCGGTGCCGCCGTCGCCGGGCGGAAGCCAGCTGGCGGGGCGCCCGTGGGCGGACGGGCGCCGGGGGGCGCCGCGTAGCCCGGCGCCGCGGGACGGGCTCCGGGCACGGGCGCGGCGGGGCGCGCGCCCGGGGGGACGCCTCGAGCCGCGGGCGCTCCGGCGGGCGCGAAGCCGGGCCGCGGGACGCCGGGCTGGACGGGGGCGGCGCCGGGGACCGGGCGCGCGCCGGGGACCGGAGCGCCGGGCGCCGGGCGGAAGGCGGGCATCGCGGATCCGGCCGGGCGCTGGGCGGCGCCATTGTGCGGCGCCGCGAAGGGGTGCGCAGGAGCTGGCGCGCCGGGGCGAGGCATGGCCGCCGGGGCGGGCTGGGCGGGTGCGGAGGGACGGAATCCGACCGGCGCGGTCGGGCGCGGCGCGGCGCCGTTCGGCGGGGGGCGCGCGGCCACGCCGTTCGGCGCCGGGCGGGGCGCCACCCCGTTGAACGCCGGGCGCGGCGCGACGCCGTTGCTCCCGGGCGCCGGCGCGGCGGTGGCGGGCGCCATGCGGACCAGCCCGGGCGCCGGGGCCTCCGGGATCCCACCGGTCAGCTCGCGCACCTTGTTGATCAGCGCCTGGCTCTCGAACGGCTTCGACAGGTGCCCGTCGGCGTGGGCGGTCCGGGCGCGCGCCTCGTCGAACGCCTCGAACGTGCCGGCCAGGAGCAGCACCGGGATGTGCCGGAGCGCCGGATCGGACTTCACGGCCTCGCACAGCTCGTAGCCGTTCCTTCGCGGCATGACCACGTCGGCGAGGATCACGTCCGGCAGGAGCTCGCGCGCGCGGGCGAGGGCAGCCTCGCCGTTGTCCACCGCGGTGACCTCGAAGTCCTCGCTCGCGAAGGTGATGCCCACCACCTTCTGGATGGTGATCGAGTCGTCCGCGAGGAGGATCGTCTTGGGCATGGGGCGGTTCCGGCGGCGCGGTGAAGGGGTCTATCCACTAACGCCGCGCTTCCTCGAATGTCAAGATTTGCAGGAACTTGCGCGCTTTTCGGGACCTTCGCGCGGAGCGCCCGCCGAGGCTCGCCAGGACTCGGGCGGCGCCGTCGGCCAGGACCTTCGGTCAGGGAGCGAAGAGCGCGTCCCAGGACGGCCGGATCACCTCGGGCCCGCCCTCCCCCGCCGCCAGCACCCGGTCGGCCACCACCCCGATGCCGGCGCCGCCGGCGTCCACCAGGACCACCGTGCGCCCCGGGCCCGGCTCGAGCGCGCCGTACCAGGCGGCGAGGTCGAAGACCGGGTGGAGCGCGCGGCCGTGGTAGAGGAGCCCGCGGTGCGAGGCCGGCGCGAGCGGCACCGGCGCGAGGCGCGGCCCGTCGATCACCTGCACCACCAGCGCGAGCGGCACCGCATAGACCCGCCCCGCCCGGGCGAAGCGGAGCTCGCGATCGGCCGCGAGCCCGAGGTCCGGGGGCGGCTCGGCCAGCTCCAGCGCCGGCTCGAGGGGCGCGAAGCCGAGCGTCCCCACCGCGAGCTCGAGCGCCACCTCACCGCGCGTCACCACGGCGCCGGTGAAGGGCGCGGGCTGAGGGAGGGGCGTCCGGACCGGGAGCTGGAAGAACTCGGCCTCGGCGAGATCCACGATCCCGTGCAGCGTCTCCACGCGGAGCGCCACCCGCGGCGCACCCTCGGTGAGAAGGGCGAAGGGCGACGGGCCGCCGGGAAGCCCCAGCACGGTGGAGACGAAGGCGGCCGGGATCTGCTCGCCGCGAGCGCGGACCTCGCCGTCCTCGTGCGGGACGGCGACGATCTCGCGCAGGTGGGTGAGCCTGAGCGCGAGGCGCACACCCCCCGCGGAGAACAGGAGCGCCTTGCGGTCCGCCGGGAGGGTCACGCGGGCCATGATACAACCAACGTCCCAATGGCCCACGCCGTGCTCCTCGTCGACGACGAGCGCTTCGCGCGCACCGTGTACTCGGACTACCTGCGCGCGGCGGGCTACGAGGTCGAGGTGGCGGAGGACGCCGACGCCGCGCTGCAGGCCCTGCGCAAGCGCCGCTTCGACGTGCTCCTCACCGACGTGATCCTGCCCGGCTCCTCCGGGCTCGACCTGCTCTCCGCCGCGAAGCAGCTCGATCCGGACCTCGGGGTCACCGTCATCACCGCGCTCGACAAGGTGGACCCGGCCGTGCGCGCCATGAAGTCCGGCGCGTCCGACTACCTCGTGAAGCCGGTCACGCCGGAGCAGCTGCAGCTCGCGGTGCAGCGCTGCCTCTCCACGCGCGAGCTCCTGGCGGAGAACAAGGTGCTCCGCGCCCACCTGACCCTGTTCGAGACCGGGCAGCGGATCGCCGCCACGCTCGACCGCGACCAGCTCGTGCCCATGGCGCTCGCCGCGGTCGCGAGCGCCGGCCGCAGCCCCGCCGCGGCGCTCCTGGAGCGGGCCGCCCGGACGGCGCCTGGGTGCTCTCGGGCGCGCACGGGGTCGAGTACGGCGCGGCGTCGGCCCTGCTCGGCGCCTGCCGCCCGGCGCTCGAGGCGCTCGGGCCCGAGGCCGCCGAGGACGCCGGCACCGAGGTCGAGCTGCCGCGCGGGGCCGGCGGCGCCCTCGCACCAAGCGTGCGCCTCCTGCCGGTCACCGAGGAGCGCGCGGTGCTCGGGGCCGTGGCGGTGCGCGGCGGGGTGGCGCTCGACGCGACCGGCGCCGAGGCGACCGCCTTCCTGTGCCGGAACCTCGGCCTCGCGCTCCGGAACCTCGGCCGGCTGAAGCAGGTCGAGCACCTCGCCTACCTCGACGACCTCACGCACCTCTACAACACGCGCTACCTCGAGATGGCGCTCGAGCGCGAGACGCAGAGCGGCCGGCCGTTCACGGTCCTGTTCATGGACCTCGACCACTTCAAGGCGGTGAACGACCAGCACGGCCACCTCTCCGGCTCGCGGATGCTGGTGGAGGTGGCGCGGGTGCTGCGGTCCTGCGTGCGGGACGACGACGTGCTGGTCCGGTACGGCGGGGACGAGTACGTGGTGTTGCTGGTCGGGATCGACTCCGGCGGCGGGCTCAAGGTGGCCGAGCGGATCCGCCGGGCGGTGGAGGACCACCGGTTCCTCTCGCGCGAGGGCGCCCGGGTGCGGGTGACGGCGTCGATCGGGCTCGCCAGCTACCCCGAGCACGCCCAGGACAAGTCCGAGATCCTCGACCTCGCCGACCGCGCCATGTACCGGGGAAAGCGCTCGAGCCGGAACGTCGTCTACATCGCGTCGCACGACCTGCCGCCGGTGCCGCTGGGCGACCGGACCTGAGAGTCCGGAAAAGGCCAAAAAAAACGCGGGGCCAAGGATGTCTCCTTGGCCCCGCTGACGACGACTGCCAGGTTCCGCCCTTCCGAGCACGTAGTAGCGGCTGCCCTCGTCATCGAGGGGTGATCACCGGGGTGACCGCCCGTCGCAGGGAGGAAATACCCGGCGGGAGGGGGGGCGTCAATGCCGCGATGCGGCACCACCCAGTTCCCCCCGCCCGGCGCAAGGCCGGAAATCCGGCCAATGCGCCGGATCCTCGGGACTTAGTAGTCCATGTCGTCCATGCCGCCGCCGCATCCCGGCCGCCGGCCCCGCCGCCCTGGCGGCCTTCTTCTTCGGCTTGTCGGCGACCATGGCCTCGGTGGTCAGCAGGAGGCTGGCGACCGAGGCCGCGTTCTGCAGCGCGGTGCGCGAGACCTTGGTCGGGTCGATGACGCCGGCCTTCTCCAGGTCCTCGTAGACCTCGGTCTGGGCGTTGAAGCCGAAGGCGCCCTTCCCTCGCAGGATCCTGTTCACCACCACCGCGCCCTCGCAGCCGGCGTTCTCGGCGATGCTGCCGGGCCGGCCCCTGGAGCGCCTTCAGACGATCTCCACGCCGAAGCCGCTGGTCGCCCGTCCTTCATGTCGAGCTTCTCGAGCGCGGGCAGGCAGCGCAGGTAGGCCACGCCGCCGCCGGGGACGATCCCCTCCTCGACCGCGGCGCGGGTGGCGTGCAGCGCGTCCTCGACCCGGGCCTTCTTCTCCTTCATCTCGGTCTCGGTGGCCGCGCCGACGTTGATGACCGCCACGCCGCCGACCAGCTTGGCCAGCCGCTCCTGCAGCTTCTCGCGGTCGTAGTCGCTGGTGGTGTCCTCGATCTGCGCGCGGATCAGCTTGATGCGCCCCTCGATGTCGGCCTTCGTCGCCCGCGCCGTCGACGATGGTGGTGTTGTCCTTGTCCACCGTGATCGCGCTTGGCGCGGCCGAGGTCCTTGAGGCCGAGCTGGTCGAGCTTGATGCCGAGCTCCTCCGACGACCACCTGGCCGCCCGTCAGGGTGGCGATGTCCTTCAGCATCTCCTTGCGGCGGTCGCCGAAGCCGGGGGCCTTCACCGCGCACACGTGGAGGGTGCCGCGGAGCTTGTTCACCACCAGCGTGGCGAGCGCCTCGCCGTCGATGTCCTCGGCGATGATGAGCAGCGGCTTGCCGGCGCGGGCCACCTGCTCGAGCACCGGGACGAGATCGGCCATCGCCGAGATCTTCCTCTCGCTGATGAGGATGTACGGGTCCTCGAGCATCGCCTCCATGCGGTCGGGGTTGGTGACGAAGTAGGGCGAGACGTAGCCGCGGTCGAACTGCATGCCCTCGACCACCTCGAGCGTGGTCTCGAGCCCCTTCGCCTCCTCGACCGTGATCACGCCCTCCTTGCCGACCTTCTCCATCGCCTCGGCGATGATGTTGCCGATGGTCTCGTCGCCGTTGGCGGAGATGGTGCCGACCTGGGCGATCTCCTTCTTGCCCTGGGTCGGCTTGGACTGCTTCTTGAGCTCGGCGACCACCACCTCGACGGCGCGGTCGATGCCGCGCTTCAGGTCCATGGGGTTGTGGCCCGCCGCGACCAGCTTCAGCCCCTCCTCGTAGATGGAGCGGGCGAGGACGGTGGCGGTGGTGGTGCCGTCGCCGGCCTTGTCGGAGGTCTTGGAGGCGACCTCCTTCACCATCTGCGCGCCCATGTTCTCGAACCTGGGCTCGAGCTCGATCTCCTTGGCGACCGTGACGCCGTCCTTGGTGATCGTCGGCGAGCCGTAGCTCTTCTCGATCACCACGTTGCGGCCCTTCGGGCCGAGGGTCACCGCGACCGCGTCGGCGAGCGTCTGGACGCCGCGGAGGATGGCCTCGCGGGCGACCTGGTGGAATGCGATCTCCTTGGCAGGCATGCCGGGACTCCTTTCTAAAATCTAATGAAATGACAGGACGTTGCGGGGACCGCGCGCTGGCAGTCGCCCGTGGCGGCTGCTAAGATAACCGCTCGTGGACCTCGGTCAAGCGCCGCTCGACGCCGGCCGATGCCGCGCTGATGAAGCGGGGCGCGCTCGCCCGGCCACCCCCCAGCGGGGCCGTTTGACTTCGCGGCTGCCCCCCGATAGCCCGACGTGATGCGTTCGTCCGGCGATCCCCCCGGCGGTGGGCCCCGAGAGCCGGGCGACCTGGCGGACGCGGCGGCCGCGGCGCTCGAGGAGGGCCGTCCGGAGGAGGCGCTGACGCTGCGCGGAGGAGGCGGTCGCGCGCGCTCCGCGCGCCGTCCCGGCGCTCCACCTGCGGGCGGCGGCGCTCGCGGAGCTCGGGCGGCTCGAGGAGGCGCGGCGAGGCCTACGCGCGGGCGCTCGCGGTCGGGAAGGACGACCTCGAGCTCCTGGCCGGCGCGGCCGACTTCCACGTGAACGTGCTGCCGGAGGACGACGGCGACCGCGCCGAGCCTCGAGCGCGGGCTCGAGCTGGCCCGCCGCGGGTCTCGCCTCGCGCGCAAGGCGGGCGACCCCGCGCTCGCGGCGGAGCTCGCCTGGCTGGAGGGCGCCGCGCTGAACCAGCTCGGCGAGCCGGCCGCGGCGCTCGAGCGGCTCGCCGCCGCCGAGCGCGACGCGCCCGAGCGGGTGGACGTCCTGCTCGAAAAGGGGTTCGCGCTCTACGAGCTGTGCCGGTTCGACGAGGCGCGCGCCGCGCTCCTCGAGGCCGAGCGGCTCGATCCGGACGAGCCCTGGACGCACCACTACCTCGGCCTCGTCGCGGAGCGGCAGCGCGATCCGGAGGAGGCGCGTCGCCGCCTCGCGCGGGCGCGGAAGCTCGCGCCCGACGAGTTCCCGAAGCCCATCGCGCTCTCGCACGCGGCCTTCGACGCCGCGGTGGAGGACGCGCTGGTCGGGCTCCCCGAGCCGGTCCGGGGCTACCTCTCGAACGTGGCCATCACCGTGGAGGACCTGCCGCAGGACGACGACCTCGTCGGCTCGGACCCGCCGCTCTCCCCCGCGATCCTGGGCCTCTTCCGCGGCTCGCCCTACGGCCACAAGGCCTCGATGGATCCCTGGAGCCACTTCCCGTCGTCGATCGTGCTCTACCAGAAGAACCTCGAGCGCTTCGCCCGGAGCCGCGCCGACCTCATCGAGCAGATCGGGGTCACCCTGGTCCACGAGGTGGGCCACTTCCTCGGGCTCGACGAGGAGGATCTGTGGGAGCGGGGGCTGGACTGATCTCGCGCCGGGTGCACCGCGCCCGGCAGGACGTGGGCCGCGGAAGGACCAGCCGCGGCGTGCGGGCCGGGGTAGGCTGACGGGCCCTCGGAGGAGCACATGATCAAGATCGTCATCGGCAGCAAGAACTACTCGTCCTGGTCGATGCGCGGGTGGCTGGCGCTCGAGCTGACCGGCGCGCCCTACGAGGAGATCCTGATCCCGCTCGACCAGCCGGACACCGGCCAGCGGATTCGGGCCCACTCGCCCGCCGGCCGTGTGCCGGCCCTGCTCGACGGCGATCTCCTGGTGTGGGACTCGCTCGCCATCTGCGAGTACCTGGCCGAGAGGTTCCCCGCGGCGGGGCTGTGGCCCAGCGACCCCCGGGCGCGGGCGGTGGCGCGATCGGTCTCGGCCGAGATGCACTCCGGGTTCCAGGCCCTGCGGAGCGCCATGCCGGTGAACATCCGCCTCCACCGGCCCATCGCCGCGCCCGCGCCGGAGGTGGTGGCCGACATGACCCGCATCCGCGAGAGCTGGCGCGCGCTGCTCGCCCGCCCGCGGGATGGGGAGTACCTGTTCGGCCGGTTCGGGATCGCCGACGTCATGTACGCGCCGGTGGTGGCGCGCTTCCGGACCTATGGCGTGGCGCTGGACGGTCCGGAGGCGGCCTACGCCGACGCGGTCTGGCGCCACCCCGCCGTCGAGAAGTGGGTGGCCGGCGCGCGGGCCGAGGGCAGCGCCATCCCGAAGTATGACGGTGCGTGAACGGGGCGTCATGTCCCAGGCCGGAGCCCGGTTCGTCGATGGGCCGCAGGGCCGCATTCGCGTGGACGACGGTGGGCGCGGCGGCGTCCCGGTGCTCCTCGTCCACGGCGGAGCGGCGCGGCTCGAGCAGTGGTCGGCGCAGCTCGCGCACCTCCGCCGCACGCGCCGCGCGGTGGCCCTCGATCTGCGCGGTCACGGGGAGTCTGAGCCCCCGCGCGACCACGACCTCTCGCTCGAGGGGCTGGCCGAGGACCTGCTCGCCGTCGCCGACGCGCTCGGGCTCGAGCGCTTCGTGCTCGTCGCGCACAGCCACGGCACCGCCGTGGCCGCGGTGCTCGCCGCCCTCCACCCCGCCCGTCTGGCCGGGCTGGTGCTGGTAGACGGCGGGTACTGGCTCCCGACCACCGCCGAGCTCGAGGAGCTGCGCCAGGGCTTCCGGCCGGCGGCGTACCGCGCCTTCACCGACCGCTGGTTCGAGCACCTCCTCCTGAATGCCCGGCCGGCAACCCGCGCCGACGTGCTCGAGGCGCTGCACGCCACGCCGCGCGAGGTGTTCATGTCGTGCATCTACGGCGCCGCGGGCCACGACCCGCGCCCCGCCGTCGCCGGGTTCCCGGGGCCGAAGCTCGTCGTTGGCTGCGAGGCGCTGGACGGCCCCACCATGTTCCAGCGCGCGATCGAGGGGATCCCCTTCCAGCTCGTGAAGGGCGTGAGCCACTGGGTGATGATGGACGCGCCCGAGGAGCTCGACGCCCACCTGGACGCGTTCCTGGCCGGGACCGGCTGAGCCGTCGGCCGGCGCGAGCCGGCCCCAGTCGCCCGAGAACCTCGGCGCGAGCCGCGCTCGACGCGGGGCCGAGCGGGTAGGCCCTGCAGCGGGCGGGTCAGAAGATCCTGGACCACGGCCAGGATGTTGCCCTCGGTGTCCTTGAACCAGGCGGCCCGGGCGCCGTCACCGGTCGCGATGCCGTGCTCGGTCTTCATGCCCGGCAGGTCGTACTCCTCGAGCTTCACGCCCCGGGCTTTCAGCTCGGCGACCTCTCGCTCGACGTCGTCGACCTGCCAGAACGCCTGGCTCGCCCTGGACGTGCCGGCGTTGGGCGTCGGATAGAGGAAGCACGCGGTGTGGTCCGCGAACTCGTAAGTGACGCCGCCCTCTGCCTCCTCTTTCGGCTTCCAGCCGAGGGTCTGTTCGTAGAACTTCCGCGCGCGGGCGACGTCCTTCACCGGGATGTACGAGTACATCGGGAACTTCTGGAGCATGGGATTCCTCCTCGCCAGCCGTTGCACCTTGGACATTGGTCACGGGCCGGAACCATCGGTCCCACACAGGTGGGTCGCCGAGGTAGCCGTCGGGCAGGCAGGCCGGCTTCCACCGAGCGATTGTCCAGGTTCTCGGAGATGGGCCGCCTTCGCGCAGCGGCCGTGGTCGCCGCCAGGGGGCGGAGCCTCCACGCGCGGAGCCGAGCTCAGCTCATGCCCGCGGCCGCTCCGCCAGCTGCTTCGCCTTCCACGCCTCGATGGCGGCGCGGATGCGTGGCATCGAGGCGCGGGCAGCGTCGATGCCCACCTGCATGGTCCGCTTCTTCTGCGTGAAGTCGAGCATGCCGACGCCCTTCACGTTGGGCTGCACCAGCACGTCGGCGCCTTGCTTCCGGTGGGCCACGTTCTCCGCGAACATGATGTTGGTCGCCTGGAGGATCACGTCGAGGAGGTTCTTGATCTCGGTGGTCCCGACGTCCTCCGAGATGTCCACCGCGATCACGACCTCGGCGCCCTTCTCGCGCGCCACGTCGATGGGGATGTTGTCCACCACGCCGCCGTCCACCAGCAGCTTCCCCATGTGCGTGACCGGCTCGAAGATGCCGGGGATGGCCGACGACGCGCGCACGGCGCGGGCCACCGAGCCCCGGTCCATCACCACCCGTTGCCCCCAGTTCAGGTCGGTCGCCACCGCCGCGAACGGCACCTTCAGCTTCTCGATCGCGTCCTGCTTCACCTTGGCGCGCACGAACGCCTCGAGCCGCTCGCCGCGGGCGTAGCCCATCCCGGTCACGGCGTTCAGCAGCCGGAAGTCGAAGAGGTCGTCCTGCTGCAGCTGGAAGGCGGTCCACTCGAGGTCGAAGGAGTCCTTCTCGGCGGCGTAGAGCGCGCCGATGAGGCTGCCCACGCTGGTGCCGATCACCATGTCGATGGGGATCCGCTCCTGCTCGAGGACGCGGATCACGCCGATGTGGGCGAAGCCGCGGGCGGCCCCGCCGCCGAGCACGAGCGCGACGCGGGGCTCGCGGACCGGGGGCGGCGGGAGCTGCTGGGGAGGCGGCGGCGGCGGGGCGACGACCACCGGCGGCGTCGTGGTGGTCTGGCAGGCGGCGAGCGCGAGGAAGGCGACGAGGTGGACGCGGCGCATCGGGCGATTCTGGCCCCGCGCGGCCGGGCGCACCAGCGCCTTCCCCCACCCTGCCGCAAGCGCACCCGCGCCTACAGCCCGCGGCGGGGAGGAACCGGAATTGCCACCCCGCCGCCCGCCCGCCGCGCGACGGCCCGTCTCGCGGGCGCTCGGAGCGAGCGCTCCGTCAGAGATCCACTCGCCCGAGCCGGCGCACCGCCAGCGCGGCGGGCACCACGATCCACAGGGCGATCGACGCCGCGAGCGCTGCCGCGGCGCCGGCCTCGCCCCGCGTGAAGCGCAGGAGGGCCAGCGAGGCGGCGCCGAAGGCCGCGGTGCCCTCGATCGCGAGTAGGGCGCCCGTCCTCACCGCGCCGACCGGGTTCACGATCACCGAGACGATCGAGCACGCGCGAGGCGAGACCGGAGGGGAGGAGCGACGCCGCGCCGAGCGCGGCGACGTCGAGGAGCACCACCGCCACGAACCAGACCACGATCGCGAGGGCCAGGGCGCGGACGCGCCTGCGGCCGACCGCGCCCGCGGCGAGGAGCGCGGCGATGGCGAGGAAGGCGGCGGTGAGCAGGATCGAGCCGAGCACGAGGAGCGCGTACCCTGCGCCTCCCTCCTCTCCGGCCTGGGAGAAGATCACCAGGCCGGCCGCGCCGAACCCCACCGACTGCGCGGCGGAGAGCGCGGCGAAGAGCCCGAGGAGCTTGCCGAGGAGCACGGTGCGGCGCGCCACCGGCTGCGCGTAGAGGAGCTCCGCCGTCCCGCGCTCCGGCGCGAGCGCCAGGACGCCCATGAGGAGCGCGGCGAGCGGGACCACCAGCGCCACCAGCTCCACCAGCGAGGCGCTCGTCCGGGCGAAGTCCTGGAAGCCGTGGCCGCCGGAGAGGACGTAGCCGGAGCCCGCCACCCCGAGCGAGAGCAGCGCGAAGACGGCGGCGAAGATCTGCACCCAGCGCGACCGCGCCGCCAGGAGCAGCTCCTGGCGGGCGACGAGGAGGAGCGGCGAGGCGGGTCGCTCAGGCACTCCCGACCTCCCCGGGCGCACCGCCCGCGCAGGCCCGGCGCCGGCGCGTCACGGCGCTCCGTCCGGCGGACCCGCGGGCCCGAAGAGCTCGATCGCCGTCAGCGGAGCCGCGGCCCCGATGGCGCGGTCGGCGACCCGCGAGGCGGTGTCCTGGTGCGCGACGAGGTGCGACCCCATGGGCGTCGCGCACCCCCGGCGCGCGCGCGTACGCGGCCGCCGCGGCGCGCACCCAGGCGCCGGTCCGGTGATCGGCCACGTACGCCACCGTCCCGCGCGGCCGCTCGGGGTGGGCCTTCAGCCAGTCGCGGAGGCAGCCCAGGTCGTCGAAGAACCTCGGCTCCTCGTGCGGGGCGACGAGCTGCGCGGCGAAGCGCGGCGCCGACACCGCCATCCGGCAGTGGGCGCAGGCGTCGTTGCGCGTGTCGAGCTTCGCGGGGCCGGGCGGGCCGCGCTGGCAGGCGAGCAGCGCGAGCACGGCGGCGATGGCGGCGGACGTCCTCATGTGGATCCCTCCACCAGCTCGCGGTAGAGCGACTCGAGCCGGCCCTCCTCCGCGGTCAGGCCGGTGATCTCGGCCCCGGCCGCGCGCACCGCCTCGATGGCGGCGGCGCGGAGCGACGGCGCGCCCGGGACGATCAGCTCCTCGCCGGTGAAGCGCGCGCCGGGCGCGACGGCGGCGACCCGCTCGGTGAGCTCCGGCGTGCAGGCGTCGAGCCGGATGCGCATGACGCCGCGCGCGGCCAGACGGTCCGCGAGCTCCCGCTGCCCGAGCTAGGCGACCAGCCTGCCCTCCACCAGGAACGCGATCCGATCGGCGAGCCGCTCCACGTCCCCGAGCTGGTGCGAGCTGAAGAGCACCGCCCGCCCCTCGCGCCGCCAGCGCTCGACCAGGCCGTAGAAGGCGCAGAGCCCGTCGGCGTCGAGCGACGAGGTCGGCTCGTCGAGCAGGAACACCCGCGCGTCCGGCAGGGCGGCGACCGCGAGGCCGAGACGCTGCATCATCCCGCCCGAGTAGGTCCCGACTGCCCGGCCGGCGGCGCCGTTCAGCGACGCGGCGCGGAGCACCTCGCGCGCGGCGCCCACCTCCGCCCCGCGCAGGCGCCGGTAGAACTCCACGACCTCGCCGCCGGTGAGCGACTCCGGGAAGCCCACCCGCTGCGGCAGGAAGGAGAGGACGCGCCGCCCCGCGGGCTCGCGCGTGCTCGTGCCCGGCTCGCCGGCGAGCACGCGCCCGGAGGTCGGCAGGACGAGCCCTGCCGCCGCCTTGAGCGAGGTGGTCTTCCCCGAGCCGTTCGGGCCGAGGAGCGCCACGACCTCTCCGCCCGTCACCGACAGGGTGAGGTCCTCCACCGCCCGCTGGCGCCCGTAGCGCTTGGTGAGCGACTCGAAGCGGATCACGGACGCCCCCTCGCGCGCGGCGCCGCCCGGCGAGCGCCGAGCACCGCCACGCCGCCCGCCACGGCCGCGGCCGATCCGGCCAGCCCCGTCGGCGACGGGCCGCCGCCCGCCGGCCGCGCCTCCGGCACGGCGGGCAGCGCGGGAGGCCGCGCCAGCGGGGCGTGGTCCACCGCCTGGATCTGCGCCAGGACCGGGAAGCTCCGCTCCGCCGCCGCCAGCGCGGCGGCGGCCACGCTCTGCGCCAGCAGATCGGCCGCGACGAGGTTCCCGCGCAGGTGGTCGAAGAGGCTCCCGAGCACGTACGGCCGGTCGCTGCGGCCGTCGCCGTCGAGATCCGGCTCGCGCGTCGTCCGACCAGTAGTTGCCGTCGAAGCGCGTGTCGGTGCGCCGGCCGACGAGGTCGAGCGGGGTGAGGTTGCCGACGAAGGCGTTCCCCTCGAAGCACACGCTCGCCGCAGGAGTCGTAGAGGACGATGGCCGCGTCCGACTCGGCGATCACGTTGCGGCGGAAGACGTTCCGGTAGGAGCCCTCCAGGAAGACCCCGCGCGCGTTGTCGGCGAGCAGGTTGTCCTCGGCGAGCGTGTCGTCGCAGGCCTTGAAGAGCAGCCCCACCGAGGCGAAGCCGCGGTTGTGCAGGAAGCGGTTCCGGCGGAACTCGATCCGGCGGGAGTACATGAGCACCGCGCCGGCGGCGGAGCGCTCGAACAGGTTGTCCTCGAAGACGTTGTCGTCCGAGAACATGTAGTGCAAGGCCGTAGCGCAGGTCGCGCGCGACGTTCCCGCGGATGACCCCGTGCGGCGAGGACTGGATGTAGAACCCGTCGCGCGCGTCGCGCACCTCGTTCCGCTCGAGGGTGAAGCCGTCCGTGTTCCAGACGTGGATGCCGGAGCCCTTCTCGCCCGGCTCCTTCGCCCGGATGCCGAGGACGACGTTGCCCTCCACCCGCGCGCCGGCGCCTCGCGCAGGTAGATGCCGAAGAGCGCGCGCTCGATGCGGCAGTCCCGGACCACCGCGCCGGGCGCGGCGACGTGGACGCCGGCCGAGTCGCGCCCGAGGTCGCCGCCCCCCCGGCCGTCGATGTCGAAGCCCTCGACCACCACGCCCGGTGCCCGGATGCGCACCACGCTCCCCTTCCGGAGCCGACCAGCCGTGGGCGCCCGCGCCCGACCAGGTGGACGGGGCGGTCGACGATGCAGGTCGCCCTGGTACACGCCGGGCCCGACCTCGATCCGCTCGCCGGGCGCGGCCGCGTCCACGCGCGCCTGGAGCGGGGAGGCCTCCGCAGGCGGCGGTCGCCCCTCGAGGCCGCCGGCCTGGAGTGGGCGCCATCTCGCCCTGCGCGAGGGCGACGGCGAGGAGGAGCGCCGCGAGCCCCATCGCCCTAGCGGCCCGCGGCCGCCGAGCGGAACCTCGCCGCGGCCGCCTCGCTCGCGCGCTCGCGGCGGAGCGCGGCGCGGACGCCCGACGCCAGAGCGCGACGGCGAGCACGAGGCCCACGGCGACGAGCGCCTAGGAGCCCACCGCCGGGTACGAGTAGACCTCGAAGTTCGCGAGCTGCGTCGCCGCCGAAGAGCGGCGGCATGAAGGGATCGACCTTCACCGGCGCGGTCGGGGCGAGCATCGTGGCCGTAGCGGTACAGCTTGTAGCCGAACGACCAGAGCGAGAAGAGCCCGAAGTAGCTGAAGATCACGATGGAGTCGAGCAGGTCGAGCACCCGCCCGACCACCGCCGCGCGCAGGAAGACCAGCGCGAGGGCGCCGAGCACGAACGGCATCCACTTGAACTCGCGGAAGTCGTCCTCCGCGAGGTCGCGCATCCCGATGTAGTGGTTGAGGAGGTTGATCTCCTTCAGGTCCTGCCCGCCGTTCCCGCCCTGGAGCCTGTAGCTGTAGATGTCGAGCCGGAGCCCGTCGCCGTACTGCGGCGCGAACATCGTCAGGTTCCAGAGCGGGAAGAAGTAGGTCGGCAGGACCAGCAGCGCCGCGGCGAGGGCGAGCGCCCTCGGGCCGGCGCCGATCGGCGAGGACAGGAGGCGGTGGCTCCTCGTCGAGCAGTCTCTTCACGGCGTCACCCTCCCTTCGCGACCGAGGGCTACCTTCGGCTTCACGATCAGATACCCCTGCATCTCCTGGTGGAGCGCCGAGCAGAAGTTCGTGCAGTAGTACGGGAAGACGCCGGGCTTGTCGGCCTTGAAGGTGACGGTCTTCGTCTCGCCCGGATCGAGCACGACGTTGATGTTGTAGTCGAGCAGCCCGAAGCCGTGGAGCTCGTCGGTGGTCTGCTCGATGTTGGTGATCGCGACCTTGACGGTGTCGCCCTGGTTCACCTCGATGACGGACGGCGTGAAGCTCGAGCGGACGACCACCACCTTCACGAGGACCTCGCTCCCCTTCCGCGTCACCCCGGCGTCCTTCACGTCCCAGATCGCGAGCGGGTGCTTGTTCTCCTCCTTCGTGTAGACCTCGATCGGCTTGACCTTGTCCGCCTTGATGATCTGCGCGTAGTGCGGCTCGGGCTCGGTGAACGCGTCGTAGACGAGCTTCATCTTGTCGCCGGAGATGTCCACCAGCTGCGACGACTCGGGCTGCGAGGGGCCGACCGAGAGGTGGCGCCCGTGGGAGAGCTTGTTCAGGCCCACCAGCCACTTGCCGTCCGGGCGACACGGTGTCGCCCTCCGCCGCGCTGAGGTGGCCGGTCGAGTAGGACATCGGCACCTTGTCGAGGACCTCCCAGGTCCCGAGCTTCCACTTGGCGAGCGCGCTGTCCACGAAGAGCGAGGTGTAGGCCTCGCCGTCCGGGCCGAACTGCGTGTGGAGCGGCCCGAGCCCGACCGGCACCTCGGCGTCCTTGATCGACTCGTACTTGAGGACCGGGATGCCGTCCTCGTCGCCGGTGAAGTCCTTGTTCTTGATGGCGGTGAGGACCTTCTCGAAGTTGAAGGCCGTGGTGACGCCCTGGAGCTTGCCCGAGCCGATGACGTACTTGCCGTCGGGCGAGACGTCGACGCCGTGGGGCGACTTCCCGCAGGGCATGAGGTAGACGAGCCCGGGGACCTTCTTCGGATCGAGCACCTTCACGCCGCCGACGAGGTCGCCCTTCCCCTCCGCGGCCGCCTTCTCGGCGGCGCGCCAGTCGATGGCCGCGATGTAGTCGCGATCGCGCTGCGACGCGGTCACCTCGAGCTTCCCGGTGGCGCGCTCCGAGTTGTAGCAGGTGAGGAAGAACCATCCGTCCGAGACCTTCTTGCCGGCGTCGCCGAGATCCCAGTCGAAGGGCGGCAGGACCACCTGCCAGCCCGACGGACATCTGGCCGGACTTCGGGTCGATCTTGATGCCCGCCGCGACGCCCTTGTACTCGCTCGCGTACCGGTCGATCGTGGCCGCCGTCCCCTTGGGGATGGGGATCGGGAAGCGCGACGACATGAGCACGTACTCGCTGTTCGGGCGTGATGAAGGTCGAGCCGTGGTTCCCGGAGATGTTCGGCACCGGACCCAGGATCTGCCGGGTCTTGAAGTCCCGCAGGTCGATGCGCGCGATGCGCCCGTTCATCTCGTTCACGAACAGCCAGCGGCCGTCGTAGTCGCCGTTCGTCTCGGAGAGCGCCGGGTGGTGCACGTCACCCCAGGTGAGCTTGTCGCCCAGCATCTCCTTCGACTCGTCGTCGAACCCGTAGCCGGTCGCCGAGTAGGGCGCGAACACCGGGATGGTCGCGAGGTGGCGCATCGACGGGCAGCCGTAGATGAAGACCTGCCCGGAGTGGCCGCCCGAGGAGAACATGTAGTACTCGTCGAGATCGCCGGGCGGCACGTAGGTCTTCTCGGCCGCCACCGCGATGTCGGAGGCTGCCGCGGGGCGCTTCGCCCCCTTCGGCTTGCTGGGCGGACAGCCGACCGCGAGCGCGACCGCCGCGGCGACCGCGAGCCGCCGCGGCGAGCCTCTTCCACGTGCTTCGTATCCGCTCATGTGTGCCTCCGTTGGATCGGCTTCCGTCAGCGTGCGGGAGCGCCCTTCTTCTCCGCCGCCTTCTGCCTCAGGTGCTCGGCGTAGGCCTCGCGGACCTTCTGGATCGCGACCTCGAGCTCCTCGGGCGTGAGGATGATCTGGCGCGAGAGCACCACCGACATCGTGCCGGTCGGCTTGCGCAGGAAGTCGTCCATGGTGCGGCCGAAGCGCGCCTGGACGTCCTCGACGGCGATGGAGAGGTCCGGGCCGATCTGCGCCGGGCTCTTCACGCCGAGCGAGGAGACGTTGTGGCAGACGAAGCAGCCGGTCTTCACGAACCACGCGCCCGGACCGTGCAGCATCCGCTGCTCCTCCTCGACCTCGTCCGGCGTCTGCGGATCGGTCCGGGGCGCGCCGCGGAGGTACGCGGCGGGCAGCTCCACCTTGCGCCAGGACATGACCAGCATGGCGAGCGACTGCACCTGCGCCGTCGAGAAGTTGAAGTTCGGCATGATCGACTCGGGCACGATCGCCTTCGGCTCCCTGAGGTGCGCGACGTGCCAGGCGAACATGGTCTGCTGCCCGAGCAGGCGCGTGTAGTCGAACTGCTCGGGCGCCTTGTCGCCCTCGTAGGTGAGGTCGGGGCCGATGTTGCCGCCGCGGCCGTTGATGACGTGGCAGGCCCGGCAGCCCTTCTGCAGGACCAGCGCCTTCGCGTCGTTGATGGCCTTCGCGCCCGCCGTCTCGCCGGTCGAAGCGGTGGCACACGTTGCAGTTCATCTGCAGCAGGGCGCCCTTGTCGGTGGCGAGCGAGTACTCCCCGCCGAGCGCTCGCGCCCAGGACCGGCTCCTCCCAGAACTGGACCGGCCCGTGCGCCGCCTCCACGTCCACCGCGTAGCCCTGCCCGCCGTGGCAGGCGGTGCAGCCGAACCGCTCGACCGGGTGGCTCGCCAGGATCGCCGGCGGGGTGGGTGCGGAACGGGTTCTCGGCCTCCTCGAATCCCTTCCACGAGACCGCCTGGTGGCACATCGACGCAGCGATCGGCGTGGCGCAGCGCGGGCACCCAGACCTGGAGCATGCCGGAGGGCACGGTGGCGGCCTTCTCGGCGCCGAGCTTGCCCTCGATGCGGTTCCGGAACTCCCACTGGTAGTAGCGCCAGTCGTGCGACCAGTCCTTCCAGGCGAAGAGGCCGAGGGAGGCGACCAGCAGGACGCCGACGAGCGCGAGGACGAGCCGGTCGCGGCGCCGGTACGGCGAGGGCGTTCGCTGTTCCATGGTCAGATCCTCGTCGGGAGCTGGGGCCAGGCCTCCCACGGCCAGTACAGGTTCCAGTACGGTCCGCGGGCGAACAGGCCGATGTAGGTGAGGACGAGCACGGCCAGCACGATGAGGAGGAACACGGCGTTCTGGGCCTTGCGGCTGGCCGGGAACCAGCGCCCCGCCGCCGTCGGCCGGGCTCCGGTCGAGCCAGGGCCAGACCAGCATGAGCGTGACGAGCGCGCCCGGGGATGATGACCCCGCCGAGGAACGCGCCGTTCACGGTGAACGAGCCGATCCGGAAGGTCGTGTCGGTGACCAGCTCCTGCAGCCAGAGGAAGTACCAGGGCGCCTTGGCGGGGTTGGGGGTGACGAGCGGGTTGGCGGCCTCCTCGAGCGGCGACGGGATCAGGACCGCCAGGATGCTCACCACCGCGATGGTCCCGAGGATCACGATGGCCGCCGCGACGGGTGAGGTCCGGGACCGAGTTGACCGTGGTCTCGGGGCGCTCGACCGAGGTCGCCCGGATGGTCGGGTTGGTGCCGCGCGCGATGCCGAGGAGCGAGTAGGTCTTGGTCGGGGTGGGCGGGACCTCCGCCGGCGCCGGCAGGGTGAGCGGCCCGGTCCGCGCAGGCGAGCCCGCCGTCCTTGCGGATCCGCCACATGTGGTAGGCGAAGCAGCACGCCCAGCGCGCCGGGCAGCACGATGACGTGCAGCACGTAGAAGCGGATGAGCGTGGGCTGGTCGATGGTGCGGCCGCCCAGCATCAGCTCGCGCACCTCCTCGCCGACGAGCGGCACGGCCGAGGCGATGTTGGTGCCCACCGTCACCGCCCAGTAGGCGAGCTGATCCCAGGGGAGCAGGTAGCCGGTGAAGGAGAGGAACAGCGTGAGGAGCAGCATCACCACGCCGAGGACCCAGTTCCACTCGCGGCGCTGCCCGCGGCCGACGCCGTTCTTGTACGCGCCGGTGAGGAAGACCCGGACCAGGTGGAGGAACACCACCGCCACCATCAGGTGGGCCGAGAGCCGGTGGACGGAGCGGATCCAGGAGCCGAAGGTCACCACGTACTCGATGTCCTTCACCGAGGCGTAGGCGCGCTCCACCGACGGGACGTGCAGGAAGAGCAGCGGGAGCCCGGAGATCACCAGCAGCAGCAGGAGCGCCGCCGAGGCGGTCCCCAGCCAGAGCGAGTAGCGCCACTCCAGCGAGGCCCGGAGCGCCTTGGCCGGGAACCAGTGCAGGAGGAAGTTCGCGACGATCCCGTCGCCGGCCTCGCGGTCGGAGGCGGGGCGCAGGCTCCAGGCCGGGCGCGGGTGGACGCCGGGGGCGGACGCGGGCGCGGGCGACTTCACCGAGGGCTCGGGGTAGGTGGCCACGGGTCGCCTCCTCACGCGATGGTGAGCCGGAAGTCGCGCGCCACCGGCTTGCGCGAGGTCGACCACCAGCTGGCCGTCGTCGGCGGCGACCGTCAGGTCGTACCAGGCGAGCGGCCTGCGGCGCCGGGCCCGGCCACGTTCTGCCCGTCGCCCTCGTAGCGCGAGCCGTGGCACGGGCAGAGGAAGCGGTGGGTGAGCTTGAGCGGCTGCCCGCCGACGCTCTTCGTCTCGACGCGGGGGAGCGCCTCGGCGCGCACGGTGCAGCCGAGGTGCGTGCACACCGCGGAGATGGCGTGGAAGGTCTTCCCCTCGCGGAAGACGAACAGCCGCTGCTCGGGGAGGAACTTCATGCCGTCGGGGAACTCGGTCGGCGGGCCGAGCTTCACCGTGGTGGGCGCGTCGTAGGAGACGTTGGGCACGAGCGACCGCAGCGCGGCCACCCCCTGCCCGGCCAGGGCGACCACCCCGGCGCCGATCCCCAGCCCCACAGGAAGTCCCTGCGATCCTTCTTCTCGGCCATGGCGTCCTCGGGCCCGCGCGCTAGCCGGCGGGCGCGTAGCGCTCCGTGATCTGGAACCGCTCCATCGTCATCGCGTCGGTGGGGCAGCGGATCGCGCACAGCCCGCACCGGATGCAGCGCGTGTCGTCCTTGATCATCGCGGAGAGCGGCAGGCCGCCGCCCTCGGCGGCGTCGGCGAGCGCGCGCCGCTCCTCCTCGGGCAGCTCCACGTCCTCGAGCGGCACCAGCGCCAGGCAGTACTCCGGGCACACGTCCACGCAGCGGCCGCACAGGACGCACTTCTCCGGGTCGTAGATGGTCTGGACGTGGCAGACCAGGCAGCGCGCGCCCTGCGCGATGGCCGCCTCGCTCCGGGTAGGCCGCCTCCACCTCCGCGATCCCGCTCGCGCCGCCCGAGATCGACGGTGGGCGGCGCCTCGCGATCGAGCAGCTCGAAGCCCGGCGATCATCCGGTAGTCGCGGGTCGGGATCTTCTCGACCGCGATCACCGACTCGAGCCTGGCCGCCTCGCGCGAGAGGTGCTCGTGGATCGACCGCGCGGCGCGCTTGCCGTTGGCGATCGCCTCGATGAGGTTGCGCGGCCCGAAGGCCACGTCGCCGCCCGCGTAGACGCCCGGCGCGGTGGTGGCGAGCGTGGCGCGATCCACCTGCACGGTCCCGCCGGGCGTGAGCTGCCACGCCGTCCTCGGGGCGCAGGAAGGACAGGTCCGCCCGCTGCCCGATGGCGAGCACGCACCCGTCCGCCGGGATGCGTGACGACGTCCTCGTCGTCGTAGGCCGGGGAGAAGCGGCCGGATGCGTCGAAGACCTGCGTGACGCGCCGGAGCTCGACCGCCTCGAGGCGCGTCGTCCCGAGGAAGCGCCTCGGCCCGCGCCGCGGCTGGAAGGGATCCCCTCCCGCTTCGCCTCCTCGAACTCCTCGTGGCCCTGCGCGGTCCGGAGGACCGGCATCTCCTCGAAGCTCTCCAGCGAGACGATGGTCACCTCGGCGGCGCCGCCGCGCACCGCCGCGCGCGCGGAGTCGAGCGCCTCCACCAGCCGCGCGTCGGACTCGGCGCCGAGGGCCGCGCCGAGCGCGGCCACGTCCTCCTCGCGCCCGACCCGCAGCGCGGTGCGGGCGGCGTCGAAGGCGACGAACCCGCCGCCGATCACCACCACCCGGCGGCCGAGGTCCATGCGGTAGCCGCGGTTCGCGTTGAGGAGGTAGTCGATCGCCTTCACCACGCCGTCGAGCTCGACGCCCGGGATGGCGAGTCCCGCCCCTGCTGCACGCCGACCGAGAGGAAGAAGGCCTCGAAGCCCTCCCGGCGCAGCTCGGCCAGGCCGCGCTCCGGCGGTGAGCGGCGTGCGCGGTCCGGAGCGTCACGCCCAGCGAGAGGATCTTGTCGACCTCGCCGCGGATGATGCTCCTCGGCAGGCGGTACTCCGGGATGCCGAAGCGCATCATCCCGCCCGGCTCCTCCGACGCCTCGAAGACGGTCACCGCGTAGCCGAGCAGCGCGAGGTCGTGCGCCGCCGCGAGCCCCGCCGGGCCCGCGCCGACGACCGCGACCTTGCGTCGGCCCTCGCGCTCGCCGGTCCGGAGCGGCACGGTGGGGAGGTGGCCGGCGTAGCGGTTCCCCTCCGGCACCAGCGCCTCGCGGAGGCGATCCTGGGTGTCCGGGTGGATCGACTCGACGCCGTAGCGCTCGGTCAGCGTCCGCTTCAGCGCGCGGATGGTGATCGGCGCGTCGATGGAGCCGCGGCGGCAGGCGTCCTCGCAGGGCGCCGCGCAGACCCGGCCGCAGACCGACGCGAGCGGGTTGGGCGCCCGCGCGACCAGGTACCCCTCCTCGTAGCGCCCCTGCGCCACGAGCTGGCAGTACCGGCCGCCATCGGTGTCGACCGGGCAGCCGACCTGGCACTTGACCTGGGCTCTCCAGTCCCCGAGGCCGGGGAGCCTCACCGGGATTCGCATCGGGACTCCCTCGTTCCGCTCCGCGGATGGATCCCTGAGCCGTCGTGGCGACCTCGTCGACGAGCCAACCGCCGGACACGTCGTGGAAGCTCGCGGCCCGGACCTTCGGATCAATGGGCCCCTGCACGGAAGTCGGGCACGGCCTGTTGGGGAAAGGCGATTCGCCGCGCTCCCCGGGGGTACCGTGCCACCACCGTCCCGGATGATGGTACGGCCCAAAAATTGACCCATTCGGGCCGATATCGGATCGTCCGTCGGAATGGGCCCGGTCATCGAGTCGACGGAGCTCCTGCAGGTCCTCACCGAAGCCGAGGACATTGCACGGAGCGTCAACCAGAAGCTCACCAGCGCGCACCAGCTCCTCGCCTTCTTCACCGTGCCGAACCGCGCCGAGGTGCTCCTGCGCGACCGCGGCATCGACGAGGACCGGGTCCTGCTCGCCATGACCGGCGCGCCCAGGGAGCCGGAGGGGATCGAGCGCGACCTCCGCGAGCGCGCCCGCGACGTGGCCGAGAGCGTCGGCGCCGAGGAGGTGGACTGCCTCCACCTGCTCATCGCCATGAGCCGCGTGCGGGCTGCGGCGGCGCACCAGCTGCTCGCCGCCTGCGGGCTGCAGCTCGCCTCGCTGCGGAACGTCGCCCTCTCCTACTTCACCGCGCGCATGCCCCGCCGCCTGCGCGAGCTGCAGCCGGTGAAGGTGGGCCCGGCGGCCGCCCAGCCGCCCAGGCGCGACGCGCGCCGGAGCGGGGAGCGCTCGACGATCTCGACGACGCGGCTCGAGGCGGCGAGCGCGCCTGCCGCGCCGGAGGGGTCCGCCGGCCCGGAGCCCGCGCGACCCCGCGGCCGAGGCGCGGGGAGGATCGGCCCCGGCCGCGAGGGCGCCCGCCGCGCCCGCCCAGGCCGCGGCGCCGGCCCCGGCCCCGCGCGCTGCCCGCGTCTCCCCCCACGCGCTCGACCCGAAGGACTTCCCCTGGCTCTCGCAGCTCGGGCGGAACCTGACCGAGCTCGCCGCGGCCGGCAAGCTCGATCCCGCTGGTGGGTCGCGAGCGCGAGGTGGAGGAGGCCATCGACGTCCTCGGCAAGCGGCGCACCAACAACCCGCTGCTGGTGGGCGAGCCCGGCGTCGGGAAGACCGCCATCGTGGAGGGGATCGCCCAGCGGCTGCGCACCTCGGCCGGCGCGGGGCGCGACCGGGTCCTGGTCGAGCTCGACATGGCCAGCGTGGTGGCGGGACGCAGCTGCGCGGGTCGTTCTCGGAGAAGCTCCTCGGCATCAAGGAGGAGGTCCGGCGGGCCGGCGGACGGGTGGTGGTGTTCATCGACGAGGTCCACACCATCATGGGCGCCGGCGCGGCCGGCGAGGGGCCGCAGGACGCCGCCAACGAGCTCAAGGCGGCGCTGGCCCGCGGCGAGTTCCCCTGCATCGGCGCGACCACCCACGACGAGTACCGGCAGCACATCGAGAAGGATCCGGCGCTGGAGCGGCGCTTCACGCCGGTGCTGGTGCGCGAGCCCTCGGTCGCCGACACGGTGACCATCCTGCGCGGCCTCGCGCCCCGGCTACGAGAAGCACCACGGCGTCACCTACTCGCCCGAGGCGCTCGAGGCCGCCGCCACGCTCTCCGCCCGCCACGTGACCGATCGCTTCCTGCCGGACAAGGCGGTGGCCGTGCTGGACCTGGCCGGCTCGCGGGCGCACCGCGAGGGCGCGCGTGCGGTGGGCGAGCGCGAGATCGCCCAGGTGGTCGCCAAGGTGGCCGGGATCCCCGAGTCGCGCCTCCTCGCCAGCGACCTCGAGCGCGTGCTCGGGATCGAGGCCGCCCTGGCCGGGCGGGTGGTCGGCCACGCCGAGGCGATCCGCCGGGTGGCCGCGGTGCTGAAGCGGAACTTCGCCGGGTTCGCCTCGCGCCGGCCCATGGGCACCTTCCTCCTCCTCGGCCCGACCGGCGTCGGCAAGACCGAGCTGGCCCGGGCCCTGGCCGACGCGCTGTACGGCTCCCGCGACGCGCTGGTGCAGCTCGACATGTCCGAGTGCGCCGAGCAGACCGGCGTGGCTCGCCTCATGGGCGCGGCGCCCGGCTACGTGGGCTACGGACGAGGGCGGGCAGCTCACCGACGCGGTCCGCCGGCGGCCGTAGCCTCGGTGGTGGTGCTCGACGAGATCGAGAAGGCGCACCGCGACGTGCAGATGCTGCTGCTCCAGATCCTGGAGGAGGGGCGGCTCACCGACGGGCGCGGGCGGCAGGTGGACTTCTCGAACACCGTGGTCGTCCTCACCTCGAACCTCGGCGCGGCCGAGGTCGGGCGGACCTCCGCCGGCGCCATGGGCTTCGGCGCGACCGATCGCGCCCCGCCCCGCGAGGATCGCGCCCTGGGCGCGGCCCGGGCGGCCGTGCCGCCGGAGCTGTGGAACCGGCTCGACGAGCGGCTGGTGCTCTCGCCCGCTCGCGCGCGAGGACGTGGCGCGGGTGGCGAGGCTGCTGCTCGAGGAGTCCTCCCGGCGGCTCGAGGCCGAGCGGCGGATCCGCTTCGCGGCCGACGACGCGGCGGTGGACTACCTGCTCGAGCACGGCGGCTGGGACCCCTCACTGGGCGCGCGGCCCATGCGCGGCGCCATCCAGCGGCTGGTGGAGGCGCCGCTGGCCGAGCGGATCCTGGCGGGCGAGGTCGCCCAGGGCGACGCGGTGCGGGTGACGGCCGGCGAGGAAGGGCTCACGTTCGTGTCCGCCCGGCCGCGCGGGCCTGACGGGCCGAGCGCCGCGCCAGCGGCTCACCCCCGTGACACCTCGCGCGCGGCGCGCCACACTCCCCGCATGCCCTCCGCCTTCGTCCTCGGCGCCGGCCGCCTCGCCGCCGCACTCGTCCCGGGCCTCCGGGCCGCCGGGTGGCGTGTGGCGGGCCACGCGCGGAGCGGCAAGGGACGGGCAAGGCTCCGCCGCCTCGGCGCGGAGCCCCTGCCCCCCTCGGCGCTCGGCGACTTCGAGCTCGTCTTCCTGGCCGTCCCGGACTCGATGGTGGGCGAGGCGCTCGCGCTGGCGCTGCCGTCCATGAGGCGGGGCCAGGTGGTGGCCCACGGCGCCGGCGCGCTCGGCCTCGAGGTCCTCGCCCCCGCGCGGCGCGCGCCGCGGGCTGCCCGGCTCGCTCCACCCGCTCCAGGCCCTGGCCGGCGGCGGGTTCCTCCCCGGCGCGGCCGCGGCGGTGGACGGCGGGCCCGCGGCGCGCCGGCTGCTCACCCGCGCCGCCCAGACCTCGGCCTCCGGCCCATCCGCGTCCCGGCCGCCGGGCGCGTGCTCTACCACGCGTCGGCGGTGATGGCCTCGAACCTGGTGATGGCGCTCGCCGACCTCGCCGCCGAGACCTGGGCGCGGGCGGGCGCGCCGCCCGACGAGGCGCTGCGCGCGCTCGTGCCGCTCCTGCGCGGCGCGGTCGAGAACCTGGCCGCGCGCGGCCTCCCCGGCGCGCTCACCGGCCCGGCCTCGCGCGGCGACGCCGAGGTGGTGCGGCGGCAGGCCCGGGCGCTCCGAGGCGAGGGAGGCGAGGCCTACCGGGTGCTCACGCGCCGGCTGGTGCGGATCGCCGTGCGCGGCGGCCTCGAGCGCCGCCGGGCGGAGGCGGTGCTCGCGGCGATCCGGAGTCCTGGGAGGGCGCGATGACCGCCGGTGAGCCCGAGCTGTGGCTCGTCCGCCACGGCGAGACCGAGTGGAGCCGCGCCGGCCGGCACACGGGACGCACCGACCTGCCGGCTCACCCCGGCCGGCGTGCAGCAGGCGACGGCGCTCCGCGATCGGCTGGCGGATCACCCCTTCGCGCTCGTCCTCTCGAGCCCGCTCCGTCGCGCCCTCGAGACGTGCCGGCTGGCCGGCCTGGCGGACGGGGCGCGCCTCTCCGCCGATCTCCTGGAGTGGGACGACGGCGCCTACGAGGGGCGCACCCGCGCCGAGATCCAGCAGGACGTGCCGGGCTGGAGCATCTGGGCCGACGGGGTGCCGGGCGGAGAGCGCATCGAGGAGGTGGCGGCCCGGGCCCGCCGCGCCATCGACCAGGCGCGCGGCGCCGCCGGCGACGTGGCGCTCTTCCGCGCACGGCCACGTGCTGCGCATCCTGGCGGCGAGCTGGCTCGGCCTCGATCCGCGGGAGGGGCGGCTCCTCGCGCTCGACACCGCCTCGGTGGGCGTCCTCGGCCACGAGCACTGCGCGCGCGTGCTGCGGCGCTGGAACCTCTGAGCACCTCGCCCCGCGGGACGCCGCGCGCCCCGGACGCGGCCCGCTGAAAGTCCCAGCTGGCTCATCACGGGCCGGAGCGTACGGGCGGCGCAGCCACCCGTGGAGTCGGAGGCCAGTCCGCCCTCACCGGTACAGTCCCCGCTCCTCCACGAAGCGCCGGACCTTCCCGGCACCAGCCCGGTCACGTCCTCGCCGCGCGCGATGCGGGCGCGGATCTCGGTGGAGGAGATCCGCCGGCAGGGCCGGCGCGCCGGGGACCGGCGCGTGTCCCTCGCGCCCGACCACAGATCACGCGTGCGAGCTCCTTCACCCGGTCCCAGCGGTACCACTTGTCGGTCTCGGGCAGGATGTCGGCCCCCACCACCAGCGCGAAGCGGTGGGCCGGGTGCTTCGCGACGAGGTGCTCGAGCGTCCGCGCGGTCTTGCCGACCAGCGGGTCGTCCGCGAGCTCCGCCTCGGCGGTGCAGACGTGCGCGCCCCGGATGGCCGCGACGGCGAGCTCGCACATCCGGACCCGGTCCTCGAACGGCGCCAGCGCCTTGCCGAACGGGTGGCGGAAGGAGGGGAGCAGCCACACCTCCGAGACGCCCTGCGTGGCGAGCGCCCACCACGCCGCCATCACGTGGGCGACGTGTGGCGGGTTGAAGGAGCCGCCCAGGAGCGCGATCTCGCGGCGGGGCGCCATCCGGCCGAGCCTATCCCACCGCGGGATGGCGCAGGTAGGGCCGCCGGCGCCGCGCGAACGCGCGCTCCTCCGGGGCGAAGGCGCGCGCGAGCTCCGCCACGGCGGCGCCCGCCTCGATCGCCTCCCGCTCCCGGGCCGAGCCGCACAGGAGGTCGAAGGCGGGCACGTCGGCCACGAACTCGTACGGCTCGGTCGCGCCAGGCGAAGCCGGCCGGTGCCTGCGCCCGCGCGCCGCGCGACGCAGGCGAGCCCGGTGCGCAACGGCCGGAACGCGCGCCGGATCGGTCACGTGACAGCTCGACCCCGTGGCAGCGCGCGCCGGCGTGCTTGTCCCAGGTCGGCACGAAGCTGGCCGGGCGGAACGCGACGCCGGGCAGCCGCTCGCGCGGCGAGCGCGCTCGGCGAGCGCGGTGGCGCGTCGAGCCACGGCGCGCCGAACAGCTCGAAGGGCCGGGTGGTGCCGCGCCCCTCGGAGAGGTTCGTCCCCTCGAGCAGGCACATGCCGGGGTAGACGAGCGCCGTGTCGGGCGTCGGCATGTTCGGGCGACGGGCAGCACCCAGGGCAGGCCGGTGTCGCGTCGAAGCACATGCGCCGCCGCCAGCCCTCGCAGGGCACGACCTCGAGGTCGAGCGTCGATGCCGCCGCTCGGCGCGGAAGAGCCGCGCCAGCTCGCCGACGGTCATCCCGTGGCGCTCGGCGAGCGTCGTGCAGGCCGCACGAAGCTCGCGAAGCCGGGCCCGGAGCCAGGTCCCCCTCGACCAGCGACGCCGCCGATCGGGTTCGGCCGGTCGAGCACGACGACGCCGATGCCCGCCGCGGCCGCGCGCCTCCATGCAGAGCGTCATGGTGACTGGTAGGTGTAGTAGCGGCGGCCGACGTCCTGGATGTCGAAGACCAGCGCGTCGAGCCCGCGAGCGCCTCCGGGCCGCGGCGTCAGCGACTCGGCGCGTCTCGCCGTAGAGCGAGTGGACCGGGAGCCCGGTGCGCCGGATCGCGCGCGCCGCCGACCGCCGCCATGTACTGCGCGTCGCCGCGGACGCCGTGCTCCGGGCCGAAGAGCGCGGCGAGCCGGACGCCCGGCGCCGCGTGCAGCAGGTCGGCGGCGTGGCGAGGTCGCGGGTCACCGCGGTCGGGTTGCAGACGAGGCCGACCGTCCGCCGGCGGAGCGGGCCGAACCGGCGCGCGGCGAGCACGTCGAGGCCGGCGCGGACCCCCTCCGAGCGCCGCGCCCCGGGTCGAGGGCGCGGGCTGGATCCGGAGGCGGGGCGGCGGGCGGGGCGAGGTGAGCGGGGCATCGGGATCCCTGGCGGTGGCGGCGCGCCGGTCTCGGCCGGCTCGTCGTGGATCTTCTACCGCGCCGCTCCGTGTGCGCGAGTTCCCGGGCGGCGGCGGCTCCCTCAGCCGCCGGAGGCCGCGCCGCGATCGCGGCGGTCTTGACCCTCGACCTGCTCCCGGCCCGGTCGCGCCTCCCTGAGGAGCACCGCGCCGCCCATGAGCCCCACCGGCACGAGGTGCACGAGGTGGTAGAGCAGCGCGAAGGCCAGGGCGGGCTCGCGGGGCGCGCCGAGGCCGATCAGGGCCAGCACCACCGCCACCTCGAACGGACCGGTGTTTCCGGGCGAGACGGCCACCACGTTGGCGGCGGTGGAGGCGATCACCGCCAGCGCCGCCACCGGCACGGTGGACGGCAGGCCCACCGCCGCGAGGGCGAAGTAGGCGATGAGCACCTCCGCCCCCCAGCCGCAGAGCGCCCACCCGAAGGCGGCCGCGAGCGCGCCCGGCTCGTGCGCCGCGGCCAGCCCGCCGCGCAGGCGCGCCACCAGCCCCGCGCCGGGCTGCGCGGGATGACGGCCGCGCGGCGGGCGGAGCAGCCAGGCTGCCGCGCCCCCCGCCGCGGCGACTCCCGCGAAGATCAGGAGCGCCTTCACCGCCCAGCCGGGCAACGGCGTCGCGAGCGCGAGCAGCGCGAGCAGCGGCACCAGGGCGGCGGCGCCCACCACGTAGTCGAGCACCGCCGCGGCCAGCACCGAGGCGACCGGCAGCCTCGCGTGGCGCGCGAGCAGCACCGCCCGGACCACGTCGCCGGCGCGGGCCGGGACCACCACGCCGACGGCGAACCCGCCCACCACCGCCGCGAAGGCGTCCCGGAACCGGAGGCGCGTTCCCGGCGTGCGGACCACCGCCATCCAGCGCCGGGTGTGCGCGGCGAGCGACGCGAGGTTCGACGCCACCGCCAGCAGGAGCAGCCCCGGCGAGGCGCCCGCGATGACCGCCCCGACCGCGCGGAGGTCCACGTGGCGCGACGCCACGACCGCCAGGACCGCCACCAGCGCGAGGCCGGCCACGCGCAGCGCGCGGCGGCGGCCCGGGCGCTCCTCGACGGCGACGTCGGGCCCGTCCGCGGCCAGGCTCCGGATGCGCTCCAGCCGCTCCCCCACCCTCACCTCCCGCCGGCCGGCGCGCCCGGCAGCGCGGCGGGCGCGCCCGCCCCGGCCAGCTCGCCCATCGTCACGAACCGGTAGCCGCCAGCGCGCCAGCGCGCCACGATGTCCGGGACCGCCGCCGCGGTCTGGTCGCGCCGCGGGTCGATGCCGGGGGTGGCGCAGCCGTCGTGCAGGAGCAGGATCTCGCCCGGCCGCATCCGCCGGCAGGCGCGCTCGGCGATCACGGCCGCGCCGGGGCGCTCCGTGTCGAAGACGCCGCGCGTCCAGCCCGCCAGCGTCAGGCCGCGCGCGCGCAGCGCCGGGCCGAGGAAGGGGCCGCGGAAGCCGTGGGGCGCGCGGAAGATCGGCGCGGGCGCGACGCCGGCCGCCGAATAGCCGCCGCGCAGCGATCGAGCTCGCGCGCCACGCGCGCCGGGCCCGCCGCAGGAGCTTCGCGTGCGTGTGTCCGTGGAGCGCCACCTCGTGCCCGCGCCGCGCGATCTCCCCGCACCAGCTCGGGCCGGCGCTGCGCCGCCTCTCCGAGCACGAAGAAGGTGGCGCGCGCCCCCGCGCGATCGAGCGCGTCCAGGACCGCGGCGTGTCCTCCGAGGGGCCGTCGTCGAAGGTGAGCGCCACCTGCCAGCCGTCGCGCGGGCCGTGGCGGAGGCTCCGGCCGGTCAGGTCGAAGGGAACCCAGAGCGCCTGGAGCGCGGCGACGGCGGCGAGCGCCGTGGCGAGGCCGAGCGCGAGCCCGCCGCGCGGGTGCCCGGCCTGCGCGAGCCACGCCGCCGCGAGGAGCAGCGCCAGCCCGGCGCCGACCGCGAGCGCGACGAGGAGCCGCTTGCCGGCCGGCACGGGCGCCTCAGCCCCGCACGCCGATGGAGCGGTACAGGCCGAGCACCTCGCGGGTGACCGCCGGCCACGCGTAGCGCTGCACCGTGATCCGCCCGCGCTCGGCGTAGGTCACGGCGCGGGCGGGCTCGCGCGCGAGCCGCACCATGGCCCGCGACCAGGCGGCCGCGTCGTCTCCGAGATGAGCCGCCCTCCCGGCCGTGCGTGAGCACCTCCCGGTAGCCGTCGATGTCCGAGGCGAGCACCGGCTTCCCGGCCGCCATCGCCTCGAGGAGCGTCACCCCGAAGCTCGCGATGCGGGCCGGGGCGCAGTACACGTCGGCGGTGGCGTACCAGTCCGGCCGCTCGTCCAGGACCCGCCCGGTAGACCACGTCGTCGGCCATCTCTTCCGGCACCATGGCACGATAGCGGGGCATGAGCGGCCCGTCGCCCATCACGATGAGCCGCGCCCCGATCTGCCGCCAGGTGCGGTGGAACGAGGTGATGAGCCGGTCGAGGCCGTTGCGCGGCTCGAGCCTGCCCACGAAGAGGACGTTGAGCTTGCCGTCCGCGTAGCGGCGGATGGGGCGGCCGCGGGAGAACCGCTCCACGTCCACGCCGTTCGGGATGGATCCGGAAGTCGGCGCGGAGCCGGTCCTGGAACGCGGTCAGGCAGGCGCGGGAGACCGCCACCGCGGCGTCGAGCCGGTCGAGGTAACGCTGGAGCCGGTGGCGGAGGAGCCGGAACAGCATCCCCGGCTGGAAGTGGGTGTGGAAGGTGCCGACCACGGGGCCCGTGGCGTGGTGGATGGCCAGCAGCGGGAGCACCGGCGTGAGCGGGGCGCGAACGCGGGCACCACGTCGAACCGCTCGCGGGCCAGCACCTCGCGCACCGCCGCGCCGACGCCCGTGCCGCCGGTGATCTCGCCCCAGCCCCCCGTTGTTGAAGACCGGCAGGCTCGCGCCCAGCCGGATGACGTCGGCGCCGGCCGGCCCCGCCTCGCCGTCGCCGCGCAGGTCCGGCATCTCCGAGGTGATGATCTTGACGGTGTGGCCGTCGCCGCGCCTCGCGCGCGAAGTTGTGGACGTGCTCCTGGATGCCGCCGACGCTCGGGTAGTAGTACTCGGTGACGATGCCGATCTCGGCACGCGGGCCTCCGGCCCGGCCGGGGGCGTCAGCGCGGAGCGCCTGGCGGCGGGCCTGGAACGGTATGACGCGCCTCGCGCGGCGCGAGCGGGCGAACCCGCCGGCCCAGCGGCGCACCGCGCCACAGGAGCGGCAGGAGGGCCACCGCCGCCGCGGCACAGGCGAGCAGGGCCAGCCAGCAGAGGACGATGGAGGCGGTCAGACCGCGGAAGGCGAGCATCGGCCGGCTGTCGGCGCGCTGGCGTGCTTGCGGGGCGGGGCGAGGCGCAGGTGACCCCGCGCGAGCAGCGGATTGGCAGGATGCGGCACTCGGTACCTTCTTCCGCGTCGAATCTAGGCACCGGCGACGGGGACGACCAGACGGCCCCGCGCGTAGCGGCGCCACGCAGGGACCTGCTACACACGCCTTC
>CAVTDL010000010.1:0-419802 GCA_963733485.1 uncultured delta proteobacterium | reverse complement strand
ACGACCGGGTCGGCGCGGTCCTCGACAGCATCCGCGAGCGCTTCGGCTTCGCGGCGGTCTCGCTGGCGACCGGACGCGGTCAGCCCGACAAGGCGCGCGCCTCCAGCCACAAGCAGGGGTACGGAAGCAGCAAGATCGAGCCCGCGGGCGCGCACCGTCCACTCCTCGGTCGCGGACACGGGCCGTCGCTCGGGGACCCGCACGCCAACGCGCTGCGAATAGCCTCGAGGAAGGCGCTGCGCCGCTCGCCTGGAACGGCCTCGGTGCCGGAGCCGCTGCCGACCTCACCCGCGCGGCGCGCGCTGAGGGTTCAGGCGAACCGGGCCCAGCAAAGCGGGGGCTCGTCGGCGGCATTGCGGGCCGCATCGGCACACCGCCGGGCGCGGGGCCGTCGGGTGCGGTATACCCATTGGGTGCGGTATACGACGTCCGCGCGGTCCGAGTGTTCGGGCCTCCTCTATGACGCCGTGAGCGACACGGCGGATTTCGACGAGCCCAATCGTCAAGGGATGAACCGCCGCCCATCTCGCGGTGCGCGGCGCGATGGATTGCGCCTACGCGAGCGGAACGGAGCGTCGCCATGCGCGACGGTGCGGTGAGCTGGGAATGGCAGGGCGAGGGGGCGTGCGTCATGAACCTCGCGGTCGGCGGGTCCGAGTGGCTCCAGGTGAAGCGCCAGGGAGCCGGCAACACGCCGGGGTGGCGCGTCGAGGCCAGGCTCGGCGGAAAGCACTACAAGGTCGGCGACGCCTTCCTCGCGAAGGAGGTGGCGCAGGGCAGCGCGCTGCTGCTGGCGATGCGGCTGGCGCCCGCCCACACCGACGCGCTCCGCGCGGCGCTCGACGTCGTCCCGGGCGCCTGGTCGTGGAAGATCATGCCGCTCGACGACGCGAGCGCGGAGCCGCGCTCCATCGTGAGCAGCCGCGTGACCGACTCGCTCGAGGCCGCCGAGCGGAGCGGACGGGCGGCGGGCGCTGGGTGGTGGCTCTGGGTCTATGGACCGGGATCGGTCCGGGCGTGCGGCCGGGTCCCCGGGTCGAGCAGCGGGCACGGCCGGGAAGCACCTCACGAAGCACCTGCGAAGGATGGCAAACCATGAGCTTCAAGGATCTCGCGAAGTCCGGCGCCGCGCCGCACGTCGACACCCCCAAGCAGGCGGAGGCGAGGACGCAGGCGGCCGCCGACGTGAAGGCCGCCGCCGATGCGAAGACCGCCCGAAACGCCGCACAGCGCGAGGCGAAGAAGTCGCCCGCCGCCGCGGCGAACGAGCCAGAAAAGAAGTGATCGCAGGGCGGCGCTCGGCGCGGGCGGCGCCGAGCTGGCGCCGCGCGCGCCAGCGCACCGGATCTGGACTCCCGTCTCCCGGGAGGTCGCGGCCGAGGCTGGCCCTCGAGCGCGCGAGGTGATTTGCTCGCTTCGTGCACTCCAGGGTAACGCATCGACGGCGCTGGCCGTCGTGCTTGGCCGCCGCCGTCCTTCTCGCGCTGGCAGTGCGCTGCCTACGGCCCGACGAGATGCACTGCGAGAACGCCGTCGCGCGGCTCGTCGATTGCTGCCCCGGATTCACCGCGAGGCAGGTCTCCTGCGAGTACGTGGAAGGCTGCGGCGCCACCTATCCAGCCATCTCGGAGGACGATGCCCGCTGCATCGCCGGGGAGGGTTGCGCTGCGCTCGTGGCAGATGGCGTCTGCGCCGCCGCAGCGACCGCGCAGCCCCGGGCGTCGAGCGGGGAGAGCCACCTGTGCCGTTGACCCCTGCCGCTGCCGTGCTCCTCGCCGCCGTCATGACACAAGGCGAGCCCGGCGCGTCCAGCTGGGCAGCGCCGCCGGACACGGCGCAGGAGACGGAGGCTCCGCCTGCCGCGGAACGCGAGGCTGCCGCGCCCGGCGACGCGCTCGCCCTGGGCGGTACGCAGATCCGCGACCGCGCGCTCGCGATCGGCGCGTGGGGTGCACGGCGATACGGGATCGGTGTCCTGGGCGGCGTTCTTCACGCCTCGACCGCCTCCGAGGTGCGTGCCGGTGTGTTGGGGGGAAAGTTCGTCGAGGTTGCTTGCGACCTCAGCGGCGGGCGGACGGCACCTGGACTGCGGGTGGGAGAGGCCGTGGTGGGCCTCACGATCTGGTCCACGCCGCGGCGGGCAGTGCGCGGCGGCGCCGGTCTGGATGTTGGACTCGTCGGCTATCGTCGCGCGACGACCGGCGGGTGGGAGGTGGGAACGTCGGGCGGCGCACACCTCGCGTTCCACGCGGACATGCTCCGCGCCCGGAATCGCGCCGGGTTCGTGGAGGTGCGCGCCGGGCTCAGTGCCCTCTCGAGAGGCGCGGAGCTCTCGGCCGTCGCCCTTGTCGGCCTCGCGTTCAGGGCGGAGGCGATCATCGTCCGGCGCGCCGAGCGGGCCGCTCCGGGGGAGCCCGACGACCCGCGTCCCGGCGCTGCGCGATCCGTGGACTCGCCCTGACGCCGGAAGGCGATGAAGGCGATCCGGGCGGAGCTGGATACCTTCAGGTGAGGAGGTGCAGCATGCGGGTCGGCATCCTCGGTTCGGGGCTGATGGGCGGCAAGCTCGGGACGCTCTTCGCGCGTGCCGGGCACGACGTGGTCTTCAGCTACGCGCGGCGCAGCGAGAAGCTGAAGGCCCTCGCGCGCAAGGCCGGCAGAGGCGCACGGGCGGGGGCGCCGGGCGAGGCGGCGCAGGACGCGGATGCGCTCCTGCTCGCGGTGCACTGGTCCCGGCTGGACGACGTGCTGGGCCAGGCCGGCGACCTGACGGGCAAGGTCGTCGTGAGCTGCTCGCTGCCGATGAGCGACGACGACTCCGAGCTCGTGGTCGCCCACACCTCCTCGGGCGCTGAGGAGCTCGCGAGGCGGGCTCGCGGAGCCCGGGTCGTCTCCGCCTTCCACACCGTGCCGAGCGAGGTGCTCTTCGACGTGTTCGCCGCCCGGAAGCGGGTCCGTCGGCCCAGCCTCGTGTATTGCGGCGACGATCGGAAGGCCAAGAAGGTGGCCGCCACGCTGATCCGCGACGTGGGGTTCGATCCGATGGACGTTGGCCCCCTGCGGACCGCCCGCTACACCGAGCCCTTCTCGCTGGTCATCGCGCAGCTCGCGTACGAGGGGCGAGGCGGCCCGGAGCTGGCGTACCGGTTCGAGCGCTTCGGCGAGCGCGCGTGAAGAAGGAGGGCGTGGCCGGAGAGCGATCGGCAGGACAGAGCGCCCGCGCTCGACCTTGCGGACGACTTCGTAACTCAGGTGCGGCTGGCGTGGACCACACGCCGGCGCCGAGTGCACACGCGCCGCCGCAGGCTCTCAGCGCATGCCTCGGACCCTGTACCGAAGCCACAGCAGGTCGCCGCTCCGGCGCTCCGCCGAGATCAGCTTCAGGTGGCGGGCGGGACCGGAGCCCGCCCCCGCGTCGAACAGGGTCGGCGTCCCGACGCTCCCGTCGGCGACGGGCGCGACCAGGAGGCTCAGCTCGTCGATGACGCCTGCCTCGAGGAACGAGCCGTTGATCTTCCCGCCGCCCTCGAGGAGCAGCTTGCGGATGCCGAGGCGCGCGCGGAGCTTGCGGAGCACCGTCTGCAGGTCGATCCGCCGCTTCCCGCCAAACAGGTACGAGACCCCCTGCGCGCGGAGGAAGGCGAGGTGACGGTCGGACACCTGCTCGGTCAGGACGGTGACCGCGTGCTCCCCGTCGATGGAGCTGGACTCCCAGCGGAGCTTGCCGCGCGGATCGATCGCGATGGCGTACGACGAGGCGTCCGGGCGCGCGATGTGGTCGGTTCGCGGGATGCGCTCGCGACGCGGCCTCGCCGGCACCGACGCATGTCCGGCGTATGGCGCCATCGACACCCGGCCGATGATCCACGCGTCGGCGCCGAACGAGGCCGCGGTCTGCTCGTACTCGGACAGGAGCCCGCGCCCTGGCACCGGCCAACCCTTCGTCACGATCCTGCCGTCCACGGAAGGCGCCATGTGACAGATGACGTAGGGGCGCCTGGCCGAGGGGCCACCACGGTTCCTGGAACGCGACGAGGGCATGGGTCACTCCGCTGCGTGAGGTCGCCAGGCGCCGACGCGGCCCACGTCGGCGGCCCGGAGGAGAGATCAGGCGTTCGTCATGTCGATGACGAAGCGATAGCGCGCCTCCTTGTCGATCACCTTCGTCCAGGCCTCGTCGATCTTCGACATCGGGATCTTGGTGATCTCGGGCCGGATGCCGTGAAGCGCGCAGAACTGGGCGAGCTCCTGGGTCTCCCGGATGCCGCCGATCTGCGAGCTCGCGAAGGCGGTGCGATCGCGCAGCAGCGAGAAGGGGCCGATCTGGTGCGGCTCGGTGGTCTTGCCCACCCCGACCATGCAGAGGGTGGCGTCCATCTTCAGCAGCGGGATGAGGCGCTCCAGGTCGTGCTGGTACGGGACGGTATCGACGATGAAGTCGAGAGAGCGCCGGTACCTCGACAGGTCGGCGCCCTGCTCGTTCACGATCACCGTCCTGGCGCCGAACCGCCTGGCGTCGTCGATCTTGGCGCGGGAGGTCGTGAGCACGGTCACGTCCGCACCCATCGCGGAGGCGATCTTGACCGCCATGTGACCGAGGCCGCCGAGCCCGACGACGCCGATCTTCTTGCCCGGTCCGACGCTCCACCGGCGCAGCGGAGAGTAGACGGTGATGCCCGCGCACATCATCGGCCCCGCGTGCGCGAGATCGATTGCGTCGGGGACGTCGATGACGAAGTCCTCGTCCACCACGTTGAGCGTCGAGTAGCCGCCCTGGGTCACGGACCCGTCGCGGTCCTTCGAGCCGTAGGTGAGGACGTTGCCGTTCTCGCAGTATTGCTCCATCCCGGCCTCGCAGGGCCCGCAGTGGCGGCACGAGTTCACCATGCAGCCCACGCCGACCCGGGAGCCCACCTTGAACCTGCTGACGCTCGAGCCGACGGCGACCACCACGCCGGCCAGCTCGTGCCCGGTGATGAGCGGGAAGGTCTCCTTCCTCCAGTGCTCGTGGCCGTGATGGATGTCCGAGTGGCAGATGCCGCAGTACTGGAGCTTGATCGCGACGTCCTTGGGGCCCAGGGCGCGCCGCTGGAACTTCAGGACCTCGTGCGGGCCCTGGGCCGAGTACAGCGCCATCCCCTCGGCCGGGAACGGGCCCGGGCCGTACCGCTTCTGCCTCGCGACGTCGGACGCCGCCTCCGCGGGCGAGGGCCTCAGGAGTCCGGCACCTGCCCCGGCGGCGGCCAGCGCCGTCGTCACCATGAACCCGCGTCGGCTCGGGTCGGTGATCTCGGCGGACTCCGACTCGCTCTCGTTCTGCAGCTTCGTGATCGCGTTCTTCATCGTTCGTCTCGATGTCGGCTACTTGCCGACGAGCGCCGCGAGGTGCGCGGGGTAGCGGTCTCCCTGGACCCTGATGCGGTCGAGCGCGTCCTCGATGCGGCGCAGCTCGTCCGCGGTCAGCTCGACGGCGGCCGCCCCGACGTTCTCCTTCAGGCGGTGCGGCTTGGTGGTGCCCGGGATCGGCACGATCCACGGCCGCTGGGCCAGCAGCCACGCGAGCGCGATCTGGGCGGAGGTCACGTGCTTCGCCGCCGCGATCGACGCGAGCTGATCCACGAGCGCCTGATTCGCCTTGCGGGCCTCCGGCGAGAAGCGCGGGACGATGCTGCGGAAGTCGTCGCTGGCGAAGGCGGTCTTCTCGTCGATGGTGCCGGTCAGGAAGCCCTTGCCCAGCGGGCTGAACGGCACGAAGCCGATGCCGAGCTCCTCCAGCGCCGGCAGGAGCTCCTCCTCGGGCTCACGCCACCACATCGAGTACTCGCTCTGGAGCGCGGTGACCGGCTGGACGGCGTGGGCGCGACGGATCGTCTGCACCCCCGCCTCGGAGAGGCCGAAGTGCCTGACCTTGCCCTCGCCAGATCAGATCCTTGACCGCCCCGGCGACGTCCTCGATCGGCACGTCGGGGTCGACCCGGTGCTGGTAGAAGCAGGTCGATGCGGTCGGTCCTGAGGCGCCTGAGCGACGCCTCCGCCACCGCGCGGATGCGCTCCGGTCGGCTGTCCAGTCCGGCCCGGGAGTTGCCGCGTCCTTCGAAGCCGAACTTGGTGGCGATCACCACCTGATCGCGCACCGGCGCGAGGGCCTCGCCGACGAGCTCCTCGTTCGTGAACGGGCCGTAGACCTCGGCCGTGTCGAAGAAGGTGACGCCGAGCTCGACGGCCGCGCGCAGGAGCGGCGATCGCCTCCCGCTCGTCGGCCGCCGGCCCGAGGCCGAAGCTCAGGCCCATGGCCCCGAACCCCAGGGCCGAGACCTCCAGACCGGTGTTTCCCAGCTTGCGCCGTTCCATTGCTTGGTCCCTTTCCCTGCTCACTCGGACTTCAGCGAGGCCATGTCGATCGAGAAGCGGTACTTCACGTCGGACCTGAGCAGCCGCTCGTAGGCCTCGTTCACCTTCTGGATGGGGATGACCTCGACGTCGGCGGTGATGCCGTGCTTGCCGCAGAAGTCGAGCATCTCCTGGGTCTCGGCGATGCCGCCGATGGGCGAGCCGGAGACGCTGCGGCGGCCCATCAGGAGGCCGAACGCGGAGAGGGCGAGCGGCTTCTCGGGCGCGCCGACGAGGGTGATGTTCCCGTCCCGGCGCAGCAGCTGGACGTACGCGTTCAGGTCGTGATCGGCCGAGACCGCGTCGAGGATGAAGTCGAAGCTGCCGGCGTGCTTGCGCATCTCGTCGGCGTTGCGCGAGACGACCACCTCGTCGGCGCCGAGGCGGACCGCGTCCTCCTTCTTGCCCGGGGACGTCGTGAAGGCGACGACGTGCGCACCGAGCGCATCCGCGAACTTCACGGCCATGTGGCCCAGCCCCCCGAGGCCGACCACCCCGACCTTCTTGCCCTTGGTGACGCCCCAGTGGCGCATGGGAGAGTAGGTCGTGATCCCGGCGCAGAGGAGCGGCGCGGTGCCCGCGAGGTCGAGGTTCGACGGGACGCGCAGGACGAAGCGCTCGTCGACGACGACGCCGTCGGAGTAGCCGCCGTAGGTGACACCCCCGAGGTGCTTGTCGCGCGCGTTGTAGGTGAGGGTCCCGTTCGGGCAGAACTGCTCGAGGCCCGCCTGGCACTCGGGGCAGGTGCCGTCCGAGTCGACCAGGCAGCCCACCGCGGCGAGATCCCCGGGCGCGAACCTCGTGACCGCGGCGCCGACCTTCGAGACCCGGCCGACGATCTCGTGGCCGGGGACGCACGGGTAGACGGTGGGCATGACGCCGCTCCACTCGTTCCGGACCGTGTGGAGGTCGGAGTGACAGATCCCGCAGAACAGGATCTCGATCTGGACGTCGTGCGCGGTGGGATCGCGCCGCGCGATGGTGGCAGCAGCGAGGGGCGACGTCGCGCTCGCTGCGGAGTAGGCCTTGGCGTTGAACATGGACTGGTTCTCCTCCTGGAAGCTCGCGGCGGCTCCCGTTGCGGAAGCCGGCGACGGAGGGGAACCTACGCGCCCGGCCGAGCCCTGGAAACGGGCAGGAAGCGGATGGGCCGTTCAAGAAAACTTCACGATCAAAAGCGTCCGAAGATGCGTGACCGCAGCGATCCGGCGCCCGGAACGCGAATGTCCTGCGCGCAAGGCTGGCGTCGCGCGGAGTGATTTTGGTATAGCGGTACCTGAATCCGGAAATGGCGGTCGCAACCTCGATTCTCCCCAGAACCACCTTCGCGATCGGCCCCCCGTCGCGAGAGGAGAGGTGAATGCGTCAGATCGACGTTCACGAGATGGCCGACGAGGCACGCTTCAACGGCTTCCACGGGCAGGTCCTGTTCTGGAGCGCCCTGATCATCGTCTTCGACGGCTATGACCTCGCGGTGGCAGGTGTCGCGCTGCCTTCGATCATGAAGGAGATGGGCGTCGACGCCACCAACGCGGGGTTCATGGTCAGCTCCGCGCTCTTCGGCATGATGTTCGGCGCGATCTTCCTCGGCACCATCGCCGATCGCATCGGCCGGCGATGGGCGACCGCCGCGTGCGTGGCGCTGTTCAGCGTCTTCACCGCCGCCGCCGGCATGACCCATGACCCGATCTCGTTCGGCCTGATGCGGTTCCTCGCGGGCCTCGGGATCGGCGGCGCCATGCCGAACGTGGTGGCGCAGATGACGGAGTACTCGCCGCGCAAGATGCGCACCACCCTGGTGACGCTCATGTTCAGCGGATACTCGGTGGGCGGGATCCTCGCGGCCGTGCTGGGCAAGAGCCTCCTCGTGGCCCACGGCTGGCAGTCGGTGTTCGTGGCCGCGGGCCTGCCGATCGTCATCATCCCGTTCATCCTGAAGCTGATGCCCGAGTCGATGCCGTTCCTGGTGCGGAAGAACCGGGTGCCGGAGCTCGAGGCGCTCGTCGCCCGGCTGAAGCCCGGGCATCGGCCGGAGCCGGGCGACCGGTACACGACCGCGAGCCGCGGGCGCGCGGAGGGTGCCCGGATCCACCACCTCTTCGCGGAGGGCCGAGGGTTCAGCACGGCGATGTTCTGGGTCGCGTTCTTCATGTGCCTGTTCATGGTCTACGCCCTCAGCTCCTGGCTCGCGAAGCTGATGGCCGGGGCGGGCTACTCGCTCGGCTCGGCGCTGACGTTCGTGCTCGTGCTGAACGCCGGGGCCATGGCGGGCGCCATCGGCGGCGGGTGGCTCGCGGACAAGCTCCACATCAAGTGGGTGCTCGTGGGCATGTACGTGCTCGCGGCGCTGTCGATCTCGCTGCTCGGGCAGCCCCTCCCGACCGCGGTCCTGTTCGTGGTGGTGGCCCTCGCCGGCGCCTCGACCATCGGGACGCAGATCGTGACGTACGCCTACGTCGGCCAGTTCTATCCCGCGGCGGTCCGAGCGACCGGGATCGGCTGGGCCTCCGGGGTGGGCCGCAGCGGGGCGATCCTCGCGCCGATCGTCATCGGCACGCTCGTGTCGCTGAAGCTCCCGCTGCCGCAGAACTTCCTCGCCATGGCGGTCCCCGCGATCGTCGCCACGGCGGCGGTCTTGATGATCGACCACCGCCGATCCGCCTCGCCGAGCCGGCAGGTCGCCGCGTCCCAGCCGCTCGCGGACGGCGCGCTCCCCGCGGCGGAGGGCGCGTAGCGCCGTCGCCGCGGTCCATGTCGGGTCCCCGGACGTGCTCGCTCCGAGCGCGTCCGGGTCTTCTCGATGCCGACCGGCGCTCCGCCGGAGGACTAGGGGAGTCCGTACCCGTACCTGGCCAGGATGGCGCGGCCCTCCTCGCCGGTGAGGAAGGCGAGGAAGGCGCGGGCGAGCGCCGGATCCCTGGCGGTCCCGAGGACGATGCCGGACTGCTCGATCTTCGGGTAGAGCGCCTCCGGGACGAGGAAGACCTTGCCGCCCGCGAGCTCCTTCCCGAAGGTGAGCGAGCGAGGAAGGAACGCCACGTCGGCGGCGCCGGTGGTGGCGAACTGCGCGGCCTGCGCGACGCTCGTGCCGAGGACCAGCTTGTCCTTCACGGCGCCGTGGATCCCGGCCGCCTCGAACGCCCGCTCCGTGGCGCGGCCGAAGGGTGCGACGGCCGGGTTGGCGATGGCGATCCTCTTCACGGCCGGATCCGCGAGCGCGGCGAGTCCCCGCTGCTCGAGGTCCACCGTCGAGCCCGGCGGGCGCCAGGCCACGAGCTTTCCGAGCGCGTAGATCCGCTCGTCGGTCGCCGCGCCGAGGCGGGCCGCGATCACCTTGGCCGGGTACTCGCGGTCGGCCGACAGGAAGACGTCGAAGGGCGCGCCGTTCTGGATCTGCGCGAAGAAGGTGCCCGAGGCGCCGAACGTCAGCCCCACCGCCACCCCCGGGTTGTCCGCCTCGAACGCCCTCCTCAACTCCTCGGCGGCGGCCTTGAGGTTGGCCGCGGCCGCGACGGCGAGGGGCCTCTTCGCGTCACGCGCCAGCGCCGGCACGGCGGCGAGGAGCGCGAGGACGAGCAGCGAGCGGCGGGTCATCTCACCTCCAGGGAAGGGGACGTCGCGGCCGATCAGCTCGCCCGCTGCCTCGGCTGCCCCGCCAGCTCCCGGGCGACGTCCACGAACGCCCTGAGCGCCGGCGACACCTGGGCCCGGCTGGGGAAGTACAGGAAGAAGCCCGGCACGGCCGCCGCGTACGCCTCGAGGACGAGGCGCAGGCTCCCGCGGCGCAGATCGTCGGCGATCAGCGGCTCGAAGGTGTAGACGAGGCCCACTCCCGCCACGGCGAGGGCCCGGATGAGCGCGGCGTCGTTCGTCGTCACCGTCCCCTGGACGGGAACTCGCCAGGTCTTCCTCCCGCGCTCGAGCTCCCACGCGTACCGCGCGCCGCCGGACGAGCGGAAGCAGATGCAGTCGTGCTCGAGCAGGTCCTGCGGCTTCTGCGGGGTGCCGCGGCGCGCGAGGTAGGCGGGAGCCCCCGCCACGATGAAGCGGCCCGGCTCCGTGAGCCGCACCTGGACCATGTCGCGCTCGATGGCCTCGCTGAGCCGGATCCCGGCGTCGAGGCCCTCGGCGATGATGTTCACGAACCGGTTCTCGACCTGGACCTCGACCTCCACCTTCGGATGGCGCTCGATGAACGTCGGCAGCATTCGTGCCAGGACGAGCGCCACCGCCGGCGCCGGGACGGAGAGCCGGACCCGGCCAGTGACCTCGCCGGGCCGGACGGACACCGTCTTCAGGGATTCGAGCGCCTGATCCACCGCGGCGCCCGCGTTCTCGAGCAGGCGCTGTCCCGCGTCCGTGAGCGCCACGGTGCGCGAGGTCCGGGTGAGCAGCGTGACGCCCAGGCGCGCCTCGAGCTGCCGGACCGACTGGCTCAGCGCCGAGGTGGAGACCCCGAGGTGCCTGGCGGCCGAGACGAAGCTGCGGTGGCGCGCCACCGCGAGGAAGGAGTTCAGGGCATTGAGCGGGGTGAAGGCCACCGTGAAGGTTTTCTACAGGGGCCCAGGGCCCGGCGCCAGCGCGGCGCTGGTCGATCCGTGGCTCGCGTCCTGGGCGGAAGCTGCGGGGGCACCGCACGAGCGCCGTGCACGAAGCGGCGCCCCCTCCAGGGCCAGCGGTCCCAATTGCGGCAAGCCGGCGGCGCCGCAACGCTCTGACCCGGATGCGCGTCTTCGAGATCGTCATCGCGCTGCTGCTCGCCGGCGCGGGCCTCACCGCGCTCGCCCGGCGGATCGGGACTCCCTACCCGGCGCTGGTCGCGCTCGCCGGCGCAGGCCTGGCGCTCGTCCCGGGCACGCCGACGCTCGTGCTGGAGCCGGAGCTCGCGCTCACGCTCTTCGTCGCGCCCGTGCTGCTGGACGCCGCATTCGACGCGTCCGCGCGCGACCTCCGGGAGAACTGGCGCACCGTCGCCGGGCTCGCGATCGGCGCGGTGGCGCTGACGGTCGTCGCCGTGGCGGTGGTCGTCCGCCTGCTCGTGCCCGGCATGCCCTGGGCCATTGCGGTGGCGCTCGGCGCGATCGTCGCGCCCCCCGACGCGGCGGCCGCGACCGCCGTACTCAGGCAGCTCCGTCCGCCGCATCGGCTCCTGGTGATCCTCGAGGGCGAGAGCCTCTTCAACGACGCCAGCGCGCTCCTGATCTTCCGCCTGGCGGTCGGCGCCGCGCTGGCGGGCGCGCTGTCACCGGCGAGGGTGTTCCCCCTGCTGCTCGTCGTCACGGCGGGGAGCGTGGTGCTCGGGATCGTGCTGTCGCGCGTGATCATCCCGCTCACCGCGCGGATCCGCGACGTCCCCATCGCGGTCGTCGGGCAGTTCTGCGGGACGTTCGCGGTCTGGATGCTCGCGGAGCGGCTCCACCTCTCCGGCATCCTCACCGTCGTCGTCTTCGCGATGGCGAGCACCCGGCGCGCCGCGGACGTCACGCCGGCGCGCCTCCGCATCCCGTCGTACGCGGTCTGGGAGTTCGCCGTCTTCGTGCTGAACGTGCTCGCGTTCATCCTGGTCGGGTTCCAGCTGAAGGCGATCCTGGGCAGGGTCGACGCCGCCACGCTCCTCGGGTACGCCGGCGTCGCCGCGGCGGTCTGCGCCGCGGCGATCCTCGCGCGCATCGCCTGGGTGTCGGGCGCGGCGGCGCTGAGCCGGTGGCGGTGCCGCGCGACCTCGGACGGCGGGGAGGTCCGGCGCGACGCGGTGGGCCTGTCGAACCGTGCCGCCGCGGTCGTCGGGTGGTGCGGCATGCGCGGCATCGTGACCCTGGCCGCGGCGCTCGCGCTCCCGGCTGGCGGGTCCGGGGGGGCCGCCTTCCCGTACCGCGACCTGGTCGTGTTCACCGCGTTCTCCGTCGTGCTCGGGACGCTCGTGGTCCAGGGCATGACGCTCCGCCCCTTGATGAGGGTGCTGAAGCTAAGGGACGACGGCCTGGTGGAGCGCGAGGTGCGGCTCGCCCGCGTGGAGACCTTGCGGGCCGCGCTCTCCGCGACCGCCGACATGAGCGGCGACGAGCTGTCGGGGGTGATGCGCCGCCGGTACGAGGTCCTGCTCCGGCACGCCGAGGCGGAGCACGCCGGCGCCGCCGCCGATCCGGACGGGGCGACGGCGGGGGAGGGTGGCCTGAGCCTCGCCACGGCCGTCGCGCGCGCGGCGACGTCGGCCGAGCGGCGCCGCCTCCTCGCGCTGCGAGCCGACGGCACCATCGGAGATGCGGCCTTCCAGCGGGTCGAGCAGGAGCTCGACTTCGAGGAGCTGGAGCTGCAGCAGCTCTCGCGGGCCGACGGGTCCGGACCCGAGGCGTGATCCCGGCCGCCTGGTGCTAGCGGAGATCCTGCCCGGTGGTCGCGAGCACCAGCTTCCCGTGCTTCACGCCCTTGGTGGAGACGAGCCCCTCGCCCATGCCGACGACCTCCCTCGCGCGGCCGCGGAGGACCAGCACCTCGAGGCAGTTGTGCGGATCCATGTGGACGTGCAGCGCCGAGACCACCGCCTTGTGGTTCTCGTGCTGGATGTGGGCGAGCTTCTGCGCCAGGCTCGACGAGTCGTGGTCGTAGACGAGCGTCACCACCGCGACGCGCTCCTCGCGCCCGTCGGACTCCGACCACGATCGCTGGACGAGCGCGTCGCGGATGAGATCGCGGATCGCCTCCGACCGGTTCACGTAGCCCTTCTCGGCGATGAGCCGGTCGAACTTCGCGAGCAGCTCGTCCTCCAGCGAGACCCCGATGCGCTCCAGCATTCGTCCTCCCTGATCCGCGACGCGCGCCGACGGAGGCGCGCGCGAACGGCCCTATTCGGAATCGTGCACGTGGTAGTGGGCGTGCTCGGTGGCGCCGTGGCGGTGGCCGTGGCGGTGCGCGAGCCCGCTCTCGACCAGCAGGCGCTCGTCGCGGACGAGCGCGGCGGTGGGGCCGTCGAAGCAGACCCCCGGCCGACCCGGCGCGAGCAGGACCGCGCGGCCCCCGAGCTCCTCCGCGATGGAGAGGTTGTGGGTCGAGGCGATCACGGTCACGCCCGACGAGCGCCTCGAGGAAGTCCACCAGGCGGGCCGCGCTGGCGGGGTCCAGGCCCGCGGTCGGCTCGTCGAGGAGCAGCACCCTGGGGTCGATGGCGAGGAGCGCCGCCAGCGCGACGCGCTTCTTCTCGCCGCCCGACAGCTCGAAGGGCGGACGGTCGAGGAACCGGTCGACCTCGAACGCGCGGGCCCACCGCGCGACGCGCGCGTCGACGTCGGCGAGGCCGAGCTGGCGCGGGCCGAAGGCGATCTCGTCGGCGACCGTGGGGTTGAACAGCATGGCGTCCACGTTCTGGAACAGCAGCGCGACCTCGCTGCGGAAGCGGCGCCGGAAGGCGGCGTCGTCGAGCGCGCGCTCGTCGACGGCGGCGCCGGCGTACCGGATCGAGCCGGCGCTCGGGGTGGCGAGGCCGTCGAGGGCCTTGAGGAGCGTGGTCTTGCCGCAGCCGTTCACCCCGAGCAGGACCAGCCGCTCGCCGGGCGCCACCGAGAAGGACAGCTCGGACAGCACCGGCCGGCCGCCGAGCTCGAGCGCGAGCCCAGAGACGTCGAAGGGCATCTAGAACCCCCGCGAGCGCATCGCGTCGGAGATCTCTCGCGCGTTGCGGGCGGACAGGGTGAACATCGCGGCGGTGACGCCGCCCGCGCTCCGGACGACGTCGCGGGCGCCGGGCTTGCGCACGAGGCGGCTGCGGAGCCCCTGCCGCGAGTCGATCGCGAGGAGCCGGAGCGCGTGGATCTGCGCGAGCGTGACGACCAGGAGGCGCGTCAGGGTCGGCCAGGGCTCGAGGGCCCGGAAGAGGTCGGCGCGGTCGAGCACCGCGAAGGTGAGGAAGGCGATCACGGCGGTGCGCAGCGCGAGCGCGACGAACGGCGCCGCCTCGGGCGGCGTCCGCTGCATGGCCCAGAGGAAGCCCCAGGAGATCGCGGAGAGGCAGACCGAGATCGGGAGGACCGACCGCGCCGCGCGGCGGAGGTTCCGGACGAGGCCTCGCCGGAACGAGAGGAGCGCGACGGCCGCCACCGCGGCGAGCGCCCGCAGGTCGGTCAGGGCCGAGATCCCGAAGGCCGCGGCGAGCCAGCCGAGGACGAGCGCGCGGCTCCGGCGCGGGTCAGTCCAGGGAGACGCCACGGAGGTTCGCCTTCCGGAGGAGGGAGAGCGCGAAGACGGTGTAGGCCCCCTCGGCGAGGCCGGCGGCCGTCAGGCTCGGGATCATCATGGCCGGCAGGACGACCGCGACCGGCAGCGGGAAGTGGCGCGGCGAGAGCGCGTGCTGCAGCCCGAGCGCTCCCGCGACGAGGAGCGCGGCGACCTGCATCGCGACGTATGCCGCCACGAACACGGCCGCCTTCTCGTTCAGCCGCCGGAGCCCCCTCCACGCCACCCACCCCGCGAGCGGCCCGAGGAGCCCCATGGCGAGCGCGTTCACGCCGAGCACCGTGATCCCGCCGGCGCCGAAGAAGAGCGCCTGGACGAGCAGGACGAGCGACTCGCAGACGAAGGCGACCAGCGGATGGTAGAGGAGCGCGAGCAGCGTCACGCCGACCAGGTGCGTCGACGTCCCCCCCGGCACCGGGATCATGATCGTCTGGATCACGAACGCGAGCGCGGTGAGGGACCCGATGACCGGCAGCGACTCCGCCGCGCCCCGGCCGAAGTGCCTCCGGGCGGCCCACACCCACAGCGGCGCGGAGATCGCGTAGGCGGGGAGGGTGATCTGCGGCGAGAGGAAGCCGTCCGGGACGTGCATGGCTAGACCATCACCGACGCCGCGCCGGGCGCTCGAGGTCGATCACGGCGTCGACCGCTTGCGCCGGTAGATGGCGAGGAGGATCCCGAAGAGGGCGGCGATGACGGCGACGCCGGCGACGGGTCTGAGGACGAACGCGGCGCCCGAGGCGGGCGCGGTGGCCCTGGCGCCGGAGGCCGCGGGCGCGGCGTCGACCACCACGTCGAGCCCGTGTCCGGTGTCGTCGATGACCTTCACCCGCCACTGGCCGGGGACGTCAGGCACGAAGGCGAGCCAGCCGCTGCGGTCGGTGCGGCCCGTCTGATGTGGGGTCCCCGCGTCGGCGGGCGAGTAGACCTCGTACGCCGCGTGGGCGAGCGACTCGCCGTCGGACTCGTAGGCCCTCACCGCGACGGCGCGGCCGCGCTCGACCTGGTGGAGCACCTCGTGCGCCAGCACGGTCACGGGCGCCAGCAGGGCCACCACCACGATGCGAAGGATCTTCATGGCGAGTCGGTGAGACGCCCGTAGCACGGAGCGCCGGTTCGTATGCCGCGCAAACCTACCGCCCGTAGCACGTCGAGGCAAGCCGTAACACGCCTCCGGGCGCTACGGGACGGCCCCGGCCGGAAGAGCCGACCAGGGCCGCGAGGGCTGCCGGAAGCGCGGGGGCTAGCTGCCCGAGGGGACCTTCCCCTCGACGCCCTTCACGTAGAAGCTTGATCGCGCCCTTCCAGGCGTCGTCGGCGACGGCGTCCTTCGCGAGGACCTCCTTGCCCGTGTTGTCGACGATCGGGCCCTTGAACACGGCGAGGGTGCCGGTCTTGAGCCCCTCGCGCGCGTCGTCGATGGCCTTCCTGGCGTCCTCGGGGAGGAACGCGGCGGGCTTCACGAAGTCGATCATGCCCTCCTTCACGCCCCACTTCGTGACGTCGGTCTTCCACCTGCTTCTCGAGCACCTCGCCGAACGCCTTGCTCGTAGTAGACGGTCCAGTTCAGCGCGACCGAGCCGAGGTGCGCCTTCGGCGCGAACGCGCTCATGTCGCTGTCCCAGCCGAAGGCGAACTTGCCGGCGCGCTCCGCGGCCTGCAGGACCGCCGTCGAGTCGGTGTTCTGGAGCAGCACGTCGGCGCCCTGGTTCATGAGCGACTGCGCCGCCTCGGTCTCCTTGGGCGGGTCGAACCAGGAGTTCACCCAGACCACCTTGCGTCCTCACCTTCGGGTTCACGCTCTGCGCGCCGAGCGTGTACGCGTTGATGTTGCGGAGCACCTCGGGGATGGGGAACGAGGCCGACGAAGCCGAGCGTGTTGGTCTTCGTCATCTTGCCCGCGACGACGCCGGCGAGGTAGGCGCCCTCGTAGAAGCGGGCCTCGTAGACGCGGAGGTTGTCGGCGGTCTTGTAGCCGGTCGCGTGCTCGAAGTAGACGTCCGGGTGGTCCTTCGCGACCTTCACCATCGCGTCCATGAAGCCGAACGAGGTGGCGAAGATCACCTTGTTGCCCTGCGCCACGAGGTCGCGGATGACGCGCTCGGCGTCGGGACCCTCGGGCACCTTCTCGACGAAGGTCGTCGTGACCTTGTCGCCGAACTTCGCGAGCGCGTTCTGGCGGCCGAGGTCGTGCGCGAAGCTCCAGCCGGCGTCGCCGACCGGGCCGACGTAGACGAAGGCGGCCTTGAGCGGCTCGGCCTTGGCGACCGGGGCCGCGCGGGGCGGGCGCCGGCGGGGGCGCCTCTTCCTTCTTGGCGCAGGCGGCGAGCGTCGCCCCCAGGACGAGGGCGCCGAGCGCGAGCTTGCGGGTGAACGAACGAGTCATGAGTCTCCCCTCTCGAAGATGTGGTGGTGACCGCGGTGAGGCGCTTCGCCCCGCGGGTTCAGGCGCCCGGGAAGAACGGCTTCCCGAGCGACGCGGGCATGTTGAGCCGGATCCAGAGCGGGTTCCGGGAGATCAGGACCAGGACGAGGACGGTCGCGACGTACGGTAGCATCGCCATGAACTGGCTCGGCAGCTGGACACCCCGCGCCTGCAGGTGGAGCTGGAGCATGGTGACGCCGCCGAACAGGTAGGCGCCGAGCAGGATCCGGCCCGGCCGCCAGGTCGCGAAGACCGTCAGCGCGAGCGCGATCCAGCCGCGGCCGGCGACCATCCCCTCGACCCAGAGCGGCGTGTAGACGACCGAGAGGTACGCCCCCGCGAGGCCGCAGAGCGCGCCGCCCGTCACCACCGCCGCGAGCCGGATCCGGCGCACGCCGTAGCCGAGCGCGTGCGCGGACTGCGGCGACTCGCCGACCGACGCGCAGCACCAGCCCGGCGCGCGTCCGGTACAGGAAGAGGGCGGCCGCGCCCGACGAGCGCGACCGCCAGGTAGACCATCGGGTGCTGCCGGAAGAGGGCCGGGCCGAGGAACGGCAGGTCGCGCAGGAGCGGCACCCGGTGGGCGGGCTGCTCCCCGAGCTGCTTGCCCACGTAGTCGATGCCGACGAACGCCGAGAACCCCGAGCCGAAGAGGCTCACCGCGAGCCCGGTCGCGTACTGGTTCGTGTTCAGCCAGACCACCAGCCAGCCGAAGACGGCCGCCACGGCCGCGCCCGCGGCCGCGCCCGCCGCGAAGCGCCAGCCACTCGCTGCCGCCGTGGTAGGCCGCGGCGAAGCCCGGCCACCGCCGAGATGAGCAGCATGCCCTCGGCGCCCGAGGTTCAGGACGCCGGCCCGCTCGTTGACGAGGAGCCCGAGCCCGGCGATGGCGAGGGGCGTGCCGGCGGCGAGCGTCGCGGCGACGAGCAGGGCGAGCTCGTTCACGGCGCGGCCCTCCAGGTCCACCGGACGAGCCGCACGCGGTGGTGGATGAGCGTGTCGCAGCCGAGCAGGGAGAGGAGCAGGATGCCCTGGAACACGCCGCTCACCGAGGAGGGCAGGCCGACGCGCGACTGCGCGAGCTCGCCGCCGATCACGAACGCGGAGAGCACGACGCTGCCGAGCACGGCGCCGAGCGGGTGGAGGCGCCCCACGAACGCCACGATGATGGCGGTGAACCCGTAGCCGCTCGCGACGTGCGGGGTGAGCTGGCCCATCGGCCCGGCGACCTCGAAGGCGCCGGCGATCCCGGCGAGCGCGCCCGAGACGAGGAGCGACGTCCAGATCGCGGCCCGCGACGAGAACCCCGCGTAGCGCGCCGCCGCCGGCGCGGGGCCGCCGATCTGGAGCTGGATGCCGCGGTAGGTCCGGAACATGAACACCCACATCAGCGACGGCGGCGACCAGCGCGAACGCGAAGCCCCAGTGCAGCCGCATGCCGCGCACGAACGCGCGGGATCTCGGTCGCCGCGGAGAACTGCACGGTCTGCGGGAAGTTGAAGCCGTGCGGGTCCTTCCACGGCCCGAACACGAGCCAGCGAGAGGAGGAGGTCCGCGACGTAGACGAGCATCAGGCTGACCAGGATCTCGTTCGCGTTGAAGCGGTCCCGCAGGAGCGCCACGATGGCGGCCCACGCCGCGCCGCCCGCGGCCCCCGCCGCCACGACCAGCGGGAAGAAGACCCACGGCGAGATCGCGACGCCGGCGTTCGTCACCCACAGCGCGAGCCCGCCGCCCGCGATGGCGCCGAGGAGGAACTGCCCCTCGGCCCCGATGTTCCAGACGTTCGAGCGGAAGCAGAGCGCGAGGCCCGAGCGCGCACAGGATGAGCGGCGTGCACTTCAGGCCGAGCTCGGTGAGCGCCCGGACGCCGTTGAACGGCTCGACCAGGAACATCGAGAGAGCGCGGCGCCGGGTCCTTGCCGAGCGCCACGAAGAGCAGCGCCCCCCGCGGCGCACGGTCACGGGCGAGCGCGATGACCGGCGAGAGCACGCTCATCCGAGCGACGGGACGCGGGCGCGGCTCGAGCCGGATCACCGGCGCCTCCCCGGCGCGAGCGCCGGCTGGCCCGGGCCGCCCGCCCACAGCCCGCTCATCCACTCGCCGATCCGCTCGACCGTGGCGTCCGGCCGATGGCGATCGACGGCGAGAGCCGGCCCTTCGCGATGACGTGGAGCCGGTCGGCGATGCGCGAACAGCTCCTCGAGCTCCTCGGAGACGACCAGCACCGCGCACCCCGCGTCGCGCAGCGCGACCAGCTCGGCGCGGATCTGCGCCGCCGCGCCGACGTCCACGCCCCAGGTCGGCTGCGCCACCACGAGCACCTTCGGCACGGCGTCGAGCTCGCGCCCGACGATGTACTTCTGGAGGTTGCCGCCCGAGAGGCTCCGCGCCGTCGCGCCGGGCCCGGACGCCTTCACCCAGTACCGGCGGATGCATGCCCGACGCCTGGTCGCGGAGCGCGGCGCGATCGATCCAGCCGAACGCGCGCAGCGCCTCCCGGCGGGTGAGCAGCATGTTGTTCGCGAGCGAGAGCGACGGCACCGCGCCGCGGCCGAGCCGCTCCTCGGGGACGAAGTGCAGGCCGCGCCGCCGCCGGGCGGCCGCGCCCATCCGCCCGATGGGCTCGCCCGAAGAGCTGGACGGCGCCGGCGTCGGCGCGCGGGTCCTCGCCGGAGAGCGCGGCCAGCAGCTCCTGCTGGCCGTTCCCGGACACCCCGGCGATCCCGACGATCTCGCCCGCGTGGACGTCGAGCGAGACGTCCTCGAGCGGGACGCCGAACCGGTCGTGGGCGGGCAGGGTGAGCTCCCGCGCCGAGAGCGCGAGCGCGCCGGCGCTGGCGGGGCGCCGCTCGAGCCGCGGCGGCTCGGCGCCGATCATCATGCGCGAGAGGCTGGCGGTGCTCTCCTGCGCGGGATCGCAGCTCGCCGACCACGCGGCCGCCGCGCAGCACCGTGCAGCGGTGGCACAGCGCCCGGATCTCGTCGAGCTTGTGGCTGATGTAGAGGATCGAGCACCCGGTCGCGGCGAGCTTGCGCAGCGTCTCGAAGAGCTTCTCGACCGCCTGCGGCGTGAGCACCGGCGGTCGGCTCGTCGAGGATCAGGAGCTGCGGGTTGGCGAGGAGCGCCCGGACGATCTCGACGCGCTGGCGCTCGCCGACCGAGAGCACGTGCACCGGCCGGTCGGGGTCGAGGTCGAGGCCGTACTCGGCCGCCTTCCGGCGGATGCCGTCGCACCACCTCGCGCAGGCTCACCGCGCGGGACAGGCCGAGCCAGACGTTCTCCGCGACCGTGAGCGAGTCGAACAGCGAGAAGTGCTGGAACACCATCGCGATGCCGAGCGCCCGCGCGTCGTGCGGGCTGCGGATCTCGACCGGCGCGCCGTTCCACAGGAGCTCGCCGGCGTCCGGCGCGACCGCGCCGTAGACGATCTTCATCAGCGTGGACTTGCCCGCGCCGTTCTCGCCCAGGATCGCGTGGATCTCGCCGGGCTGCGACCGCGAGCGCGACGTCGTCGTTCGCGACGACGTCGCCGTAGCGCTTCGTGACGTGCCGGAGCTCGAGGCGCGGAGCGCGGTCACCGGTGCTCCTCACCGGCGTCCCGCGTCGCTGCCGGATCGGCGAGACGAACCGGTAGTCGATGTCCCAGGGGAAGTAGATCCACTTCTCCTGCCGGAACTCCTTCACGAAGGTGTCGACGACCGGCCGGCCCAGCGGCTTCGCGTAGAGCGTCGCGAAGTGCGCCTTCGGGAGCCTCTCCCGGACCGCGCTGCGCGGTCCGGCCGGTGTCGACGAGATCGTCGATGAGGAGCCAGCCGTCGCCGTCGCCGGGGACCGTCTTCAGCCAGACGAGCTCGCCCTGCTTCTGCTCCGCGCCGCCGCCCTCGCCGGCGCCGTAGCTCACGACGCACACGGTGTCGATGAGCCGGATCTCGAGCTCGCGGGCGACCAGCGCCGCCGGCACGAGGCCGCCGCGCGTGATCGCGATGATGCCCTTCCAGTCGCCGAGCTCGTGCAGGACGCGCGACAGGTAGCGCGCGTCGCGGTGCAGCTCCGGCCAGGAGATGACGATCTCGTCCCGGTACGGACCGTCGCCCGAGGGGCCGCGCTCCTCGCCGGAGGAGTTCGTGGGGTCGGTCTCCATGGCGCCTTCTACCGAATGGGGCTGACACCGACGAGGGGCGGGCGGACGACCGGTCGCCAGGCCGGACACTCGGGTCCGCTTCAGCGTTCGAGCGTCACTACCACGCTTCCATCCCCGAGCGGACAGCTACCATGCGGGAGGAACCCTGCGTCCCTCAGGGCGCGCTCGTAAGCGGCCGGAGAGACGCCCGTCCTCCTCAGTGGAGCGAGTGGAGCGCCGCCAAACACCAGGTGGACCGTGCGGAAGCGCGCCCCCTGCCTGCGGAGGAAGTCGCGCACCGCTCCGGGCTCGAGCGGAGGCATCTCGGGATAGCCGTCGGTGAGCACGATCGCGCCGGTGCGGTACCGCAGGTCCCAGAGCCCCGTGCCCACGAAGAGGCTGTCCTCGCTCGCGTGGCCGCGCGCCCAGGAGGAGAGGGGATCCACGGCGCCCACCGCCGGCCGGTAGCCGCGCGCGGCGTAGAGGAACGAGCCCAGGGCGAGCATCGACGACATCGCGGTGACCGTGGCGCCGGCGGGCGTCCGCGCGCGCGAGAGCCAGATCATCACGCAGAGCACGGCCGCGGGGGCGACCGGCGCGAGGAATCGAGCGCTCAGCTGGTCGCTCCGGACGTAGGGCAGGAGCGATCCGAAGAGCGCGCAGACGTAGAAGACGACCCAGCCGCCGAGCAGCCACGTGTCGCCGCCGCCCCTCGTCCGCTCCTCGTCCGAGGGGCTCGTGGTCCGCGTGACGATCGCCGCCGTCATCACCAGCGCGACCAGCGCCGCCGCGTAGAGCCACAGGTAGCCGCCGGCGGCGGCGACCTCGCGCCCGCGGTCGAGCGCGGCGCGGGCGAGCGAGGGGTGAGGCAGCCGCGGCATGCCGAACACCGAGCCGTAGGTCCGGAGGTTCGGATACGTGGCAGGGACCGCCAGCAGGGCGAAGCCACCGACCATGACGGCGAGGCCGCGCCCGGCCTCGGCCGGCCGCCACCGGTTCCGCAGCGCGAGGACGCCGAGGACCGCGATCAGGTAGCCGAGGAGGTAGACCCCCGCGTACCGCGTGGCGAAGGCCGCGCCGGCGAGCACCCCGGCGGCGGCGCACCGCTTCAGCGGGACCGTGGTCGAGCCCTTCAGGTCGAGCGCGACCGCGAGCCCCCCATAGACGAACACCGCGAAGAGGGCCTCCGTCCAGGCGGAGACCAGGGTGCTCGCGTAGAAGGGATGGGCGAGGCCGAGCAGCGCCGCAGGCCACGCCCACCCCGGCGGAAGGCAGCGCCGGCCGATGCGCACGAGCACGAGGCAGAGCGCGATGGCCGACACCACGTTGACCACGGCGGGCGCCCTGTCGACCGGCACCCCCAGGCCCATCACGCCACCCAGGACGCTCGGATACAGGATCGGCCAGAACCCCACCGGTGAGGGCACGGCGGGCATCCCGAGGTGCAGCGCGTAGGTGACCGCTCCACGGCCTTCGGCGAGCTGGCGGGCCGTGTCCAGGTAGTAGGTGCTGTCGGGGGATACGACGGGCTTCCAGGTCGCGACCAGCAACGCCAGCACGGTCAGGAGGACCGCCGACACGAGTCGGGCTGCCGTCACGGGCTGCCGCCGCTGGTCACCTTCAGGAGCACGGGCTCCCTTTTACCTCGCGGGCGGCGTCGCGCGAGCCCGCGAGCGGTGCAGGCCAGGGACGGCGGCCCGGAGAACGGCGAAGCGAGGAGCTCCGCGGTCCCCTTCCGCAGGGCCCGACCCTAGTACCCGCCGTCCCGGTAGCCCTCCCGCTCCCGCAGCCACCGCTCGTTCCGGGAGGCCTTCACGTCGTAGGAAGCCTTCACGACGGTCGCGTCCTCCGGACTCCGGCTTCCCATGCCGGCCTCGACGCCGGCGCCCTTGCCGCTCGTGGGCTTGCTCGTGTCGGCGCTCGCGCGCTCCCCCGTGGTCGCCTTGTCGCGGGCGGCCTTCTCGCCCGCCTTCTCGTCCCCGGCCCACGCTGGCGCCGAGGCCGTCAGCGCAAGACCCGCAGCGACACCGAACCGGATTGCCTTCGACATATGGGCTCCCTTCCACGCGCCTCACCCGGCCGCTCGCATCTGAGGGCGCGGTCGATGCGATTTGTGACGTTCGTCAAGTCAGTTCAGCCGTTCGGGGGTCCTTTGCAAACGGCTGCCGCTGCCCCGCGGTGGCGGTCCCGTTGCGGCGACGCGCCGTCCTCGCCATGAAGCGATCGCACTGGCTGGGGCGAGGAGGATCCGTGAGCGCGGAGATGGAGGTCCTGCAGCAAGCGCGGGCGTGGAACGCGGGCGGACTGGGCGTCGCGCTCGCGACGGTGGTCGCCACCTGGGGCTCGGCGCCGAGGCCGGCCGGCAGCCACCTCGCCGTGAACGAGCGCGGCGAGTTCGTGGGATCGATCTCCGGCGGATGCGTCGAGCCGGCGGTGATCGGCGAGGCGCTCGAGGCGATCCGGGACGGGAAGCCCCGCTTGCTCGAGTACGGGGTCTCGAACGACCGCGCCTGGGAGGTCGGGCTCGCCTGCGGTGGCACCATCGAGGTCTACGTGGAGAGGCTCACGCCATGACGCCAGCCGTCCTCGCCGCCGTCCTCGCCGACGTCGCCGCGAAGCGCCCGGTGGTCCTCGCCGTCGACCTGGCCACCGGCGGGGCGCGCCTCGTCCATCCGGTCGAGCCGGAGGCCGGGATCGAGGCCGCCCTCGTCGCGGCGGCGCGCGAGGCGGCCTCCCGCGACGAGTCCGCGAAGGTCGTGCTGGGAGACGCGACCTACTTCCTGCGGGTCTACAACCCCCCGGTGCGCGTGATCATCGTCGGCGCGGTCCACATCGCGCAGTCGCTCGCGCGCATGGTGCAGCTCGCCGGGTACGAGCCGATCGTGGTGGATCCGCGGCGCGCCTTCGCCACCGCGGCGCGCTTCGAGGAGATCCCGCTCGTCCAGGCGTGGCCCGACGAGGCCCTCGGCCGGCTCGGGCTCGACCGGCGGACCGCGCTCGTCACCTTGACGCACGATCCCAAGATCGACGACCCGGCCCTGGTCGCCGCGCTGCGCTCGGACGCGTTCTACGTCGGCGCGCTCGGCAGCCGGAAGACGCAGGGGGCCCGCCGCGAGCGCCTGCGCGGCCTCGGCTTCTCCGAGGCCGACCTCGCCCGCGTCCACGGGCCGGTGGGGCTCCCCATCGGCGCGCGGTCCACCGGCGAGATCGCGGTCTCGATCCTGTCGCAGGTGGTGGCCGCGCTGCGCGGCGGGTCGGGCCGCGGCGCGGCGGCCGCGTGACGGCCGAGGCGCTCTACCAGGAGGCGCTCCTGCGCCTCGCGCGCGGCGCCGCCGCGGTGGCACGGCTCCGCAACCCGGACGCGACGGCGCGGCGCGACAACCCGCTGTGCGGGGACGACGTCACGGTGGACGTGCGGGTGCGTGACGGCCGCCTGGTCGAGATCGGGCACCAGGTGCGGGGGTGCGTGCTCTGCCAGGCCGCCATGGCGGTGGTCAGGGCCGCCGCGCCCGGGCGGACCCGCGACGAGATCTCGACGGCGCGGGCGGCCCTCGCGGCGATGCTGCGGGAGGGCGGGGCCGTGCCGGCGGGCCCGTGGGAGGAGCTCGGCGCCTTCCTGCCGGTGCGCGACGTGCCGAGCCGGCACACCTGCGTCCTCCTGGCCTTCGACACCCTCGCCGACGCGATGTCGCGCTAGGCGCGATACCCCAGGCAGCGTCCGCCGGCGTCCCTCACGGGTAGGCCCTGCGTCCGCCAGGGCGCCCTCGGGGACAAGTTGTCGCGCGCGGCAATTCGTCGCGGGATGCGTGATCCCGCGCAATTGATTGATCAATCTCGCCCCTGGCGGTCGAGCGCAATTGCGGACCGCCCCGGCTCCTCTGCTACTGTCCGCCGCGCACCCTGGGCATCGGGTCTGGCTGGATCTCAGGTGCGCTCTCCAGCGCACCACCCGCGAGGAGCTCTTATGGCGATGCCTGTCCTGAAGGCCCACCCCGAGACGCTTCAGACGCTCCCGGGGGACGACGTCCGGCAGCTCATGTGGCGCTTCGCGGACCGATACGACCTGCAGATGCTGGTGCAGTCGGCGCGCGGCGTGGCGCGCGGCCCGGTCGCGCGGCTCGTCGCGGCGGGCGGACGGAACGACCACGACTGGACCGAGCAGAAGAACGAGCTCTTGGCCCACTACGACGCGTCGGGCATCACCGCCGCGTTCATGGAGCCGGAGGAGGGCGGCTTCATCGCGGGCCCGAAGAACCTCGCGCTCTCGCTCGCCGCGTTCGAGCTCGCCTGGGTGGACGGTGGCGCGGCGACGGGCGCGCTCGCGAGCTTCCTGGGGCTGTCGCCGATCCACGAGCGCGGCACGCCGGAGCAGCAGCGCCACTACATGACCCTCGCCGCACCCGGGAAGCCCGGCGAGGATCGCAAGCCGTGGCGCGCGGCGTTCGCGCTCACCGAGCCCATCCCGTACGTCGGCGTGGACACCGGCATGCTCTCCGGGAAGGTGACCGTGGCGGAGTGGAAGGACGGCGCGGAGCCGGTGCTGAACGTCGAGAAGCGCGGGCGGTTCATCACCAACATGGGCTTCGCGAACTTCGTCACCGCCGCGGTCGACACCGGCGACCCGCGCATCAAGTCCTCCTGCCTCGTCATCCTCGAGGAGACGGATCCCGGGACCTTCGACCGGGGCACGCCCACGAAGAAGCTCGTCCACCAGCTCTCGTCCACGAGCGATCCCATCTTCAGCCTGCGGGTGCCGGCGAGCCGCATCGTCGGCGGGTACACGGTCCAGGCCGGCGTCATCGTCCCGAACTTCGATCACTCCAAGGTGATCGAGGCGGTGTTCCGCCGGACGCGCGTGGCCGTCGGCCTCATGACCTCCGCGAAGCTCCTCAGCGCGATCGAGCCGATCATCCGCTACCAGCGCGGCCGGTTCCGGGGCGCGGAGCAGACGGTGCCCGGCTCGGTGCGGTACGAGCTCGGCATCCAGCAGCGCGAGGACGCGCTGCACCGCCTGGTCGAGGTGTGGGCCGCGGGGGAGGCGGGGGCGTCGCTGGGCTTCGCGACCGCGCGCCTCTTCGACGAGCTCGACCCGCTCGAGAAGCGGAAGGACGCGGCGCTCGCCGCGGCGGGCGTCTCCGGCGCCAGGGCCACCATGAGGTGGATGAAGGAGCTCGAGCGGAGCGCGCTCGAGCTCCTCGAGCTCGAGGCGCACCCGCGCGGCGAGAAGCAGGCGGCGCGCATCGCCGAGCTCCGGGCCGACGAGCTGGTCCGGTTCGCGGTCCTCGACGCGCAGGCGAACGTGCTCTGCCCGGCGACGAAGCTGTGGAACACCGGCGTCGGCGCGAGCGTGATGCGCGAGGCGGTCTCGCTCATGGGCGGCTACGGCATCACCGAGGACTGCCCCGGCTTCCTCGGCCAGAAGTGGATGGACGCCCAGCTCGAGGCGACGTACGAGGGGCCCGAGGCGGTCCAGCGCCGCCAGATGTCGGTGACGATGGCGAACCCGCTCTTCCTGGCGCAGATGAAGGCCTGGGTGAGCGAGCTCCGCCACCTCGCCGGCGCGCACCCTGGCACCGGCGCCTGCGCGCTGGCCTCGGCGATGGACCTCTGGCTCTGGACGTACCGGCACCTCGAGCGCGCCACCGACGCGGACGGCGCGAAGCTGGTCCAGCCCCCGCGCCAGGGCGTGACCTTCAAGCTCGCCGACGCGCTCGGCTGGCTCATGGCGGCGCGCATGCAGATCCTCGACGCGGTCGCGCTCGCCGATCAGGGCGCGGCGGCGCTCGGCGAGGCGCACGCCAGCACGGCCAGGTTCCTGGCGGACCTCTGCCACGTGCAGGCGGCGCGCGCCGCCGGCGAGGTGGGCCGCATCTGCGCCGAGCTCGTGCACGGCTACAACCGCCACCCGGCCTGGGACGAGCAGGGACGGGCCACCTGCTGGTCGGCGAGCGACACCGACGCGCTCGAGGGGATCATCCCCGGCCTGGCGGGCTGCTCGATGGACCTGCTCGACGGCGGCCGCCACCCGGACAAGGAAGGCCCCTGCGCCTCGTGCCAGGGGATCAGCGACTTCCGGACCCTGCGCGTGCGGATCGACGGCTGCCTGACCGGCGCGATGCTCGCGAAGGACCGCGCGGCGGAGGCGCTCTCGAAGGTGATGATCCCCGAGGCGCTCGACTACCCGCAGTAGGCGGCATTCACCGATCGCGAAGGAGAGGCCCTTGGAGCCCGTCGTGTCCGCGGAGGTGCAGGAGCAGCCGGAGCGTCAGGCGATGTCCGTCGACATCGCCTGCGTCGGCTTCGGGCCGGCCATGGCCGGCTTCCTGGCGACGCTCTCGCGCCGCCTCGGCGACGGCGACCGTCCGCCGCTCGAGAGCGCCGCGGCGCCCGGCCTGCCGCTGCAGGTGGTGTGCTACGAGCGCGCCGACGACCTCGGCTTCGGCGTCTCGGGCGTCGTCACGCGCGCGCGCGGCCTGCGGGGCGCCTTCCCCGAGCTCGACCCCGCGCAGATCCCCATGGCGGCGAGCGTCAAGGAGGAGCGCCTCCTCTACCTCCTCGATCCGGTGGGCGCGAGCCGTCGCTCGGCGCGTGCTGCGGGCGGCGGATCGGACGCTCCGCGCGCTCCGGCGCGTGCTGCCCGTCGAGGACGAGGCGATCGAGCTCCCCTGGACGCCGGAGTTCCTGCACAAGCAGGGCGGGCTGGTCCTCTCCATGGGGCAGCTCATGCAGTGGATGAGCGCGCAGGTGCTGGCGTCGGGCGCCGTGCAGCTCTGGCCCGGGACGCCGGTGGCGCGGGCGCTCGTCGAGGGCGGGAAGGTCCACGGCGTCCGGCTGCTCGACCAGGGCGTCGACCGGCAGGGCCGACCCGAGGCCGGGTTCATGCCGGGCATGGACGTCCACGCGGCGCTGACGGTCGTGGGCGACGGCCCGGTCGGCGCGGTCGGGCGGCAGCTCGACGCCGAGCTCGGGATGCCGGCCGGGCACGCGCGGCGAGAGTGGGCGGTCGGCATGAAGTTCGTGGTCGATCTCCCCGAGGACACCGCGCTCGAGCCGGGCACGGTGCTCCACACGATCGGCTTCCCGGAGCCGGAGATCTTCGGGTTCCTGTACGTGCACCCGGAGCGCGTCGCGTCGGTCGGGATCTTCGTCCCGAGCTGGTTCGAGTCGCCGGCCCGGACGAGCTACCGCTACCTGCAGCACTACGTCCAGCACCCGGCGCTCTGGCGCCACCTGAACGGCGCGCGGCTCCGCTCCTGGGGCGCCAAGTCGCTCCTCGAGTCGGGACGGCGCGGCGAGCCCGTCCTCGCGGGCGACGGGTTCGCGCGGATCGGGGAGGGCTCCGGCTCGACCAACGTCCTCACCTCCTCGGGCGTGGACGAGGCGTTCACCACCGGCGTGCAGCTCGCCGAGGGGGTCATCGAGCTCCTCGAGGCGGGCCGGCCGCTCTCGAGGGAGGGCCTGGAGGCCGCCTACGTCGCGCGCCGCCGCGCCAGCTGGATCGAGGCGGAGGCGCGCGTGGCGGAGCGTGCCCGCGACGGGTTCCAGCGCGGGGTCGTGCCGGGCCTCCTCGGCATGGCGCTCGCCGGGCTGACGCGCGGCAAGGTCGCGCTGGGGCACGAGCCGCCGCACCCGGCCGACGCGGTCGGGACGCTGGAGGGCTTCTACGCGGGGCGGATCCCGGCGGAAGAGCTCGCGCGGATCCGGGCGGAGTGCGCGGCAAAGGGCGCGCCGCTCCACGACGCGCTCATGGATCGCGCCGGCTGGCCGGCGGTGCCGCTCGACGGGAAGCTCCTGGTCTCGCAGCAGGACGCGCTGCTCATGGGCGGGAAGGTCCAGGCGCCGCCCGGCTACGCCGACCACGTGACCTTCCGCTCCTCCGAGACCTGCCGGGCGTGCGGCCGGCGCGTCTGCGTCGAGATCTGCTCGGCCGAGGCGCTCGCGGCCGGGCGACGGCGGCGTCCCGAGCTTCGATCGCGAGAAGTGCGTCCACTGCGGCGCGTGCCTGTGGAGCTGCACCGGGCGCGTGGGCGGGTCGGACGAGGTGAACCTGGAGCTCCGCGCCGGGACGGGCGGCCTGCACTCCGCGGAGAACTAGCGCAACCCCTTCCGCGCGCCCCGTGGCCGCGGTCGAACGAGGAGCACATGAGCGCCGGATACCAGATCGTCGTCCTCGGGAGCATCGTCCCAGACCCGCTCCAGACGCTCGAGCCCGCGCAGACGCCCCAGGGCCCGGGCCTCAAGAACGAGCTCATGCTGCCGCACGTGCTGGATCCGTGGGCGGCCCACGCGCTGTACGAGGCGGCGAACCTCGCCGCCAGGACGCCGGGCTCCAGGTGTGACGCTCGTCTCGCTCGGCCCGAAGGCGAAGCTGCAACAGGTCATGATGGTGGCCGGCCAGAAGGTGCCCTTCGAGCTGGTCGCGCTCGACGGGCCCGCGGGCGGGTTCACCGATGCGCACGAGGTCGCGGCGCGCGCTCGCAGAGGCGATGCGGGCGCTGCCCGGCCTCGATCGCGCCCGGCTGCTACTGTTCGGCGGCTGGGAGTCCGCCTCGCGCGGCGCGGGCGTCACGCTCCAGCTCGTCGGCGAGCGGCTCGACATCGCCGATCAGTTCCAGGGCGTGGATCAGCTCACGCCCCGGCCGGACGGCTCGCTTCGAGGTGCTCGAGCGCGTCGAGGGCGGCAAGCACCAGGTGTCCGCGTGCGCGGGGGCGCCCGCGGTGCTCGGCTGGGCCACCGGCAGCCTGCCCGAGCCGACGAACAACCCGCAGGTCGGCATGGCCAACATGCGCAGCATCATGCCGGCGCTGCAGAAGGCGGCGGCCGCGCCGGTGGGGACGGGCGGCGTGGAGTTCGTGTCGGTCGCCGTGCCGAGGTCGCAGCGGGAGACGCGGATCGTGAAGGACATGAGCCCCGACGACGTCGCGCGCGAGATCGTCGAGTGGATCGGCCAGGACTAGCGCGAGGGAGCCCGACCATGGACACCGTCCTCCTCCTCTCCCACACCGATCCCGACGGCGGCCTGCCCGCGCGCCGCCCTCGAGGCGCTCTCCGCCGCGCGCGCGGTCGGGGGCCCGATCGCTGGTCGGGCTGTTCGGCGCCTCGGTCGAGAAGGCCGCCGCCGCGCTGGCCGGCGCCGGCGCCGCCAGGGTGCTCGCCGTCGAGGGCGCGCCGTTCGGCGAGGCGCGCTACGGCACCGACGCCGCCGCCGCGGCCGCGCTCGCCAGTGCCTCGGGCGCGAGCGTCGTGGTCGCGCCGGCGACGAGCCGCATGGCGCGCGTCGCCGCCGGCGTCGCGCAGCGGCTCGGTGGGCGCGTGGACACGCACGTGACGCAGCTCACCGCCGAGGGCGGCCTCGCCGCCACGCGCTGGTTCTACAAGCAGCGCATCGAGGCGAGGCTCCGCCGCAAGGAGCGGCCGTGGGTGCTCCTGGTCGACCCGGGCGCCTACCCGGCGGCGGCGGTCGAGGGCGGCGCGCCGCCGGCCGTGGAGAAGCTCGCGGTCTCGGCCGAGGGGGCGACGAGGACGAACGTGGTCGGGCTCCGGGCGCCGACCTCGGGCGAGCAGACCATCCGTCCGGACGCGCGGCTCCTCTTCGTCGCCGGCGCGGGCTGGACGAAGAAGCAGGCGGACGGCAAGGCCGCCCCGGAGAAGGCGGGTGCGCTCATCCTCGGGTTCCTGCGCGCCTCGAAGGCGTCGCTCGGCTCGTCCAAGTCCCTCGTCGATCAGGCGGGGGAGGGGCAGAAGGTCTTCGAGTTCATGACGCACCTGAACCAGGTCGGCCAGACCGGCGCGACGCCGCGGCATCCGAAGGGGCTCGCGACCTGCTGCCATGGCGAGGAGCCGCACGTCGTCGGCTGGCGCTTCATCCGCGAGCGGCGTGCCGTGAACCTCGACGCGAATTGCGGGTGGGCGCGCGGCAAGGCGGACGTGCTGTACGTCGCCGACGCGTTCGCGGTCATGGAGAAGGTGAACGCGCTGCTCGCGGCGAAGGGGTAGCGGGCTCACCGCTCGCCTCCCAGGCAGCGCGCGTCCCTCCCAGGCAGCGCCCGTCGCGGCGCGGGGACCTCGCCGTAACCGGCGAGGTCGCCCTGCGTATCCGGTTCATTCGCCCGCCCGACGTGACCGATACCCGGTCCTCGGAGGGGGCGAGATGGAGAACCGAGATGGAGACCGCGACCCACGCCACCCAGCCCGCGAGGCAGCCTCGCAAGCCCATGCCGCTCAACGGCGTCGACACCCCGACGCTCTTCGCCACCCTCGACGCGGTGCGGCAGCAGCCGGAGCTGGCCAGGTTCCAGTTCCGGGCCACGAATCGCTGGCAGGCGGGCACCCACAGCCGCAGCCGGATGGAGTCCTTCCACGGCGCCGGCGGCGAGCAGAAGCACGTCCGCGAGTTCACCTTCGACGCGGATCACCCGCAGGTGCTGGTCGGCGGCGATCACGGCCCCACCCCGGTCGAGTTCCTGCTCCACGCCATCGGGGCCTGCATCACGGCGGGGATCGCCAACATCGCCGCGGCGCGCGGCGTGACGCTGTACGAGGTCGAGTCCACCGTCGAAGGCGACATCGATCTGCGCGGCATCCTCGGCCTCTCCAGGGAGGTCCGCAACGGCTACCAGCAGCTCCGGGTGAACCTCGAGATCAAGGGCGACGCCTCGCCGGAGAAGCTCGCCGAGATCGTGGAGCAGTCCCGGGCCCGGTCCGCCGTGTACGACGTCCTGACCAACGGGATCCCGGTCGCGATCTCGGTGAGCGCGGGGTGACCTCCATGGAGACCGACGCCGCCCTCGAAGGCCGTTACGACGCCGTCGTCGTCGGCGCCCGCGTCGCCGGGGCCGCCACCGCGATGCTCCTCGCCCGCGCCGGGATGCGCGTCCTGGCCGTCGACCGCGCCCGGCTCGGGGAGGACGCGCTCTCGACGCACGCGCTCATGCGCGGCGCCGTGCTGCAGCTCCACCGCTGGGGCCTGCTCGGCGCGGTCCAGGCCGAGGGGACTCCGCCCATCCGGTCGGCGACCTTCCACTACGCCGACGAGGAGCTCCCGGTCGCCATCAAGCCGCGCGACGGGATCGACGCCCTCTACGCCCCGCGGCGCACCGTGCTCGACCCCCTCCTCGTCCGCGCCGCGGCGGCCGCGGGGGCCCGGGTCGTCCACGGCGTCGCGGCCGTCGATCTCGTCCGCGACGCGCGGGGCCGGGTCGCGGGCGCCGTGCTCGCCGGCCCGGACGGCCGACCCACCCGCGTCGAGGCGCCCATCGTGATCGGGGCCGACGGCATCCGGTCGCCCATCGCCCGCCTCGCCGGCGCTCCGGTCGAGCGCGCCGGCCGGAGCGCGAGCGCGGTGATGTACGGACACTTCGAGGGGCTCCCCCTCGACGGCTACCACTGGTACTACCGGCCGGGCGCCAGCGCCGGGGCCATCCCCACCAACGACGGGCGCAGCTGCGTGTTCGTGGCGCTCCCGCCGGCGCGCTTCCTCCGCGAGCTCCCCGGCGGGATCTCCCCGATGTTCCGGCGTGTGCTGGCCGAGGTGGCGCCGGCGCTGGCGCCGGGCGTCGACGGTGCGCGCCTGGACGCGAAGCTGCGCTCGTTCCCCGGCACGCCGGGGTTCCTCCGTCGGGCGTGGGGCCCGGGCTGGGCGCTCGTCGGGGACGCGGGCTACTTCAAGGATCCGGTCACCGCGCACGGCATCACCGACGCCCTCCGCGACGCGGAGCTGCTGGCGCGGGCCATCGTGGCCGGCACCGACGAGGCGCTCGCCGCCTACCAGGCGGTTCGCGACGAGCTGTCGCTCGGCCTGTTCGAGGTGACGGACCGGGTGGCCTCGTTCGTCTGGGACCTCGACCAGGCGAAGCGTGACCACCACCTCCTCGCTCAGCACATGGCCGGCGAGGCGGACGTGCTGCTCGCGCTCGACCGCGATCCCGCGCGCGCGCAGAGCCTACCGCGCGCCGCCCGTTCGCTCGCCATGTCCGCGTGACCGAAGTCGGCGCCGGCCGGCGCGTGCCGATGGAAACGCTCGCCGGGGCCCGCCCGGGTGCCCCCCGCCGCCCGAGGGGCAGCCGGCGCCCGGCCGGCGCGCGCGTGTAACCGGTGTCACCCTCATGCGTATTGCTTTCGACGAGGTCTCCATGCAGGCAGTGATGGGCCAGGTTGCGTTCATGGCGGACGGCAGGACGGACGTCGACGCCGGTGACGCCTCGCGCGCCGATCGCGCGATGGAGCGGTACGCCTGCGGCGACGAGGCGGCCTTCGCCGAGCTCTACGACGAGCTGGCTCCGCGCCTGTACCGCCTCGCCCTCCGCTGGACCCGCAGCCGGAGCGCGGCCGAGGACACGGTGCAGCAGACGCTCCTCCAGATCCACGCGGCCCGCCAGCGCTTCGTGGGCGGCAGCGCCGTCATCCCGTGGGCCTACGCCATCGCCCGCCGGCTGCTCATCGACCTCGGCCGTCGCGGGGGCCGCGAGGAGCTGCGGGCCGGGGACGCCCGCGATCCGGAGGAGGCGGCCACGACCCCGTCACCCGAGGAGGCGCTCCACCGGCGGCGCGAGGAGGCCGCGGCGCAGCGGGATCTGGCCGCGCTGCCGTCGGGCTGGCGCGAGGCCTTCGAGCTGGTGAAGTTCGAGGGGCTCTCGGTGGCCGAGACGGCCGAGGTCCTCGGGATCACCCGCGGCATGGTGAAGATCCGCGCCCACCGCGCCACCGCGGCGCTGCGCGAGGCGATGGCCCGGCGCCTCCGCGACCCTGCGTTGCGGACCGTCCGCCCGCCCCCACGCACGAGCCGGCCAGGCGACACCGGCGAGAGAGGAGTGCCCCCATGATGCCCCCCGACTCCCTGAAGCTCCGCGTCCTGGAGGCGGCCCGGCAGCGTCCGATGCCGCGCCGCGAGGATCGGCTCCCGATCACCCTCGGGCTCGCCGCCGCGGCCGCCGTGGCCATGCTCGCCGTGCTGCAGTGGGCCCCGCGCCTCTTCGGCGAGGTCGGCGGCGTGGCCCACGCCGCCGAACGGCCGGCGGCGAGCGGAGCCTGGATCCTCGCCGGCACCCTCGCCCTGGCCGTCTGCTCCACCCGGCTCGTGTTTCCGCTCCGGCGCTCGATGCTCTCGCCGCCACGCGGGCTGCTCCTCGGTCTGGCCATCGGCGTGCCGCTGCTGGTCGGCTCCTGGCTGGTGCTCTGGCACCCCACCTACCAGGACCCCTTCGTCCGCACCGGGTGGCGCTGCTTCGCGCTCACCGCCCTGACGGCCCCCTGGCCGTTCGCGGTCCTCGCCTACGCCAGCCGGCGGATGGAGCCGCGGCACCCCGGGACGGCTGGCGCGGCCCTGGGGGCCGTGGCCGGTGCCTGGGCGGCGGTGATGGTCGAGCTGTGGTGCCCGCTGTCGGTGCAGGCGCACGTCCTCGTGGGACACGTCCTGCCCCTGTTCGGCCTCGCGCTGGCGGGCGCTGTCATCGGCGCCCGGTGGTTCCGGCTGCAGCGGGTGTAGAGACTGGTCCGAGTCCATCGGTCTCTAGGGTGCGGTAAATAACCCCGATTTGCCAGACGATTGCCGCCGGCAGGGCGAGCTAATTGAGACACCGGCGCGACAATTGATCTAGATCAATGTCCGGCGTGGCTCGGCGACCGCATTCCTTGCGGGCAAAAGGGTCGTAAAAACCCCTACACCGCCAGACCTGTCGGTATTTGCCCCCGTCCCCAAGGCCGCAAAATTGCTGTGGGTTACCCCCGTCGCCAGGGCTCGGGCCGCGTGCCGCGACACCTTGGCCGTACCGCGCGCAAGCGACATGTCCTCGATCGCCCGACTGCTAAAGGTGCGACTCATCCAATTGCAACAATGCACTATTGGTGCGCGCTAATTTCAAAAGGGCGGGGACGACATGGCTTTGCGCAAGGGCGGTATCGAGCGACAGGTGACCGGACGGAGGGGGACGCTGGTGCGAGCACTCGCAGTCATGGTGCTCGTGTCGGGCTGCGGCCAGCGAGCGGAGGAACAAAGCCTCTCCGCCACCAGGCAGGCCGCCAAGGCGACGAGGCCCGGGACGTCACGCGCCGTCAAGAAGGCCGCGCTCAAGCAGGCCGCCGACGCGGTCCTCCAGGCCTGGGCGGCGCCGAACCTGGCTGCCGCTGCGACGGACCCGAAGGATCCGACGAAGATCCCGCACTACTTCGGGCCCTTCCCGAACTGGGCGAACAGCCCACTCGCGCTGCCCGACGCCACGGTGATCATCACCGGCAACGGCACCGGCGCGACGGCGACGGCGACGGTCGGAGCAGGTGGGGCCATCACGGCCATCACCGTGACCGACCCGGGGAACGGATACACCAACGCCAGCGTGCAGATCACGGGGTCGGGGACGGGCGCGACGGCGAAGGCCAACCTCGTGAGGAAGGGCTTCGTCAGCGCCATCACGGTGGCCACGGCAGGAACCGGCTACACCGCGCCGACCGTGACCATCACGGGTGGTGGTGCCGGCAGCGGCGCCACGGCGACGGCGTACGGCAGCGTCGAGGTCGTCAACCTCGTCGATGGAGGCAGCGGCTACACGTTCCCGATCGTGGACTTCGACCTGCCCGACGGGACGGACGGAGTGGCCGCCACGGGCCACGCGGTGGTGGACGGGAACGGCACGATCACCGCCGTCGTGGTCGACACCAGCGGTTCTGGCTACTCGACCGCGCCAGGCGTCACGATCCGCAACGGGACGGCGTTCGATCCCGTCCCGCTGAACGCGGGGGGTTCGCTGGCGACGGCGTCGGCGAGGCTGGTGATCGACTCGATCGTGCTGGACACGTTCGGGACGGGCTACACCAAGCCACCCACGGTGGACATCACGGATCCGACCGGAACCGGCGCGACCGCCACGGCGGCCATCGACACGGGCGGCATCGTCTCGATCGACGTGACGAAGCCAGGCTCCGGGTACGTGCTACCCGGTGGCATCCGCAAGTTCGTCGACACGCTGCCGGGCCTCGGCCCCGCGGCGGCGAACAACCTGGGCCAGTACATCCCGGTCGCGGTGGCCGACACGACGACGTTCCCGGACGCCGACTACTACGAGATCGCCGTGGTCGAGTACAGCGAGAAGATGCACACGGATCTGCCGGCGACCAAGCTGCGCGGCTACGTGCAGCTCGAGACGGCGACGACCCGGCAGCCACTACGCCCTGCCGGGCGGCACGGTTCGGCGTGGACAGGCCGCACTACCTGGGGCCGACCATCGTCGCGCAGAAGGACCGGCCGGTCCGGATCACGTTCTTCAACCTGCTGCCGACCGGCGCGGGCGGCGACCTGTTCCTGCCGGTCGACTCGACCATGATGGGCTCGGGCATGGGCGCGATGGACATGCCGTGGGATCCGACCCCGACGACCGGCGGCACCGTCCTCGACGAGGCGCGCAACCCGATGTGCACCAACGAGAAGCCGGCATGCCTCGTGCTTCAGGGACAACCGCGCCACGCTGCACCTGCACGGCGGCAACACGCCCTGGATCAGCGACGGCACGCCGCACCAGTGGATCACGCCGGCCAGCGAGACGACGCCGTGGCCGGAGGGCGTCAGCGTCCAGAGCGTGCCCGACATGGTCGGCGCGGGCCTCCCGGCCAACGTCCCCGATTGCTCGGCGGGCAACGACGGCTGCATGACCTTCTATTACACGAACCAGCAGAGCGCGCGGCTGATGTTCTACCACGACCACTCGTGGGGCATCACGCGCCTCAACGTGTACGCCGGTGAGGCCGCGGGCTACGTCATCAGGACCCCACCGAGCAGAAGCTGGTCGGCAGCGGTCATCCCCGCCGCGGCCGACACGATCCCGCTCGTCATCCAGGACCGGACCTTCGTGCCGAAGCCCGAGCAGCTCGCTCAGCAGGATCCGACCTGGGACGTGACGCCGGTGGGGCGGCGAAGGGAGCCTCTGGTACCACCACGTGTACATGCCCGCGCAGAACCCGGGCGACCCGAGCGGCATGAGCGCGTACGGGCGCTGGATGTACGGCCCGTGGTTCTGGCCGCCGGCGATCGACGCCAAGTACGGGCCGATCGCGAACCCGTACTACGACCCCGCCTGCAACCTGGACGACCCCGCCACCTGGCAGTACCAGACCGATCCGTTCTGCGAGCCGGAGCTCATCCCCGGCACGCCGAACATCTCGGCCGGGATGGAGCAGTTCAACGACACGCCGCATCGTCAACGGGACGGCCTACCCGACGGTGACGCTGAGCCCGAAGGCCTATCGGCTGCGGATCCTGAACGCGGCCAACGACCGCTTCTGGAACCTGCAGTGGTACGTGGCCGACGCCACGGGCACCGAGGTGGCGCTGAAGGCCGCCGAGCTGGCGGCGGCGCAGCTCGACCCGGTGGTCTTCCCCACGCCGGACACCGCCCTCAGCCCGGTGGGGCCGAGCTGGATCCAGATCGGCACCGAGGGCGGCTTCCTGCCGGCGCCGGTGGTCGTTCCGAACCAGCCGCATCACCTGGATCACCGACCCGACCCGGTTCGACGTCGGGAACGTCGACCAGCACTCGCTGCTGCTGGCCCCGGCCGAGCGGGCCGACGTCATCGTCGACTTCTCGAAGTTCGCCGGCAAGACGCTGATCCTCTACAACGACGCGCCCGCGGCGTTCCCGGCCCGTGTCCCGAGCTACGACTACTACACGGGCGCTCCGGACCTGAGCCCGGTCGGCGCTCCGACCATCCTGCCCGGGCTACGGGCCGAACACCCGCACCGTCATGCAGGTCAAGATCGGGAACGGCTCGTCCAAGGCGTTCAACCTGACCGCGCTCCAGGCGGCGTTCAAGCACAAGGCCGACGGCTCGGGCGTGTTCGAGTCCGGCCAGCACCCGATCATCGTCGGGCAGGCTGCCTACAACTCGGCCTACGGCACCAGCTTCGCCTCCGGCGGGTGGTGCAGCTCGCCGAACGCGACCATCAAGTGCGACGGGTTCGCGCGCATCGCGCAGCAGGGCGGCGAGCCGTTCACGTTCGACACGCTGAGAGGGGCGACCAGCGCGACATGGGCGAAGCTGTCCATCCCGCTGCAGCCGAAGGCCATCCACGACGAGATGAACGCGACGAGCTTCGACGAGTTCGGGCGGATGCAGGCGAACCTCGGGGTCGAGGCCGTCCCGGCCACGCCCGGGCCTGCAGAACGTCATCCTGTACCCGTACGTCCCCGGCGACGGAGCTCATCGACACCACCAACCTGCCCCGGGCAGACATGAAGGTGACGCCGATCGCCACGGCGGACGACGGGACCCAGATCTGGAAGATCACGCACAACGGCGTGGACACGCACCCGATCCACTTCCACGCGTTCGACGTGCAGGTCCTGAACCGCGTCACCTGGGACAACATCATCATCCCGCCTGACGCCACCGAGCTCGGGTGGAAGGACACCGTGCGGATCAGCCCGCTCGAGGACACCATCGTCGCCCTGCGTGCCGGTGATCCCGACGCTGCCGTTCGACCTCCCGAACAGCGTCCGGCTGCTCAGCCCGATGATGCCGGACGGTGCGACGATGGCCAGCGCGACGGCGGCGCTGACGCGCTCGGGCTGGGAATGACCTCGTTCGACCCGACCGGCGAGCCGATCGACATCATAACCACTTCGTCAACTTCGGCGCGGAGTACGTCTACCACTGCCACATCCTGAGCCACGAGGAGATGGACATGATGCGGCCGGTGTTGCTGGCGTTCCCGCCGCTGGCGCCGAGCGGGCTCGCGTTCGACCCCACGACGATGACGCTGACCTGGACGGACAACTCCGTCAGCGAGACGGCCTTCGTCGTCGAGAAGTCGACGGATGGGGTGACCTGGACGGCAGTCGGGGGGATCGAGCGGGCGCTGACCGCGCCGAACACCACCGGCGTGGAGAGCTTCACGGATCCGGCGTGGCTGGGCGGAGAGTCGTACCGCGTGCTCGCGCTGAACACGGTGGGCGACACGTCGAACTACGCCGACCCGAACCTCAACGAGATCGTGTCCGGTGGCTTCCCGACGTACACCGTGAAGTCGGTGTCTGAGGTGATCACGACGGCGCTGCCCCCGGTCGCGATCGCCGCGCCGTAGCGGGTCGAGTGCTCTCCGCCGGCGTCAGCGATCCCGCTGGCGCCGGCGGATTCGTCTTGTCCGAGACCTCCACTGCGACCACTGGGCCTCCTCCCGCACCGGCCCATCGCGCCGACGCAGGAATGGGATGAGCGCGCACAGGCCGTGGGCGCGGCCATCGGCGCCCGGTGGTTCCGGCTGCGGCGGGCGTAGCGCCCAGGCTCGACCCGTCAGCGGACCGAAGGCGCGGCGCTCTCTACCGCGTACGATCCATCGCCTTCGCGGCGCTCGTCCTTCGGGCCACCGGTCCGGACCTCGGAGACGATGCCAGCCACCGTCCGCCACACTCGACCCAGGATGGCCAGCCAGACGCAGCCGAGCGCGACGCTCCAGGCGGCCGAGATCTCCCAGTCTCGCGCCTGTCCGTAGATCGCGAGGCCCGCGAGCAGGAGGCCGAGCATCGCGACGACTTCGAAGGTGACCGAGAACGCCCAGCGCATCGCTGCCTCCATTCCGCCGCAGTGGCGGCCAATCCGGCACGCGCGCTGGAGTATGGGCAGTGATGCGCGGGGCTCGATATCCCGGGCCCGGATGTCGGGTCATCACTGTACGTGTGCGGGTGCGGAGGCCCGCGGTGGTGACGCGGAGCGACGTTTCCCGAGTCATCGAGGGCCCTTGGTGGCACGCCCCCGGTGTGTGCGGACAGGCCGCGAGGTGAGCGTCGCGCCCGCCGGTGCTATGGTCCGCCCCCACGGAAGGAGGCCTCTCATGCCGGACGAGGGCAAGCTCGCGAGGACCACCGCCACCGCCATCCTGGGGATCGACACGCTGTGGGGCGGCGACGTGATGAATCCCTCCGGCGCGGGCCGGTACATCGCGGACTCCTGGTACTCCGACGAGCCGCTCCCCGAGGCGTACACGCACCCGGCGGCGGCCAGGCTCCGGGAGACGGGCGGCGTCGCGGCGAGGTCGCCGGACCAGGCGGCCATCGACGCCTACCTCGCCGTCGTGGACGTGCCAGGCGCGATCGACGAGCTGACGGCGCAGGGGCGCGCGCTCGGCGATCTCCGGGGCGCCTTCCTGACCGGGCAGGGCGAGTCCCTCCGCGTGATGTGGGAGCTCGCCGAGGAGCTGCGCGGGCGCGGGCCCAGGGTGCCGTACGAGCGCTGCGTGATCGGCTCGACCGGGAGGCCACCCGAGCCCTCGCGGCCGGAGACGAAGCGTGAGCTGCTGGCGGAGCTGCTCGGCGCGCCCGCGGCGCCGGACCGGCTCCTCGCGGCGGTCGACGCCTGGCGCGGCGAGCGGCTCGTCCCCCGCCGGGCGATCAGGCTGCTCGGCGACGGCTTCATCGCGCAGCTCGAGGAGGGCACCCGCCGGCACGTGCTGCCGTACCTCCCGGACTCGCTCCACGCGATCCCGCGCGCGAACGTCGAGTTCCTGCCCATCGAGAACGCCTCGTTCTCGGGCTCGATGAACTACCTCGGCCGGGCGCGCAACCCCGACGGCTCACCGCGGTACGAGGCCACCTACGAGATCAACGCCGCGCTCCAGATCTCGGTCCCGGAGTTCGTGGACCTCGTCGCGCACGAGGTGGTCCCGGGCCACGCGACCAACTTCGCGCTCGCCCAGGCCCTGTACGTCCAGGGGAAGCTCGGCTTCGAGGGCACCGTGCTCACCATGAACACCCGGGGCGCGGCGCTGTCCGAGGGGCTCGCCAACAACGCCATCCTGATGGCCCACGGGGTGAAGGAGCTCGCGGAGCTGCCCGACCCGGACCTGCGGATCGGCCTCCTCCTGGCCTTCCTGCAGGACGACGCGAAGAACCAGTCCTCGTGGCTCACCTGGGAGGAGGGCCGCCCGCAGGAGGAGGTCGCCCCGGTGCTCCGGAGCGAGTACCTCTGCTCCGAGGAGCGCGCCGGGAAGCTCTCCGGCGACTGGGGCCGCCACCCGCTCAACGGGCGCATGTACCTGCCGTGCTACCGCGCCGGCACCGAGAAGGTGGCCGAGCTCCGGCGGCGTCACCCGCCCGAGAAGGTGATCCCCGCGCTCTACCAGGTGTTCGGCCTGGTGGACGTGGTGACCATCGATCGGGTGCTGTGACGGGTCCCCGGCAGGGCGACGCTACGCGGGACTCGCCGCGGCCCGCTGGAACACCACGCTGAAGGTGGTGCCCTGCTCGCCCGACTCGACCGAGACGCTGGCGCCGTGGGCACGAGCGATCTCGTGCACGATGAAGAGCCCCAGGCCGACGCTGCCCGTCGCGTCGCCGGGCCGGAACGGGTCGAAGAGCGTGGAGGCGACGCGGGGTGGGATGGCCGCGCCCTGGTTCGTGACCTCGAGCCGGACGCCCTCACCGTTCCCGATGACGTTCACCGAGACGGGCGCGTCCGCGGCGCCGTGCTTCAGCGCGTTCGTGACGAGGTTGCTCACGACCTGCTCGACGCGGTCCGGGTCGAGCCTCGCGGAGTCGTCGCCGGTCACGTCGAGCACGACGATCCGGTTCGGCTGGGCGGTCCGGACCTCCTCGAGGGCCGAGCGGCAGATGTCGCCCAGCCGCGCGGGCCGCGGCTCCATCGGGAGCCCGGACCCGTGCCGCGCGCGCGCGTAGTCGAGCAGGTCCTCGATCATCGACTGCATGCGCCCGGCGCTCGACACGATGCGCGACAGGCCCCTCACCTGGTGGTCGAGGGCGTGCGACCGGAGGTGCTCGGCCGTGGTCGTGATCGCGTTGAGGGGGTTCCGCAGATCGTGGCTCACCATCGCGACGAGCCGCTCCTGCTGGGTTCCGATGACCTTCGCCTCGGCCTCCGCCGCCTCCGCCCTGACGCGGGCCGCCTCGGCCATCGCCTTTCCGCGGCGAACCTGGGCGGCGAGCCAGGCGAAGAACACGGAGACCAGCGCGAAGCTGGCGAGGCGGTAGGTCTCGAAGGCCTCGAGCGTGGGCAGGAACATCACGAGGAACGCGGCGCCGGAGAGCGCCATCGCGAGCAACCCCGGCCCGAGCCCGCCGTAGAGCGCGGCGCCCACGACCGCCGCGAAGGAGAACATGAAGAACGGGCCCGCGAGGAGCTTCACGGACGCGGCCGTCATGGCGAGGCCGGCGAACGCGCACAGCACCGCGACGGCGTATGCCGACAGCCGCCGACCCATGGGTGACATTCGTACGCTCACGCTCGCCGGGCCTGTCCCACGTCCCCGTCTGCGTCCGCCGATTCTCAATGAAGATACCCCATGAGCGGGCCCAGGTCCGTAAGGGCCCGAATTCACGGGCGTTTACCGGGGTGCCGCGCCGGGTGCACGGGTGGGCGGACGGTTCACCCGGATCCGTCGCGGCAAGAGCACACGATCCACCCCGCACGCGGCCGCGTGCCGCTCGAGGCACGCGAGGAGCGCCGGCCGGTCGAGCGCGCCCTCCGGCTCCGCCCAGACCGCGCGGACGCGGAGGGCTCCCTTCGCGATCGCCCCGTCGAGGCGGCCGACCAGCGCGTCGCCGCGGAGGAGCGGGCAGACGTACCAGCCGAAGCGGCGCAGGGGAGCGGGGCGATAGACCTCCCAGCTGTAGTCGAAGCCGAAGGCCGCGCGAACGAGGGCCCGATCCCAGATGAGCGGATCGAGCGGGCCGAGGAGCCGGACCCTGCCATCCGGGACCGGATGCCTCCGCGCGGCGAAGCCGCGCGGCGCGAGGTAGGTGCGCGTCGATCCGGTCACCCGCACCTCCTCGACGGCGCCCTCGGCGAGGAGGGCCTCCGGGATCCCGGCGCGCCGCGCCGGCTGGAGCATCGACCAGGTCGCGCCTCCGGCGCGGGAGAGGAGGCCGGCGGCCTCGACGCGCTCGAGGAGGGCCCAGCGCTGGAAGGCCTCGACGCGCTCCTCGGCGGTCCGCGCCGGCGGATGGACGCGCCGGCGCGCCGCGACCGGCAGCGCCCGCTCGGGCACGTCGTACAGCTTGCCGCGCGATCCGCGCCCGCTGACCACGACCTCGCACCGCGTCTGCAGCACCTCGAGTGCCATCTTCGCGGCCCGCGGCGTGCCCCGCCAGCCGCTCCAGTCGATCGGCTCGACGCGCCCGTGATCGGCGAGGTCGTCGGCGCCGACGGGGCCGCGCTCGCGGACCTCCTCGAGCACCTTCTCGACGGCGCCGGCCGGCAGCCGGCGCAGCCGCTCGGCGTGCGACCACCACTCCGGCTCGATCGCGAGCTCCGCCCGGTACCAGGGAAACGCGGCCGCCGGCAGGAGGCAGCGCTCCTTCGCGAAGTGCTCGAAGGCGTGGCCGGGGAGGAGGTGCCGGTAGACGTCGCCCCTCCGGATGCCGTCCACGCGCGCGAGCGCCACGAGGTCGGCGTTCGTGCCGAGCGGGTCGAGGGGATCGAGCTGGATGCAGCGCAGCCGCGCGAGGAGCGCGCGGACCCCGGCCGCGCCCGGGGGGAGCTCGGGCGCGGCGAGGGCGTGGTGACCGACGAGGAAGGCGCGGGCCTCGGCCGGGGTGAGCACCGTCGCCGTGCGGCGAGGGGGAGGGCGCGGGGACATGGAGAGGTCTTAGCACCGAGGGGCCGATCCGGCCCGCGGGCCTCAACGGAGGTACGGGATCGTCATCGGCCCCTCCGGCAGGACCGCGATCGGCACGTCGCCGCGCGCGCGAAGCTCGGCGGCGATCCGGGCCCCCACGTCCTCGACCGGCTCGAGGAAGGCGCGTCGGACCTCGCCGGGGTCGAGCTCGCTCTTCAGGGCGACCCGCGCCCTCAGCGCGATGATCGCATGCAGCTGTGCCTCCCACTGATCGTAGACCGAGAACCCGGGCGCGCGGATGGTCTCGAGCAGCGCCTGCGGCGTCGCGTGCTCGAAGAGCAGCCGCCTGTAGTTGCCGTGGGCGGGGAACCCGTCGTCGCAGCGCGAGGCCGCCACGATGAGGCCGTCCTGCTCGACGATCTGCATCGCCGCGTGCATCCCCTTGACGGCCTGGTACAGGTTCTGGTCGAGCGGGTACCCGGCGTTGGTGGTCACGACGATGGGGAAGGGGCGCTCGCACGCGACCATGGCGGTCTCCTTCGCGAAGGCGCAGCCGGCGGCGTGCGCCGCCAGGACCTCCCCGCAGAAGAAGCGCGTCACCTGCCTCCGCCGGTTCAAGGTCACGTTCACCAGGAAGTCCACCGGCAGGAGCGCGCCGTTCCAGCGGATCTGCTCCTGCGTGGGGTTCCCCTCCAGCACGCCCCAGGTGCTCCGGGGGTGCCCGATCACGGCGGCCCGGTGGTAGTGCATGACGGCGGCGATGTCCGCCACCGCGGGGAACACGCCCTTGTAGCCGCCGGAGAACCCGGCCATGAAGTGCGGCTCGATGAAGCCGAGCACGATGCGCCGGTCGGCCTCGGCGTAGGCCCGCGCCATCGAGACGGGCCGGCCGTCCCGCGTCTCGCCCACCCGCACGACGGTGCTCGGGTCGTGCCCGTCGTGGTTCACCACGCGGTAGCGGTCGAGGACCTCCGGCCCGACCATCGCGCGCAGCTCGTCGGGCGTGTTGGCCCGGTGGGAGCCGGTCCCGTTCACGATCACCACCTGCGCGGACGGCACGTGCGCCAGCTCGGCGAACACCCATGGCAGGAGGCGAGCGGTGGGCAGCGGGCGGGTGATGTCCGGGATGACGATGGCCACGCGCTCGCCCGCCGCCACGCACTCCCGGAGCGGCTTGCCGCCGATGGGCTCGCGCACCGCCTCGAGGAAGGCGGCCGCCTCGTCGGCGAGCCCCGGCACGAAGGTCGGCTCGATGACCCGCACGCGCTCCGACGGGATCTCCACGTCGAGTCCGTCGCGTCCGTATTGCAGGTGAACCCGCATCGGCGTCCCCCGGCCTTCTACCTAGCAGGGCCGGCCGCGCCGGGCGACCCGGCCGGCCCGGCGCCCCTTCCGAGCGGAGATCGCGCCCTCGACGGCCGCGGCGTCCTCGGGTCCGGCTCGTCCCGGCGCGTCAGGCCGGGCCGCCCCGCGGCATCCCCTCCCGGTAGGCGGAGACGGTCTGGACGCCGAAGACCGACCTGCGGTGGAGCTCGGGCAACGTCGAGGCGCCGGCGTACGTGAACGCCGACTGGACGCCGGTGATCATGTCGACGAGGATCGCCCCCACGCTCTCGCGGCCCTCGCGGATGTAGATGCGCGAGGTGGAGATCCCCTCGCGGAAGAAGCCGCGCTTCGCGCGGTCGAACGGGTCGAGCCCGGCGGTGCGGTCGCTCACGGCGCGAGCGCTGGCCATCCCGTAGTTCTCCTTGTACGGGCGGCCGTCCCGGTCCTCCTTGACGTCGCCGGGGCTCTCGTAGGTGCCGGCGAGCGCGGTCCCGATCATCACGCGCGACGCCCCGGCGGCGAGGTAGAGCGCCGCGTCCCGGGGATCCCGCACGCCGCCGTCGGCCCAGACGTGGCGGCCGCGCAGGTGCGCCTCGCGCGCGCACGCCAGGACCGAGGAGAAGGTCGGCCGGCCCGCGCCGGTCTGCATGCGCGTGGTGCACATGGCCCCCGGGCCGACGTTGACCTTCACGACGTCCGCGCCGGCCTCGAGCAGGGCGCGGGTGCCCTCCGGCGTGCAGACGTTCCCCGCCACGAGCGGCACGTCCGCGCCGACGGCGCGCCGCACCTCCCGGATGGCCTCGAGCATCCGGCGCTGGTGTCCGTGCGCGGTGTCGAGCACGATCGCCGAGACGCCGAGCTCCATGAGGCGCCGGGCGTGGTCGGCGGCCGAGGCGGAGATCCCCACCGCCGCCGCGACCATGAGCTTGCCTCGCGAGTCCAGGGCCGGTCTCAGGAGCTCGAGCCGCACCGCGTCGTCGCGCGTCAGCACGCCGACCAGGCGCCCCTCGGCGTCGAGGACCGGCGCGGCCTTCACGCGGTGCTCGTCCATCAGGAGGAAGGCGTCGCGGTTCGGGATCCCGACCGGGACCGTGATCATGCGCGAGGCCATGAAGGACCTGGCGGGCGAGTACTGATCCCGATCCCGCAGGTCGGCGTGGGTGACGATGCCCACGGGGCGCCGCTCGTCGTCGACGACGACCACCATGTCGTGCGCGCGCTTGCGGATGATGCCGAGGACGTCGCGCAGCGTGGCGCGCGGAGACACCGAGAGCGGGGTGTCGTAGCGCGGGTCGGCCGCCTTGATGTGCTCGACGATGCGCGCCGCCGTCTCGAGGTCCATGTCCTGCGGGAGGACGCCGAGGCCGCCGAACCGCGCCATGGTCTCGGCCATCCGCTTCCCGGTCACGCCGTTCATGTTGGCCGAGACGATCGGGTGGGAACCGCCCGGGAAGTCGATGGGGCCGAGATCCACCTCGAGGCGCGACCCGCCGTCGTAGTAGCCGGGGACGAGGAACACGTCGTCGAGGGAGACCTCGAGCGCCTCTTCGCGTTCGGGATGAAGGAATTGCATGCCCTCGGGATAACCGATCCGGGACAGCTTCGCTGACCCAAGAATCGGTGACCGGTATGGCCTGGCCGAGATCACCCGGCGAAGGTTCGGTTACCATGTGGGGGCTCGATGGACCTCTCCGACGGCCCGGCCCTGACGGCGCGACTCGAGATCGCGAGCGAGGACCAGGTCCTCGCTCCGGTCGCTCGCCCGGTATCGAGCAGCAGGGTGTCGCTGCTCGCGTTCGCGGGCGCCCCGCTGCTCGTGACGGCGCTCTTCCTGCGTCCCTGGATGCAGCAGGCCTGGCCCGCCCGGCACTACCTCGCGCTGCACATCACGGTCGAGGCGCTCGTCTGCACCGCCGCGTTCGCCACCTTCGCCGTCCAGTGGTACGCGGCCTCGATACGCCCCCACGACGCGCGCGCCCAGCTCATCGGCGCGGGGTTCCTGGCGGTGGCGCTCCTCGAGCTCGTCCACTTCCTGGCCTTCCCCGGCATGCCCGGGCTGCTCTGGATCGAGAGCTCCACGGAGCGGGGGATCGTCTACTGGCTCGCCGCGCGGTACTGCGCGATCGGCACGCTGGTGGCGGCCCTGCGGGTGGGGCCGGATCACGAGGCGCGCGTGCTGCGACGGACGCCGCTCCTCGTCTGCGCGCTCGGGGTCGTGGCGGCGGTGCTCGTGGCGGACCGCCTGTGGATCTCGCGCCAGCCCATCTTCTTCGTGGAGGGGCAAGGGCTCACCTTGCTCAAGAAGGTCCTCGAGGCGGGGCTCGCCGGCGCGGCCCTCGCCGGGGTGGTCCTGTACCACCGGGATCACCAGCGACAGGGCGACGTGAACTCCAGGGACCTGGCCGTCGCCCTCGGGCTGACGGTGCTCTCCGAGCTCTGCTTCATGGCGTACGCGCGCGCCTACGACAGCTTCAACCTGCTCGGGCACCTCTACCTGCTCCTCTCCTCGTACGCCGTGTTTCACGCGCTCTTCGGGAACGCCGTCATCCGGCCCTACGCGCGGCTCGGCGCGACGATGCGAGCGCTGGCGGAGAGCAACGCCGAGCTGCGGCGCCTGCGCACGCGTATCGAGGGCGAGCTCGAGGTCACCATCCGCGACCTCGAGGCCATGCAGGAGCAGCGAGAGGACTACCTCCGGGCCGCGTCGCACGATCTCCGCGTGCCGCTCCAGGTCGTCCTCCTCCGGGGCGAGACGCTGGCGCGCGCGGCCGGCGAAGGCACCCGGGAGCACCGGCTCGCCAGGAACATCGTGGCGGCCGCCCGCCAGATGGGGTCCATGATCCAGGACCTGGTGGACGCGGTGCACCTCGAGAGCGGGACGGTCCGGCTGTCCAGGAAGCCGGTCGAGCTCGAAGCGTTCCTCCCCGAGGCGCTCGCGCTCATGAAGGGCGCCCTCGACACGGAGCGCGTCTCCCTCGAGCTCCCGCGCGATCTGCCCGCCGTCGCGGCCGAGCCGCAGCGCCTCGCGCGCGTCGTCCAGAACCTCCTGGCGAACGCGCTGAAGTACTCCCCGCCGGAGTCGCCCGTCACGATCCGCGCCTGGCGCGCGGGGGGCGACCTCGTCGTCTCGGTCGAGGATCGCGGGCCCGGCATCGCGCCCGAGCACCGGGCTCGCGTCTTCGAGCGGTTCTACCGCGGCGCGCAGGCCGGCGGCCCGGGCGGGCTCGGGCTCGGGCTCTACATCTCGCGCCTGACGGTCGAGGCGCACGGCGGAAGGATGTGGTGCGAGAGCAGGCCAGGGGAGGGGAGCGAGTTTCGCTTCACGCTGCCGCTCGAGGGGGCGGCGGGTGGCGCGGCGCCGGACGGCGGACGCTGAGTCACGCCCTCCGCGGCACCACGCGGACGCTCGGGGCCTTCACCACCGCCGTCACGCGGCTGCCCTTCACGAGCCCGAGCCGGCCGGCGCTGGAGCGGGTGACGAGCGCGACCAGCCTCACGCCGCAGTCCACCGTGAGGCGGACCAGCGCGCCCTCGTCCCGGCGCGCCGTGATGACGCCGGACAGGCGGTTCCTCGCGGACGAGGCGTGGCCGGCGACGCGCTCGAGCACCACCTCCTCGGCCCGGATGCAGGCGTAGGCCTCGTCCTCGACGCCGCCGGGGTCCACCGCCACCAGCTCGGCCTCGCCCGGGCCAGTGGCGCGCACGACCACCAGCCCGTCCTCCCGGGCCACCAGCCGCGCCGGGAACACGTTCTCGGTGCCCACCACCCGCGCCACGTCCACGTCGAGCGGCGCCGAGAAGACCTCGTGGACCGGCCCGACCTGCCGGACGGTGCCGTCGACCAGCACCGCCATCCGGTCCCCCAGCGCGAGCGCCTCGACCCGGTCGTGGGTGACGACGACGGCCGGCACGCCGGCCTGCTCGAGCTGGTGGCGGAGCTCGCCCCGCAGCGCCTCGCGGGTGGGGGTGTCCAGGGCGGAGAGCGGCTCGTCGAGGAGGAGCAGGCGGGGTCGGGGAGCCAGCGCCCGCGCCAGCGCGATCCGCTGTCGCTGACCGCCGGAGAGCTCGGCCGGGCGCCGCGCGAGGAGCTCGGCGATGCCGAGGCGCTCCGCCAGCTCCCCGACGCGCGCCGCCCGCTCGGCGCGCGTCAGGCGGTGGAGCCCGTAGCCCACGTTGGTGGCCACCGACAGGTGCGGGAAGAGGGCGTACTCCTGGAACAGCATGCCCACGCCGCGGGCCTGCGGCGGCACGTGGAGCCCCCGGCCGGCGTCGAACCAGGTCTCCTCGCCGAAGGTGATGGCCCCGGCCTCGGGCCAATCGAGCCCGGCCAGCGACCGCAGGATGGTGGTCTTGCCGGAGCCGGAGGGGCCGAACAGGACCGTGACGGGCGCGCCCTCGAGCGGCCACGAGGCCCGGGCGGCGACCACCGGGCCGCGCGGAAAGCGACGGACAATCTCGAACGCCAGGGCGCGCGCCATCAGCGCTCGCCCCAGCCGAGGAAGGGGCGCCGCTGCAGGGCGTAGACCAGCGCCAGCACCACGAAGGAGACGGCGAGGAGGAGGCCCGCCGTCCGGTGCGCGGCGCCGTACTCCAGCGCCTCCACGTGGTCGAAGATGGCCACGGCGAGGGTGCGGGTCCGGCCGGGGATGTTGCCGCCGACCATGAGCACCACGCCGAACTCGCCGAGCGTGTGCGCGAAGGCCAGGACCGCACCGGCCAGCACGCCTGGCCAGGCGAGCGGCAGCGTGACCCTGGCGAAGGTGCCGAGCCGCGAGACGCCGAGCGTGTGCGAGGCCTCGACGAGCCGCCGGTCCACGCCGGCCATCGCCGCCGCGAAGGGCTGCACGGCGAACGGCAGGCTGTAGAGCACCGAGGCCACCAGCAGGCCGGCGAAGGAGAAGGGGAACGGGTGTCCGACGGCCGCCGCGAAGAGCCGGCCCGCCGGGCTGCGCGGGCCGAGCCCGGTCAGCAGGTAGAAGCCGAGCACGGTCGGCGGCAGCACGAGCGGGAGCGCCACCACCGCCTCGACCAGGAACCTGGCGCGCCACCGGCTCGTGGTGAGCCACCAGGCGATGGGCAGGCCGAGCACGAGCAGGATGACGGTGGTGAGCCCGGCCAGCTCGACCGAGAGGATGAGGGCGGCGACGTCCATCTTGCGCAGAATAGCCCGGTCGCGGAAAAGAGGACGTCGGCTCGCGCCGGGGAGGTCGCATGACACGCAGGGGCTGGGGGCTGTTCCTCGCGCTGGGCTTGATCTGGGGGATCCCGTACCTCCTCATCAAGATCGCCGTCCGCGAGCTCACCCCCGCCAGCCTGGTCTTCCTCCGCACCGCGCTCGGCGCCGCCGTCCTGCTCCCCGCCGTGGCGAGGCGCGTGGACGCCCGCGCGCTCCTGGCGCGCTGGCGCCCGATCGTGCTCTTCGCGATCGTCGAGGTGGGGATCCCGTGGCTGCTCCTGTCCGACGCCGAACGCCGGGTCACGAGCTCGCTCGCGGGCCTGTTCATGGCGAGCGTGCCGCTCATCGGAGCGCTGCTCGCCCGCGTGACCGGTCGCCACGAGCCGCTCGGCGCGCGGCGCCTGACCGGCCTGCTGGTGGGGCTCGCGGGCGTGATCGCCCTGCTCGGGCTCGACCTCGGGCGAGGCGACGCCGTCGCGATCGCGGAGCTCGCGATCGTGGCGGTCGGGTACGCCGTCGGGCCGCTGATCGTCTCGCGGCGGCTGGCGGACGTCCCCGTGCTCGGCGTGGTGGCGTCGTCGCTCGCGCTCAGCGCGATCTGCTATGCGCCGGCCGGCCTGGCGACGCTCCCGGCCAGCATGCCGGGGCTCGAGGTGATCGTCTCGGTCGTCGTGCTCGGCCTGGTGTGCACCGCCCTCGCGTTCCTGCTCTTCTTCCGGCTCATCGCCGAGGCCGGCCCGGTGCGCGCCACCGTGATCACCTACGTCAACCCGGCGGTCGCGGTGGCCGCCGGCGTGGCGCTGCTCGGCGAGCCGTTCACGCTCGGGACGGGCCTCGGCTTCGTCCTCATCCTCGCGGGCTCGTGGCTCGCGACCGGCCCCGCCGGCGGGCCGGGCCGCGGCGCCCGGGACGTGGAGCCGGTGACGGCGGAGTGAGGGCCCGGGGCGACGCCGGGCGTCCCCGGCCCTCAGCGCCGTCCGGCGTCGCCGGAGGGGAACGGGGACGCCCCGAGGAGGCGCGCCTGGGCGTCGATGGCGGGCTCGCCCTCGCCCGGGCGGATCCGGTCGTACCCTCCGTCGGGGCGCATCCGGCGCGCGCGCACGTTGTCGGCGAGGTACGTCGCGAGCACGCCGTCGCGCAGGTGACGCACCAGCTCCGGATCCGAGACCGGGAACAGCACCTCCACCCGGCGCGACAGGTTCCGCCGCATGAGGTCGGCGCTCCCGAGGTAGATCTCCTCGGCGCCCCCGTTCCGGAACCAGAAGATCCGGCTGTGCTCGAGGAACCGGCCCACCACGCTCGTCACCCGCACGTTCTCGGTGGCCCCCGCCACCCCCGGACGCAGGCAGCAGACGCCGCGGGCGAGAAGGTCGACCTGCACCCCGGCCCGCGCCGCGCGGACCAGCACCTCGATCATCGCCTCGTCGGCGAGCGCGTTCATCTTGAAGATCAGGTGTCCGCGCCGGCCGGCGCGCGCGTGGGACGTCTCGCGCTCGATGAGCGCCACCAGCCGCTCGCGCAGGTCCACCGGGGCCACCAGCAGGCGCCGGAACTCCCGCGGGTGCGCGTAGCCGGTGAGGTAGTTGAAGAGCTGCGTCGCGTCCTCGCCGATCTCGGGATCGGCGGTGAACAGGCCGAGGTCCGTGTACGCCGCGGCCGTGGCCACGTTGTAGTTCCCGGTCGACAGGTGGACGTACCGCGCGAGGCGGTCACCCTCTCGCCGCACCACCAGCGCGATCTTGGAGTGCGTCTTCAGGCCGAGCAGGCCGTAGATGACGTGCACGCCCTCCGCCTCGAGCGCCCGCGCCCAGCCGATGTTGCTCTCCTCGTCGAAGCGCGCCTTGAGCTCGACGAGCACCGCCACCTGCTTGCGGTTCTGGTTCGCCTCGAGCAGCGCGTCGACCACCGGCGAGTTCCGTCCCGACCCGGTACAGCGTGGTCTTGATGGCGAGGACGTCCGGGTCGCGCGACGCGGTCCGCAGGAACTCCACCACGGGCGTGAACGAGTCGAACGGGTGGTGCAGGAGCACGTCGTGCCGGCGGATCGCCGCGAAGAGATCGTCGTCCCCGGGCGAGAGGCGCGCGGGGACCCGCGGGAGCACCGGCGGGAACTTCAGGTCGGGACGGTCCAGCGACGCGAGGGTCGCGAGCCCCGAGAGCGCGAGCGGCCCCTCGACCACGTGCACGTCCCGCGGCTCGATCTCGAGGTTCCGGACGAGCAGGTCGCGGAGCTGGTCGGGCATGCTGGGCGCCATGACGAGCCGCACGACCGAGCCGAACCGGCGCTCCTGGACGCCGTGCTCGACGGACTCGAGGAGGTCCGCCGCCTCCATCTCCTGGAGCTCGATCTCCGCGTCGCGGGTGACGTGGAAGGGATAGACGCCCTTCACCAGCACTCCCGGGAACAGCCGCTCCACGTTCGCCGCCACGAGCTGCTCGAGCCAGACGAACGCCTGGGGCCGGTGGGCGCCGCCGGAGGGCCCGCCCGCGGCGCGCCCGATCGGGACGAGGCGCGGGAGCGTGTCCGGCACCTTGATGCGCGCGAAGCGCTCGAGCCCCTCGTCGTCCACCAGCACCGCGAGGTTCAGGCTCAGGTTGGAGATGTGCGGGAAGGGCCGGCCCGGGTCGAACGCCAGCGGCGTCAGGACCGGCATCACCATCTCGTCGAAGTAGGCCCGCGCATGGGCGGCCTGCCTGAGATCGAGCTGCGGGTGGTCGAGCACCTGGATCCCCGCCGCGTCGAGCAGGGGGAGCAGCTCGTCGTCCCAGCACGCGCCGAGCGCGCGGGTGAGGTGGAGCGCCTCCCGGCGGATCTCCGCGAGCTGCTGCGAGGGCGTGAGGCCGGTGGAGGTCGGCTCGGTCACGCCGGCCGCGAGCTGCTGCGCGAGGCCCGCCACGCGGATCATGAAGAACTCGTCGAGGTTCGACGCGACGATGGACAGGAACCGGACGCGCTCCAGCAGCGGGTTGGCGGGGTCGCGGGCCTCCTCGAAGACGCGCCACTGGAACGCGAGGAGCGACAGCTCGCGGTTGACGAGGAGGCTCGGGTCGAGCCTCGCGGGCTCCGCGGCGAGCTCGCGAGCGACCGCCGCCGCCGCGTCCGCGGCCACCCCCGCCACCAGGAGCGGCGCCGGGCCGACCTCGGGGGGGAGGGATGTCCCGGTGCCTTCCGTCATGTCCCTCGGGCGCTGCATCCAGCCTCCACGCGGAACCTCGATCGAGACTATCGCGCCCGCCAGCGGGGCGCACCCGGCCGTTTGTGACGATCGCGAGGCGGACCGCCGCAGCTCGGTCGGGCAGGGGCGCGCCGAGTCAGGCCGGCCCCGTCACGCCGGCAGATCGGGCTGCTTGGGGTCGATGGGCTCGCGCCCGCCGTCGCCGCGGTCCTCATGATCGGGACGAGCGCCCGGAGGCGGTGGGGGCGGGCGGCGATCGCTTCGGCTGCCGGCGGCCGCGGCGAGCTCGCGCAGCGTGACGCCGCGGGACGCGCCGTCCCCACCTTCCACCGCGCGGAGGATGGGCGCCAGCCCGGGACCGAGCTGCCGGGCCACGTCCTCCCGGACCTCCTCGGCGCCGGGGTCACGCCGGACCGCCTGCCGGAGCTCGTCGGTGCCGACGGCGTCGATGTCCTTGCCCGGGACGTACCCGATCTCCGATCCGCAGACCGCGCGGGCCACCATCCCGGCGCGCACCAGTGCCTCCAGCACCTCCTCGACGAGCTGCGGAGGCACCTCCAGGAGCGCGGCGAGGCCCGCGGCGTCGCGCCTCGGGCCGCCGTCGAGGAAGTCCCGCGTGACCACCGCGCCGACCGCCACCGCGAGCATCTCCCTGAGCGCCTGATCGGCGCGCCGCGCGCGAAAGCGCTGCCGCGCGACCCGCTCGTTCTGGTGGCTCGCGGCGAGCTGCGCGCCGCTCAGCACCACCATCCAGGAGACGTACGTCCAGACCAGGAAGATCGGGATCGCGCCGAGGCCCGAGTAGAGCGCGTTGTAGCGCGCCACGCCGAGCTGTGACCTCACGTGCAGGACGAGGGCGCCCTGCCAGAGGAGCGCGCCGACCGCGGCGCCGAGGAGCGCGGAGAGCGGGCGGATGCGGACGTTCGGCAGGATGACGTAGATGGCGAAGAACGCCAGCCCGACCGCCACCAGCGGCGCGAGCCCCACCACGAAGTCGATCACCGCCCCGAGCGCGAGGCGGTCGCGGAGGAAGGCCACCAATGACGAGCTCTGCGCCGCGGTCGAGAGGGTGGTGGCCACCACCACGAGGAGCGGCGCGGTGACGAGCAGGGTGGTGTAGTCGGTGAGCTGCCGCAGGAACGACCGCTGCGACTTCGCGCCGAAGACGCCGTTCAGCGCCTCCTCGACGCTCGAGATCAGCGCGACGCTGGTATACAGCAGGAACACCAGCGCCAGCGTGCCGAGCCGCGAGACGTCGGTCTGATCGACGAAGCGGAGGATCCGCTCCATCGCCTCGAGGAGCGCCGGGTTGGCGGCGAACGTCTCGAGCAGGTACGGCCGCACCGTGCCGTCGATGAAGCTGCGGTAGGCGCCGAACCCCTTGAGGATCGCGAACGCGAAGGCGAGGAGCGGCACGACGGACAGCGCGCTGTAGTACGTGAGCGCGGCGGCGCGCGTCATGAGCCCGTTCTCGAAGAAGCCCCGGACCGCGGCGTACGCCACCCGGCTCGCGTGGTAGGCGATGGCCCGGTGACGCGGCAGATCGTCGAGCGTGACGCGCCAGATCTGGGCGCCGAAGTATCGACGGACCCGGCCGACGATCTCGCGCGCCGCGCCCACCATGATCGAAGGTGACCGCCCGTCGACGCCGGCGCAATTCCCGGCCGGCGCACATCGAGAGCGCGCTCGCCCGCCCCCTCGTCCCCCGGACCTGGTGCGCGAGCAGCCGGGCGATGTAGCCCTCGGCTCGAAGGAGCCGCCCCCGATGGCGCCGTGAGCGTGATCACGCTACCTTGCACGCCCTCGTGAAGCCGACCCCTGCACGAAGCCCGCCCGCCCCCGACGACGTGGGCGCCCATGGGCCCGCGGGCGGACGGGCGCCCACCGCGCTCCGCGGCGACGACCCGGTCGAGCCGCGCCCGGCGCTCCGTCCTTCCAGCCGCCTCGCGGCCTCCCTGGCGGTGCTCTCGGCGTCGGCGCTCTTCGGGACCACCGGGACCGCGCAGGCGCTCGGGCCGCGCGGCACCACGCCGCTCGGCGTCGGCGCGGTCCGCCTGGTGATCGGGGCGGTGGTGCTCGCCCTGGTGGCGCTGCTGGAGCGCGGCGTGCGCCGCCCGCGCTGGCGCGCCCACGCGGCAGAGCTCCTGATCGGCGGGATCGGGGTGGCCGCGTACCAGCTGACCCTCTTCGCCGGCCTGCGGCGCACCGGCGTCACGCTCGGCACGATCGTCGGCATCGGCAGCGGTCCCGTCTTCGCCGGGCTGCTGCACGTGGCGGCCCGCCGCGGCGGCCTCTCGAGGGCGTGGATCGCCGGCACCGCGCTCACCGTGGCCGGGGTCGCGCTGCTCGCCGGTGGCGGGGCGGAGGGCGTGGCGGCGGATCCGCTGGGGCTCTGCCTGGTGCTGGGGGCCGGCCTGAGCTACGCCGTCTACGCGCAAGCCGCCAAGCACGCGATGGACGCCGGGCTCGACGCCTCCCACGCAATGGCGGGCGTGTTCGGTGTGGGGGCCGTCCTGATGGTGCCGCTGCTCTGGCGCGAGCCGCTGGGGTGGGTCGGCACCCCGCGCGGCGGCGCGATGGCGCTGCACCTCGGGGTGCTCACGCTCGGCCTCGCGTACTGGTTGTACGGGAAGGGGCTGCGTGGCCTCGCCGTGCCCACGGTGGTGACGCTCACCCTGGCGGAGCCGCTGACCGCCTCGGTGCTCGGCGTGGCCGTGCTGGGCGAGCGGCTCGGCGCGCTGGGCTGGCTCGGCGCGGGGGTGGTGGCCGTCGGCCTCTACGTGGCCGGTCGCGACGAGGGCGCCGGCGTCCCCGCGGAGGCGGCCGCCCTCGCCCGCGGCTCGTGACGGTGCAGGTCAGGGAGGCGGCTCGCGGGCGCCTCCCGCGCGCGTCCGGATCTCCGCGCGGCGCCGCTCCTGCTCCGCCACCCGGCGCTCGAACCGCTCCCGCTGGGCCGGCTGGAGCAGCGCCCGGATCCGCTCGTCGGTGGCCTTCCGGACCGCCTCCGCCTCCGAGGCGATGGGCGCGAACAGCCTCGAGAGCGCGTCCCTGCGCTCCTCGAGGATGGGGAGGATCGCGCGCGCCTGCGCGTCGGTGAGGTCGAGCTCGGAGCTCATCCGATCGACCATCTCGGCGGGCGAGGGCGGCCCGTGCCGGCCCGCGCCGAGTCGATCGCGCAGCAGGAGGCGATCCCCCGCGACGCCCGCCGCCGCGCCGAGCGCCAGGAGGACGATCGCGAGCCCGGACGCCACCAGCCGCCTCCGTCGCGCCTCAGGGGACATCGCCGCCCTCCATCCAGAGCTGCATCGCGACCTCGACCGGATCGGACAGGGTCTCCGCGGGCGCGCCGCCCGAGGGGCCTCCCCTCGCGAGGACGGCGAGCCAGACCGCGGCCGTGGCGATCGCTCCGGCCAGGGCCGCGCGCCGGGCGGCGCCGACGAACCAGGCCGCCAGCGGGGGCGATGGGGAGGCCTCGGTCGCGGCGCGCCAGGCCCGCTCCGCCAGTCCGGCCGGCACGGGCGTCGGCCCGCGGGCGCGCAGCGACAGGGCCGCGGACCGCCACCGCTCGAGCTCCTCGCCGCACGCGTCGCAGCCCGTGAGGTGGGCGGCGAGCGCAGCCCGCTCCTCGGGGGCGAGGCGCTCGTCGAGCAGGTGCGTGAAGAGGCGGCGTGCGTCGGCGCACCTCATGTGCCCTCCTCCCGCCCCGCCTTCGCGAGGCGGCGCGCCAGGCCCTGCCGGGCGCGGTGGAGCCGGGACTCGACGGTCCCGGCCGGGAGCCCGAGCGCGGCGGCGATCTCCTCGTAGGCCATGCCCTCCACCTCGCGGAGGAGCAGCACCACCCGGTGCTTCTCGGGGAGCTTCGCCAGCGCGCGCCGGACGCTCGCCGCCCGCTCGGCCTCCTCGAGCGCCTCGTCCGCGGCGACAGCGGCCGTCTCGGGCACGGCACGGCTCTCCCAGGCGGCGTCGAGCGGGGCGCGGACCCGGCTCCACCACCCGCGGCGCCGGTCGTGCGCGACGTTGCGGGCGATCCGGCAGATCCAGGCCGTCGCCGCTCCGGGATCGCGCAGCCCGTCCAGGCGCTCCCAGGCGCGGATGTACGTCTCCTGCACCACGTCAGCCGCCTCGTCCCGATCTCCGGTCAGCGCCACGGCGAGCCGGAACACCGTCTCGTGAGAGCCGTCGACGAGCTCGCGAAAGGCCCTCGTGCTGCCCGCGCGCGCGCGCGCCGCGGCGTCCGGCAGGCGCGTCCCGACCTCGTCCCCGGTCATCTCGCCACCGCGGCCAGCTCCATCCGATCGCACCCGCCATCGCGCTCACTCCCATCTGTCCCGACCGAGAGCCCGGAGGAGCTGGGCGCGAGCGCCATCGAGGTCATACCCCACCCGCACGCGCTGCGCCGCCGCCGTGGCGAGCTCGAGCTCGGCGTCGGCGAGCTCGAGCGAGGTCCCCACGCCCTCGCGGTAGCGCGCGTCGGCGAGGCCGAGCAGCTCGCGGGCTGCGACGAGCGCCTCCTCCGCGGCCGGCAGCGCCGCGCGCGCCGAGGTCACCGCGCCGCCGGCGACCTCCACCTCCTCGAACACCCGCTGCTCGAGATCGCCGAGCTGGGCGCGGGCCACCTCGAGCCGCGCCCGCTCCACGTCGGCCTGCGCCGGCGAGGAGAGCCCGTCGAAGATGTTCCAGCTCAGCGTCACCCCCACCGCGCCGCCGTACCCGGGCTCGAGCGGATCCGGGCCCGACGCGCTCGCGGTGGCGCCGAGGCGCAGCGAGGGCAGCAGCCACCGCTCCGCGGCGGTCAGGGTGCGATCCTGGGCCAGGATGCCGGAGCGGAGCGAGGCGAGCTCGGGACGGGTGCGCGCCGCGTCGGCGAGCAGCCCGTCCGGAGGCTGGGTCTCGACGGCGAGCGCCGGGAGGTGCGGCGTGACCAGGACGCGCTCGGCGCGGTCGGGGACCCCCATCGCCACCGCGAGCCGCGTCCGCGCGGTGCTCGTGTCGTTGCGCGCGCGGACGAGCGCGGCGCGGGCGGACGCCGCCTGGGTGCGCAGGCGCGCCAGGTCGATGGCGGCGCGCGTCCCGGCGCTCACCATGGCCTCTGTCTCGCGCAGGTGCCGCTCCTGGTTCGCGAGCGTCACCCGCGCCACCTCCTCGAGCGCCTCCGCCTCGAGGACCCCGAGGTAGGCGAGCCGCACCTCCAGCACGACGTCGCGCGCGCTCGCCTGCGCGTCGTCGCCGGCGGCCGCGGCGGAGGCGCGCGCCGCGCCCCAGCGGCTGGAGGTCCGGCCGAAGTCCCACAGCAGGAGGTCCGCGCCGAGCGACGCCGAGGCGCTGTCGCCCTCGGTCACCGGGCTGCCGCCGGGCGCGACGTCGCGGTGGACCGAGTAGCGGCCGTCGACCCCGACCTGGGGCAGCAGGGCGCCGCGGGCGACGCGGGCCGCCGCCTCGGCCGACCGCGCCCGTCCCTGGACGGCGCGGAGCGAAGGCCGGCTGGAGAGCGCGGTGGCGACCGCCTCGTCGAGCGTGAGCGACGCGGGCGTCGCGGCGAGCGCGAGGCAAACCAGGAGCGACGTCATTCGTACCTCAGCGCGTGGATGGGATCGAGGCGCGAGGCCTTCAGCGCCGGCCACATCCCGAAGGCGACGCCGACCACGCCGCTGAACACGACCGCGGCCGCGATGATCCCGGGCTGGACCAGCATCGGCCAGTCGAAGCGCGCCACCAGCCACGCCGCGGTGCCGAGGCCGAGCGCGGTGCCGAGGATGCCGCCTGCCACCGAGAGGGCGACCGCCTCCACCAGGAACTGGGTGAGGATGCTGTGGGGCTTGGCGCCGACCGCCATGCGCAGCCCGATCTCGCGGGTCCGCTCGGTGACCGAGACCAGCATGATGTTCATGATCCCGATGCCGCCCACGACGAGCGAGACGAGCGCGATGCCGGCGAGGAGGGAGGTCATGGTCTGCGCCCCCTCCTGCTGCGCGGAGGCGATCTCGGAGAGGTTCCGCACGGTGAAGTCGTCGGCCGCGCCCTGGCCGATGCGGTGGCGCCTCCGGAGCAGCGTCTCCATCTCCTCCTGGGCGCGGGCGGCGTCCGCCGCGGAGACGGCGCTCACCGTGATGTTGCCGGCGATGAACTGCTGCAGGCCTCCCTGGAGCTTCGCGCGGAACGTGCGCGAAGGGACGAACACGCCGTCGTCCTGGTCCTGGCCGAAGCCGGACTGGCCCTTCGGCACCGTCACGCCGACCACCTCGAACGGCACGGTCCCGATCCGGACGATCTGGCCGATGGGGTCGGCGTACGGGCCGAAGAGGTTCTGCACGACGGTGTTCCCGAGGACCGCCACCTTGGCGCCGGCGGCCTCGTCGCCCGCGTCGAAGAACGTCCCGCGCGCGATCCTCCAGTTGCGGATGGTGAACAGCTCCGGGGTCGTCCCCTCGACGCGCGTGGACCAGTTCTGCCCCTCGGACAGGACCTGCGCCTGGGTGCCGAGGACCGGGGCCGCCATGCGCACGCTCCCGAGCGCCCGGATGGCCTCGAGGTCGTCCCAGGTGAGCGTCGGCTGCGACCCGGCCCCGCCGCGCGCGCCGCCCGACTGGCTCGAGCCCGAGCGCACCACCAGCATGTTCGACCCCATCTGCTCGAAGCTCGCCTGGACCCGCGCCGACGCGCCCGCGCCGATGGCGGTCATGGCGATGACGGCGGCCACGCCGATGATGACGCCGAGCATGGTGAGGAACGAGCGCAGCTTGTTGCGCAGCAGCGCGCGGGCGGCGACGGCGAGGATCCGCAGCGGGCTCACGGCAGCGCCTCCTGGAGGGGCGGCGGCACGGCGCGCAGCGGCGTCCGGCGCGTGTCGGAGCGGATCCGGCCGTCGCGCATCTCGACGACGCGTCCCGCGTAGGCGGCGATGTCCGGCTCGTGCGTGACGAGCACGACCGTGATCCCGGACGCGCCGAGCTCCTGGAGGAGCGCCATGACCTCGACGCTGGTGCGCGAGTCGAGGTTCCCGGTCGGCTCGTCGGCGAGGACGATGCGCGGCTCGCCCACCAGCGCGCGCGCGATGGCGACGCGCTGCTGCTGGCCGCCGGAGAGCTGGTTCGGGTGGTGGCGCCCGCGGTCGGCGAGCCCGACGCGCGCCAGCGCCGCCTCGGCACGCCTCCGGCGGTCGGCCGCGGACGCGCCGGAGTAGAGGAGGGGCAGCTCGACGTTCTCGAGAGCGCTCGTCCGCGAGAGGAGGTTGAAGCTCTGGAAGACGAAGCCGAGGGTGCGGTTGCGTATCTCGGCGAGGCGGTTCCGGTCGAGCGCGCCGACCTCCTCGCCGTCGAGCCGGTAGTTGCCGCTCGTGGGCCGGTCCAGGCAGCCGAGGACGTTCATGAGCGTCGACTTGCCCGAGCCGGACGCCCCCATGACCGCGACGAACTCCCCCCGCTCGACGGAGAGCGACACGCCGCGGAGCGCGTGCACCTGCACGTCGCCGCCGTCGTAGGTCTTCGTGACGTCGCGGAGCTCGATGAGCGCCATGTCGTCCCCTAGAGGTAGCGGCCGGGCCGCTGCCCGCGGGCGGGCGCGCCGCCGGCGGCGGGGACGGTCGCGCCCCCCACCCCGATCACCACCTGGTCGCCCTCGGACAGCTCGCCGCCGAGGACGGCCGTGTTGCTCCCGTCGCTCGGGCCGATCTGCACCGGCACCGCCCGCAGCGCGCCGTCCTGCGCCAGCACGTACAGGACGCGCCGCTGGCGCCCCGCGCGGCCGCCGGGGCCCTCGCCGGGGGCGGCGTCCCCGGCCCGCCGACTCGCACCGTTCGACGCGGCGGCCTCGCCGCGGCCGCCGCCCGGGCGGGCCGCGGCCGCGGCCGCGCCATCCGGGGCCGCGCCCGGCGGGCGGAACCGCAGCGCCGCGTTCGGGACGCGGAGGGCGTCGGGGAGGTCCTCGACGATGAACGAGACGTCCGCCGTCATCCCCGGCCTGAGCCTCAGGTCGGTGTTGTCCACCGAGATGACCGCGTCGTAGGTGACGACGTTCTGCACGGTCTTCGGCGCGTAGCGGACCTCCTTCACGACGCCCCGGAACCGCTCGCCGGGGAAGGCGTCCACCGAGAACTCCACCGGGAGGCCCGCCTGCAGGCGGCCGACGTCCGACTCCGCCACGTCGGTGTGGACCTCCATCTTGCGGAGATCCTCGGCGATGGTGAACAGCTTGGGGGCCTGGAGGGAGGAGGCGACGGTCTGGCCGGCGTTCACGTCGCGCGAGATGACGACGCCGTCGATGGGAGAGGTGATGGTCGTGTAGGCCAGGCTCGTCTCCGCCTGGACCCGCGCCGCGCGCGCCTGCGCCACCTTCGCCTTCGCGGAGACGAGCTCGGCCTCGGCCGCCTCGAGCTTCGCGAGCGTCGTGTCCGCGTCCGCCTGGGCGACGAGCGACTTCTCGGCGAGCGCCCGGGTGCGGTCGTGCTGGCGCTTCGCCTCGGCCCGGCTCGCCTCCGCGCCGCGCACGCTCGCGAGCGCCACCTGCTCGTTCGCGCGCGCCTGCGCGACCTGCGACTCGAAGATGCTCGGGTCGATCCGCGCGACCACCTGACCCTTCTTCACCACCGAGTTGAAGTCGGCGTGGAGGGCCTGCACGCGCCCGGACACCTGGCTCCCGACCTCGACGGTGACGAGCGCCGAGAGCGTGCCGCTCGCCGTCACCGCCGCGGCGACCCGGCCGCGCGACACCGCGCGCGTCTCGTAGCGCGGCGCCGCGCCGTCGCCCCGCCCCGCCCCGAGGCGCCAGGCGAGCACCAGGGCGGCGAACAGGAGGGCGGCGACTGGCAGGAAAATCTTCAAGGATTTCTTGCGATCCAAACGTGTTCTCCTTCGGGGCCGGGGAGAGGACGAGGCTCGGGCGTGGTTCCTTCCATCCATCTCACGGCGAATCGGTGTGGGATGGATGCCCACAGTCGCGGAGGTCGGGGCGGCTCGATGGGAGGAGGAGGCGGAGGCCGTCGCGGGTCTGTTACAGTTTGTGCGTGCCCGGGTTCCCCCCACGTGCTCGACCGATGACGAGGTGGCTCGCCGCGGCGCTGGTCGCCGTCGCCGCGCCCGCGCTGGCGCGCGGAGGCGATCGCCTCGAGCGCATCGAGGACATCGCGCTCGACCTGCCGACCGGCCCGGGAGGCTCCGGGACGCGGGACGAGGTCGTCCTGCGCCTGGCGCGATCGGCGGAGGTGGTCCACCGCATCCAGATCGCGGCGGCCCCGGTGAAGTACGACCGGGACTCGGGGACCTTCCACGTGCGCCTGGTCACCGCCGACGGCCGCCTCATCGCCGCGACGAGGATCATCCCCAAGGGCGCGTACATGGTCCGGACGAACGAGGGCGTCCAGTTCGTCATCCGCCGCGAGGAGGTCACCGTCCACGAGCTGGACGTCGTCGAGGGCCGCGAGCTCCTGCGCGACATCGAGATCCGGGCCCCCCGCAGCCACGCCCTGCAGCTCATGCACGGGCTGGTGGCGGTGTGCGAGCTCCGCGTGGTGGCGGGGGCGGACGGCTACCCGGCGCGCGAGATCATCGAGATCTTCCGGGCGTCGATGGACGAGCCGCTGGAAGGCATGGCGACCACGCACCTGGTCCGCGTCGCCCTCGACTCGGTGACGCTGCTCGACGCCGCGAGCGGCCGGGTCTACCGCCGGGTCGACGCGGGGACGATCGCCTCCAGCGACCACCCTCCCGCCGATCCCGGGCGCCGCTGAGTCGACGCTCAGCGCGTGGACGACGTCGGCCGGACCGCCCGCTCGGCGGGGGGCGCCACCACGAACAGCTCGCGAGACGTCGCGGGGACCCGTCGGTACGGGAGCCCGGCGCGATCGAGCGCGGCCGCGAGCTCCTCCGCAGCGCGGGCGCTCGAGACGATCAGGTGGGTGCGGTCGCGCTCCAGGCTCATCTCCGCGATCGCCTGGTCGAGCCGCGCGTCGGACCACTTCTCGTCGGTCCGCGACACCCGCCGCAGCGCCCCGTCGAGATAGAACTGGAGCCCGTACAGCCCGGGCTGCTCGAACGAGAGGTACTCGGCCGACCCCCCCGCCTCGCGCCGGGCCGCCGCGTAGAGGCGCCACATGTCGCTCGACGAGGCCGGCGCGGCGTACGCTGAGACGCCCTTGAGGAGCACGAGCACGGCCACGGAAGAGACCGCCACGCGGAGGACGCCGGAGAGCGCCGCCGCGCCCTCCCGGCGCACCATCGCGCGCGCGAGCGCCAGCGCGATGGGCGCGTAGAGCGGGAGCACGTAGAGCGGGAGGCGGCTCGAGGAGAGCCAGAACACGGCGAGCGGCAGGAGCAGCCAGAGCAGCAGGAAGCTGGGGGCGTCCCCGCGCCGGACCCGCGCCCAGAGCGCGCGCAGGGACGAGAGCCCCTCGCGCGCCGGCAGCCGCGCTCCGGCGAGGAGCCAGGCGCCCTGCCCGAGGAGGAGGACCGGCAGGTAGATGACGAACGGCTTGTACCACTGCGGGTTCCGCTTGAACTCGTTCGAGACCGCGCGCCCGACCACCTCGTCGCCGAGGAAGTACCCGAGCAGCCCGGGGTGGTGCGCCGCCACCCAGGCGTACCAGGACGAGGCGACGACCACGAACAGGGCGAGGCCGAGCGGATCGGCGAGGCGGAGGCGGCGCGGCGAGAGCCGGCCGAAGACGACCATCGCGAGGAGGGGGAGGAGGGCCGGAGGGCCCTTGGTGAGGAACCCGATCCCGAAGACGAGCCACATGGCCCGCACCGAGCGCCGCGCGCGGACCGGATCGTCCGACCGCCAGGCGCGCAGGTACAGGTACACGGCGAGGATCTCCCAGAGCGCCAGCAGGGTGTCGGTGGAGACCACCGTGGCGGCTGCGACCGGGAAGGGCGACGACAGGTAGATCAGCCCGGCGAGGAGGCCCGTGGTCCGGTCCCACAGCGCCGACCCGATGGCGGCCACCACGAGCACGGTCAGGCAGAACACGACGGCGTTCGAGAGCCGCGCCCCCCAGCCGTTCGTCCCGGCCAGGTCGACCCCGGCCGCGACGGCCCAGTAGGCCAGGGGCGGCTTGGTCCAGTGCGGACGGCCGGCGAGCGTCGGCTCGAGGTACTGCCGGTGCTGGAGCATCTCGAGCGCGCTCTCCGCGTAGCGCCCCTCGGTCGTGTCGTAGAGCCCGCGCGACCCCTGGAACGCGAAGGCCACCACGATCGCGAGCGCGAGCAGGACGCCGCGCGGCCAGCGTCGAGCGAGGTCAGCGGGCGACATCAGCGGGCGCCCTCGCGCGGCCGCAATCCGCCGCGGACGAGGGAGAGGTTGCGGAGGTGCGGCGCCACGCGATCCACGTCGGCCCCCCCAGGACCCGGCTCGATGCCCTCTCGCTCCATGCCCCCGTCACCCCCGGCTGATTAGAACGCGGGACGGGTGGACGTGCCGCGAAATTCACACGGAGGAGCTCAGGTGCCTCGTCCACGCCGGAAGGGGGAGCTCCCCGGCGCCGCGCGGTCCTCGCCGCGGGGCGCGAGCTTCAACCACGGTCGCGGCGCCATACGGGCCGGGTCGCATGGGTGCCGCCGCATGCTCAGCACACCGGTGACCGCCGCGCTCGCGCTCGCCCTCGTGGCCGGGGGGCCCCCGGTGGAGACCGATCCGCCCAACGTGCCCGAGAACCGGCCCGCCTTCCCGGGCCAGACGCGCGCCCCGGCCGTCCGGACGAGGACGCCCTTGAAGGTGCACCGAGATCGCCTCCGGCTTCGACCGGCCCTGGGCGATCGCCTTCCTCCCGGACGGGCGGATGCTCGTGACCGAGAAGCCCTCCGGCATCCCTCTACGTCGTCACCGGCGACGGCAAGCGGTCGCCGCCGGTGGCCGGCCTGCCCGCGGTGGACGGCCGCGGGCAGGGCGGGCTGCTCGACGTCGAGCTCGGCCCCGACTACCGCGAGAGCCGCCTCGTCTACTGGACGTACTACGAGCCGCGCGAGGGCGGCAACGGGCTCGCGGTGGCGCGCGGGCGGCTGGTGGACGGCGCCCGGCCCCGGATCGAGGGGCTGCAGATCATCTTCCGGATGCAGCCCACGCTCGACTCGACCCTCCACGCGGGCGGGCGGCTGGTGTTCGCGCCCGACGGCACGCTGTTCGTCACCCTGGGCGAGCGCTCGATCCTGGCCGGCCGGGTCCAGGCGCAGGACCTCGGGAGCCACCTCGGGAAGATCGTCCGCATCCGCCCCGACGGCTCCGTGCCCCCGGACAATCCGTTCACGGACCGGAAGGGCGCCCGGCCGGAGATCTGGTCGTCCGGTCACCGCAACGTGCTGGCCGCCGCCCTCGACGGGAGGCAGCGGCTGTGGATCGCGGAGATGGGGCCGCGCGGCGGCGACGAGCTCAACCGGCCCGAGGCGGGGAAGGACTACGGCTGGCCCACCATCGGCTACGGCGAGGAGTACTCCGGCGAGCGCATCCACCGGTCCACCCAGGCCGCCGGGATGGAGCAGCCCGTGTACTACTGGGACCCGGTGATCTCTCCGTCCGGGATGACCATCTACTCGGGGGCGCTCTTCCCGGAGTGGCGCGGGAACTTCTTCATCGGCGGCCTCTCCAGCCGGGCGCTGGTGCGCCTGGTGGTCGAGGGTGACCGGGTGGTCGGCGAGGAGCGGCTGCTCACCGAGCTGCGGGCGCGCATCCGGGAGGTGGTCCAGGGGCCGGACGGCGCGCTGTACCTGCTCACCGACGCGTCGAACGGGAAGCTGCTGAAGCTCACGCCGCGCTGAGCGCCGGGCGGCTCACCGGCGCGTGTCCCACGCCCGCGCCAGGCCGTCGAGCCGCTCGACGCGCCCCGCGACGAGGACGTGATCGCCCTCGACCAGGCGCAGGTCGGGCGCCGGCTCGAGCGCCTCGGCGCCGCGGGTCACCGCGACCACGGTGAGCCGGTGGCTCTGCGGGAGCTTCAGCTCCGCCAGCGTCCGGCCGCCCGCCGCGGCGGGGGCCCGGAGCTCGGCCAGCCCGAAGCCACCCGGGACGCGCGCCGCCGAGGACAGGCTCGGGTGCAGGAGCAGGCTCGCCACCTGCTCGCCCATCTCGGCCTCCGGGTACACCACCCGGGTGGCGCCCGCGAGCGCCAGGATCTTGCCGCGCTGCGGGTCGGAGGCCCGGACGATCACGCTCTTCACCCCCAGGGCGGCGAGGAGCGCGGTGCCGAGCACCGCCGCCTCGAAGTCCTGCTCACCCAGCGCGAGGATTGCGGACTCCGCCTCGGCGGCGCCGACGGCCCGCATGGCCGCCTCGGAGGTGCAGTCGGCGCGCGCGGCGCGCGCCACCACGTCCTTGATCGCCTCGACGCGCTCCATGTCGGCGTCCACCGCGATCACCTCGCGCCCCGCGCGCGCGAGGTGCCGCGCCACGTGGTCCCCGAACTGCCCGAGCCCCACCACCACGTGCACCGTCATCGCGCCACCTCCGCCATCGTTGCCTAGCCGACCACGATCTTGGTGCTCGGGTAGCCGTACTCCGCCCGCTCCTTCGAGAGCCCGGCCGCGACCGCCAGCGTGAACGGGCCGAGCCGGCCGGCGTACATCAGCGCGCAGACCACCAGCTGGCCGGCCACCCCCAGCGACGGGGTGAGGCCCATGGTGAGCCCCACCGTCCCGAAGGCGCTCACCGCCTCGAACAGCACGCTCCCGAACGGGAGGCCCGGCTCGACCGCCAGGAGGAGCAGCGCCAGCGTGAACAGCAGGCCGGCCGAGATCACCGCCACCGCCGCGGCCCGGTAGACGTTCGCGGCGGGGACGCTCCGGCCGTAGACCTCCACGTCCGCGCGCCGGCGCAGCATCGCCCTGAAGGTGAGCGCCAGCACCGCGACGGTGGTGGTCTTGACGCCGCCCGCGGTGCCGCCCGGCGAGCCGCCGATGAACATGAGCGCGAGGCACATGAGCAGCATCGGCGTCCCCAGCCGCGCGAAGTCGACGGTGGCGAACCCGGCGGTCCGGAGCGTCGCGCTCTGGAAGGCGGCGGCGAGGAGCCGCTCGCCGAGCGAGAGCGACGCGAGCGAGTGGTTCCACTCGAGCACCAGGAAGGCGCCCGCGCCGGTCGCCAGGAGCCCGGCGGTCATCACCAGCACCACGCGCGCGTGGACCGGGACCAGGGCCCACCCGCCGCGCAGGCCGTGCCGCCACCACCGATCGACGCGCAGGAGCGTCATCAGGACCGGGAAGCCGAGCCCGCCGAGCACGATCAGGGTGGCGACGACCGCGTTCAGGCCGGGGTGGCCCACGTAGCGGGCGAGGTTGTCCGGGTACAGGCCGAAGCCCGCGTTGCAGAAGGCGCTCACCGCGTGGAACGTCGCGTGGAAGGCCCGCTCGGCGGGCGCGAGCGGCTGGCCGTCGGCGCCGGTCGAGAGGATCGGGTAGAGGAGGAGCGCGCCCGCCGCCTCCACCGCGAGCGTGATCCCGACGATGGAGAGGACCAGCCGCCGGAGCCCGGTGACGGTCTCCTCGTCCACGATCTCGAGCAGCGCGCCGTGCGCGCGCTGGGAGAGCTGGCGGCGGAAGGCGAGCGCCAGCGCGGTCGTGATGGTCGTGATGCCGAGCCCGCCGACCTGGATGAGGAGGAGCATCACCCACTGGCCGAAGCGGCTGAAGTGGCTGCCCACGTCCACCACCCCGAGCCCGGTGACGCAGGTGGCGCTGGTGGCCATGAAGAGGGCGGTGACGAGGTCGGTCGACCGGCCCGGCGCGCTGGCGGCGGGGGGGAGCAGCGCGGCGGTCCCCACGGCGATGGTGAGGGCGAAGCTCAGGCAGAGCAGCGCGATGGGGCGGCGCAGGAGCTCCGCCAGCACGGGCCTCCCCGGCCGCGAGTGCGCCAGCTCGAGGAGGTCGCGGCTCGCCAGGCGCACGATCAGGAACGCGGCGCCGGCCCTGGGGCTCCCGGTCGCGTACAGCGCGGCGGCGGGGAGGGCGAGGAGGAGGTCCGGCCAGCGGTGACGCAGGACGCGGGCGCGGAAGGCCCGCAGGTCGCGCCCGAGCTCCGCGAGGGCGGCCGCCGCGACCAGGCTCGAGGCCGACCAGTCGAGGAGCGCGTCCGGAAGCGCCCCGGCGTCGAGCGCGAACTCGATCGCGATGAAGAGCGCCGCGGCGATGCGGCTCGCGGCGCGCCACCGATCCAGCCGCCGCCACCAGGCGCGCACGCGCCTCGTCCGATGCGCGATGATCTTCAGTCGAGGTCCCTCACGCCGATCTCGACCGGGAGTGTACCTGAAACGGCGCGGGCCTTCGCCCGGGATCCGGCGCTCCCGGGGGTGGCTCAGCGCGCGCCGCCGAGGGGCGACAGCCAGAAGGCGAGCCCGTTCAGATCCGCGACCGAGAGCGTCACCAGCCAGCCGTACCTGTCGGCCCCCGGCTCCCGCACACCCACCCCGACCGCGAGCCGATCCTGCAGCGCGAAGACGCGCGCCTCGACCCCCAGCCCCGACCCTCCACGCCAGTCGATCCACCACCGCGGCCCGGCGCCGAGCGAGAGCGAGCCGGCGTGGCCGACCAGCAAGGCACCCGCGGCGCTCGTCCACCCGTGGCCGGAGCGGTACCCGACCGGCTCGAGGGTGGACCGGAGCGACAGCCAGCGCCGCAGGAGCAGCTCGGGCTCGAGCCAGGCGAGGCCAAAGCCGCCGCGCGCGACGTCGAGCGAGAGCCGGTAGGGGATCGCATGGGCCACGATCCGCTGCCACCTGGCCTGCCCCTCCACCGGTCCGCCGGGGATGGTGGAGGGGTCGAGGAGCAGCCGGGGCGTCGGGCCGCGCGCCGCGGCGCGCCGGGACAGGAGCTCGCCGGCGGAGAGGGCCACGATCACCATGCGTGAGAGGGGCCCTGGATCGCTCCCCACTGCCCGGCGCTCCACCGCCAGCGCCCTGGCGGCGAGCCGCTCCGAGGTGTCGGCCCAGAATACCGGGGCGTCGCGAAGCGCCAGCGCCATCCCGGCGGACCCGGGCCGGTAGCCGTGCGCGCGGAGCGCCGCGAGGAACGCATCGAACGAGAGCTCGGGGAGGCAGAGCGGCTCGTCGTCCCCGGGGTGGCAAGGGACCCTGGCCTCGGTGAGCGCCGCCAGCGTGGCGAGGACCGGATCGCCTGCGCGCGGAGCCGCGAGCTCGTCCAGCCAGGCCCAGGCAGGCGCGCTGCGCAAGGCCTGGGCGCGGCTCGAGCGGCCGAGCGAGGCGGCCAGCTCCAGGCCGGCGAGGGTCGCGACCACCTGGCGTCCCTGCGGCGAGCTCCGGACCCCGAGGACCTCCACCGCGCCGCGCATGGCCTCGCCGATGCAGCGCTGGCTCGAGGGCGCAGAGAGATCGAGCTCGGACGCATCGCCCGGCAGGCGCGCCGGAAGCGCATCGCCGCTCTCCGGCGGATCGGTCGTGCAGATCGCGACGGCGATGGCGTGGGCGGCCTCGTACACGCCGACGTAGTAGTCGTGGAGCCGGAGCGGCTGGTCGAGGAAGCCAGCGAGGCCGGACAGCTGGGACCCGGCCAGCGGCGCGAACCGGCTCGAGACCGACAGCTGGTGCTCCGGGGCCGCGCCGTCGCCGAGGTCCATCGCCTGCTGACGCAGCTCCGCGATCCTCGCCGAGACCTCGGCGAAGCGCGTGCGGGCCTTCACCAGGGTGATCAGGCTGCGCCAGGCCGCGGCCGAGTCGGCGGGCTTCCAGCTGCCCTGCGCCACCGCGTCCGAGCTCGCGGCGCCGACCTCCGAGAGCAGGTCCAGGCCGAACAGCGCTCCGTGCGGCAGCGCGGCGAGCCTGACGCGCGCCAGGCGTGCCTCGGCGGCGACCGGCGGCGGCGCGGCCCGCTCCATCTGCTCCAGCTCGCCGGCGAGGAGCCCGGCGAGGAGCAGGTTCGTGGCGCGGGGAACCCCGGCGGACCGCCGGACGGGCTGGAGCACCGCGTCGCGGAACCTGAGCAGCTCCGCCTCGGGCAGGCCGCTCGCGGCGACGCGGCCGACCTCGTCGGCGAGGACGAGGAGCGTGGTCGCGATGAGGCTGGTCCCGGTCTCGAGCGCGCGCTGGCGCGCCACCGCCCCGCCCGCGTCCGGCCTCACCACTCGGCCCTCGTGGGCAGCGCGGAGCAGCCCGGCCAGCCGCTCGGCGAGACGCACCACCTCGTCGGGAGCGAGCCGCTGGTCGCCTGGCGCGGGGTCCGCCAGCCGCAGCGCCGGGACGTCGCGCGCGCACCGATGCGGGCTACCGGACCCGCGGGCCACGTCCTCCGTCAGCCGGTCGAGACAGGCGGAGAGCGCCCGTCCGAAGCCGGCGCGGTCGGTGGTCGGCGCCTCCGGAGGACCCTCCACGTCGAGCTCGGGCGGAGGTGGAGCCGCCAGGTGGGCGACGGTCGCGTGGATCTCGGCCACCTCGGCCGCGGCGGAGGCGAAGTCACGCAGCAGCCGCTGGGTGGTCCGGTTCCAGCCGCGCGAGCGGATCGCGCGGGCGAGCTCGGCGCTCCGCGCCGAGGAGAGGAGGCTGCCAAAGAGGCGCAGCTGATTTCCGAGGGTGGGGTGGCCTCTGTCCGCCCGCTCGGGCTGGACCGGCGGCGGCTCGAGACGACGCCGCTCGGGGTCGACCAGGAAGGACGTGATCGGGTGCAGCACCGTGCCCTCGGCCCCCTCCACGAGATCGACGGCCAGCCCCAGGGGTGCGTTGTCGAAGACGCCACCGTCCACGTAGTCCGCGCAGGACTCGGGCGAGCCGGTCCGCTGGGCCTCCCCGGGGGGAGCGACCGCGCACAGCCGGCGCGCGGCGAACGCCACCGGGACCGCGGACGACGCGAGCAGCGCCTCCATCACGACCTCCGGCCGGAACGGCGTCGCCTCGCCCTGGAGCGGGATGCCGGCGAGGTCGAGGACGCTCTCGGCCAGCTCGCCCTTCGGCAGCGGCCGGCGGCGGACCTTCACGGCTCCGTCGGCTCCGACCAGCAGCAGCCACGGGACGACCAGCCGCTGTGTCGTGGCGGTGAGCCCGCCCACGCCGCGCTGGATCGGCTCGAACGGCGTGACCGTGATCCCGACCGGAAGGCGGCAGCCTGGCACGAACCTTCCGGAGGCGCTGGCCCCGAAGATGGCCTCAACGAGCCAGCGGCCGGTCCGGTCGAGCGGCGCCGCCGCGAGGAGGCCGTCACCGTCGGCGTAGCCGCCCACCGCGTGGGGCAGGAAGCCATCGAGGTCGAGGTCGCGCCATGCACCGAGCAGGAGGTTGTCGTCGATGCCGCGGTCGAGGCGCTCGCACCAGACCGCGGCGGCCAGGAACGCATTGACCGCGCCCGCCGACGCGCCGCTCACCGCTGCCAGCCGCGGCCGGAGGAGCATCTCGTGCCGGCCGGCGGCGCGCGCCGTCTTCAGGAAGCGGACGATCCCCCAGGTGAGCCCCGCCTCGTAGGCGCCCAGGCTCACGCCGCCTCGCACCGTCAAGGTGACGGCGTCGTCGGGGCGCTCGGAGAGCCCCGTGCTGCTCCCCTCGGAGCGCGCCGCCGCGGGCGCGAGCGCGAGCGCGAGCGCGACGGCGAGGGTGGCGACGCGCAGGGCGGATCGTCGAGGTCTCACGGGCGGTCGAGTCTACCGCGCGGGCCGTCCGCACAGGGCGAATGCCGGGATCGGGCGGCGCCCGGGGGCGCGAGGTTCAGCCGAAGATCACCGACCGCATCGAGAGCGACGCAAGGTCGAACCCCTCGATCGGGAAGCGCACCGGCTCCCCGGGAGCGCTCGCGCCCGCCGCGTAGAGCAGCGGCAGGTAATGGTCGGGCGTCGGGTGCGCCAGGCGCCCGGCCTCGCCGTCCAGCGCCCGGACGAGGTGGTCCGCGTCGTGGCCCTCGAGCGCGCGGGCGATCCCGTCGTCGAAGTCGCGCGCCCAGTCCGGCGTCGCCACGTCGCCACGCCCCCAGGTGGTGAAGGCGTGGCGCAGGTTGTGGACCACGTTCCCGCTGCCCATGACGAGGACGCCCTCGTCGCGGAGCGGCGCGAGGGCGCGCCCGATGGCCAGGTGCTCCGCCGGCGGGAGTCGCCCGTCGATGCTGAGCTGGATCACCGGGAGGTCGGCCTCCGGGCGCAGGTGCACCAGCACGCTCCAGGTGCCGTGGTCGAGCCCCCACTCGTCGCCGAGCGACGCCCGCCGCTCGCCGACCAGCCCGACCACGCGCCGGGCCAGGTCCGGATCCCCGGGGGCCGGGTACTGGACGCGGGAGAGCGCGTCGGGGAAGCCGCCGAAGTCGTGGATGGTCTCCGGCCTGCCGCTGGGCCGTCGCGTGGGTGCCCGCGACGTACCAGTGGGCCGAGACGGCGAGGATGGCCCTGGGCACGGGCAGCGCCTGCCCGAGCGCGCGGAAGCCGCGGCTCCAGCGGTTGTCCTCGATCGCGTTCATGGGCGAGCCGTGGCCCACGAAGAGGACGGGCATGCGCTCGCCGGGGGCGACGTGGCTTCCGGCGATCATCTCCTGCAGCCTAATCGGCGTGACCGCGGCGCCGCCGCTACATCGGCATCCCGCCTTCCATGAGGTGCCACATGCCCATCATGCCGATGTCCTCGTGCTCCAGGATGTGGCAGTGGAACATGGTCATCCCGGCGTGGTCCCGGATCGGCAGCCGGAGCGTGACGCTGCCCCACTTCGGCACGATGATCGTGTCCTTGAAGGCGGGGGCCTGGGTGTAGAGCTTCGCGTAGCCCGCGATGGCGGCGTCCCCACCCGACATACCGATCACCTGCGCGTCGTTCACGTGCTGGTGCCAGGGGTGGTCCATCCCGCTCTGGTTCACGATCTCCCAGATCTCGTCGGTGCCCACCGTGGAGTGGTGCTCGGCGGCCCGGATCGTCCCGTCGGCGAGGACGTCGAAGGTCACGCCGTTGATGTACCCCCGGCCCTGGCCCATGCTGAGCGTGAACTGCGCCCGGGGGAGCATGGAGGTGTCCCCGCCCAGCCGCGCCGCCTCGGGGTTCACGACCGCGGGCAGGGTGCCGGCGACGGCGCGACCGCTCACCTGCAGCGTCAGGAGCGTGATCTGGGCCGAGGTCATGCCGCCCTGGCGCGCGTACGGCAGCGCGAGGAGCTTGTAGCTGCCCTTGGCGCCCGCCTTCACGAGGACGTCCGCCCGCTCTCCGGGCGACAGCAGGAGCTCCGGGACCGGGTAGGGCCGGTCGAGGAGGCCACCGTCGGTGCCCACCACGTGGAGCGCGTGCCCCTGGAGCGACACCCGGTAGAACCTGGCGTTCGACGCGTTCAGGAGCCGGAGCCGCTTCACCTCGCCCGGGCGGATCGACAGCGAGGGGTTCACCTGCGCGTTGACGGTGACGAGGTCGCCCTCCTTCCCGTGCATGTACTCCATCAGCGAGGTGTACGGCGCCGGCTCGCCCGACACGAGGGTGAGGTCCTTCAGCACGAGGAGGCGGGTGTCGATGCCGACCAGGGAGCCGATGGGGTGGTCGTCGACGTCCAGGGCGCCCACGAGCCCACCCCAGAACTGCTCGGCCACCGTGCCGTGGACGTGCGGGTGGTAGAGCCCCAGCGTGCCGGGCCGCTGCATCGACAGGTCGTACTCGTATTCCTGGGCCCCGCCGCCCGGCGGGACCGTCACGTGCACGTTGTCCGCGGGGATGCCGCGCGCGTCGTTCCCGGGCGACACGTGCCAGCCGTGCACGTGCACGTTGGTGACGTTCCGCGGGTGGCCGAGGAGGTTCGTGCCGGCGCCGGCCGGCAGGTCGTTCCGGAAGTGGAGCCGGACCCGGTCCCCGCGCCGCGCGCGGATGGTCGGCGCGATGAAGCTGCCCTCGTAGGTGAGCATCGTGGCCAGGGCGCCGTTCAGCGCGACCGTCCCGGCGCTGGCGCGGATCGTGACGTCCACCACGCCGGAGCCGGCCGGGGCTGCGTTCGGCGCGACCGGCGGGTCGACCAGCGGATCTCCGACCGGCGGATCGACGATCCCTCCGCCCGACCCGCCTCCGCCCATGCCACCCCCGCCGCCACCCATCCCGCCGCCGCCACCTCCTCGCATCTGCGCGGCCGCGTGCGGAGCGAGCGCGAGGCCGGCCACGCCGAGGCTGGCCCTCGCAAGGAACGTGCGGCGATTCATCGCCTTGGACTTGCTCGACATGGCGCCCCCCTCGAGACGAACCCTGCGACGCTGGGCAGGGGTGGGTGCGGGGGCAGCCTCGCCGATGGGGCGTGCGGCGTCAGACCGCATGACGCTGCGTGAGCGCAGCGCGGCCAGGCTCCGCGGCGGCGAGGGAAGGTCACCCGCGCGCCGCGGGCGGACGCCCGGATCGCGCGGCGAGCTTCTTCAGCTCCATCGCCCAGAGCACCGAGCTCGCGACGGCGGCGCAGCGGAGCCAGTCGCCCGGCGAGAGCGGGGCGGTGCGGAACGCCTCCTGGAGCGGCGGCGCGTGGACGACGGCGACCTGCAGCGCCACCGAGACCAGCCACCGCCAGCCAGAGCCAGCGGTTCGCGAGCAGCCGCGTGGAAGGCGCTGCGATCCGGGAAGCGCGCGTTGAGGGCGTTGAAGAGCTGGAAGAAGACCAGGGTCGTGAACGCCAGGGTCCGGGCGTACCGGAGCCCGCCCCCCGCGGCGGAGGGCACGCCGCCCGAGATCAGCCCGCCGGGCAGCGCCCAGTCCATCACCAGCAGCGTCCCGACCGCCATCAGCCCGCCGACGCCCACGATGTCGACCCAGGTCCGGCCGCCGATCACCGGGCTGCGTGGATCGCGCGGCGGCGCCAGCATCACGCCGTGGTGGGCCGGCTCGACCCCGAGGGCGAGCGCCGGGCCGGAGTCGGTGAGCAGGTTGATCCAGAGGATCTGGGTGGCGAGGAGCGGCGCGACGATGGTCGACCCCTCCTCCGGCACGAGCCCGATGCTCCCCGCCAGCACCACCCCGAGGAACATCACCAGCACCTCGCCGATGTTGGACGAGAGCAGGTAGCGCAGGAAGCGCTGGATGTTGGCGAAGATCGAGCGCCCCTCCTCGACCGCGGCGACGATCGAGGCGAAGTCGTCGTCGGTGAGGACCATGTCGGCCGCGCCCTTCGCCACGTCGGTGCCGGTGATGCCCATGGCGACGCCGATGTCTGCCGCCTTCAGCGCCGGCGCGTCGTTCACGCCGTCGCCGGTCATGGCGATGACCTGGCCGTTCGCCTTCAGCGCGCGCACGATCCGCAGCTTGTGCTCCGGCGCCACCCTCGCGTAGACCGACACCTCCCGGACGGCCTCGCGCAGCTGCGCGTCGTCGAGCTGCTGGAGCTGCGCCCCGGTCATCGCCCGCGCTCCCTCCCCGGCGATGCCCAGCTCCATGGCGATGGCCGTCGCCGTGACCGGGTGGTCGCCGGTGATCATGATCGGCCTCACTCCGGCGCGGAGCGCGTCCGCCACCGCGGCGCGGGCCTCGGGCCGCGGCGGGTCGATCATTCCCACCACGCCGAGGAACACCAGCGCCTGCTCCACCTCCTCGCCGAGCTCCCCCGCGACGGCCTCGCGACCGACGCTGCGGTACGCGACGCCGAGCGTCCGCAGCGCCCCGGCGCCGAGCCGGTCGACGGCGCGCGCGATCTCCGCCGACGCTCGGGCTCGAGGGCCCGGGTCCCGCCGCCGATCCGCTCCTCGGTGCACCGCCCCAGCAGGACGTCGGGCGCGCCCTTGGAGAAGATCAGGCACCCGGCGATCGTCCCGGGCATCGGCGTGGGCGGTGCTCATCAGCTTCCGCTCGGACGAGAACGGCACCTCGCCGACGCGCCGGAAGCGGCCGTGGAGCTCGTCCGCGGCGAGCCCCACCTTGCGCGCCGCCACCACCAGCGCGCCCTCGGTCGGGTCGCCCTGGATCGACCAGCGCCCGTCCCGCTCGAGCAGCGCCGCGTTGCTGGCCAGGTCCCCCGCCCCGAGCGCCTTCTCGACCTCCTCCAGCAGCGCGGGATCCCGGACCGGCCGGCCGTCCTGCTGCACCTCGCCGACGGGCTCGTAGCCGACGCCGGTGAGGTCGACGGTGCCGCTGGCCGTGACCACGGTGCGCACCGTCATCTCGTTGCGGGTCAGCGTGCCGGTCTTGTCGGAGCAGATGACGGTGGTCGAGCCGAGGGTCTCGACCGCCGAGAGCCGGCGGACGATCACGTTGCGCGCCGCCATCCGCCGCGTCCCGAGGGACAGCACGATGGTCGTGATGGCCGTGAGCCCCTCGGGCACGGCGGCCACCGCGAGCGACACCGCGAGCAGCAGCACGTCGACGAGGCCGGCCAGCGACCGGACCTGGCCCAGCGCGAGGATGGTCCCGCCGATCACGACGGCGATCGCGATCACCGCCATCCCGAGCAGCCGGCCGATCCGGTCGAGCTCGAGCTGCAGGGGGGTCGCGACGTCCTCGGTCTCCTGCAGCGATCCCGCGATCTTGCCGATCTCGGTGGCCGGCCCGGTGGCCGTCACCACCGCCCGGCCGCGGCCCGCCGCGACGGACGTGCCGCTGAAGACCATGTTGGCCTGGTCGGCCGATCCCGAGCGCCTCGACGAGCGCCGCGCTCTGCTTGGTGACCGGGGTGCTCTCGCCGGTCAGGGCCGACTCGGCGGCCCTGCAGCGCGATCGCCTCCAGCACCCGGGCATCGGCCGGGAAGGTGTCGCCCTCCTCGAGGAGCAGGACGTCCCCGGGCACCAGCTCGGCGGTCGGCACCATCCGCCGCTCGCCGTCGCGCGCCACGCGGGCGCTCGGCGCGGTCATGGCCTCGAGCGCGGCGATCGCCTGCTCGGCGCGGCGTTCCTGGACGTAGCCCAGCGCGGCGTTCAGGAGCACGATGGCGAGGATGGTGAGCGCCTCGTAGGGGATCGGCTCCTCGCGCTCGATCCACCAGGCCGCGAACGAGACCGCGGTGGCGACCAGCAGCAGGATCGTCAGGACGTCGCGGAGCTGGGCCAGGAAGCGCCGCCAGCCCGGGGTCGGCGGCACCGAGGGGAGCAGGTTCGGGCCGTCCCGATCGAGGCGAGCCCGCGCCTCGGTGGCCGGCAGCCCCCGCCGCGCGTCGCTCCCCAGCCCGGCCACCACCTCCGCGGCGGGGCGGCGGTACGGCGGCAGCGCTTCCACGGTCGGGGATGGCATCGGGCCTCGTCTCGTCCGTCGAGGTTCCGTCGAGGTTAGTCGGGCCGCCCGGCCTGGGGGATGGCCAATCGAAGAGGGGCGCCCATCGGTGCGACCATCGGCCGCGCCCGCGGACGCGCGCCCCGGCACCGGGCAAGAGGCGCATCGTCCGTTAGTTAGTGGTGCGCGGCGTTGCGAAGCGCTATTGAATGGCAATGTCGCACCGGAAAGCCGAAACAGCCGCTCCGTCCCCGAGCGATGTTCGCATCCGACCCGCCCAGGTCGCCGACCTTCCCGCCGTCATCGCCCTCGACGCGGAGTCCACCGGCATCGCGAAGACCGCCTACTGGAAGGACCGCTTCGACTGGTACGCGGGGCGGAACCCGGAGCGGTTCTTCCTGGTCGCCGAGCGGGAGGCGACCATCCTCGGCTTCATCGTGGGCGAGGTGCGGGCCTGGGAGTTCGGCTCGCCGCCGAGCGGGTGGATCTTCGCCATTCACGTGAGCCCCTCCGCCCGGCTGCACGGCCTGGGGACGATGCTGGTCGACGAGATCTGCCTCCGCTTTCGCAAGGCGGGCGTGCAGCAGGTCCGGACGATGCTCGCCAAGGACGCCAACCTCCTGCTCTCCTTCTTCCGGAGCCTCGGCATGATGGGCGGCCCCTTCATCCAGCTGGAGAAGGCGCTCGAGCCATGAAGCTCCAGATCGCGACCCGCCTGGCCCTGTACGCGGTGCTCCAGCTCGCCGAGGACCCCAGCAAGCAGTTCGCGGCGGCGGAGATTGCCGAGCGGTTCGGCATCTCGGTGAACCACCTCGCCAAGGTGCTCCGCACGCTCGGGCGCGCCGGGCTGGTGGAGGCGCTCCGGGGCGCCGGTGGGGGCTACCGGTTCCGCGGCAACGCGCGGCGGGTGACGCTCCTCGACGTGATCCAGCTGTTCGAGGACGTGGCGTCGGACGGGCGCAGCTGGGAGGAGCCGGGCGCGGCGTCCCCGGAGGGCAGGGCGCTCGGGCGCGTGCTCCACGAGATCGACGACATCGCGCGCGCCACGCTGAGCTCGATCACCATCGCCACCATGCTGAAGCTCATGGCCGAGGCGCCGCGCCTCACCGCAGATCCGCCGCCCCCGCCCGGGCGACTGCAGCGTCCCCGCGCCGCCGCCGGGCGCTCGCGCGGCTGACGGCGCCTGCCGCCGTCCCGAGCAGCCCCGCTCCGTCGTCTCGATCGGCGGCACCTCCCCCGCAGGCCCGTGCCCCGCGGGGGCTGGCGCGCTTTCCCGTCATCTTGGTATACTGGTACCGAAATTCGACGACGACCCCTGGGCGGCGGCGGAGGCCTCGTCTCCCCGCGCGGTAGGAGCGTGGATGGACCAGCAGACCGTCACCGTGGACCGGAGCCAGTCCCCCGCGCGGATCACCTTCGCGCCCGGCTTCAACGTCGCGACCGCCTTCGTCGATCGGCACCTGGCCGAGGGGCGCGGCGCCAAGGTCGCCATCCGCAGCGCCGCCGCCGGCGACGTCACCTACGCCGAGCTGGTCGAGGGCGTGAACCGGTGCGGCAACGCGCTGCTCGGCCTCGGCGTCCGCCGCGGCGATCGCCTCCTCCTGGTGGTGAAGGACTGCCCCGAGTTCTTCTACCTGTTCTGGGGCGCGATCAAGGCCGGCATCATCCCGGTCCCGCTCAACACGCTGCTGCGCGCCGACGACTACCGGTACATCATCGAGGACTCGCAGTGCACGGCGCTGGTGTGGTCGGAGGAGTACGAGGGCGAGGTCACGGCCGCGCTGGAGGCCGCCAGGCCGAGGCCGGCGGTGGCCCTCCCGGTGGTGGGCGGCGAGCGCAGCGTCCGCGCGGAGCTCGCCCGGGCCAGCGCCGTTCTCACGGCGGCCCCGGCGGCGGCGACCGCCGCGTGCTTCTGGCTCTACTCCTCGGGCTCGACCGGGCGGCCCAAGGGCACGGTCCACCGCCACCGCGACATGGTGGTGACGAGCGAGCTCTACGGCGTCGGCGTGCTCGGCGCGCGCGAGGACGACGTCTTCTTCTCGGCCGCCAAGCTGTTCTTCGCCTACGGGCACGGCGGCGCCATGACCTTCCCGCTCTGGGTGGGGGGGACGTCGATCCTCCTCGAGCCGAAGCCGACCCCCCAGCTGACGTTCGACACGATCGAGCGCTACCGCCCCACGCTCTACTTCGGCGTGCCGACGCTCTACGCGGCCCAGCTCCAGGCGCTCGAGACCGCGCGCCCGGACCTGTCCTCGCTCCGCTGGAGCGCGTCGGCCGGCGAGGCGCTGCCGGCGGACATCTTCCGGCGCTGGAAGGAGCGCACCGGGAACGTCGTCCTCGACGGCATCGGCTCGACCGAGATGCTCCACATCTTCATCTCCAACCGCCAGGACGACGTGCGCCCGGGGACGAGCGGGCGCCCGGTGCCCGGGTACGAGGCGCGGGTGGTGGTGGAGGGGGTGGAGGTGCCGCCGAACGAGCCGGGGCGGCTCCAGGTCCGCGGGGCCTCCTCCGCGGCGTACTACTGGAACAACCCGCAGAAGACGGCCTCGACCATGCTCCCGGGCGACTGGCTCGACACCGGCGACACCTACGTGCGCGACGACGAGGGCTACTACCACTACTGCGGCCGCAACGACGACATGCTGAAGGTGGGCGGGATCTGGTGCTCGCCGATCGAGATCGAGAGCAAGCTGGTGAGCCACCCGAAGGTGCTCGAGGTGGCGGTGGTCGGGTCGCCCGACCCGAACGGCCTGGTGAAGCCCGAGGCCTACGTGGTGCTCCGGGACGGCGTGCCCGGGAGCGACGCGCTCGCGAGCGAGCTCATGCTGCACTGCAAGAGCCAGCTCGCGCCCTACAAGTTCCCGCGGCGCATCCACTTCGTCGCGGACCTCCCCAAGACGGCGACCGGGAAGATCCAGCGGTTCCGCCTCCGCCAGCTGGGCGAGGCACCGGAGGCGGCGGGCGCGGCCCGGTGAGGGGCCGGGGCGTCGCCGCGCGAGGCCCGCGGGCGGGCCCCGCCGGCCCCCGCGCGGCGCCCCGATCAGCGCGCCGACTCGAGCACCACCGCGATGCCCTGGCCGCCGCCGATGCACATCGTGACGAGGCCGTAGCGCTTGCCGGTGCGCCGCAGCGCGTAGGCGCAGGTCAGCGTCAGGATCGCGCCGGTGGCGCCGAGCGGGTGGCCGAGGGCGATGGCGTTGCCCACCGTGTTCACGCGCTCGGGCGCGATCCCCATCCCCTCGAAGTCCCGGATGCACGCGAGCGCCTGGGGGGCGAAGGCCTCGTTCAGCTCGACCAGGTCGACGTCCTTCCCGGAGATCCCGGCCCGCTCCAGGGCGCGCCGGGTGGCCGGCACCGGCCCCCAGCCCATGATCTCGGGGGCGCAGCCCGCCACGCCCACGCCCGCGATCCGCGCCAGCGGCCGGAGCCCCTCGCGCGCGACGTCGCCCTCGCGGCCGATGACCATGGCGGCGGCCCCGTCCACCACGGCGCTCGCGTTCCCGGCGGTGACGATGCCGCCCGGCTCGAAGGCCGCCGGCAGGCGCGCCATGCCCGCGGGGCTCGGGTCCTCGAGGATGTGGGTGTCGTAGCGGACGGTGACCGGCTCGGCCGCGCCGTCGCGCCGCACCGTCACCGGCTCGATCTCCTCGTCGAACCAGCCGGCGTCGCGCGCCCGCTTCGCGTTGCGGTGAGAGCGCAGGCCGAGCTCGTCGGCCTGCTCGCGGGTGATCCGGTAGCGGCGCGCGAGCTCCTCGGCGGTGTTGGCCATCGACATGCGCGCGCTGGGGTCGTACAGGTTCGCGAGCAGCACGTCGGCGAGGTGCGTCCCGGAGGGCAGCGCCCTGGCCTCGAGCGGCCCGTACTTCTGGACCGCGCCGCCGACCTTCCTGCCGCGCAGGCCGTAGAGGGCGAACGGGTACTGCATGCTCTCCGCGCCGCCGACCACCACGAAGGGCCGGGACGGGTCGTGGCGGAGATCGGCGGAGATGATCTCGGCGCCGACCGCCAGCGCCTCCGCGCCGCTGCCGCAGATGCGGGCCACCGTCAGGGCCGGCACGTCGTGGGGGAGGCCGCCGCGCCAGCGCATGCCCTGCGCCGCGTAGATGGAGTCGCGGTGGCTGTGCTGCGCCATGCCCATCACGACGTGCCCGATCCGCTCGGGCGCGACCGCGCTCCGGCTCACCGCGGCCTTGATGGCGAGGCCGCCCAGCTGGGTGGCCGAGAAGCGCGAGAACAGGCCCGGCTCCCGGTTGTCGACGAGGAGGTCGGCGCGCGGAAGCCGCCGCCCCCCGTCCACGATCACGATGGCGTCGCGTCCCATGGTGTCCTCCCCGCTACTCGTGCAGGAACGCCGCCGGAACGCGCGGACCGTTCTGGATGAAGTTCTTCATGCCGATGTCCATGTCCACCGTCGCCTTGCAGCGGCCGAACCCGCGGGCCTCCAGCCGCAGCCCCTCCGCCAGCGGCAGCCGGAGCCCCTGGCGCATCACGTCCACCACGATCTCGTCGATCGCGAGCGAGTGGTGGCCGAGGTCCACCGCCGGGAAGCGCTCGGGGACCGGGATGGGCGCCGGGTCCACCGGGGCGAGCGTCAGCTCGCCGGAGAGGTGCCGGCGGAGGAGATCCTTCGCCGCCGCCACCACGTCGTCGGCCGGTCCGCCCGTCGCCCAGCCCCACGCGCACGCCTCCTCGGCCGAGAGCGTTCGCCCGGTGCGGATCAGCTCGGCGGCGCGCTCCACGCCGACGAGCCGCGGCAGCCGCTGGGTGCCGCCGTAGCCGGGGATGATGCCGAGGTTCACCTCCGGCTGACCGACCACCAGGTGCGGACCGACCACCCGGGCGTGGCACGCCATCGAGAGCTCGGCGCCGCCACCCAGCACCGGTCCGTCCACCGCGGCGACCACCGGCTTCGAGAGGGCCGCGATCCGGTCGAGCACCGCCTGGCCGCTGGCGGCGGAGGCCTCGCAGGCCGCCGCGTCGGGGAGGGCGGCCAGGCCGCCGATGTCGGCGCCCGCGATGGCCCCGTCGAAGCTGGTGAGGACGATCCCTCGCACCCCGGCGTCGGCGTTCAGGGCGGCGAACGCCTCGTCGAGCTCCGCCATGGTCGCGGCCGAGAGGGCGTTGCGCACCTCGGGGCGGCGGATGAGCACCACCGCCAGGTCGCCGTCCCGCTCCACCACCACGCTCCGGGCGAAGTGGGCGAGCCGTCGCTCGCGGATGCTCCGCGGCACCTCGAACCCGGGGTGCGCCGCGGCGTACTCGGCGCAGACGCGGTGCACCTCGTCGGCGCCGAGCCGCTCGGCGAGGTCGAGCAGACCGGTCGAGAAGCCGAGCGCGTTGCGGGTGAGCCAGTCGAGGTCCGACGGCGCGCAGATCCCGTTGTCCGCCACGAAGTAGGTGCGGGCGAGGAGCACCGCCAGGATCCGATCGCGGATCCGCCGGGCCACCTCCGGCGCGCACGGCGCGCGGGTCGGCTGCCCCGGCTCGTGCCAGGGCTTCACCCCCTGGGTGCGGAAGATGGCGGGGGGCTCGAACCAGGGGCTGCCGGTGGGCGCCGCGCGCATGAGCTCGAGGCAGTGGACGTTGAGCGGGTTGCCCCGGGTGAGGTCCATCACCAGGAACGGGCCGCCGCCGCCCACCGCCTCGTCCACCACCTGGTCGATCTGGGCCGGCGTGGCGAGCCCCTCCGCGAACATGCGCGCCGCCTCCGCGCAGTAGTTCACGAAGATGTCGTCGGCGGCGAAGCAGGCGACGTCGGCCGTGACGATCGGTACCTTCCCGAGCTCGCGCAGCACCGCCAGCATCCGGCGGCCGAGCGCGGCGTCTCCCGACGGCACCACCTCCATCGGCAGCGCGCGCCAGGCCGGGTAGAAGGGGTGGTTCACGAAGCAGCGCTCGGGGTGGCGCGCGCCGGCCGCGATCTGCGCCCGCGGCAGCCCGGAGGTGGCGAAGCCGATCAGGCAGTCGGCGGCGACGACCTCCTCGAGGCCGCGGAGGATGGCGCGCTTGGTCTCGAGGTGCTCGGTGGCCGCCTCGAGCACGTAGCTGCAGCCGGAGAGCTTTGCGAGCTCGACCGTCGGGACGAGCCGCTGCCGCATCGCGGCGGCGTCCTTCTGCGAGAGCTTCCCGCGCGCGAGCGCCTTCGCCATGTACTTCTCGATGCGGGCCACGCCCGCCTCGAGGGCCTCCTTGCGGATGTCGTGGAGGAGCACCGTGCCGCCGCTCCTCGCGACGGCGCGTGAGGAAGCCGTAGGCGAGGTCTGGTCCGATCGAGCCCGAGCCGATGACGCCGACGTTCATGCGCGCTCCTGGTGGCCCTCCGCCGCGCCCGGCCGCTGGCGGGGCGGGGAAGGGGATAGAGGTAAAGCCGTACCAGAATAGCAGCATGAGGGCCAGGCCCATCGCGCGGGCCCAGCCCGCGGGGGCCGTCGCTCAGCGGAGCCGCTCCACCACCATGGCGATGCCCTGCCCGACGCCGATGCACATGGTGGCGAGGCCGAGGGTCTGGTCGCGCCGCCGCAGGGAGTGGACCAGCGTGGTCAGGATCCGCGCCCCCGAGCAGCCGAGCGGGTGGCCGATGGCGATGGCCCCGCCGTCCGGATTCACCCGCGGGTCGTCCGCGGCGAGCCCCCAGCCCGCCAGCACGGCCAGCGACTGCGCCGCGAAGGCCTCGTTCAGCTCGATGACCCCGAGGTCCCCGAACCCCAGCCGCGCCCGCTCCAGCGCCTTCCTCGTGGCCGGCACCGGCCCGATCCCCATCACCCGGGGCGGGACCCCCGCCACCGCGCACGCCCGGATCCGCGCCAAGGGCGAGAGCCCGTGGGCGCGGGCGTACTCGTCGGACACCACCAGCAGCGCCGCCGCCCCGTCGTTCAGCGGGCTCGAGTTCCCGGCCGTGACCGTCCCGCCCTTCGCGAACGCGGGCTCGAGCCTCGCCAGCTTCTCGAGGCTGCTGTCGCGGCGCGGGCACTCGTCGGCGGTCACGGTCCCGCCCTTGACCTCGACCGCCAGGAGCTCGCCCGCGAAGGCGCCGGCGTCCTGCGCCGCGATCGCCTTCCGGTGGCTCGCCAGCGCGAACCGGTCCTGCGCCTCGCGTCCGATCTTCCCCTCCACCGCCAGGTTCTCGGCGGTCTGGCCGAGCGAGTCGGTGTGGCCCATCTTCTCCAGCCGCGGGTTGGTCCACCGCCATCCCAGCGCCGTGTCGTAGAGCGTGACGTTCCCGCGCGGGTAGGCTCGCTCCGGACGCGCCATGGCCCAGGGCGCCCGCGACATCGACTCGACCCCGCCGGCCACGTAGACCTGCCCCTCGCCCGCGGCGATGGCGCGCGCCGCCTGCGCCACCGCCTCGAGGCCGGACGCGCACAGCCGGTTCACCGTCACCGCCGGCACCGCCTCCGGGTACCCGGCCAGGAGCGCCGCCATCCGGGCCACGTTCCGGCTGTCCTCGCCGCCCTGGTTCGCGCACCCGAGCAGCACGTCCTCCACCTCGCCGGCCGGCACCCCCGCCCGCGCCAGCACCGCCGCGAGCGGCAGGGCCGCGAGGTCGTCCGGGCGCACCCCCGCGAGCTGTCCGCCGACTCGCCCGACGGGCGTCCGCACCGCCTCGATGATCCACGCCTCGGCCATCTCTCGTCTCCTGAACGTTCACAGCGGGTGGACGATGCGGACGATCCCTTCCTCGTCCGCGTCGGACAGCGTGAAGCCCGAGAACCGCCTTGCCAGCTCCAGCATCGACTCGTTCCCGGCCAGGACGTCCCCGGCGAGCTCCCGGGTGCCGCGGCCGCGACAGTACTCGACCGCCCGCCGCAGCAGGTGCGAGCCGAGCCCGCGCCGCTTGAGATCGGAGCGCACCACGATGGAGAGCTCGGCGGTCACGTTGTCCGGATCCGCGACGGTCCGGACCACGCCGATGGTCTCCGGCCGGCCGTCCGGCCCGGCGCGCGTCGCCACGAACGCCATCTCGCGGTCGTAGTCGACCTGGGTGAGCCGGGCGAGCTGGGAGCGCGGCATCGAGCGGACGTAGTGGAAGAAGCGGAAGTGGCTGTCCTCGGGGGACAGGCGGGAGATGAAGTCGCTGTGCGCGGGCTCGTCCTCGGGCCGCACCGGGCGCAGCGTCACCTGGGTGCCGTCCTGGAGCGTCACGACCTCCTCGAGGCCCTCCGGGTACGGCTTGATCGCGAGCCGGGCGGCGCCGTCGCCGGTGGCAGGGGCGATGGCCATGTAGCTCCCCACCGCCACCACGCCGCGCTCGTCGGCGAGCAGGTTGACGTCGACCTCGACGATCTCGGGGTGGTCCACCACCACCTGGGACAGCTTCATGAGCGTGAAGAGGATCGCGTCGACGTCGGCCGCCGGCCGGCTCGGGCTCTCCTCCAGCAGGGCGGCGACCCGGGTCCGGGAGACCATCTCGCGGGCCAGCGTCAGGTTGAGCGGCGGCAGCGCCACCGCGAGGTCCCTGACCAGCTCGGTGTCGCGCCCCTCCCCGAACAGCATGACGGGCCCGAACAGCGGGTCGACCGCGGCGCCGACGAAGAGCTCCCGCGCGTAGCGGCGCGGCTCTACCCGCTGCACGGCGAACCCGGTCACCTCGGCGTCGGGCCGCCACTCCGAGAGCCGAGCCACCATGCTCCGGGCGGCCTCCTCGACCGCCTTCGCGCTCTCCAGCGCGCGGGCGATCCCGCCCACCTCGCGCTTGCGGCGGACCTGGGGCGACCGGATGGCCACGTCGACCGGGAAGCCCAGCTCGTGCGCGACGCGCCCCGCCTGCTCCGGGGTCTCGACCACCTGGATCTCGCCCACCGGGACGCCGTAGGCGCGGAGGACGCCCACCGTCTCCATCACCCGGAGGAAGTCCCGGCCCTCGTCGAGCGCCCCGCGGAGGATCCGCCGGGCGCCCTCGCGGTCGACCTGGAACTCGACCGGGATCGACGGCGGGATCTGGATGAGCGCCTCCGAGCTGCGCCGGTGGCTCACGATGGTGCGGAAGGCGCGGGCGGCCTCGGCGGGCGAGTCGAAGAGGGGGACGCCCGCCTCGACCAGCAGCTGCCGCGCCGCCGCGACGCTCTCGCCGCCGCCGAACGAGGCGAGGACGTTGCCGCCGTGGGCCCCGACGGTCCGGATGAGGGCGCGGGCGATCTCGGTGCTGCTCGAGAGCGTGCTCGGGGTGTGGATGGCGAGCACCGCGTCGAGCTCCTTGCTCTCGAGGAGGATCTGGAGGACGGCGGCGTACCGCTCGGGCGGGGCGTCGACGAGGATGTCGAGGGGGTTGGTCCCGTCCCAGCCGGCGGGCATCACCGCCCGGAGCCGCGAGACCACCGCGGGGGACAGCGAGGAGACCCCGAGCCCCCCCGCGTCGAGCTCGTCGGCGACGATCAGGCCGACCCCGCCGCCGTTGCTGACCACCGCCAGGCGCTCCCCCGAGAGCGGCCGGGCGTGGGCGAGGGTCTGCACGGCGTCGAACAGCTCTCCCACGTCGCGGACCCGGACGATGCCGGCGCGCCGGAGGGCCGCGTCGAAGACGTCGTCCTGCTCCACCAGCGAGAGCGTGTCGGCGGAGAGCGCGCTGGGGCCGCCGCGCCGCGGGACGCCGCGCCCGGCCTTGATGGCGAGCACCGGCTTGTTGCGCGCGGCGCCGCGGGCTGCCGCCATGAAGCTCCGGCGGGCGGGCAGCGACTCGATGTAGAGCAGGATGGCGCGGGTCTCGGCGTCGCTGCCGAGGTAGTCGAGCGCCTCGCCGAACCCCACGTCGGCCGCGTCGCCGAGCGAGACGAAGTGGGAGAACCCGACCCGGCGCGGGTGCGCCCAGTCGAGCAGCAGCGTCCCGACCGCGTCCGATTGCGAGACGAACCCGAGGTTGCCGGGCAGCGCGGTGACCCGCGAGAAGCTGGCGTTCAGCCCGATGTGGGGCGAGAGGATGCCGAGGGTGCCGCCGCCCAGGAGGCGGATCCCATGGAGCTTCGCGATGTGCAGGGTCCGCTCCTGCAGCGTCAGGCCGTCCGGTCCGCGGATCGTGCCGAGGCCGCGCGCCACCACCACCACCGCCCGCGTCCCACGCGCCCCGAGCTCGTCCACCAGGTCCGGGACGGTGTCGGGCGGCGTGCAGAGGATGGCCAGGTCGGGCGTGCGCGGGAGGCTCGCGACGTCCGGGTAGGTGAGCACGCCCGCCACCGCCTCGTACCGAGGGTTCACCGGCATGATCGGGCCCTCGAACCCGCCGGTGAGGAGGTTGCGCATGATGGCGTTGCCGATCCGGTGCGGCCGGTTGTTGGCGCCCACCACCGCGACGGAGCGCGGGCGAAACATCCGCTCGAGAGAGCTGGTGCTCATCCGGACCTCGGGGACCGGCCGGACGCGCCCCGCCGCGGGGCGGCCGCCGAACCTGGGATCAGTATACGGGGGCGAGGCTCCGCCGCGGGCCGCCGGTGCCCGCCCCCGCCGCGGCGACCGCGGAGATCCTCAGGAGGAGAACGCCTGGATGCCCGTCTGCGCGCGCCCGAGGATCAGGGCGTGGACGTCGTGCGTGCCCTCGTACGTGTTGACCGCCTCCAGGTTCATGACGTGCCGGATGACGTGGAACTCGTCGGCGATCCCGTTCCCGCCGTGCATGTCGCGGGCGAGGCGGGCGACGTCGAGCGCCTTCCCGGCGCTGTTGCGCTTGATGAGCGAGACCATCTCGGGGGTGGCGCGGTGCTCGTCCATGAGCCGGCCGACGCGCAGGCAGGCGCCCAGCCCCAGCGTGATCTCGGTCTGCATGTTCGCGAGCTTCAGCTGGATGAGCTGCGTCGCCGCCAGCGGGCGCCCGAACTGCTTGCGCTCGAGGGTGTACGAGCGGGCCGCGTGCCAGCAGAACTCCGCGGCGCCGAGGGCGCCCCAGGCGATGCCGTAGCGGGCGCGGGTGAGGCAGCTGAGGGGCCCCTTGAGGCCGGTCACGCCGGGCAGGAGGTGGCTCTCGGGGACCGGCACCTCGTCCATCACGATCTCGCCGGTGATCGAGGCGCGGAGGCTGAACTTGCCATGAATCTTGGGGGCGGAGAGCCCCTTCATGCCCTTCTCGAGGACGAACCCGCGGACGCGCCCCTCGTCGTCCTTCGCCCACACCACGAACACGTCGGCGATGGGCGAGTTGGTGATCCACGTCTTCGTGCCGTTCAGCACCCAGCCGTCCGGCGCCCGGCGCGCCCGGGTCTTCATGCCGCCCGGATCCGAGCCGGCGTCGGGCTCGGTGAGGCCGAAGCAGCCGATCAGCTCGCCGGTGGCGAGCCGCGGCAGGTATTTCTCGCGCTGGGCCTCGCTCCCGAAGGCGTGGATCGGGAACATCACGAGGCTCGACTGCACGCTCATCGCCGAGCGGTAGCCCGAGTCCACCCGCTCGACCTCGCGCGCGATCAGGCCGTACGCGACGTAGGAGGCGCCGGCGCAGCCGTAGCCGTCGATGGTCGGGCCGAGCAGGCCGAGCGCGCCGAGCTCGTTCATGATCTCGCGATCGAACCGCTCGGACCGGTTCGCCTCGAGGATCCGCGGCATCAGCCGCTCGCGGCTGTAGTCCCGCGCCGTGTCGCGGACCAGCCGCTCCTCGTCGGTGAGCTCCGCGTCGAGGAGGAGCGGATCGTCCCACTGGAAGACGGGTTCGTTGGTCGTCATCGGTATCTCCTGGAAGGGGGCCCGCGCGGGGTGGAAGGAGAGGGCTTGACGTCGATTGAAGGATTCTGGTACGGCTTTACCAGTTTCACGAGAACCCCGTCAAGACAGCCGGTTCGCGCGACCGCCCGGGGCGCGACCAAGGACCGAGGAGGCCGACATGACGCCGCACCGCTGGGTGATGAGGGCCGTGGGGGAGCCGATGGTGAAGGAGCCGCTCGAGCTCACCGCGCCGCCGCCGGGCCAGGTGCTGGTGGAGGTGGCCGGCTGTGGGGTCTGCCACACCGACCTCGGCTACCTGTACGACGGGGTCCGGACCAACCAGCCGCTCCCCCTCACGCTCGGGCACGAGGTGAGCGGGCGGGTGGTGCAGGCCGGCGCCGGGGCGGAGGGCTGGCTCGGCCAGGCCGTCCTGGTCCCGGCGGTGATGCCGTGCGGCGAGTGCGACGCGTGCAAGCGTGGCAAGCCCACCATCTGCCCGAACCAGAAGATGCCGGGGAACGACATCCACGGCGGCTTCGCCACGCACATCCAGGTGCCGGCCCGCGGGCTCTGCCCGGTGGACGAGGCCCGGCTCGCCGGGGTGGGGCTCGAGCTCGCCGACATCTCGGTGGTGGCCGACGCGCTGACCACGCCGTATCAGGCGGTGACGCAGGCCGGGGTCGGGCCGGGGCAGCTGGTGATCGTGAACGGCGTCGGCGGGGTGGGCAGCTACTGCGTGCAGATCGCCGCCGCGCTCGGCGCCACGGTGGTCGCGATCGACGTGGACCCGAAGAAGCTCGAGCTGGTCGCCGCGAACGGCGCCGCGAGGACCTTCAACGTCCGCGAGGTCGACCCGAAGAACCTCAAGAAGGAGATCGGCGCCTTCGCGAAGTCGAAGGGGCTGCCCTCGCGCGAGTGGGTGATCTTCGAGTGCTCCGGGACGGCGGCCGGGCAGGCCACCGCCTTCGGGCTGCTGGTCCACGGCGGGACGCTCGGGGTGGTCGGCTTCACCATGGACAAGGTGGAGGTCCGGCTCTCGAACCTGATGGCCTTCCACGCCCGCGCCCTCGGGAACTGGGGCTGCCCGCCGGAGCTCTACCCGCCCGCGCTCGACCTGGTCCTCGACGGCAAGGTGAAGCTCGCCCCCTTCGTCGAGCGCCACCCGCTCGACCAGATCAACCAGGTCTTCGCCGACGTCCACGCCCACAAGCTGACCCGGCGCGCCGTCCTCGTCCCCTAGCGCTCCAGGAGACCCGCACATGTCCGATCAGACCACCGAGATCACCCGAGCCACCGCGCCGAAGGAGCTCGTCTCGCACGACCTGCCGGCCCTCCGCTGCGAGATGGTGCGCTACGAGAAGCGCCCGGCCAAGCGGCCCGACGGCAGCGAGGCGCCGGGGCTCTACAACGCCTGGATCACGCTCGACAACCAGGCCCAGTTCAACTCGTACACCACCGACATGGTGAAGGCGGTGATCCTGGCCTTCCGCGCGGCGGCCAACGCCCGGGACGTGGTGGCGGTGGTCTTCACCGGCGCGGGCGACAAGGCCTTCTGCACCGGCGGCAACACCAAGGAGTACGCCGAGTACTACGCCGGGAACCCGCAGGAGTACCGGCAGTACATGCGGCTCTTCAACGACATGGTGAGCTCCATCCTGGCCTGCGACAAGCCGGTGATCTGCCGGGTGAACGGCATGCGCATCGGCGGCGGGCAGGAGATCGGGATGGCCTGCGACTTCACCGTCGCCCAGGACCTGGCCCGCTTCGGCCAGGCCGGCCCCAAGCACGGCTCGGCGCCCATCGGCGGCGCCACCGACTTCCTGCCGGTGCTGATCGGGGTGGAGCGGGCCATGGAGACGGGCGTCCTGTGCGAGCCGTGGTCGGCGCACCGGGCCTATCGCGAGGGGATGATCACCGACGTGGTCCCGGCGCTGAAGGTGGACGGGAAGTTCGTGGCGAACCCGCTGGTGGTGACCGACAAGGTCCTCGACGAGTACGGCCGCTTCGTCCACGGCGAGCCGAAGACCGGGGCGGCGCTGGCCGAGGGGAAGGAGCTCGTGAAGCGCGGGAAGGTGGACCTGTCCCTGCTCGACGAGCGGGTGGAGCAGCTCTGCGCGAAGCTCCTGCTCACCTTCCCGGACTGCACCAGCAAGACCATCGAGGAGCTCCGCAAGCCCAAGCTCGAGGCCTGGAACGCGAACAAGGAGAACTCGCGCGCCTGGCTGGCGCTCAACATGATGACCGAGGCGAAGACCGGCTTCCGGGCCTTCAACGAGGGCACCAGGGAGGACCGCGAGGCCGACTTCGTGGCGCTCCGCCAGGCGCTCGCGAAGGGTACCCCCTGGACGCCCGAGCTGGTCGAGAGCCTCCTCCCGGCCGCCCGCGCGAAGGGCGGCAAGTGATGGCCTCCGCTCCGCTGCGCACCTGGCGGGAGCGCGATGGGCGCCTGCTGCGCGTCCGGCTCTCCAGGCCCAAGGCCAACGTGCTCGACGCCGAGATGGTCTCGGCCCTCACCGAGGCCTTCGCCGTCGCGGCCGGGCCGGCCCACGACGCGCCCCCCGCCCCCGCGCTCCGGGGCGTCCTCCTCGACGCCGAGGGTCCCCACTTCAGCTTCGGCGCGAGCGTGGAGGAGCACCTCCCCGGCCGGTTCGGCGCCATGCTGCACGGCTTCCACGCGCTGCTGCTCCGGATGCTCGACCTCCCCATGCCCATCCTGGTCGCCGTGAAGGGCCAGTGCCTGGGCGGCGGCCTCGAGCTGGCTTCGGCCGCAAGCCTGGTCTTCGCCGCGCCGGACGCGAAGCTCGGGCAGCCCGAGATCGTGCTCGGCGTCTTCGCGCCGGCCGCGTCCTGCCTGCTGCCGGAGCGGATCGGCCCCGCGGCCGCCGACGACCTGCTCCTCTCCGGCCGCTCGGTCGACGCGGCGGAGGCGCTGCGGCTCGGGCTGGTGCGGGCGGTGGCGGACGACCCCGAGGCGGCCGCGCTGGCCTGGTTCGACGCGCACCTGGCCGGGCACTCGGCCTCGTCGCTCGCGCTGGCGGTGCGCGCCGCGCGGCTGGGGCTCCTCGAGCGGGTCCGCTCGAAGCTCGCGGTGCTGGAGGGCTGGTACGCAGAAGACCTGATGACGACCAGGGACGCGGTCGAGGGGCTGAACGCCTTCCTCGAGAAGCGCCCCGCACGCTGGGAGGACCGCTGACATGCTCGCCACCACCAAGACCACCGCCGCGATCGTCGCGCGCTGCCAGGCGCTGTTCGACGACCTGAACTTCACCTCGGCCCGGGAGTGGAAGGCGGCGGCGCCGAACCGGCGCGTCGTGGCCTACATGCCCATCTACGTGCCGCGCGAGCTGATCCACGCGGCCGGGATGCTGCCGCTCGGCATCCTCGGGGCGGGGGAGAACCTCGAGGTCATCCACGGCGACGCCTACTACCAGAGCTACATCTGCCGCATCCCGCGCTCGACCCTCGAGCTCGGGATCACCGGGCGGATCGACTTCGTGGACGGGTTCCTCTTCCCGTCCATCTGCGACGTCATCCGCAACCTCTCGGGCATCTGGAAGCTGCTCTTCCCGAAGGTGTACGTGCGCTACTTCGACGTCCCGCAGAACTTCTCGGACGGCGTGGGCGGCGAGTACTACGTGCGGGAGCTGCACGAGCTGAAGGCGGGGCTCGAGAAGCTCGGCGGCGTCGAGATCACCGACGACGCGCTGCGAAGCTCGATCGCGCTCTACAACGAGAACCGGCGGCTGGTCGGCGAGCTCTACGCCTTCCGGGCCGGGGCGCCGTGGCTGGCGCCCACCTCCGAGGTCTACCTGCTGATGCGCGCGGGGATGGTCCTCCCGGTCGAGGAGCACAGCCAGCTCCTGCGCGACTACCTGGCGGCCGCCCGCGCCGAGCCGCGGCCGAAGCGCGACAACTGCCGCGTCATCCTGAACGGGCTGTTCTGCGAGCAGCCGCCGCTCAACCTCATCAAGGCCATCGAGATGTCCGGGTGCTACGTCGTCGACGACGACTTCACCCTGGTGAACCGGTGGCTCCTCGAGGACGTCCCGCTCGCCGGCGACCCCATCCAGCAGCTCTCCTCGGCGTTCCTGCACCACTCCATGGAGACGTCGGCGAAGTACCAGCCGGTCGAGGCGCTGAAGGGAAAGTTCCTCCGGGACGCCGTGAAGGACACCGGCGCGGAGGGCGTCATCTTCGCGGCGCCGAGCTTCTGCGACCCGGCGCTGCTCGACCGCCCCATGCTGGAGAACGCCCTCGACCGCGTCGACGTCCCGCACATCGGCTTCAAGTACGCCGAGAACTCCGCCCAGATGCAGCCGGTCCGCGAGCAGGCCGGCACCTTCGCCGACTCCATCAAGCTCTGGAGCACGCCATGACCTCGAAGCTCTCCCCGCCCCGCGCCCCCGGCAAGGAAGTCGCCAAGGACGCCTCCATGAGCAAGCAGAAGGAGATGATCGCGCGGAACTACGATCTCCTCACCAGCACCGCGGAGCACGGCCGGAAGGTCGCCTCGACGTTCGTCCCGGGCAACCTGAACGAGCTGATCATGTGCTTCGACATGCTGAACAACCTCCCCGAGATCAACGCCATCCAGAACGGGATGAAGAAGCTCTCGGGCGACTACATCGCCGAGGCGGAGAAGCGCGGGCACTCCGAGGACGTCTGCACCTACGTGAAGGCGGACATCGGCATGATGGCCAAGGGGAACCTGGCGCCCAACGGGAAGCCCTTGCCGCGCCCGGACCTGCTGCTCCTCTCGTACACCGGCTGCTTCACCTTCATGAAGTGGTTCGAGCTCCTGCGCGAGCAGTACAAGTGCCCGACCGCCATGCTGCACGTGCCCTATCAGGGCGACGGCGAGACGACCAAGAGCATGCGGGACTACATCGTCAAGCAGCTCAAGGACGAGGTGATCCCGAAGCTGGAGCTGGTCTCGGGGATCAAGTTCGACATCGATCGGCTGCGCCAGTACATGCGCGAGTCGGCCCGGGCCGAGGACGACCTGGTCTGGGTGCTCGAGAGCGCGAAGCTGAAGCCGTCCCCCATCGACGCGTACTTCGGCAGCGTCTACTACATCGGCCCGATCTTCACCGCCTTCCGCGGGACGCCCGACGCGACCGAGTACTACCAGCTGCTCCGCGGCGAGATCGAGGACCGGGTCCGGCGCGGGCTCGGGCCGGTCACGCCCGAGGGCGACATGAAGGAGCAGAAGTACCGCCTGGTGGTCGAGGGCCCGCCCAACTGGACCAGCTTCCGCGAGTTCTGGAAGATGTTCTACGACGAGGGCGCGGTGGTGGTCGCCTCCAGCTACACCAAGGTCGGCGGGCTGTACGACCAGGGCTTCCGGCACGACGACAAGAACCCGCTCGAGTCGCTCGCCGACTACTGCCTGGGCGTCTACACCAACCGCAACCTCCCGCAGCGCGTCGGCCTGCTCGAGCAGTACATGAACGAGTTCCAGGCCGACGGGCTCCTCATCAACTCGATCAAGAGCTGCAACAGCTTCTCGGCCGGCCAGCTCATGATGATGCGCGAGGTCGAGAAGCGCACCGGGAAGCCGGGCGCGTTCATCGAGACCGATCTCGTGGACCCCCGCTACTTCTCGGCCGCGAACGTGAAGAACCGGCTCGAGAGCTACTTCCAGATGATCGACCAGAAGCGGCGGGCCGTCGCCTCGGCGGCGTGAAAGGGGACCGACCATGAAGTGCTACATCGGGATCGATCTCGGCTCGACCACCACCAAGGCGGTGGTGATGGACGATGAGGGCAGGGTCCTCGGCCGCGGCATCACCAACTCCCGCTCCAACTACGACACGGCCGCGGCGGTGTCGAAGCAGGAGGCGCTCATCGACGCGCGCTTCACGCTGTTCCGGCGCGGGCTGGAGGGCGTCTCGTCGCTGGCCGGGCGGGTGGACGTCTTCCTGGGCGATCTGGAGCGCCACTTCCGCCACGTGCAGTACCTGCACGAGCTCGCCGACCTCGAGGAGACCTGCGCGAAGAACAGCCGCGGCCTGCGCTTCGCCGGACAGGAGAAGGCCCTCGCGCAGGCGCTCGGCGAGACCTTCCGCCAGCTCCGCGACGAGTCGGCCTCGCTGTTCGAGCCCGGGGCGCGGCGCCGCTCGGACTTCTTCCGCGACATCGCGGGATCGCGGTTCATGGCCATCGCCGAGCCGCTGTGCCGGGAGGCCGGCCTCTCCTTCGACCTGATGCTGAACGTCTACGACAAGTCGATCATCGAGGTGGAGAACCGCCCGCCCCAGGGCGCCATGCGCACCCAGTTCCTCAAGGCGCTCGAGAACGCGCTCGGGTCGAGCACGACGGCGGCGCTCGGGAGCGGGAAGCCGGTGGACGCGGAGGCGGTGGTCCGGCCGGTCCACGCCGCCCTCGAGGTCCCGCTCGACGAGGCGTACGTGGTCGGGACCGGCTACGGCCGGGTGCGCCTGCCCTTCCCCAAGGAGCACATCCGCTCGGAGATCCTCTGCCACGGGCTGGGCGCGCACATCATGTACGAGGGGACGCGCACGGTCCTCGACATCGGCGGGCAGGACACCAAGGCCATCCAGGTGGACAAGGACGGCATCGTCGAGAACTTCCAGATGAACGACCGGTGCGCGGCCGGGACCGGGCGCTACCTGGGCTACGTGGCGGACGAGATGAAGATGGGGCTCCACGAGCTCGGCCCCATGGCGATGCAGGCGACCAAGACCCTGCGCATCAACTCCACCTGCACGGTGTTCGCCGGGGCCGAGCTGCGCGACCGGCTGGCCATGGGCGACAAGCGCGAGGACATCCTGGCCGGGCTGCACCGCGCCATCATCCTGCGCGCCATGTCGATCATCTCGCGCTCCGGCGGCATCCGCGACCAGTTCACCTTCACCGGCGGCGTCGCGAAGAACGAGGCGGCGGTGCGGGAGCTCCGCACGCTGGTGAAGGAGAACTACGGCGACGTCACCATCAACATCAACCCGGACTCGATCTACACCGGCGCGCTGGGCGGGGCGGCCTTCGCCCGGCGCGCGGTGACGGCCTGAGGGCCGGAGGAAGAGCCATGACCATCACTGCAGGCGTCGACGTCGGTACCGGCTGCGTCAAGGCCGTCCTGTTCGAGTCGGGGAAGGGCGAGCCGCGCTGGCTCTCCCGCGCGGTGGAGCGGATCCGCCAGCGGGACCCGTACCAGCTGGCCGAGCAGGCCTACGACGCGGTGCTCCGCGACGCGGGCCTGTCGCGGGAGGACGTGGCGTACGTCGCCACCACCGGCGACGGCGAGAACCTGCCCTTCCACACCGGGCACTTCTACTCGATGACCACGCACGCGCGCGGCGCCATCCACCTCGATCCGTCCACCCGCTCGGTCCTGGACATCGGCTCGCTCCACGGCCGGGCCATCCGCACCGACGAGCGCGGCAAGGTGCTCGCCTACAAGATGACCAGCCAGTGCGCCTCCGGCTCGGGGCAGTTCCTCGAGAACATCGCGCGCTACCTCGGCATCGCGCAGGACGAGATCGGCGCGCTCTCCAGGCAGGGCAAGGAGCCGGAGAAGGTGTCCTCGATCTGCGCGGTGCTGGCGGAGACCGACGTCATCAACATGGTCTCCCGCGGCATCTCGGCCGCCAACATCCTGAAGGGCATCCACGTCTCGATGGCGCAGCGCCTGGCCGCGCTGCTCAAGGGCGTCGGCGCCCGGGACGGCACGGTGCTGCTCACCGGCGGCCTCGGCCTCGACGAGGGGCTGGTGCTGGCGCTCGAGGAGGCCTGCGCCGAGGGGCGGATGTCGGTCGTGGTGAAGAGCCACCCGGACGCCATCTACGCCGGCGCCGTGGGCGCCGCGCTGTGGGGCGCGTTCCGGCACGAGAAGCTGGCGGCCCAGGCGAAGCCCGCGATGGCCTCCTGAGACGAGGCGAGAGGACGACCATGGCTCAGGACACGATGCTGCGAACGCTGAAGCAGGACGACGTCGAGGCGGTGGTGAAGGTGGACCGCGAGCGCAGCGGCCGCGCGCGGACGGAGTTCTTCGGCAGGCGCTTCCGGACGGTCGCCGACGACCCCACCGCGGTCGGGGTGGCGGCGGAGCGGGGAGGGCACCTGGTCGGGTTCGCGCTGGCGCGCGTCCTCGACGGCGAGTTCGGCGCGGCGGCGCCGGTGGGCGTGCTCGACGCCATCGGCGTGCTGCCGGCCGCCGAGCGCGGGGGGGTGGCGACGGCGCTGCTCGGCGGCGTGGAGAAGGCGCTGTCCGGTCGCGGGGTCCGCGAGCTGCGCACCCAGGCCGACTGGACGGAGCACGGCATGGCCGCCTTCTTCGCCGCCAGCGGGTTCCGGCTCTCCCCGCGGGTGGTGCTGGAGCGCGCGCTCGAGCGGCCGGTCGACGACGGCTCGGACTGGGACGAGGTGCCGGTCCGCTCGATGACCGAGCGGGATCTCCCGGCCATCATCCGGCTCGATCGGAAGGTCACCGGCCGCGACCGGACGGCCTACCTCAGCCGGAAGGCGGCCGAGGTGCTGACCAGGTCGGCCATCCGGATGTCCCTGGTGGCCGAGCTGAAGGGCGACTTCGCCGGGTTCCTCATGGCGCGGGCGGACTTCGGCGAGTTCGGGCGGGCCGAGCCGATCGCGGTGCTGGACACCATCGGGGTGGACCCGGCGCTGGCGCGCCAGCGGGTGGGGCGCGCGCTCCTCGATCAGCTCCTGCGCAACGCCAAGAGCCTGCGCGCCGAGCGGGTGGTCACCGAGGTGGGCTGGAACGACCTCCCGCTCCTCGGGTTCCTGGGCCACACCGGGTTCGACCACTCGCAGCGGCTGGCCTTCGACAAGACGCTCGCCTGAGCGGCGCGCTACTCGCCCGCCGTCGGGAGCTTCAGCAGCGCGGGGCCCCGCCGCCCCCCGGCCGCCCCGGCGCCCCGGCCCGCCGGCGCGCCGCGGGCGGCGCCCTCGGCCGCGGCGACGAGCTTGCGGTGGTGGCGCCACCCCTTCTGCGTGAAGAGCGCGTGCGCGAAGAGGTCGAGCCCCGAGGCGACGTACTCGTCGAAGGTGCACAGCTCCTTGAGGCGCCAGTGCTTGAGCGCCCAGGTGTGCGCGAAGCTCACGAACTGGTAGGTCACCACGTTGACGTTCACGGAGCGGAAGAGGCCCGCCGCGATGCAGTCGCGGAGGCAGCCGGCGACGAGGCCGTTGGTCTCGATCTCGGACTGCTTGATCCCCTCGCGCCGCTCCGGCGGGAGCGACTTGGTGGAGCGGTAGGCGAGGACCGTCGCGACGCGGTGCCGGTCGATCACCCGGCAGTACGCGCGGAGGGCGGCGAACCACCGCTCCAGCGGGTCGGAGATCCCCTCGAGCGCGCGCGGGATCTCCACCCGGTAGTGCTCGAGGACGCTGAGGAGCGCGAGCTGGAGGACGTCCTCCTTGTCGTTGACGTACCGGTAGATGAGGCCGCTGCTCACCCCGGCCTTGCGCGCCACGTCCAGGATGGTGGTGTTGTAGTAACCCTGGGTGGAGAACAGCTCCACCGCGGCCGCGGTGATCTGGCTCAGGCGCCGCTGGACGAGCGCCTCGTCGGTGACCGGGTTCTTCACGTCTGGGATGACGGCCATGTGACCCCCCGCTGCGCGCCGCGCTCGGGGGCCGCGGCGCGGGAGCCTGGCCGGAGCGGGGCCGCTCCCTCCATCGCCGCGGGCCAGCCGGCCCTGGAATGAACCATCATCCGTTAGCGGAAACCCGCCGCCCGCGCAAGGCGGCAGGGCGCCGCGCTCACGCCCCCGCGCGGTGCCGCTCGATCACCGTGCCGGCGATCACCAGCCGCTGGATCTCGCTCGTCCCCTCGTAGATGCGCAGCGCGCGGATCTCGCGGTACAGCGTCTCGACGGTGGCGCCGCTCACCACGCCGAGGCCCCCGAAGATCTGCACGGCCTGGTCGATGACCTCCTGGGCGGCCTCGGTCGCGAACAGCTTGGCCATGCTGGCCTCGCGGGTGACCCGGCCGCCGGTGGTGTCCTTGGTCCAGGCGGCCCGGTAGACGAGGAGGGCGGCGGCGTCGACGGCGACCGCCATGTCGGCGAGCTTCGCCTGGACGAGCTGGTACTCGGCCAGCGGGTGGCCGAACGTCCTGCGCTCGAGGGCGCGCCCCACCGCCTCGTCGAGCGCGCGGCGCGCGAAGCCGAGGGCGGCGGCGCCGACGCTGGACCGGAAGACGTCGAGCACCGACATCGCGATCCGGAACCCGTCGCCGGCCTTGCCCAGCAGCCGGTCGGCGTCCACCCGGCACCGCGTGAGCTTCAGCGTGCCGAGCGGGTGGGGGGCGATGACCTGGATGCGCTCGGTCACCTCGAGCCCGGGCGCGTCGGCGTCCACCACGAACGCCGCCAGCCCCTTCGTGCCGGGGGCGTCGCCGAGGCGGGCGAACACCACGTAGAAGTCGGCCAGGCCCGCGTTCGAGATCCAGGTCTTGGTCCCGTCGAGCACGTACCCGTCGCCGTCCGGCACCGCCCGCGTGGTCATCGCCCCCACGTCCGAGCCGGCCTCCGGCTCGGACAGGCCGAACGCCGCGATGGCCTCGCCGCGGCCGACCGCGGGCAGCCAGCGCCGCTGCTGCTCGGGGGTCCCGGACAGGGTGATGGCGGCGCTGCCCAGCCCCTGCATGGCGAAGGCGAAGTCGGCGAGCCCCTCGTGCCGCGCGAGGATCTCGCGCGACAGGCACAGGCTCCGCACGTCGAGCCTGCTCGCTCGTCCCGCCGCAGCTGGCCGGGACGCAGGCCCGGAGGAGCCCCGCCTCCCCGAGCGCCCGCACCAGGCGGCGGGTGGTGTCGTAGAGGCCCGCCCCGTGCGCCGCCTGGCCCGCGACCAGCTCGGGGACCCGCGCCCTCGCCCAGCGCTCGAGCGCCGCGGCGAGGTCGCGGTGGCTGGCCTCGAGGAAGGGCCAGGAGAGGAAGGACGCGTCGGCCATCAGTCGCCCTCGAACTTCGGGGTCTGCTTGTTCGCGAAGGCGGTGTAGGCGCGCTCGAAGTCCTTCGTCTGCATGCAGATGGCCTGCGCCTGCGCCTCGGCCTCGATGGCCTCGTCGAGCCCCATGTTCCACTCCTGCAGCAGCATCTTCTTGGTCATGGCGTGGGCGAAGGTCGGCCCGGCGGCGAGCGCCCGCGCCGTCTCGGTGGCCCGCTCGAGGACCTTCTCCGGCTCGACCAGCGCGTTGTAGAAGCCCATCCGCTCGGCCTCCTCGCCGCCCATGGCGCGGCCGGTGTAGAGCAGCTCGGAGGCGCGGCCCAGCCCGACGATGCGCGGGAGCAGCGAGCAGGCGCCCATGTCGGCGCCGGCCAGGCCCACCCGCACGAACAGGAAGGCCACCTTGCTGCGGGCGGTCCCGTAGCGGATGTCCGAGCCGCACGCGAGCATGGTGCCCGCGCCGGCGCAGATGCCGTCGATGGCGGCGACCACCGGCTGCGGCAGCGCCCGCAGGGCCTTCACCACGTCGCCGGTCATGCGGGTGAAGTCGAGCAGGCCGGGCATCTCGGTCCGGACCAGCGGGCCGATGATCTCGTGCACGTCGCCGCCGGAGCAGAAGTTCCCGCCCTGGCCGGTCAGCACGATCGCCTTGATGTCCGGGCAGTGGACGAGGTCGCGCAGCGTGTCGCGGAGCTCGCCGTAGGACTGGAAGGTGAGCGGGTTCTTCCGCTCCGGGCGGTTCAGGGCGATGGTGGCGACCTTGCCGTCGACGGACCACCCGAAGTGCTGCGGCTTGAAGTGATCGACCGTGAACTTCTTCATGGGGACGTCTCTCTTTCCGTGCGTGAAGGGGAAGGCAGCGCCGCTCAGCCCACCATCGTGATCCCGCCGCTGACGCTCAGCACCTGGCCGGTGACGTAGCTCGCCCGCGTGCTGGCCAGGAACACGATCGCGTCGGCGATCTCCCCCGGCTTCGCGAAGCGGCGCAGCGGGATCACCTTGAGGAAGGCCTCGAGGAACTTCTCCGGCTCGGACTTGAGCAGCGGGGTGTCGGTCGGCCCGGGGCAGACGCAGTTGACGAGCACGCCGTGGCGCGCCCCCTCGCGGGCGAGCGACTTGCTGAAGGCGATGACCCCGCCCTTGGCGGCCGAGTAGACGGTCTCGCCCAGGCTGCCGACCCGGCCGGCGTCGCTCGAGACGTTCACGATGCGCCCGCCCTTCCGCTCGATCATGGAGGGGAGGAACGCGCGCGCCATCTCGATGGGCGCGCGCAGGTTGAGCGCCATCACCTTGTCGATGAAGGCGTCGTCGTTCTCGACGAACGGCTGGATGTGGCCCCAGCCCGCCACGTTGGCGAGCACGTCCAGGCGGCCCCGGGAGGAGAGCACCAGGTCGCGGCAGGCCTGGATCGACGCGCGATCGGTGACGTCGAGCTTCACGAACTGCGCCTGGCCGCCGGCGGCGCGGACCGCCGCGGCGGCCTGCTCGCCTCGCTCGGCGGCGATGTCGGTCACCACCACGTCGGCGCCCAGCTTCGCGAACGCCTCCACGGTCGCCAGGCCGATGCCGGAGGCGCCGCCGGTGACCAGGACCACCTTCTCGTCGAATCGCATCGTCATCTCCTCGGGGTTTTGGGGGGTGGGGTCGTCGGAACGGATCGAAGGGTCAGCGCTTCCCGGCCAGGAACGCCTCGACCCGGGCGCGGGTCTCGGGCTCGTGGAGCAGCAGCTCGCGCGTCGCCCGGAGCTCCTCCGCGTAGCCGTCACGGGCCGGGTCGGCGCGCGCCGCGATGCAGGCCTTGGCCGCGGCGACGGCCGCGCGCGGCTGCGCGGCCAGCCGGTCCGCGACGCCGTCGGCGAAGCCGGCCAGCTCGGCGCGGGGCACCGCCCAGTGCACGACGCCGAGGGCGGCCGCGGCGGCGCCGTCGAGCACCTCGGCGCCGAGGATCAGCCGCTTCGCCACCGCGGGCCCGCAGAGCGCGGTCAGGCGCTGGGTCCCGCCGGCGCCCGGGACGAGGCCGAGCCGCGTCTCCGGCAGCGCGAGCTTCGCCTCGCTGGCGGCGACGCGCAGGTCGCAGGCGAGGGCGAGCTCGAGCCCGCCGCCCATGGCCGCGCCGCCGATCTCGGCGAGGGTGGCCATCGGCAGCGCCTCGAGCTGCGCCAGCATCGCCTGGATCTCGCGCACCGCCGCGATCTGGGCGTCGACCGAGGTGCGGTCCGCGAGGTTGGCGCGCATCTCGGCCAGGTCCGCGCCGGCGCAGAAGACCCCGAGGTCGGTCCGCAGCTGCAGCACGCGGACGTCGGGATTGGCGGCCAGCGTGTCGAGGGCGGCGCGGAGCGCCGCGACGAGGCCGGTCCCGAGCGCGTTGACGGGCGGGCTGGACAGCGCGAGGAGGGCGACCGGGCCCCTGCGAGAGAGCCGGACCGGCGCGGCGGGCGGCGCGGCGGAGCGCGCGAGGGCGGGATGCATGAATGAACATTCATTCCTATCGCCCTCGAATGTCAAGCCTCCCCTCGCCGCGGCCTGGGTCGTGAGCGCTGCAGGGGAGGGCGTGAACGCTGCGGGGCAGGGCCGGGACGAGCGGGCGAGCAGGGGACCCGTCAGGGGAGGATTGACAGATCAGCGCAGGGTGAATGAGCATTCATTCCCACCCGCTGAGCCCCCCGGCTCCACCCTCGCGGGCGAGCCGAGCCGGAGCACCGAAAGCGCACGCGCCGTCCCCGGAGACGAGACCCATGGCAAGAGCGGCTGAGAGCTACAAGCGCGTCTGGATGATGCTGTTCCTCGGATGGACGTTCGCCTACATCGACCGGACGCTGACGGGCCCGGCCGTCACCTGGATGATCCAGAACAAGGTCGGCTTCATGGCGACCGCCACGAGCCCGCACGCGCTGGGCGGTCTCCTCGGCAGCCTCTTCTTCGCGGGGTACATGCTGACCCAGTTCCCGGGCGGCTACTTCGGGGACAAGTACGGCTACCGGACCATCATCGTGATCAGCATCACCTGGGCCGGGATCGTCACGTTCCTGACCGGCCTGACCGGCGGCCTGGTGGCCTTCATCGCGCTGCGGGTCCTGACCGGGCTGGGCGAGGGCGTCTGGTACTCGAACGACCGGTCGCTGGTGGCGCAGGTGACGCCGCCGAAGCAGCTCGGGCTCGGGCTCGGCTTCGTGATGGGAGGGCTCGGGGTCGGCCTGACCGCCGGCATCGTCGGCACCATCTACATCATCGAGGCGGCCAAGCCCTACCTCGGCACCGACGCCTGGAAGGCGCCGTTCTTGCTCCTCGGGGTCGTCACCGTCGGGGTGGCGATGATGATCCGGTCCGTCGTCGCGCCGCGCCGGCCGGGGGTGAGCTATGCCTACGGGAAGGCGCTGAAGAGCCTCCTCAGGTACACGGCGGTCTTCTTCGTGGCGATCATGGCGGTCTACTTCGCGACGACCAGCCTCGGGCTGAACGACGTCTGGATCGCCGTCATGCTGACGGCGCTCGCGCTGGCGCTCGTGGCCTACATCTACGGGCGCAAGGCCGACGAGGTCCGGCCCATCCTCCGGAACCGCAACCTGCTGCTCCTCTACTTCTCGGCGATCCCCATCCTCTGGCACCTCTGGTTCTACGGGTTCTGGTCGGTCTCCATCGTGAAGGAGTTCGGCGGCAGCGCGCTCGGGAAGGCCGCGCTGGTCGCGTCGTTCAACGGCGTGGCCGGGCTGGTCGGGTTCCCCCTGGGCGGCTGGATTGGGGACCTGGTCGCCCACCGGCCGAACGGGCGCCGCAACGTCCTCGTCCTCATGACGCTCGCGCTCACCGTCCTGGTCTCCGCCTTCGGGGCCTACCTCATGTCGGGGCAGAAGAACCTGGTGGTCATGTCCGGCATCCTGCTCGTCTCCGGCCTGGTCTTCTTCGCGCTGCAGTCGGTGAACTTCAGCCTCACCGCCGAGGCGGCCCCCGCCCACCTGCGCGGCGCGGCCTTCGGGATGTGGAACCTGATCGCCGAGGTGGGCGCGGTGCTGTCGCCGGTCATCTCCGGCGCGCTGCGCGACGCCACCGGCAACTGGAGCGCGCCCCTGTTCCTGGACGCGGCGCTGATGGGCGTGAGCTGCCTCCTCGTCATGGGCGTGAGCACCGTGGCGGCCCGGGTGGTGGTGCCGGCGCCGGCTCCCGACGCAGTCTCCACCTGACCCGGTGCGCGGCCCCGGCCCGGGCCCTCCGGACCGGGGACCGCGCGGAGAAGACCTGCATGAGCGTCAAGCAGCTCTTCGATCTGTCCGGCAAGGCGGCCCTCGTCACCGGCGGCTCCCGCGGGCTGGGCCTGCAGCTGGCCGAGGCGCTCGGAGAGCTGGGCGCGCGGGTGGCCATCACCGCGCGCAAGCAGGACGAGCTCTCGGAGGCGGCCGCCCACCTCGCGGCGCGCGGCGTGGAGTGCCTCACCGTCCAGGGCGACCTGGCGAGCCTCGACACGATCCCCGCGCTGGTCGACCAGGTGGTGGCGCGCTTCGGGACGGTGGACGTCCTCGTCAACAACGCCGGCACGAGCTGGGGCGCGCCGGCGGAGGATCACCCCGCCGACGCGTGGCGCAAGGTGATGGGCCTGAACGTCGACGCGACCTTCTTCCTGTCGCAGGCGGTGGCGCGCCGCTGCATGATCCCGAGACGGTCCGGCAAGATCGTCAACGTCTCCTCCATCGCCGGGCTGAGCGGCAACCCGCCGGACGTCCAGACCGTCGCGTACAACACCAGCAAGGCCGCCGTCATCAACCTGACCCGCGCGCTCGCCGCGGAGTGGGGGCGGTACGGGATCAACGTGAACGCGCTCTGCCCCGGCTTCTTCCCGTCGAGGCTGTCGCGTGGCCTCCTCGGCCGCATCGAGCGGGAGGTCATCGCCCGCACGCCGCTGGGACGGCTGGGCGGCGACGAGGACCTGAAGGGCGCGGTGGTCTTCCTCGCGTCCGAGGCCTCGCGCCACGTCACCGGGCAGGCCATCGCCATCGACGGCGGCTTCACGGTCGCGTGAGGGGATCGCCATGAGTGGAGCGCGCGTCGAGCGGGAAGGAGCCGTCGTGGAGGGCCCCGAGGCGAGGGCGCTGCGGCACGCGCGCGACGCCGAGCGGGCCGCCTCCAGGATCCCGGACCTGCCCGAGGACACGCCGACCCGGGCCATCCGCGCCGCGGCCGTGGTGGGGGCCGGCACGATGGGCGGCGGCATCGCCATGTGCTTCGCCGGCGCAGGCCTCCCGGTGGTGCTGGTCGACGCGAGCCCCGCCGCGCTCGAGCGGGGGATGGCCGGCATCCGCCGGACCTACGAGTCCGGCCTGGCGAAGGGGAAGCTCACCGCCGCGGAGGTCGAGGCGCGGGTGGGGCTCATCCGCCCGGCGCTCGATCACGCCGAGGCCGGCGCCGCCGACCTCGTCGTCGAGGCGGTGTTCGAGGAGCTGTCCGTCAAGGAGGCCGTGTTCGGCGCGCTCGACCGGGTGATGAGGCCCGGGGCGATCCTCGCCACCAACACCTCCAGCCTCGACGTGAACCGGATCGCCGGCTTCACGCGCCGGCCGGAGGACGTCATCGGGCTGCACTTCTTCAGCCCGGCCAACGTCATGCGCCTGCTCGAGGTCGTGCGCGGCGCCGCCACCGGCAAGGACGTCCTCGCCACCGCGATGGCGCTGGCGAGGACCCTCGGCAAGACGGCGGTCGTCTCCGGCGTCTGCGACGGGTTCATCGGCAACCGCATGCTGGAGCGGTACCGGCGGCAGGCCTTCCTGCTGCTGGAGGAGGGTGCCCTGCCGGAGCAGGTCGACGGGGCCCTGGAGCGGTGGGGGATGGCGATGGGCCCGTTCCGCGTCTCGGACCTGGCCGGGAACGACGTCTCCTGGCAGATCCGCAAGCGCCGCTACGCGGAGCGGCCCGAGACGCCGCGCGCGCGCATCGCCGACCGGCTCTGCGAGCTGGGCCGGTTCGGGCAGAAGACCGGCGCGGGCTGGTACCGCTACGAGGCGGGGCGGCGGGAGCCCATCCCCGATCCGGCGGTGGAGCAGCTCGTCGTGGAGGCGAGCCGCGAGCTCGGGCTGACCCGGCGGCAGATCCCGGACGACGAGATCGTGGAGCGGTGCGTGCTCGCGCTGGCCGCCGAGGGCGCCCGGATCCTGGAGGAGGGCATCGCCCTGCGCGCCTCCGACATCGACCTCGTGTACCTCGCCGGCTATGGGTTCCCGGCCCGCCGCGGCGGGCCGATGTACCACGCCGAGACGATCGGGCTGGGCGAGGTGGTCCGGAGGATGGAGGCGCTCGCGCGGGCCGCGCACGGCGATCCCGGCGCCTTCACCCCGGCGCCGCTGCTCGCGCGGCTGGCCGCGGGGGGGCGGCGCTTCGACGAGGCGTGAGCGGGTCGCGCGCCGCGCCGGGGGAGACGGCGAGGCGCCCGCGCCGCTGCGCCCGGCTCAGGCCCGCCGCAGCTTGCGGTAGAGCGTGGTGCGCCCGACCCCCAGGCGCCTCGCGGCCTCGGTGACGTTCCCGTCGCACTCGCCGAGCACGCGCTGGATGACCGCCGTCTCCTCGGCGCCGCGGGCGGAGCGGAGATCGCCATCGTGCGGCGCCGCCTCGGCCTGGAACAGCTCGGGGAGCACCGCGCGGAGCTCGTCCGGCTCGATCCGCTCGGGGTCGGCGACGCGGTGCGCGCAGAGCACCGCCACGCGCTCGAGCACGTTCTCGAGCTCGCGGACGTTCCCCGGCCAGGCGTAGCGCTCGAGCCAGGGCAGGACCAGCGACAGCGCCCGCGGGAGGAGGGCGGGAACCTCGTGGCGGGCCAGCGCGTCGGCGAGGAGCGCCTCGGCGATGGGCGCGACGTCCTCGGCCCTGGCGCGGAGCGGCGGCACGGCCACCGGGAGGATGTTGAGCCGGTAGTACAGGTCGTCGCGGAAGGCGCCGCGGGCGATCTCGCGCTTGAGGTCCCGGTTGGTGGCGGCGACCACGCGCACGTCCACCGGCGTGGGGTCGTTGCTGCCGAGCCGGAGCACCTGACGCTCCTGCAGGACGCGCAGGAGCCGGGTCTGCAGCGTGACGGGCACGTCCCCGACCTCGTCGAGGAAGATGGTCCCGGTGTGGGCCGCCTCGAAGAGGCCAGCGCGGCCGCCGCGGCGGGAGCCGGTGAAGGCCCCCTCCTCGTAGCCGAAGAGCTCGGACTCGAGCAGCGCCTCCGGGAACGCCGCGCAGTTGATGGCCACGAACGGCCGGTCGCGGCGGCGGCTGGAGTTGTGGATCCCCTGGGCCACCATCTCCTTGCCGGTCCCGCTCTCGCCGGTGATGAGCACCGTCGCGTCGGTGGTGGCGTACCGCTCGGCCAGCGAGCGCACCGTCCGGATGGCCGCGGAGGTCCCGATGATCCCCGCGAGCTCGTAACGGGCGATGAAGCGCCGCGGCCGGTGCTCGGAGCGGAGGTCGCGGTCGAGGTGCAGGACCGTCCGCGAGTCGAGGCAGGTCAGGACCGCCCCGGTGAGCACCCCGTACACGCGCACGGGCATGCGGCTCACCACCAGGCTGCGCACGCCGAGCTTCTGGATGGACCGGAGCTGCGGCGTGCCGGTCTCGAGCACGCGCGAGAGGCTCAGCTCCGGCCGCACGGCGGCCAGCGGCTTCCCCAGGAGCTCGGCGGCGGTCGTCCCGAGCAGCCGCTCGAAGGCGGGGTTCAAGGTCGCGATCCGCTCGGTCTCGTCGACGGCCACGACCGCCTCGTCGATGTTGTCGATGACCGCCTGGAGCTGCTCGCGGCGGATCCGCTCCGCGCGCGCGGCCTGCGCCATCTCGATGGCGCGCTCGATGGTCTGGCCCACGCACTCGGTGGAGTAGAGCAGCACCGCCCGGAGGCCGGCCTGCTCGGCCACGTCGCAGGCGGGGCCCGGCCCCACCACGACCTCGTAGCCGCGCGCCGCCAGCTCGGCGACCGCGGTCCGGGCCTCCTCCGGGGAGGTGTAGGAGCGCTGCTCGATCTGCACGCCGCGCAGCAGGTCCTTCCAGCGCTCCAGGCCCGGGAGGACGCGGCCGTAGTTCACGACGCCGACGCGGTGGGAGAGGGTGCGCGCGTGCGCGAGCGCCTGCAGCGCGTCGGTGGTGGAGACGTCCACCAGCGCGACCGGCACCTCGGCGTGGTCGCGCAGGTACGCGCCGTTGGCGCCCGCGGCCATCAGCGCGTCGACCCGATCTCCCGCCGCGGTCAGCGCGCGCACCGTCTCGAGCGCGCCCTCGAAGCTCCGGTCGAACACGCGCACCTCGGCGCGGCCCGCGAACTGCGGGGCGGCGCTCTCGACCACCTGGCGGAGCCGGCTCACGCTGAACGCCCAGATGACCGGCTTTCGCTCGCTCCGAAACGGCATGTGTTCTCCCGTCCAGACCTGGTGATCGGCCCCGCCGGCTGGGGCTCGGTCGTGCGCCGGAACCGGCACACGGTGTTCCGATTACGGTACGCGGCGGCGAGTTTCTCCGCCAGGGGAGGGGAGCTCCGCGGGACGCCGATCGAAGGATCCCGCGTGGTTGGAAGCCATCGGCCGACGTCGCACCCGTTTGGCGCGGGGGTTGCTCAACGAGGTCCCGGCGGCGCGACGCCGACGGGAGGAGCACCGGTGAGGATCCACGAGTACCAGGCGAAGGATCTGCTGCGGAAGTTCGGGGTCCAGGTGCTCCGCGGCCGGCTGGCGGTGACGCCGCAGGAGGCGGAGGAGGCGGCCAGGGAGCTCGGCACCCCCATCTGCGCGGTGAAGGCGCAGATCCACGCCGGCGGGCGCGGCAAGGCGGGGGGCGTGAAGCTCGCGCGCTCGCCGGAGGAGGCGCACGACCACGCCGAGGCCATCCTCGGGATGGTGCTGCGCACCCCGCAGACCGGCCCCGACGGTCAGCGCGTCCGGAGGGTCTACGTGGAGGAGGGCTGCCGCATCGAGCGCGAGCTCTACCTCGGCATGACGCTCGACCGCGAGACCGGGATGGTCACCGTGATGGCCTCCACCGAGGGCGGCGTCGACATCGAGGAGATCGCGGTCCGCCACCCGGAGAAGATCCTGCGGGCGGCCATCGACCCGCTCACCGGGATCCAGCCGAACCAGGCGCGCACCCTGGCCTTCGGGCTGGGGCTCCGGGGCGAGCGGGTGCAGCGGTTCGTCCACGTCGCCACCAGCCTCTACCGCGCGTACGCCGCGACCGACGCCTCGCTCGCCGAGGTGAACCCGCTCGTGATCACCGCCGACGGCGACTTGGTGGCGCTCGACGCCAAGCTCGAGCTGGACGACAACGCGCTCCACCGTCACCCCGAGCTGCTCGCGCTCCGCGATCCCGACGAGGAGCAGGCGCGCGAGTCGGAGGCCAGGGAGCACGACCTCTCCTACGTCGCGCTCGACGGCGACATCGCCTGCATGGTGAACGGCGCCGGCCTGGCCATGGGGACGATGGACATCATCCAGCTCGCCGGCGGCCGGCCGGCCAACTTCCTCGACGTCGGCGGCGGCGCGAACGAGGAGAAGGTCACGGCGGCGTTCAAGATCCTGCTCGCCGATCCGGCCGTGAAGGCGGTGCTGGTCAACATCTTCGGCGGGATCATGAAGTGCGACGTGATCGCGAAGGGGATCCTGGCCGCCGCGCAGCAGGTCGCCCTCTCGGTCCCGCTGGTGGTCCGGCTCGAGGGGACCAACGTCGAGCTGGGGAAGCAGCTCCTGGCGCAGAGCGAGCTCGACATCATCCCCGCCGACGACCTCGGCGACGCGGCCCGCAAGGTGGTCGCCGCCGCGCGCGAGGCGCGGGCGGCGTGACCGGTCGGGCGCACATCTCACCTCAGGAGGCGTCGTGAGCATCTTCGTCGACAGGAACACCAAGGTCCTGGTGCAGGGCATCACCGGCTCGGCCGGGAGCTTCCACGCCGAGCAGATGATCGCCTACGGCACGCGGGTGGTGGCCGGGGTCACCCCGGGGCGCGGCGGCACGCGCTTCCAGGTGACCGTCCCCATCTTCGACACGGTGGCGGACGCGGTCCGGGAGACGGGGGCGAACGCCAGCGTCATCTTCGTCCCGCCGCCCTTCGCGGCCGACTCGATCATGGAGGCGGCCTCGGCGGGCGTCTCGTTCATCGCCGCCATCACCGAGGGGATCCCCATCCTCGACATGGTGAAGGTGAAGCGGTTCCTCCGGGACAAGCCGGGCGTGAGGCTGCTCGGGCCGAACTGCCCGGGCATCATCACGCCGGGCCAGTGCAAGATCGGGATCCAGCCGGGTCACATCCACCGGCCGGGGCCCATCGGCATCGTGTCGCGCTCCGGCACGCTCACCTACGAGGCCGTGAAGCAGCTCACCGACCTCGGGCTGGGCCAGTCGACCGCGGTCGGGATCGGCGGCGATCCCGTCAACGGGACCGACTTCGTCGACTGCCTGTCGCGGTTCGAGGCGGATCCGGAGACCGAGGCCATCGTCCTCATCGGCGAGATCGGCGGCTCGGGCGAGGAGTGGGCCGCCCGGTACATCGCGAAGAACGTGACCAAGCCGGTGATCGGCTTCATCGCCGGGCGGAGCGCGCCCCCGGGGCGGCGCATGGGCCACGCCGGCGCGGTCATCTCCGGGTCGAGCGGGACCGCCGAGGCGAAGATCGCCGCGCTCCGCGAGGCGGGCGTGGTGGTGTGCGAGAGCCTGGCCGGGATCGGCCAGACCATGCAGCACGTGCTCGCCCGCCGGAAGGCGCGCAACTCGCCGCGGCGGGCCGCGGCGGCCCCGCGCCGCCAGCGCGGGCGCCCGTCGGCGCAGAAGAACACCAGGGCCTCGAACCGGCGCGCCGCGCGCGTCGAGGACGGGCCGCCGAGCTTGTAGCGCGGGGAAGGTGGGCTGCGCGCGCTCGTGTGGGGCGCGCGCAGCCCGCCGGACTCCGCGCGCGGCGCGGACGTCGCGCCGATCAGGACACCGGGCCCGGCAGGGCGGCAGCCGCCGCCCGCCGGGCCCTCTTCCTTCTGGAGGCGAGTGCCGGCCCGGCGGTGGTGCTCCCGCCCGGCTCAGGTTGGGTCCGCGCCAATGCCCGCGCCCGCGCCGCCTGGGCCCGCCAGCGCCCGCCAGCGCCCGCGCCGCCCGCGCCGCTCGTGCCGCTCGTGCCGCTCGTATCCCCGCCGCCAGCACCGCGTCGTGCCCGGAGCCCTGGCCCGAAACGAAGCGGGCCCGGGGGGCGGCAAGCGCCGCCACACCGGGCCCGGGTGCTCAGGATTGCGTCAGGCTAGTGGCAGGCCTGGCAGGACTCCTCCTCGTCGCCGCTCCACGGGTTGAGCGGGGTCGGGTCCCAGGTCTGGAGCTTCATGTGGGCCTTGGCCGCGTCGGAGTCGTGGCAGCCCATGCACGGGAGCCGCGCCGCCTTGGTCGCCCAGGTGCCGCTGGTGGTGCCATCGGGGTGGCAGACCTGGCAGTTCCGGACGTCCTGCGGGAACGTGATGTCCCAGTTGCGGCCCTGGACCGGGTCGCCGTTCGCGTAGGCCACCGTGGCGAGCGGGGTGAACAGGCTCGAGCCGAAGTGCACGGCGTGCACGCGCTTCGAGATGGGCATGGCCGCCGCTGAAGGTCGCGCCGGTGGGGCTCTGCGGCTGGTAGTCGTGGCAGGATCCGCACTGGTCGACCGCGTTGTCGGCGAAGATCTTGTAGTGGCGGCCGAAGTCGAGGACGAAGCCCTTGCCGTCCGGGCCCTGGTGGCAGGCGTTGCAGTTGCGGGCCACCAGCTTCTCCTCGGTGGCGGTCTTCACCTGGAAGGTCACCTTGCCGACCGTCGGGGTCTTGTAGTCGGTGTCGCTGACTTCCGGCCGCGGTCGGTGATCTCGATGCTCGCGACGTACGTACCCGGCTGGAGGTCGTCGACCGGGTCGAGCGTGTAGGTGATCCTGTCGGTGGTGCGGGCGGCCTTGGGGTCGTCCCTGGCCGGCTCGAGGGCGCCGGTCGTGGCGTTGGTCCGCGCCGCGAGGACGTTGGACGGGAAGAAGCCGCCCGGGACCTTGATGGCGCCGACGTCGCCGCTCGAGAGCAGCACCGCGGTGGCCGCGCCCTGGACCTGGATCGCGAAGACGCGGCCCAGGTTCCGGCTGCGGATCCCGAGGCGGCCGCCCTGGTCGAAGGCGATCGCGCGGCTCCTGAAGGTCGCGTTGCCGTTGAGCCAGCGCGACGATCTCGGCGGTGGTGGCGGTGGCCGGGCTCGCGAAGGCGGTCGCCGGGAACGGCACCGTGAACTTGGCGGGGGCCGTGAAGTCACCGCCGGTCTGCGTTGAACGTTGACGATGTCCTGGCCGTTGTCGACGACGAGGTCGAGCCCGGCGCCAGCGGCGCTGAGGTTCCACGGTCCGGTGGTCGCGGTGAGCACCTGCGCGCGCGCGGTGGTGGTGAGCACCGGCTGACGGTTGGCGCGCGGCCCGCTGACGAACAGGGCCGAGTTCGCGAACTTCCCGTCGCCGCTTCGGGCAGCCGGTCGGCGCGCAGCCCTCGGCGGGCCCCTCGACCACGGTGGTGTGGTCGATCGGCTGGCCGGTCGTGACGTCCTTCAGAACGACGGTGACCACCGGCGCCTCGCCGCTCACGAAGTACTTCCCGTTCGCGGGGGTGGAGACGGTGAGGCTCGCGTCGAACTCCGGGATCTTCCGGAGGTCCTTGGCGCCCTGGAACCGGGTGCCGTTGCCGCCGGTCCAGTTGGCCATCCAGTCATGGGCCTCGGCGACCGGCCAGGCGGCGGCGCCGCTCGACGGGTGGCAGGACGTGCAGGCCGCGTCGTCCGCGTACGGGCCGCCGTCGTGGTGCTCGCCGCTGGCGAAGTTCACGTCGTCGTGGCAGGAGCCGCAGGCCGCGCGGGAGGGCTGGGTCTTCCAGTTGTCGACGTCGGCGCCGGTGCCCTGGTGGCACTTCGCGCAGTTCGCGATGACCGCCGGGAACTCGGCCTTCCACCAGGTGTGCTTGGTGTTGCCGTTGCCCCAGATCGCGTACTCGCCGTTGTCGGCGGCCTCGTCCACGGTGGTGCCGGGGTTGTCCCAGACGATGCCGTCGGCGCCGGGGATGCTCGGCAGCTCGCCGCCGGCGTGGATCTTGTGGATCATCACCTTGAAGTCGAGGCTCTCGCCGCTCTGCGCGTCGAAGGTGCCGGGGGCGTGGCAGGTCACGCAGTTCTCGACGGTGAGCCGGTTGCCGCCGTGGCCGTGGAACTCGCTCGCCGTGGCAGTGCCTTGCAGGCCGCGGTGGTCGACGATGTCGCGGGTCGCGACGGCCGGCGTCGAGCCGTCCGGCACGAAGTCGAAGACGGCGTCGGCGGTGGGGCCCGAGTGGCCGCCCATCATCACCGACACGCGGTGCACGCGATTTCGCTCGTACGTCACGGGCGTCCCCTGCACGACCACCGCCGAGATGTTCTTCCCGAAGCGGTAGGTGTATGAGCCGTCGCCGTGGTTGGTCAGGGTGCCGCCGCTGCTGGCGCTGTCGGTGCTGCCCTGGACGGCGGTCGTGCCGGCGGGGTTCGGGAAGGTCGTCCCGGTCACGGTCTCGATCCGCGTGATGTACGGCACCCAGCGGGTGGCCTTCTCGCCCGCGGGCGCGGGGACGAGCTTCGCCACGTCCGCGCTGACGCTCGCGAGCGTGGTGAGCGGGTCCCCGGAGAGGTCCGCCACGGTGAAGTCGACGGTGACGACGCCGGCCTCGTCGGCCGCGGCGCCCGTGATCCTCGCGCGCACGAAGAACTTGCCCGTCGCGAACTCGCCGGTCGACTGCAGGTAGTCCGTGCCGTGGAACAGGGTGATGGCCGGGGCGACCCCGTCGCCGCCCGACGGCACCGTCACCGTGGTGCCGTCGCCGCAGCTGATGGTGTACGAGCCGTCCGCGTTGACGGCGACGGCGCACGAGGAGCCGTTGGTGCCGTTCGTCCCGTCGGTCCCGTCCGTGCCGGTGGTCCCGTTCGTTCCATTCGTCCCGTCGGCTCCGGGAGCACCTGGCTGGCCGCGATCACCGGAACAGGCCGTCGCGGACACGCACAGCGCCGCTGCGAGCAGCAGCATTCGCAATTTCATCTGGAGGCTCCTGTGGGGCGCGTGAGCGCACCCCCTTTGGTTTCAGAGCCCCACTCTGGACCGAGTCAGACCCGGCAGGGCTTGACCACGATCATGAAAAATCAAGGAATCGCGACAGTGTGTCGCAGTTGAGACGCGGTCGCTGAAGGGTGAAGCCGCAGGAGATGCGCCGTGAGAACGCGCGGGTAAGGCGGCGGCTCTCCCCGAACCGGGGAGATTGAGGTCCGCCGTGCGTCGGCCGGGGGGACGGGCTAAGGCTCACGACCGGGCCCGTGAGCCCCGTGGCTCGGGTCGCGCTGCAGATCACGGTGGGTGAAGGGAGTGACGGATGGACATCGGGATGGTCGGCCTCGGGCGGATGGGCGGGAACATGGCCCGCCGCCTGCTGAAGGGCGGGCACCGCGTGGTCGGCTGCGACCGCGACGCCGAGGCGGTGCGGTCGCTCGAGGGAGACGGCTGACCGGGGGCGGCTCGCTCGAGGAGCTCGTCGCGAAGCTGCCGCGGCCGCGCGCGGTCTGGGTGATGGTGCCGGCCGGCGACGCGACCGAGGAGGCGACGCGCGCGCTCGCCGAGCTGCTCGAGCCCGGCGACATCGTCATCGACGGCGGCAACTCCTACTTCAAGGACGACGTCCGCCGCGCGGCGGCTGCTCGCCGCGAAGGGCATCCACTACCTCGACGTCGGCACCAGCGGCGGCGTGTGGGGCCTCGAGCGCGGCTACTGCCTGATGATCGGCGGCGAGCGCGACGCGTGCGACCGGCTCGAGCCGATCTTCCGGACGCTCGCGCCGGGCCGCGGCGCGGCGCCGCCGACCCCGGGCCGCGACGGCCGGCGGGCACCGCCGAGGAGGGCTACCTGCACTGCGGCCCGGCCGGCGCCGGCCACTTCGTGAAGATGATCCACAACGGCATCGAGTACGGCCTGATGCAGGCGTACGCCGAGGGCTTCGACATCCTGCGCGGCGCGGCCGGCGCCGGGGTCCGCGAGGAGCTGCGCTACGACCTCGACCTGGCCGAGATCGCCGAGCTGTGGCGCCGCGGCAGCGTCGTCACCTCCTGGCTGCTCGACCTGACGGCGGCGGCGCTCGCCGAGGACCCGCGCCTCGCCGGCTTCACCGGCGCCGTCGCGGACTCGGGCGAGGGGCGCTGGACGGTGAAGCCGCGGTCGACGGAGGCGGTGCCGGCCGACGGTGCTCACCGCGGCGCTCTTCGCGCGCTTCCGCTCGCGCCAGGAGCACACCTTCGCCGAGAAGGTGCTGTCGGCGATGCGGCGCGAGTTCGGCGGCCACGTCGAGGCGCCGCGGCGCACGGCCGGGACGCGACCGTGAGGCGCAGCGAGCGGACCCGGCGGGAGTCCGCCCGGCGAGCCCCTGCGCCTTCGTGATCTTCGGCGCGATCGGGCGACCTGACCCAGCGCAAGCTGATCCCGGCGCTCTACAACCTGCGCGCGAGACGGGCTCCTCCCGCGACGAGTTCGCCGTCATCGGCGTCGCGCCGCCGCGCGCTCGACGACGACGCCTTCCGCGCAGCACGCGCGCGAGGCGCTGCGCGAGTTCGCGACCCGCCGCCGTCGACGAGGCGCTCTGGAAGTGGCTTCGCGGCGCGCATCCACTACGTGCGCGGGGACTTCGACGACCCCGGCGCGTACGAGGCGCTCGGCGCGCTCGCTGGCGCACGCCGCCGCGCGGCACGGCAACGCGGGGAACGCGCTCTTCTACCTGGCGACGCCGCCGGACTAGTTCTGCACCATCGTCCGCGGCGCTCGGCGCGGCGGGGCTGCTCGCGCGAGGACGCCGGGTGGCGCCGCGTGGTCGATCGAGAAGCCGTTCGGCCACGACCTCGCGTCGCGCGCGCGCGCTCAACCGCGAGCTCGTCGCAGGTGCTCCACGAGCGGCAGATCTACCGGATCGACCACTACCTCGGGAAGGAGACGGTCCAGAACATCCTGGTCTTCCGCTTCGCCAACGGCGATCTTCGAGCCGATCTGGAACCGGCGCTACGTCGACCACGTGCAGATCACGGTCGGCCGAGAAGCTCGGCGTCGAGGGGCGCGGCGAGTACTACGAGCAGGCGGGCGCGCTGCGCGACATGGTCCAGAACACATCTTCCAGCTCCTCACGCTGGTCGCGATGGAGCCGCCGTCCTCGTTCGACGCCGGACGCGGTGCGCGACGAGAAGGTGAAGGTGCTCGAGGCGATCCGCCCGATGTCAGCCGGAGCACGTGCTCCGCGACACCGTCCGCGGGCAGTACGGCGGGGGCCTCCTGGGCGAGCGGCGGGTGCCCGGCTACCGCGAGGAGCCCGACGTCTCGCCCGCCTCGCAGACCGAGACCTTCGTCGCGATGAAGCTCCAGGTCGACAACTGGCGCTGGGCGGGCGTGCCGTTCTACCTGCGCTCGGGGAAGCGGCTCGGCCGGCGCGACACCGAGATCGCGATCCAGTTCCGGCGGCCGCCGCTCCTGCTCTTCCACGAGACGGCGGTCGAGCAGATTCGAGCCCAACCGGCTCGTCATCCGCATCCAGCCGGACGAGGGCGATCTCGCATCTCGATGAAGGCCAAGCGCCCCGGGACCGACATCGCCCTCCAGCAGGTGAAGCTCGACTTCAGCTACGCGGACTTCGGCGGACCTGCCGGCCACCACCGGCTACGAGCGGCTGCTCCACGACGCGATGATCGGCGACGGCACGCTCTTCCAGCGCGCCGACATGGTGGAGGCGGGCTGGAGCATCGTGGCGCCGGTCCTCGACGTGTGGTCGACGCTCCCGGCCCGCGACTTCCCGAACTACGCCGCGGGGAGCTGGGGCCCGGCCGCGGCGGGCGAGCTGCTCTCGCGCGACGGGCGCCGCTGGGTGAACGGGGAGCGATGACGGCGCGCCGGCCGCCGGCGAGGCCAGGGAGACCGGGCCCGGCCGTGCAGCGCGTCGCCGACGCGGGCGCGGCGGCGCGCGCGGCCGCCGAGGTGGTCGCCGCCGCCGTCGCCCGGGCGGTGGCCGAGCGCGGGCGGTTCAGCCTCGCCCTGGCAGGTGGCTCGACCCCGCGGCGCCTGTACGAGCTGCTGGCCGATCCGGGCGCGGAGTTCCGGGCTGGCATCGCCTGGGATCGCGTCCACGTCTTCTTCGGCGACGAGCGGCACGTCCCGCCTGATCACGCGGACAGCAACCACCGGATGGCGCGCGAGGCGCTGCTCGACCACGTGCCGGTCGCGAGCGTGCACCGCATGCGCGGCGAGGAGCCCGACGCCGCGGTGGCCGCCGCCGCCTACCAGGACGAGCTGGCGGCCTTCTTCGACGCCCCGACGGCCGGCCGGCCGCCGCGGCTCGACCTGGTCCTGCTCGGCCTCGGCGCCGACGGGCACACCGCCTCGCTCTTCCCGGGGAACGCGGCGCTGCGGGAGCGCCGCCGCTGGGTGGCGGCCCCGTACGTCGAGCGGCTCGGGGCCCACCGCATCACGCTGACGCTGCCGACGCTCTCTCGCGCGCGCGAGGTGATGTTCCTCGTCTCCGGGGCGGACAAGGCGGCTGCGGTGGCGCAGGTGCTCGCGCCCGCGCCGGGCAGCGCGCGCCTGCCGGCCGCGCGCGTCCGCCCCGGGGACGGCGCGCTGCGCTGGATCGTGGATCTCGCCGCGGCCGCCCGGCTGCCGGGGTCGCCCGCGGCCTGACGCGGTGGCCGCGTGGGCGGCCCTGCCCACCGATCCGTATCGTTCCCGTGGTGGAACGGAGATGTGCGAATCGCACGATTGCGCGCATCGGGGAACGACGGCACATTCCCCCCGTCACGAGCCGCACGCTCTCGAACCTACGAACAGGAAGATCCAAATGACGAAGATCCTCGCCTCGCTCCTCGCCCTCGTCCCCGCCCTCGCGCTCGCCGCCCCCACCACCTGGAACGTCGACGCCTCCCACTCGCAGGTCGGCTTCGCGGTGAGGCACCTCGTCATCTCGAACGTCCGCGGCGAGTTCAAGACCTACCAGGGCAAGATCTCGCTCGACGACGCGGACCCCGCCAGGTCCAGCGTCGAGGCCACCATCGACGTGAACAGCATCGACACCAAGGTCGCCGACCGCGACGCGCACCTCAAGTCGGCCGACTTCTTCGACGTCGCCAACCACCCGAACATGACCTTCAAGTCCACCAAGGTGGCCCGGGCCGGCAAGGACCGCCTCAAGGTCACCGGTGACCTCACCCTCCGCGGCGTGACCAAGCCCGTCGTGCTCGACGTCACCACCACCCCCGAGGTGAAGGGGATGGGCGGCGAGGTGCGCCGCGGCTTCGCGGCCACCACCAAGATCAGCCGGAAGGCCTACGGCCTCACCTGGAACAAGGTGGTCGAGGCCGGCCCCGCGGTGGGCGACGAGGTGACCATCGCCCTCGAGCTCGAGGCGGTGAAGGACCAGCCCAAGACCGCGTCGAGGTAGCCCGCGCCACCTGTCCAGGAGTCCCCGGGGCCGGCTTCCGCCAGGGAGCCGGCCCCTTTCTCTGTCCCCCCGCCGCCTCGACCAGACCGATGTCCGCGCGCCGCCTCACCCTCATCCTCGGCACCCTGGCCACCCTCGGTCCGCTCTCGATGGACATGGTGCTCCCGAGCTTCCCGGCCCTGGCCGGCTCGCTCGGGGTGGACGTCGCGGCGGTGCAGCTCACGCTCACCGCCTACGTCGCGGGGATCGCCCTCGGGCAGCTGGTGCACGGGCCGCTGTCGGACCGGCTCGGGCGGCGCCCGCCGCTGCTGGCCGGGCTCGCGCTCTACACCGCGGCGGCGGCGGCGTGCGCGGTCGCCCCCGGGCTGCCCTGGCTCGTCGCGGCGCGGTTCGCGCAAGGGCTCGGGGCGTGCGCCGCCATAGTGGTCTCGCGGGCGGTGGTCCGCGATCGCCTGCGGGACCGCGAGGCCACCGCGCTCTACTCGTCGCGCATGCTCGTCATGGGGGCGGCGCCGGTGCTGGCGCCCTTCGCCGGCGCCGCCATCGCCGCCTGGGCCGGCTGGCGGGGGATCTTCGTCGTGCTCGTCCTGGTCGGAGGCGCCCTGCTCGTGCTCGTCGCGCGGGCGCTCCCGGAGAGCCTCCCCGCCGGGGAGCGCCACCGCGGCGGCCCGGGCGCGGCGCTGCGCGCCTGGAAGGGGCGCTCACCGATTGCCGGTTCGTCCGTCTCTCGCTGGTGGGCGGCGCGAGCGAGGCGGCCATGTTCGCCTGCCTCGCCGGCGCACCCTTCGTCTTCATCGAACGGTTCGGGATCGCGCCGGAGCGCTTCGGGTTCGTCACCGGCGCGAACGCCCTCGCCATCGTCGCCGCGTCGCAGGCGAACCGCTGGATCGTCCGGGCGGTGGGGGTGGAGCGCGCGCTCCGGCTCGGGCTCCTCGGCGCCGTGCTCTCCTACGCGTGCCTCGCCGTCGCGATCCGCGCCGGCGCGGGGCTCGGCGCGGTGCTGCCGGCCATGATCGCCGGGGTCTCGTCGGTGGGCGTGGTCCTCCCGAACGCGACCGCGGTGGCGATGGACGCCCGCGGCGAGCGGGCGGGGAGCGCCTCCGCCGCGCTCGGCCTGCTGCAGTCCACCTGCGACGCGCTCGCGGCCGGGGCGGTGAGCGTGCTCGCCGACGGCACCGCGCGGCCGATGGCCACCGTGATGCTCGTCTGCGGGGCGACCGCGCTGCTGCTCGCGGGGCGAAGCCCGGAGGGGACGTGGCGCGAGGAGCCCGCGCGCCTCGAGGCGCCGGCTCGTCCCGCGCCTTGAGCTCGTGCGCTCGCCGCCGGAGGAGGCGCGGCGCCCCTGGCCGGGCGCCGCCCCGGCGGTCACTTCCCCAGCGCGGCGCCGATGGCGGTGGCGAGCGGGGTGGTGGGGCGGCCGATGAGGCGGCGCAGATCCCCGCTCGCGTCGTCCAGCTCGCCCCGGGTGATGCCCACGTCCGAGTCGGCGTACATGTCCGCGACGGGCTTCGGCAGCCCCGCGGCGACCAGCGCCGCGCCGTACTCCGCCTCGGGCAGATCCCGGTACGCGACCGGCTTGCCGGCCTGGCGCGAGACCTCGGCCGCGAGCTCGGCCATGGTGAACGGGACGTCGCCGGCCAGCTCGTAGGTCCGGTGCTCGTGGCCGGCGCCGGTCAGCACCGCGACGGCCGCCGCGGCGTAGTCGGCGCGGGCGGCGGCCGCGATGCGGCCCGCGCCCGCGCTCCCGAGGATCGCGCCGTGCTGCAGGGCGGGGCCGAGGTTCTCGGTGTAGTTCTCGAGGTACCAGCCATTCCGGAGGAGCGCGAACGGCAGGCCCGAGGCGCGGATGGCCGCCTCGGTCGCCCTGTGCTCGACGGCGAGGCCCATCCGCGAGGTGTCCGCGTGGAGCAGGCTGGTGTATGCGAGCAGGCGCGGGCCGGCCCGCCTGGCCGCGTCGATCACCGCGGCGTGCTGCGGGATGCGCCGTCCGACCTCGTTCGAGGAGATGAGCAGCACCTTCTCCGCGCCGGCCAGCGCGGAGGCGAGGGTCTCCGGCCGGGCGTAGTCCCCCTGGCGGACCTTCACCCCGCGCGCGGCCAGGTCGGCCGCCTTGGCGGGGGTCCGCACGACCACGGCGAGCTCGCCGGCCGGGACCTTCTTCAGCAGGTCCTCGACGACGTGGCGGCCGAGCTTCCCGGTGGCACCGGTGACGACGATCATGGGTCGAGTCCTCTCGAGGTTGGAGCTCCGGGCAGAGGTGTAGCGCCGCGGCGGCAGGCTGCCAGGCGTTGCTCGCGCACCACTCCGTTCCCGGGATGGGACAGCCCGAGTCCGATCGCCTCCTCGGGCTCGCCCCCGCCTCGCTCAGGCGTCGGGTCCCGGGCCGGCCTGCGCCTCGTCCGGAAGCGGGTCGATTCGCTGAAGGATCCCGCCGATGGCGCGCTCGAGCGCATCCCCCAGGGCGCGGGGCGGATCCGGCGCGGCGCGCCGCAGGCGGTGGAAGAGCACCTCGAGGACCTTCCGCTCGCCGCGCGCGAACCCGGTCACGAGCCCGGCCCTGGCCCCGCCCCCCTCGACCGAGATGGCCCCACGGTGCGCGTGCGTCCGGCGGACGACGCTGTCGTAGTGGAGCAGCGCCCGGTCGAGGAGGACCCAGGGGAAGTTGGGCTGCGCGTGGGGACCGATCCGGAAGCGCCGCGCGCCCGACCAGTAGCGGCGCGCGTCCTGGAGCAGCCCGGGGAGGCCGGGCAGGCCCACCGAGCGGGCCCGCGCGAAGCGCCGCCCGACGCCGTACAGCGCGCCGCCCCCGCCGACCGCGCCGCCGAGCACCGTGCCGGCGAGGAAGCTCGCGCCCCCCACCGCCGCGTCCACCGCGCCGCCGATGGCGGCGCCGGCCAGCGCGCCCGCGGCGACCAGCTGCGCGGGCGAGAGGCCGAGCAGCCGCCACGCCTCCTCCGCGAAGAGGTCCTTGCGGTAGACCGGGCGCTCGAGCGCGCCCTCCTCCTCGAACCGGGCAGCGCGATGGCCGTAGAGCGCCTCCACCCGGCGCCGCGCCTCCGCCTCGCGCGCGCGGAGCGCGTCGTGGAAGCTGCGCTCGAGCCGGTCGCGGCCGGCCTCGATCTCGGCCTCGTCCTCCACCGCCTGCTCCTCGACGTGGGTCAGCGCGTCGACGACCAGCCCGGAGATCGCGGCGGCTGCCTCGGCGCGGCGCCGGCGGCGCTGCCCCACCAGGGCCTCCACCGCCTCGTCCACCGCCGTGCGCCAGTCCGGGCGGAGCTCGCGGAAGACGCGCAGGAGGTGGACCCGCTCCTCGAACGACGCCGCGAACGCGTCGAAGTCCCGCACGACCTTGAAGTACTGGTCGAGCGCCCGGTGCCACTCCTCGCCGTGGTCCTGGGTCCCGATCCGGTTCACGAGCGCCATCCCGGGCCGGCCAGCCCAGCGCAGGATCTCCATCTCCGCCTCATAGTTCGGCCGGTACGGGTGGGCGCCGTCGACCACGTAGAGCACGCTCGCGCCCGCCAGGATGGGGGCGAGCAGCCGGCGCTCCTCGCGCAGCTCGTCGGTGCCCTCGAAGGCGCGGACCAGCTCGGCCACGCGGGCGGGGCGCTCCGCGGCCGTCACCTCGCGCGACCGGAGCCAGGCCAGCGCCCGCGGCGCGTCCTCGAAGCCGGGCGTGTCGACCAGCACGTACAGGGTCCGGCCGTCCACGCGCACCGGGTACTCGCGGACCTCGGTGGTGGTCCCGGGACGCGCGTCGATCCGGACGCTGTCGTCCTCCGCCAGCGTGGCGACGATGCTGGACTTCCCCTTGTTGACGCGGCCGACCACCGCGAAGCGAGGCGGGTCCGAGCTCACCGCGCCTCCCGGAGCGGCTCGACGCCGACGCAGGGGTCCTCGAGCCGGGCCAGGCCGTCGCGCCAGATCCGCAGCTCGTCCTCGGGCGCGGGTCCGACGCGATCGGACTCGAGCTCGACCAGGACCACGATCACGTGCCGGCGGGGGCCGAGGGCGGCCCTCAGGTCGCGGACGAGCCGCAGCGCGGCCCGATCCGGCGCCTCGAAGCCCTCCGCCACCACCAGCACCGGGTCGGCGCCGTCGAGCGCCGCCCCGGTGGGCGCCTCGCCGCCGTCCCGGCCGCCGGCCTGCAGGAGCGGGCCGAGCTCGCGGCCGGCGTGGCGGGCGAGGGCGTCCCGGAGCGCGGGGCTCGCGGGGACGTCGCGCCACAGCACCACGGCGCAGCGGCCGCCCGGCGCGGCGGCCCGGGACGGCCCCGGGATCCACGCCGCGGTCGGCGCGGCCGCCTCGGGCACGAGGGCGCGGGTCTCGACGTGCGGCTCGGAGAGCCGGCGCAGCACGCGCGCCACCTCGGCGTCGTCGAGCGGCAGGCGCGCGAGGAGCTGGGCTTGCCGCCCCCGGCCGGCGGCCAGCGCCACGAGGCGCGGGAGGAGCCCGTAGGTGGCGATGGCGGCGATGAGGAAGCGCCACCAGCCGCCGACCAGCGCGGGATCCGCCGCGCGGCCGTTCCCCGCGCCGAGGTAGGCGCCCTCGAGCCGGGAGTAGCGGGTGGCCTCCACCAGCGAGAGGGACGGGACCGCGTCCGGCCAGAGCCGGGACCAGGGCCAGGCCAACGCCGAGACGAGCGCGTGGAAGCGGCCCGCGTCGAGCTCCACCAGCGTCGTGCTCCAGGCGAAGGCGAGGTCGGAGAAGACCACCAGGCGAAGGCACCCGAGCAGCGCCCCCGCGTTGAAGGCGACCGCGAAGACCTGGGTGGTCCCGAGGAGGAGCCACGGCTCGACCTCCGCGTAGAGCGAGCGGCGGCTGCGAAGCCGATGCCACAGCACGCGCCACTCCTCCGCGCGGGCCCCGCGCCCGAGCCGCGCGGCGAGGCGCGGGTACACCGCGGCGACGGCGGCGCGGACGGGGCCGAGGAAGGCCGTGCCGAGCCCCGCCAGCGGGAGGATCAGCGCTGCGAGGAGGAGCACGAGCAGGAGCACCTGCACCCCCACGAGGACGAGGAGGACGTCCCAGACGTTCACCGGGTCCTCGCCGCCGTAGCGGAAGAGCGCGGCCGCGGCGCCCCAGCCGAGCAGGAGCCCCGCCACCGTAAGGGCCGTCTCGAGCGCGCGCAGCGCCCGGTGCACGGCGCGACCGGGGAAGAGGGCGGCCGGATCTCGCGTCCGCAGCCCCTCGAGCCACGCGCGCAGGAGCTCCCCGGGCTGGCGCCGGCCCGCCTGGGCCGGGCCGAGCAGGGAGCGATCGCGGCGCTCCAGAGCGTCGGCCGGCACGTCCCGGTCGCGGGCGAGCTGTGCCTCGAGGTCGACCAGTTCGGAGAGCGTCACGGCCTCGGACAGCATAGCCGGTCGCGGAGAGGAGGGCGGACGGCGAGTCAGGGCGGCTGCCGCCCCGGGGCGACGACGCGGCGAGGCCGCTGGCTCGCCGCGTGCGCCGTGACGGATCACGCTCCCCGGCCGGAAGCGCACCGGCTCGATCCGCGGCCGCGCGTGGAGGGGCGGACGGGCGGGGGGACCGCCCACCCCGTTGCCCTTTGCGCTCGCGGCTCGTCGGTGTATTCCTACGCGCGTGAAAACTCTCACCGAGCTCAGCGGAACCCTGATCCGGATGGCGGCGGCTGCGATCGCGGAGGCGAGGCGGTCCCTCCCGGCCGAGGAGGCGCCCGCCACGCCCCCCGCCACCCAGGAGGCGCCGGCCGCAGAGGCCGCGCCCGTCGAGGCGGTCGCGCCGGCCGGGGATGCTGCCGCCAGCGACGCCGTCGAGGCGGCCGCGGAGGCGCCCGCCGAGCCGGCATCGGCCGCCGAGTCGGCCCCGGCCGCCGAGCTCGAAGCCTGCGGCAGAGTCGAAGCCTGCCGCCGTCGGAGAGAGTGAGGCCGTGAAGGCCGCGCTCGACGAGGCCGTCGCCAAGGCCACGGGGCTCTCGGGCGATCGGCTGGCGATGCTGCGCGCGGCCGTCGAGGTGGTGGGGCGGCGGACCGCCGACGTGCGGCTCGTCCGCGTCTTCGGGGCGGAGGAGCCGGTCCCCGGCGCGAAGGCCAGCGGCGAGCACCAGTACCTGGTGGACTTCCTCCCCCAGAGCATGAAGCAGGTCACCGGCTCCCGCGACGACGATCGCGGAGGACGCCGCGGTGGTCGGGGCGGCGGCGGTGGCGGCGGCGGTGGTGGCGGCGGTGGCGGTGGCGGGGGGCGCGGCGGTGGCGGCGGGGGTACCAAGGCCGGCGCCACCGGCGGGTTCTCGATGGACTCCCTCCGCGACGATCGCAAGAACGAGCGGCGCGGGCCCGGCGGCCCGCGCGGCGGGCGGCCGGGCGGCGGCGGGCGTCCGGGCCCCGGCGGTCGGCCCGGCGGCCCCCCGAAGAAGTGAGCCCGTGCTCCGGGCTCCGCTCCACGCATGAGTGATCCGCTCGCACCGCTCCTCGCGGACGGCGTCATCGACGAGGTCTGCGCGCGCCTGAAGAGCGGCAAGGAGGCGGACCTCTGGCTGGTCCGCCACGGCGCCGAGATCGTCGCCGCCAAGGTCTACAAGGCCCGGGAGACGCGCAGCTTCCACAACGACGCGGCCTACCGCGAGGGGCGGCGGGTCCGCAACACGCGCACCCAGCGGGCCATGGACCGCGGCAGCCGCTTCGGCCAGGCCGCGGCGGAGGACGCCTGGAAGGCGAAGGAGGCCGACGCCCTCCACGCACTCCACGCCGCCGGCGTGCGCGTCCCGCGCCCCGTGATGTTCTACGAGGGCGTCCTGCTGATGGAGCTGGTGGTGGACGCCCACGGCCACCCCGCCCCGCGCCTGGTGGACGCACCGGTCGCTCGCGAGCAGGCCGCGGCGCTCTATGCCGACCTGCGCGCCCAGGCGGTGCGGATGCTCTGCTGCGACCTCGTGCATGGCGACCTCTCGCCGTACAACGTCCTGCTCGGCCGCGACGGCCCGGTCGTGATCGACTTCCCGCAGGTCGTCGGCGCCGCCCACAACAGCCAGGCCGAGGCGTTCTTCGTCCGCGACCTCGAGAACCTCCGCCGGCACCTCGCCGGCATCGATCCCGCGCTGCGCGCGGCCGGGGGCGACGCCCGCGAGATCTGGCACGCCTACGTCCGCCGCGAGCTGACGCCGGACTACGTCCCGACCGGTCGCGCCCCGGAGCCGGCTCGCCGCGGCGGCGAGCCCCGCGGCGATCGCCAGGCGAGGCGGCCGCACCCCGAGGGCTGGCGCGGGGATGTCGGGCGCCGTGACCGGGCGCAGCCGTCAGGCGCTCAGTCGCGTCCGCTCGAGGGCCGTCCTGGGTCCGGGCCGGCGCGCCCGCCGCAAGCACCGGGGCGCCTCGCGCAGGGTCCGGCGCGCTCGTCGCAAGGTCCGGGGCGTCCGGCGCAGGGACGGCGCGTCCGCCGCAGGGACGGCGCGTCCGCCGCAGGGGATCCGGCGCGTCCGCCGCAGGGGACGGCGCGTCCGCCGCAGGGATCGGCGCGCTCGTCGCAAGGTCCGGCGCGTCCGCCGCAGGGATCGGCGCATCCGCCGCAGGGTCCGGCGCGTCCGGCGCAGGGATCGGCGCGGCCAGCGCAGGGACCGAGGCATCCCGAGCCGCGCCGTGAGCGCCCGTCAGAGACGCCTCCAGGACGTGGCGCCGACCCACGCGCGAGCCGTGGGCAGGGGGCGCGCGGGCAGAGGCCGCAGGGGCGCGACCGGCGAGCCGTGGCCGGCCCAGAGGTGATCCGCGTGGTCCGTCCACCGCTCGGCAAGCCAGGGGACGCGCAGGGAGCGCCCCGGCCGGCGACGCACCCGCGGCCCTCCGCCGCCCATGGTGGGCAGCGCCCGCAGGAGCGGGGACACGATCCGCGGCGCCGGCGGAGATAGCGCCCGCCTCGAGGGGCGCAGCTAGTCGACCAGCCCCTCGTGCCGCGCGAGCTCGGCGATCCGCTCCTTGAGCCGCTCGAACCGCTTCATGAGCGTCCCGGGCTGCACCTTCTCACCGGCGCCGGAGAGCACCTCGGCGATCTCCGCCCAGGAGAACCCCTGATCGACCCGCAGCGCGAGCAGCGACTGCTCCTCGGTGGAGAGCGCACCGCGGAGCCGGTCGAGCGCGTCCTGCTGGCGCGCCACGCGGACGAAGGACTTGGTCCGGATGCTCTCGGCGAGCGCGGAGGCGGCGCCGGTGACGAGCCGGCGGCGGTGGCGGTTCCAGGCCTCCGCCTTCAGATTTACCGCCGCGTTCCAGGCGATGCGGTAGGCCCAGGTCCGGAGGGACGCGTCCGCCCGGAAGCCCGGCAACCCCTTCCAGACGTTCTCCGCGAAGGTCGAGAAGGCGTCCGACGCGTCGTCCTCGTCGCGGAGGAAGGACCGGAGATACCGCAGGACCGCTGGCCCAAGCTCCTCGATGGCCACCGTCGCGGCGGCGGACCGGTCTCCGGCCGCGAGGAGCGTCCGGACGCGAGCCTCGAGCGGCGGGGGATCCATGCCCAATCGTATAGGGCGGGGCCCGGCCAGCCGCCCGCTTCGAGCGACCCCGACGAGCCTCAGCGCAGCGCCATCGCCGTCCCGACCGGGTTGGTCGCCGGTGCCGCAGTGTGGGTGAGCACCGTCGCCTGGCTGGCCGGCTGACGGCTGGTCTGCTCCACGGACGCGACGAAGCCGAGCGCGAGCGCCGCGCAGAGTCCGCCGATTGCGGCGAGCCTGAGGCCGGCGTGACGGCCGGAGACGTTGAAGGTCAGCCTGTCCTGCTTGCCGGTCGTGGTCGTCATGGTCGGTCCCGTTCTTCGGTGAGGGGTTCGTTTCCCTCGTTCGAATACGAGACCGGACCGCCGGCTATTTCTGACATCAGGATCGCAGGGACGGCCCGCCTGGGCTCGTCAACCCGCGCTGACCTGGTCGAGCCGGGCCGCTTCCCGGACCCCCACCTCCCAGGCCTCGACCTGGCTCATGTAGCGGTTGGGAAGGAGCGTTCCGTCCACGGCGACGCTCCAGCGCCAGTCGACGTCCATGGTGAGGCGGAGCGTGTGGGATCCGGCCTGGAACACGACCGGGACCGTCGCGAGTGGATCGGGGCGGGTGGGTGGACGTGCCATCCGCTCATTGTATCCGTCTCCGGCGCGAGCGCCGCGTTCCTGGCCGGTTGCCGCGATCGCCTCAGGGGGCACGAGGCGGTCGGCCGGTGCCTCGCCCGCCGCGCCTGCCGATCACGTAGGCGATCCAGCCAGGCTGGTTCTCGGCGCTCGTCCGCGGCACGTACCGCTCGGCGCGGGCGGGGGCGACGTCCCAGAGCACCTCGACCTCGTCGAAGCCGGCCTCCCGGAACAGCTCCGACAGCTCCGGGATGGTCCAGAGCCGCCAGTCGTACCGGAAGGCGCCGCGGATCCGGCGCCCGCTGGCGAGCTCGAAGTGGATCGCGCAGCGCATGCGGTGGGTGATGGGGTCGAAGGACTCGTGCTCCCAGACGTAGGTGACGCCGCCCCGCAGCCGCCGGCGCTCCACGATCACCTGCTGCGACTCCCAGCCGCCGAAGACGTCCAGGATCATGACGCCGCCCGGGGCGAGCGCGGCCCGGGCGTTCGCGAGGTAGCGGCGCAGGTCCTCGCGCGCGTGGAAGACCTGGTAGCTGAAGTTCAGCGCCACCACGGCGTCGAAGGGGCCGCGTGGGCCGTCGCGCACGTCGGCGTTGACGAGCGAGAGCCGCTCCGCGCGGCGTCCCAGCTCGGGCAGGCGGTGGGTCCGCGCCCAGGCGTGCACCGTGGGATCGAGGTCCACCGCGGCCGCGGTCCGATCCGGCCTGGACGAGACCCAGCTCGCCGCGAGCAGCGCGGTGCCGCTGAAGTCCTCCCGCAGCCGCAGCGGCGCCCCCCCGGCGCGGCGGACCGCCCGCTCGATCCGCGCGATCTCGGTGGGTGGGTACTGGACCGCCTCCTCGTAGAGGCGATGGACGTCGTGGACGGAGCGCGGCGAGCGGCGAGAGCGGGAGGTCGGCACGGGGGGCGCATGATGCGAGTCACCGCCGGCGCCCGCAACCGGATTCGCGCCGCCGGAGCCCGCCGCGGGCGGCCCGACGCGCGTGGCGCCCGTCGCGCCCGCCGGGCTAGTATGAGCACCCCTCGCGCCCGTGGAGGCCCCTTGGAACTCGTCTGCCTCGACCTCGAAGGTGTCCTCGTCCCGGAGATTCGGATCGCCTTCTCCGAGCGCACGGGCATCCCGGAGCTCCGGCGGACGACCCGCGACGAGCCGGACTACGACCGGCTCATGCGCTTCCGCATCGACCTGCTGCGCCAGCACCGGCTCGGCCTCCCGGACATCCAGGCGGTCATCCGCGAGATGGGGCCGCTCCCGGGGGCGAAGGTGTTCCTCGACGAGCTCCGGCGCGGGTACCAGGTGGTGATCCTCTCGGACACCTTCTACGAGTTCGCGATGCCGCTCATGGAGCAGCTCGGGATGCCGACGCTGTTCTGCCACCGCCTCGAGACGGACGCGCGAGGGTTCGTCACCGGGTACCGGCTGCGCCTTCAGGAGGGGAAGCGGGCCGCGGTGCGGGCGCTCAAGGCGCTGAACTTCCGCGTCACGGCCGCGGGCGACTCCTACAACGACACCGCCATGCTCCTCGAGGCGGACGCGGGGATCCTGTTCCGGCCCCCGCAGAACGTGGTGGACGAGTTCCCGCAGTTCCCGGTGGTCCGCGACTACGAAGGGCTGGCGGCGGCCATCGCGGGCGCGAGCGCTCGCTGACCGGCGGGCGGGGTCTGGGTCCCGCTCCCCGGTCTCGAGGAGGTGGAGTGGCGATGTCGCCGGGGCGGGCCACCCGCGTGCTGCGGACCTCGATCTGGATCCTGGTGCTGGTGCTCGGCGCGGCTGGGCTGCTGGTGACGGCTCAGGGGGCGCGCTTCGAGCAGCGGGTCTCGCGCGAGGCGCGGGCGCTGTGGAGCGTGCCCGGCGGCCCGCCCGCGGCCCCGGTCGCCCTCGCGTCGCTGCCGCCGCCGGTGCGCCGTTACGCCGAGGTCTCCGGAGCGCTCCGCAGGGCGCCCGTCCGGACGGCGCGGCTCCGCCACGGCGGGACGTTCCTCGCCGGCGGGCGCTGGCGCGCGATCAGGGGCACCCAGTATCTCTCTGCCGATCCACCGGGCTTCGTCTGGTGGGGGCGCATCAGGATGGCGCCCGGGGTATGGGTGGACGGGCGCGACCGGAGCGCGGCCGGCGAGGGCAACATGTGGATCGTCGCCGCCTCCACCTGGACCCTCGCCGACGCCCGCGGTCCCGAGCTGGATCAGGGCGCGCTGCTCCGGCTCCTGGGCGAGCTCACCTGGCTCCCGACCGCGCTCCTCGACGCGCGCTACGTGACCTGGGCGCCGCTCGACGAGCAGAGCGCCCGCGCCACGCTGCGGGTGGGCGGGCGCACCGTCGAGGCGATCTTCCACTTCGGACTGGACGGACTTCCCGACCTCTTCACCGCGGAGCGGTACCGCGACGTGGACGGTCGCGGCGTCCTGACGCCCTTCAGCGGCCGGTACGCCGACTACCGCGAGGTGGACGGAGCGCGCGTCCCGTTCCGGCTCGAGGCCGCGTGGCGCCTGGACGGCCGGGAGCAGCCGTACGCGCGCTGGCAGGTCGAGCGCCTCGAGCTCGATCGTGCCGAGCCGTTCCCCTAGCCCTCACGCCACGCGCTCGAAGGCCTCCCGACCCGCCAGACAAGCCGGGCACTCGCCGGAGACGTCCCCTCGCACGACGTGCCCGCAGGACGTGCACACGTGGAGCGCGGCACCCGGCTGCCGCATGCGGGCGAGGTCGGCGAGCGCCACCTGATAGAGGTTCACGAGGCTCCGCTCGGCCGCGTGCGCCAGGGTGAAGCTGAGCACCGCCTCGCCGTCGCCCTCCGCGCGCGCCTGGCGCACCAGCCGCGGGTAGCCGTCGGTGCGCTCGGCGTTCTCCTGCGCCAGCGTGTCGAGGAGGTTCTGGCGGGTGGCCTTCACGGTGATCCGCGCCGGCGCCGGGAGCGTGACCTCGCCACCGAGATGGCGGAGGGCGCGCGCGTGGTTTCCGGCGCGGACCTGCTCGGAACGGGCCGCGGCCCGGAAGAGCCGGGCGACCCCGGGGTATCCCTCCTGGTCCGCCTTCTCCGCGAAGGCCGCGTAGCGCTCCTGGGCGTGCGTGTCGGTCTCGAAGGCGGCCTGCAGGTTCGCCAGCGTCGCTGGCGCGGACGACTGGGCTTGGCCAGGCGCGATGGCTCGCGCGGGCGCGGGCCCGAGCAGGGCGGCGAGGACGGCAAGGAGCGCGATGCGGGTGGTCATGGGATCTCCTCCTTCGGTCTGGGATCCGGGGAGACCCGGCACGCACGCGCGCGACGAGGCGGCGCAAGCAGAGCCGTGTCCCGTTCCCTCGAGGAGGCTGGCCGTTCCCCTTCGGGACCGCCATCCGGCGCATGTCGCACGAGGAAACGGCCCTCTCCTCGGACCATTGGCCTGGTCGGGGGGGCGGATGGCGCAGGGGCGTGCCGCCGTCCTTCCCCCGGCCCCCTATACTGACGGGGTCCCGCGCCAGCGGCCGGGACGCGGAGGCCGATCGATGAGGCAGACCCTGGCAGCCATGGCGCTCCTCCTGGCGGTCGCCGCCCGCGCCGAGGGCGGCACGCCGGTGCGGCTCTCGGTGGGCGAGGTGGTGAAGCTCTGCCAGGCCGGGCTGGCCAGGTGCCCGGCCAGCGCGTTCCTCTGCGACGATCCCAAGGTCGCGCTGATCGAGAACGGCCCCGAAGGGGTCGAGCTGAAGGGGATCGCGCCGGGCACCACGGTTTGCAGCGTGCTCGGGCCGGGCCAGGCGTTCCGGGCCGTGCTCGACGTGACGGTGACGCCTCCGCCGGAGGCGCCGAAGTAGCCTCGGCCCTGTTTCCGAAGGCCGTTCGATGCGACAATCCGACGCTTCCGTCCCCCCCGGAGGCTCGATGGCTGTCGCGGCAGCACGCTCCAAGCCGGTCCTTCACTCGGAGTACTGCAAGGCCTGCGGCCGGTGCATCGCGGCCTGCGCCCGGGACTGCCTCGACCAGCGGTGCGGAGATCCACCCGGCCAGCGGCTTCGTCCCCATCGTGCTGTCGCTCGACGAATGCAACGGCTGCGGTCTGTGCATCGAGGCCTGCCCGGAGCCCTACGGGCTCGTGGCCGCAGGCTCCGCCGAGGCGTCGGGCGGCGCGGCCCCGCCGGCACCCCGTCCCGCCGCCGCCCGCTCCGCGGACGTCGAGCCGGCCGCCGTCCCGCTCCCGGCGGGGCAGGCGGTCATGATGAAGGGCGCGCACGCCGCCGCCGTCGGGCGCGCTGCTCGCCGGCTGCCGCCACTTCTTCGGCTACCCCATCACGCCCTCCACCGAGGGCGCGGAGCTCATGGCGAAGCTGCTCCCGCGCCTGGGCGGCAACTTCCTCCAGGCGCCGAGCGAGGTGGCCGCGGTGAACATGATGTTCGGCTGCGGCGCCGCCGGGCTGCGCGGCGATGACGTTCACCTCCTCGCCCGGCTTCAGCCTGATGCTGGAGGGGATCTCGTACATGATCGGCGCGGAGCTGCCCGGCGTGTTCGTGAACGTGATGCGGGCCGGCCCCGGGCTCGGGAACGTCGGGCCCGGAGCAGGCCGACCTGAAGCTCGCCTGCCGCGGCCTGGGCCACGGCAACACGCAGGCGGTGGTCCTGGCCCCGGCCACGCCGCAGGAGATGCTCGACCTCACCATGCTCGCCTTCGAGCTCACCTTCCGGTACCGCAGCCCGGTGGTGGTCCTCGCCGACGGCTTCCTCGGCCAGATGACCGGGAGGGTGAGCCTGCCGTCGCAGGCCGTCCGGCCCGGGCTCCCGTCCTGGGCGGTCGCCGGCGACGCGGCCCACCGCCGGAACCTCGTCACCTCCATCCAGCTCGAGCCGGTCGACCAGGAGGCGCACAACGTCCACCTCACCGGCAAGTACGCGCGCATGGCCGCCGAGCAGCGCGCCGCGACCTACCGCTGCGAGGACGCCGAGGTGCTGCTGGTCGCCTGCAACACCCCGGCGCAGCTCGCCCGCGGTGCGGTGGAGCGTCCTCCGCGACGAGGGGATCGCCGCGGGGCTGTTCCGCCCCCAGACCGTCTGGCCCTTCCCGATCCGGTCGCTCCTGCCGCTCCTCGGAGCAGACCCGGCGGATCGTGGTGGTGGAGGCGAGCCCGGGGCAGCTCGAGGACGAGCTCCGCCTGGCGCTCTCGCACGCCGGGGCCGGGGCGGGGATCGAGCTCCGGCACGTGCGCCGCGGCGGGGGCGTGCTCCCGTCGCAGCGCGAGATCGTGGACGCGGTGCGCGCCTCGTGCGCGAAGGAGGCACGGGCGTGAGCGTCTTCTACGAGCGGTTCGACCGGCACGACCACGGCGCCGGGCTGAAGGCGCGCAGCACCCACCACTGCCCCGGCTGCGGGCACGGCCTGGTGCAGCGCTACCTCTCCGAGGCCATCGACCGGCTCGGGCTCCAGGACCGGACCGTGGCCGTGTCGCCGGTCGGGTGCGGGGTGTTCCTCTACTACTACCTGGACGTGGGGAACACGCAGGCCGCCCACGGGCGCGCCTCCGCGGTCGCGCTCGGCCACAAGCTCGCGAACCCGTGCCAGCATCGTGGTCTCGCTACCAGGGCGACGGCGACCTCGCCTCCATCGGCCTCACCGAGATCCTCCACGTGGCGCAGCTCGGCGTGCCGATCAGCGTGGTCTTCGTGAACAACGCCGTCTACGGCATGACCGGCGGGCAGCTCGCGCCCGACCACGCTCATCGGGCAGCGGACCACCACCAGCCCGGAGGGCGGGACCGGACCATGGGCCAGCCGCTCAAGATGGCGGAGCTGATCGCCCAGCTCGACGGGCCGGTGTACGTGGAGCGGGTGGCGCTCTTCGACGCGAAGCAGCGGCGCCGCGCGGCGAAGGCCATCGAGAAGGCGCTCGCGCTGCAGGCCCGCGACGCCGGCTTCTCGTTCGTCGAGGTGCTCTCGGAGTGCCCGGTCCACCTGCGCGCCACGCCCGCAGGAGGCCGAGCGCTTCGTGCGGGAGCGGATGCTCCCGGTCTTCCCGCTCGGCGTGAAGAAGGACGTCGCCGGGGGAGTCGTGGGCGAGCGCGTGGCGCACGCCGGTCTTCGAGGCCGGACGCGCTGCTCGGCGCCATCGGCGCCGGCGCCGCGCCGGCGCCGCGCTTCTGCCACGGGTTCCCGCGCGCGCGCTTCGGCGACGAGGATCGGGCTCAAGCTGGCCGGCGCCGGCGGCGACGGCGCCCAGACCGTCGCCGCGCTGGTGGCGCGCGCCGCCGTCAACGAGGGGCTTCGACGCGACGCACATCCCGAGCTACGGGCCCGAGTCGCGGGGCGGGACCTCCTTCGCCGACGTGCGGCTCGCCGCCGGCGAGGTGCTCTCGCCGGACGTGACCGCGCCGCACGTGCTGGTGGCCTTCAACGGGCCCAGCCTGGCCCGCTTCGCGCCGGCGGTCCGGCCGGGCGGGGTGGTGGTCTACGACGCTCGATCATCCGCGCGCCGCCGGCGGCTCGGCCCGCTCGGTGCGCGTGGTCGGCGTGCCGTGCTCCGAGATCGCCCGCGAGCTCGGGTCGCCACTGGTGAAGAACATGGTGGCGCTCGGCGCGCTCGCAGGCGGCGACCGGGCTCTTCCCGCCCGAGACCTTCCTCGCCACCATCCGGCAGGCGCTCCACGGCCGCCGGGCCGACCTCGGCCTGAACGAGGAGGCCTTCCGGCGCGGCGTCGCGGCGGCCGGCGCGAGCGCGCAGGTCTGAGCGCGCGCGGCCCGCGCGACCAGCCCGGCGGGCGAAGCTCACGCCGCGGCCACGGCGCGGCCCCACGACGCGGCGACCCCCTCGATCACGGAGCGTGCTGATCGCTCCGTGACGAGGGGGTCGTTCGGACCGCGCCCCTGCGGCGCGGCTCACGGGAGCGGGGCTACCACTCCTCCTTCTGCTTGGCGGTCATCTTGTCGAAGTAGATCCCGGCGGAGGTCAGCTTGCGGATCTCCTCGCTCGGAGTAGCCGAGCGTCCTTGAAGTTCAGGACGCCGTTCTGCGCGTGGCAGTTCGCGCAGGAAAGGGCCTTCTCCTTCGTCACGAGGTGGCTGCTGCCGAAGTAGACCGTCTGCCAGCCGGGGACCGGCGTTCGTACTCGCCGGATCCTTCATGCCGAGTCTTCGCGGCGGAGGCGACGCCGGCGAGGGTGTCGCCGGTGGCCATCGGCGGCGCGAAATCCATCGAGAGGAGCTGGCCGGTCTTCCGGTCGAAGTACGCCTTCCCCTCGTACATCTTGAACGGGTAGATCCGGCTCTTCCTTGTCCGCCCGGCTTCCCTTCGGGCCGATGAAGTGCGGGGTGTTGGCCACGGTCCGGTTGTACCAGGCGTACACCGGCGCCGTCTCGTTGGCCTCCATGCGGAGCGTGGTGGGCTCGTAGAACCCGTCGGACCCCTGGGTCCACTTCGTGAAGTCCTTCGCCACCGCGCCGCCGGTCCGGGGGATGTGGCACGTCTGGCAGGCGATCCGCGCCGTGTGGCGGTTGGCATCCTCGTCCTTGTGGGGCTTCTCGCCGTGGCAGTCCGCGCAGGCGACCCGCACGCCGTCGTTGGCCCAGTTGTTCGGGTCGTAGCCCGTCGGGATCCGGTGGTCCTTCGCCGCCGTGGCAGTCGACGCAGACCATCCCCTTCGCGGCGTGGACGTCGGTCTCCTTCGTGAAGGAGAAGCCCCGCTTGACGAGCACGCCGCCGCCCGCCGCCTCGTGGCAGATCATGCAGTTCTTGACGCCCGGCTTCCCGACGGCCATCGCCGCCTTGACGCTCCGGTCCTGCCCCATCACGACCCGGCCCTTCTCGTCCTTGAACGGTTTCCGCTGGCGGTAATCGTACGTCGGAGGAGTGGCACACGAGGCAGTCGATCGCGGCTCTCCGCCTCCGTCCCGGTGCTCCCCACGTCGCTGATGTGGTTCCCCGGGTGGCAGGTGTTGCAGCCCGTGAACTTCGTCTTCCCCGTTTTCGGGTTCGGCGGGGATCTCCTTGAGGTTGTTCACGATGTCGTTGCCGTTGCACATCGTGTAGATGCGGTTCTTCATCCCGTACTCTTTCCCCGGATCCACGTTCTCCACGTTGTCCACCGGGAGGCGTGCTTCCAGTGGACGGTGGAGAGGAACTTCTTCGCCGTGCCGGGGTGGCACCCCCATTCGCACGTCGACGGCCCCTGGTAGCCGTTCTTCTCGATGTACGCCTTGCCCGGGTGCTCCTTCGCCTGGGCGGCGGAGCCGGCGACCAGCAACAGGAACAGCACGATCGAAACGCGCTTCACGCTCCCCTCCCCTTCGTGGCGAGTCGCCCGGGATTCCCCCGGGCGGCCCGCCGTCAGCAGCCCGCGGTCTTGCGGAAATATTTGCTGACGTTCTTCCCGTCCTTGACCTCGTACTTCAGCCGGATCTCGTCGCCCGTCGACGATCCGGTGGTCCTTGAACTTGTCCAGCGTCAGGTCGTCGTTGACGATCACCGTCACCAGCTCGTCGGTCTTGTTGTCCTTGAGCGTCGCCGTCGCGGTCTTGGCGTCCTTGCCCCGAGATCTCGATCTTCGTGATGACGCCGACCATCTTGATCTCGTCCGCCGACGAGACGCCGGGGACGCGAAGACGGCCGCCGCAACGGCGGCGGCGAACAACAGGAACACGATCGCGAAACGTTTCATGACTGCCCTCCTTGCGGGAGGGCGGGAGCGTCCGCCCCCGCCCTCTCCTCTCAGAACTTCACCTCGAACGTCGCGTACAGGTCCTGCGCGTTCTTCGATCGGGGACGAAGATCTGGGCGTTCATGGGGCTGTCGCCAGATCCGAGATCTTCACCGGCGCCCCGACCCAGTTGTTGCTGCCCGTGTACTGGAAGTCGTAGTACTGGTACCCGACGCGGAAGAACGTCTTGCTCGACGAAGGAGGAGATCGGCGCCAGCTTGAGCTCCTGGATCAGGTACGCCTCGTAGACGTTGCCGCGGGTGCCGAGCTTGCTGGTCCACATGTCGTCCGCCGCGGGAACGAAGCGCGATCCAGTCCTTGGTGCCGTAGTTGTACTCGCCGCCGATCTTCGTGCCGGTTCTGGTTCAGATCGTACCGGACGCCGACGTAGACCGCCGTAGCCGGTCTTGTTGCTCGCGGGCCGTTCCCCGGCAGGCCGGCGCCGGAGTCGCGCGAGCCCGGGAAGCCGGCGAGCAGGCGTCGTGCTTGTCGTTCGGGTGGGTGATGCTCAGGCCGCGCCGGCGCGAACGAGGTTGAGGCGTCCCGGGGCCGACGTTCTTCAGGGTGCTGAGCGCGGTGATCGCCGTACCAGTCGATGTCGCCGAGGTCCACCGCGGTTCGCCGGGGAAGCCGAGAAGCGTTCCCGGGGATCACCGGCTGGTCGAAGATGTTGAAGCCCCGGTTCCACTGGAGGTTGATGTAGAGCGGGTCGGTGTCGTACGGGATGACGTGGATCGCCGAGCATGTCGGTGTCGTGCAGTCCGTTCCCTCCGGCTGTCGTGATGCCGTTCTCGAATCCGCGGCCGTAGCAGAGCTTCGCGTAGGCGCCGGGAAGCGCGTCGATCTCGGGCGCGTACCCGAGCGTCATGCCGTCGAAGGCGTAGTCGACCAGCAGCCCGGGGATGCCGCCGTTACCCCCGGCTTCGGGTTGTTCTGGCGGAGGTGGGTGGGGATGCCGCCCGTGGAGGGGCGGCGCCCCACCGAGAACCAGATCGGCTGGTCGAGGATGTTGCTCCAGGTGGCGTACGCCTGGTCGACGCGCAGGATGCTGTCGCTCGGGACGTGGCCGATGGTGCCGTCCATGATGAAGGCCCGATCGGCGAAGAAGCCGGCGTTGGTGGCGTCGGCGGTGCTGTTGCCGAACGTCTTGTACATCAGGAGGCGCGTCGTGACCGTCACGTTCTTGGTGGCCTTGGCCTTGAGGTTGAGGCCGAAGCGGTTGGACATGAGCGTGTCGTTCTCGGGCTTGTACCCGGGCGTCAGCACCGGCATCACGGTGGGGCCCATGAACTGCCAGTAGCTGGGGACCTCGCCGCGCAGCGAGTCGAGCCGGAAGCGGTAGTCGCCGCCGATGGTGAGCCAGTGCGCGAGGGACTTCTCCTCGGTCCGCTTCACCTGCTGCTTGAGCGCCTCGACCTCCTTGGTCAGGTTGTCGAGCTTCTGCTGCTGATCCGGATCCGGGTCGGCGGCGCGGGCGGGCAGGGTGAGCGCCAGGCTCGCCACCGCGGCGCTCGTCATGATGGTTCGAAGGATGCTGCGCATTCGGTCCCCTCTCCGTGGGTGGATGGTTGCGGCCCTGCGGGTGTGTCGTTCCCTCGCGTCGCTTCGATCCCGGTGGGACAGGACGCGCTTCGACTCTCTTTGCGGGCCCCGTGCCCACGGCATGACTCGTGAAATCAGGTGCTTGAAAGAGGCCTGGCGCCAGGATCCGAGACGCGATGTAGCAGTGCGACGAAACGTCGCGTTTCAAGACGCGACGAAACGTGCCAGCCTGCGGCACATGAGCGAGACGACGACCTTGCCTGCCGACATCGCCTTCGCCGCGGTGAACGCCGCCTTCGGATCGCTGGGCCGCGTCTGCATGGCGCTCGACGACCGGTTCCGGGTCCGGCACGTGTCCGCGCGGCTCGACGCGCTGCTCGGCGAGGGCGCCGTCGCGCGAACGCTGGGGGCGCCGGTCGAGACGCTGCTCGGGTCGGAGCTGTTCGGCCCCGGCGGGCCGGTCCGTCAGGCGCTCCTCGCGGGCGAGAAGCGCGAGGGCTGGCGGGCGCTGCTCCGCACCGGCTCCGGGGCCTCGCACCTCCTGTCGATCACGGCGGCGCCGCTCCAGAACGATCCGCACGGCGTGTGCGCGCGCGACGCCCGCTACCTGGTGGTGCTGCGCCCCGCGGACGAGGAGCAGGTGGAGTCCTCCGGACCGCTGGCCGCGAGCGGCCTCATCTGCCGCTCGCGGTCCATGGGGCGGGTGATGCGCCTGGTGGAGAGCCTCCAGTACAGCGAGGCCTCGGTGCTCGTCACCGGCGAGAGCGGCACCGGCAAGGAGGTGATGGCGCGGATCATCCACGCCCACTCGCCGCGCCGGAGCGGGCCGTTCGTGGCGGTGAACGTGGCGGCGCTGCCCGGCGAGCTGCTCGAGAGCGAGCTGTTCGGCCACGTGCGGGGCGCGTTCACCGGCGCGACGCGCGATCGTCCGGGTCGCTTCGCGACCGCATCCCAGGGGACGCTCTTCCTCGACGAGGTGGGGGACCTGCCGCTCCACCTTCAGGTGAAGCTGCTCCGCGTGCTGCAGGAGCACACCTACGAGCGGGTGGGCGAGAACCAGGCGCGCCAGGCCGACGCGCGCATCATCGCCGCCACCAACCGCGACCTGCGCAAGGCCGTGGCCGAGGGCACCTTCCGCGAGGACCTGTACTACCGGCTCCGGGTCTTCCCGCTCGAGCTGCCGCCGCTCAGGGAGCGACGGGAGGACATCGAGCCGATGGCGCGGGTGCTCCTGTCGCGCGTCGAGGCGCGCGCCGGCCGCTCGCTCCGGTTCTCGCCCGAGGCCCTCCGGGCGCTCCTGTCCTACGCCTGGCCGGGCAACGTTCGCGAGCTCGAGAACGCCCTCGAGTACGCGGCCACCGTGGCCCGCGGACAGACGCTGCAGCCGGAGGACCTGCCGCCGGAGGTGCTGTCGGGGTCCGCCGCCGCCGCCGCCGCCGCCGCCCGGTCGCCGTCGCGGCCGCGGTCGCTCCGCCGTCCGCTCCGCCGTCCGCTCCCCGGCCCGCGCTCACCCACGCGCACGGCGGGGGCGAGGCGGACCGCGGCGCGATCGAGGCGGCGCTCCAGGCACACCGCTGGAGCCGGGCGGAGACGGCCCGGGCGCTCGGGCTGTCGCGCAGCACGCTCTGGCGGCGCATGCGGGAGCTGGGGCTGGGCTGAGTCCAGGTCGAGCGGCAGCCCGGCGGCCATCCGCGGCGCGCGGCCGCGCCCCGCGGTACGCTCTGCCCATGGCCCGTCACCCCGAGGTCTCCCCTACCACCGCGACCCTCTCCGACAGCGTCTACAGCGCGCTGGCCGAGCGTGCGCGCGCGCTCCCTGGACCAATCTTCCCGCTCCAGGTCGGCGACACCTGGCGCGAGCCGCCCGCCTCGGCGCGCGCCGAGGCCCAGCGCGGCGCGGACCACCCGCGCCTCCACGCCTACGCCCCGGTGCAGGGCGAGCCGGCGCTGCTCGACGCCCTCGCGGCCCGGCTCCTGGCGCGTCACGGCGAGCGGGTCGACCGGGACGCGCTGCAGGTCATGCTGGGCGCGACCTGCGGGCTCGCGGTGGTGGTGCACACGGTGGTCGATCCGGGGGACGAGGTGATCGTCCTCGGCCCCTACTGGCCGCTCATCCGCGGCATCGTCGCGGCCCGCGGCGGGGTGCCGGTCGAGGTGCCGTTCTTCGACCGGCTGGGCGCGCCCGGGTTCGACCCCGAGGCCGCGGTGGCCCGGGCGGTGACGCCGCGCACCACCGCCATCTACGTGAACAGCCCGAACAACCCGACCGGCCGGGTGCTCCCGCCGGACGTCGCCGCGGCGCTCGGGCGGATCGCGGCGCGGCACGGGCTGTGGGTGATCGCGGACGAGGTCTACGAGGACCTCGCCTACGTGGCCACCCCGCCGCCGATCTGGACGCTCCCCGACTTCCGCGATCGCGCCATCGCGACCCACTCGTTCTCGAAGGCGTACGCGATGGCGGGCGCCCGCGTGGGATACACGCACGGGCCGCCCGAGGTGATGCGGGCCGTGCGCGGCGTCCAGACCTTCGAGACCTACTGCGCGCCGACGCCCTTCCAGCACGCCGCCGTGCGCGCGCTCGGCGAGGAGGACTGGCTCGCGGAGACGCGCGCGCTGTACGCCGCGTCGGGCCGGTGCGCGGCCGAGGCGCTCGGCGTCCCGCCGCCGGAGAGCGGGACGTTCCTGTTCTTCGACGTGGCGCCGTCCTTCCGGGCGGGAGAGGGGCTCCCGGACTTCCTCGAGCGGTGCCTCGCCGCGGGCGTGCTGCTCACGCCCGGCGCGGCAGCGGGGGCGGACTACGGGACCTTCGTGCGCCTCTGCTTCACCGCGGTGCCGCCGGACCGGCTGGACGAGGCGCTGGCGCGGCTGCGATCGGTGCTGGGGCGCGGGGCCCGCCCAGCCTGACGGAGCGGGCCTCCGCCACCACCGGCAGCCCAGGGTCGGCCGCCGCCAGCTCCTCGAGCAGCTCGCCCGTCACCGCCCGCGCCCCCGCCTCGTCGCCGAGCTCGGCCAGGGCACGGGCGAGCATGACCTGGCTGCGCGGCTGCGCGGTCGCGCAGAACATCCCGAGGCGGGCGGCGGGCGCGCCCCAGGGCGGCACGATCCGGCGCGCTCGCTCGAACCGGCGGACCGCGTCCACCACGCCCGCGGCGTCCCCGCGCGCCTGCGCCGCCTCGGCCAGGAAGAAGGCCGCGTAGGGATCGCCCGCGGTCGCCGCCGCACGAAGGGGGGCGAGCGCCCCCCGGCGCGCCAGGCGGCCACCGCGCGGTGGAGCCGGGCGCCCGCGCTGGCGGGGTCGAGGCGTCGCGCCAGCTCCTCCGCCCGCGCGAGGTCCCCGGCGTCCGCCAGCAGGGCCGGGCCAATCGGCAGGACGTCGGGGAGCTCCAGGGCCGCCTCGAGCTCGCGCCGCGCGCGGGCCAGGTCGCGGTCGCCGCTCGCGAGCAGCGCCCGCGCCTGGGCGAGCCCGCCGTGCTCGCCCAGCCGGTCCCTGGCCTCGCGGAGGCGCCCGCGCCAGGCGAGGGCCTCGGCGACGAGCCAGCGGCCGGCGTCGACGCCGAACTGCGCGGCGTGGAGATCCTCGCCCGCGGCGGCCCGGTCGCGGATCCGGCGCGCCTCCTCGATGAACGCGAGGGCCTCGCGCTCGGCGTCCGCGTGGCGGCCCAGCGCCAGGAGGTTCCGCGCCAGCGAGGCCCGGTAGCTCTCCCCGCCCAGGGTGATCGCGCGCGCCATGACGCTCGCCGCCTCGGCCTCGCGGCCCTGGGCGGCGAGGGCACGGGCGAGCATGGCGTGGGCCTGGGCCTCGAGGGGCTCCGTCGCGATCCGGCCGCGCGCGCGGGCCTCCGCCTCCCCGACGCGCCCGATCGCCAGGAGCGAGTTGATCGCCAGGAGCGCGGCCGGGCGGCTCTCCGGCGCCAGGGCGTGGGCGCGCTCGGCGTGCTCGCGCGCGCGCGGGTAGTCCTCGTCGGCGAAGCGGATCTCGGCGGCCCGCAGGAAGGCGATCGCGTCGTCGGGGAAGGCGCGGACGGCGCGGTCGCACAGCTCGTGCGCGCCGCGCTCGTCGCCCGCCAGGTGCAGCCTCCAGGCACCCGCGAGCAGGCGGTCGCGCGGCGACAGGCGGCCGGCATGGGCGAGCGCGGCCTCGATGGCGGCCTGCGCCTCCTCCCGCGGCTGCGCGGGGTGGGCGAGCGCGCGGGACAGCCGGTACTGCGCCGCGGCGAAGGCCGGGTCGACCGCGATGGCGCGGCGGAGCAGGGCGATGCAGAGCGCGCGCCTGTCCGCGTCACAGGCAGCCTCCGCGCCGACGAGCAGATCGCGCGCCTGGTGACTGTCGCTCCCGGGCCGGTTCGCGGCCGCGATCAGGGAGGCCGCCCCGAGGAGCACCACCACGGCCGCGGCGCTCAGGAGCCCGACCCGGACCCGCGCCGCCGCGAGCTGCGCCCGGGCGGCCAGCAGGCGCGAGAGCCAGGCGCGGCCGTCGGCCGGGCGCCGCTCCGGCTCGGCCCTGAGGGCCTCCTCCAGGATCCGGGAGAGCGCGCGCGGCAGGCCGCGGAGCGAGGGCGGGGCGCCGGCGTCCCCGGGGGCGCCCTGGCCCAGCGTCGCGCACAGCGTCGCCGCCGCGGCGTAGACGTCGGAGCGCTCGTCCCCGGCCAGCCCCTGCAGCTGCTCCGGCGCCGAGAACCCCGGGGTGGCGCCGAGCGGCGCGGGGGAGCCGAAGAGCGCAGCCAGGCCGAAGTCGAGGACCTTCACGGCGCCGTCGCGGCAGAGGAACACGTTCCCGGGCTTCGAGATCCCGGTGCACCACCCCGCGGGCGTGGGCGTGATCGAGCGCGCGCGCGACGTCCACCGCCAGCGCCAGCGCCTCGCGCGGCTTCAAGGGGCCGCGCCGCAGGCGCTCCGCCAGCGTCTCCCCCTCGAGCCGCTCGAAGACCAGGTAGTAGCCGCCCGGCGCGACCCCGAGCTCGTGGAGCGTGACGATGCACGGGTGCTGGAGCGCCGCCGCTGCCTCCGCCTCGTGGACAAGCTCGTCGGCGGGCGCGTCGCAGGCCCGCACGAGCTTCAGCGCGACGGTGCGCCAGAGGACCGTGTCGCGCGCCTCGTACACCACCGCGAACCCGCCGCGGCCGAGCTCGCGCGTGATCTCGAAGCGGCCCAGGCGCTCGCCGGGCCGCAGGACGCGCTCCGGCTCCCGCCTCGCCTCCGGATGCGTCGGGTCGGATGGCGTGGTGGGCGACGCTGCCGCGGTGCGTCCCGGCGCGGCGGCTTCCGGGACGGCGTGCCCTGCCATGGACCGAGGGACAGCCCCCCCGGCTTCCCGTTCGTCCTCGCCCATGTCTGCGGGCATGATGGGCCGAACGCCCCAGGGCTGACAATCGCCGGCGCGCGCGCTCTCTCGAATTGCCCCTTTGGTCTTGCGACACGAATGGCCGCAAGACCAGCTGGTCGCGGTGGACCTCGGGCTAACCCCAGGACGGCGACCACCTGCTACGGCGACGGCACCACCACCACCGGCAGCGGCGCCACCGAGGCCAGCACCGAGGCGGTGCCCGAGGCGAGCATGGCCGCGACGCCGTGGAGCGGCCGGGCGCCGACCAGCAGGAGCGGCGCCCGGTGGGACACGGCGAAGGAGAGCGCCGCGTCCACCGGGTTCCCCTGCAGCACCGCGGTGAGGCCCGGCGCGAGCCCGGACGCGGAGACCCAGGCCGCGAGCGCCTCCTCGCCGCGGGCCCGCTGCTCGGCCGCGATCTTCGCGCCGACGTCGGCCGGGAAGTACGGCGCCGCCTGCTCCACCGAGGGCGGGATCACGTGCACCAGCGCGAGCGGCCTGCCGAGCGCCCCCGCCAGCGCGCCCGCGAAGGCGGCCGTCCGTTCCGAGCGCGCGTCGAGGCGCGTCAGCGCGACGAGCGGCCCGTCGCCGAGCGCGTCGGCCCGGACGTCGGGGGGGACCACCACCACAGGCAGGGTCGTCCCGCGCAGCAGCCGGCGCGCCACGCGCCCGAGCCGCACGATGCGGAGGCCGGCGGCGCCCGGCGCGGCCCTCCCCACCACCAGGGCGTCGGCGCCCTGGGCCGCGGCGGCCTCGCGCAGCGCCTCGGCCGCGTCGGCCCCCTGGACGAGCTGCACGTCGCGCACGAGCGCGTCGACCCCCTCGTGGCGGAGGCTCTCCTCGGCGGCGCTCCGGGCGGACGCGAGGACGTCGTCGAGGTGGTGGTAGCGGAGGACGAGCTCGAGGTGCTCGTCCTCCAGGACGTGAACGCCGTCGAAGCGCTCGCCAGCCGCGGCGCGACTCTCGCGGGCGAGCCATCTCACCAGCTGCAGCGCTCCGGCGCTCCGGCGCTGAAGGTCGAGACCCACGATCCATCTCACGGGGCACCTCCCAGGATCCAAGGGTCCGGCGCCGTGCGGGTCATGTCAACGGATGGCCGGCGCGCGTCCGAGCGCACCCGGTGCGGTGCCCGCGGCGTACGAGTCCGCCCGCATGCGCAACCTCGCGCGCCGCCGCGATCCCCGACGCCCCTGCTCGCGCTGCCCGCCGCTCGGGGCGAGCCTCCCCGGCAGGGATGGCGTGCGGACCTAGCGGAGGCGGAGCGAGGAGGTCGCGACCTTCACGCCGAGCCGGGGGGCTGACCCGCTGAACCGCTCGTGCCCCTCGTTCGCGAGGAAGCTGGCGCACGCCGCGCAGGTGACGAACGCGCGGTTCATGGTCCAGTTGCGGGGGAACGACTCGCCGCAGATGGCGCCCTCTCGGTCGAAGTAGTGGATCACGGCATCCTCCCGTCGGCTGGCGGCGAGGGGCGGCGCCGGCTCTGGAGCTCCCCCCGGATTCCGAACCGACGCCTGCCCCTCACCCGCAGCGGACCTTACGCGGGCGGTCCGCGCAGGCGTATCGCGTGATCCCGCGAACCATCCGCGAGGGATGCGGGGATGTGGGACACGGGCCGCCAGGGACCGCCGTCATCCGGGACGGCGGCGATCGATCTCTCTCGCCCACCGGAATGCGAGCGCGCCCAGCGTGGCGGCGACTGCCAGCAAGGGGATGAGGCTCGCGCGGCTGCGCTCGAAGGCGAATTCGCCGGCGTTGAACGCGTTCCACCGGACCGCGCTCGAGCGCGGCGAAAACAGGTGGTACCTGCCGCCCTCGTAGAAGCCGACGGGATTCACCGACACCGGGCCCGCGAGCGTCGGGAGGTCCGAGATGGCGAGGTCGCGCCGCCCGTCCGGGCCGGTGATCACCTGGAGCGGCGCAGGCTCTCCGGCGTCGATGGCCGCGTCGATCTGGCCTCGCAGCGAGGAGACGCGCAGCGCCCGCGCGGCGTCGGGCTCGCCGTTCGCCCGGAGCGTCCCTTCATAGAAGCGCAGGGCCTCGTCTCGGCCTGCTTCCAGGAGGGGCGTCACGCGTCCTTCGGTGAATAGGGGCCACACGTATTGTGTGAGCGGGCGGCGGACGTCCTCAGGCGCCTGCGGATCCACGGCGGTGACGAGCAGCATCGTCGCGATCGAGAAGGCCGCGAGTATCGAGGTCGTCCTGAAAAATCGGCCGAAGGCAGCTGCCAGGGGGAGCGCGAGGAACGGGATCGCGGGGACCAGGTAACGCGGCCCAACCGCCCACCCGCCGTGCCAGCCATTGAACGTCATGACGACCAGCAGGAAGAAGACGGTCATCGTGATGGAGAGCCACGCCAGCCCGCGTGTCTCGGGCCGTCGGACCCAGGCGACGAGTCCGTACGCCCCCATCACCAGCACGGGCGCACCGAAGAAGAGGCCGCGGTACGGCGAGACGAGCACGGCCGCGAGCACCTCCCAGCGTGGACGGAGGAACACCCCGAGCAGGGCGCCGTCGCCGCTCTGGAACGCCGGGCTCTCGTGCGCGTAGTTCGTCGTGAACGGCGTCGAGAAGCAGGCCAGGTTGTACCCGCAGATGAGCAGGAACGGACCGAGCACCCCGAGCGAGAACCACGCCCAGCCACGAGGCACTCGCACGGAGAGGACGAGGTACGCGCCCAGCAGGACCACGGCTCCGGCGACCACGTAGTTGGTAATCGCGGCGTACCCGGCGCAGAGGCCGGCGAGCGCGACGAGGGTCCGGGCCCTGACGACCTGCTCCGGAAGACGGGCGGCCGCGTCTCGCGCACGGTGGAGCAGGTAGAGCGCGCCGAGGAGGGCGACCGCGACGATGTCATGCTCGTAGAGCGTGGTCGCGTAGGGGAAGTACAGAGTGCCGAAGGCGAACGTGAGCGTGGCGAGCAGGCTGGCCACGGCGCTGCCGCCCGATGCGTCGAGGGCGAGCCGGAAGAAGATGACGCAGCCGAGGGCCGCGACCAGGCCCACGCTGAAGACCGACGTGAGCCAGGCGTTTCGGGTCAAGGTCGACACGTCATCCGCGTCCAGGCCTGCCAGGCGATCGAGCTGATGGAGGAGGAAGTAGGCGGGGACGGCCAGGAACGATGTGCCGGGAGCCTTGGCGGGGTGGAAGTGCCCGGCGGCCCAGGAGAGGTCGCCGGTGGCAGCGACCTGCCCCGGCTCGAGAAAGGTGACGGTGGGTACGACCCCTGGTCCTCCCGCGACGACCGACGTCGCCGCAGGTCCATCGGGTGTCACGGCGGTCGACAGGTCGACCGCGTCCCCGACCGACACCAGCTCGAGGGGTACCGCGGCACCTTCCTTCGAGATGGGGATCCCCGGCGGAACGCGCAACTGGAGCCTCGAGTCGCGTCCCACCTCGATCTCGACCGTCCGATCGCCGGCATCGATCGCCGCCACGATCCCGGAAGCCCGTCCGTCGAGCGGTACGGGGCGCCCTGCTGCATCGAGCCACCAGAACGCGAAGTCGTTGCCCCCCTGCGAGAACCGCCCGTCGCGGATGGGGAGGCGTGTGAGCCGCGTCCCCCCGTCGAGAGCGTAGAGCAGGTGCGAGTCGATCGAGAACCGCCCCTCCTCCACGATGGCGCGGACGAGCGCGAAGCGGGCGTTCTGGTTCCATCCGCCGCCCTGGTGGAAGTACGCAAACGCGACCCAGGCGATCGAGAAGATCAGCAGCTGGACTCGACGGACGTCCGCGGGTGGTCCAGTTCGGTTGGGCGTCAACGCCGAAGCATCCTGCCCCGGGAGGACCCTGAACACCAGCGCCCCGAGATGCGCCGAGCGCGCGCTCGCAGCGGAGCGGCTGCGACCCTCACGCGGCGGCGCCGAGACGTGCCGCTTTCACCTCGAGCGCGTCGTCGCCGCCCGGGTCTCCGGCCTCACCTCCGCGGTGCGCCGCTTCTGCCGCATCTGCGAGTCGGTCTTCTGGCGGTTGGACGCCTTGCGCGTCGACTTCCGCGAGGGCTTACCGGCCGAGTCCTCGAGCGCGTACTGCGCCTTCTTGCCGGCGCGGATCGACTCGGTCCGGCCGCCGGCCCGCCGACCCGGGGCGCTCACGCCGGGCGAGGAGGTCTCCACTGGCTTCGCGCGCCTGGGCGCTGGTGGCTGCTTGGGCTTCTTCGGGCCGGACCGCTCGATCTCGTACCGGAACCTCTCAGCCTTCGTCGCCATGAAACCTCCGTGTGAAGGGAAGGTGACCATGCGGCCGGCGTCTGTCGGTCTCTCCAGAGCCTGCTCCGCGCGGGGCGTGCGTCTCAAGCCCCAATTCGGAGTCTCCCCGCGAGACCACCGCGGCGCGTCGTCGTCGGCGCCCCGTCACCCCGCACGCTCTGGAAGCGGCGCCGGCCGCCGCTCGCCCGCGGGGTTGGCGGGCACGCCGCTCATCACGTGCTCGGCCAGCGCGGTGATGGTGAGGGCCGGGTTCACGCCGAGGTTGGCCGGGACCAGGCTCCCGTCCGCCACGTAGAGCCCCTCGTGGCCGAAGACGCGTCCCTGCGCGTCGCAGACGCCCTCGGCCGGGCTCCCGCCCAGGGTGGCGCCGCCCAGGATGTGCGCGGTGCTCGAGGCGCCGAGCAGCACCTCGTGGAGCCCGCTCTGCGGGATGCCGTCCATGCGATCCGCCATCCGGCGCGCGATGGCGTTGGCGAGCGGCATGTACGAGGGCGGCCGGGCCGCGCCGTCGATCTCGCTCGCGAGCGCTTCCCCCCACGGGCGGCGCCGGAGCCGGAGCCGCATGTGGCTCGCGAGCGGCTGCATCACGAGCAGCACCGCCGACCGCCGCGCCCAGCCGAACGGCACGTGGGCGTGGAGGAAGTCCACCGGGTGGCGGAGCATGTTCCCGAGCCAGCGCAACCACCTGGGCCAGGGGGGACCGCCGCCGGTGAGATAGGTCGCCAGCAGCGACATGGCGTCGTGCCCGGCGCCGTAGCGCACCACCTCGACGTGGGTGTCGGCGTCCGCCTGGATGCCCGAGGTGATCGCGATCCCGCGGCTGTAGTCCACGTCGCCGCGGCGGGCCCGCACCGCGAGCAGCGCCTCGCTGTTGGTGCGGACGTAGTTGCCGAGCTGATCGCCGAGCCGCGGCAGGCTCCCGGACGCCTTGCAGGCGAGCAGGAGCCTCACCGTCCCGATCGCGCCCGCGGAGAAGACCACCCCGCGGGCCCGGAGCACCCGCCGCTTCCGCGCGAACGGTCGGGTGGACCGGACGGTGTGGACCTCGTAGCCGCCCCCGTCCATGGGCCGGACGTCCACCACGCGCGTCTCGGGGTGGATCACCGCGCCTCGCCGCTCGGCCAGGTGCAGGTAGTTCCGATCGAGGGTGTTCTTCGCGCCGTACCGGCAACCGGTCATGCACTCGCCGCACAGCCGGCAGCCGGTCCGGTCCGGTCCCTCGCCGGCGAAGTACGGGTCCGGGACGGTGCGCTCCGGCTCGCCGAAGTAGACGCCCACGGTGTGCCGCTCGAGCGGTGGGCTCCGGCCGGTGGCGTCCCGCACCGCGTCGCGCAGCAGCTCGTCCGCCGGGAAGACCTGTGGCGCCGGCGTCGCGCCGAGCATGCGCCTGGCCGTCTCGTAGTGGGGCGCGAGCCGTTCCTTCCAGCCCGCGCCCCCGGGCCAGCGCGGGTCCTGGAAGGCGCGGTCCGGCGGGACCAGCAGCGTGTTCGCGTAGACCAGGCTGCCGCCGCCCACGCCGGCGCCGTGCAGCACCAGCACGTCCCGGAGGACCGTGATCTGCTGGATGCCGTGGCAGAGGAGCCGCGGCATCCAGAGGAACTTGCGCACGTTCCAGTTGCTGCGCGCGAAGTCGGCGGGCGCCCAGCGCTTCCCCATCTCGAGCACCGCCACGCGCCAGCCCTTCTCGGCGAGGCGCAGGGCCGAGACCGCGCCGCCGAAGCCGGAGCCGATGACGATGTAGTCGCAGTCGAGGGGAGGGGCCGTCAGGGGGCCTCCAGGGGCGCGGGGCTCGAGCACATCGAGGGCTCCCCACCTATAGGCGGGCCGCGCCGGCCGGTCGAGCCCGACCGTCCTGGCGCTGCGCGGGACAACCGTTCCGAGGTAGCTTTCCGCCGTGGAAGAGTTCCCAGCGCTCCTCGATCGCGACGCCGCCTGGTACCCCTCCGCCGAGGAGGCGATCCCGTGGCTCCGGCGCGCGGCGGAGCCGGACGCCCCGCCGGCGCTCGCCCTCGAGGTCCGCTGGTGGCGCGCCGTCGAGGCGGCCCGCGCCCACGACTGGGCGGCGGTGAGCGCCCTGGCCGAGCAGGGACTCGCGGAGCCGCTCTCCGAGCGCGAGGCGATCCGGCTGGCGCTCCTCCACTGCATGTCCGGCAGCCTCGCCGAGGCGGAGCACGCCATCGCGCAGGCGGTCCAGCTCGGGAGCGACGAGTCGCTCCCGCGCCGCTTCGCGGCGGCGTGCGAGCGCGAGGGGCTCCTCGAGGCGGCGGCGCGGTTCCGCTGAGCGCCCGTTTTCACTTTAGGTGATTGGACGCGCGGTGGACCCCCACCCCGAGGTCGAGGCGGGTCCCCGCGCCTGCGGCGCGCTGTCGCGCCGCACCCCGCGCGACCTCATGGCGGGTCGAGGCCGGCTTGATCTCGAGCAAAAGGCTCCCTCTCTCGGACCAGTAGATTCGCCGGGATGGCCCGGTGTTCCGGGGCCCGTGGCGCGCGTTGCGTGCCGGTGAGGGGAAACCATGAGGCTCGCCGCCTGCGTCGTCGCCGCGCTGCTCCTCGCCGCCTGCGGGAAGGAGCGCCGGGTGGAGGAGACCGCCGCGGCCGTCGCCTGCACCCGCTGCCACGGCGGAGGCGACAACGCCACCGGCGCGCCGCCCCTCGACGGCCGCGGCCGGTCGGACACCACCGTCCGCTCGGTGGGGGCGCACACCGCCCACGTCGGCGGCGGCAGGGTGACGGCGCCGCTCGGCTGCGAGGCCTGCCACCTGGCGCCGGGCCCCGAGGCCCCGCTCGCGCACGTGGACGGCGAGACCCGGGTCATCCTCGGCATCGCCGCTCGCGCCAACGGGTACGCCGCGGCGTGGGATGCCGGCGCGGCCAGCTGCGACGTCTACTGCCACGGCCCGACGCTCTCCGGCGGATCGAGCCCGCGGCCGGTCTGGACGGTGGTGCGCCCGAAGGGCAGCCCGCCCGACTGCGGCGCCTGCCACGGCGCTCCGCCGCCGCCGCCGCACCCGGCGCGCGCCGACTGCGGCACCTGCCACGCCGGGACGATCCGAGCCGGCACCGAGCGCGAGATCGACGTCGCCGGCGGCCGGCACCTGAACGGCGTGGTCGAGGCGCCGCAGGGCTGCACGGCCTGCCACGGGGATCCCGCGCGCGCGCGCGATCCGGCCGCGCCGCCCGCCGGCACGCACGGAGAGACGCTGCCGAGCGAGCGCGGCGTGGGCGCCCACCAGGCGCACCTCTCCGGCGGGGCCATCGCGCGCGCCATCGCCTGCACCGAGTGTCACGAGCTCCCGCAGAGCATGACCCATGCAAATGGCGTGGTGGACCTCGCGTTCGGCCCCACCGCGCGCGCGGGAGGCGCCCAGCCCCGCTTCGACGCCGCCAGCGGAACGTGCGCCTCGACGTACTGTCACGGCGCCACGCTCCCGCCGGGAGGGACCGTCCGGACGCCGTCCTGGACCGGCGGGCCCTCGCAGGCGGCGTGCGGCACCTGCCACGGCGCGCCGCCGCTCGACCACGGCCCGGGCGCCACCCGCTGCGACCTCTGTCACCCCGGCACCGTCCTGCCCGGCGGCGGCATCGACCTGAATGGCGGGATGCACGTGAACGGCAGGATCGACGTGCAGCGGTACCACCCCGACGGCTGGTTCAGCCCGACCGTGCACGGGCTGGCGGCCAACCGCGATCTCGACGGCTGCCGGCAGTGTCACGGCGCCGACCTCGGCGGGGGGATCAGCGGCATCTCGTGCGGCCTGTGCCACGGCGCGGCCTGGCAGTCGAACTGCACCTTCTGCCACGGCGATCCGAGCCGGGCGACCAGCGCGGCCGCGCCGCCCCAGGGCACCCAGAACGAGCTCGCCACCACCGAGCCCGCCGTGGGCGCGCACCAGGCGCACCTCCGCGACGGCGCCATCCGGCAGGCGGTGGCCTGCGACGAGTGTCACGCCGTCCCGGTGGATCTCTCGCACGTGACCGGCACGCCGGAGCTCGAGTGGGGGACGCTCGCGCGCACCGGCGGGACCACGCCGCGCTTCGAGGGCGGTCGCTGCGCGGCGACCTACTGCCACGGGGCGACCTTGTCGGCGGGCGGGACCAACCAGGCCCCCGCCTGGACGGTCGTCGACGGCACGCAGGCGGCCTGCGGCACCTGCCACGGGACGCCGCCCCCCTCGCCGCACCCGCAGCTCGCGGCCTGCCGCCCCTGCCACCCGCAGACCATCGGCGAGAGCGGCGGCATCGACGTGGCCGGCGGCAAGCACGTGAACGGCGTGGTGGACCGCTCGAGCTTCCACCCGCTCGAGTGGATCGCGCCGGCCCAGCACGGCTACGCCGCCAACCGCGATCTCGCGAGCTGTCGCACCTGTCACGGCGCCGATCTCGCCGGCGGCACCTCGGGGCTGTCGTGCGACGCCTGCCACCAGCCGGGCTGGCGGACGACGTGCACCTTCTGCCACGGCGACGCGGCCCGCGCGAGCGGCCAGGCCGCGCCGCCGGTGGGCACGCAGGGGCAGGCGCTCACCACCGACCGCGCCGTGGGCGCGCACGCGCGCCACGTGCTGGGAAGCGCGCACTCCCCGCCGATCGCCTGCGCCGAGTGCCACGTCACGCCGACGGACCTCGCCCACGTGAACGGGACGCCCGCGCTGACGTGGGGCGCGATCGCCACCCGGACCGGGACCGTTCCGGCGACCTTCAGCGGGACGACCTGCTCGAACTACTGCCACGGCGCGTCGCTGGCCGCGGGCGGGTCGAACACCACGCCCGCCTGGACGGTGGTGAACGGGACCCAGGCGGCCTGCGGGACCTGCCACGGCGCGCCGCCGCCGCTCCCGCACCCGCAGAACGCCTCCTGCGGGAACTGCCACCCCGGCGCCGGAACCAACGCGCCCAACCCCGCCACGCACGTGAACGGGACGCTGGACCTCTCCGCGCTCGGCTGCAGCTCGTGCCACGGCGACGCGACGCGCGCGGTCGCCCCGGCGGCGCCGCCGGTCGGGACGCGCGGCGAGACCGCCACCACCGCGCGGGCGGTGGGCGCGCACCAGGCCCACGTGCAGGGGAGCCTGCTCGCGCGGCCGTTCGACTGCGAAGAGTGCCACCTGAAGCCGACCGACCTGACGCACATCGACGGGTCGCCCGCGATCGTGTTCGGGACGCTGGGCGGCACCACGGCGGTCTGGAACGGGACGACCTGCTCCGCCAGCTACTGCCACGGCGCCACGCTGCAGGCGGGCGGGACCCACGTCGAGCCGAGCTGGACGAGCGTGGGGTCGGGGCGAGGCGGCCTGCGGGAGCTGCCACGGCGCCCCGCCGCCGGCGCCGCACCCGTCCAACACCGACTGCGCGAAGTGCCACGCCGGCTACACGCAGAGCACGGTGAACCTCGACACGCACGTGGACGGCAAGCTCGACCTCTCGGGGACGATGAGCTGCTCTTCCTGTCACGGTGATGCTTCGCGGACCGTCGCCCCCGCTGCACCTCCGCTCGGCACGGGCGGCGAGACCTCGACCACGCAGCGCGCGGTCGGCGCGCACCAGGCCCACCTGGCCGGATCGTCGCTCGCGGCGCCCATCGACTGCACCGAGTGCCACGCGGTGCCCACCTCTCCATTGCACGCGAACGCCGCGGTGGAGCTGAGCTTCGGGACGCTCGCCACCAGGACCGGGACCGTTCCGGCGACCTTCAGCGGGACGACCTGCTCGAACTACTGCCACGGCGCGTCGCTGGCCGCGGGTGGCTCGCTGACCGCGCCGAGCTGGACCGCCGGGCCCTCCCAGGCCGTCTGCGGCACCTGCCACGGCGCGCCGCCGCCGCTCCCGCACCCGCAGAACAGCCTCCTGCGGTAACTGCCACCCCGGTGCCGGGGCCAGCGCGCCCAACCCCGCCACCCACGTGAACGGGACGCTGGACCTCTCCGCGCTCGGCTGCAGCTCGTGCCACGGTGACGCGACGCGCGCGGTCGCCCCGGCGGCGCCGCCGGTCGGGACGCGCGGCGAGACCGCGACCACCGCGCGGGCGGTGGGCGCGCACCAGGCGCACGTGCAGGGGAGCCTGCTCGCGCGGCCGTTCGACTGCGACGAGTGTCACCTGAAGCCGACCGACCTGACGCACATCGACGGGACGCCCGAGGTCATCTTCGGATCGTTGAGCGGGACCTCGGCGGCCTGGATCAGCGCGAGCACGACCTGCACCACGTACTGCCACGGCGCCACGCTGCAAGCCGGCGGGAGCAACGTCGAGCCGAGCTGGACGGTGGTGAACGGCACGCAGGCTGCGTGCGGAACCTGCCACGGCGCGCCCCCTCCGGCCCCGCACCCGGCCAACACCAATTGCGCCTCGTGCCACGCGGGGTACACGCAGACCACGGTGAACCTGGACACGCACGTGGACGGCAAGCTCGACATCTCCGGGACGCTGAGCTGCTCCTCGTGCCACGGCGATCCGACGCGCGCCGTCGCACCTGCCGCGCCGCCGCTCGGCACGGGCGGCGAGACCTCGACCACCGAGCGCGCGGTCGGGCGCGCACCAGGCCCACCTCACGGGCACCTCGCTCGCGGCGCCGGTCGCCTGCACCGAGTGCCATGCCGTGCCCACCTCCCCCTCGCACGCGAACGGCGCGGTGGAGCTGAGCTTCGGCGCGCTCGCCACCAAGGCCAGGACCGTCGCGGCGAGCTTCAGCGGGACGACCTGCTCGAACTACTGCCACGGCGCCAGCCTCGGCGGCGGCAGCGTCACCGCCCCGGTGTGGACCGGTGGCTCCTCGCAGGCGGTGTGCGGCGCGTGCCACGGGCTCCCGCCGCCGAGCCCGCACCCGAGCGTCTCGACCAGCCTCGCCGGCTGCGCGACCTGTCACGACAAGACCGTGGACGCGAGCGGGACGCTCATCCCCGCGGCGACTGGCGGCAAGCACCTGAACGGCGCGGTGGACGGGGGGTGCACCGGCTGCCATCCCCTGCCGGCGAACGCCAACAACTGGCACAGCGGCTACCACGGCGGGCGCGCGAGCGACAACACCTGCCAGCTCTGCCACGAGGACGCGGTCGGCTTCACCAGCCCGGGCGGCGTGGTGACCGACGTCAAGCTGTCGACCGCGACCAACTGCGGGCCGCTGCGGAACCAGCCTTGCGCCGCGTCCCACAACGACGGCATCGTCACCCTGACGCCGCAGTGGTCCAACTACTGCTACAATTGTCACGGAGGAGAATGATCCGCCCGTGCTTCCCGAGGATCACGCCGCCGGCCAACCGCCGAGGCGCGCCGCGCGGGTACGCCCGATACACCCGGTGCTGCACGGACGCCGGCGCACCGTCGCCGGCCTGGTGCGACGACTGCTGGTGACGTCACCGCCCGATCGCGCCGGGTGGGCCCCTCATCCCGCCGGAGGGCGGCGTCAGGGGCGCCCCCCGGCGTCCTGTACCCTGCGCTCGCGCAGGAACTGGTCGTAGTCGCGGATGTAGTCGTCGGGATCGTAGACGTCCGAGGCGAGCACCAGCAGGGCCGCGTCGGGCGTGTACTTGTACTGCACGCACCAGATCATCGGTGGCACGTGGAGGGCCAGCTCGGGAGAGTCGAGCACCGTCTCTTGCCGGTGGACTCCGTCGTCCACCATCACCGTGACCGATCCGGAGATGCACACGAGCACCTGGTGCAGACTTCGGTGCGCGTGCTCGCCCCGGACCTCCTTGGTCGGGACGTCGTGCACGATGAAGTAGCGCCGGGGCGCGAAGGGCAGTCCCTGGCCGACCTCTCGCGCCGTGAGGTTGCCCCGCATGTCGCGGATCACCGGTCGCCGCTCGAGCGTCACGCCGCGGACGCCGAGCGGGATCTCTCCGGTCGCGAGCGCCGGGGCGGGCGCGGCGGTCCGGGGTTCACCCACGGCCTCGACGTACCGAACGATGCGCGCGGGGTTGCCCACCACCACCGCGTACGCCGGGACCGAGCGTGTCACCACCGCCCCGGCGCCGACCATGGCGCGGCGCCCGATGGTCAGGCCCGGCAGGATGGTCGCGTTCGCGCCGATCGAGGCCCCCTCGCGGACGACGGTGCGCGGGTAGGCCGCGAGGTGCTGGCGGCTGCGCGGCGCGGGGTCGTTGGTGAAGGTCGCGTTCGGCCCGACGAAGACGTCGTCCTCGAGCCGGACGCCGTCCCACAGCTGCACGCCGCACTTGATGGTCACGCGATCGCCGATCACCACGTCGTTCTCGACGAAGATGTGGTCGCAGAGGTTGCAGTCCTCGCCGATCACGGCGCCCGGGAGCACGTGCGCGAACGCCCAGACCCGGGTGCCCTCGCCGACGTGCTCGCTCTCGACCAGCGCCTGGGGGTGCCTGAAGTACTCAGCCATCTCGCCGTCCCTCGTCCTGGGTGCCGGTCGCCGGGCCGAACCGCTCGGTCGACGCGACGATGTAGGTCGGCCGGCCCTTCGTGTTCTCGAAGGTCCGCCAGACGTAGCCGCCGATGATGCCGAGGCCGAAGCAGTTCAGGGCGCCGAAGAAGGCGATGGTGAGCACCGTGGCGGCGTAGCCGGGCACCGGGATGTCGCCCAGGAGCCTTCGCGGTGAGCACCACCGCGCCGAGCGCGACGCTGAGCGCGAGGCCGAGCGCGCCGGTCCGCAGCAGGAACCGGATGGGCAGGTCGGAGAAGCTGAAGACGCTGTCCATCAGGTAGACGAGCTTCTTCCTGAACGTCCAGGCCGACCGCCCGGCGTGGCGCTCCCGGCGGACGTAGGGGACGAGCTCGCGCCGGAACCCGACCCACAGCAGCAGCCCGACCAGCGAGGTGTTGAGCTCGCCCATGCGGACGATCTGGTCCCGCACGGCGCGGGTGCAGCCGAACACGTCCACGCCGCCCTCCGGGAGCTCGGGCTGGACGAGGCGCCGGTAGAGCCCCCAGAACGCGCCCGCGGCGGCGCGCGAGAGCGGCGGGTCGGCGCGGCCGGTGCGCTGGCCGAGCACCACGTCGCAGCCGCCGGCCTCGAGCGCGGCGCGCGAACTCGACCACCAGCTCCGGCGGCTCCTGCAGGTCGGCGGCCATCACCGCGAAGTGCTCGCCGGTGCCGGCCGCCAGCCCGGCCCGGATGGCCGAGAACGAGCCGAAGTTCCGCGACAGGAGGAGGAGCTGCGAGCGGAACGGCGCGGACCGGAGCCCGGACGCGAGCCTCAGGTAGGAGTCGTCGGGGCTGCCGTCCACCACGAAGACCACCTCGAGCGCGCCGCCGAGCGCCTGGTCCGTGCGCGCCAGCGCCTCGAGCAGGGCCGTGATGCTCTCCGCGTTCCGGTAGACCGGGACCACCACCGAGATCACGCGGCCTCCCAGGCGTTGACGGCCTCGACGACGCGCTCGACCTCGGCGTCGGTGAGGTACGGGTGGACGGGCAAGGAGACCTCGGTGGCGGCGAGCTCCTCCGCGCGCGCGAGCGGACCGCGCACCTCGAAGGCGCAGCCCGCGAGCGCCGGCTGGTGCGGGATGAGGCGCGGGTAGTGGACCGCGGTGCGGATGCCCCGCGCCCCCAGGTGGCGCACGAACCCCTCGCGTCGCGCGGCCGGGACGCACACCGGGAAGAGGTGCCAGACGCCCTCGGAGCCGTCCGGCTCTCCCAGCGCCCGGACGAGCGGGTGACGGAGCGTGGCGGCGTAGGCGCGGGCGATCTCCCGCCGGCGTCCGGTCCAGGCCGCGAGGCGGGGGAGGAAGGCGCGCGCGAGGATGGCCGCCTGGAGCTCGTCGAGCCGACTGTTCAGCCCGAGCGCGTCGTGGACGTACTTCGAGGACTGCCCGTAGTCCCGGAGCGCGCGGCAGCGGTCGGCGAGGATCGGATCGTCGGTCGCCACGGCGCCCCCGTCTCCGAGCGCGCCCAGGTTCTTGGTGGGGTAGAAGCTGGTCGCCGCGAGCTGGCCCACCGCGCCGGCCGCCCGGCCGCGGAAGCTCGCGCCGACGCACTGGGCGCAGTCCTCGACCAGCGAGAGGCCGTGCCGGTCCCGGAGCGCCGCGAGCCGGTCCAGGTCGGCGACCTGGCCGTACAGGTGGACCGGCACCAGGGCCCGGATCCGCGGGTCGGACGCCAGCGCCTCGGCGCACCGGTCGAGGTCGAGGAGCCCGTGCGCGTCCACGTCCACGAACACCGGTACGCCGCCCGCGCGCACGATGGCGAGCGTGGTGGCGAAGGCGCTGAGCGGCGTGGTGAGGACCCTCGCGCCCTGGGGGAGCCCGAGCGCCCGGAGCGAGAGCTCGATCGCGTCGAGCCCGCTCGCGCACCCGACCGCCTCGCGCCGGCGGAGCACCGCCGCGAGCGCGGCCTCGAACCCGCGCACCTCCGGGCCGAGCACGTACCAGCCGCTCTCCCCGACCGCCGCCACCGCGGCGAGCACCTCCGGGCCGGCGTCGGCCCAGAGCCGCTTGAAGTCGTTCAGCAGGACGTCGGGCTCGGTCATGGCGCGCTCAGCGGCTCCGCCCGCGCTGGTAGAGATCCTCGACGGCGGCCGTCGCCGCCGGGTCGCCGCGAACGCTGGCCTGGAGGAGCTCCGCGAGCTGCGCGGCCTCCTGGTCGCCGGGCATGGCCGCGCGGTAGGCGGTGAGCTCGGCCGCGGCCCTGGGGAAGTCGTGCAGCTTGAAGAACGCCACGCCGCGGGAGAAGCGCGCCCGCGGCGCCGAGTCGAGCCAGGCCGTCTCGTCCAGCACCTGCGGCCAGATGCGCTCCTTCGGGATGGGCGTGGCGCCCGCCGGGAACACGTCCCGCCGTACGAAGAGCATCCCGGCCGGCTCGACCACCGCCAGCAGCCAGTCGGGATCGTTCTCCAGATCGGCCACCAGCGGGATGAGCCGGCCCGACCCGAGCCGCACCCCGGGCGTCGCGATCAGCGTGACACCGAAGCGGTCCAGCTGCTCCCGCCAGCCCTCCTGCAGCTCCGAGACCGAGTCGACGTAGCGCAGCGAGGCGTTCACGCCATAGTAGTTCCGGCCGTCGAGGGCCACCTGGTACCGGGGCAGGAGCCGCCAGGCGAGGTACCCGCCGGTGTGGAGCTGGTTGAAGAGCCGCCCCGGCGGCTGGTGCCGCAGGATGAAGTCGGCGGCGGCGCTGGGGTACCTGCCCGGCGTCTCGCCCGCCCCCCAGGTCGGCGCCGCGATCAGGGCGGCGGCGACGCCCAGGAGCGCCGCCGGCGCCGCGAACCTGAGCCTCGGCACCCGCTGGAGGACGCGCTCCGCGGCCAGGCAGATCGGCCCGTAGGCCACCAGCGCGAACATGGTCAGGTTGCGGACGTACGAGAAGGCGAGGTAGCCGAAGCCGAGGACGAGCAGCACGTCCGAGGGGCGGCGCCGGATGGCCGCCACGCTCGCGACGGCGAGCGCGGCCGTCGCGAGGAAGTGCCAGCGGTACTCGGACGAGAGGACCGGCGCGTACTCGCCGATGAGCGCGTTCATCTCGTTCGCCGGGGCGGTCACCGCGAGCACGAGGGCGTGCCACCCGCCGGGCGCGAGCACCACCGCCAGCGCCGACGCCCCGAGCGCCGCGCCGAGCTTCAGGGCATATCTCCTGTCCGTGAAGATCGCGTCCACCAGGTGGCACCCGACGATGAGCAGCAGCACCAGTGCCGACGGGTGGAACAGGGTGAGCCCGAAGGCGAGCGCCGGCAGGAGGAGGAGCGAACGCCGCTCGAGCGCCCAGAGCGTCCCCGCCATGGCGAGGTAGAGCATCACCTCGGGCCGGTAGCAGAGCCGGTAGGCGCTCACGAAGGCGAGCGGGCCGAGCACGAGGATCGCCGCGGCCCAGGACGCGCCCCGGCGGACCGCCGCGGCCGCCGCCAGCACCAGCACCGCCGCGGAGAGCAGCGCGTTCGCGAGCGAGAGGCCCCACCAGCCGGTCAGGCGCTGCACGCCGTAGGCGAGCACGCCGAAGCCCCACTCGTGGAAGCCGCTCCTGGTGCCGAGCGCGGGGTAGACGTAGAAGTCCAGCTCCGGGACGGCCCGGGCGCGCATCGTCTCCCGGCCGACCACCAGGTGCCACCAGAGGTCGAAGTCCACGATCCGGGAGAGGAGGGCGACCGTGAGCACGGCGAACGCGCCACCCGCGATCAGCCACGTTCGCCTGCGCATGGGCGCCAATGAACCCTGCGTCCGGCGGCGAGTCAAGGCGCCGGGCGACAGTGGCGGCCGGTGGGCGATCTGCTAGGCGCCCGCCGCACCACTCGTCCCGTCACCATCGCCCGTGTCCTCTGGGCCGTGGAGCGCAGGCGACGGCCGGAGCGACCGCAGGCCGCTGCGGCTCGTGCCCGGAGCGAGGCTCGGCTCCGAGAAGGCGGAGCCCCGCGCCGAGGCCCGTGGAGGGCCGGCGCGGGGCTCTGGAAGAAATCGCGAGTGGGTCAGTGGCAACCGTAGCAGTAGTTGGCCCACTTCGGCGTCACGGTGAGCGAGCCGTTGGCGTGGGCCGCCGCGCACGGCTGGTTCCGCTGCGGTCCGCAGTTGGTCGCGGTCGACAGCGCGACGCCGGTCACCACGCCGCCAGGAGCGGTGGAGCCGACCGCGTCCTCGTGGCAGAGCTGGCAGGCGTTGTCGGCCGCGCTCCCGCCGTGGTAGCCGCTGTGCCAGTTGTAGCTGTTCGCAGGCAGCGGGTGGCAGGCCGCGCACGCGCTGCCGCCGGTCGTGTACCAGCTGGGCGTCGTCTGGGAGGCGCCGCCGCCGTAGGGGACGCTCACGGGATACAGCGTCTCTGACCCCCAGTCGTAGACCCAGTACGTGAAGGTGCCCGCGGGGACGCTGTGGCACCCGACGCTGGAGCAGGTCTTGTTCACCGCGTCGAAGGTCGGGAGCGGCTGGCCTGCGGCCACCGCGGGGCCGGTCGAGCTGAACTGGAGCACCCCGCCGCAGTCGTGGCAGGTGGCGCAGCTCGCCGTGGCGTGCTTGCCGTGGGCGCCCGTCGGGGAGCACACCCCGCCCGTCGGGAGCACCTGCTGCTGCGTCAGCGCCTGGGGCGTCCCCGCGAGCGCGAGGTCCTCGCCTGGTGCCTGCTGCCCGCAGCCGCCGAGCAGCGCGAGAGCGCCTGCCAGGCTGGAAGAGATGATGAATCCACGGAACGACGACTCGATCTTCATGCTGTTCCCCCTCCGACTCGCTCCAGGTCCCCGGAGCGCTCGAGACCTGCCGTGTCTCGCGGCCCGCTCCGCATCACTCTGGCCGGCGTCGATCCGCCTTCGTGACGGTGAGTGAGACCGCCGCCCATTGCCCGGAAGCCTCACACCTGCGATCCGACCCGTCAATGCCACGTCTCGGCGCATCCTCGAGTCGACTTGCTCTCGATCAAGGAGCACGCTGACACCATTCGTGAAGGTCGGGCGCCCGATGAGGCCCTCTCGACCATCGCCGCGACCTCCAGCGCCCGGGGGAGCGGAAGGCCCCAGGCCCCTGCCAACGCTGGAGTCTGTGCGCAGAGGGATCCGGCCGGGCGCGTCACCAGGCGACCAGGCGTCCTGCCCGCCCCGCACGCCGGGGGCGAGGTATACTGCCGCGCCCTTTCAGCAGAGGTGTCACATGATCACGGGGAAGCGGGTCTGCGTCGTCATGCCCGCCTACAACGCCGGCAAGACGCTCGCGCAGACCGTCGCCGAGATCGACCGCATCGCGTCGCCGACGACGTCATCCTGGTGGACGACGCGAGCCACGACGACACCGACCGCAGGTGGCGCGGCGGCCTCGGCCTCCACACCATCGTCCACCCGAAGAACCGCGGCTACGGCGGCAACCAGAAGACCTGCTACACCGAGGCGCTCTCGCGCGGCGCCGACATCGTCGTCATGGTCCACCCCGACTACCAGTACTCGCCGCGGCTCATGCCGGCCATGGCCTCGATGATCGGCGAGCGGCCACTTCGACTGCGTCCTCGGCTCGCGCATCCTCGGGGTCGGGGCGCTGCGCGGGCGGCATGCCGCTCTGGAAGTACGTCGCCAACCGCTTCCTCACCGTCGTCGAGAACCTGCTCCTCGGCTACAAGCTCTCCGAGTACCACACCGGCTACCGGGCCTTCTCGCGCGAGGTCCTGGAGACGCTCCCGCTCGAGGAGAACTCGGACGACTTCGTCTTCGACAACCAGATGCTCGCGCAGACGCTCTGGTTCGGGTTCGACATCGGCGAGGTGACCTGCCCGACCCGCTACTTCACCGAGGCGTCCTCCATCAACTTCCGCCGCAGCGTGAAGTACGGCTTCGGCGTGCTCGGGACGGCCCTCGACTACCGGCTCGCCAAGCTCGGGCTGGTGCACCCGCGCGGCTCTCGAAGGACGGGCGGCGGCTGGCGCCCCGGTCGCTCGGGCGGCGAGGCGAGCCGGCGCCGAACGCCACCGCCCGCTGAGCACCGCGCGTGAGGACGGGCCGTACCATCGCGGCGGCGCCCGGGCCGGCGCCCCGCCGCGCCGCCCGGGTCGCGGCCGTCGCCGGTCTCCTCGTGGTGGGGACGCTCGCGCTCTTCGCGCAGGTGGCCGCCTATCGGCTTCATCCACTTCGACGACGACCAGTACGTCTACGACAACCCGCCGTTCGCGCCGGCCTCGGCCTGCGGCGGGGTGCGGTGGGCGTTCCGACGCTCCACTTCAGCAACTGGCACCCGCTCACCTGGCTCTCGCACATGCTCGACGTCGAGCTCTTCGGGCTGGCGCCCGGCGCACATCACCTCGTGAACGTCGGCGCTCCACGCCGCCAACGCCGCGCTCCTGCTCCTCGTGCTCGCCGCGGATGACCGGCGCGCGCGTGGCGGAGCGCGCTCGTGGCGGCGCTCTTCGCGGTCCACCCGCTCCACGTCGAGTCGGTGGCCTGGATCTCCGAGCGGAAGGACGTCCTGAGCACGCTCTTCGGCCTGCTCGCGCTCGTCGCCTACGCGCGCTACGCGGCGCAGGCCCGGGCCGGCGCGCTACGCCGCCGTCGCGGCGCTGTTCGCGCGCGAGCCTGCTCGCCAAGCCGATGCTGGTGACGCTGCCGTTCCTGCTGCTGCTCCTCGACGCGTGGCCGCTCGGGCGCGCTCCTGGCTTCCGCGGGGCGGGCCCGACCTTCGCGCCGGCCGGCTGGCGGGCGCCTCGTGCTCGAGAAGGTCCCGCTCTTCGCTGCTCTCGCTCGCGTCGTCGCGCGGTCACCGTGGTGGCGCAGTCCCGCGGGGGCGCGCGTCGCCGGCACCGATCGCGTGCCGCTGTCGGCGCGCCTCGCGAACGCCGGCGTGGCGTACGTCGCGCTACCTCGGAAGACGCTCTGGCCCGCGCGGCTCGCCGTCTTCTACCCGTACCCGACCGGCGCACTCCCGCCTGGCAGGTCGGCGCGGCGCCGCGCTCCTCGTCGCCGCCGCGACGGCGGCGGCGTCCTGGCGCGCGCGCCGCGCGCCCTGGCTCGCGGTCGGCTGGTTCTGGTTCGTCGGCACGCTCGTCCCGGTGATCGGGCTCGTCCAGGTCGGCGGCCAGGCGATGGCCGACCGGTACACCTACGTCCCGCCGTCGGGCTGTTCGTCGCTGGTCGCCTGGGGCGGGCACGCGCTCGCGTCGCGCTGGCCTGCCGTGATGCCCCTGGCCCGCGGCGCGGCGATCGCGACCGTCGGCCTGCTCGCCGTCGTCACCTGGCGCCAGCTCGGACACTGGGTGAACCACGAGTCCCTGTTCCGCCACGCCATCGCCGTGACCGGACCCAACCCGCGCGCCCACGGCGCGCTCGCCATGGGCCTGCGGCGGGAGCGAAGAGCGCCGCCGCGCTCCCCGAGGCCGAGGAGGCGGTCCGGCTCGAGCCGTCGGGCGCGCGAGGCTGGCTCACGCTCGGGTTCGTGCTGCACGACCTCCGGCGCGTCGAGCAGGCGCGGGTCGCGTTCGAGCGAGCGGCCGTCCTGGACCCCCGGCTCGCCAGCGCCTGGGCCGGCGCCGGCCTCGTCGCGGCCGAGCAGGGCCGGCTCGGCGAGGCCGAGGCCGCCCTCCGCCGCGCGACCGCGCTCGCGCCGGAGGACGTGCTCTCCTGGAACGAGCTCGGCCTCGTCGCTCGGGGCGAGCGGGCGGCCGGGCGAGGCGGTGGAGGCCTACCGCCGGGCGGTCGACGCGGATCCCGGCGCGATGGCGGCGTGGTCGAACCTCGCCCTCGCGTACCAGCGGCTCGGGCGTCTGGCCGAGGCCGGCGAGGCGTTCTCGGCCGCGGTGCGCGTGGCCCCGGCCACGCCGGTCACGTGGCGCAACCTGGGCGAGTTCCTGCTGGGCGCGGGGCGCGCCGCGGAGGCGGTGCCGGTCCTCGAGGAGGGGCTCCGGCGGCACCCCGACGACGCGGCGCTCCTGCGCGCGCTCGGGATCTCCCAGGCCGTTGCCGGGGCGCGGGACGCGGCGCTCGCCACCGCCCGGAGGCTCGAGCAGGTCGATCCGGTGGGAGCGGCGCTGATCCGGGCGCGGGTCGGGGAGACGCCGTGAGCAAGGGAGGCCGCGCCATGGAGCGTCCGGCGGCGGAGACGCCGCCTTCACCGTGGGGTCGCTGGTGGGTGGCGCCGCTGCTGGCCCTCGGGACCGCGCTGCTGTATGCGCGGGTCGCCGGCCATCAGTTCCTGCACTACGACGACAACGTCTACGTCACCGAGAACCCGCGGGTCCTCGGGGGGATCTCGTGGGAGGGCGTGGTCTGGGCCTTCACCAGCCCGGAGGCCTGGTACGGCTTTCCGCTGGACTGGCTGTCGCACATGCTCGACGTGCAGCTCTTCGGGCCGAGCCCGGCGGCGCACCACCTCGTCAACGCGGCCCTGCACGCGGTCAACGCCGCGCTGGTCTACCTCGCGCTCGCGCGCCTGACGCGGCAGCCCGGCCGGAGCCTGGCCGTCGCGGCACTCTTCGCGGCGCACCCGCTGCGCGTGGAGGTGGTGGCGTGGGTGGCGGAGCGGAAGGAGCTGCTCGCGGCGCTCTTCGGGCTCCTCGCGCTCCGGGCCTACGCGTGGTACGCGGAGCGGCCGGAGGTCCGCAGATATCTCCTCGTGGCGGTCCTCTTCGCGGCGAGCCTCCTGTCGAAGCCGATGTGGGTGACGCTGCCGTTCCTGCTCCTCCTCCTCGACCTCTGGCCGCTGCGGAGGACCTGGCCGCTGCGGCGCCTCGCGATCGAGAAGGTGCCGCTGCTGGCCCTCGCGCTCGCGACGACGGCCGTGGCCTTCCTGGCCCAGGGGCACGGCGGCGCGCTGCGCGGAGGGGAGCTCGGCCTCGGGGCCCGGCTCGCGTACGCGCCGGTCTCGTACACGCTGTACGTCTGGAAGACCGTCTGGCCCTCCTCGCTGTCGGCCTATTACCCGCACCCGGGGTCGGGCCTCCCGGCGTGGCAGGCGCTGGCCGCCGCGCTGCTGGTGGCCGCGCTGACCGCGGCGGCCCTGGCCCAGGCGAGGCGCCGGCCCTGGATCGCGGTCGGCTGGCTCTGGTTCCTGGGAACGCTGGTGCCCGTGATCGGCCTCGTGAAGGCGGGGGCCCACGGCATCGCGGATCGCTACACCTACCTCCCGGGCATCGGCCTGCTGCTGGCCGGGGTCTGGATCCTCGCCGAGCTCGGCGAGCGGCTCCGGGCCGGGCGGTGGGTGCGGATCGCGGCCTGCGCCTCGGTGATGGTGCTCGGCGCCGCGACCTGGCGGCAGCAAGGGTACTGGTCCGACCAGGTGACGCTGTTCACGCACGCCGTCGAGGTGACGGAGCGGAACGGCATGGCCCACCACGTGCTCTCGCAGGGGCTGGCGGCGGAGGGGCGCTATCCGGAGGCGCTCCTGCACGCGAGGGAGGCGGCGCGGCTCGAGCCCGCGAACGCGCGCGTGCGGAAGAACCTCGGGTACGTGCTCTACCGCCTCGGGCTCCTCGACGAGGCCATCGCCGAGCTCGAGGCGGCCGTCGCCCTCGAGCCCGATTACGCCGAGGCCCACGGCAACCTGGGCATCGCCTACGGCAGGCGGGGGCGGAGCGCCGACGCCATGCGCGAGCTCCGGCTCGAGCAGCAGCTCCGCGGCACCTCCCGGCGCTGAACGCCGCCCAGGAAGACGGCCGTGTGCGCTAGCATCCCTCGCATGGAATCCGCGCCCGAGAGCCCTGCCGCGCCAGCGCGCGCCGGAGCGCCCGGCGCGGTGGCGGTCGGGCTCGGCGCGTACCTGCTCGCCGCGCTGGGGGTGTTCCTCCTCGCGGACGCGACCTACGGCTTCTTCACCGTCACCGACATCGGCTACTACCGCAGCGTGGCCGAGAAGATGGCGCTCGGGCTGCGGCCGTACGTGGACTTCCCCCTGGAGTACCCGCCGCTCGCCGCGCTCCTGCTCGAGCTCCCGCGGCGCTTCGGGGTCTTCTACCCGTACGGCTTCGTCGCGGAGATGGCTGCCTGGGGAGCGGGGACGGCCGCCGTGGTGGCCCTCTCCTCGGCGACGCTGTGGCGCGGGGCGCGACGCCTCGCGGCCCCGCTCGCGTTCGCCCTGGGCGTGGTGGCGAGCGGCGCCATCCTCGCGAACCGGTTCGACCTGGCGGTCGCGTTCGTGGTCGCGGCGGCCCTGCTCGCCCTGGTGCGCGGGCACGACGTGGTGGCCGCCGCGCTGCTGGGGCTGGGCTTCGCCCTGAAGCTCACCCCGGTGCTGCTCCTGCCGCTGGTGCTGATCGTGGGCCGACGCCGCTTCACCGCCCTCGCGGCGTTCGCCGTGGCGGCGGCGGTCCCGTTCCTCCCGTACCTCGGGTCGCCGCACCTCGCGCGGCTGTTCCTCTACCACGCGGAGCGGCCGCTCCAGTTCGAGAGCGTGCTCGCGACGCCGCTCCTGGTGGCGCACGTCCTGGGGCTTTCCGGCGCGCGCATCGCCACCACCTACGGGTCGCAGATGGTGGTCGCGCCCGGCGCCGACCTGCTGGCCCGGCTCTCCAGCGTGTTCCAGGTGCTCGCGCTCGGCGCCACCTACGCACTCGTCCTCCGGCGCCGCCGCGCCCTCCGACCGGAGGACCTCGCGCTGGCGGTGCTGGCGGTCCTGCTCGCGTTCGCCGCCTCCGGGAAGGTGCTGTCGCCCCAGTTCCTGAGCTGGCTGCTCCCTGCGGCGGCGCTCGTCGCCGCGCCGCGCCCGTGGCTGGCCGCCCTGTGCCTGGCCGTCCTCGGGCTCACCCAGCTCGAGTTCCCGCCGCTCTTCAGGAGCCTGATCGAGCTCCGGCCGCTCGCGGTGTGGGTGGTGGCGCTCCGGAACGCGGCGCTGGTCGCGGCCTTCGGGCTCGCGCTGATCGCGCTGTGGAGGCTTCCAGGCGCGGCGCCGTCCCGGGATCCTTCGGTGGCAGGATGAGCCGGATGTTCGGACCGGCTGCCCCCGCGCCACCCCCCACCCCCTGGACCCTCCGCGACGTCCTCGTGGTGGCCGGGCTCGCCCTCCTGATCCTCGCCCCCTACGGCCAGGTCAGGGGTTTCGGGTTCGTGAACCTCGATGACCAGCAGTACGTGTACGAGAACCCGCTCGTCCTCGGCGGGCTGAGCCTCGGCGCCGCGGCGCGCGCCTTCACGGAGTTCCGCGCGGCGAACTGGCACCCGCTCACCTGGCTCTCGCACATGGCTCGACGTCTCAGCTCTTCGGCCTCGACGCGCGGGCTGCACCACCTCGTCAGCGTGCTGCTGCACGCCGCCAACGCCGCCCTGCTCTTCGCCTTCCTGCGCGAGCGCGACCGGCGCGCGCTGGCGCAGCCGCCGTCGTCGCGGCGCTCTTCGCCGTTCACCCGCTCCACGTCGAGTCGGTGGCCTGGATCTCGGAGCGCAAGGACGTGCTCAGCACGCTCTTCCTCCTCCTCGCGCTCCTGGCCTGGCTCGACTACGCTCGCCGGCCGCGCGCCGCCGCGTACGCGCGCCGTGGCCGCGCTGCTCGCGCTGGGGCTGATGGCGAAGCCGATGCTGGTCACCGCTGCCGCTCCTGCTGCTCCTCCTGGACGGGTGGCCGCTCGATCGGCTGCGTCCGCGGGGCGACGAGGATCGGCGCGGCGCTGCCTGGCGGTGTGTCCGCGAGAAGCTCCCGCTGCTCGCGCTCTCGGCGATCGCAGCGGCGGTGACCTGGCTCGCGCAGGCGTCGGGCGACGCGCCGGTCGGGCTCGAGCACATCCCGCTCTCCGCGCGCGTGGCGAACGCGCTCACCAGCTCGGTCACCTACCTCGCGCGTACGGTCTGGCCGGCCGGCCTGGCCGCCTTCTACCCGCACCCGGTCCTCTCCGGCGCCGGCATCGAGGCCTGGGCGGTGGTCGTCTCGGCGCTGGTCCTGTCCGCGCTCGGCGCGCTGGCCTGGACGGAGCGGCGGCGCCGCCCGTACGTCGCCTGGGGGCTGGCCTGGTACCTCGTGGGCCTCGCGCCGGTGATCGGGATCGTCCAGGTCGGCACGCAGGCGCTCGCGGATCGCTACACCTACGTGCCCCTGATCGGCGTGCTGGTGGCGGTGGTGTGGGGGGTCGCGGGGCTGGCGGCGCCCAGCCGCGCGACGCGGCTCGGCGCCGCCGCGCTGGGGATGGCCGCGGTGCTCGCGCTCGCGCTCGCGTCGGCCCGCCAGGTCGCCACCTGGCGCGACAGCGTCACGCTGCACCGGCATGCGCTGGCGGTCACCGAGCGGAACTGGAACGCCTGGCTCGGCCTCGGCGACGCGCTCTCGGAGGCCGGCCGTCCCGGCGAGGCGCTCGAACCCTACGCGGAGGCGCTGCGGATCCGCCCCACGCTCGCGCAGGCCTGGGCCGGGCTCGGCGTGGCCCACGGGCGGCTGGGCGCGCCGGAGCGGGCCGTGCCGCTGCTCCGCGAGGCGGTGCGGCTCGCGCCCGGGTACGGCGAGGGCTGGTACAACCTCGGGAACGCCTACGGGAGCCTGGGCGAGCACGCGGAGGCCGCCGCCTGCTTCCGCGAGGCGGTGCGCGCTCGCCCCTCGGACGCGCGCGCCTGGGGGAACCTGGCCGTGGCGAGCGCGGCCACCGGGGACACCGCCGCCGCCAGCGAGGCGCTCGCGCGGCTGTCAGCGCTCGACCCGCGCGGCGCGGCCGAGCTGCGCGCGCGGCTATCCTCTTCGTGGTGACGATGGGTGAACGTGACCCGTCGCTGGAGCCGGAGGAGGCTCAGGGCGGCGCCACGCGCGCGCGGACCTCGGCCGCCCCGGCCGGATCGATCGCGTCGAGGCGGACCGCGGTGGCGAGCGCCTCGGCCCGCGCGCCCGCCGCGGCCTGGGCGAGGCCGAGCCGGCGGAGCACGTCGGGATCTTCGGGGCCGAGCCGGAGGGCCTCGCCGAGCGCTGCGGTGGCCTCGGCGTACCGGCCGCCGTTCGCGAGGAACACCCCGAGGTTCCGCCAGCCCAGGCGGTTCCCTGGCTCCGCGCGCGTGGCGGCCTCGAAGGCCGCGCCCGCCTCCGCGGTCCGTCCGCTGGCCTGGTAGAGGACGGCCAGGTTGGTCCAGGCGCCGAAGTGCTCCGGCGAGCGCCGCGCCGTCTCCTCGTACGCGCTCGCGGCGTCGGCGAGCCGCCCCAGGCGCGCGCGGACCAGGCCGAGCCGGAACCAGGTCGCGCCATCGGCGGGCGCGAGCTCCGTGGCCCGCAGCGCCGCGGCCTCCGCGCCGTCGAGGTCGCCCAGCTCCTCATCGATCAGGGCGAGGTTTTGCCACGACGAGGCGTGCCCCGGATCGACCTCCAGCGCGCGGGCGAGCGCCTCGCGCGCCTCGGCGAGGAGCCCCACGTCGCGCAGCGACACCGCCAGGTTGTTCCAGTGCTTGGGGGTGCCGGGCGCGTCCCGGACCGCCTCGCGCGCCTCGGCGAGCGCCTCCTCGAGCCGCCCCTGGTGTCGCAGATCCTCCGAGAGCACTCCGTGCGCGATGCCGTTCTCGGGCGTCGACCGCGAGCGCGTGTCGGAACAGCGCGCTCGTGGCTCGACCAGTACCCGAGCTGCCGGAACGTGACGGCCGAGAGCGCGAGCAACGCGACCACGGCCGCGACCGCGAGCGCCCGCCGTCCGCGCGCTCCCAGCGAGCCGCTCCGGCCTCCCAGGCGACCGCGACGAAGAGCCCGATGAGGGCAGGTACGTGTACCGGTCGGCCATCGCCTGGGCGCCGACCTGCACCAGCCCGATCACCGGCACGAGCGTGCCGAGGAACCAGCACCAGCCCACCGCGAGCCAGGGGCTGCCGGCGCAGGCACGCCAGCGCCGCGAGCGGAGATCGCGGCGAGGAGCGCGACCGCCCCGAGCGCCTGCCACGGCGGGGACGTCGTTCCCCGGGTGCGGGTAGAAGATGGCGAGCGCGGAGGGCCAGACCGTCTTCGTCGAGGTACCGGACGTAGGAGACGAGCGCGTTCCCGACGCGGGCGCCGAAGCCGAGCTCGAGGCCCGTGCATCGCGCCGCCGCTGCTTCTGCGCGACGACCGTGACCGCCGACGAGGCGACCGAGAGCGCGAGCAGCGGGAGCTTCTCGGCACCAGGCGGCGCGTGCGAGCGGGACGCGCGGTGAACCTGGCGCGCCGCCGTCGACGCCGAGGCCAGGCCGGGCTCGAGCGCCGGAGCGGCCAGACGTCGAGGAGGAGGAGCAGGAACGGGAGCGTCACCCACATCGGCTTCGCGAGCAGGCTCAGCGCGAACGCCACGACGACCGCGAGCGTACGTCCGCGGCCCGCGGGCGCGCCGCGTAGCGCGCGTAGGCGAGGAGCGCCAGCAGCCCGAAGAAGCGTGCTGAGCACGTCCTTCCGCTCCGCCACCCAGGCGACCGACTCGACGTGGAGCGGGTGGACCGCGAACAGCGCGGCGACGAACGCGCTCCGCCAGAGCGCGCCCGTCATCCGCGCGAGCACCAGCCGAACAGGAGCGCCGCGTTCGCGGCGTGCAGCGCCACGTTCACGAGGTGGTGCGCCGCCGGCGTCCAGCCCGAAGAGCTGGACGTCGAGCATGTGCGAGAGCCAGGTGAGCGGGTGCCAGTTGGTGACGTGGAACGTGGTGAAGGCCCAGGCGACGCCGCTCCAGGAGAGCCCGCGCTGGACGACCGGGTTCTCGGTCAGGTAGCGGTTGTCGTCGAAGTGGATGAACGGGATGCCCGGCCACCCGCGCGTAGAGGAGCGCCGAGGAGGCAGCGAGCCCAGCCGCGACGAGCCAGGGCAGGTGGCGCCGCGCGCCGCGCCCTCGGGGCGCGTCCGGGCGATCGGTCGCTGCTCCGGCGGGGAGGGGGGAGGGGTCGGCTTCCACTTCGGGCTCCAGAGAGGCGGCGGGCGCGAACCGGCGGAGTATAGAACGCGAGGCGTCGCCGTCGGCGCTCGACCGGCGCGGGCCGCGCGTTTGACCGCCGGTATCGGCGGGACTAGTGTGCCGGGCCCGTGACTCCCTGCTCTCACCCCGAGGACCGCGTCACGGTCCTGTTCCCCGCGCGCGACTACATCACCGGCGATCGCTTCGAGGTGGCGTCCTGCGGCGCCTGCGGCCTCGCCCGCACGGTGCCCCGCCCGGACGATGCCCGGCTCGCGGACTACTATCCGACCGCCTACTACGGCGCGCCGGCGGGCCGCCGCTTCCCGGCGGTGGTGGAGTGGCTGCAGCGGAGGCTCTACGGCGCGCGCGCGCGGGCCGTGGAGCAGGTCGCCGGCGGCAAGGGCCGGGTGCTGGACCTCGGCTGCGGCCGCGGGTTCCTGCTCGACGCCTTCCGGCGCCGCGGCTGGGAGGTCCACGGGACCGAGCTCGACGAGCGCTCGGCGGCATACGCGCGCGAGGTGCTCGGGATCCCCGTCCACGTGGGACCGCCGCGGCTCCGAGCCCTGGCCGGAAGGCCACTTCGACGCGGTGGTGCTGTGGCACGTGCTCGAGCACCTGCCGGACCCGGCGGCAGCGCTCGCGCGCGTCCGGAGGCTCCTGGCGACCCGGCGGCGTCCTGATGGTGGGCGTCCCTGACTTCGGGAGCCCGGAGGCCCGCCTCGCCCGCGACGGCTGGTTCCACCTCGACGTCCCTCGCCACCTCTGTCACCCGACGCGCCGGGTGGCTCGCCGCGGCCCTGGACGCGGCGGGGTTCGAGGTGCGGCGAAGCTCCTGGTTCGCGCCGGAGTTCGACTGCTTCAGCCTGGTCCAGTCGGCGGAGAACCGGCTCGGGCTCCCGCACAACCTGCTCTACGACGTGCTCCGCGGCCGGAGCGCGAAGCTGCTCGGCGCGCGTCCGGGAGGAGCGGCGGCGTCCGCGCTGGCGCTCCTGCTGGCCGCGCCGCTCGGGTTGGTCGCGCTGCCCGTGTCCGCGCTGCTCGCGGCGAGCCGGCGTGGATCCTCGGTGACGTTCCTCGCCGTGAAGCGCCCGTGACGGAGCTTCAGGGAACGCACAGCCTCGTCGTCACGTTGGTCCCGCCCCCGCGGACGGCCGCACGCTCCGTCTCGCAGCGGTCCACCGTGTCGCAGGCGCGGCACGCGTTGACGAACGTCTTCTCGGCCTCGTCGAGGAGGTCGTTGTCGCAGCGATCACGGCCCTCGGCACAGGAGTCGGCTGCGTAGCGGAAGGTGGAGCGCCTCCGCAGCATCTCGGCCCGCGCGGCGGGATTCAGCCCCGGGTTGCTCGCTGCTCCGCCGGCCCGCGAGGCGGCGCTCGGCTTGGAGGCGGGGCTCGCGGGGCTCGGCTTCGAGGCGGCGCTCTTCGCGGGCGGAGCGGCCTTCTTGCCCTTCTCGCGCGAGGTCGCGGCGGGCTTGCCAGTGTCGGTCTTGGTCGTCTGGGCCGCGGCCAGCGCGGGGAGCGTCACCAGGGCGGCGGCGAGCAAGATGGTGCTGCGTCTCATTGCGTTCCTTTCTCGAATCGGACTGGCCCCTCCGACCGGACTGTAGGGGAGGGTCCGGAAGTGCGTCAAGGAGCCGCCGCCGGTTGGCCGGCCGCGTGCTGCTCGGGGAAGCACGAGCGGATCATTCTCCTCCGTGACAACCGTAGCAGTAGTTGGACCACTGCGGCGTCAGGGTGACGATGCCGTCGTTGTGGGACGCGGCGCAAGGCTGGTTCCGCAGCGGCCCGCAGTTGGTCGCGGTCGACAGCTTGACGTCGGTGACCACGCCGCCCGGGCTGGTGAAGCCGACCGCGTCCTCGTGGCAGAGCTGGCAGGTGTTGTCGCTCGAGCGCCCGCCGTGGTAGCCGCTGTGCCAGTTGTTGGCGTTCGCCGGCAGGGGATGGCAGCCGGTGCACCCCCCGTCCAGCGCGCCGTTCAGGTGCTTGCCGCCATTCGCCGCGGGGATGAGCGTCCCGCTCGCGTCCACGGTCTTGTCGTGACAGGTCGCGCAGCCGGAGAGGCTGGTCGAGACGCTCGGGTGCGGGCTCGGCGGCGGGAGCCCGTGGCACGCGCCGCACACCGCCTGCGAGGAGCCACCGGTCCACACCGGGGCGGTGACGCTGCGGCCCGCCAGCGTCGCGCCGTGGCAGTAGTTCGTGCAGGTCGTCCCGCTGAAGGTCGCCGCGACGGTGCCGGCCTTGGTGGCGAGCGTTCCGAAGCGCAGGTCCACCGCGCCGTTCGCGTGCGCGGGGGAGGTGGGCACGGCGTGGCACTCGGTGCACGCGACCGGCGCCGCGAGCGATGTGCCCGTGAGGTGGGCCTGGTGCGCCCCGACCGCGCGCTGCGTGGTCGAGGTCTCGCCGCCCGTGCCGAACGGAGGTGCGGCCGGGGCGACGGCGCGCGACGGATTGCCGTGGCAGGAGGAGCAGCTCAGCGTCCCGGAGATGTCGAGCTTGCCGTCCACGTGCGTGTCCAGGTTCACCGTGGTCTGCGTGTATCCCGCGTGGCACGACGCGCAATTGGTGTTGGCCGGGTGCGGCGGCGGAGGGGGCGCGCCGTGGCAGCTCCCGCACGTCGCCTCGCCGGTGCCGACGCTGGTCCAGACCGGCCGCGTGTTCGTGCCGCCGGAGAGCGTGCCGCCGTGGCAGTAGGTGCTCGCGCAGGTGGCGCTGGCGCGGTCCCAGACCGGCACCGCAGCGTCCGTGGTGGCGAGCACGCCGAAGGTCACGGTCGCGGTGGGCCCGTCGACGTGGCCCTGCGTCAGCGCCTCCGCCGGCGTCACGTGGCAGGCGCCGCAGTCGAAGGCGCGCGCGAGGCCGCTGCCGGAGAGGTGCGCGCCGTGCGCTCCCACCCGGACGGCGTCGTCACCGCGCCCCCAGATTGTGCGGGGCGGCGCGCCGGTGCCGTCGTTCGTCCCGCCGTGGCACATGACGCAGTTGTGCCGCCAGGTCTGCACGCCCGCCGGCAGCTGGAGGTCGTGGCAGCTGCCGCACGCGACGCCGACGTCGCCGCCGTCGAGCGCCGCGCCGTGGCAGGCCGTGCACGACGCGAGATTGGCGTCGGCGGAGAAGGCGTGGAACCCGGCGCTGGCGCGGTCCATCCAGCCCGCGTCGTGGCCGGAGGACTGGAGCGTGCCGTCGAGGTGCTTGCCGCCCGCGCTGGCCGCGATGAGCGTGCCGGATGCGCTCATGGTCTGCGGGTGACAGACGGCGCACTGGTTCAGGCCGGCGACGGCCGGGTGCGGGGCCGGCGGCGGCGCGCCGTGACAGCTGCCGCAGGTGACCTCGCCGGGTCCGCCGGTCCAGCGGGGCGCGGTGTTGGTCCCGCCGGCGGCGAGCGTCGCGCCGTGGCAGTAAGTCGCGCAGCTCGTCCCGTCGAAGGCCGCGGAGAAGGTCCCGCCGGCGGTGGCGCGCGCGCCGAAGCGCAGCTCGGCGGAGCCGTTCGCGTGCGTGAGCGAGGTGGGCACCGCGTGACAGTCGTCGCATGCGACCGTCGTCCCGAGGGAGGCGCCGTCCAGGTGCGCCTGGTGCGCGCCGACCGCGCGCTCCGTGGTGGCGGTCTCGCCGTGCACGCCCATCGGCGGTGCGGCGGGGTTCCTCGCGCGGGCCGGATCGCCGTGGCAGGAGGTGCAGGCGAGGCCGTCGAGCTCGATCCGCCCGTTGACGTGCGTGGCGAGGTTCACGCTGCCGGCGGTGTAGCCGGCGTGGCACCGGCCGCAGTCGGCGCTGGCAGGGTGCGGCGCGGGCGGCGGGGCGGCGTGGCAGCTCCCGCAGGCGGCCTGTCCCTGTCCGACCCGGTTCCAGACCGGCGTGTTCCCGGCATTCCCGCCGCGGAAGGCGCCGTGGCAATAGACCGACGCGCAGGTCCCGGCGCCCGCGTCGAACGTCGGCGCCGGGCCGGTGGTGGCCGGCTCGTGCGCGAAGCCGTCGAGCGCGAGCTCCACCTTGCCGTCGAGGTGGGACGAGCCGGCGCGCGGATCGGGGTGGCAGGCGGTGCAGCCGAACGGCGCCGCGACCTTCCCCGCCTGGACGTGCGCGGAGTGCGCACCCACGCTCATGGCCGAGGTGCTCCCGTCCTTCCCCTCGCCGCGCAACGCCCCGGGAGGCGCGCCGGTCTCATTGTCGGTCCCGCCGTGACACCGCGTGCACCGGGCGGTCTCGGCCGACGCGGACTCCGCCTTGCGCGCCTGGCCGCAGGCGCAGAGCGCGACGGCGGCCAGGAGGGAGAGGGTGAGGACGGTTCGTTGGTGCATTGCGCTCCCCAGCAAGGACCGCGCGCCGCCACCGCGTCGCCGGACCAGAACGTTCGACGGGCGGCGTCTTGGACCCCGTGCCCGCGAGGGCTTCCTACCAGCCTCGCAAATTCAGGATCCTTGATCGCGCTCCAGAGCCGACGCGATGGGTGAAATCACGCACTCCGCCCGGATGCAGGCGAGCGCCCGCTCCACCAGGGATGAGCGTGTGTGGGCGACCTCGACAGGCCCGGGGCCTCTGGGGGCTTGGGTCCGGCGGACGGCTGCGTTACCCTGCGCCCGTCTTGAACCAAGGTGCGCCCAGCCCTTGTCGTCCCCGCGGCCAGCGATGGGTGCTCGCGGCGGCGCTGGCGCTCGCGGCCCTCGTCGCGGCTGGCTGCGGCTCCAAGAGCTCGGGCAAAGGGAGCAGCCCGCCTCCTGGCTCCGACAGCGGCGTGCCCCCCGTGCTCCGCGACGCCGGCGTGCCCACCGGCGAACCCTCGGGCGCGAGCATCGGGCCGAACGGCGGGACGCTCTCCTCGGGCGACGGCGGTGTCACGATCATCGTCCCGCCGGGCGCGGTGACCGGCCCGACCTCCTTCTCGATCCAGCCCATCACCCCGACCGCGATAGGCGCCGTGGAAGGCGCCTACCGCATCAAGCCAGACGGCGGGTCGCTCGCGGCACCGGTCACGGTCGTGCTCCGTGGCCCGGAGAGGTACACGGCCGGAACGAGCATCGAGGGGCTCGGGATCTCCTATCAGGACGCCACTGGCTTCTGGTTTCCGGTGAAGGGCGTGGTCCGCGACGCGCGCGCCAACACGCTCACCGTCACCACCACCCACTTCAGCGACTGGGGCGTGGTCTGGGCGGCCGGCGTCCCCGGGCTGTACGGGACCTTCACGCTCTCGCAGACCATCGGCATCCCGGTCGACGCGAGCGGGACCGCCGCGCTCTTCTTCCAGGGGAGCAACGCCACCAAGTCGCTCTACGTAGTGACCGGCACCGTCGCCGTGCCCTCCACGATCTCGAGCGGCACGCGGACCTGCACGCCGACCTCCACCTCCGGCGCGATGGCGGCCACCATCGCCGAGCTCTGGACCAGCACCCCGGCGCAGTTCCGCTGGTCCATCAACGGTCAGTGGGAGCTCGCCTGCGTGAACTCGCTGGGCGCGCCCACCACCGAGTTCGCCGCGGCGATGTTCGACACGCTCGGCATCAACCTGATCGGCTGCGCGCGGGCCTACGTCGGCACGCCCATCCTCACCCCGGAGCGCCTGCAGGGCACCTACGCGATTGACTGCGGCGCCCAGGGCAAGGTGACGGCGAGCTGGGACTTCCTGGCGTGCATCCCCGGCACCGTCTGTCCGGGTCCGGACCCGTGCCACGTGGCGGTGATCTCCTGCGACACCGGCGCGCCGGTCTGCACCACCACCGCCACGCTGGTGGCCAACGGGACGACCTGCGGCGCCGGCCAGGTGTGCAATGCCGGGACGTGCGTCGCGTGCCCCGCGGGGACCGCCTGCACCTCGGCCAACTCCTGCCACACCGCGGCCATCACCTGCGACACGGGCTCCCCGGTCTGCACCGACAGCGGCGACGTCGCCGCCGGGACTGCCTGCGGGGTGGACCAGGTCTGCAGCGCGGGCACCTGCGTGGCGTGCGTCGCCGGCGGCGCCTGCGCCTCCACGAACCCGTGCCACACCGCCACCCAGTCGTGCGCCACCGGCGCGCAGGTCTGCACCGACACGGGCAACCAGCCGGACGGGACCGCCTGCGGAACGGGGCTCGCCTGCACCGCCGGCGCGTGCGTCTGCGCGGCCGGGACCGCCTGCACCTCCACCAACCCCTGCCACACCGCCGCCTACACCTGCGATCCCACCACCGGCGCGCCGGTCTGCACCGACACCGGCAACGTCGCGAACGGCACCAGCTGCGGCACGAACCTCGTGTGCAACAGCGGCGCGTGCGAGCCCTGCATCGCCGGCGCGGCCTGCACGTCGACCACCGATCCCACCTGCAAGACCGCGGCGATCACCTGCGGCACCGGCGTGCCCGTGTGCACCGACACCGGCAACGTCCTCGATGGCACCGCCTGCGGGCCGGCGCTCGCGTGCAGCGCGGGCGTCTGCGGCTGCGCGGCGGGCCAGGCCTGCATCTCCCAGAACCCGTGCCACGACGCGGCCATCGCCTGCGACCCGACCACCGGCGCGCCGATCTGCACCGACACCATCGCGAAGCCGGACGGCACCACCTGCGGGACGAACCAGGTCTGCAGCGCGGGGGCGTGCGTCGGGTGCGTGATCGGCAACGGCTGCACGCCGGCGGCCAATGTCTGCGAGATCGGCTCCATCACCTCGTGCGCCGCCGGGCCGACCTGCACCGGGACCGGCACGTTCCAGCCGGCCGGGACGAGCTGCGGGACGAACCAGGTCTGCAATGCCGCTGGCGCGTGCGTGGCGTGCACGACCGGCGCCGCCTGCACGCTCCCCAACGCTTGCCACGCTGGCGCCATCTCCTGCACCACCGGGTCGCCGGTGTGCACCGACACCGGCAACGTCCCGGACGGAACCACCTGCGGGACGAACCAGGTTTGCAGCGGGGGCACCTGCACGGCCTGCACGGTCGGCAATTCGTGCACGACCGGCAACCCCTGTCAGATCGCCGCGATCTCCTCGTGCGCGAGCGGGCCCGTCTGTACCGCCACGGGCTCGCAACCCAACGGCACCGCCTGCGGCACGCTCCTGAACTGCAGCGCCGGCACGTGCACGTGCGTCGCCGGCACCGCCTGCGCGCCAGCCGACGATTGCCACACCGGCTCGGTGGCGTGCGACGCGGTCGGCTCGCCGAGCTGCGTGCAGACGGCGGTGCCCGCTGGCACGGCCTGCGGTTCGAACCTGGTCTGCGACAGCAGCGGCGCCTGCGTCTCGTGCACGGCGGGCTCCACCTGCACGCCCACCGCGAGCCCCTGCCTGGTAGGCGCCACGTCGTGCGCCACCGGCGCGCCGGTCTGCGCAGCCACCACCACGCCGGTGGCGAACGGGACGACCTGCGGGGCGGATCAGGTCTGCAGCGCCGGTACCTGCGTGCCGTGTGCGGCTGGCGTGGCCTGTACCCCTGTCGCGGCCCCCTGCCTGGTGGGCGTCACGTCGTGCACCACCGGCGCTCTGGTCTGCAACGCCACCGCCACGCCGGTGGCGAACGGGACGACCTGCGGGGCGGGTCAGGTCTGCAGCGGCGGTACCTGCGTGACGTGTACCGAGGGCGTCGCGTGCAACCCGGGAATCGCCTGCCACGGCGGCAGCACCTCCTGCAGCACCGGGACCGCGGTCTGCACCGACACCGGTCCGGTTCCCGCGGGGACGTCATGCGGGGCCGGCCAGGTCTGCAACAGCACCGGGGCGTGCGTGACGTGCGCGGAGGGCGCGGCGTGTGATCCGGGGATCGTCTGCCACGCCGGCAGCACCTCCTGCAGCACCGGCGCGCCGGTCTGCATCGACGCCGGTCTGGTCCCCGCGGGGACGTCGTGCGGCGCCGGCCAGGTCTGCAACAGCACCGGGGCGTGCGTGACGTGCGCGGAGGGCGCGGCGTGTAATCCGGGCGATCGCCTGCCACGCCGGCAGCACCTCCTGCAGCACCGGCGCGCCGGTCTGCATCGACGCCGGTCTGGTTCCCGCGGGGACGTCGTGCGGCGCCGGCCAGGTCTGCAACAGCACCGGGGCGTGCGTGACGTGCGCGGAGGGCGTGGCGTGTGATCCGGCGAATCGCCTGCCACGCCGGCAGCACCTCCTGCAGCAGCGGCGCGCCGGTCTGCATCGACGCTGGTCTGGTTCCCGCGGGGACGTCGTGCGGCGCCGATCCGTCTGCGACGGGACGGGGACGTGCGTCTGCAACCCGGGTGCGATCTGTACGTCACAGGGCCGCTTGCGTCGATCGCGACGATCGCCTGTGACCGGGTGCGCCGGTGTGCACCGGCTCTGCACCGCCGTAGACGCCGTGCACGACGGCGCGCCTTGCCCGGCACCTGCCAGCACGCATCTGCCTCTGGCAGCTGGTAGCCCACGCTCACGACAGCTGTGCCAGGGCCCCCGACGTGGGTCCGCCGCGTCAGGCTGACTCGGGAACGGGTGACCGCTCGTCTGCGCCCCTGTGGCGGGCTGCAACCCGGGCCGAAGGCGGCGAGCGCGCTGCCTGATCGAGCCGGCGGCTGCCGTGGTGGGCGTACGGACGGAGGGCCCGATGGCCTGCTTGCGACGCGGGCCCTGCGAGCCATGCCTCGCTCAGCCGCTCAGTCCTGCGCGTGGCACTTGTTGCAGAGCACCTTCTGGAACGACGCGTAGGCGCTCGCGTCGCGATCGTACATCCCCGCGCGCGTCTCCGCCTGCGTGCGCCCCTGGGCGTTCGCGGCGAGCCCCGCCACGCCGGGCGCGTCCACGCCCGGCCAGGCACCGCCGAACACGATGGTGCCCGACTGCGGCATGTTCCAGCGGAGGGCGTGATCCCAGGCGGTGGCGTGCGCGCGGTGGCAGGAGAGGCACATCACCGTCTCGTTGCCGGTGACCGGGCCGGCGGTGACGGTGCCGTCGGTCGCCGCGTGCGTCGAGAGGAGCGCGCGGTCGTGCGGTGCCTTCCTCGAACGGCACCATCGAGGTGTACGAGGTCGCCGGAGCTCCCGGTGAGCACGCCGGTCCGCACGTAGTTGTTGTAGATGGCGGCCTCGCCGCCCGCCGTGAGCCGAGCGGTGGAGGGGCTCATCGCCGGCGACTGCATGCCCGCCGGGTGCTTGAAGACGCTGCCGGAGTTCGCCGTCCCGGTGTGGATGTCCGGGTGGCAGTTCGCGCACCAGTCGGACATGCCGCTGCCGTATGCGACGCGAGTTTCGGTCACGCGCTCGCTCCGGTCGTACGCGAGCGGCGAGAGGGCGACGGGCGGATTGGACAGGAACGGGACCACCACGCCGGCCGACTTCGGCGCGTAGCCCGAGCCGCCCAGCAGGCGGTAGACGCCGATCGCGCCCTGCGCGCCCGGCAGGCGCAGGTCGGTCCCGCCGTACGAGCCCGAGGCGACGATCTGCGCACCGTCGCGTCCGATGCTCTGATCCGGGCGGAGTCGGTAGCGGCCGTGCGGGTCGTGGCAGCTGATGCAGGTGAGCTGGTCCGACGGGGTACGTCCCGCCGGGCGCCGTGGTCCGCGCCACGTCGGAAAAGAGGCCCACGTCGCTCGCCACGATGCTGTGGCCGTGCCGCTCGCCCGGGCTGCTCTCGACCCCGGTCGCGCTGGCCCAGTTGAACGACTTCGTGAGCCACGCGAAGTCGCCGCCCGGCGTGTAGTGCGTCGGCGCGAAGCCCGGCGCGACGCTGGTGGTGAGCACCTGGTAGCTGTTGGGCGTGTTCCCGCCGTGGCAGGTCAGGCAGGTGGAGCTGGGATCCGACCCGATGAGCAGCGAGGGGCCGCTCGGCGCGCCGTCCGCCTTCCCGTGCATGGTGTGACAGCCCTCGCACTCGCCGACGCCTCCGGTGTGGAAGGCGGAGGCACGATCGAACGCGAGGACGATCGTCAGGACACAGGCGACGCGGAGCCAGCTCATCTGTGCCGCGAGCCTAGCATGGACCCGTCCTCGAGGCCGCCGCGGACGACCGCCCGCCGACGCTCGCCGCGGCAGCCGAGATCGGTCTCGGCGCGCGCGCGGCGCGACGCTCGCGACGGGGAGGAACCCCGCGCGAACGCCGGTCGAACAATCGCTGGCGAGCGTCGCCGTGTGCGGCGTCCCGCGTCGCAGTGCTTGCATCGAGGTCTCGAGGTCTGCGGCATTCATGCCGCGAGCAACGAACCCACCCGCGGGCGCAAAAATTTCGAGCGCCCTCAGCGACACGATGCCGCGGAGGCTCCGCCGGTCGCCGATCGGGATGTCCCGGATCTCCCCACGCCGACCGAGGTGCGAGCGAGCGGAGAGGGTGAACGCGGGTCCGACACCGGGGCAGATGGGTGGGGGAGGTCCCCCACGTCCCGAAGAAGTGGGGCAAAACGCGCAGCGCCCCGGCTCGGGCGGCGGCCAAGGCGCCTGATCTGGCGGTGTTGGGGCCGCCGTGCGACAGGCACCGATGTTGCTAACCGCCCACAACGAACCTCATGAGCGGCCCCCTCTCCATCCTGCTTGCGCCCCTCGCCTCGATGCTCCTCGCGTCGGCGGTGCCGCCTGCGGCCGGGTTCGAGGTCTCCTTCCTCCACAGCCTCTCGACGTCCTTCGGGACGGTCCCCCTGGCATCCCCCACGCTGAGCTACGACCCCGCCCACCGCGAGCTGTACGTGCTCGGCGACGGCGTGGTCCGGGTCTTCAACGACGCCGGCATGGAGATCTTCACGTTCGGCCAGGATCCCGAGGTCGGGCACATCCGTAACGTCGCGGCGCTCTCGGGCGGCGACCTGCTGGCGCTCGCCTACGGTCCCGGCGGGCTGCGCCTGGTCCGCTGCACGTTCCGGGGCGAGTTCCTGGGCGTCATCACCCCGCGCGACATCCCGGCCGAGTTCGGTGGCCAGCTGCCCACCGAGATGCGCTACCGGAACGGCAAGATCTACCTGGCCGACCTCGCCGCGATGCGCGTCCTGGTGATCGACGAGTCCGGCGCCTTCGTCGCCTCCTACGACGTGGCGGAGAAGCTCGAGATCGCCGCGAAGCGCGAGCAGACCGGCCTCCGCGGGTTCAACGTCGACCGCGACGGGAACATGCTCTTCACCATCTCGCCGCTCTTCAGCGCGTACGTCATGTCGCCCGCCGGCGAGGTCCACGCCTTCGGAGTGAAGGGCAGCGCGCCCGGCAAGTTCAACGTGGTCAGCGGCATCGCCCGCGACGCGCGCGGGAACTTCTACGTGGCCGACATCCTCAAGTCCGCCATCATCGTGTTCGACCCCCAGTACCAGTTCGTGAAGGAGTTCGGGTACCGCGGGAGTGGACCGGGGAACATCGCAGCGCCGAACGAGCTGGCGATGTCGGACGACAAGCTGTTCGTGGGGCAGACCCCACGCCGTGGTGTGAGCGTCTTCCAGGTCGCGTCTGGTTCCGGCGCGACGGATGGCAGTGAAGCGAAGTGACGGGTTCCGGCGCGAGCAGCGCCGGGGATGCAGTGAACGAAGTGATGCAGTGAACGACAGGGGACAAACAAGATGAAGCTCATCAAGTACGCAGTGGCTGCTGCGCTCGCGTTTGCCTACGGCAACGCGTTCGCGTTCCACTCCGGCGGCGTCGCCGAGTGCGAGGGCTGCCACTCGATGCACAACTCGTTCGAGGGCTCGGCCAACGTCACCGGCATGGCGCAGTTCGCCTCGGGTCCGTACCTCCTCAAGGCCCAGGATCAGTCGGGCGCCTGCCTGAACTGCCACGGCGCCGGCTCGACGCTGAGCGGCTACCACGTCTCCACCGAGGGCGTGAACCCCTGGGACTCGACGCTTCCCGCGCAGATGTCGCCGGGTGGTGACTTCTCCTGGCTGAAGAAGGACATGACCTCGGTCATCCGCGGCACCACCGCCACGCAGCACGGCGAGCGTCGCGGCCACAACATCGTCGCGGTCGACTTCGGCTACACCGCCGACTCCGTCCTGACGGCTGCCCCGGGCGGCACCTACCCGGCGGCCACCTTCGCCTGCTCCTCCTGCCACGACCCGCACGGCCGCACCCGCCGCTTCGCGGACGGCACCTACGCCAACACCGGCCTGCCCATCCGGAACTCGGGCTCCTACAACAACAGCGCCGACCCGATCGCGGGCATCTACGCCGTCGGCGCGTACCGCATCCTCGCCGGCACGGGCTACCAGCCGAAGTCGCTCGTCGGCAGCTACGCCTTCGCGAACCAGGTCCCGGCCGCCTCCGCGCCGTCCACCTACAACCGCGCTGAGACCACCCAGCAGACCCAGACCTTCGTCGCCTACGGCCAGGGCATGTCCGAGTGGTGCTCGAACTGCCACACCGGCATCCTCTCGAACTCCTACACCTCCGGCATGAAGGGCCTCCGCCACCCGGCCGGCAACGCTGCGAAGCTCCCCGCCGCGATCGTCGCGAACTACAACTCGTACATCTCCTCCGGCATCAAGACCAACACGAACGTGAACGCCGCGTACTCGTCCCTGACCCCGTTCGAGGTCGGCTCGGCTGACTTCGCCATCCTGAAGACCCGCGCGAACCTCGCCGGCGCCCAGGACCGCTCGGCCGCCACGTCCAACAACGCGATGTGCCTCTCCTGCCACCGCGCGCACGCCTCGGGCTTCGAGTCGATGCTCCGGTTCTTCTACCTGAACGAGTTCATGACGATCGGCGATGCGGCCGGCGTCGCGTCCTACGACTCGTCCACGACCGAGAACAAGATCAACCTCGGCTTCAGCAGCGCGCAGCAGCAGCGCGCGTACTACGAGCGCCCGGCGTCGATGTTCGGCCCGTACGCCCGCCTGCAGTGCAACAAGTGCCACGCGAAGGACTAGCGAGCACCTCGTTGGAAGTTGTGTGATAAGGGAGGGGGCCGCTCGCGCGGCCCCCTCTTTTTGTATGCGAGCTTCTCCTCGTCGCCGGAGGATCGATGAACCGTGCCCTCGTCGCCGCTCTCGTCGCGCCGCTGCTGGCCGGCTGTCACGCGAGGGCGCGCGCGATCCCGGCGTTGATGCCGCTCGGCCCGGACGCGGAGCTCCACGTCTACCTGCAGCCGCTGCCTGGAGATGCAGCACGGCTCACCTTCTCGATCGCGTCGCTCGCGGTCATCCGGCAGGACGGGACGGAGGTGCCGCTGGAGCTCGCGCTCACCGAGGTCTCGGGAGCGACCGCCTCGCGTCAGCGGCTGCTCGCCTCCGGACGGCTTCCACCCGACTCCTACGCCGGCCTTGCCCTGCAGATCGGACGGGCCACGCTCGCGGGGGAGGGGAAGCCCGCGGACCTGCTGGTCCCCAAGGAGCCGGTGCGGATCGACCTGCCGCTGCAACTCGCGCGGGGTCGTGCCGCGGTGGCGTCCGTCGCGCTCCGCGCGGGACAGGTGCAGGAGAGCGACTTCGACTTCGCGGGCCACCTCACCGGCCACGTGCTCGAGCCCGCGAGCACCGTCCTCGAGCGCGCGGGCTACGTCTCGCGTCCGGGGCTCGCCAGCCTGGCGGTGATCGACCGGCGCGCCCACGAGGTCACGGCGGTGGTCCCCACCGGGCGCGAGCCCACCGGCCTCGCCGTGGATGCGCTCGCCCGCCGGGCCTACGTCGCGCTCGGGGGCGAGGACCAGGTCCAGATCCTCGATCTCGCGTCCGGCGAGGAGCTGGGCCGGATCCCGCTGCGGAGCGGCGACGAGCCGGCCGACCTGGCCCTCACGCCCGACGGGCGGATCGTCCTGGTGGTGGCCAAGGGCTCGAACACGATCTCGATCCTGGACGCCGAGGCGGGGCTGGTGCTGGAGCGACTGCCGACCGGCGTCGAGCCATGGGTACTGCGCCTCGACCGCGACGGCCGGCGCGCCTACGTCCTCGACCGGAGATCCGGGGACATCACGGTGGTGGACGTCCCGGGGCGCGCGGTGGTGCGGACGGTGACGACGGAGCCGGAGCCGCTCGCGGCCCAGCTCAACCGGGCCGGGACGCGCCTCTACGTGATCCACCGGGGCTCCGCCTACATGAGCGTCCTCGCCGTCCCGGAGATGACGGTGGTCAACCGGCTGTTCGTGGGGCTCGGTGCCGGAGCGCTCGAGGTGGATCCGCGGACGGATCTGGTCTACGTGGGGCGCGCGGACGAGCGGCGCATCCAGGTCTTCGATCCCTTCTCGTTCGCGCCTCTCGCCGCGATCGACGTGCCGGGGCCGGTGTCCTACCTGACGGTCGACGCCGTCGAGAACACGCTGCTCGCGCTGCTGCGCTCCGAAGGCGCGGTGGCCTTCGTGGATTTGGCCAGCCGACGGGTCGTCTCGGCGGTGGACGTCGGGGCAGACCCGCTCCGGGTGGTGGTCGTGGGCGAGCGGCGCTGAGCGCGGCATGCACCTCCACCCGACACATCGCGCGGCACGATGGGGTGCCGCACTCGCCGCCCTGGTGGCGACCTTCTCCTCGGTGGCCCGTGCGGACGGGTTCTCCCTGCAGCTCAACCCGGGCTACTTCGGCTCGACGTCGACCACCACCGACGAGACCGGTCACGAGACCAGGACCGAGTCGAGCGGGATCTCTCAGAAGTACCGGCTCACGCTCGACAAGACCATCTATCCGACCCTGACGCTGAGCGCCGGCGGCACCCTCGACTGGAACATGGCCACGAGCCGCAATGCGGGCGTGACGAGCGACAGCGACAACAAGCGCGTGGAACGGCTATGGCCGGCTCCGGGGTGGCAGCAACTTCCTCGCGTGGGCGCTGGACTACGATCATTCGCAGCAGGAGTCGTCCTCGAGCGGGGCCGGCCTCCCCGAGACTTCGAACGCGCTGCTGAGAGACACCTATGGCGGCTCCGTCTCCTGGAATCCCTCCGACCTGCCCTCGATCGATCTGCGGCTCACCCGCAGCGACTCGTACGACCGCTCTCGCAGCTCGAGGGACCAGACCAGCGACGATGCCCTCGTCTCCACCCGCTTCGAGCCGGTGAAGGATCTCGACCTGCGCTACTCCGTCCGCGCCGCGCGGATCACGGATCACCTGAACGACGTCCGCACGTCCGAGCTCGGCAACTCGGCGTCCGCGACCTGGAGCGGCGCCTACCTGCAGGGGCGTGGAAGCGCCTACGCGAGCTACTCCATCGGTGCCATCCAGACGAGCGTGACGGCGCGCGGAAGCGGAGGGACGGTCTCCACCTCCCAGCGACCGATCTCCGGCCTGTCGGTGGTGGAGGTGTTCCCGGCGGTTCCGACCCGCGTCACCCTGGCGCCCAACTCGGCGCTGGTGGACGGGGTGACCTCGGCGAGCGCAGGACTGAACCTCGGGTACAGCGGCACCTCGCCGACCGGCGAGCGGCCGCTGCGCGATCTGGGCGCCGAGTTCGCGGACGCCGTGACGCCGGTCAACGCGCTGTACGTCTACGTGGACAGGACGCTCCCGGACGAGGTGGCGGCGAGCTTCACCTGGACCGTCTACCAGAGCGAGGACAACCTGGACTGGACGCAGGTCGGCGGGACGCTGGTCGGGCTCTTCGACCCCCTGCTCAGCCGGTTCGAGATCTCGATCGAGCGGACGGCCGCTCGTTACCTGAAGGTCGTCACGCGCCCGCTGGCGCCGAGCGTGGCGATCGGCCCACAATACTCGGAGATCTTCGTGACCGAGTTGCAGCTGTCCCTGGTGGTCCCGGCGCAGGAGGCGGTCGGGAGGAGCTCGACGCTGGGCGGGAACCTGAACGCCACCACCAAGTTCCGGATCCTCGACAGGCCGGGGCTCTCGCTCACCTACGACCTCTCCACCCTCTTCACGCACTCGAGCGCGAGCAGCCGGGTGAGCTACTCCGTCACCAACGGGCTCTCCGCTGCCCGCCGCCTGGGGCGCACCGTGAGCACGAGCGGCCGGTTCGAGCGGAACGACTCGGACGTGGGACAGGGACACCTGGCCGGGAACCGCTGGAGCGCGACGCTCGCGTACGATCCCTTCCCGACGTTCGGCGCCTCCCTCCTGTACGGCGGGCAGCTAAACCAGCTGAAAAGCGGGAACTCGATCTCGCAGACCGTCGGCGCCGCGGCGAGGGCCGACCTCTACCAGGGGATCGCGACGAGCGCGAACGTCACCTATGGCATCGGGCACGACGAGACCGGGCGGGACTCGCGTACGAAGTCGGTGGCGGCCACCGCGACGATCACTCCGAACCGGTACCTCTCGCTGGCCGGAAGCGCCGGTGTCAGCGACTCGAAGCTGACCGGGGGCGGCCGGCCGGAGGCGGCCGATCAGCGCGGTCTGATCGAGGCAGCGTCTCCCTCTCTCCGTTCAGGGCGCTCGCCGTCTCGGGGTCGGTGACGCGGATCTTCGGCCGGAGCATCCCCGCGCAGACCCTGGCCAGCTTCGCCGCCGGCTTCTCGCCGTTTCAGGGTGGCGACCTGCAGCTCAGGTACGCGTACCAGGAGTCCATCGACACGTCCGGCAAGCAACGGACGCGCACGCACGGCCCGGGGGCGCGCTGGACCATCCGCCGCGGCTGGTTCATCGACGCTGGGTATTCCTTCCTCGACTCGAGCGCGCCCGCGCAGGACGTCTCCTCGCGCTTCTACTTCGCCAACCTCTCCATCGCGCTGCGGTGATAGCCTTGCGTCGACCCGGGGGCACCATGAAGAACAGCTGGATCATCAAGGCCGTGAGCCTGACCCTGCTCGGCGTGCTGATGGCGTGCGGCCACGGAACCCGACGCACGTACCAGGACAGCAACATGGACTTCGGCGCCATCAAGACCGTCGCCGTGATGCCGTTCACCAACCTGAGCCGCGACAACCTGGCCGGCGATCGGGTGCGCGACGTGTTCGCGAGCACGCTCCTCGCCACCGGTACGGTCTACGTGGTGCCCCACGGGGAGGTGGTGCGGAACGTCGGGAAGGCGGGGATCGGATCACCCAACATCCCCGCGGTCGAGGACGTGGTCCGGCTCGGTACCATGCTCAAGGCCGACGGGGTGATCGTCGGGACCGTGAAGGAGTACGGCGAGGTGAGGTCGGGCACCGCCACCGGCAACGTGGTCTCCTTGAGCATCCAGCTCTACGAGACGGCCACCGGGAAGGTGGTCTGGTCCGGCACCACCACCAAGGGAGGCATAAAGTTCAAGGACAGGCTCCTCGGGGGCGGAGGTGAGCCGCTCAACGACGCGACCGAGGCGGCGGTCGATGACCTGCTCGGCCACATGTTCAAGTAGCCTGTCGCGCGCGGTGCTCGGCGCGTTGCTGGCCACGTCGATCGGCGTGACGGCGTGCCGACACGGCGGCGCGGGCGAAGGCCGGACATCCCCGGCCGCCACGCAGCTCGAGGGCGTCCGCGGTGGCGAGATCGCCGGGTGCTGCAGGGGCAGTCCGAGCCCGGATCGTGGTCCTGCCCGTGCACAACCTGACCGGCGGCCAGGCACCGGTGAAGGAGCTCGCGACGGTCATCGAAGCAGCCGTCGCCCGCAGGTTCGAGGTTCTCGGGGCGAACGTCGTGGAGGAGTTCCTCGCGCGGCACCGCATGCGGTACACCGGCGGCATCGACGCGGCGGAGGCCCGCGCGCTCCGCGAGGAGCTGGGCGCGGACGCGGTCCTGATCACCGCGCTGCAGACCCACCGGGCCGCGAACCCTCCCACGCTCGCGATCTCCATGCGGCTCGTCGCCACCGGGGACGAGCCGACCATCCTCTGGATGGACCACGTCGCGCGGGCGGGAGACGAATCCCCGGGCTGCTCGGGCTCGGTCTGGTCAACTCTCTGAAGCCGATCCAGGACGACCTCATCGCGCGACTGATCCGGTCCCTCGAGGCGAAGCTGGAGCGAGATCGCGCGCCGGAGCGCTGCGGCGCGGGGCGCTGGTACCGCCCGCGGGTGCGCTTTCGCTCTCCGATGCTCGACCAGGATGAGCGCTACACCCTGGCCGTGATCCCGTTCTACGATCGATCAGGCCGCCGTGGCGCGGGCGAGGCGGTCTCCCTGGAGCTGGTCCGCCAGCTCGTCGCGACCGGCCGATACCGCGTCGTCGAGCCGGGCGTGGTCCGCGCCTTCCTGCTCCAGCGGCGGGTCATCATGCCGGGTGGTGTCTCGCTGGAGGCGACCCGGCTCCTCCTCGGCGCCCTCGGCGTCCAGCTGGTCGCCTCGGGCACGGTGTTCGACTACGCCGACAGCGGCGGGGCCCAGGGGATTACCATCCGCTTCAGCCTGGTTCTCCTCGATGGCGGCTCGGGCGAGGTGGTCTGGCACTCGTCCTCGTACAACCGCGGCGACGACGGGGTCTTCGCATTCAACCTGGGACAGATTGCCACGGCGGATGCGCTCACCTGCCGCATGGTGGGTGGGGTGGTGGATCGGCTGACGCGCCGCGGCGGACAGGCCGATCGCGAGTACCGGGAGGATCCGGTGCGAGCCGCCATCGACCGGCGGAAGCCGAACGAGCCAGCCGAGCACATGGGCGACGTGACCAGCCCAGAACCCGACTCGGGTGCGGTTCGCGCCCACGAAGGTCCATGATGACGGCCTCTTGGGCGCACGATTCTCACTCTCGCGCTGGAAACACGCACTTGTTGCGTGGATCGGGCCTGGAACACCGCGAAATCGTGTGACAAAACGGGCCCGTATCCCCAGGCCGAGGGGCACGTGGGTTGCAGCCCCGCGGGGTCACCCTGAATACCGCGAGGCTGAGGCGACCCGCGGGAAACGTCGACTCGTAGCCCACGCAAGAACCCTGCTTTCGCGTACATCGAAGGGAGTCACATGAATCGGCATCTTCTGGCGGCGCTCCTGGGCATCGTCCCGGCCTTGGTGGCCGCTGCGACCCCTGCGCCACCCGCCGCCGGGAAAGCCCCGAAGGCGGCGTCCAGCCCTCCGGCCGCGGAGGCGGCCAAGTCTCCCGGCGGAGCCGCCCCGGGCGAGAAGGCCACGCCCGCGGCGAAGCCGGCCGCCAAGCCGGTCGAGACGACCTACGCCTACTTCAAGGCGCCGCTCTTCTCCGAAGGCTTCAGCTCGACGCCCGTGGCGCAGGTCGAGGGCGAGACCATCACGGTGGCTCAGCTGACCGCGGCGCTCGCCGGGCTCCACGTCATGCAGGCCTCCGACGACACCCAGGCCGGCAAGCGAGACTTCGGGCCGGTGCTGGACCGGCTCATCAACGCGCGGCTCCTGGTCGTCGAGGCCCGCGAGATGGGGATTCGACGAGCTCCCCGAGTTCAAGGACTCCGTGAAGGAGTTCAAGCGGAACGCCGGGCAGGAGATCCTGAAGGAGCGGGTGATCGCGGACGTGAAGGCGGACCCAGCCGAGCTGGAGCGCGTCTACAAGGACATGGTCCGCGAGTGGAAGGTCCGCTCCGTGCTGATCTACCAGGAGGCGAGCGCGAAGGCCTTTCAGGCCAGCCTGAAGGGCGGCAAGAGCTTCGAGGCGCTCGCGAAGCAGGCCGTGGCCGACAAGAAGGGCGAGTGGACCGACAAGGCGGAGTTCCTGCCGCGCGCGAAGATGCTCCCGCAGATCCTCGTCGCGCTCAGCGGCGTCAAGCCGGGCCAGGTGAGCCCGTCGGCCAAGGTGGACGAGGGATGGGCGATCATGGAGGTGCAGGACGTCCGGTACCCGGAGGACCCCGCCGCGCGGGCGCAGGCCGAGAAGGTCGTGCTCAGCGAGGCGCAGAAGAAGGCGTTGCAGGATTACTACGTGGCGCTGGTGAAGAAGTACGCCAAGGTCAACAAGGCGCTCCTGCAGGCCGTCGACTTCGACGCCCCGCGGCCCGGGCTCGCCGCCCTCCAGAAGGACCGGCGCGTGCTGGCGACCTTCGCCGGCGGCGAGAAGCCCATCACGGTGGGTGACCTCGCGGACACGCTGGCGGAGGGCTTCTTCCACGGCGCGGATCGGGCGGCCAAGGGGAAGAAGATCAACCAGAAGAAGCTCGACGCCTTCGACGGGCTGCTGTCGCGCAAGGTGGTGCCGCTCGAGGCGACGGCGCAGCACGTCCAGGACACCCAGGACTTCGGCCGGAGGGTCTCGGACTTCGAGAGCAACCTCCTCTTCACCCGGTTCCTCGAGAAGGTGATCATCCCGGAGCTCAAGGTCGACGAGCCGGCCGTGACGAAGTACTGGGAGGCCCACAAGTCCGACTACACCTACCCGGCCTTCTGGAGGCTCGAGAGCCTGGCCTTCAAGGATGCGAAGTCCGCGCAGGGCGCGATCGACAAGCTCCGGTCGGGCACCGACTTCAAGTGGCTCAACGCCAACGCCGAGGGGCAGGTCAAGCCCGGTGAGCGCAAGGTGCAGCTCGGCGGCGTGCTGGCCGACAGCGCGCTGCCCAAGGACGTCGCCGCCGCGCTGAGGGGCGCCAAGAAGGGCGACCTCCGGCTGTACGCGTCGCCGGAGTCCCAGTACTACGCGGTGCACGTGGTGGACTACACGCCGCCCTCCGACCAGCCGTTCGAGGAGGTGCGCGAGACGGTGACGCAGCGGCTCTACCTCGACAGCCTCGGCAAGGCCATCGAGGAGTGGGCGGGGAAGCTGCGGAAGCTCCGCAAGGTCGAGGTGTTCATCACCCGGATCGGCAGCTGACGGATCCCACCGAGCGAGGATACGGCCGTGACCAGGACCATCAGGACGTGGGTGACGCTGTGGTGCGCCGCGCTGGCGCTCGCCGTGGCGCTCGTGCCGGCGCAGGCGTCGGCGCAGAAGGGCTTCAAGCAGAAGGACTGCCTGGAGTGCCACAAGAAGTTCGCCGACAAGTACGACGGGCATGAAGGCGCTGCACCCCGCGGTCAAGCAGCGGAAGTGCGAGGACTGCCACCTGCGCCACGGGATCGTCCCGGCGCTCGTCCTCAAGAAGACGGGGAACGAGCTCTGCCTCGGCTGCCACGACCGGAAGGCGATCGGCCTCGACAAGAAGGTCGTCCACCCGGTCCTGGTGAACGGCAGCTGCGTCAAGTGCCACGACGCGCACGGCTCCAACGCGGACCACATGCTGAAGGCGCAGGGCGCCGAGGCCTGCTACGGCTGCCACAAGCGTGAGCCCTTCGGGCGGAAGGTCGTCCACGCCGTGATGGCGAAGGACGGCTGCGCCGCCTGCCACGCCGCGCACTCGTCCGATAACAAGGGCCTCCTCGTGGCCGAGCAGGGCAAGCTCTGCACCAAGTGCCACGCCACCGACGCCGGAGGGTTCAAGAAGGCCCACGGCGAGTACCCGGTCGCGCTCGCGTCCTGCACCATCTGCCACGACCCGCACTCGGCCGATCAGCCCAAGCTGCTCGAAGGGCTCGGTGCACGAGATCATCGCCGGGGGCGGCTGCAACAACTGCCACGCGGACAAGAAGTCGCTGAAGCCCTTCGCCGTGACGGCCAAGGGCGCCGCGCTCTGCAAGAACTGCCACGAGCCGGCCAAGCTCACCGGCGGCAACAAGTTCGAGCACACCCCCTTCAAGAAGGGCGAGTGCACCTCCTGCCACGATCCGCACGCGGCCAACGGCCCGAAGCTGACCTACCTCGGCCGGGCAACACGCTCTGCGTGAGCTGCCACCCGGGGATGGGGCAGCCGTGTCGGCGTGCCGCACAAGGCGGTCACCACCGGGAACGGCTGCGCCGTCCTGTCACCAGCCGCACGCGGGCAAGAAGAAGTTCCAGCTCGCCGCGGACGGCGCCGAGCTCTGCGCTCACCTGCCACAAGAACACCGCCGCGGCGGCCAAGAAGAAGGTCGTCCACGATCCGTTCAAGTCCGGAGAGTGCGCCACCTGCCACGACCCGCACGGCTCGAACTTCCCGTCGATGATGAAGAGCCGCGTGGACCAGGCCTGCTACACCTGCCACCCCGACGCGGAGACCCGCTTCATCAAGACGTACACGCACAAGCCGGTGCTGGACGGGGCCTGCAACGCCTGTCACCAGGGCCACGCCTCGGACAACCCGAAGCTCCTCAAGGCCACCGGCGCGAAGCTCTGCCAGGGCTGCCACGCGGATCTCATGAAGTCCTCCGGGGCCGGCTCGAACCACAAGCCGTTCGTGGAGGGGGACTGCCTCGGCTGCCACGACGCCCACGGCTCCAACGCCCGCGGGATGCTGGCGAAGGACCAGAAGACCACCTGCTTCCGGTGTCACCAGAAGCAGGCCAAGGAGGCGGGGTCGTTCAAGAGCATCCACGCCGCGTTCGCGAACGGCGAGTGCTCCAAGTGCCACAACCCGCACAAGGCGGCGCTGAAGGCGCTGCTCCTCGCGCAGAGCCCGGACCTCTGCTTCTCCTGCCACAAGGAGCTCAAGACGCGGATGGGCTCGGAGAAGGTTCACCAGCCGGCCGAGGACTGCACGAGCTGCCACAGGCCGCACGGGTCGGTCGAGACCAAGCTGGCCGTGCAGCCCATCGCGGAGCTCTGCGGCCAGTGCCACGACACCAAGGAGGCGGCGTTCGGGAAGGCGCACCTCGGGATCGACCCGAAGGCCATCCAGTGCATGAGCTGCCACGACCCGCACGCGTCCAAGGACCCGAAGTTCTTCAAGGCGTCGGTCCACCCGCCCTTCGCGGCGCGCGACTGCGACACCTGCCACGTGGCGCCGAAGAAGTAGGGGACCAGCCATGACCTCGAGACTCGTCATCCTCCTCGTCGCGCTGTCCGCGTCCGCCCCCGGGGCGGCCGCGGCGGCGGCCCCGAACCCCGCCTTCAAGCTGAAGCCGGGCGCCGAGGGCAAGATGTGCCTCGACTGCCACCCGCAGTTCGAGGACGTCCTGAAGCGGCCGGTGGTCCACACGCCGGTGAAGGCGCGCCAGTGCTCCGGGTGCCACAACCCGCACGCGTCCAACCACGGCAAGTTCCTCGCCGCCGAGGGCGCCGTCGTGTGCCAGAAGTGCCACGGCAACGTCGTCCCGGCGTCGGCGAAGAGCACGCACAAGCCGGCCGCCGACGGGAAGTGCATGCAGTGTCACGACCCCCACGCGTCGTCGGCCAAGGCCGTGCTGCTCAAGCCCGGCAACGACCTGTGCGCGGTCTGCCACGAGAAGGTGGTGGTCGCGGCGACCAAGGCGAAGTTCAAGCACCAGCCGGTGGAGCAGGGGTGCGTGGCCTGCCACGACCCGCACGGATCGGCGAAGGGAGCCACGCTGCTCAAGGTCGACGTGCCGGACCTGTGCGTCGGCTGCCACAAGACCGACCGCCAGGTGTTCGGGAAGGCGCACATGGGCTACCCGGTCGCGAAGGCGAAGTGCACGAGCTGCCACGACCCGCACGGCTCCGACCGGCGGGGGATGCTCTTCAACACCGTCCACCCGCCGGTCGCGAAGCAGATGTGCGCCCAGTGCCACGAGGCCGCCGGCTCGCCCAATGCCCTCCAGACCAAGTCGAAGACGCCGGAGCTCTGCCGCGGCTGCCACGCGCAGCAGCTCACCGCCATGATGGGCAAGGGCCGGCTGCACCGGCCGGTGGCCGACGGCAGCTGCCTCGCCTGCCACAGCGCCCACGCGGCGAAGGAGGCCGGGCTCCTCAGGGGCGGGATGGCGGGGGTCTGCGGGAGCTGCCACGCCGACACCATCAAGCGCCAGGAGCTGTCGCCCACCAAGCACGAGCCGGTGCGCGACGGGAAGTGCACCACCTGCCACGAGCCGCACTCGTCCAGCGGGGCGCTCGCCCTCAAGAAGGCCGACATCGTCGAGGGCTGCGGCACCTGCCACGACTGGCTCAAGCACTCCTCCCACCCGATGGGCGAGAAGGTCACCGATCCGCGCAACAAGAACCTGCGGCTGAACTGCCTGAGCTGTCACCGGACGCACGGGACGGAGTACAAGCACCTCATCCCGTACGCGACCACGACCGACCTGTGCACCAAGTGCCACGAGAGGTTCAAGAGGTGATGACCGTGTCCAGAGCGTTCCGAACGAGCCTGGTCCTCTCGCTCGCCCTCGCGGCCGCGCCGCGAGCCGGCCGGGCCGAGGGCGTCGCCTTCGTCCACGATTCCACCATCTACAACGACGCGAAGGAGGTCCCGCTCCGCGCCCCGGAGGGCGTCGGCTGCACGGAGGCCGGCTACGTCGTGGTGGCGGACACCGGGAACGGCCGGCTCGTCACCTTCAGCTTCAAGGAGGGCAAGCTCGCGGGCGGCGACGAGCTCAAGCTCTCGCAGCTCACCGAGCCACTGCGCGTCCAGGTCACGTCGAAAGGCGACGTGCTCGCCCTGGACGGCAAGACCCGGAAGATCGTCCGCATCGGGGCGAACGGCGCCTACGCGGGCGCGCTCGAGCCGAAGGGGATCGGGGACGCCGCCGCCGTCGTGCCGGTCGCCTTCAAGCTGGACGCGAGCGACAACGTCTACGTCCTCGACGGCGCGGGGCGTCGCGTGCTGGTGATGGACCAGGGCGGCGCCGTCTCGAACACGGTCCCGCTGCCGGCGGAGTCGGGCACGGTGATGGACGTGGCCGCGGACGCGAGCGGCAGGATCTACGCCGTGGACGCCGTCGGCGCCGCGGTGTGGAGCGCGGAGAAGGGCGCCAAGGAGTTCAAGCCGCTCGCGCAGGGGCTGAAGGACAGGATGAACTTCCCGTCCTACATCGTCGCGTCGAAGGGCCGGCTCTTCCTGGTGGACCAGAACGGGAGCGGGGTCGTCATCCTCGGCGTGGACGGCAGCTACCAGGGACGCCAGCTCAGCATCGGCTGGGCTGACGGGCTGGTGAACTACCCGGCGCAGCTCTGCATGACCGAGAAGGGGTTCGCGTTCCTGGCCGACCGCTTCAACAACCGCGTGCAGGTGTTCTCGACCGGTAAGTAGCCGCTCGCCCGACCACGGCGAGGCCTGCGTCGGGCCTCTGCCGTGCGATCGGCCTCCGGACTCCGCCAAAGAAGCGCAGGTCGACCTCCAGCCCGGCCCGGGTCTGTGGACGCGTGCGTGACGGGGCCTCCCGGACATGGCGCACGGTGCGTCATCTCGCCGCGACGCAAGACCTCGTTGTCTGCTCGTTGATGTCCACGCGTTTGACTGGGCTCAAGCGGGCGTCGCTCACCGATCCGTCCGAATGATCCAGCGCAAGCCAAGGCCGCGCTCGCGTGGGTATCGGGTATTGCGTTGACGTCGCGTGCTGGCCATGTGACTCTCGGTGCTGGGACGGCGCGTGTCGAGCGCGGAGGGGCTACAGTGACGACGATTGGGCGAGGGGCGGCAGTCGCAGCGGTCGTGATCTTCCTGGGAGGCTGCGCGCAGGAGCAAGGGCAGCCGGCGGAGCTCGGCGCGAGCTCCGGGGCGCTCACGCAGGAGCAGGTCCTCCCGACCGGCGGCGCCTGCGCCGCGACGGGTGCCCACGGCAAGCACGTCTTCACGAGCTGCCAGACGTGTCACGTCTGCGGCGGCGTCCTCCAGTTCGACCCGGCAGGTCCGGCGGTCGCGGCTGGCCAGCCGGCGCCGGCCTTCGACGCCGTGAACAAGACCTGCTCCAACGTTGCGTGCCACAGCGTTCCGGCGGGCACCTACACGTACTGGGTCTACGACTGGGGGTCAGAGACGCTGTATCCCGTGAGCGTCCCCTACGGCGGCGGCGCCGCTCAGACGACGCCCAGCTGGTACACGACCGGCGCCAGCGCGTGCACGGCCTGCCACCCGCTGCCGGCGAACAGCTACAACTGGCACAGCGGCTACCACGCGGTGAACACCTGCGAGACCTGTCACCAGGACGCGACCGGGTTCACCGCGCCAGGAGGCGTGGTGACCGGCGCGGCCATCGTCCAGACGTCGACCTGTGGGCCCCAGCGCAACCAGCCCTGTCCGTCGTTCCACGGCAACGGGGTCGTGGACGTGACCCCGAACTGGGGCTCCAGCTGCTACGGCTGTCACTGAGCCTCCGACGGCCGGGGCCGCGATCTTCCTGATCGCGGCCCCGTTCGATCGGGCGAAGTGACTCGGGGCTCGGGCAGGGGGTGCCGCAGGCCGCCGGCTGCGGTAAGAGCCTGGGCATGTCCACCGAGACGACGGCCTTGATCCGCACCCCCGCCTGGAGAGCGCTCGAGGCGCACCTCCCGCTCGTGGAGCACCTCCACCTCCGCGAGCTCTTTTCACGCGATCCCGGGCGCGCCGAGCGGCTCACCGCCGAGGCGGCGGGGCTCCACCTCGACTTCTCGAAGCAGCGGCTCACCGGGGAGACCGTCCGGCTGCTGGTGGACCTCGCGGAGGCGCGCGGGCTGCCTGAGCGCCGCGAGGCGATGTTCCGCGGCGAGCGGATCAACGTCACCGAGGGGCGGGCCGTCCTGCACGTCGCGCTCCGCGCGCCGCCCGGCGAGCGGATCCTGGTGGACGGCAAGGACGTCGTGCCGGAGGTCCACGCGGTGCTGGGCCGGATGGCCGACTTCGCCGGCCGGGTCCGGAGCGGCGCCTGGACCGGCTTCACCGGCAAGCGCATCCGGACGGTGGTGAACGTCGGCATCGGCGGCTCGGACCTGGGGCCGGCCATGGCGTACGAGGCGCTGCGCGCCTTCTCCGAACGGGCGCTCGGGTTCCGCTTCGTCTCGAACGTCGACGGGACGGACCTCGCCGAGGCGATCCGGGATCTCGACCCGGCCGAGACGCTCTTCGTCGTCGCCTCGAAGACCTTCACCACGCTCGAGACCATGACCAACGCCGCCTCGGCGCGCGCCTGGCTGGTGGCGGCGCTCGGCGACGAGCGCGCGGTCGCCCACCACTTCGTGGCGGTCTCGACCAACGAGGCGGAGGTGCGCCGCTTCGGCATCGATCCCGCCCACATGTTCGGCTTCTGGGACTGGGTGGGCGGGCGCTACTCGATGGACTCGGCCATCGGCCTCTCGACCATGATCGCGATCGGACCGGACGGCTTCCGCGAGCTGCTCTCCGGCCTCCGGGAGATGGACGAGCACTTCCGGACCGCCCCGCTCGAGCGGAACCTGCCGGCGCTGCTGGGGCTCGTCGGCGTGTGGAACACCAACTTCCTGGGCGCCTCCACCGTGGCGGTGCTCCCCTACGATCAGTACCTCCGGCGCTTCCCGGCCTACCTGCAGCAGCTCACCATGGAGTCGAACGGGAAGCGGGTCACGGCGGGCGGGGAGGCGATCACCGAGCACGCGACCGGTGCGATCCACTGGGGCGAGCCGGGCACCAACGGGCAGCACTCCTTCTACCAGCTGCTGCACCAGGGGACCCACCTCGTCCCGTGCGACCTCATCGGCTTCTGCCGGACCGCCAACCCCCTCGGCCGCCACCACGACCTCCTCATGGCGAACCTGTTCGCGCAGGGCGAGGCGCTGGCGTTCGGGAAGACCGCCGAGGAGGCGCGCGCGGAGGGGACGCCGGAGTGGCTGGTGCCGCACCGGACCTTCCCGGGGAACCGCCCCTCCACGACCATCCTGGCCGACGAGCTGCGGCCCCGGACGCTCGGCGCGCTGATCGCCCTGTACGAGCACGCGGTGTTCACGCAGGGCGTGATCTGGGACGTGAACTCGTTCGACCAGTGGGGCGTGGAGCTCGGGAAGGCGCTGGCCGGCAGGATCGTGAAGGAGCTCGAGGCCGCCGCCGATCCCGACCCGGCCGCGCACGACGGCTCCACCGGCGCGCTGATCCGGCGCTACCGGGCGCGGCGACGACCGCGCGATCGCGGCCACGAGGCCTGAGCCGACGGACGGAGCGCGAGCTCGGCCGCGCTATCGCGGATCGCGTACCGTGGTGCAGTCGAGCAGATCGCCCGGCTCGAGCTGCAGCGTCTCGGCGAGTGACTTCCAGCTCGGGCCCGCGATCCGGAGCGGCTCGGCGCGCGGCGCACAGCGCGGCGGCGAGGTGCCGTGCGCCCGGTCCGGGCGAGACGGGCGCGAGGGGGATCGTGCTCGGCGCGCGCCGGGCGCGCCGGCGGAGCAGGGCGACGCGCGACGGTGGCGGATCCGATGCTGGTCAGGATGAGCGCGAGGTCGTCGAGCATGGCTTCCCCCGAGGCGGAAGGTCAGGAAGCCACGGAGAGGGCGCGTCGTGGAAGACCGGATCGGGCGAGCCCCGAGAGAGTGGGTTCGCGCGGCCGTCGTGGGAGCCTGGGACGCCGATTCTACCGCACGCCGAGGAGGGGCCCGGCCCTCCGCCGCGCCGCGCCGTGCGGCGGGAGCGGCAGCCCCATGCCGAACGAGCTGAGCGCGCCGACCTGCGAGGCGAGGTGCTTGAGTCCGGCCGGGAGCGGATCGACCCGGAACTCCCCGGTGCGCCTGCGGCGGCGGCCCGCGACCACGAGGATGACGGCGGAGAGGAACGCGAAGGCGAGGAGGGCGAGGGTGAGTCGGGTCATGGTCTCTTCCCGTGCGCGCGACGGGGACGGCAACTCGACAACCTGCGTCCGTGAGCCCTGCGCGGCGCCTCCCCGGAGAGGTGGCGGGCGGCGAGCATGGAGCGCGACGCTTCCCCCGAGGGGCTGGCGCGTGGTGAGCGTCGAGAGACCGGGAGCGCCCGAGGCTCAGCCCTCGATCGCGACCTCGACCAGCGTGGGCGAGAGGATCCTGACGACCTCCGCCGGGGCGATCCCGATCAGGAACCCGCGCGAGCCGCCGTTCAGGTAGATCCGCTCGAGGTCCAGGATCGAGCGCTCGATGAAGACCGGCATCGCCTTTCGAGTACCGAACGGGCTGGTGCCGCCGACGAGGTAGCCGGAGTGCCGGTTCGCCACCTCGGGCTTGCAGGGGTGGACGGCCTTCTTCCCGAGGAGCCGCGCCAGCGCCTTGGTCGAGACCTCGCGATCGCCGTGCATGAGCACGATGAGCGGCTGCCGGTCCTCGTCCTCCATGACGAGCGTCTTGATGACGGCGTGCTCGTCGACGCCGAGCTCGCGCGCGGAGACGCGCGTGCCGCCCTTCTCCTCGTAGCGATACGGGTGCTCGGTGAACGCGACGCCCTTCTCGCGGAGCAGGCGGGTGGCGGGGGTGGAGGGGGACTTGCTCATCGAGCAGGAGGATACATCCAGCTGGTGCTAGCGAGCCTTCCGGACCAGCTCCGGTCCGAGGGATGGAGGGGGCAGGGCACCGCCGGGCGCGAGCCAGAGGTCGATCGCGTCGATGAGGTCGTCCCCCCAGGTCCATGGGAGGAAGCCGAACGCGTTCGAGAAGAACCCCGCTCCGGACCCGTCACTCATCACGCGCCCGCCCGGGGTCCGGTCCTCGTACCGGCGCAGGTGCACGAGCGCCCGGTACGAGCTGGCGTCCAGCGGGATCGGGCGGACCGCGTTGGTGAGGATGAGATCGCCGGGGCGAGGCTGAGGAAAGGCCGCCGTCCAGGGGCGTGCGCCGGCCGCCTCCGCGTACCAGTGGAGTGCCCAGTGGCCGTCGTACCAGAGCGTGCGCCCCTCGAGCAGCTCCGGCGTGACGAGCTGCCGGACCCCGGTCCGCGCCACCTCGGCAAAGGCGGCGTCGGCGCGCAGGATGGCCGTGCCGAGCAAGAGCCCCGCCGCGGCCGCCGCTCCCACCACCCACCTGCCGACCCTGGGCGTCCGCTGGGCCAGCCCGGCGACGAGGAGGCAGGCCGCGGGCGTGGAGGCGATGAGGTACTTGGGCGGGAAGTGGGTGTAGATGGCGACAGGCAAGGACGCCAGGAGCCACGCCCCGAGCGCCAGCTGCAGACCGTCGCGACGCTCGACCGCGTCGAGCAAGGCGTCGAGCAGCGCGGTGACCCCGAGCCCGGCCACCGGGACGATCGAGTACGAAGCGTCGGGGCCGGCCAGCCACGCGCGGGCCGCGAAAGCGAGGGAAGCGGCGACCCAGATCGACCACCGCCGGGTGATCTCCCGGGCCCGCAGGGCGATCCAGGCGAGCGCGAACGTCGTCGCGAGGACCCAGTGCGTCGCGAAGCTGAGCGCGTTGTAGCCGATGTTCTCCAGGTTGCTCAGCGAGGCGGCGGAGGAGAGGAGGCCTCCGCTCCCGGGGTCCGGGTCGCGCGTGACGAGCAGGATGACCGCCGCGATGGCGGCAGCCAGGCCGAACGGCCAGAGCACCCTCGCGATCGAACGGCTGCGGTCCCCGTGGAAGAGGTGGTCTGCCCCGAGCAGCAAAGGCCCGAGCACAAGCAGCGCGGCGAGGTGCGAGCGCGTGAGCGGGGCGAGCGCGAGGAGGACCGCACCGCAGAGCGCGCGACGCCGGCCGCCCTCCTGATGCCACGCCACCATGCGCTCGAGACCTACGATCCCGAGGCTCATCGCGGGTACGTCCGGCATCGCCGTCCCGGCCATCCCGAGGGTGACCGGGGTCGTCACGAGCAGCAAGCCCGCAGCGGCCGCCCAGCCGGCGGTCAGCCCGAGCCGCATCGCGATCGAGACCGTCCCCAGCGCCGCGAGCGCGAGGAACACGACCTGGACGGCGTGCGCGAGCCACTCGACGCCGCCGGCGGCCACCGCGGGCATGAGGAGCCAGGCGGCCACCGGGCCCGAAGGGACCATGGTCGAGACTCGCTCCGGCACCTCGCTGGTCCACGCCATGGAGAACGCGGTGGGGTGCAGCGGGTCGGTCAAGGCATGTCGCGCCTCGAGCAGGAACACGGCGTCGTCGACGGTGAACGCCTTGTCGAGGAACGGCCCCAGGGCCAGGACGACGATGGCGATCGGGACGGCGGCGGCGCGGATGGCGAGGTTCATGGTCAAGGGCGAAGGCCGTTCGCATCAAGGCGGGCGGACGCCGCGATTGCAGCGCAGAGCAACCCGGCCCCGAGCCAGTAGTAGTTGCAGAAGGCTTGCTTGTTCCCGATGACCAGGACGAGCCAGGCGGCTGCGCCACCGGCGATGGCGCCGGCAGCTGACCTCGCGCGAAGCATGGTGACGATGGCCACCCCGGCGGCGGCCACGAAGGCGGGCCACGGCGGGAGCCGTGGGCCTCCCCAGGAAGCCACCGCGGCGGGCCAGGAGAGTGAATCAGGTCGGAAGGGTTGAACGAGCTGGAAGGTGACCACGCCGCGCCACAGCGCGCCGGCATCCCAGAGGATGAACGGCAGGTAGCTCGCTGCGCAGACCGCCGCGGCGGTTCCCGCGACGCGCCATCGTTGCCTCGGCGCGACCAGCGGCAGGAGGGGCAGCAGCAGCAGCGGCGTGTACTGCTTGCTCGCGAGGGCGAGGCCAGCCACGAGACCGAGGAGGATCCAGGACGATCCGGGACGCTTCGCGCCCGAGGCCTGTGCGCGCTGGAGGCTGGACGCCAGCAGCGCAGCGCCGCAGACGGCGGTCAGCACGATCGGCTCCGTCCAGGAGAGCTCCATCACCACGAACGTCGCGGGTTGGAGCAGGAGCAGGGTGGCCGCGAGCTCGGCGACACGGGAGGTACGGCCCAGCGCCCGGATGAGGAAGGCCGCGGCCGCGGTGGCCACGACGAAGGTCCAGCGCACGTCGCCGAGCGCCGCAGCCGGGATGTCCAGCACGAGCGTGAGGGGTGGGTAAGGCAACGCGATGATGCCCATGCCGTCCGGTGTGAGCAGCTCTCGCGCGATCACCGCCGTGCCGGGTCCGTACGGGTTCCGGAACACGAAGGCATACGGGTTCCAGCCCTCGAGCAGCGCCAGCGCTCCCCCCTGCTGCAGGAGCCAGACGTCGATGCCCGGCTGTGGTGCGGCGTGGAGCACCGTGGCCGCCAGCACCATCCAGCTGGCCACGACCAGCGGGAACCGGAGCCTCGTCACGACCGCCGGAGGGCTCTTCCACAGGTGTGTAGCGAGGAGCACGACGATCGCGCCCAAGGTGGGCCGGAATGCGCCGAGCCTCGACGGATCCACCGTGATGCCCGGCAGGAACAGCGCGTCGTGCGCGAGACTCCCGACGATGCCTGCCGCGAGCAGCCCGACCGTCCAGCGGTCGGTCCCGCGCGCCTCCGGCCCGGCTCGGCGACGGAGCAGCGAGACCAGCACCAGCGCGGTCGCGAGCGTCACGGCGGAGAGGGAGAGCGGATGGTACGCGCCGTAGGAGAGGGCGAGGGCGCCAGCGATCAGGATCACCGCGCCGACCCAGGCCGGGACGGCCGGGAAGGTCGCGGCCTGCGTCGGACCCGCGGGTGAGCCATGGGCTGCACCATGCCGCGCGCGCTCGACGCTCACCGGACGCTCCCTGGAATCGCGATCCGCAGCACCTCGTCCACCTCGGGATCCCACGGCGGCAGGCCCATGGCCCCCGAGATGACGGACCGGACCTCGCCCCCCCGTCCCGTGCGCTGTAGCAACATCGCGAGCGCGGCGCAGCAATCCGAGCGGCGCGGAGCCAGGCGGCAGCCGATCTCCAGCTCCGCGCGGGCGCGCTCAGGGAGGCCGGTCCGCGCCAGGGCCGAGGCGAGCTGGTAGCGGTTGTCGGCGCTGCCCGGCTGACGCCGGACGAGGTCCTCCAGGAGCGGCAACGCGGCGGCAGGGTGTCCACCCCGGCTCAGGATCACGCCCAGCTCGTAGCGAAAGCCCAGGTCCTGGCGCAACGCGGTGGCCTCTCGTTCCGCGGCGACCGAATCGTCGGCCTGATCCAGCTGAGCGAGGAGCAGCGCCCGGGCTCGGAGCTTCGAGGCGGGATCGCGGATCCGTCCTGCTGCAGCCTGCAGCGCCGACCTCCCCTCGGCGCGTCGATCGGCCTCTTCCAGCGCTCCCGTCAGCATCCGCGCGGCCGTCAGGCTCTCTGGCGCCTCTTCCACGGCACGGGTCCAGAGGCTCACGTCGTCGCGGTAGGCGGACGCGCGCTGGAACGTCCGCACGCCGAGCGCGAGCACCAGGAGCGCTGCCGCGGCGAGCGCCATGCCGTGCCAGCGACCGGACGCAACCCGCCCGAGCCCCGCCGCCACGAGCGCAAGCGGTCCCATCAGCGCGAGGTACTGCAGGTGGTTGCCGATCGGCGAGAACAGGTGAAAGGCCATCTCGACGAGGCCGAGCACCGGGAGCACCGCGAGCGCGTGGTAACCCAGGGCGATCAGCAGCGGACGCGTCCTGCCCATCCGCAGCGCCCACAGCGCGGCGAAGCCCGAGAGGCCAAGCGCGAGCGGAGCCCACACCCATGGCGATCGTGCGGGCACCGGCCAGTCGGCGTAGACCACCGCTGCCGCGAACGGCTGGAACGCGGTCCAGAGGTAGGCGGCCCAGGCCCAGCCGGCGCCGCTGATCCGCTCGGCGACGCCGTGGTCGAGGCCGACGCCGCCCATGGTGCGGCTCCACTGGAACCAGAGCGTGATCGCGCCGAACAGGAGCGCCATCGCGAAGAAGCTGGTGAGCCACGCCCACGCGCGCCTGGACGGCCACCGGCGCTCGAGCGCGGCGATCAGCAGCAGCGCGACGGGGAGCACGACGGTCGAGGTCTTGGCGAGCAAGGCGCCGAGAAACAGGAGCGCGCTCACTGCCGCGTCTCGCTGGCGCTCGGAGTCCCGGAACCGGAGCCAGGCCAGGCAGGCGCCGACGAAGAAGACGCCGGAGAGGGTGTTCTTGAGCTCCGAGATCCACGCCGCCGACTCCACGGTCACCGGGTGGACCGCGAAGAGGAGACCACCCAGCCAGGCTCCCGGGACGCGCAGCCGTTCCAGCACTCGCCAGAAGAGCACCGCCACGCTCGCGTGCAGCAGCAGGTTCACCAGGCGGTATCCGAGCGGCGCGGCACCGAAGGCGCGCCACTCGAGCCACAGCAGGCTGTTCGTGAGCGGCCAGTAATCGAAGGGGTCGGACGAGAACCAGACGCGCCACAACGGCCCGGGCAGCACGTGGGAGCGCTCGACCAGGACGTGGTCGTCGAAGACGAACCCTCCGGACAGGGAAGGCAGGTAGGCGATGAGGGCGGCGACGGCGATTCCGAGCGCGATGGCCCAGGCGCGTCCGCGCTGCCCGGAGGGCCACGGCGGCATCGGCGGCATTGTACCTCGCCTTCACGGGAGGCGAGCGGTCGACCCAGGACCACCGAGCCAGGCCTCGGTCACACTGACTTCCAGTGATGGACGGGGAGAGCTGCCCGCGTCGCGAGTGGAGCGTTCCTCGATGTCTCCTGGCGTTATCCAGGTAACGCGCGTCCCATCCGGGATCGCACGGTGGGTCGGTTCCGGGCGATGCTTGGGGAGGCACTTCGCCCTCGAGAGGAGCTCGCATGACGCCCCGCAACCACCTGCTCGCCTTCGTGGTCCGCCTGATCGTCTCCGCGGCGGTGCTGTGGCTGGCGGTGGCGTGGGTGTCGCCGGGGAATCCGTACAACACCTTCGGCCGGGCGGTGGTGGTCTCGATCGTCCTCTCGATCGCCTATTACATCACGCTCGCCAAGTTCCTCTGGTTCCTGATCCTGCCCTGGCTGATCTACGTGCTGGTCTGGCTCAGCGTGATCGCGGCGAGCTACGGCCTCGGCTTCTGGCGGTCGCTGCTGCTCGCGCTGGTGCTGACGGTCCTGTCCTGGATCGTCTCGGCGGTCTTCGGGATCCGGACCTTCCGCTCGGAGTGACGATCGGCGCTGCGCCTCAGCGCGCGCGTCGCGCGGGCGCGTGCCCGTGGGCCTTCGCGCGGGCGTGCCCGTGCGCCGTCTCCCGGGGAGCGTGCGCCTTCTCCTTCACGGCCTCGATCCGCACGCCTGGCGCCCTCGGGTCGGGCTTGCGCGCGGCGGCCGCGAAGCCCGCGGCGGCGCTCCGCGCCACCTCGAACAGCGTCTCCTTGGGCCCCACCACGATCTTGCCGATCTCGTCGCGGGTGACCCCGCCCCGCCGGCACAGGACCGGCAGGAGCCACTTCGGATCGGCCTTCCGCTCGCGTCCGAGCGTGATCCGGAACCAGGCCGCATCGATGGGCGGGCCGGCGCGGGCCTTGCGCGGCGCCTTCGCCGCCGGCGCCTGGCGGGCGGCGCTGGCCGTCTCGGGGAGATCCTCCGGCGAGGGCAGCCGCTCGCGCGTCGCGCGGACCAGCGCGGCCGCCACCCGCAGGGCGTCGCGCCCCTCGAGCAGGCGCGCCGCGGCCTCGCGATCGTCGTCGCTCGCGTCCAGCTCGAGCGCGTCCACCTCGGCCGCGAGCCGCGCCTCGTCGGCGGCGCGGATCGCGTCCGCGCCGGGCACCGGGAGCCACTCCGCTTGCACGTGGATGGACGTGAGCATGCGCTCGAGCTTGTAGCGCTCCGCCGGCGCCGCCAGCAGGACGGCCAGCCCCTTGCGACCGGCACGGCCGGTGCGTCCGCTCCGGTGCTGCAGCGCCTGCGGATCGCGCGGCAGGTCGGCGTGGAGCACCAGGTCGAGGCCAGGCAGGTCGAGCCCGCGGGCCGCCACGTCGGTCGCCACCAGCACCCGGGCGCGGCCGTCGCGGAGCGCCACCAGCGCCCGCGTCCGCTCCGCCTGCGTGAGCTCGCCGGAGATGGGGACGGCGGCGAAGCCGCGCTCGGCCAGGCTGGAGGCGGTGTGGTGGGCCGCCTCGCGCGTCCCCCGGAACACCAGCGCCCGCTCCGGCTCGAGCCCGCGGAGCACGTTCACCACCGCGAGCTCCCGCTCGCTCGGCGCGACCAGGTGGCCGCGGAAGGCGATGTCGGCGTGGGCCTCGTGCTGCGGCGTGGCCGCCACGCGGGCCGGCTCGCGGGTGTAGCGGCGCGCGAGCTCCACGATGGGCTTCGGGAGCGTGGCCGAGAACAGGATGGTCCGCCGCTCCGGATTGGCCGCCGCGAGGATGGCCTCGAGCTCGTCGCGGAACCCCATGTCCAGCATCTCGTCCGCCTCGTCGAGCACCAGGGCGCGGAGGGCGGAGAGGTCGAGGGTGTGGCGCCGGTGGTGATCGAGGAGGCGGCCCGGCGTCCCCACCACCAGGTGGGCGCCGGCGGCCAGCGCCCGCGCCTCGCGGCGGGCGTCCATCCCGCCCACGCAGGTGGCCACCCGGCCGCCGGCTTCGCCGTAGAGCCAGGCCAGCTCGCGCGCCACCTGCAGCGCGAGCTCGCGGGTGGGGGCCACCACCAGCGCGAGCGGCAGGCCGGCCGCCTCGAGGCTCGGGGCGTCACCGAGGAGCTCCTCGGCGAGCACCAGGCCGAAGGCCACCGTCTTGCCCGAGCCAGTGGCCGAGGAGACGAGCAGGTCGCGGCCGCGCAGGCCGGCGGCGAGCACCGCCTCCTGCACCGCGGTCGGCTCGGAGTAGCCGCGCCGGTCGAGCGCGCGGGCGAGGGCGGGGTGGGCGCCGAGTTCAGCGAAGGTCACCGGCGCGTTCTAGCAGGAACGGCAGTCGAACGCTCGGCCTTGCCCGGCGCCGTCCTGGGCCGGGCGCTTCAGTGCTCGATTCCGCACGTTCCCGACCGCGATCAACACCTCGGAGAGAAAGCTCAGGAGGGCCCCGATGAACGCCACCATGGCGGCGATGAACAGGCCGGCCACGGCGTGGGAGGAGTCCCAGCGGAGCACCGAGCCGAGGAACGCGGTCGCGATGAGCATGCAGACCAGCAGCGCCGCGGCGGTGGCGAAGGTGATGGCGGTGTTGACGAGCTTCCGCCGCAGCCTGAGCAGATCGAGCTCGCCCTGCAGCTCCGCGGCCTGTGCGGGCGCGGCGGCGTGGAGCCGCTCGAGCAGCTTTCGCCACCGGTCCACGATCCTGCCGAGCCGCGTGGAGAACACGCCGAGCAGCGTGCCGGCCGCGGTCAACAGGAAGACCGGGGCGATCGACAGCTGGATGACGTGCGAGACGTCGGAGATGGTGGACTGGGGCGGCATCGGGCGGAGTCTCACGCCGCCGCGGCGGGCCCGCAAGCAACGAGCGCGCGGCGCAGGCATTGGACTTCGCTCGGGCGAACGGGTCATGACGCCCGCCTGTGCCCGTGAGGCCATGGCGGTATCTCTCGCGAGCGCGGGCCTGCCGACGCCCACCCGGAGCCAGATGTTCAGAGCAGGATGCGGAGTCGTCTTCGGGAGCCACTTCATGCACGGGCGGCAGGCGACCATGGCCGGGGAATGGGCCGGTTGACCGGACGCGCGCAGGTGGGGGATACCACCCAACAGGTGGGTGTCTCCACCCTGCCAGGGGAGGTCACATGGCCCGCACGCAGGCGCTTCTGGCCTTCCTTGCATGACCTTTCGCGGCGTGCGCGTTGCATGCGTACTTCGGCTTCACCGGAGCATTCATGGGCAGGCTTCGCACTACTTGGATCGCAGCTTGTCTCGCGTGTCTGCTGGCAGGCTGCGCGGACCGAGTGCCCAGCGAACCGGCCGCCCAGCCTGTTGCTCCTCGGCGCGAGCCGACCCCTGCTTCGGAATCAGCGCCGGCGGCGCAGCCCGCTCCCGCGGCCGGCATTCCAGGCATTCCACCGCCAGCGGTCGAGGACACCCGCCGTAAGCCGCCCCCGCCCCCGCCCCCGACGCCCCAGGGCGTCGTCGCCACGGCGCTGTCCTCGTCGCAGCTCGCGCTGTCCTGGCAGGGCGCGCCGGGTTCCGCGGCCCCCGCTGGCTACGAGGTCTTCCGTGACGAGCGCCTCGTCGCCAAGGCGAGCGAGCTGCGTTACACGGACGACCACCTGCGGCCCTGGAGCAGCCATTGCTACGCCGTGCAGTCGTTCGATACGTACGGGCAGCGGTCTCCGCGCTCGCCTCCGGCGTGCGCACGGACGCGGGACGATAAGCCTCCCACCGAGCCAGGCGACCTGAAGGCGGAAGCCCGGCCCGTCAACTCGGTCACGCTCACGTGGCGGCCCTCGACCGATGACGACGAGGTCGACGGGTACGAGGTCTCGCGCGGCGGCAAGCCGGTCGCGACCGTGAAGTCGAACGGGCTCGTCGAGCCCGGGCTCACGCCGGCGAAGGAGTACTGCTACTCGGTGACCGCGGTCGACCGGGCCAGGAACCGCTCCGCCGCCGGGTCCGCCTGCATCGTCGTGCCCGACAGCACGCCTCCCACGATCCCGACGAACGCGGCTGCGAGCGCAGATGGCGAGCACGCCATCACGGTCAGCTGGAGCGCATCCACCGATGACGTCGGCGTCGCTCGCTACGAGCTCAGCGCGGACGGCGAGGCCGCGACGCCGCTCGGCTCCCCCGCGCAGACGACCGCCCGCGCGGGCGGGCTCGCCGTGGCGTCTCGCCACTGCTACGGGGTGCGCGCTTGTGATGCGTCCGGCAACTGCTCCGCGTGGACTCCGGCGGTCTGCGCGACCACGCCCGACCTCACGCCCCCCTCGCCGCCCTCTCCCTCGGCGGTGGCCGGCAGCGACACCGAGATCGAGGTGCGCTGGGGTGCATCGACCGACAACGTGGGCGTGACCGGCTACGAGGTGCTGCGAATTGCCGAGGTGGTGGCGCGCACGGAGACCGGAACCTCATGGCGGGATGCCGGGCTGCGGCCCGGGAGGAAATACTGCTACGCGGTCCGCGCTCATGACCTGGCAGGGAACGCCTCGCCCCTGTCGGCGAAGGCGTGCGCGAGCACCCCCGATCTGAAGCCCCCCACGCCGCCCGGTCGCCCTGCGGCCGTGCCGGTGTCGTCGACGCAGATCTTCGTCGGCTGGGATGCCTCGACCGACGACGTGGGCGTCACGGGATACGAGGTGTACCGGGACACCTCCCTCGTGGCGACGGTGACGACGACGCGCGCCCGTGAGCACCGGCTCCAGCCTGCGCAAAAGTACTGCTACACCGTTCGCGCCCTCGACGCCGCCGGCAACCGCTCGCCGGCCGCAGGCCCCTTCTGCACGGTGACGACCACGCCCGCCGAGCTGTCCGCGCCGTCCGACCTGCGCGTCCGCAGGCTCTCGCGGACGAACATCCTGCTCCAGTGGGAACCCTCCGAGACGAAGGACGTTCTTTACCGGATATACGCGCAGGGCGATCGTCTGGCCGGCCTCACCGCGGACAATGCGTTCACGCCGTCGGGGACGTTCGGCGCCGAGCCCAACTGCTTCCGGGTGGCCGCGCTCGACACGAACAACCGGGAGTCGTCGAGATCGAACGAGGTGTGCGCCACGCCTGGCGAAGGCACGCCTCCGGCGCGCTAGACCCGGCGGACCCCGTCGATCCGCCCGGCCCGCACCGCCAGCGGCCAAGAGATCTGCAGCGGGGCCTCGGGCGTCCCCCAGGCGCGCCGGAGCTCGGGCTCCAGCGCCGCCAGCGGATCGACGCCGGTCCGGCGCCGGTACTCGGTCACGCCGGACCAGGTGGCGAGGTAGCCCACGAACCGGTCGAGCGGCCAGCGCTCCTCGATGGCGAGCGCCGGCGCCTCGAGCTCGGGGAAGGGGAAGGGGAGGGTGCGGTAGCCGGCGTCCACGTGGCGCCGCTCGGGCGGCCAGTACCCCTCGAGCGTCTCGTGGTAGAGCCGGTCGACCACCCTGTCCACCTCCTCGTCCACGCGCGTGAGGCCGTAGGTGACGGCGGCGAAGACCGCCCCGTCGCGCGCCACCCGCCGGAGCTCGGGGTAGAAGCGGTCGAGGTCGAACCAGTGGAGCGCCTGGGCGGCGATGGCGAGGTCCACGCTCCGCGGCGGGAGCCCGGTCTCCTCCGCCGGCGCGACGGAGTAGGCCACGCGCGGGTGCGGGATGGCGTTGCGGATCTGCTCGGCGCTCGGGTCGATCGCGTGGACGCGCTGGAAGTGCTCCGCCAGCCCCACCGCCGCCTGGCCGCTGCCGCAGCCCACGTCGAGCGCCACCTCGGTGCGAGGCGCGACCTCCGCCAGCCAGCGGAACAGCGCCGGCGGGCTGCGCGGCCGGAACCCGCGGTAGGCGCCGGCGACACCCGAGAAGTGGTCCTTGAAGGAGGTGACCATGTGCGGAAGCATAACGCCGGCGGCACTGGCATGAGACGAGGCCTAGCCTCGCGACGCCGGTTACCCGGGCCGCCGTCGGCGCGTCGTCGCCCCGGGGCCCTCTCGTGCCGGCCAGATGCGATGGTGCCGGCGGGCCGTCACGCCCCGGCGGGCGGCTGCGGCGCGACGCGTTTCCGGGAGCGCCCTCACGCGCGCCGGTCTCCTCGGAGAGCCGCCGGAGGATGGCGCTCGAGAACGCCTCGAGGTCCTCGGGCTTCCGGCTGGTCACGAGGTTGTCGTCCTCGACCACCTCCCGGTCCACCCAGCGCGCCCCGGCGTTGATGAGGTCGGTCTTGATCGACGGCCAGGACGTGACCGTCTTCCCGTCGAGCGCGTCGGCCTCGACCAGCATCCAGGGGCCGTGGCACACGGCCGCCACCGTCTTGCCCGCGGTGAACATGGTCCGCACCAGCCTGACCATGTCGAGGCTGGTGCGCAGCTTGTCCGGAGAGTAGCCACCCGGGATCACCAGCGCGTCGAAGTCCTCGGCGGAGACGTCCTTCGCGGCCACGTCGGCGGTGACGCGCTCCTTGCCGCGTTTGCCGTGGATCTCCTTCCCCTGCTCGAGGCCGACCAGCACGGTCTCGTGGCCGGCCTCGCGCAGCCGGTCCCACGGCACGCGGAGCTCGGAGTCCTCGAAGAGATCGTCCGCCACGAATGCGATGCGCGCCATGTCCGCCTCCGGTCGAACGATCGGCACACGGAGGACCCGGCACAACCGCTCGGGCGCGAGAAATACGCGCCCGGATCGGAGCGTCGGGCGAGGGCACCGAGCCCGAGGGGGAAGAGCGCGCCAGAGGGCGGCCCCTCCGACGTCGCGCCGGCCGGGGAGAGCTTCCCGCGCGGCCGGCCGGTGAGCGGGCGCCCGCACCCCTCGTCGTTCCCGCGGCGTCGGGCGCGATCACTCGCCGCGGAGCATGCCGATGAGCATGACCGCGAAGAACACCGGGACCAGCAAGGCGACGATCCCACCCACCACCAGCCCCGCGATGGTGCCCCAGCGCGCCGCCCCGCCGGCCGGGAGCGAGGCGTCGATCGCGAACGGGTTCCTCTTGCCTCGGAAGAGCTTGCGCTTCACGGCGCCATTCTAGCGGATCTGCGCGCCGGCGGGCGCCAGGCATGCGGCGGAGCGGCGGCCGATGCGCGTCCGGCGCCGGTCAAGCCGTGACGTGGGCGGCCGGCCCGGCCTCCAGCCCGGCCTCCCCCGCCAGCGCCTGCATGCGGAGCGCGAACGCCGGCCCGCGCGCCTCGTCCTCGTGCTTGAAGAAGACGAACGCCTCGGTCCAGGGCTGCGCGGCGACCGCTCCGCCCAGGCGCCAGAGCGACCGTCGTCGTAGTCGGGGCGGCGCAGCCGCAGGTACCCGAACCCGCGCGGTGGCGACCACGGGGCGTCGTGCCCTCCTCGGCGTCCGCGACGCAGAGCGCGGCGCCCGCGTCGGCCAGGGCCGCGAGCACCGTCCTCGTCGCGCCAGCTCGGGTGGCGGAACTCGAAGGCCACCCGGCCGCCGCGCGGCAGCAGCGCGAGGAGGTCGCGCAGGCGCGGCAGGTCCTGCTCGCATGCGTCGGGGGGAGCTGGAAGAGCACCGGCCCGAGGCTTCGGGCCGAGCTCGGCCGCCGCCCGGTCGAACGCGCGCACCGCGTCGGTCGTCGTCCGAGAGCTTCGGCGGTGGGTGATGCGCTGCGGCGCCTTGAGGGCGAAGCGTGAACCCCGGCGGCAGCCTGCGCGCGCCAGTCGGCGAGCGTGGCCGGCGCGCGGCATCCGGTAGAAGGTGGCGTTCACCTCCACGGCGGCGAGCAGCGCCGCATAGGCGGGCAGCATCCGTCCGCGGCCGCAGGTCGGGCGGGTAGAACCGGCCCTTCCAGGCCGGGTAGCTCCAGCCGCTCGTGCCCGCGCGGATCCGCACCGGGTGCGTAGCCGCCGGCCCGGACGCGCCCGTGCCCGGGCCCGAGCCCGACGGGGCCGGCCCGGGCTCCGCCAGCCGCCCGACGGCAGGACGCTTCCGGGTCGGTCGCATGCCCGCGCGCGCGCCCGCACGACTCCGGGGCGGCTCGCCGGCTGCGTCTGGCGAGCGCCGCCGATCCGCGCTAAGACGTTGCGCGTGCGAGACGACCTCCGAGCCCTCGCCGGGGTGAGCCCGGTGCGGCGCGCCGGCGAGCGCGCCCCGCACGAGCCTGCCATGCCCGAGCCCGCAGCTCACGCCGCTCCAGCGCCTCGTCCTCGCCTTCTAGGCGTTCTTCGCGGTCCTCTTCCGGGCCGACGTCGCGGCCGCCGTGGACCGCGTGCGCGACGCCGGCCGCCACGGCCGCCGCTCCCGCCCCCGCCCGAGCAGGCCAGCGTCGCCGCCGCTCCGCGCGCGCGGATCCCCGAGCCCCGTCCTTCGACGCCGCCGCCCCGCCGCCCCCGTGGCGCCGGCCCCAGCCGCGGCCAAGCCGGCTCCCAGGCCGGTCGAGCAGGCCGCGCCGGCGCCGCCCTCGCCCGCCCCGCGCGGCACCGGTCGTCGTGGCACCCGCTCCCGCGGCGCCCGCCAAGGCCCCGGCGGCGCCGGCGCGCGCCCGATCCGCGCGGCGCGCTCCAGCTGCTCGCGCTCCTGCAGCGCGAGGGCCGGCTCGTCGACTTCCTCGAGGAGGACCTCGACCGGCTTCCCGGACGCCGTCGATCGGCGCGGCGGCGCGCACCGTTCACGCAGGGTGCAAGCAGGCCCTCGAGGAGCTGTTCCGGCTCGAGCCGGTCTACCGCGAGCCGGAGGGCGCGAACGTCGACGGTCGCGGCCGGCTTCGATCGCGGCCGCCGTGCGGCTCACCGGCAACGTCGTCGGGAAGCCGCCGTTCCAGGGCAGCCTGCGCCACCACGGCTGGCGCGCGCGCGAGGTGAAGCTGCCGCCCGCCGCCCGACGGGCAGCGACCCCGCCATCCTGGCGCCCGGCGGAGGTGGAGCTGTGAGCGAGGCCACGCCTGCGCGGTCGGCATCGACCTCGGCACCACCAACACCGCGCTCGCCTACCGCGCCGCTCGAGCGGCGAGCCGGCGCCGGCGCGAGCCGTTCGCGGTCCCGCAGCTCGTCCGCGCCCGGCGAGGTCGAGGCCGCGAGCCGCTCCTGCCGTCGTTCCTCTACCTGCCGCACCCGGCCGAGCTGCCCGCCGGGCGCCGCGGCGCTGCCCTGGGACCGGCGCGCGCCGCGCGGCGAGGTCGTCGGCGAGCTGGCGCGCAGCCTCGGGGCGCAGCCACGCCCATCCGGCTGGTCTCGTCGGCGAAGAGCTGGCTCTCGCACCCGACGCTCGACCGGCGCGCCGCCACGCTCCCCGCCGGCGCGCCCGCCCGAGGTGCCGCAGGCTCTCGCCGCTCGAGGCCTCGGCGCGCTACCTCGCGCACCTGCGCGAGGCCTGGGACCACGAGCAGTCGCGCCGGGCGACCCGGCGCGGGCGCTGGCAGCCCAGGAGGTCGACGCTCACCGTGCCGGCCTCGTTCGACGCGGTGGCGCGCGAGCTGACCGTCGAGGCGGCGCGCGCAGGCCGGGCTCGACGCAGGTCACGCTGCTCGAGGAGCCGCAGGCCGCGCTCTACGCCTGGCTCGAGGCGGCAGGGCGACGCGCTGGCGCAAGGCAGGTGAAGCCGGGCGACCTGGTCCTCGTCGTGCGACGTCGGCGGCGGCACCACCGACTTCTCGCTCATCGCGGTGGTGGACCGCAGGCGGCGAGCTCGGCCTCGAGCGCGTCGCGGTCGGCGATCACATCCTGCTCGGCGGCGACAACATGGACCTCGCGCTCGCGCACGCGCTGGCCGACAAGCTCGCGCGCGGAGGCCGCACGCTCGACCGCTGGCAGCTCCTCGCGCTCACGCACGGCGCGCGCGAGGCGAAGGAGGCGCTCTTCGCCGACCCGTCGCTGGCCGAGCTGCCGGTGGCCATCCCGGGGCGCGGCTCGTCGCCTGGTCGGCGGCGCGCTCCGCACCGAGCTCACCCGCGTGCGAGCTCGACGGCGACGCCTGGTCGACGGCTTCTTCCCGCGGGTCGACGCTCGGCGCGCGGCCCGCCGCCGCACGCCGCACCGGCCTCACCACGCTCGGCCTGCCCTACGCCTCGGACCCGGCGGTCACCCGCCACCTGGCCGCCTTCCTGGCCCGGCACCGCGCGGCGCTCGAGCAGGCGGAGCGCCGCGGCGGTCGCGCTCGCGGGCGAGGCGCTTCCTGCACCCGACCGCGTCCTCTTCAACGGCGGCGTCATGAAGGCGGGCCCGCTGGCGGACCGGGTGGTCGAGGTGCTCTCGAGCTGGCTCGCGGCGGAGGGCGCGCGCGCCGCCGCGCGTGCTGCCGGCCGCCGACCTCGACCTGGCGGTCGCGCGGGGCGCGGCGGCCTACGGCCGGGTCCGCGCCGGACACGGCATCCGGATCCGCGGCGGCACCGCGCGCGCCTACTACGTCGGCGTCGAGGCCGCGATGCCGGCGGTGCCGGGCCTGGCCCCGCCGGTGCGGGCGGTCTGCCTCGCGCCGATGGGCATGGAGGAGGGCACGAGCGCGGAGCTCCCCGGCGAGGAGCTCGGCCTGGTGGTGGGCGAGCCGGTCGCAGTTCCGGCTGCTTCGCGTCCTCGGTGCGCCGCGACGACCGGGTCGGCGACGGTGGTCGAGGACGCCGAGGCAGCTCGAGGAGCTCCCGCCGGTCGAGGCCACCGTCCCGGCCGGGGACGCGGCCCGCGGGCGAGGTGGTGCCGGTGCGGCTCCGGGCGCACGTCACCGAGATCGGCACGCTCGAGCTCGAGTGCGTCGGCAAGGGCGAGGCCTGGTCGCTCGAGTGGAACCTGCGGCAGCGGGACGCCGACGCCGGGGGCGACGGGGGCGGCAGCGCCGCAGGGTAGCTCGTGTCCGGTCCGCGCTTCCTCGTCGGCATCGACCTCGGGACGGTCAACACCGCGCTCGCGGCGGTCGATCTCGCCGCCGGGGGAGATCTGGCGGACGCGGTGCGCGGCGCTGCCCATCCCCCAGCTGGTCGCGCCGGGCGAGGTGGCGGAGCGCCGGCTGCTCCCGTCGAGCGCCTACCTGCCCGGGCCGGAGCTGCCCCCCGAGGCGCTGCGGCTGCCCTGGGGCGAGCGAGCCGTCGCGGTGGGCGAGCTGGCGCGCGCGCAGGGGGCGCGCGTCCCGGGCCGGCTGGTCAGCTCGGCCAAGAGCTGGCTCGCGAACCCGCGGGCCGATCGGCACCGCGCCCATCCTGCCCTGGGGCGCGCCCGAGGGCGTGCCGCGCCTCTCGCCGGTGGACGCGTCGGCGCTCTACCTCGGGCACCTGCGCGACGCCTGGGAGCGCGGCTCACCCCGACGCGCCGCTGGCGGAGCAGGAGGTCGTGCTGGCCGTGCCGGCGTCCTTCGACGAGGTGGCGCGCGAGCTGACCCTGGCGCGCCGCGCGCGAGGCGCGGCTCGGGCGCGTGACCCTGCTCGAGGAGCCGCAGGCGGCCTTCCACGACTGGGCCGCGCGCCACCGCGGCCGGCTCGAGGAGGCGCTCGGGCTCGGCGACCGGCCGGGCGGCGTCCGGGTGCTGGTCGTGGACGTGGGCGGCGGGACCACCGACCTCACCCTGGTGCAGGCGGAGCTGCGCGACGGCCGGCCGGCCTTCACCCGGCTCGCGGTGGGCGACCACCTGCTCCTCGGCGGCGACAACATGGACCTGGCGCTGGCGCGCGCGGTGGAGGCGCGCCTCGGGGAGCGGCTCGAGCCGGCCCGCTTCGCCGCCCTGGTGCAGGCCTGCCGGATCGCCAAGGAGCGGCTCCTCTCCGACGGCGGCCCGGAGCGGCTGCCGGTGGCGGTCGTGGGGCGCGGCAGCCGGCTGCTCGGGAGCGCCCTCTCGGCCGAGCTGACGCGCGACGAGGTCAGGGCGCTCCTGCTCGACGGCTTCTTCCCGCGGGTCGGGCCCGACGCGCGCCCGCGGCGCGCTCCCGGACCGCCGGCCTCTCCGAGCTCGGGCTGCCCTACGAGCCGGAGCCGGCCGTGACCCGCCACGTGGCGGCGTTCCTGGCCACCCACGCCGGGGAGGCCGGCGCCGCGCAGGGCGGCCTGGCGCGCCCGGACGCGATCCTGGTGAACGGCGGCGTCTTCGCGCCGCGCGAGGTGCGGGCTCGGCTCGCCGAGGTGGTCTCGGGCTTCTTCCCCGGCGCGCCGCCCGTGCGGCTGCTCGAGAGCCCCGCGCTCGACCTGGCCGTGGCGCGCGGCGCGGTGCTCTCGGCGCTCGTCCGGCGCGGGGTCGGCCTCCGCATCGGCGGCGGCACGGCGCGCGCCTTCTACGTCGGCATCGCCGCGCCGGAGGGGGAGCGCGGCCCTCTGCGTGGTGCCGCGTCACCCCGAGGAGGGGAGCCGCGTCGAGGTGCCGCGCACCTTCGCGCTCGCCCTGGGCCGCCCGGTCCGCTTCCCGCTCTTCGCCTCCACCCGCGCCAGGCTCGAGCAGCCGGGCGACGTGGTGGACGTCGCGGAGGACCTGGTCGCGCTCCCCCCGCTCGCGACGGTCCTCAGGGCGTCCGAGCGACCGGCCCCCGGCGGCTCCGGCCATGGTCCGGTGGCGCGGTCCGGCTCGAGGCGGTCCTCACCGAGATCGGCACGCTCGAGCTCTGGTGCGTCGCGACCGATCGCGCCGCGCGCTGGAAGCTCGAGTTCTCGCTCCGCGGCGCGCCGGAGGAGGGCGGCGAGGCGGCCACCGAGGTGGCCCAGGCGCCGCGGCGGCTCGAGGAGGCGCGGGCGCTGGTCGAGCTCTTCTACGGCAAGAAGGCGCCGGTGGAGCGGCGGGAGGTGAAGGGGCTGCAGCGGTCGATCGAGAAGGTGCTCGGGCCGCGCGAGGGCTGGACGACGCCGGTGGTGCGCGACCTGTGGGGCGCGCTCCACGCCGGGCGGGCTCGCCGCCGCCGGAGCGCAGACCACGAGCGTATCTGGCTGCAGCTCACCGGCTACTGCCTGCGCCCGGGCTTCGGCGCGCCGCTCGACGCCTGGCGCGCCGCCGAGACCTGGAAGGTCTTCGGCGAGGGGCTCCAGTATCAGGCCGACCCGCGCGCCTGGGCGGCCTGGTGGGTGCTCTGGCGTCGCATCGCGGGCGGCCTCGACGCCGGCGCGCAGACCCGGATCTTCGAGACGCTGGCGCCGTTCCTCCGGCCCCGGGATCCGCGGCGGCCGCCGCCGAAGGTCGCGGGGGTGCGGCCCGAGGCGCCGGACGAGATGGTCCGGCTCGCCGCCAGCCTGGAGCGGATCGCCCCCGCGGCCAAGGCCGAGGCGGGGGAGTGGATGTTCGCGCGGATCGAGGAGGAGGGGCCGTCGCCGCACCTGCTCTGGGCGCTCGGCCGCCTGGGCGCGCGCGTCCCGTTCCACGCGAGCGCGCACCTGGCCGTCCCGGCCGCCATCGCCGAGGACTGGATCGCGCGGCTGCTGGCCGGGCCAGGGCCCCGCGCCGCCCTGGTCTTCCCGCTCTCGCAGCTGGCCCGGCGGAGCGGCGACCGCGCCCGCGACGTCGGCGAGGCCGCCCGCGCCCGCGCGGCGGACGCGCTCGTGGTGGCCGGCGCGACCGGGGACGTGCTTCGCTCGGTGCGAGAGGTGGCGGCGCCGAGCGCCGACGCCGAGCAGCGGATCTTCGGCGAGAGCCTCCCGGCCGGCCTGCGGCTGGTGGAAGGGGAGGGCGAGGCGGGCGATGCGGCTCCGCCGCACGCGTGATACGGGATCCCCGTGCCGCTCCACGACGCCGCCGCACGCGGGTTCGAGACGGGCGCCGAGGCCTACGAGCGGTCCCGGCCGGACTACCCGCCCGCCGCACTCGACGGGATCCTAGCCGCGGTCCGTCTCCGCCCGGGCGAGCCGCTCCTCGACCTGGGCGCCGGGACAGGGAAGTTCTCGAGGTGCGCGGCCGAGCGCGGGCTGCGGGTGCTGGCGGTCGAGCCGGTGCGCGGGATGCGCCGGCGGCTCCAGGGGATCCCTGGCGTGGTGGCGCTCGGCGCCACGGCAGAGGCCATCCCGCTGCGCGACGGGGCCCTGTCCGCCGCGGCCGCCGCCACCGCCTTCCACTGGTTCGACTGCCCCCGGGCGCTCCGGGAGCTCCACCGCGTGCTCCGGCCGGGCGGCCGGCTCGCGCTGATCTGGAACCGGCGCGACGACTCGGTGGACTGGGTGGCCCGGCTGACCGACATCGTGAACGACGCCGAGTCGCCCGGCGCGCCGCGGTACCACACCGGCCGCTGGCGCGACGCGTTTCGCGAGGCGCCCGGGCTGTTCGGGCCGCTCGAGGAGGCGCATTTCCCCCACCTGCACCGGCTCTCGCCGGCGGGGGTGGTGGAGCGGATCGCCTCGGTGAGCTTCGTCGCGGCCATGGAGGAGCCGGCCCGGCTCGCGGTGCTGGACCGGGTGCGCGCGCTCCTCGCGAGTCACCCGGACACGGCCGGCCGCACCGAGCTCGGGCTCCCCTATGTGACCGATCTGTTCTGGTGCGAGCGGCGGTAGGTCAGGGCTGCCGCCCAGAGCGCGTCGCGCGGCCGAGCCGCGCGAAGCCGGGGCCTCGACCGACCGACCTCGAGCCCGGCAGCGACCTCGACGTTCCTTCACCGCCCCCGCCGGCGCTTGCGCTACCATCCCGCGCCGCATGGTCCGCATCAGCTGGCCGCTCGCCCTGTTCCTCGCCGTCGTCGTCGCCCTGATCGCACGCAGGCCGCGCCTGCTGCTCCCGATCCTGGTGGTGTTCGCGGTCTGGTTCCTCGTGCAGACGGTCCGCGGCCGTAGGCGCTAGCCCCCGGTCGGCCGCCACTCCAGCGCTTCATGTTCGCGACCGTCGCGGCCCATGGCCATGTTCTGGGGCATGCGACTCCCCGGGAATGGCATGAGCTGGAAGGAGTTCGGCCAGGGCCTCAAGGACGAGGTCACCCGCGACAACGTCACCGACCTCGCCGCGACGGTCACCTACTACGGCGTGCTGTCGCTCTTTCCCTTCCTGCTGTTCCTGGTCGCGCTGGCGAGCGTGATCATCACCCCGGCCCAGGCCGAATCCCTGGTGGCCGAGCTCTCCCGTGTGGCGCCGGGAGAGGTCACCCGGCTCGTCGGCGAGCGGATCCGCCAGCTGGGCGAGCAGAAGGACGTGACCTTGCTCGGGTTCGGCGCGCTCGCCGCCATCTGGGCGGCCTCCGGCGCCGTCATGGCGCTCACGCGGGCCCTCAACACGGCCTACGACGTGGAGGAGTCCCGCCCGTTCTGGAAGGTGCGCGGCCTCGCCGTCCTGATGACCATCGTGGCCGGGGTCCTGGCGCTGGTCGCCGCGCTGGCGGCGGTGGCGACCGAGCCGATCGCCAACGCGATGGGCGGGTCGGTCGGCACCGCCATCGTCTGGCTGCGGCTCCCGCTGGCCGGCCTGGTGATGATGTTCCTGTGGGCGCTGCTCTACTACGTCCTCCCCGACGTCGAGCAGGAGTTCAAGTTCATCACCCCCGGCTCGGTGGTGGGCGTGCTGCTCTGGGTGCTCGCCTCCTGGGCGTTCGGCAAGTACGTCTCGAACTTCGGCAGCTACGACAAGACCTACGGCTCGATCGCGGGGGTGATCGTGCTGCTCTTCTGGATGTGGATCTCGGCGCTGGTCCTGCTGGTCGGCGCCGAGGTGAACGCGCTCATCGAGCACCGCTCGCCGGAGGGGAAGCGGGAGGGGGCGAAGTCGATGCAGGACACCGGGATGACCCCCATGCCGGGGCCGTCCGGCCCTGGCGCTCTGGCGGCCGACCGCCGTCCCGCGGACGACCTGGCTCGCGCCGGCCGGTCGCGGGGAGCACTCCGCGGCCTGGTCGGGATCGCGGCCGGGTTCGCGGCCGGCGTCCTGCTGATGCGGCGAGAGACCTGACCCCGACCGGCGCCGCCGACCGGCGCCGCCGGCGGTGGTAGAGTCCGCCCCGAAGCCGACGGCGCGTGTGGGAGCCTTTCAGCGCACGGTGCCGCGCGGCGAAGGAATCCTCGCGTCCAGCCGCCTCCTCGACCGGAGCCCACCATGGAGCAGCCGCTGCCGACCACCCCCATCGGCCCCGCCCCGCACCGCACCGAGTCCATCGCAAAGATCGTCTACGTCCTCTACCTGGCTTCACTGCTGGTCGGCGTCACCTCGCTCGTCGGCGTGGTGATGGCCTACGTCTACGAGGGGGACGCGCCGGACTGGATGAAGACCCACTTCCGGCTGCAGATCCGGACCTTCTGGATCGGCCTCCTGTACGCCATCGTGGGCGGCCTGCTCTCCTTGGTCGGCGTGGGCTTCGTCGTGCTCGCCTTCGTGGCGGTCTGGCTCATCGTCCGGTGCGTGAAGGGCTTCCGCTTCCTCGATCGCCGCGAGCCCTACCCGGACGCCGGCACCTGGCTCTGGTAGGCGCTCGGCTCACTGGGGCGGGGGCGGCGCAGCCAGGACGTAGAGGAGTGGGACACCGAGGCGCTCCACGACGTGGAGCACACGCCACCCGCGGTCCTGGAGCCGTCTTGCGCAGCCGAAGCGCGTCCCGGCGAGCACGATCTCGGGGCCGAGCTCCAGCGTCACGTTCTCGAAAGCAGCTCCACGGGGATCGCGAGAGATCGGATAGCCCGTGAAGAACGGCTCGTAGCAGTTCCCGACGCGCACCGGAGGGGCGCCCGCGTCGGGGATGACGTTCGAGAGCAACCACTCGACGCCTTCCTTGTGACTGGCACCCCAGTAGTCCAGCTCGAACCGTCCGCTGGCACCGGGAAGGCCACCGGCGATCACGCGGTTGAAGTAAAGGCTCTGGTACGGGTGCAGGTGCACCATGTCCGCCACGACGAGCAGGAGCGCGGCGATCGCCAGGGAGGCGACGCCCATCCGCCACGCTCGCCGCACGGCGCCGTCGAACAGGAACGAGGCGAGGCCGTGGCCGGCGAGCGCGGCGAGCGGTGGTGCGACGAACAGGAAGTGCCGCCACGCGTCGAACAGGACCGGCCGCGTGGTCACCGCGTACACGATCGGGAACGCCGCGGCGAGCGCCATCACTCCCGCCCGGATCCGGAGGACCCGATCCGCGTCCCGGAAGCGCCTGAGGGCGGCGAAGGCCGCCGCCGGGAGCGCGATGAACCAGGTCTCGGGGAGCGTCATGGAGAGCCACGTCGGCAGGTACGAGGCCGGCGCGGCGCTCGGCGAGAGCGTCTGCCCATCGAACAGCATGGGCAGCACGGTGCCCGTCCGGTTCGCATCGAGGAGCGCCCGCAGGGGAAGGCCCACCGGGGCGAGCTGGGCAGCCGGCCACGAGAGGAGAAGGGTCGCCCAGGCGATCGCGCAGAGCGCCAGGAGCCGAGGCGCCAGCGGAGCCAGGACCCCGCGGAGGCCGGCCGGCCCGCGAACGCCGGCCGAGCCTGCCGAGGCCCACGCGATCACGACGTACCCCAGCACGAACACGCCGGCGACTCGCACGCCCAGCGCCAGACCCGCGATGACCCCGACCAGCACCACGGAACGCCAGCGGACCCTCGGGGCGGAAGCGCACGACGACAGTGCCAGGACGAGGACCCACGCGTGCAGTGCCGCGAACGGGATGTCCTTGGGGTTGCTGAAGGCGTGGCCGTAGTACGCGGGCGTCGAGGCGAGCAACAGGGCGGCGAGGACGCCCGACCGTGCGCCCCCCAGCAGCGCACCGAGCTTGTAGGTTCCCACCACGCCGGCGAAGCCGACGGCGGCGTTGAGGAGGTGCCGGGTCTCGAGCTCGCCGAACGGCGACACCTGGCCGGCGATCTGCGCGAGGATGTCGAAAGCGGCGCCATAGAAGTGGTCGACGTCGCTCCCGAGGTGGGCGTAGTCGATCACCGCGGCACGATCCGTGAAGAGGCTCGTATACCAGCGCAGGGCGATCTCGCCGTAGATGCGCTGGTACTGCTCGTCCCAGGTGATGCCGTAGTCGAGGAACGTCGCCGCCATCACCGCTGCGAGACCGACGAAGAGCGCCGCCGCAGCCAATTTCCAGCGGAGCGCGCTGTACGGAGCACGGCCAGCCGGCGAGTCGTCGGAGCGACCAGCCGTCCCTGGGCTCGTCTCAGCTGCGCTGGGCGGAGGCCGCTCTCGACCGCTCATCGGGAACTCGCACGCGGCCGATGCTATGCGATGGCCCGCCGTGCGCATAGTCCCGTCTGGTGGCGACGCTTCGAGTCCCGGTAGACTGCGCGCCGAATGGGATCTCGCGCCCACGCTCCCGAGGGGAGTTCCGTCGCCCGGGTCGTCGGCTCGAGCTCGTTCCTCGTGGCCGTGCTGACCCTGGCGGCCGCGCTCCGGGTCGGCCACGTCCTCGCGCTGCGGCCGCTGCCGCTGTTCGACACCCTCATCGTGGACTCGGCGTTGTACGACGCGTGGGCTCGACGGATCGCGGCCGGCGACTGGCTCGGAGGCCAGCGGGCGTTCTACATGGACCCGCTGTATCCGTACGTGCTCGCGGCGATCTACCGGCTCGCCGGTCACGACCTCCTCGTCGTGCGGCTGTTCCAGGCCGCCCTCGGCATCGGGACGTGCGCGCTCGTGGCGGTGCTCGGGCGCCGCGTCGCGGGCCGGGCGACCGGAAACTTCGCCGCGCTCCTCCTCGCCGTGTACGGCCCGGCGATCTTCCAGGAGGGCGAGGTCGAGAAGACCGCTCTCGGCGTGTTCCTCGTGACCGCCGCACTGGCGCTCGCGACGCTCGAGCCGCTCATCGCGCGGCTCGCCTCCGGTGTGTTCCTGGCGCTCGCCGTGCTCACACGCGGCAACCTGCTTCTCCTCGTCCCGTTCGGCGCGCTCTGGTTCCTGCTCCCTGGTGCCGGAGGCGTCGCGCCGCCGGCGTCGTGGCGGGCGCGGATCGCGGGTCACCCGGGGCGGAGCGCCGCCGCCTTCCTCGTCGGGGTCCTCGCCGTCCTCACCGTCGTCGCGGTCCGGAACCACCATGTCTCCGGAGAGTGGATCCTGACAGCCTCCCAGGGAGGCCAGAACTTCTATACCGGGAACAACCCGGCCAACCGGACGGGCGCGTACGAGTATGTGCCCTTCGTTCGGCCGGAGCCGAACTTCGAGGAGAACGACTTCCGAGCGGAAGCGGAGCGCCGCACCGGCCGTGCGATGGACGCGCGCGAGGTGTCCGCCTTCTGGTACCGGGAGGCGCTTGCTCACATGGCGGAGCGCCCGGGGTTCGCCGCAACCGTGTTCGCCCGGAAGTTCACCTTGTTCTGGAGCGACTTCGAGATGCCGGACGCGTGGGACATGTTCCTGCTCGCGCGGTTCTCGCCGGTGCTGCGGCTGCCGCTCCTCGGGATGGGGCTCCTGCTGCCGTTCGCGGCCCTCGGCGCCGTGGTGACGTGGCGCGGGAGCCGCGAGGCTCGACTGCTCGCCGGCTACTCGCTGGTCTACGCGACGTCGGTCGTGGCGTTCTTCGTCTTCTCGCGCTACCGCCTGCACGTCGTCCCTGCACTCGCGGTGTTCGCGGCCGCCTCGCTCCCATGGCTCGGCGAGCGGATGCGCCGCCGTCAGCTACGGCCTCTCGCCGTCGCGGGGGTTGCCCTCGTCGCGATCGCCACCTTCTCCTTCCATGCCAGCAGCACCTTCGGCATCGAGCGTCGGGAGAACCCTCAAGGCGCCATCAACCTGGCGTGGCTCTACAGGCAGAGGGGCGAGTACGCTGCGGCGGAGAAGGTCCTGGTGGAGGTGCTCGAGTCGCAGGCGGGCGCCGCCCGCTCCGGGCCGCTCTGCGCGCTCGGCGATCTCCTCCTCGACGAGGACGAGGTCCCGCGCGCCGTCTCGATGCTCGAGGCATGCGCGCTTGCGAATCCCGGGTACCCCGAGGCCTGGCTTCGGCTCGGCCTGGCCTACGAGCGTTCGGGACGATTCGAGGACGCGATCGCCGCGCTCGACGTTCAACTGCGCGCGGTGCCGGGGCACGCCGTCGCGCGCGCGCACCTCGAGCGGCTGCAACGGCGGGAAGCGCGGTGATCCGCCGCCTTTCTCCTTGCGAATCGCCTCCGGTCAGGCGGCCAGAGGGATCGAGCTGGACACGGTGAGCCCGCGCCAAGAGATCGTCGCCAGCGACGAGTCGCACAATGAGCGGGCGCCTACTGATCCTCCCCGCCCGCGAGCAGCGCGCTCTCCGCGAGGTCGTCGTCGCCGCCCGGGCCGAGCAGGTCGACGCCGCTCCGCGCGAACCGCCTCGCCGCCGCGAGCGCCCGCCGGCCGCGGCCGGCGTCCAGGCACCACTGCGCGTGGGCGACGAGGTGCGCGAGCGCCAGCGTGCGCCCGAGCGTGAGCGCGGTGCGCCGCGCCCCGCCCTCGCGGAGCGCGGGCGAGGTGCGTACCGCCAGCGCCGCCTCGACGCGGCCGAGCGCGCCCGTCGCGGCCTCGACCGCGGGGCGGAGCGCCGGGTCGCGCGCCTCGGCCAGGCGGCCGCGGATCTCCCCCGCGAGCGCCTCGCCGGCCCCATCGCCGGCGAGCGCGCGCAGGGCCTCGAGGGCGAGCACGTTGGTGGTCCCCTCCCAGATCGGGAGCACCTGCGCGTCCCGCAGCAGCGCCGGCACGCCGGTGTCCTCGACGTAGCCAGCCCCGCCGAAGCACTCGACCACCTCGGAGGTCACCGCGACCGCCTGCTTCCCGGTGGTGAGCTTGGCGAGCGGCGTCACGGCCCGGAGGAGCGCGCGCTCGGCCGCTGACGCCTCGCCCGCCTCGGCGCGGCCGAGCAGCGCCACCGCGCGGAAGGCCAGGAGCAGCGCCGCCTCGCGCTCCGCCTCGAGCGCCGCGAGGGTGTCGGCGTGGAGCGGCTTCTCGAGGAGCAGGCCGCCGAAGGCGGCGCGGCGCCGGGCGTAGTCGCGCGCCAGCGCCAGGCCGCGCGCCATGTACGCGGCCGCGACCACCGAGTTCCAGGTGCGCGTCACGTTCAGCATGGGCGTCACGGCGCGCACGCCGCCGGTCAGCCCCGCCACCGGGATCGCCAGCGCCCCCTCCAGCTCGAGCTCGGCGGTGGGCAGCTTGCGCGTGCCGAGCTTCTCCTTGAGCCGGTTCACGCGGAGGCCGTTCGGCGCGCCGTCGGCGGTGCGGGTCTCGAGGTAGAACAGCGCCAGCCCGCGCGATCCCGCCGGGTTCCCCTCCGGACGCGCCAGCGCGAGCGCCATCTCGGCGGTGGTGGCCGAGCTGAACCACTTCGTGCCGTACAGGCGGAAGGCCTCGCCGTCGCGGCGCGCCACGGTCTCCGTGCCGCCCACGTCCGAGCCGCCGGTCCGCTCGGTCATCCACTGTCCGCTCGTCCACATCCGCGCCGGATCGCGCGAGGTGAGCCGTGGGACCGCCCGCTCGACCAGCGCGGGCGGCGCGAGGTCGAGGAGCGTGCGCGCGGCGCCGTCGGTCATGGCGAGCGGGCAGGCGTACACGTCCATGGAAGGCTCGAGCAGGTAGACCATCGCCATCTGATGCAGCCGCGAGAGCGGGCCGTGGCGGCGCTCGTAGGCGGCGGCGACCAGCCCGTGGCGCGCGGCGAGGGCGGCGGCCTCGCGCCAGAGCGGCACCAGCTCGATCTCGTCCACCCGCCGGCCCCAGGCATCCCACTGCACCAGCCTCGGCTCCGCGCGCGCGCTCCGCGAGCTGGCGCGCCCGGAGCGGCCCGGCCGCCAGCCGGCCGAGCTCGCGCAGCTCGGGCTCGATCTCCCCGAGCGCGTCGGGCGGGAGCCATCTCGCGAGGTACTCCTGGAGCAGCGGATCTGCCTCGTACGACGGCTCGAGGCGCGGCGGGTCCTGGTGGAAGGCCATGAGCGCTCCGTAACCGGCCGGCGGCCGGCGGTCACCGGTCCGGCGGGGCGGCGGTCAGCTTCCTTGCGCGCTCCGCGAGCTGACCGGTAGGATCCGCGCGTGAGATTCTCCTGTGACCGGTGCGGCAAGCGGTACGCGACCGCGGACGAGCCGGTGCCCGGGCGCGTCTACAAGCTCCCGTGCAGGCGTTGCGGCCACGCGATCGTGGTGAGGGTCCCCTCCGCGGTGGTGGCGCCGCTCGCCGCGCCGCCGCTGCCACCCGGGAACCCGGGGTCGTTCGAGCCGGAGCTGGAGGAGCCGGCGCGCCCCGCGCGCACCCCGCCCCCGGTGCCCGCGCTCGGCGGGACGACGCACCGTCCCCTGGAGAAGGCCCCCGCGAGCGCCGGGGCGCCGAGCGTCCCCGAGGCCGAGACCGGCGGCCTGCCCCCCTACGGACCCGCTCCCGCGGCCCAGGGCGCCGCCCCTCCGGCGGACGACCTCGCCGAGCCACCGCCAGGCGGCCCCGGACACGAGGCGCCGCAGGTCGAGCTCTCGGAGGCGTCCGCGCCGTCCACGCTGCTTCCGGACGAGCCCGGCGCGGTCGCGCCGGAGCCAGCGCCACCGCCCGAGGCGGTCGCACCGGAGGAGGAGCCTCCACGCTCCCGGCGCTCGTTCGAGCTCTCGCGCATGGCGCGGGCGCGGCCGGACCTGCCGCTCCCGCTCCTGCTCGTCGGGCTGCTCATCGTGGCCGCCATCGTCGCGGCGGTGCTCTTCCGCCCCGAGCGCCACGAGCCGCGCCCGCAGCCCCCGGCCGCGGCGCCCGCGGGCGCTCCGGGCGCGCCGCCGGCTCCGGGCCGCTGAGAATAGAGAAGGGGCGACGACGCAGCCGCGTCGCCGCCCCGGGTGCCGCTCGAGCGTCCTCTAGATCAACCCGTGGGCCACCATGGCCTTCGCGACCTTGATGAAGCCGGCGATGTTCGCGCCCACCACGTAGTTGCCCGGCGCGCCGAACTCCTCGGCGGTCTCGTAGCAGTTCTGGTGGATGTTCTTCATGATGTTGGCGAGGCGCTTCTCGGTGTACTCGAACGTCCAGCTGTCGCGGCTGGCGTTCTGCTGCATCTCGAGGGCGCTGGTGGCCACGCCGCCGGCGTTGGCGGCCTTGCCCGGGCCGAAGGCGATCTTGGCGTCGAGGAAGATCTTGATGCCCTCGGGCGTGGTGGGCATGTTGGCGCCCTCGCCGACCGCGATGCAGCCGTTCTTCACCAGCAGGGCGGCGTCCTTGCCGTTGATCTCGTTCTGCGTCGCGGACGGCATCGCCACCTGGCAGGGGACCTCCCAGATGTTCCCGCCGTCCACGTACCGCGCGTGCTTGCGGTACTCGACGTAGTCCTTGATGCGGCGCCGCTCGATCTCCTTGATCTGCTTCACGAGGTCGAGGTCGATCCCCTTCTCGTCGACGATGTAGCCGTTCGAGTCGGAGCAGGCCACCACCTTGCCGCCGAGCTGCACGATCTTCTCGATGGTGTAGATGGCCACGTTGCCCGAGCCGGACACCACGCACTTCTTCCCCGCGAAGGAGTCCTTGCGGACCTTCAGCATCTCGTCGACGAAGAAGGTGGCGCCGTAGCCGGTGGCCTCGGTGCGGACCAGCGAGCCGCCGTAGTCGAGCCCCTTGCCGGTCAGCACGCCCGCCTCGTACTTGGAGGTGAGCCGCTTGTACTGGCCGAACATGTAGCCGATCTCGCGGCCGCCCACGCCGATGTCGCCGGCCGGCACGTCGGTGTGCTCGCCGATGTGGCGGCACAGCTCGGTCATGAACGACTGGCAGAAGCGCATGACCTCGTTGTCCGACTTGCCCTTGGGGTCGAAGTCGGAGCCGCCCTTGCCGCCGCCGATGGGCAGGCCGGTCAGGGCGTTCTTGAAGATCTGCTCGAAGCCGAGGAACTTGATGATGCCGAGGTAGACCGACGGGTGGAACCGCAGGCCGCCCTTGTACGGGCCGAGCGCGCTGTTGAACTGGACGCGGAACCCGCGGTTGACGTGGACCTCGCCCTTGTCGTCCTGCCAGGGCACGCGGAAGATGATCTGGCGCTCCGGCTCGCAGATCCGCTCGATGATCTTCCGCTCGCGGAACTCGGGGTACTTGGCGATGACGGGCCCGAGGGACTCGATCACCTCACGCACCGCCTGGTGGAACTCGACCTCTCCCGGATTTCGCCGCAGCACGTCCTGGTAGATCGTCTCCAGCCGCTCGTCCATCTTCGTCGTCATGTGCACTGCTCCTTGGGGTTAGGGCGCGATCCCTCTGCCCGGAAGCCGAGCAGTGTGCTCGCTTGCCAGGCTCCTTGGGAACCCCCTCGGAGCGATTTTCGAGGCCGCTCAGGTCGGAATCGGGTGCGCCCGCGCCCGATCCCTGACGCCCATCAGAAATGCACCGCGTGCGCCTGCGCGGCCTGGAGCCGGAAGCGGTCCAGCCAGCCGGGGCCGCTGATCCGCTCGGCCAGCAGCTCGGCCAGGTGCTTCGGCGTGACGCCCAGGGCGACGTTCCGGGCCAGGCCCTGGACGCAGGACGGGCAGTTGGTGAGGACGGTGGCCCCGCGCGGCCGATCGTGGAGCGCCTCGGCGAAGGCCTCGCGCTTGCGGTGCAGCATGGCGTCGGTGATGTCCGGCCGCGACAGCGAGAGGGTGCCGGCCTCCGAGCAGCAGTGCGGCACGGCCTCGACCTTCCCGAACCCGCCGAGCTTCACCAGCACCTCCTGCGCCTTCCCGTCGAGCGAGTCGTGGCAGGGGGCGTGGTAGAGGAAGCCCTCCTCCCCGGCGGGCAGCTTCAGCCCGCGCTCCAGCGCGTAGCGCGTGATGTCCACGGTCCGGCCGCCGAAGAGCTTGCCGGCCTCCATCGCCTCGAGCCCCTCGCGGCAGGTGCCGCAGGTGACCACGCAGCCGTCGAAGTCGAGGTAGCTGAACATCTCCCGGATCTGGCTGAACAGGATGGTGTCGCGCAGCACCATGCGCGAGTGCATCTCGGTCTTCGCGTTCACGTGCATCGGGAAGCCGCAGCACAGGAACGGCGGCGGCAGGACCACCCGCGTCCCGAGCGCGCCGCAGCACGTGCAGCGCCGCCATGGAGATGCGCGACTGCAGCCGCTCCGAGCCGCAGCCGGGGAAGTAGAAGACCGTCCGCTCCGCCTCGCGCTCCGGCTCGAACACCAGCACCTGGTCCGGCTCGCAGGCGGGGATGACGTCGCGCAGCGTCTCGGGCGGCACCTCCGCCATCGGCGACGCGGAGCAGCCGAGCGAGTAGGGGCGCGGCGCGCCCTCGGGCGGCTGGAACGGCGCCGAGAGCTCGCAGCCGGCCCGCTGGACCGCGCCGCCCAGCCGGACCACCGTGGCGCGGAACAGCTTGTTGTAGGTGGGCGAGCGGCTCTCGAGGTAGCGCGAGGGTCGCCCGGGTGGCGGCGGTGCTGCGCTTGTAGCCCCAGCCGCTCAGGATCTCGCGCTCCAGCACCGAGACCTCGCCGGTGTCGATGTCCACCGGGCAGGGCTTGAGGCACTTGTGGCAGATCGTGCAGTGGTCGGCCACCTCCTCGAGCCGGCGCAGGAGCTCGAAGGTGGTGCTGCGCTCGCGCTGGGCGTCGTAGAGCAGCGCCTCGATGAGCGCGCCGATGGCGAGGTTCTTGTTGCGCGGGTGGTAGAACATCCCGCGGGCCGGGTGGTAGACGCAGCAGTCCGGCTTGCACTTGCCGCAGCGGACGCAGTGGGCGATCTGCCGGGCCAGCTCCTCGAGCTGCCCGTGCTGCAGGATGCGCGCCTCGAGCTCGAGCAGGTTGAACGAGGGGGTGAAGACGCGGTCCAGCACGGCCAGGTCCTCGAGCTTGCCCGGGTTCATGAGCGCGCCGGGGTCCACCTCGCGCCGGTAGGCCGAGAGCTCCTGCGATCCGCTCGGGCTCGAGGTACTTGAGCTTGGTGACGCCGATGCCGTGCTCGCCGGAGACCACGCCGCCGAGCGCGACCACCTTGGCCATGACCTGGTCGATGACCTGCTCGGCCCGCTCCAGCATGGCCCGGTCGTTGGACAGCACCGGCACGTTCACGTGCACGTTGCCGTCGCCCGCGTGCATGTGCGTGGCGAGGACCACCAGCCGGTCGCGCACCTCCTGGTGCGCCCGGTCCATGGCGCGGGTGAGCTCCGGGAAGCCGCGGACCAGCTCGGGCCGCGTCGCGCCGGAAGTCCTCGAGCAGCGCCAGCGAGCGGAGGTCCTTGGCGGCCGGCCCGGGCGATGGCGTCGCGGCCCCGCGCGCAGCGCTCGAGCGCGGCCGGGATCTTGGCGGCCAGCCACTCCGGATCGTCCTTGGGCGGCACGGCGCCGCGGAGGATCTCCTCCACCCGGTCCACGCAGCCGGCCCTGCGCGAAGCGCTCCTCCTCGACGTTCAGGCCGTCGAGGTAGCGGGCGAACTCCGCCAGCGCCTCGAGCGGGAGGACGATGTCCTCGTTCAGCTTGAAGGCGTTGGTGCGCCGCGCGATGGCGCCGAGCTTCTTGCGGTCGGCCCAGAAGCGCTTCCGCCTCGGCGGCGTCGCGCGCCTCGAAGAGCAGCGTGTTCGGGTGCTCCTCGAGGATGGCCCGGATCTTCTCCACGCCGCGGGCGGCCTCGGGGGCCGAGTGGCCGACCACGTCGATGAGGAGGACGGCCCGGGGCGTCTCCGGCCGGGCCGCCTTCACCTTGTAGTCGATGGCCCGGACGTACTCGTCGTCGAAGTGCTCGAGGGCGGTGAGCGCCTCCCGCCCCTCGTTCGGGAAGGGGAAGGCCTTCGACAGCTCGCAGGATCACCCGCGACGCCTCGTCCATGTCGGGGCCGAAGAACTCGAGGCAGAGCGTCCGCTTCGCCTCGTACTCCGGGTAGAGGATGAACTCCGCCGAGGTGATGACGCCGTCGGTGCCCTCCTTCTGCAGGCCCGGCACGCCGCCCAGCGCCTTGTTCGTGATGTCCTTCCAGAGCCCCTTCTTGCGGATCTCGGCGCCCCGCAGGGAGACCGTCTTCACCACCGCGCCGTCCTGGTCCGCCACCTCGAAGGTGACGGTGTCGTCGGGGAGGATCTTGCGGAGCGCGTGGTCGGTGCGGCGCACGGTCCAGCGCCGGCCCGAGGGCATCGCCATCCGCCAGCGAGACCAGGTTGTCGATGCAGGTGCCCCACTGCACGCAGTCCTTGCCCCCGGCGTTCTCGGCGACGTTGCCGCCGATGGTGCAGGCCCAGGCGCTGGTCGGGTCGGTCGCGAAGACCAGCCCGCGCTCGGTGGCGTGCTCCATGGCGCGCTCGGTGATGACGCCCGCCTCGGCCTCCAGCACCTGGGCCGGCTGCTCCCGCCCGTCCGGCAGCCGGAAGGTCGCGCTCGGAGATGCCGCGGATCCGGTTCGAGCTTCTCGGTGTTCACCACCACGCAGTCGGGCCGGAGCGGGACCGCGCCGCCGGTCAGGCCGGTGCCGGCGCCGCGCGGGATGGCCTTGAGGCCGAGCCGCGCGATCGCCGGCCAGGACCGGCGCGACCTGCGCCTCGTCGTCGGGCATCACCACCGCGAGCGGCAGGTGCAGGCGCCAGTCGGTGGCGTCGGTGGCGTGCGAGACGAGCGTGAACGGGTCGAAGAGCACGCCCTCCTTGCCGACCATGGCGCCGAGCTCGCGCTGGATGCGGCGCCGGAGCTCGGGGGTCCGCTCGACCTCCTCGCGGAAGGCGGCCAGCAGCCGCCGGCACTCGCCCAGCACGTCGCGGACCCGCCCCTCGCCGTTGGCGTTCCGCTCCACCACGCCGAGGTCCTTCTCGATGTTCGCGAAGAACCGCCGGCGGCGAGCGCTGGACTCGACCAGCTCCTGGAAGAGGTAGGCGTTCCGGCGGTGGATCAGGATCTCGCCGAAGAAGCGCATCAGGAGACGCGCGCTCCGGCCCGTGACGCGGCGCGTCCTGAGCTCCTCGAGCTTCCGCCAGACCGCGGGTCCCAGCAGGTGGGAGATGGCCTGCCGATCGTCGGCCGACGTGTAGTTGAACGGGATCTCGCGAGGGGAGGGGGTGGCCGTCATCGATGCCTTCGAGGAGAGGCGGTCCCATGTGGACCGGAGCGGGCAAGATAGCAGCTTTCGTGCCTCACAGTCCCCCGCGGGGAGCCGTGTGGTTTCGCGGGGTTCCAGCGAGGGCACGAGCCGCCCACGGCAAAGTTTTCGCGCCTCCGCAAGGGAGACGCAGCCGTGGAGTCGTGTCGCACCTTCGCGGGACTGTCACATTCGAGACTCTGGGTCGATTCTGCGCGGCGGGGGAGCACGAGGTGAGGCGCGATGGACATCCGCTGGAGCGCGGCGCTCGCCGTCGGTCACCCCGAGATCGACCGGCAGCACCAGGAGCTGTTCCGGCGCGCCGCGGCGCTGGTCGAGGCGCTGGCAGGGCGTGAACGCGCCGAGGCCGCCCAGCACTTCGACTTCCTGGATCGCTACGCGATCGAGCACTTCGGCGCCGAGGAGCGGCTCATGCTCGAGAGCTGCTTCCCGGGCTACGGCGTGCACCGGGCGGAGCACCTCCGCTTCGTCCGCGACTACCGCGCGCTCCGGGAGCTCTTCCTCGCGCACGGGACCGTGCCGGCGCTCACCGTGAAGACGAGGCTCTGGCTCGCCGGGTGGCTGGAGCGGCACATCGGCGGCGCCGACCAGCGCCTCGCGGCGCACCTCGCGAGCCGCCTCGAGCAGCGCTCGGCCTGACGGCGCTCGCAGCGCTCGACCGATTGGGCAATCGCAGACGCGCGGCGTCGGGAGCCCTCGACAGGCTGCGGCGGAATGTGCTCCACTCGTCGCCCTCCCGACGCCGAACCGCGCTGGACCGTGCCGAGCCCGTGACGCTTGACCCGATCCTCGACGCAGCCCTCGCCCGCTCTCCGGACCGGACGGCGATCGATCGACACCAGCGCCCGTTCACCTGGCGCGCCGCGCCGGCGCGAGCGTAGCCGTCCCTGGAGCCTCACCCCCGGAGCAGACCCATGCCGACCCCGTTCAAGCGAGTGATGGCCGCGAACCGCGGCGAGATCGCCATCCGCATCTTCCGCGCCTGCACCGAGCTCGGGATCCAGACCATCGCCATCTACTCGGAGGAGGATCGGCTCTCCCTCCACCGCTACAAGGCGGACGAGGCGTACCTGGTCGGCAAGGGCAAGGCGCCCATCGACGCCTACCTCGGCATCGAGGAGATCGTCGCGCTGGCGCGGCGGATGGAGGTGGACGCCATCCACCCCGGCTACGGCTTCCTCTCCGAGAACCCGGAGTTCTCCGAGGCCTGCGAGCGGGCCGGCATCGCCTTCATCGGCCCGACCTCCGAGATGCAGCGGCAGCTCGGCGACAAGGTGGCGGGCCGCAAGGCGGCGCAGGGCGCCGGCGTGCCGGTGGTGCCGGGGACCGCCGAGCCCGTCCTCCACGACGAGGAGGCGCTGATCTTCGCCAAGAACCACGGCTACCCCATCATCATCAAGGCGAGCGCGGGCGGCGGCGGTCGCGGGATGCGCGTGGTCCGCGCCCAGCGGGAGCTGCTCGAGGGGCTCACCTCGGCGCGCAGCGAGGCCCGCGCGGCCTTCGGGAACCCGGCCGTCTTCCTCGAGCGCTACATCGAGCGCCCCAAGCACATCGAGGTGCAGATCCTCGGCGACCACCACGGCAACCTGGTCCACCTGTTCGAGCGCGACTGCTCCATCCAGCGGCGGCACCAGAAGGTGGTCGAGTTCGCGCCCTCGCTGGCGCTCTCCGAGGCGCAGCGGGCGGCCATCTGCGAGGACGCGCTCAAGATCGCGCGGAGCGTCGAGTACCGGAACGCCGGCACGGTGGAGTTCCTGGTCGACCAGGACGGGGCGCACTACTTCATCGAGGTGAACCCGCGCATCCAGGTGGAGCACACCGTCACCGAGAGCATCACCGGCCGCGACCTGGTCCAGGCGCAGATCCTGATGGCGCAGGGCCAGCGGCTCTCGGATCCCGAGATCGGCATCGCGCGGCAGGAGGACGTGCAGCGCCGCGGGTTCGCGGTCCAGTGCCGGATCACCACCGAGGACCCGGAGAACGACTTCGCGCCGGACTACGGGGTGCTCAAGGCCTACCGCTCGCCGGGCGGGTTCGGCGTCCGGCTCGACGCCGGCTCCGCCTTCTCCGGCGCGGTGATCACGCCGTACTACGACTCGCTGCTGGTGAAGATCACCACCTGGGGGCTCACCCTCGACGCCGCCGCCCACGTGATGGACCGCGCGCTCCAGGAGTTCCGCATCCGCGGCGTGAAGACCAACATCCCGTTCCTCGAGAACGTGATGCGCCACCCGATCTTCCTGGAGGGGCGCTGCGACACGTCCTTCATCGAGGCCCACCCCGAGCTGCTGTCCGCCACGGAGAAGACGCGACCGCGGCACCAAGCTCCTCAAGTTCCTGGGCGAGGTGATCGTGAACGGCTCGCCGGGGGTGGCGAAGCCGCTCCGCTCGGCCGACCTGCGCGAGCCGCGCCTCCCGAAGGTGGACCTCTCCGCCCCGCGCCCGAAGGGCACCCGCGACCTCCTGCTCGAGCGCGGGCCGGAGGGGCTGGCGCGCTGGGTGCTCGAGCAGAAGCGGCTGCTCGTCACCGACACCACCATGCGCGACGCGCACCAGTCGCTGCTCGCCACCCGCGTGCGGACCCACGACATGCTCCGGATCGCGCCGGCCACCGGCGCGCTCGGCGCCGGGCTCTTCTCGCTCGAGATGTGGGGCGGGGCCACCTTCGACGTGGCGATGCGCTTCCTCAAGGAGGATCCCTGGGAGCGGCTGCACGCCCTGCGCCGCGAGATCCCGAACATCCTCTTCCAGATGCTGCTCCGCGGCTCGAACGCGGTCGGCTACACCAACTACCCCGACAACGTGGTGGAGCGCTTCGTCGAGGAGGCGGCCCGCAGCGGGATCGACGTGTTCCGGGTCTTCGACTCGCTCAACTGGACCCGCGGACATGCAGGTCGCCATGGAGGCGGTCCGCAAGCAGGGCAAGGTCTGCGAGGCGGCCATCTGCTACACCGGCGACATCGTCGACCCGCGCCGCGACAAGTACCCGCTCGACTACTACGTGAAGCTGGCGAAGGAGCTCGAGCGGATGGGCGCGCACTTCCTCGCCATCAAGGACATGGCGGGGCTGCTGCAAGCCCTTCGCCGCGGCGAAGCTCGTGAAGGCCCTCAAGGAGGAGGTCGGGCTCCCGATCCACTTCCACACCCACGACACCTCCGGCGTGGCCTCGGCCACGCTCCTCGAGGCGGCGCGGGCGGGGGTGGACGTGGTGGACGCGGCGCTGGCGCCGCTCTCCGGCCTGACCGCCCAGCCGAACCTGAACTCGCTCGTGGCGGTGCTGGCCGGGAGCGCCTGGGACCCCGGCCTCGACCAGGACGGCCTGCAGCAGCTGGCCAACTACTGGGAGACGGTGCGCGACTGGTACGCGCCCTTCGAGTCGGGGCTGAAGAGCGGGACGGCCGAGGTCTACCGCCACGAGATGCCGGGCGGCCAGTACTCCAACTACAAGCCGCAGGTGGCCGGGCTGGGCCTCCTCGACCAGTGGGAGGAGTGCAAGGACATGTACCGGAAGGTGAACCTGCTCTTCGGCGACATCGTGAAGGTCACGCCCTCGTCGAAGGTGGTGGGCGACATGGCCATGTTCCTCGTGAAGAACGGCCTCGAGCCCGAGGACCTCTTCACCGAGAAGGGGCAGGACCTCGCCTTCCCCGAGTCGGTGATCGGGCTCGCCCGCGGCATGCTGGGGCAGCTCCACGGCGGGTTCCCGGAGAAGCTCCGCCGGGTGATCCTGAAGGGGCAGGAGCCCATCACCTGCCGCCCGGGCGAGCTGCTCGAGCCGGCCGACCTCGAGGCCGAGCGCGCCCGGGCCGCCGAGCGGCTGGGCCACCGGGTCGACGACAAGGCGCTGGTGTCGTGGCTCCTCTACCCGAACGTCCTCCCCGAGCTGGCGCGCCACCGGGAGGAGTTCTCGGACACCTCGGCCATCCCCACCCCGGTCTTCTTCTACGGCCTCGAGCCGGGCCAGGAGACCAGCGTCGACATCGAGCCGGGCAAGACGCTCATCGTCAAGCTGGTCTCGATCGGCAAGCTGGAGAAGGACGGCACCCGCGACCTCATCTTCGAGCTGAACGGCGACGCGCGCACCATCACCGTGCGCGACCAGGCCTCGGGCCAGGCGGCCGCCGCCCGGGTGAAGGCCGAGAAGGGCAACGCCTCACACGTCGGCGCGCCCATGCCCGGCAAGGTGCTGAAGGTGAACGTGAAGCCCGGGGACGAGGTCAAGGCGGGCGCCGTGCTCCTCGTCACCGAGGCCATGAAGATGGAGACCAACGTGAAGGCGAAGGCCGACTGCCGGGTCGCGGAGGTCCGCTTCAAGGAGGGGGACAAGGTGGAGAAGGAGGACCTGCTGCTGGTCATTGGTTGACGGGGCGTGCCGCCCCGCCCCGCCGAGCGAAGCTCGTCGGGGCCCCACCCCGGCTCGCCGGGTCCCATGCGCCGACGCGAGCGGCTTCGCCGCTTCCGCGTCGGCGCCCCGGCGGGCTCGCTTCGCTCGCCTGAGGTTGACGGGGCGTGCCGCCCCGCCCCGCCGAGCGAAGCTCGTCGGGGCCCCACCCCGGCTCGCCGGGTCCCATGCGCCGACGCGAGCGGCTTCGCCGCTTCCGCGTCGGCGCCCCGGCGGGCTCGCTTCGCTCGCCTGACTGGCCCCGTCACGGGCGGGGCCCTGTGCCAGGGAGCCGCGGCCGTTATCACCTGGGCACCGGTTCCACCTCGCCCAGGAGCTCCATGCCGGCATCGCTCAGCTCGTCCAACCCCGCGGCGGCGGGCGCCGCGAAGGCGCCCGCGCTCGTGAACGACTTCTCGATCCAGGTCGCCACCGCGAACGGCTCCGGCTCCCAGAGCTCGAACACCGTGCTGCTGCGGGCCATCTTCCAGATGGGGGTGCCGGTCTCGGGGAAGAACCTTTTCCCCTCCAACATCGCCGGCCTGCCGACCTGGTACACCATCCGCGCCTCGAAGGACGGCTGGATCGCGCGGAAGAAGGAGATCGATCTCCTCGTCGCGATGAACGGGGACAGCGCCCGCGAGGACGTGCTCGCGCTCCGCCCGGGGGCGGCGGTGGTGTACGACGCGCCGCTCGGCCTCTCGGCGCTGCGGGAGGATCTGATCTTCTACCCGGTGCCGTTCGACGCGGTGGTGGCGCCGATCTCCTCCGAGCCGAAGCTCCGGCGCCTGCTGCGGAACATGGCGTACGTGGGCGTGCTCGCGCGGCTCCTCTCCGTCGACCTCCGCGAGGTCGAGGCGGCCATCGCCAAGGTGTTCCCCGGCAAGGCGAAGGCCCGCGACCTGAACGTCGCCGCGGCCCGGGCCGGGTTCGAGCACGCCGCCGCGCTCGAGAAGCGGGACGGGCTCGAGGTCCGCCGGATGCACGCCACCCAGGGGAAGGTCCTGGTGGACGGGAACTCTGCCGCGGCGCTCGGCGCGCTCTTCGCCGGCGTCACCGTGGTGAGCTGGTACCCCATCACCCCGTCCTCGTCCCTGGTGGAGACGCTCATCTCCCACCTGAAGCAGTACCGCATCGGCCCCGACGGGAAGGCCACCTACGCGGTGGTGCAGGCCGAGGACGAGCTCGCCGCGGTCGGCATGGCCATCGGCGCGGGGTGGGCCGGCGCCCGCGCCATGACCGCCAGCGCCGGCCCCGGCCTCTCGCTCATGAGCGAGTTCGTGGGGCTCGGCTACTACGCCGAGATCCCGGTGGTGATCTTCGACGTCCAGCGGGTGGGCCCATCCACCGGGCTCCCCACCCGCACGGCGCAGGGTGACGTGCTCTCCACCGCCTTCCTCTCGCACGGGGACACCCAGCACGTGCTGCTCTTCCCGGGCTCGGTGGAGGAGTGCTTCACCATGGGCGTCGAGGCCTTCGACCTGGCGGAGCGGCTGCAGACGCCGGTCTTCGTCCTGACCGACCTCGACCTCGGGATGAACGTCTGGATGTCCGACCCGTTTCCGTATCCGGAGCGGCCCCTCGACCGCGGGAAGGTGCTCTCGCGGGAGGACCTCGAGCGGGTGGGCGAGTTCGCGCGCTACGCCGACGTGGACGGCGACGGGATCCCCTGGCGGACGCTCCCGGGCACCGACCACCCGAAGGCCGCCTACTTCACGCGCGGCACCGGCCATGACGAGACCTCCGCCTACAGCGAGAGCCCGGTGGTGTTCGAGCAGAACATGGCGCGGCTCCGGCGGAAGCTGGACGGCGCGCGGTCGCTCGTCCCGGCGCCCGAGCGGCACGGCGCCGGCGGCGCGCGGATCGGGATGATCGCCTACGGGTCCTCGCACCCGGCCGTGCTGGAGGCGCGCGCGCAGCTCCTCTCCGAGGCGGGGCTCGAGACCGACTACCTGCGGGTCCGCGGCTACCCGTTCGCGCGCGAGGTGCACGCGTTCGTGGAGGAGCACGACCGCGTCTACGTGGTCGAGCAGAACCGCGACGGCCAGCTCGCCGCGCTCCTCAAGCTGGACCTCCCGGCCGACGCGGTGACCAGGCTGCGCAGCATCGCGCACGTGCACGGGCTCCCCCTCGACGCCCGCTCGGTGTCCGACGAGCTCCTCGCGCAGGAGGCGAGGTGACCATGGCGACCTCCGCTCCCCCGCCCACCCCCGCCGCCCCGAAGACCAACCGGCTGGGCCTCGCCCTGGCCGACTACCGCGGGCTCAAGACCACCCTCTGCGCCGGCTGCGGCCACAACGCCATCTCGGAACGGATCATCGACGCCATGTTCCACATGGGCGTCAAGCCGGAGCGGGTGGCGAAGTTCTCCGGCATCGGCTGCTCGTCCAAGACGCCGGCGTACTTCATGAGCCGCTCCCACGCCATCAACGCCCTCCACGGCCGCATGCCGGCGGTGGCCACCGGGGCCATCCTGGCGAACCGCACCCTGCTCGGCGTGGGCGTCTCCGGCGACGGCGACACCGCCTCGATCGGCATCGGCCAGTTCGTCCACCTGATGCGGCGGAACCTGCCCCTGCTCTACCTGATCGAGAACAACGGCGTTTACGGGCTCACCAAGGGTCAGTTCTCGGCCACGGCGGACCTCGGGTCCACCCTCAAGACCGGCGTCGCGAACGATCTGCCCCCCATCGACACCTGCGCGCTGGCCATCCAGCTCGGGGCCACCTTCGTGGGCCGCTCCTTCTCCGGCGACAAGAAGCAGCTGTCGGCCATGCTGGCCGCGGCGGTCGTCCACCGCGGCACCGCGCTCCTCGACGTCATCTCGCCCTGCGTGACCTTCAACGATCACGTCGGGTCCACCAAGTCCTTCGCCTGGGTGAAGGAGCACGACCTGCCGCTCCAGGAGCTGGCGTTCATCCCCGCCTTCGAGGACGTCACGGTCTCCTACGATCCGGGCACCACCACCGACGTCGAGCTGCACGACGGCTCCCACCTCCGGCTCCGGAAGCTCGAGGAGGGGTACGATCCGCGCGACCGCGCCCGCGCGGTGGGACGGCTGATGGAGTCGTCCGGGAAGGGCGAGGTGCTGACCGGCGTCCTGTTCGTGGACACCCGCGCCCCGTCCTTCGTCGATCAGCTCGGGATGGTGGACGCGCCGCTCGCGACGCTCCCCGAGGAGCGCGTGCGCCCGTCGCGCGCGGTGCTGGACGAGCTGATGGAGGCGCTGCGGTAGGCGGCCGCGCTACCGCGCCAGCAGCCCCGGCCAGAAGCGCCAGCTGCAGGCGTCCCTCGAGTCCTGCTGGATCACGGTCCCGTCGTAGCCCTGATCGACCGCTGCCGGTGACGCAGGCGCCGGCCCGCGCCGGGCGGAGCACCACCTGGCCGCACAGGCGGCCGGAGGGGGCGCGCAGCTCGACCGACTGGACGCAGTCCGGCGAGGTCTCGCCGGCGGGCGGCAGCACCGCGTAGCCCCGGTTCCCGCGGGTGAAGCGGAGGGACCAGCCGGCGCGCGCGGCGAGCCACGAGGGGAGGGGGGCGCTGGCGCTCGCGAGCCGGGGGTAGACGCGCCGGAAGCTCCCGTCGGCGCGGACCGCCAGGCTCCCGTCGAGGAGCGGCACCAGCTCGAGCGCGACGTCGAGCGCGCTCGTGCCGAGCACGTCCGCGGCGCGCTCGGCCAGCTCCGCGGAGACGACCTGCGCCCCGGCGCCGTCCAGCCAGGCGAGGTCGAGGTAGGCCGAGTCCTGCCACAGCGCGAGCGCCTCGCCGCCACGGGCCACGCCGGCGGCGAGGAAGAGCACCGGATCGCTCCGGGCGCCCAGCCGGACCGGCTCGGGCCAGCGCGCCGCCCCGGCGGCGTCGAGGGACTGGGCGCGCAGGACGCTCCAGTGGTTGTTGGCGCGGTCGGTGTCCGCCACCAGCGCGAGGCCCCCGCCGAGCGGCCCGGCGGCGAGGCTCCAGCGCGAGGTCAGCACCAGCCCCGGGTCGAGCGAGACGGTGGTGGAGCGCGCCAGGCCGCCGTCCGGCCCGAAGGTCACGGCCGCCACCACGTGACCGCCGTCCGTCGCGCTCCCGGTGACCGCCAGGCCCTGGAACCCGCTCGGCGCCGGGTAGAGCGGCCAGGCCGACGGGGTGCCCGCGGGCGTGCCGTCCGGCGCGAACACCTGCCAGCTCCCCGCCTCCGCCGTGTGGGCCACCACCGCCACGTGGCCGGTGCCGTCGGAGAGGCCGCCTCCGCAGGTGGCGCCCGGAACCGGCGGGCGGGCGATCGCGACCGGGGCGGGGACGCGCTCGGGCACGAGGCCGTCGCACTCCGCGGCGGGGTCGAGGCGCTCGACGGTGAGCGGGGTCGCGGCGGGTGTCGGGGCCGTGGTCGGGGTGGGCGCCGGCGTCGGATTTGGGTCCTGGGACGCGTCCGGGGCGGAGGTCGGAGCCGGCTCCGGACCTCCACCGCAGGCGAAGACGGCCACGAGCACGAGGGGCAGAGGGCTCCGCACGGGCCGAATCTCGTCACGCCGCTCCGCTCACGCCTGCTCGCCCGCCCGTCCAGCGGGGGTGCGAGGAGACGGCAGGTGCGCCCGCGACCCGCATCGGCTAGACCGGAGCCATGGCGCGCGCGATCCGGATCCACCAGGTGGGCGGTCCCGAGGTGCTGCGGTACGAGGAGGTCGAGGTGGGCGAGCCCGGCCCCGGGCAGGCGCGGGTGCGGATCACCGCGGCCGGGGTGAACTTCGTCGACGTCTATCACCGGACCGGCCTCTACCCGCTCGCGCTGCCGGCGGTCCTCGGGGTCGAGGGCGCCGGCCGCGTCGAGGCGGTGGGGCCCGGCGTGACCGCGCTCGTCCCCGGCGACCGGGTGGCCTTCAACGAGCCCCCGGGCTGCTACGCGGAGGCGCGGGTCGTCGCCGCCGACCGGCTGGTGAAGCTCCCCGGGGAGATCTCGGAGCGGGACGCGGCCGCCGTGCTCATGAAGGGGCTCACGGTCCACATGCTCGTCCGGAAGGTCTACCGGGTGGGCCCGGGCGACGTGGTGCTGCTGCACGCCGCCGCGGGCGGGGTCGGGCTGCTCGCGGTGCAGTGGCTCAAGGCGCTCGGGGCCACCGTCATCGGCACCGTCGGCTCGGACGCCAAGGCCGAGGCGGCGCGGGCGCACGGCTGCGATCACGTGATCGTCTACACGCGCGAGGACTTCCCGAGCCGGGTCCGCGAGCTCACCGGCGGCGAGGGCGTGGCTGTGGTCTACGACGCGGTCGGGAAGACCACCTTCGCCGGCTCGCTGGACTGCCTGCGGCCGTTCGGGACCATGGTGACCTTCGGGAACGCCTCCGGGCCGGTGGCGCCGGTGGACCCGCTGCTCCTCGGGCGCAAGGGGTCGCTCGCCCTCACGCGCCCGAGCGTCTTCACCTACGTCGCGCGGACCGAGGTGCTCCACGCCGCCGCCGCGGAGCTGTTCGACGTGGTGCGCTCGGGCCGCGTGAAGGTGGAGATCGGCGGGACCTGGCCGCTCGCGGAGGCGGCCGAGGCGCACCGCGCCCTCGAGGCGCGCGCGACGACCGGCTCGCTCGTGCTGCTGCCCTGATCGCGAGCACCGCGCGCGGACCTCGACCCGGGAGTCGATCCGGCCCGCGGTCCGGGTCGAGGCGCGCGTCGCTCCGCGCTTCCACTCCCGGCGTCGGGCGTCTACCATGCCACCCCTTCCCGGAGGAGACACGGTGACGAACCCTTCCTACGTGAGCGGCGCCTCGACCCGGCCGCTCCTCGGCGAGACCATCGGGCAGAACCTGCGGCGCACGGCGGAGCGGTTCCCCGACCGCGAGGCGCTCGTGTCGGTGCAGCAGGGCTACCGCGCCACCTGGCGGCAGCTCTGGGAGGAGACCTCGCGCGTGGCGCGCGGCCTGATGGTGCGCGGCGTGAAGAAGGGCGACCGGGTCGGCATCTGGGCGCCGAACCGGCAGGAGTGGGTGGTCATGCAGTACGCGACCGCGCGGGTGGGCGCGATCCTGGTGAACGTGAACCCCGCCTACCGCCTCCACGAGCTCGAGTACGCGCTCAAGCAGTCCGGCGTGTCGACCCTGGTGATGGCGCGCGCCTTCCGGGGGGCGGACTACGTGGCCATGGTGCGCGAGGTCCGGCTCCGCTGCCCCGAGCTGCGCCAGACCGTCGTGCTCGACGACGAGTGGGAGGACCTGCGGCGCGACGCGATCCGCCTCTCGGAGGACGAGCTGCTCCAGCACGAGCGCGGGCTGCAGTTCGACGACCCCATCAACATCCAGTACACCAGCGGCACCACCGGGTTCCCCAAGGGCGCGACCCTCTCGCACCACAACATCCTCAACAACGGCTTCTTCATCGGCGAGTTCCTCGCGCTACACCGAGCGCGACCGGGTCTGCATCCCGGTGCCGTTCTACCACTGCTTCGGGATGGTGCTCGGCAACCTGGCCTGCACCACCCACGGCGCGACCATGGTGATCCCGGCGGAGAGCTTCGACCCGCTGGCGGTGATGCGGACGGTCCAGGCCGAGCGCTGCACCGCGCTCTACGGCGTGCCGACCATGTTCATCGCCGAGCTCGATCACCCGGAGTTCAAGTCCTTCGACTTCTCCTCGCTCCGCACCGGCATCATGGCGGGCTCGCCCTGCCCGGTGGAGGTGATGAAGAAGGTCCAGAAGGACATGCACATGCCGGAGGTCACCATCTGCTACGGGATGACCGAGACCTCGCCGGTGTCCACGCAGTCGCGGGTGGACGATCCGATCGAGAAGCGCGTCTCGACGGTGGGCCAGGTCCACCCCCACGTCGAGGTCAAGGTGATCGATCCCGACCACCGGCCGGATCGTGCCCCGCGGGACGCCCGGCGAGCTCTGCACGCGCGGCTACTCGGTGATGCTCGGGTACTGGGGCGATCCGCACGCCACCCGCGAGGCCATCGACGACGGCCGGTGGATGCACACCGGCGACCTCGCCACCCTCGACGACGACGGCTACGTGAAGATCGTCGGCCGCATCAAGGACATGGTGCTGCGCGGCGGCGAGAACATCTTCCCGCGCGAGGTGGAGGAGTTCCTCTACACCATCCCCGGCGTCTCGGACGTCCAGGTGGTCGGGGTGCCGGACGCGAAGTACGGCGAGGAGCTGATGGCGTGGGTGAAGCTCCGCCCCGGCGTCCACCTCACCGGCGAGGAGATCCGCGCCTTCTGCAAGGGCAAGATCGCGACCTACAAGATCCCCCGCTACTACAAGTTCGTGGACGAGCTTCCCGATGACGGTGAGCGGCAAGGTCCAGAAGTACAAGATGCGCGACGCGGCCATCAAGGAGCTCGGGCTGCAGCAGGCCGCGGACATCGAGACCGCCTGACCGCCGCGCTCCCGGGTGGCACGCGCCCGGGCGGCTCCGCCCGCTCGCCTGGAGCGCGGGCTCGTCTCCGCCCCGGGTTGGCGGCCGCACACCGGACTGCCGGGCCAGCCGCCAGTGTCTCCCTCCCGGGCGCGCGCTCCCACGATCCCGTGCCTAGCTTCTTCCGAGGGCGGGCATGCGCACGCCCAGGGGGTGATCATGCGGAAACTGTCGATGTTGGCCGCGCTCCTGCTCGCCGGGGCCGCGTACGCGGACGACCGGGTGGGCAGCACCGCGGAGGAGACCAAGGAGGCCGGCCAGGCGGCCGCCCGCGACACGCGGGAAGGCGCCGACAAGGCCGGGCAGTGGACCAAGGACCAGGCGAGCAAGGTCGATCACGCCGCCGGCGAGATGAAGCAAGGGCGACCACGACGCGAACATCCAGCACTCCGAGAGCGAGGCCGCCGAGCAGCAGCGGGACCAGCTCTCGAAGAGCGACTTCGACATCAAGGGGAAGATCTCCAAGGTGTCGAAGGAGAGCATCACGCTGAACCGCGAGGACGCCACCATGGCGACGCTCCACGTCGACCGGAACACCAAGGTCGAGCTGGACGGCAACGTCGCGCGCATGGCGCAGCTGAAGGCCGGCCAGGACGTGAAGGCGTCCTTCAACCTGAAGGGCGACAAGCCGATGGCCATCGAGATCAAGGCCGACTCGAAGATAGCGGCGGGCGGAGGCGGACGGGCCCCGCGCGCGGCTGCGTGCGGGGCCCGGCTGCATCCGGCGCGGCCGCTCGCCGCCGTCAGGCGGCCCGGTCGCGGTCCTCCGGCTCGGTCGGCGCAGCCGCCGCGGCGTGGCGGCGCCGCGTGGCGCCGGCGGAGGCCGTCGAGGAGCGCGTACACCACCGGCACCACCACCAGCGTGAGCACGGTGGACGCGGCCAGGCCGCCGATGATGGCCCAGGCCATGCCGGTGCGGGTCTCGGCGCCGTCGCCGCGCGCGAGGGCCACCGGGATCATGCCGGCGATCATGGCCACCGTGGTCATGAGGATGGGGCGGAGGCGCAGCGGCCCCGCCTCGAGCAGCGCCTCCCGGGCGGACCGCCCGTCCTCGCGGAGCTGGTTGGTGAACTCCACGATCAGGATGCCGTTCTTGGTGACCAGGCCGGCCAGCATGATCATGCCGATCATGGCCATCATCGACATGTACTCGTGGGCCGCCAGCAGCGCGGCGATCGCGCCGATCACCGAGAGCGGCAGCGACAGCATGATGGTGAACGGGTCGAGCAGGCTCTCGAACTGCGCCGCCAGGATCATGTAGATGAGGATCACCCCGAGCAGGATCGCCATCAGGAACTCGCGGGCGGTGTTGCCGAGCTCCTTGCCCTGGCCCTCGAAGTCGTGCTGGACGCCCTGGGGCAGCTCCCGGGCGGCGCCGTCGAGGAAGGCCATCGCCTCGCCCAGCGAGTAGCCCTTCAGGTCGGCCAGCAGCGTGACCTGGCGCTTCAGCGCCTGCCGCTCGATCTGCGACGGGCCCTCGCCGTTCACCAGCCGCGCCAGGCTGCGGACCTCGACCAGCTCGCCCCGCGGCGACCGCAGCGTGAGCGCGCCGATGGCGTCCGGATCGGCCCGCACCGCGACCGGGAGCTGGAGCTTCACGTCGTACTGCTCGCCCTTCTCGCGGTAGGTGGCGAAGGCGTCCTGGCCGAGGAAGGCCCGGAGCGTCCGCCCCACCGTGGCGGCCGGGATCCCCACCGCCGCGGCGCGGTCGCGATCCACCTGGACCGAGAGGAGCGGGCGCCCGGCGCGGTAGGTGGTGTCCACGTCGGCGAGGCCCGGGTTCGCCTTCATGGCGGCCTTCACCTTCTCCACCGAGGCGAGCAGCTCGTCCCAGTCGTCGGCGCGCAGGTTGAACTGCACCGCCTGCGGGCGCGAGCCGCCGCCGGCCATCATCTGCTTGTCGGCCACGCTGAGCAGGGCGCCCGGCCGCACCTTCAGCGTGGCGCGGAGGTGCTCCTTCAGCTGGTCCTGCCGGAAGCCCGCGCTCGGAGATGGGGACGAGGTTCACGGTGAGCGCGGCCTTGTTGACCGCCTCGTCCACGCCGCCGCCGATGAGGGTGAAGACGTTCACCACCCCGGGGAGCGCCTCGACCCGCCGGGAGAGGGCCGCCGCCTCGCGCTGGGTCTCCTCGAGCGGCGTGCCGACCGGCAGCTCCAGCGTCACCTCGAGGCTGCTCATGTCCTGCGCCGGGATGAAGGTGAACTGGAGGAACCTCCCGAGCCCGACGGTCGCCACCATGACCCCCACCGCGGCGAGCAGGGTGGCCTTGCGGTGGTCGAGCGCCCACTCCAGCGCGCGGCGGTAGGCGCGCTCGACGGCCTGGAGGGATCGCTCGAGCGCCCGGCCGACCCGCCCCGTGGCCTCGCCGTGGCGCGCGAGCAGCCGGGCCGAGAGCATGGGGGTGAGCGTCATCGACACCAGGTACGAGATGGCCACCGCCACCGCCACCGTGACGCCGAACTGGAAGAAGAACCGGCCGACCATCCCCTTCATGAAGGCGACCGGGACGAACACCGCGATGACCGACAGCGTCACCGCCAGCACCGCCAGCGCGATCTGGGCGGTGCCGCCTTGCGCGGCGGCGCGGGGGGCCTCCCCCTTCTCGAGGTGCCGCACGATGTTCTCGATCACCACGATGGCGTCGTCGATGAGGAGGCCGATCGACAGCGTCAGCGCCAGCATGGTGATGACGTTGAAGGTGAAGCCGAGCGCGTGCATCGCGGCGAAGGTGCCGATCACCGAGGTGGGCAGCGCCACCGACGCCACGACGGTGGCGCGCCAGTCGCGCAGGAACACCAGCACCACCAGGACCGCCAGGAGCGCGCCGAGCAGCAGGTCGTGCTGCACCGCCTCGATCGAGCTCCGGATGAAGCTCGAGTTGTCGGTGACGAGCTCGATCCTCGAGCCGGGCGGCATCGCCCCCTGGATCTCGGCCAGGTGCGCGCGGACGGCCTCGGCCACCGCGACGGTGTTCGCGCCCGACTGCTTGCGGACGACGAGCCCCACCGCGGCGCGCCCGTCGAGCTCGGCGGCGGAGCGCGCCTCGGCGGGGCCGTCGACCACGTTCGCGACGTCGCGCACGCGGACGGGCTTGCCGCCCGGGCTCGCCACCACCAGGTCGCGGAGCTCCTCGACCGAGCGGGCCTCGGTCTCGAGCTTGACCACCCGCTCCTTGCCCGGCTCGAGGGTGCGCCCGCCCGGGATGGCGATGCTCTGCGCGGCGATGGCCTGCGACACGTCGGTGGCGGCGAGGCCGTGCGAGCGCAGCCGGACCGGATCGACCACGATCCCGATCTCGCGCTCGCGCCCGCCCACCACGTCGATCGAGCCGACGCCCTGGATGCGCTGGAGCGCGGGCTTCAGCTCGTCCTCGGCCAGGCGGGTCAGCTCCTGGATCGGCACCGGGCCCGAGAAGGCGAGCTGCACGATGGGCATGGCGGCGAGGTCGAGCTTCTGCACCACCGGCGTCTCGATCTCGTCCGGGAGCTTCGAGAGGGTGGCCTGGACCTTGTCGCGCACGTCCTGGGCCGCCACGTCCACCGGCCGGTCCAGCTCGAAGCGGACCACCACCATCGAGACGCTCTCGAAGTTGGAGGAGCGGAGCGTGTCGAGGCCCGAGATGGTGTTGAGCGCCTCCTCGAGCGGCTTGGAGACGTTCTTCTCCACCGTCTCCGGATCGGCGCCGGGGAGCACGGTGGTGACCGTGACGATGGGGAACTCGACCTCGGGCATCTGGTCGACGCCGATGCGCGGGTAGGAGAACAGGCCGAACACCACCACCGCGAGCAGCAGCATGCTCGTGAAGACGGGGCGCTGGATGAAGGTCCGGATCGGGCTCATGGCGGGTGGCTCGCGGACCTGGTTAGCGAAGCACCTGGACGCGGGCGCCCTCGGCCAGTCCGGCGCCGCTCTCGGCCACCACCACGTCGTCGGCGCCGAGGCCGGAGAGCACCCGCACCGTGCCCGGCCCGAGCTGCTCGACCTGCACCGGCCTCCGCCGCAGCACCTCGGCCTGGACCGTCCAGACGTAGGCATGGTCGGCCTCGCGCTGGACGGTGTCGGCCGGCAGGAACAGGCCGTCCGCGGTCGCGCCCTGGCCGAGCGCCACCTCGACGATGGCGCCGGGGCGCAGCTCGGCGGTCCGCTCCCCCACCAGGTCGGCGCGCACGTCGACGGTGCGGGTCCCGGGCTCGACCACCGCGCCGATCGAGCGGATGCGGGCGCGGAACGGCTTCCCGGAGGGGCTCACCGTGCAGTCGAGCGGCGCGCCCGGGCGCAGCAGGTCGACCACCGTCTCGGGCACCGCGGCCCGGACCTCCACGGTGGAGAGGTCCACCAGCCCGATCGCCGGCGTGGCGGGCATCATGGTGACGAACTCGCCCGCGCTCTTGAGCCGCTGGGTGACCACACCGTCGAACGGGGCGCGGAGCGTCTGCTTCGCGAGCTGGTCCTCCGCGCCGGTGGCGGCGGCCGCCGCCTGGCGCGCGGCCGCCTGCGCCTGCTCGAGGCCGGCGGCGGCCCGATCGAGCGCCGCCGGGGAGGCGGCGTCGCCCCTGGCGAGCTCCTCGATCCGCCGGTGGTCGTTCCGGGCGGCGCGGAGCGCCGCCTCCGCCACGGCCCGCGCCGCCCGCGCCTGCTCCAGCGCGATCCGGGCGCCGGACGCGTCCAGCTCGACCAGCACGTCGCCCTTCCGCACCCTGCTGCCCACGTCGACCCGCACGCGGTCGATCCGCCCGGAGGCCTCGAGAGAGAGCAGCGCCTCGTTGCGGGCGCGCAGCTCGCCGGTGGCCCGGGTGATCTCGGCCGAGCCGGCCCGCGGCTTCACCGCCCGGACGCCGAGGGCGGCCGGCGCCCCGGCGCCGGTGGGGAGCTGGGCCTTGTCCTTCCGGCCGCAGCTGGCAAGGACCAGCGCCAGCGCGGCGGAGAGGGCGAGGAGGAGTGGACGACGCATGGGAAGCTCCGTGGTGGGGCGAGGCGGGGGCTCTTCGAGCGCGCCCGCCGGGCGGTCAGCGGGACGGGGCGGGCTTGCCGAACCCGTTCAGGAAGAGGTCGGTGAGCCGGGCGGCGTTGCGCGGCACCTCCGGCGTCTCGGCGCCGTGGAACCAGGGGAGGACCACCGAGTGGACCATGGCGAACAGCAGCCGCGCGGCCTCCTCGGGCGGGCAGCGGAGCTGATCCGCGCCCCCGTCGGCCGCGAGGTAGGCCGCGGCGGCCGCGATGAACCGCTGGTGGCCTCCGCGGTGGTCCGGCCGGCTCGGCAGGTCGAGCGCGACGCGCAGCGCGGCGCTTCGCCGGGCGACCAGCGTGAGCTCCCGCTGCAGGAGCAGCTCGAGCCGCTGCTGCAGGCTGAGGCCGGCGGGGACCGGGGCGGCGAAGACCGTCAGGATCGCCTGCTCGAGGTCGGCCAGCAGGGCCTGGAAGATCTCGTCCTTGCTCTTGAAGTACGTGTAGAGCGACGCGGCGGTGAAGCCGGCGGCGCGCGCGATGGCCTGCATGGTGGCGGCGTGGAAGCCGGCCTCCGCGAAGACGCGCCCCGCCGCCTCCACGATGTCCTCGCGGGTGCGCTCGATCGCGCGCGCGCGGTGTCCGGCCGGCTGGGGGCGGGGCGCCATGAGGCCGCTTCTGCCGTGCGCCGACCGCGATGTCAAGCAGTCCGAATGTGCGTTCGGAGCGCCGTACGTCGTCATCGGCAGTCATCTACTCGAAAAGACGACATATCAGGGGCGGGCGCCTACGCCTGCTTGATCTCGTGCACCAGCTTCGCGAGCGAGGCCTTGGCGTCGCCGAAGAGCATCGAGGTGTTCTCGGCGTGGAAGAGCTCGTTCTCGATCCCGGCGAACCCCGGGCTCATCGATCGCTTCAGCACGATGACGTGCTTCGCCTGGTCCACGTCCAGGATGGGCATCCCGTAGATCGGCGAGGATCGGTCGTTCCTGGCGGCCGGGTTCACCACGTCGTTCGCGCCGATGACCAGGGCCACGTCGGCGTTCTTGAACTCGCCGTTGATCTCGTCCATCTCCTTCAGCTTGTCGTAGGGGATGTCCGCCTCGGCGAGCAGCACGTTCATGTGCCCCGGCATGCGCCCGGCCACCGGGTGGATGGCGTAGAGCACCGTCCCGCCGTTCTTCTCGACCAGCTGCGCGAGCTCCCGCACCTGGTGCTGCGCCTGGGCGACCGCCATCCCGTAGCCGGGCACCACGATGACGAGGCGCGCCCAGGCGAGCTGGATGGCGGCGTCCTCGGCCGTGATGGAGTGGACCGCGAGCCCCTGCGTGCTCCTCGCCGCCGCGGCCGGCGCCGCGCCGAACGCGCCGAAGAGCACGTTGCGGAAGGAGCGGTTCATGGCCCGGCTCATGATGACCGAGAGGATGAAGCCGGAGGCCCCGTCCAGCGCGCCGGCGATGACGAGGACGTTGTTGCCGATGGCGAAGCCGGTGGCCGCGGAGGCCAGGCCGGCATACGAGTTGAGGAGCGAGATCACCACCGGCATGTCGGCGCCGCCGATGGGGAGCACCAGCGAGACGCCGAAGACGAGCCCCAGCGCGACCATCGCGTAGAACGCGCCGGGATGGGCGGGCTCGGCGAGGAGCCAGGCGAACAGCCCCACCGCCGCCGCGAACACCGCCAGGGAGCCCACGTTCTGGCCGCGGAAGGTGACCGGTCGCGACGGCAGGAGCTCCTGGAGCTTCCCGAAGGCCATGAAGCTGCCGGTGATGGTGAGCGAGCCGAACAGGACCTCGAGCCCGAGCGCGGCCATGGTGCCGTGCGAGACCCCCGCCCCGTTCCCGAGGTGCCAGTACTCGGCGACGCCGACCAGCGTCGCCGCCACCGCGCCGAACATGTGCGAGATGGCGATCCGCTGCGGCATCGCCGTCATCGGGACGTAGACGCCGAGCGGGTAGCCGATGGCCGAGCCGAGGGCCAGGCCCGCCAGGATCCACCCGTAGTGGACCACCTCGCGGTGGACCAGCGTCCCCACGATGGCGAGGAGCATGCCCAGCGCGGCGAGCTGCATGCCGCGGCGCGCCCGGTCCGGGATGGTGAGGCTGCGCAGGCCGAGGATGAACAGCACCGACGCGGCCAGGTAGGCCGCCTCGATGAACAGCGTCCGCGGGCTCACCGCTCCTCGCCCTTCGCCCGGTCGGCGCGCTTGAACATCTTGAGCATGCGGTCGGTGATGATGAACCCGCCCACCACGTTGATGGTGGCCGAGGTCACCGCCACGAAGCCGAGGACGTTGGCGAGCCTCCCACGCTCGGCGCCCGCCATCACCAGCGAGCCGACCAGCGAGATGGCGCTGATGGCGTTGGTTGCCGACATGAGCGGGGTGTGGAGCAGGGCGGGCACGCGGGTGATGACGAGGAAGCCCACGAAGCCGGCCAGCACGAAGACGTAGATCTGGACGAGCTCGAGCATGGCTAGGCGCGCACCTCTCCGGCGTGGACCACCAGCATGGCCCCGGTGATCTCGTCAGCCGGGTCGAGCACCGGCCGCCCGTCCCGCGCGAGGTGGGCGAGCAGCGTGATCACGTTCCGGCCGTAGAGCTGGCTCGCGTGGAGGGGGAGCGAGGCCGGCAGGTTCACCGCGCCGATCACCTGGACGCCTCCCTCCACCACCGTCTCCCCGGGGCGGGTGAGCTCGCAGTTGCCGCCGGTCTCGGCGGCGAGGTCCACGATCACCGAGCCCCGGCGCATCGAGCGCACCATCTCCGCCGTGAGGAGCCGAGGCGCCGGGCGGCCCGGGACCTCGGCCGTGGTGATCACCAGGTCCATGTCCTTCACGTGCGCGGCCAGCGCCGCGAGGACCCGCTCCCGCTCCGGGGCGCCGAGCTCCTTCGCGTAGCCGCCGGCCCCCTCGGCCGCGACGGCCGGGACCTCCACGAAGCTCGCGCCGAGCGACTGCACCTGCTCCTTGACCGCCGGGCGCACGTCGAAGGCGGACACCACCGCTCCGAGCCGGCGCGCGGTGGCGATGGCCTGGAGCCCGGCCACCCCGGCGCCCACCACGAAGGCCCTGGCGGGCGCCAGCGTCCCGGCCGCGGTGGTCATCATGGGGAGGATGCGGGGGAGGGCGGTCGCGCCGAGCAGCACCGCCCGGTACCCCGCCAGCGTGGCCTGCGAGGAGAGCGCGTCCATCGCCTGAGCCCGGGTGGTCCGCGGCACGCGCTCCATCGCGAGCACGCTCACCCCGCGCGCTGCGAGCCGCTCGAGCGAGGGCCGGTCGAGGTGGGGCGCGAGGAGCGCCACCAGCACCGCGCCGCGCGGGAGCGCCTCGGCGCAGCCATCGGAGGGACGCCGGACGGCGACGACCACCTCGGCGCCGGCCAGCGCGCCGGCCGCGTCGGCGAGCGCCGCGCCGGCGGCGGCGTAGGCCTCGTCGGTGTGGCCCGCCTCCACCCCGGCCCCGCGCTCCACGCGGACCTCGTCCCCCTGCTTCACCAGCCGTGCGACGTGCTCGGGCGCGAGCGCCACCCGCCGCTCACCCGCCGCCGTCTCCCGGAGGACCGCGATGCGCATGGTGTCCTGACCTTCGGTCCCGTGGGGGTACCCCCAAGGCGTTCGCGGGATCAGCCCCGGCGAGGGCGTACCCACCGGGACGCGGACCGCGCAGCGGGCCCTGGATCGTGCCAGGCCGCATATTTGCGCATGGTCATGGCCGGACGCAGGGTCGAGCGACCCGGTGAGGGAGGCTCGAGCGAAAGACCTCCCCCCGGCGAGAACGCGCCGGAGATCGGCCCGGTCGCGCCGCCGCGCCCGGAGATGCCGGGTCGCCCGGAGCGGCCCGGCATCGACACGCCCGACGTTCCCGAGGTGCCCCGGCCCGGTCCTGAGATCCCGCGCCATCCGCCGCGTCCGGAGGTGCCGCGCGATCCTGACGATCCGGTGGCGCGCCGCCGCACCGCGGCCGGGAGCGGAGGGGTAGCCCGGCGGCTCAGCGCCCCTGGATGTACGTCTGCAGCTGCTCGATGAGGTACTGCTTCTCGTCCACCATGAGCTGGATGATGTCGCGCATCGACACCACGCCCGCCACCTGGCCGCCCTCCTCGACCAGCAGGTGGCGCGTGGCGTGATCGCGCATCAGCGCGACCACCTCGACCTCCGTGGCGCTCTCGGGCACCCGCGGGACGCCCTGCCGCATCGCCTCGCGGATCGGCTGCGAGGCGGCGCCGCCCGTCGCGAGCACCCGGATCACCAGGTCGCGCTCGGTCACCAGGCCGACGATGCGGCCGCCCTCGCGCACCGCCACCGAGCCGATCTTCCGGTCGGCCATGAGCCGCGCAGCCTCGTGGATGGCCGCCCCCGCGTCGAGCGTCACCATGTCCCGCGTCACGTGCGTTCGGATGGAAGCCATCGGTGTCTCCTCGCGTGATGTTCCGGAGCCGCTGCCATATCGCTAATCGCGGCCGGGCCGCGCGCAGCCCTCACCTCGAGCCGTGACCCCTCGGGGCCGTCACGGTGCGTGCGCGAGCGGGCCGCCGCGCCGCGCCGCGGGAGGGGGCACGAGGCGCTCAGAGGTGATCGGTGGAGACCGCCCACATCCCGGCGTGGATCCCGTGGTACCGCTCCACGCAGGCGTCGGCCGCGTCGGGGCGGTCCCAGACCATCTCCGCGAACGCCGCGTCGACGTCCTTCCAGCGTGGGTTCGCGTGCATGGGATCCCCGAGCTTGTAGTGCCCGAGCTCGTGGAGCAGCTCGGCGGCCTCGAAGCATCCGGCCGACCCGTCGGGGAGGCGCACCGACAAGGTCTTCTCGAGGTAGTCGGTGCAGCCCTCGTTCCGGGTGGCGAGGTAGCAGACGTACTCCTTGCTCTCGCGGTACTGGATGCGCCAGCCGCTCAGGGCGTGCAGGTCCCAGAACGGCAGCTCCAGCTCGAGCAGCCGGTCGAGCCTGGCCTTCGTGGCCGCCACGTCCGCGGGGGGCTGGTCGAACTCGACGCAGGCCCCGTGGCTCTCGAAGGCGCAGTGCCACGGGTCGCAGCCGGCCAGCGCCGCCGCCGCGACCGCGCCGAGGAGCCACCGGGATCCCGTTCCGCCCGTCACCTTGGCCGACAAGCTAGGCGCGCGGCGTCCTGGCGCGGAACGCCCCGCACCGCGACCATCCGTCCGGGCGCCAGCGGCCGCGGCGCCCGGACGGGCCCCCGTCGCACGCGTCCGCGCAGGCGGGCCCGCCCGGAGGTACGTTAGGTGCGCCCGGCTCTTCCCGGAGGCTCATCCCTTGGCGATCTCGCAGCGAAGACGGGCGGTCGATCCGCTCTGGTTCAAGGACGCGGTCATCTACGAGACGCACGTCAAGGCGTTCTACGACTCCAACGGGGACGGGATCGGCGACCTGCGCGGGCTGACGGAGAAGCTCGACTACCTCCAGGAGCTCGGCATCTCCTGCCTGTGGCTGCTCCCGTTCTTCCCGTCGCCGCTCAGGGACGACGGCTACGACATCGCCGACTACAAGGGCATCCACCCCGACTACGGGACCGTCGACGACTTCCGCCAGCTGGTGGCGGCGGCGCACGCCCGCGGCATCCGCGTGCTGGTCGAGCTGGTGGTGAACCACACCTCCGACCAGCACCCGTGGTTCCAGCGCGCGCGCCGCGCCCCGCGCGGCTCGCCCGAGCGGGAGTTCTACGTCTGGAGCGACAGCGACCAGCTCTACAAGGACGCCCGCATCATCTTCACCGACACCGAGAAGTCGAACTGGACCTGGGATCCGGAGGCCAAGCAGTACTACTGGCACCGGTTCTTCTCGCACCAGCCGGACCTGAACTTCGAGAACCCGGCGGTGCTGCGCGAGCTCCTCGACGCGCTCCGCTTCTGGGGCGAGATGGGCGTCGACGGGTTCCGCCTCGACGCCGTGCCGTACCTGGTCGAGGCGGACGGCACGAGCTGCGAGAACCTGCCCGGCACGCACGCGCTGATCCGCCAGGTCCGCGCCTTCGTCGACCAGCACTTCCCCGGCCGCATGCTGCTCGCCGAGGCGAACCAGTGGCCCGCCGACGTGCGGCCCTACTTCGGCGAGGGCGACGAGTGCCACATGGCGTTCCACTTCCCCCTCATGCCGCGCATCTTCATGGCGCTGCGCCTCGAGGACGTGGAGCCGGTGGTGGAGATCATGCGGCGCACCCCGCCCATCCCGGACACCTGCCAGTGGGCGCTGTTCCTGCGCAACCACGACGAGCTGACGCTCGAGATGGTGACGAGCGACGAGCGCGACTACATGTACCTCGCCTACAGCCAGGACCCGCGGATGAAGCTCAACGTGGGGATCCGGCGGCGGCTCGCGCCGCTGGTCGACAACAACCGGCGCCGGATCGAGCTGCTCAACTCGCTGCTCTTCTCGTTCCCCGGCACGCCCATCCTCTACTACGGCGACGAGATCGGCATGGGCGACAACATCTACCTGCACGACCGCAACGGCGTGCGGACGCCCATGCAGTGGAGCCCGGACCGCAACGCCGGCTTCTCGCGCGCCGACCCGGCCCGGCTCTACGCCGCGCCCATCTCGGATCCGGTCTACGGCTACCAGGCGGTCAACGTGGAGGCGCAGCACCGCGACCCGTCCTCGCTGCTGCACTGGATGCGCAACACCATCGCGCTCCGCAAGCTCTTCAAGGCGTTCGGGCGCGGCACCATGGAGTTCCTGCCGGTCGCGAACCGCAAGGTGCTCGCCTACGTGCGGCGGCTACGACGAGGACGTGATCCTGTGCGTCGCCAACGTCTCGCGCTTCGCGCAGCCGGCCGAGCTCGACCTCTCGCAGTTCGAGGGTCACGTGCCGGTCGAGATCGTCGGCTACACCGAGTTCCCGCGGGTGGGGAAGCCGCCCTACTTCCTCACCCTCGGGCCCTACGGCTACTACTGGTTCGAGCTGCGCAAGCCGTAGGTCACCGATCGTAGGTCCGCGCCAGCGCCGCGAGCCGCGCGGCCAGCTCCGGCCGGAGGGCCGCCTCGCCGAGGCGCCAGGCCCAGTTGCCGCCCAGCGTGGCGGGCCGGTTCATGCGCGCGCCGGGGCCGAGGCCGAGCACGTCCTGGAGCGGGATCGACCGCGGTGTCCGCGACCGAGGCCAGGACCGCGCGGATCAGCGTCCAGTTCATGGCCTCGTCGCCCGCGCCGAGGTACGCCCGCGCGAAGGCCTTCTCCCGCGCCACCGCGTCGGCGGTCCTCACGCTGTCGCCGGCCCCGCCCTCCCACCAGCCCATCACCGTGTCGTTGTCGTGGGTCCCGGTGAAGGCCACCAGGTCGCGCACGTAGTTGTGCGGCCGGAAGCTCGGCGCCTGCGGGTCGTCCCCGAAGGCGAACTGCAGGATGGCCATGCCCGGGAAGCCGAACCGGCGGCGCAGCGCCTCCACCTCGGGCGTGATGACGCCGAGGTTCTCCGCGATGAACGGGAGCGGCCCGAGCGCGCGCTCGAGCGCCTCGAACACCGCCGCGCCGGGGCCGGGCACCCAGCGGCCGCGCTCGGCGGTGTCGTCCGCGGCCGGGATCTCCCAGTAGGCCTCGAAGCCGCGGAAGTGGTCGAGCCGGATCCGGTCCACCCGCGCGAGCGCGCCGCGCACCCGCTCGATCCAGAACGCGTACCCGTCCGCATGCACGGCCCGCCAGTCGTAGAGCGGGTTGCCCCAGCGCTGGCCGGTCGCGCTGAAGTAGTCGGGCGGGACGCCCGCCACCACCGCCGGCTCCCCGCGCTCGTCGAGCTGGAACAGGCCGGGGTGCGCCCACACCTCGACCGAGTCGTGCGCCACGTAGATGGGCAGGTCGCCCACCAGGGCGATCCCGAGCGCGCGGCAGCGATCGCGCAGCGCCGTCCACTGGCGCGCGAAGGCGTGCTGCGCGAAGACCTCGGCGTGGATGGCCTCGGCGTGGCGGGCGCGCGCGGCCTCGAGCGCGCTCGGGTCGCGCCGGGCGAGCGGGGCGGGCCAGCGGGTCCAGGGCGCTCCCCCCTGGGCGTCCTTCAGCACGGAGAAGAGCGCCCAGTCGTCGAGCCAGCCCGCCTCCCGCGCGCGGAAGGCGTCCAGGTCCGCCCGCTGCGCAGGGGTGGCGCGCGCGGCGAAGGCGCGGGCGGCGCGGGCGAGGCGCGCCCGCCGGAAGACCAGCGTCTCGTGCAGCGCCGCGCGGCCGGGCTCACCCTCCGGCGCGCCCGCCAGGTCGGACGGCTCGAGCCAGCCCTCGCGCTGGAGCACCGGCAGCGAGACGAGGAGCGGGCTCCCCGCGCGCGACGACAGCGCCTGGTAGGGCGACTCCCCGAACCCGGTGGGGCCGAGGGGGAGCACCTGCCAGAGCCGCTGGCCGGCGTCGGCGAGCCAGCCCGCGAAGCGGTGAGCGCCGACGCCCAGATCCCCGGCGCCGGGGGGGCCGGGCAGGGAGGTGGGGTGGAGCAGGATCCCGGAGCGGCGGTCGCGCATCGGACCCTATCGGACGCTAGAGGTGCTGGATGCGCCGGCCGGGCCGCGGATTGTCCTGGTGGGCGGGGCCGTCCGGCGGGAGGCGCCGGTCGAGCGCGCGCGCCACCGCGTCGCGCGCGCCGAGGCCCACCGCGAGCGCGGCGGCCAGCACGCACCCGCCCAGCACGAGCCCGAACGCGAGGCTGGGCAGCCCGCCTCCCACGCCCACGTGCTCGAGGGCCATCGCCGCGGCCAGCACCAGCAGGAACCACTTCACCGCGAGCGACAGGTGGCGCGCGTACCGGCTCCCCAGGTTCACCGCGCCGATCAGCACGCCCCGCTCGAGGAAGCGCGCCGCCCCCACCCCGACCAGCATCACCAGCACCCCGATCACGAGCCGGGGGAGGAAGGCCAGCAGCGAGTGGCCCACCGCGGTGGTGGTGCTGGCCCCCAGCACGTCGAGGGCCAGGGCCACCCCGGTGAGCAGCACGAACCAGTAGGCGCCGCGAGCGAAGAGCCAGGACGGCTCGTGGTGCGGCTGGACGTCGTGACCGTTGGTGAGCCCCCACTCGCGCGCGCGCCGGTCGAAGCCGAGCCTCGCGAGCCCGCGCCGCAGCACCACGCGCACCACCGAGGCGGTGATGAGCGCCACCACCACCACCAGGAGCATGGCGACGAACCCCGGCAGATCCGCGGCCAGCGCCGCCCCGAGCCGGGCGAGCGCCTCCAGCAGCACCGTCTGCACGCGCTCCCACATGGTGCCTCCTCACGGGCTGAAGCGATCCGGCCAGCGCCAGCGCGAGATCAGGTAGGGCTTCTCGGCCTCGAACGCCTCGCACAGGCGCTCCACGCGCGCCTCCGCCTCCTGTCGCCCCAGCGGCGCGACCTCGTTCACGAAGCTGGCCACCCAGCCGAGGTAGAGCGGCGTCATGGAGCGAAGCAGCTGCTCTCGTTCCATGATCTTAACGCGCCAGCCGATTGCGAAGTCGTAGACCACGCGGGCCCACAGGGCGTCCGGCATGCGGAGCGCCTCGGGCGGGTCGCGCTGGATGCGCTGCAGCGCGAGCAGCGCCTGGGGCGGCAGCACCGCGCTCCAGATGTGTCGCAGGTCCTGCCAGCCGAGCCCGAAGGCGGAGACGAGCGGCGCCGGATCGGGGGCGGGGCTCGGCTCGCCGGCGAGGTGCTCCTCGCCGAAGGTGGGGACCGGCCGGGACCCGCGCACGCGCTGCCAGCGATCCGCGTAGAGCTCCATCTCCGCGAAGACGCCGCCGAGCACGCGGGCCAGCGCCTTCGAGACGTCGGTGGGCTGCGGCGGCGGCACGGTGCGCGGCCCGAGGTACACCTGGGCCATCCGGCACTCGCGCGCCATGGCCTTGGTGATCCCCCACAGGTCCGCGCCGGCCTGGGCGGGATCGGTGCGCCCGCCGACGTCGGAGAGCAGCCGCTCGGCGAGCGGGCGGGAGACCACGATCTCCCGGCCCAGCGGCTGGCGCAGCCGGTGGCCGAAGAGGGCCCGCGAGAGGGGGTACACCACCCCGCTCACCAGCACGCCGTCGAACCGGCCGCGCGCGTAGGCGGGGGCGACGAGGTCGTATTCCCCGGCGAGCACCGGGTCGAGCAGCGCCCGCAGCCAGCGCCCGTCCGGCGGGCGCGGCATCGGCTCGAGCAGCGCGCACGCCGGCGACCCGAGGGTCAGCGCCAGCTCGAGCAGGGTGGGGAGCGCTCCCTCCGGCCCCTCGTTACCGCCGGTGTACACCACGGGGGGCGCGCCGTCCGCGCCGGGCGGCGGGAGGGGCTCGCCGGGCGCCGTCGCGCCGCGAGGATCGCCGCTCAGCACCACCGCCAGGCCGGCGCGATCCGGGTAGGCCTGCCGCAGGCCCTCCTGCAGCGCGAGCGCGGATTCGCTGGCCGAGAGGCGATCCGGCTCGGCCGGGATCCCCAGCACGACCTCTGGTGCGAGCGCCTCGCGCGCCCTCGTCGGCTCGAGCACGTCGACAACCTAACCGATTCGCCCGCGAGCGGCGCGGATCCGGCGCGTATCCGCCCGACGCGGGGGGAGCGAGCAGGGAGGGAGACCGCCGGCGGGGGTCCGCCGCCTCACCCCACCACGCCGAGCCGCTCGCTCGCCGCCGCCGGCTCGAGCCGCACCGGCCTGTCGAGCCGCGGGGCCCGCGCCGGGGCCTCGCGCCCGCCGGCCGCGCGCCGGAGGTAGGCGTACCGGTCGAGCTCGAGCGCGCCGACCAGCGCCTCGGCGAGCCGCTCGAGTCGGGTCGCCTCGTCCCGGGCCGCCGACTCCGCCGCCTGGTGCGCCTCGACCGCGCGCGCCTCGAGCGCGCGGAGGCAGCGGCGCGCCTCGGCGCGCTCGGCCTCGATCTGCCGCAGCGCGCGCTCGGCCTCGAGCACCACGCCCGCCCGCCGGCCCCGCTCGACCAGCTCGCGCGTCCGCTCGCGATCCCAGGCGAGCGCCTCGGCCTCCGCGGCGTCGCGGAGCTCGATCAGCCGCGCGGCGTGTCGGACGGCCAGCACCGCCGCGAAGCGGAACGGCCACCAGCAGGATCGCCTCGGCGAGGCGAGCCGGCGCCGCGGCCACCCCGGCCACCGCCGCGGCAGACGCCGTCGTGGCGAGGGCTCCGACGGCGGCGAGCGCCCGGTGGCCGCGGGCGGCCGGGTCGGCGCCCAGCGCCGCGGCGCGCCGGACCGCCACGGCCAGGAGCGCGAACACGGCTCCCGCCGCACCCAGCGCGAAGGCCAGCGCGAGCCCGGTGGAGACCGGGGCGTGCTGGAGCGCCCCTGTCAGGTCTTCGACCGAGAGGCCCACGCCCGCGAGGATGGGCCCGGCCAGGCGCCACGCCTCGGCCACCAGCAGCGAGAGGGCGAAGCCGCGCAGGAGGAGCGCGGGCCACGGCTGGGGCACCGGGGGACGCCCGTACTGCTCGGCGGTGGCCTCGATCTCCACGGGGGCGGCGATCTTTCCCTGCGGCGAGGTCGTCCGAGAGCGCGCGAGAGACCTGCTCGAGCCGCTGCCTGCGCGGCGGCCTCGCGCACGCCGAGCGCCTCCACCGCCATCTCGGCGTCCCGGATCTCCGCGACCGCGCCGGCCCCCTCCCGCTCGAGCAGGGCCCGGAGCCAGGCCGGCTCGCTCGGGCGCGTCCCGAAGGCGGCCCCCGAGGGCGGCCGAGCCGGACGGGCGCGCGCGCCCCCGCACCACCGGCTCGCCCCCCTCGACGTCGATGGTGACGGGCAACGCCTCGAGCGGGCACCGGGCAGCCGGGCCGCGTAGTGAGCCAGCCGGTGGCGAAGGAAGTCGTCCAGGCGGACCTCGGAGCGGACGGCCGCGCGCGCCTCGAGCGCGGCCCCCAGGTGAGATCGGCCGAGGCGGGGCTCCGGGATCCTCGCGCGGAGCGCCGCGCGCGCGGCGCGCTGGCCCGCCTGCGCCAGGCCTTTGCGATGGACGTGAGCAGGCGCCGGACGTCCCGTCCCCTGCCGCTCCAGCTCTCGAGAGATTGCCCGGTGCTTGCGCCCATGCTCGGCTGCCTCCACCCCGCCCTCGACGAACCTAGGGAGCCGGCCGGGTGCCGACCAGCGGCACGAGCGGGTGCCGAGCCTTACCCCAGCACGGGGAAAAGGCGGTCGTCGGGTGGGCCGGGGATACCCGCCCGTCGTCGCCGCCGGGTAGCGTCAGCTCCATGGCGACTGCGCGCCCCCACCGGATCCTCATCGTGGACGACAACGGGGTCCTCCGGGCGCTGCTCGCCCAGGCGCTCGAGTCGGCGGGCTACGTGGCCATCGGGGCCGACTCCGGGGAGGCGGCGCTCGACGTGGTGCGGTTCGACCCGCCGGATCTGTGCCTCGTGGATCAGGTGATGCCCGGCATGAGCGGGGTGGAGCTGGTCCAGACGCTGCGCGCCTCCGAGGACGAGCAGCTCCGCAGGATGCCGGTGATCGGGCTCTCCGGGCTGGAGGGCGCCGCGCGGATGCTGCTGGACGCGGGCGCGGACGCGGCGCTGCCGAAGCCCTTCCGGGAAGGGCCGCTGCTGGAGGCGGTGCAGCGCGCCCTCGCGGACCGCTGACCCGCCCGGGGGCGCCTCTCCCCTCGCCCGCGGGGGATAGGGCGCCGCGGCTCAGCTCCGCGCGTAGGCCTCGAGCGCTGCGGCGAGCGAGACGCCCGCCTTCGGCGCCTTGCCCTGCTTCGCCATGGCCTGCTCGATCGCGCCGAGGACGGCGAGCACGTGCTCCTGATGCGCCGACTCGCCCATGAGCCCGATGCGCCAGACCTTGCCGGCGAGCGGGCCGAGGCCCCCGCCGATCTCGATGGAGTGGTCGGCGAGCAGGCTCTTGCGGACCGCCCCCTCGTCGACGCCGACCGGCGCCTTCACGCAGTTGAGCGAGGGGAGCCGGTGGCCCGCCTGCGCCTGCGGCTCGCAACCCAGCGCGCCGAGCCCGGCCATGAGCGCCGCCGACTGGCGCCGGTGACGGGCGAAGCGGGCCTCGAGCCCCTCCTCGAGCACGAGCCGGAGCGCCTCGCGCAGCGCGTACACCATCGAGATGGGCGCGGTGTGGTGGTAGACGCGCTTCCCCTCGGCCCAGTAGTCCGCCACCATGCCCGCGTCGAGGTACCAGCTCTGGACCTTGGTCTTGCGCGCCTTGACCGCCTCGAGCGCGCGCGGCGAGAGCGTGAGCGGCGCGAGCCCCGGCGGGCAGGAGAGGCACTTCTGCGTGCCCGAGTAGCACGCGTCGATGCCCCAGGCGTCCACCTCGACCGGCATGCCGCCGAGCGACGTCACGGTGTCGACGCACCAGCAGCGCGCCGTGGTCGTGGCAGAGCTTGCCGAGCCCCTCCATCGGCTGGTGCGCGCCGGTGGAGGTCTCGGCGTGGACGAGGGCGACCACCTTGACCTTGCTCCTCCCGCTTCAGCGCCTCCTCGATTCGCCCGGGGTCGCACACCTCGCCCCAGGGGACGTCGATCTTCACGAGCTTCGCGCCGCAGCGGCCGACGATGTCGGCCATGCGGCCGCCGAAGACGCCCGGAGACCACCACCACCGCGGTGTCGCCCGGCTCGAGCAGGTTGACGAGCGCCGCCTCCATGCCGGCCGAGCCCGTGTCCGGACACCGCGATGGTGAACGGGTTCTCGGTGCGGAGCACGGCCCGGAGCTGCGCCTGCACCTCGTTCATGATCTCGAGGAACTTCGGGTCGAGGTGACCGAGGAGCGGCGTCGACATCGCGCGCAGGACGCGCGGGTGGACCATGCTCGGGCCGGGGCCGAGCAGCAGGCGCAGGGGCGGAGCCAGCTCGGAGACGACGGGCGTGTTCATGTGGACCTCTGGTCGAGCCGGCGGAGCGCCGGGTCTTGGGCGGTTCGACGACCGGCTACCTTACGCGATCGACGTGGGGCCGCGCGACCCCCGGGCCGGCCACCGGATCGGCCGCGCCCGCGTGCCGCGGCGGCGGGACGGCCACCCTCGGCTCGGGTCAGGCCGGCGAGGCCGCCGCGCGGAGCCAGAGCTCCGCCTGACCGACGGCGAAGGGGACGGCCACGTCGACGCGGAGCACCCTTGCGCCGAGCGAGAAGGGGGCGAAGCCCCGCGCGCGGAGCGCCTCCGCCTCGTACGGGGTCCAGCCGCCCTCCGGCCCGACGGCGAGCGCCGCCGTCGCGCCCGCGGGCGTGTGCGCCTCGAGCGGCGCCGCGCCCGCGGGGTGCGCGAGGAGCCGCGCGCGCTCCGGGAAGCGCGCCTCGAGCTCGTCCTCCACGAACGGCTTGAAGAACCGGCGGATCACCACCTCCGGGAGCGCGGTGTCGCGCCCCTGCTCGAGGCCGAGCAGGAGCTCGGCTCGCAGCGCCTCCGGCGCGAGCAGCGGGGAGGCGAAGTAGCTCTTCTCGACGCGGTAGCTGCCGAGCAGCACGAGCCGCTTCACGCCCATGGACGCCGCGGACTGGAGCACCTTGCGCAGGATCTTCGGCCGCGGGAGCGCCAGCAGCAGCGAGATCGGGGAGGGGGGAGGGGGGTCCCGATCGAGCCGCGGCGCGAGCACCAGCTCGTCGGCGGTGGCGGCGCGGACCTCGGCCTCGCCCATCCGGCCGCCGATGACGCCCACCTGGATCCGGTCGCCGGGAGCGGCCCGGAGCACCTCGACCACGTGGCGCGCGCGCCGGCCGGTGAGCCGGGCGGTGCCGTCGGGTGCGAGCTCCGAGGGATCGACGAGGAGGAGGTTCACGCGGTCGGGATCGCGGTCGACGTCGGCGGGAGGCCGGGATCGGTCCTCAGGCCCGGTAGGCCCGCAGGAACGTCTCCACGCCCCGCTGCACGGTCGCGCTGACGAGCTCCGGCGTCGGCTCGACCACCCTGAGGTAGGTGCGGATGATCAGGTCTCCCTCGCAGAGCGCCACGAAGTGCACCGCGGCGCTGTACGGGTCCTCCACGCGAAGCAGACCTTTCTCCGCCCAGCGCGTGAGGAACCCGCCGATCAACCCGACGGTGAGGCGCGGCCCGCTCTCGTACAGCGCTCGTCCGAGCTCGGGGAAACGCGCCACCTCAGCCCCGATGTTGCGGCGCAGCGCCAGCGCGGGAGACGAGACGAACACCGAGACGATCCGCTCGCCGGCGCGCTGGAGCGTCCCGACGAGATCGTCGGACTGCTCCTCGAGCACCGCCCGGAGCTCGGCCCGCATCAGCTCGGCGCCCTCGGCGAAGGACGCCGCGAAGAGCGCGCTCTTGTCCCGGAAGTGGTTGTAGACCGTGGCCTTCGAGACGCCAGCCCGGGCGGCGATGATGTCCACGCTGGCCCGCTCGAACCCGAGCTCCATGAACGCCTCGCGGGCTCCCGCCAGGATCTGGCGGCGCTTTGGCGCACACCACTCGGGTTCCCGGAGTTCCTTCGCCGGACCAGCCATTTGGCTAAACTGAACCGTTCAGTCTTGACTGTCAACACACCCAGGGCTATCTGTAGCGGCCATACGCGAGCTGACCGGTCCAGTCCAGCCGCCGAGAACCTCCCCGCAAGGAACACCGATGACCTCATTCGCCCGGATCTTCCGCGCCGCCGCGCGTCGCGCCTCGTCCCCGCTCCCCGGCGTCGCTGTGAGCGCGCTGGCGTTCGCCGCGCTCGCCCTCGCCTCGGGGTGCGGACGCAAGTCGACCGCCGCGGCAAAGCCCGCGGGGCCGGTGGAGGTGGGCGTGGTGACGCTCGCGCCGACCGCGGTGACCCTCACCCAGGAGCTCCCCGGCCGCATCTCGGCCTTCCGCGTCGCCGAGGTCCGGGCGCGCGTGAACGGGATCGTGGTGAAGCGGCTCTTCACCGAGGGGAGCGAGGTGCGCGAGGGGCAGCCGCTCTTCAAGAAATCGATCCGGCGCCCTACCAGGCCGCCCTCGACAGCGCGCGGGCGCAGCTCGCCCGCGCCGAGGCCCGCCTCGCCTCCGCGAAGCTCATGGCCGAGCGCTACACCGAGCTCGTCGCCGCCAACGCGGTGAGCAAGCAGGAGCACGACGACGCGATCGCCGGGCTCAAGACCGCCGAGGCCGACGTGGCCGCCGGGCGCGCGGCCGTGCAGACGGCCCGGATCAGCCTCGGGTACACCACCGTCACCTCTCCCGTGAAGGGGCGGATCGGCCGCTCGGAGGTGACCGAGGGCGCCTACGTCCAGGCCGCCCAGGCGACCCTCCTCGCCACCGTCCAGCAGCTCGACCAGGTCTACGTGGACGTGACCCAGTCGAGCGCCGAGGTGCTGCGGCTCCGCCGCGATCTCGAGACCGGGAAGCTCCAGTCGGCGGGCAAGGGGCAGGCCAGGGTCGAGCTCGTCACCGAGGACGGCCAGGCCTACGGCACCGCCGGCGCGCTCCAGTTCGCCGACGTCACGGTGGACCCGGGCACCGGCTCCATCGCGCTGCGCGCCATCTTCCCGAACCCGCGCGCCGAGCTGCTCCCGGGCATGTACGTGCGCGCCCGGCTGCCCCAGGGCGTGAATCCGGCGGCGCTGCTCGTCCCGCAGCGCGGCGTCACCCGCAACAACAAGGGCGAGCCCACCGCGCTGGTGGTGAGCGGCGGGAAGGTGGAGCTGCGGACGCTGGTGACGGATTGGGCGGTGGGCGACGCCTGGCTGGTGACCAGCGGCGTGAAGGCGGGCGAGCAGGTCATCGTGGAGGGGCTGCAGAAGGTCCGGCCGGGCGCGCAGGTGACCACCATCCCCGCGGCCGACGCCAAGCAGGCCGCCCGCTAGGAGCGGACCGCCCGGCGCCCCCCCGTCTCCCTCTCATCGCGCACCAGGAGCACTCGTGGCCAGGTTCTTCATCGACCGTCCCATCTTCGCGTGGGTCATCGCGATCATCATCATGCTGGCGGGCGCGCTCGCCATCTTCGAGCTGCCGGTGTCCCAGTATCCCGCCATCGCGCCGCCGGTGGTCATCGGTCAACGCGAGCTACCCCGGCGCCTCGGCCAAGACGCTCGAGGACACCGTCACCCAGGTCATCGAGCAGAAGATGACCGGCATCGACCACCTCCGCTACATGTCGGCGACCAGCGACGGCTCCGGCAACGCCGCCGTCACCCTCACCTTCGACGCCGAGGACCGATCCGGACATCGCGCAGGTGCAGGTGCAGAACAAGGTCCAGACGGCGATGCCGCTCCTCCCGCAGGACGTGCAGCGGCAGGGCGTGCAGCGTCGCTCAAGACGGTCAACAACTTCCTGCTCATCGTCGGGATCATCTCCGAGGACGGCGAGCATGACCCGGCAACGACATCACCGACTACGTCAGCTCCACGCTGCTCGATCCGATCAGCCGCGTGCCGGGCGTGGGCGAGGTGACCGCCTTCGGCACGCAGTACGCGATGCGCATCTGGCTCGACGCCGACAAGCTCGCGAACTACCAGCTCACCCCCCTCGACGTGAGCGCGGCCGTGCAGGCGCAGAACGCGCAGGTCTCGGCGGGCGCGCTCGGCGGCGCGCCGGCCGTGGACGGCCAGGAGCTGAACGCCACCGTCACCGCCCAGACCCGGCTCCAGTCGCCCGAGCAGTTCCGCGAGATCCTGCTGCGGGTGAACCCGGACGGCTCGCAGGTGCGGCTCGGGGACGTGGCCCGGGTGGAGCTCGGCGGCGAGACCTACGAGATCGAGGCCTACTACAACGGCAAGGCCGCGGGCGGCCTGGGCGTCAAGCTCGCCTCCGGCGCCAACGCGCTCGACACCGCCGACGCGGTGCGCGACAGGATGGCGGAGCTGGCGCGCGTTCTTCCCGCCCGGGCTGAAGGCGGTCTACCCGGTGGACACCACGCCGTTCGTGCGCCTCTCGATCGAGGAGGTGGTGAAGACGCTCGCTCGAGGCCATCGTCCTGGTCTTCCTGGTGATGTACCTGTTCCTGCAGAACTTCCGCGCCACCCTGATCCCGACCATCGCGGTGCCGGTGGTGCTGCTCGGCACCTTCGGCGTCCTGGCGGCGTTCGGCTTCTCCATCAACACGCTCACCATGTTCGGCCTGGTGCTCGCCATCGGCCTGCTGGTGGACGACGCCATCGTGGTGGTCGAGAACGTCGAGCGCGTCATGAGCGAGGAGGGGCTCTCGCCGCGCGAGGCGACGCGCAAGTCGATGGACCAGATCACCGGCGCCCTGGTCGGCATCGCCCTGGTGCTCGCGGCGGTGTTCGTCCCGATGGCCTTCTTCGGCGGCTCGATCGGCGTCATCTACCGCCAGTTCTCGATCACCCTCGTCTCGTCGATGGCGCTGTCGGTGGTGGTGGCGCTGATGCTCACCCCGGCGCTCTGCGCGACCCTGCTGAAGCCGGTGGAGAAGGGCCACCACCTCGCCAAGGGCGGCTTCTTCGGCTGGTTCAACCGGCTCTTCGACCGGGCCGCCGGGATGTACGGGAACACCGTCGCGAGCATCCTGGGCCGGAAGGGCCCGGCCATGATCGCCTACGCGGTCCTGCTGGGCGGGCTGGCCGTGCTGTTCGTCCGGATGCCCACCGGCTTCCTCCCGAGGAGGACAGCAGGGCACGGTGCTGATCCAGGTGCTGCTGCCGCCCGGCACCACCATGAACCACACCCGCGACGTCCTCGGCCAGGTCTCGAGGCACTACCTGGAGGACGAGAAGGACGCGGTCGAGTCGGTGCTGACGGTGGTCGGCTTCAGCTTCGGCGGCCGCGGGCAGAACGCCGGGATCGCCTTCGTGAAGCTGAAGGACTGGGGCGAGCGGCAGGACGCCCGGCTTCACGCAGGCCCGGTGGCGGGGCGCGCCATGGCCGCGTTCTCGCGCATCAAGGAGGCGATGGTGTTCGCCTTCGTGCCGCCCGCGGTGCCCGAGCTCGGCAACGCGACCGGCTTCGAGCTCCAGCTCCAGGACCGCGGCGGCCTCGGCCACGACCAGCTCATGGCGGCGCGCAACCAGCTCCTCGGCTGGCCGCGAAGGAGCCCGACGCTCGCCAAGGTGCGGCCCGCCGGCCTCGACGACACGCCGCAGTACCAGATCGACGTGGATCAGCAGAAGGCCTCCGCGCTCGGCCTCTCCGTCGCCGACGTCAACGCGACCCTCTCCACCACCTGGGGCACCGCCTACCTGAACGACTTCATCGACAAGGGGCGCATCAAGCGCGTCTACATGCAGGCCGACGCGCCCTTCCGGATGAAGCCGGAGGACGTCAACCGCTGGTACGTGCGCAACCGCGCCGGCGCAGATGGTGCCCTTCTCCGCCTTCTCCAGCGGACGGTGGACCTTCGGCTCGCCCAAGCTCGAGCGCTTCAACGGCTTCCCCGCCGCGGTCATCCAGGGCGAGCCGGCGCCGGGCAAGAGCTCCGGCGAGGCGATGGCGACCATGGAGGCGCTCGTGAAGCAGCTGCCCGCCGGGCATCGGCATCGAGTGGTCGGGGCTCTCCTACGAGGAGCGGCTCTCCGGCGCGAACGCCCCGGCCCTCTACGCCATCTCGCTGCTGGTGGTCTTCCTCGCCCTGGCCGCGCTGTACGAGAGCTGGTCCATCCCGGTCTCGGTGATGCTGGTGGTCCCGCTCGGCGTGCTCGGCGCGGTCATGGCCACGCTGTTCCGCGGCCTCGAGAACGACGTGTACTTCCAGGTCGGCCTGCTCACCACCATCGGCCTCTCCGCCAAGAACGCCATCCTCATCGTGGAGTTCGCCAAGGCACAGCTCGAGCACGGCCTCTCCCTGATGGAGGCGGCCGTCCAGGCGGCGCGCATGCGGCTGCGCCCCATCATCATGACCTCGCTCGCCTTCATCCTCGGCGTGCTCCCGCTCGCGATCGCGAACGGCGCCGGCGCCGCCAGCCAGAACGCCATCGGCACCGCGGTGATCGGCGGCATGCTCACCGCGACGTTCCTCGCCATCCTGCTGGTCCCGGTCTTCTTCGTCCTCATCGCGCGGCGCAAGCGGACCGCGCCGGTGGAGATCCTCGCCGGCCCGGGCACCAACGAAGCCGAGGAGGAGGCCGCCAATGCGTAGGGCTCGCCCCGGGGCGCTCACCGCGCTCCTGACGCTCGTCGCCGCCTCCGGCTGCACCCTGGCGCCGCGCTACCAGCGCCCCGCCGCGCCTGTGGCCCCCGCCTTCCCGGTCTCGACCGGAGCCGGAGGCGCCCCGGCCAGCGGCCCGGCCGCGGCCGACCTGGGCTGGCGCGACGTCTTCCAGGACCCCGGCCTGCAGGCCGTCATCGAGCAGGCGCTGCGCGAGAACCGCGACCTCCGCATCGCGGCGCTCAACGTCGAGCTGGCGCGGGCGCAGCACGGCATCCAGCGGTCGTTCCTGCTCCCCACCGTCGGCGCCAGCGGGAGCATGACCCGGCAGCGCACCGCCGAGGACCTGAGCTTCACCGGCGCAGGCCACCACCGGGAGCGTCTACTCGGTGGGCGTGGGCGTGACCTCGTTCGAGCTCGACCTGTTCGGCCGGGTCCGCAGCCTGAAGGACGAGGCGCTCGAGCAGTACCTCGCGACCGAGGAGGCGCACCGGAGCACGCACCTCGCGCTCGTCTCCGAGGTGGCCACGCAGTACCTCGCCGCCCGCGCCCTCCAGTCGCAGGTGCAGCTCGCGACGCAGACCCTCGAGACGGTCCAGAAGTCGCTCGGGCTCGCCCAGCGGACCTTCGACGCCGGCCGGACCTCCGAGCTCGACCTCCGCACCGCCCAGGCCCAGGTCGAGACCGCCCGCGTGAACCTGGCCGCCTTCCAGCAGGCGTTCGCGCAGTCGGAGAACGCGCTGGTGCTGCTCGCCGGCGGGCCGCTCCCGGCCAGCCTCCCCGCGGCCTCGCCGCTCGAGGCCCAGCCGCCAGTGGTCGAGCTCCCGGCCGGGCTCCCCTCGGACCTCCTGCAGCGCCGGCCCGACATCCTCGCCGCCGAGCACCAGCTCAAGGGTGCGAACGCGAAGATCGGCGCCGCGCGCGCGGCGTTCTTCCCGTCCATCTCCCTCACCGCCAGCGCCGGCACCGCCAGCACCGAGCTGTCGAACCTGTTCACCGGCGGCTCGGGCACCTGGGCGTTCTCGCCCAGCATCAACCTGCCCATCTTCACCGGCGGGCGGAACAAGGCCAACCTCGACGCGGCCAGCGTGCGCAAGTCCATCGAGGTCGCGAGCTACGAGAAGGCGATCCAGATCGCGTTCCGCGAGGTCGCCGACGCGCTGGTGGCGCGCGGGCGGCTGAGCGAGCAGCTCGAGGCGCAGACCCGGCGCGTCGAGGCCGAGCAGCGGCGCTACGACATCTCGGAGCTCCGCTACAGCAAGGGCATCGACAGCTACCTCAACGTGCTCACCGCGCAGCGCGACCTCTACGGCGCGCAGCAGCAGCTCATCCAGACGCGGCTCGCCCGGCTCTCGAACTCCATCGGCCTCTACCGCGCGCTCGGCGGAGGCTGGCTCGAGAAGGGCGAGGCCTCCGCGGCGAGCCCGGCCCAGCCCGCGCCGGCGGCGCCGGGTCCCGGCACGCCCGCGCAGGGCGCGCCCGCGGCGGGGTAGGGGACCACCTCCGCCGGCCAGTGAACCGCGGCGCAGCTCGACGCCTGCGGTGGCCGCTTCCGCCCAGAAGCGCGGCGCGGAAGCTGGCCGCTCGACCCACGGAATGGTCAGGCACGAACGCAAGAGGCGCCGCCCCGGCGGCGCCTCCGCGCTTCCCCGCCTCACCGGCTCACGACGCCATTCGACCGCCGCTGCTTCGGTCCCCGCTCACCGTGACCACCGCCGGGCTGAGCTGCCCCTCCCGCGCGACGCGCTCCTGCGCGAGCGGCGGCCGGCGGCGCGGCGCGAGCAGCGCATCGGCGCCCTGCTCGGTGGCCTGGCGGATGAACTCGTAGCGGTCGAGCTCGAGCGCGCTCACCAGGCTCTGCGCCAGCCGCGCCAGGCCGGCGCGCTCGCGCTCCTCGGCGGTCGCGGCCAGGCGCGACGCCGCCGAGGCCCGGGCGCTGATGTCGCGCATGCGCGCGCGCGCCGCCTCGCGCTGGCGGCCGAGGTCCTTCTCCAGCTCCTGCGACCAGGAGATCTCCTCGATCCGGCGCCCGCGCTCGGAGATCGCCCGCGCGCGCTCGCGGTCCCACAGCAGCGCGGAGTAGACCTGATCCGCGCGCCGCTCCGCGAGGACGTGCCCGGCCCGGAGCACGAGCGTCACGCCCACCGGCACCGCCACGAGCAGCACCGCGGAGCTCCAGGCCGGGAGCGCCGTGCCGGGCGCGGGGAGCGTCGCCAGCGCGAGGGCCACCAGCACCGCCAGCAGCGAGGCGCCGGTGGCGGCGGCCCAGTGCCACCCGCGCCGCCGCTGCTCTGCGGGCTCGGTGCCGGACTCGAGGGCGAGCGCGTTCAGGGCGCCCAGCGCGGTGTGGGCGAGGCCGATCAGGCCGGCCGCGATGCCCAGCCCGAAGATCGCGGCGAAGGCGACCTCGACCGGGCGGCGCGCCGCCTCGTCGAAGAGCGCCGCGGGATCCATCCCCGCGCTGCGCAGGAGGGGGACCGCGACCTGCCAGGCCTCGGCGAGCGTGGCCAGGCCGGCGAAGGCGAGCAGCGCGAGCTGCGGCAGCGGGCTCCGCACGTCGGGGCGGCCGAGCTGCTCGGGGGTGGCCTCGACCGCGCTCGGCGCGGGCACGAGCCCGGCGGACACGTCCCCCGCCAGCCGCCGCGCCAGCTCCTCGCTCCGTCGCCGCGCTCCGTCCGCCTCGCCCTCGAGCTGCGCGAGGCGCAGCTCCAGCTCCGAGACCTCGTGCCGCACCGCCGGCCCCTCCACCCCGACCAGCGCCGAGAGCCACGCGTCGGCGGGGGCCGCCTCGTTCGCGCGCCGCTCCGCCTCGTGCGGCCCCGCGATGATCTGCGCGTCCTCGACGTCGATCCAGATCGGCAGCCGCGCGCGCGGGACCGGCAGCGCCGAGAGGTAGCGGGCGAGCCGCGAGCGCAGGTAGTCCTCCAGGGAGACGCCGGCGCGGAGCGAGATGCGCGCCTGCCAGAACGCGCCGAGCCAGGAGCGCCGGATCGGCTCGAGCCGGAGCGGGCGCGGCCGGGGCAGCGCCGGATCCGTGGCGAGGCGCAGGCGGAGCCAGGTGCGGATGCGCTTGCGCACCTCGCCGATGGGCAGCGGCTGCTCGCGGGCGGACTTGCTGGGGCGATCCTCGATCACGGCGTGCTCCTCGTGGCCCGATCATAAGCGGGCAATGGCCCTATAGCTCGCTCCTACACGGGCCGTGCGGTAGGCCCGCGTCCCGGTGTCCCTCGCTCATGGCGCGACGCAGGCGGCGCGCGCGACATTCAGCTACAATCATCGAGATGGCCGCAGACGCGCCGCCGCAGGGCTGGACCCTGATCTCCGTCCTGTTCTCGTCGATCCCGCTCTCGTCGTCGCTCGCGGCGACGCTGCACCAGGGGGCGGTCGATCTCTACCAGCGCGACGAGGCGACCGGGCCGGTCGCGGGCGACCTCGTGAACGGCCGCATCATCAACCTCAAGAAGATCATGCAGCTCGGGGGGATCACCGGCCCTGCCTTCGAGGCGAAGGTCGACACCGAGCGCGGGAGCGGGACGGTCCGGTACCTCCTGACGAGGCAGGGCCTGGATCTCCTGGGTATCGAGGCGCCCACGCCGGCGCGCCCGCGCTGGCTCAACTGACGCTGGCGCGAGGCTCGATCGGATGCCCCCGCTGGCACCGGGGACCCCTCCCGGTCGCGGGGAGAAGCACCCCGAGGTCCGCCGGCCCGGATCTCCAGACGCACGGAAGCCCCCGGCCGTGCTCGACCGGGGGCCTCCGGGACCAGCCTCGGAAGCGCCGATTACTTCTTCTTCTCCGGGGCGGGCGCCGCCTTCTTCTCCGGGGCGGGCGCCGCCGCCGCGCGGCCGGCGCGCTCGTCCATCGAGTTGAAGAGCGCCACCTTGGCGGCGGTCGCGTCGGTCTTCACCGGGTGGCACACGGCGCAGAAGCCGTCCATCTTCGTGCCCTTGGCGGTGTCGACGCGCAGGTACTTGTAGTTCGGGTTGGACGGGTGCGGATCGTGGCAGCCGATGCACTCGAAGCGCCCGTCGCGGAGCAGCTCGGGCGGGACCTTGGCGATCTTCGCGTTCACCGCCGAGATGCCGTAGGGGTGGCTCATGTGGCCGGACACCGGGGCGTAGCCCTGGCCGCCCTTGGAGCTCTCCTCGTGGCAGCTGAGGCAGAGCGCGGTGGTGCCGCCGTAGGGCTGCTTGGTCTTCGGATTGAGGGACTGCTTGTTGGGCTGGACCGCGAAGATCAGCTCGCCCTTGGCGGCGTGGATCGCGTGGCAGCCGGTGCAGCCGACGCTGTCGTGGCCACCCGCGGCGCGCGCGGCGAGAGGAAGTGAGGTCGCGACGGCCACGACGAGGGCGAACCTGCGAGCGAACGGCATGCCTGCTCCTTGGGTGATCGGGGTGCGAAGGGGTTTGACCGACGGCGGAATGTACCGGATGGGTCGCCGCCGCGGCCTTGACCCGCGGCAAACCGTCAGTGCGGGTCCGTCCCGCTTTCACCCGACATCGCCAGGGTCCGCCAGCCGAGCCGGATCGAAAGGAGGCGCAGCGCGAAGGAGAGCGCGATGGCCACCAGCGCCGAGAGCGTGTCCGGCCAGTGCAGCAGGCGGGTGAGCACCGAGAAGAGCACCACGCCCGCCAGGGCCGCCAGCGCGTAGAACTCGCCCGGCTTGAACATCAGGGGCTCCTCGCGCACCAGCACGTCGCGGAGCAGGCCCCCGCCGACCGCGTTCACCACCCCGATCAGCACCGCCGTCAGCTCGGGCAGGCCGGCGGCGAGCGCCTTCTGCACCCCCACCATGCCGTAGGTGCCGAGCGCGGCCGCGTCGGCGAGCACCAGGATCAGGCGGAGCCGGCGCAGCCGCCGCCCGAAGGGGCCGATCGCGGCGCCCGCCAGCACGGCGACCAGGTAGCGGCCATCGGTGATCACCGCCGGCGGCCCCTGCTGCAGGAAGATCCCGTCGCGGAGGAGCGCGCCACCGAGCCCGGTCACGAAGGCCAGCACCAGCACGCCCACCAGGTCGTAGCGCTTGGCGATGGCCGCCAGCGAGCCGGTCACGGCGAACAGGAAGGTCGCGGCGAGATCGAACCCGATGTGGAGCTGGAAGGGGGCCTGAAGGAACTCCGGGCGCACCGCCGTCCTCTACCACGACGGCCGTCCGCGCGCCCCGCCGCCGGCGCGGGGTAGCATGCGCCGCGATGATGCCCCCGGTCCGCCTGGTCCTGCTCCGGCCGCGCAACCCCGAGAACCTGGGGGCGGTGGCGCGGGTCATGAAGAACTTCGGGCTGTCCGACTGGGCCATCGCCGAGCTCGGCACCCACGACTTCGCCTCGGCCCGCCGGGTGGCGGTCCACGCGGAGGAGCTGCTCGATCGTCCGCGGCTGGTGCGGACCCTGGACGAGGCGGTGGCGGACCGGGCCTGGGTGGTCGGGACCAGCTCCCGGGCGGTGCGGGGCAAGCGTCGGCTCTCGCCGGAGGAGGTCGCGCGGGAGTCGCTCGCGCGAGCCGGGGAGGGCGGCACCGCGCTGGTCTTCGGCGACGAGCGGAGCGGCCTCACCAACGACGAGATCCACCGGTGCCACGACCTCTCGGCCATCCCGTCCGGCGAGGCGCAGCCCTCGCTCAACCTGGCGCAGGCGGCGGCTGGTCTACTGCTACGAGCTGCGGCGGGCGGCGCTCTCCGCGGCGGCCGCGGCGCGCCGGTCCGCGCCGGCCGGGGCGACCGACGCGGAGCTCGCCGAGGTCGAGGGGGCCCTCCGCGAGGCGCTGCGCGCCGGCGGCTTCCTGGCGGGTCCGGAGCGGCACGCGGTCCGGGACCTCTCGGCCACGCTGCGGCGCGGGCGCCTCTCCCGCAAGGAGGCGCGGCTCTGGATCGCGGCGCTCCGGACGCTCGGGCGGAGCGGGCGCTGATCGAGCGCCGTGATACGTCAGCGAGCGAAGCGAGCCGCCGGGGCGCTGCCGCGAAAGCGGCGAAGCCGTTCGCGGCAGCGCACGGGACCCGGCGAGCCGGGGTGGGGCCCCGACGAGCTTCGCTCGGCGGGGCGGGGGCGCAGCCCCCGTGCGAAGCGAGCGAAGCGAGCCGCCGGGGCGCTGCCGCGAAAGCGGCGAAGCCGCTCGCGGCAGCGCACGGGACCCGGCGAGCCGGGGTCCCCGACGAGCTTCGCTCGGCGGGCGGGGCGCAGCCCCCGTGCGATCATTCAGAGCTCGACGCGCGTGACGCCCGGCAGCGCGAGCGGCAGGTCCGGGCCGAAGGCCGAGGACGGCGTCTGCCAGCCCGGGAGGACCGGCCCCCGCAGCGTGCGCACCGCCATCTCCACCGCGGCCAGCGCGGTGAAGGCGTAGGCGTCGGGAAGGACCAGCCGCGCGGCGACCCGCCCGCCCGCCCCGTCCTCCGCCTCGCCGTGCACGACGCTTCGCCCGGCCGCGCGCGCCTCCTGGCCGGGGCCGCGCTCGCCGCCGGCGAGCAGCCAGGCGCCGGCCTCGCGCAGCGGCGCCTCCCCGAGCAGCGGCGCCGCCAGGGGGGCCGCCCGCAGGAGCAAGCGCAGCGCCGCGGGGGCCTGCAGGTAGACGGTGACGTCGCCGACGCCGGTCGAGCGGGGCGCGGTCACCAGGTCGGGCCAGGGCACCGGCACCGTCGAGACCGGTCCCCGGCCGAGGTCGAAGGTGCGCAGCGCGGGGGTGCCCGGCGGCGGCCGCCAGCCGCGGAGGTCGGTCGCGCCGGCCAGGATGGTCCGGGCGGTGCCGCGCGAGGGGCGCGCCAGCCCCGAGAGCGCCAGCACGAGCTTCCTCGCCGCCGGCAGCCGGCGGACCAGGTGCGCCAGGAGGCAGTCGGTGGCGGCCACGTCGAAGCCGGCGCCCGGCAGCAGCATGACGCCGGCGCGCTGGGCGTGCGGCCCCATCTCGGCCACGGCGCCGAGCACCTGCGGCTCGCCGGTGAGGTCGAGGTAGTGCACCCGCGCGTCGAGGCAGGCCTCGGCCATGGGCCGGAAGGTGCCGGCGAACGGGCCGGCGCAGTGCAGGACCGCGCCGGCGTCCTCGATGCCCCGACGGAGCGCGTCGGGATCGGTGAGCGGAAAGGCCCGCCACGGGCAGCCGAGCTCGCGCGCCAGCCGGGCCAGGCGCTCCGAGTCGCGGCCGGCCAGGATGGGCGCGAGGCCGCGCTCCACCGCGTGGCGCGCGACCAGCTCGCCGGTGTACCCGTACGCACCGTAGATGACGAAGCTCGAGGGCATCCGGCGCAGCGTAGCAGGAGAGGAGGGCGGCGGGGGGCGGGCCCGGCTACAATGGGCGCTCGATGGCAGTCCTCCACTGGACCGAGCGCGACGGCGGCCTCTTCCTCGATCTCTCCGACGGCGAGGAGGGCGCCGGGACCTGGCTCGCGGTCCGGCCGCACCCGGAGCCGGAGTTCTGGCGTCCGCTCTGCGTGCTGGTGCCGGGCGAGGAGGAGCGCGAGATCGGCGACGGCGTCCTCGGCCGCGAGCTGGCCCAGGACACGGTGCTGAAGTACGCCATCCAGACGCTGGCGCGGCTCCACGGCGTCTCCGCGGCGCAGCGCGATCTCGAGGAGGACGCGCCCTGGCCGCGCCGGACGCTGGGGCGGCTCTGGGAGCTCCTGGTGGAGTCGCCGCCGCCCTCCTGATCAGGGGGCCGCGACCGGCACGAGGGCCGCGCGGGCGTGCGCCTCGCCGATCCGGTGGAGCGCGGCGATCCCGCGCCCCTCGACCGCGATGGAGGCCGCGGCGGCCCCGAGCCGCGCCGCCTCCACCGGCGCGCCGCCGCGCGCCAGCGCGAGCAGGAACCCGGCCGCGAACACGTCGCCCGCGCCGGTGGGGTCCACCTCGCGCGCCGGGTAGATCCCCACCCGGCGGCTCCGCCCGCCCGCGATCACCTCGCAGCCCGCTTGACCATGAGTGAATACGACCACCGGCACCGCGGCCGCCAGCCGGGCCACCAGGTCCCCTTGCCCGCGCACGTCGTCGTCGCCGAGGAAGGCCGCGTCGATCCCGCGGAGCCAGGCGGGATCGAGCTCGAGGCGCGGCTGGGTGACCGCGCCGTCGGCCGCCACCACCCGGACCAGCCCCTGCACGCCGAGCCCGACCACGCGCGCGCGCACCGCGGACCGGAGGGCCGGGACGTCGAGCTCGTCGAGCACCGGGGCGAGGTGGAGCACGTCCGCCTCGCGCCAGGAGGGCGGCAGCAGGTCGGGCTCGAGCGGCGAGGCCACCGCCTCGACGCGCTGGGTGCGGGCGCCGTCGGCGGCCAGGCGGTTCTCGAAGGTCGTGGTGCGCGCCGACGGCTGCACCCGCAGCTCGAGCGCGCGCAGCGCGTCGGACGGGAAGTCGGGCGCGGCGGCGGTGAGGACCCGCACGCGGGCGCCGAGCGCGTGCCAGGCGAGGCCGGCGTAGGTGGCGGAGCCGCCCGGCAGCAGGCCGTCGGGGGTCCGGTCGAGGGTGACGTGGCCGCAGACCAGGGCGAGGGGAGCGGGCATGGCGAGCCCTCCTTCCCTACGGCCCGCCGGCCCCGGCCGCCACCGGCAGGGCCGCCAGGTGGCCCGTCGGCGTCAGGGCAGGATCTCGAGCACGCGGGCGCGGCGCACGGGCGCGTCCTCGATCTCGACCGAGGTCGGCACGTCCAGCTCGGCGAGCACCCGGAAGCCGCTCGATGGCCGGTAGGCCCGCTCCGCGTCCCCGGCCAGCACGCGGACGCCGCGCGCGGCGAGCGCGCGGAACCAGGCCAGGGCGCGCTCCGCCAGCGGCCGCTCGTAGAACACGTCGCCCGCCAGCAGCAGCTCGACCTCGGGGAGCTCGAGGCCGATGGGATCGCCCGGGTGGAACGCGGGCGAGAGCCCGTTCAGGCCCGCGTTGAGCCGGATGGCGGCCTCGCAGAACGGGTCGAGGTCCCAGGCAGCCACCTCCGCCGCCCCGGCCCGGAGCGCGGCGAGCGCCACCAGCCCGCTGCCGGTGGCGAAGTCGACCACCCGGAGCCCCCGCACCTGCTCCGGCGCGTCGAGGACGTGGCGCGCCAGGGCCTGCCCGCCGGCCCAGGGAAACGCCCAGAACGGCGAGTCGTCGAAGCCGGCCAGCTCTCGCGCCGTCGCGTGCCACAGCGGCGTGAGCTCCGAGGCCTGATAGAGGCTGAGCTCGGGGACGAGCGGCACCGGCGCCGGGGCGGTGCGCTCCCGCACGAAGGCCATCAGCTCGTCGACCCGCCGCCCCGCGCTCGTCACGCGGTCGCCCCGGGGCGCGGCCGACCGGCGGAGGCCGGGTCGCGGACCGAGCGCGCGCTCACGGCGCCCGCTCGCTCGCGCCCTTGCGGTCCTTCGCCGGGGCGGCGCGGTGCGCGCGCAGCGCCGCGCAGGGGTCGGGGCGCTCCGCGCGCGGCGTGAAGATCACCCAGTCGAACGGGAGCGGCCCCTGCCCGAAGTCCTCGGCGTAGGCGCCCGGCTCGCGCCGCTTCGCCGACACCTCAGACAGCAGCACCGAGGCGATCCGACCGCCAGCGTCGGGGAGGTAGGCCGGCACGCCGCGGTCGGTGCGGGTGTGGCCGGCGCCCGCGATCAGGATCCCGCCTGCCGCGCCCAGGCCGGCCAGCACCTCCGCCATCTGGGCGTCACGCGCCCGCTGCCCGAGCACCATGGGCGCGAGCATGGACTCGGGGAGCTCGCCGCAGTGCGACTCGCCCATCTCCTTCCGCATCGCCTCGGCGGCCTCGGGGGAGAGCGGCCCCTGCCGGTCGATGCGGGCCCGGACCGGCGCCGGCAGCGCCTCCGCGCCGCGCCGGACCACGGCCTGGATCTCCTTGCGCGGCAGGTTGGCCGCCGCGATCCGCATCCCGGACTCGAGCGCCACCGCGAACACCGGGCGGTACTCGGCGAAGGGCGGCCAGCCGCTCTCGTCCCATCGCACGGCCTTCCCCACCGCGTCGGCGGTGGGGGCCTCGCGACGGAGCGCCGCGTCGATGGCCGGCTGCTGCTCGGTGGCCAGCATCTCGAAGGCGACCGCCGGCCGGCGGCCCCCCTGACCGATCGCCCGGGTCAGCCGCGCCTGGAGCAGGTGGTGGTCGGCGTTGTCGTGGGTCTCGCCGAGGAGCGCGAAGCGCGCGCCGGCGAGGTCGGCCAGCAGCGCCGCCTCGTCGGCGTAGCGCCCGGCCCGGACGTCCCAGATCCTTCCGACCAGCGGGTGCTCGCGCTCGAGCGGGGAGAGCCAGCGCCGTTGGGGTGAGACCGGCTGGGACACCAGGGCGGCGCTGGAGCGGGCGGCGCAGCCGGCCGTGGAGGCGAGGAGGAGGGCGAGGAGGAGAGCGCGGCGCATGCGTGACAGGATGCCCGCGCACCCACCGCCGGGCCAGCCCCTCGGGCGGCCCGGCCGGTGGGGGCGAGGCTCACTTCGTGGGGGGGTTCGCCTGGAGCTGCTGCAGCGCCTGCTGCGCCTGCGCGGCGGCCGGGGTCCCCGGGGCGGCGGCGACCACCTGGTTCCAGGCCTTCTTGGCCTCCTCCGCGTTCTTCAGATCGTGCGCGTACACCACCCCCAGGTTGAAGAGGGAGTGCACGTGCTTGGGATCGATCTTGGAGGCCTTCTTGAAGTTGGCGACGGCGAGGTCGAAGTTCCCGAGGTCCCGGTACATGACGCCCTGGTCGGTCAGGACGTCCGGGTTGTTCGGCTCGAGCTCCAGCGCGCGCCCGTAGGCCTCGACGGCCTTCTGCGACTGGCGGCTGTCGAAGTAGTCGTTGCCGAGCTGGATCCAGGCGCGCACGTTCTTCGGGTCGCGGGCCACGATCTGCTGCGCGGCCGCGATGCGCGCCTGCACGTCCATCGCGCCGGCGCCGGGCGCCGGCATGGGCGTCGGCGCTCCGCCTGGCGGCAGGCCCGGGGGCACCGCGGCCACGGGGGGCGAGGTCACCCGGCCGGCGCTTCCCCACTGGAACCCGAGCAGCAGGCCGATGGCGATCCCGACGACGAGGCCGAGGACGGTAAAGCGATTCACGCGACGCCTCCTTTCGAAAAGGTGCGAGATGAAACACTACTCGCGGCCGCCGCGCCAGCGGAACCGCACCCGGCCCTCCCGGCGGTGCCCCGCCAGGTGGGCGGGGCGCGCACGCGGGCCGGACGGCGCGCGCTCGTCGAGCCGCCCGGTGCCGGCCGCCTGGCGTAGACTCCGGGCGTGCGCCGGCGCCACCACGTCCTGCTCGTGCCGGGGTTCTTCGGCTTCGCGAACCTCGGCGACTTCGCCTACTTCGGCCACGTGCGCGACCTGCTCGCCGAGATCGGCCCGGACCTCGGCCTGGACGGGGAGATCCGCGAGGTGCGCACGGCGCCCACCGCCACGCTCCGCAAGCGCGCCGCGCTCCTGGCCGAGGAGATGACCCGCCTGCTCGACGAGGCCGGCGGCGAGGTGAGCGTGATCGGCCACTCGAGCGGCGGCCTCGACGCGCGGCTCCTGGCGAGCCCGGAGGTCTCGCTGCCGACCGAGGTGGACGTGGAGCGGTGCGCGCGGTCCCTCCGCAGCGTGGTCACCGTGTCCGCGCCGCACTACGGCACCCCGGTGGCCCACTTCTTCAACAACATGCTGGGCCAGCAGTTCCTGCGCATCCTCTCCCTCTCGACCATCTACACGCTGCGGGCCGGGCGGCTGCCGGTCGGGGTGGCGCTCAAGCTGGCGGGCCTGCTGCGGCGCCGCGGCTCCCTGCCGAGCGGGGTGCTGGATCAGCTCTTCTCCGAGCTGCTGGGCGACTTCTCGCGGCAGCGGCGCGTCGCCCTCGATCAGTTCTTCACCAGCCTCGGCGGCGATCAGGACCTGGTGCCGCACGATCACGCCGGCCGCCGTCGACCTCCTCAACGCGACGACCTCCGATCGGCCCGGGGTCCGCTACGGCTGCGTGATCACCCGGGCCCGGCCGCCCGGGATCCGCTCGATGCTGTCCGCCGGCATCGACCCCTACGCGCAGGCCACCCACGCCATGTACGTCGGCCTCTACCGGGTGGCCTCCGGCACGCGCCTCGAGCGCGAGCCGCCGCTCACCATGGTCCAGGCGCGCCCGCTCCGGCTCGCCTACGGGCGCATCCCCGACGCCCGCGCCAACGACGGGATGGTGCCCACCCGCAGCCAGGTCTGGGGGAAGATCATCCGGGCGGTGTGGGCCAATCACCTGGACGTGATCGGCCACTTCGCGCTCCCCACCCACGTCCCGCCGCACTTCGACTGGCTCTCCTCGGGGACCGGATTCACGCTGGGTCAGTTCGAGGAGACCTGGCGGGCCGTGGCGGCCTACGTGGGCGCGGCCGGGGGTGGCGGCGTCCACGCGGTCCCCTGATCGCCTCGCGGTCCGGGCGACCCTCACCCGGGACGGCGGGCCGAGCGGCGGCGCCGCCGCGGGGTGATGAAGATGGGCGTGCGCCTCCGTCGAGGCGCGCACCGGAGACCGCCATGCCCCACCTCCAGTTCGAGCTGAACCTCGCCCCCACGCCGGAGCAGAAGGGCCGCTTCGCAGCGGCCGTGGTGCAGCACTTCGCGACCATCATGGACACCGGCACCGACCACGTCGGCGTCACCCTCCGCTGCCTCGGGCCGGGCGATCTGGTGTTCGGGCGCGCCGCCGATCCGAAGAAGGGCATCGCCTTCCTGAACGCGGACATCCGCAAGGGCCGCACCGCCGACCAGAAGCGCCGGCTCGCCCTCGCCATCATGGGCGAGATCGAGGGCGTGTTCGGCGTGCCGAAGCGCGCCGTGTACGTGGTGTACACCGAGCACGACGGCCCGGACTTCCAGATGGACGACCGCGTGCTGCCGGCGTGGTCGACCGGGGAAGATCCGCTGGCGGCGCCAGGTAGCCGGTAAGGAGCGGCCGGGCACATTTCGCTTCGCGAAAAGTGCCTGCGCCGCTCTGAAACAGCCGGCAGGGAGCGGCCGGGCACTATTCGCTTCGCGAATAATGCCTCGGCCGGGTGTCGGATTCCGGCTGGCTACCCGACCACGAACACCGTCGCGGACCGCGGCGCCGTGGGCGCCGATCACCAGCGCCTGCTCGATGTCGGCGGTCTTGGAGGGGCCGGCCAGGAAGAGCGCCGAGCGCGGCCGGCCCGCCGAAGTCGAGCCGGGCGTAGGCCGCGTGCATGTCGGGCACGATCGCGCCGGCCGCGACCACCAGCGCCAGGTGCTCGGGGACGACGACCAGCGCCGCGGTGCGGCAGCGCGCGCCCCGTCGCACCCAGACGGCGCCGTTCTCGGCCACCGCGAGCTCGCCGGGGAGGACCGCCAGGTCGAGCCCCTCGAGCTCGTGCGGGTCCGCCACCTCGGCCAGGCGTCGACGGTGCCGGCGCGCCGACCGCCGGGCACCTGCGAGACGATCCGCGGTCGCCTGCACCCGCGTCGGCGAGCGCGCGGCACCTGCGGCGTCGGCGGCGGCCGGGTCCGGCGACGCGGACCAGCGTGCCGCCCACCGCCGGCCACCGCCTCGGCGAAGCCGCGCCGCCAGGTCGGGGTAGCGCGCGCCGCCGCCGGCGCTCCGCCGGGCAGCGGCGCGTCCGGGCGGCGGCGTTGCGCCGGAGCGCCGCCAGGATCTCGTCACGCGGCGGCCATGGCCGTCCCCCGGTTGCGCCAGCGTCGCGGAAGCTCTCGGCGGGCGCCGCGCGGCAGCTCGCGCTGGCGCCCCCAGGCGTTCCAGCCGGCCGTACAGGAGCCAGCGCGGGCAGCCGGCGCAGGGCGAGCCGGGCCAGCCGGCCCGGCCAGCTCGTAGCGGGCCCGGCGAGCCGAGCACCCAGGCGGCCAAGCGCATGCGCCAGCCGCTTGCCGAGGCGGCACGTGCGCCGGCCGCGGCCACGAGCTGCCGCCGCCAGGCCAGGAGCTGGTGGTGGAGGTCGATGCGCACCGGGCAGACGTCGGCGCAGGAGCCGCAGAGGCGTGGAGGCGAAGGGCAGGGAGGCGTGGGCCGCCGGGTCGCGGCCCGGGGCCAGCACCGAGCCGATGGGGCCGGGGACGGTCCACGCCGTAGCTGTGGCCGCCGCTGCGCCGGAAGACCGGGCAGGTGTTCATGCAGGCGCCGCAGCGGATGCAGGCGAGCGCGCCGCGGAAGGTCTCGTCGGCCGAGCAGGCGCGCTGCGGCCGTTGTCGACGAGCACGACGTGCAGCTCGCCGCCGCGGCATGGGCCCGTGGAAGTGGGTGGTGTAGGTGGTGATCGGCTGGCCGGTGGCGGAGCGGGCCAGCAGCCGCAGGAAGACCGCCAGGTCCTCGGCGCGCGGCACGATCTTCTCCATGCCCATGCAGGCGATGTGGAGCGGCGGCAGCGAGGTGCCCATGTCGGCGTTGCCCTCGTTGGTGCAGACGACCACGCCGCCGGTCTCGGCGACGGCGAAGTTGACGCCGGTGAGGCCGGCCTGGGCGGCCAGGAACTTCTCGCGCAGGTGGCCGCGGGCCGCCTCGGTGAGGTAGGTCGGGTCGGAGGCGCCCGCGGCGGTGCCGAGCGTCCGGTGGAAGAGCTCGCCGATCTCCTCCTTCTTGATGTGGATGGCGGGGAGGACGATGTGGCTAGGGCGGCTCGTCGCGCGAGCTGGACGATCCGCTCGCCGAGGTCGGTGTCGACCACCTCGATGCCGCGCGCCTCGAGGTACGGGTTGAGGTCGCACTCCTCGGTGAGCATCGACTTGGACTTGACCAGGCGGCGTGACGCCGCGCTCGGCAGCAGGATCCGGTGGACGATCGCGGTTGTGCTCGTCGGCGTCGCGGGCCCAGTGGACGGTGGCGCCGCGCGGCGGTGGCGTTCGCGCTCGAACTGCTCGAGGTAGGCCGGCCAGGTTGGCGCAGGGTGTGTGCCTTGATGCGCGCCGGCGCCGCTCGCGCAGCGCCTCCCACTCCGGGACCTGGGCGGCGGCCCGGTCGCGCTTCACGCCGGACGAACCAGAGCGCCTGGTCGTGCCAGTGGGCGCGCGGCTCGTCGGCGACGAAGCGCGCGGCGGGCGCGGCGTGGCCGGGGCGCGGTCAGCGTGCGCCATGGTCAGGCCGCCTCCCCGAGCAGCACCTCGGCGACGTGGCGGAGCGCGGACCGGGCTGCCCGTCGCGGCGGGCCAGGCCGTCGAGGTGCATGAGGCAGCGACATGTCGATGCCGGTGATCACCTCGGCGCCGGCCTGCAGCGTGGTCGGCGATCCGGTCCCGGCCCATCAGGCAGGAGACCGCCTCCTCGGCCACCGCGAAGGTGCCGCCGAAGCCGCAGCACTCGTCGGGGCGCGCCGAGCGCGACGAGCTCGATCCCCTCCAGCGCTGGAGCAGGAGCGTCTCACCTTGTCGAAGGGCGGCCACCATCCGCTCGCTGCCGCTCGCCGAGCCGCAGCTCGCGCAGGCCGTGGCAGCTCCGGTGGAGCCCGACCGTGCGCGGGAAGCGCCCCGCGACGCGCGCCGACCTTCAGGACGTCGTGGAGGAACTCGCAGAGCTCGAAGGTGCGCGGCCCGCACCTCGGTCGAGCGCCGGGTCGGTCCGGCACCAGGCCGGGATACTGGTTGCGCACCATCGCCGACGCAGCTCCCGCACGGGGCCGACCACGTGGTCGTAGCCGCCGAAGACCTCGAGGAAGTGGCGCGCAGAGCGGCGCGGCGTCGGCCGCGAGCCCGGCGTTGGCCATGGGCTGGCCGCAGCAGGTCTGGTCCTCCGGGAAGACCACCGTGCAGCCGAGCCGCTCCAGCACGCGGACGCGTCGCCACGGCCGACCTGCGGGTAGAGCTGGTCGACGTAGCAGGGGACGAACAGCGCGACCTTCACGGGAACCTCCCGGGCGTAGGAGTGTGCCCCGGATCCCGCCCGCGCGCGAGCGGGACCCGGGGCGAGGACCCTACGGGTGCGGGACCATCCAGGTGAAGACGTAGGCCTGCAGGAAGACCACCACGCCGACCAGCGCGGCCAGCGCCAGCGAGTGCCAGAAGACGTAGCGCAGGATCTCGCCCTCCTTGCCGTGCTGGTTGGTGGCCACGCCGGCCACCACGATCGACTGGGCGTCGATCATCTTGCCCATCACGCCGCCGGAGCGGTTGGAGGCGGCCGCCAGGATGGGGTTCATGCCGATGGCGTTGGCGCTCACCACCTGCAGGTTGCCGAAGAGCACGTTGGAGGAGGTGTCCGAGCCGGTCAGGGCCACGCCCAGCCAGCCGAGCAGCGGCGAGAAGAAGGGGAACAGCCAGCCGGTGGAGGCGAAGGCGAGCCCCATGGTCGAGTCGGAGCCGGAGTAGCGGGTGGTGAAGCCGAGGGCCAGCATGGCGGCGATGGTGAGGAGCGAGAAGCGGACCCGCTTCAGCGTGTCGAAGTAGGTCGTGAGCAGCGCGCCCGGCCGGAGGCCGAGCCAGAGGCCGGAGACGATGCCGGAGAGCAGCAGGCCGGTGCCGGTGGCGGAGAGGTAGTTGAGGCTGTACTTGGCCGCCTCGGGCGTGGAGCGCCTTGGCGACCGGCGGGGCCTTGTTGCACCAGGTTGTGCAGGCCGGGACCTCCCAGGTCGGGTTGTGGATCGCCGTTCAGCCAGGTCTTGACCGGCCGGGAGGCCCCAGACGAAGACGAAGACCGAGAGGACGATCCAGGGCATCCAGGCCATGAAGGCCTCGCGCCGAAGGCCGGTGGCTGCCTTGTGCTGACCGACCGTGCGGGCAGTCGCTCGCGCTCCTCGGGGAAGCGCCAGGTGGTCTTCGGCTGCCAGAACTTGAGGAAGACGTAGAGGGCGATGATGCAGGAGGCCGCGGCGACGATGTCGACCAGCGAGGGGCCGTAGAAGTTGGAGACCACGAACTGGGGGATGGCGAAGGCCAGGCCGGCCACCAGGCAGGCCGGCCAGACCTCGACCATGCCGCGGAAGCCGGACATCTGCCCAGACGAGCCAGAAGGGGACGATGAGCGAGAAGAGCGGCAGCTGCCGGCCGGCCATGGCGGAGAGCGGCGATCTCGTTGAGGCCGGTCACCTTGGCGAGCGTGATGATGGGGGTGCCGAGCGCGCCGTAGGCGACCGGGGCGGTGTTGCCGATGAGCGCCAGGCCGGCGGCGGGCAGCGGCTTGAAGCCGAGGCCGATGAGCATGGCGGCGCTGATGGCCACCGGCGTGCCGAAGCCGGCCGCGCCCTCGATGAAGGCGCCGAAGGCGAAGGCGATGAGGAGCACCTGGATGCGCCGGTCGCCCGCCAGGCCGGCGATGGTCTCCTTGACCACCTCGAACTTCCCGGTCTTGACGGTGATGTCGTAGACGAAGATGGCGTTCAGGATGATCCAGCCGATGGGGAGCAGGCCGAACGGCCGCGCCGTAGCAGCGCCGCGGCGGCGGCCGTGGCGGCGGGCATCCCGTAGACGAAGACCGCGATGCCCGAGCGCGAGCGCCAGGCCGAGGAGCGCGGCCCAGTGGGCCTTCACGTGGAAGAAGGCGAGCGCGCCGAGCAGCGCCACCACCGGGATGGCGGCGATCAGCGCCGAGATCGAGCAGGTTTCCGACCGGGGTGTAGTTCTGGGTCCAGGTGGTGACGGGCATCTGGGCCTTCCTTGTGAGGGGCGCTGCGGGGGAGGGCGGTCAGGGGGAGGCGCGCGGCGCGGTGCAGCGGTCGACGAGGAAGACGATGGGGCGGTAGGGGATGCCGGCGTGGTGCGAGAGGCCGATCTCGCAGGTCCGGCTGTTGGAGAAGCCCTCGCGGCAGCCGGCCGGGAGCGCCGGCGCGGAGCGGCCCGAGGGCGCGGGCGTTCAGCTCGGGGTGGCGTGAAGCCGCGGTCGCCGGCGAAGCCGCAGCAGCCGATCTCCCGCGGCACCACCACCTGCTCGGCGCAGGCCGCGGCCACCGCCCGGAAGCTCTCGGCCAGCCCGAGCTTCGTGGCGCTGCAGGTGACGTGGAGCGCCACCGGCCCGGGCTCGCGGCGTGAAGGCGAGCTTGTCGAGCAGGTGGTCGTGGATGAACTCGACCGGCTCGAGGAGGGTGAGCCGCCGGTCGAGTGGCCTTGCGCATCCGCTGCAGGCAGGGGCTGGTGTCGCAGACGATCGGGCCAGCGGCCGCCCTCGCTGGCCTCGAGCAGCGCCGCCTCGAGCTCGCGGCTCTTGCGGTCGGCCAGCTCCGGGAAGCCCTTCGACTCGAAGGGCAGGCCGCAGCAGAGCCCGTCCATGCCGGCCGGGAAGACCACGTCGTAGCCGGCCTTGCCGAGCAGCGAGAGCATGGCCCGGTGGACGTCGAGCCCCTCGGCGTCGCCGGGGGCCGGGCCCATGGTGCGCGCCACGCAGGTCGGGAAGTAGACCACCCGCTCGGCCGCGCCGCGCCGCGTCCCGTCCAGCCGCGGCGCGTGGGCCGGCCCGGGGCAGCGCCTCGTTCCAGACCGGCAGCCGGCCGCCGGAGAGCCGGCGCAGGCCGCGGGAGAGGCCGGCCAGGGCCGGGCCCCCGAGCACCGCGCGCGCCGCGCCGGCGGTCCGCAGCCCGGCCCGGGCGGCCGCCGCCACGGCGGCGAAGTGATCCGCCGCGAGGTCGGCCGCCGCGCCGTCCCCGGCGTGGGCCTGGGCGCGCAGCCACTTCATGTGCGCGCCGGTGTCGATGCCCACCGGGCAGGCGAGTGGCGCAGAGCCCGTCGGTGGCGCAGGTCTCCTCGCCCCGGTAGACGTAGTCCGCCTCGAGCCGGGCGAGCCGCGGCGGGGTCCTCGCCGCCGGCGCCGGAGCCGGGCCATCTCGCGCCGGGCCACGATCCGCTGGCGCGGCGTGGCGGTGAGGTCGCGCGACGGGCAGCGCGGCTCGCAGAAGCCGCACTCGATGCAGCGGTCGATCAGCGGGTGGGCCGGCGGCAGCGCCTTGAGGTGCGCGAGGTGGGCGCGCGGGTCGTCGTTCAGGATCACGCCGGGGTTGAGGAGGCCCTGCGGATCGAGCAGCGCCTTCACCCGCCGCATGAGCCGGTAGGCCTTCTCGCCCCACTCCAGCTCCACGAACGGCGCCACGTTGCGCCCGGTGCCGTGCTCGCCCTTGAGCGACCCGTCGTACTTGCTGGACCACCATGGCGCAGACGTCGTCCATGAAGCGCGGGTAGCGCGCCACCTCGCCCTCGGCGCCGAAGTCCTGGGTGAAGACGAAGTGCAGGTTCCCGTCGAGCGCGTGGCCGAAGATGATCCCCTCGTCGTAGCCGTGGCGCGCATGAGCGCGTTGCAGCTCGACCGTGCCGTGCGGCCAGGTGCGCCATGGGGAAGGCCACGTCCTCGATGACCACCGTGGTGCCGATGCGGCGGGCCGCGCCCACCGCGGGGAAGAGCCCGCGGCGGACGTCCCAGAGCCGCTCGTCGTCGGCCTTCCCGGCGGTGAAGACGACCGGGCGGAGCGTCGGCACCGGCGCCATCCGCTCGAGCAGCGCCTCGATCTGCGGCGCGAGCCGCCGCCGCCTCCGCGGCGCGGGTCTCGACGAGGAGCGCGGCCGCCCCCTCGCCGAGCCCGAGCAGCTCGGGCGGCATGCCGGGCTTCGACTCGACCGAGCGGAGCGAGGCGCGGTCCATCAGCTCGACCGCCGACGACCGGCCCGTCCCTGAGCAGCATGGTGGCCCGGGCCGCGTCCGCGACGTCCGCGTAGAGCGCCAGCGCGCTCGCCTTGTGCGAGCTGCTCCGGGACGGTGCGGTAGGTCACCTCGGAGAGGAAGGCGAGCGTCCCCTCCGACCCGACCATCAGGTGGAGCAGGATGTCGAGCGGATCGTGGTGATCCACGAACGCGTTGAGCGAGTAGCCGGTGGTGTTCTTGATCCGGTACTTCTCCACGATGCGCCGGTGCAGGACCGGGTCGGCCGCGATCTCGTCGCGGATCGCCGCCAGGCCGGCCACGATCTCGGGGTGCGTCGCGGCGAAGCGACGGCGCGACGCCGGGGTCGGCGGTGTCGAGCAGGGTGCCGTCGGCCAGCACGAGCTGCATCGCCTCGACGGTGCGGTAGCTGTTCTGGGCGGTGCCGCAGCACATGCCCGGACGCGTTGTTGGCGGCGATGCCGCCGATCATGCAGGCGCCGATGGAGGCCGGGTCGGGCCCGAGCTTCCGGCCCAGCGGCGCCAGCAGCGCGTTCGCGTCGGCGCCGATGACGCCCGGCTCGAGCCGGATCCGCGCGCCGCCGTCGAGCACCCGCTGGCGGCGCCAGCCGCCGGCGACGCGCACCAGCACCGAGTCGGTCACCGCCTGGCCGGAGAGGCTGGTCCCGGCGGCGCGGAAGGTGACCGGGGTCCCCTGCGCGCGCGGCCTCCGCGAGCACGGCCGCGACCTCCTCGACGGTCCGGACCTCCACCACCAGCTTCGGCACGAGCCGGTAGAAGCTCGCGTCGGTGCCGAAGGCGAGGCGCCGGAGCGGATCGGTGACGAGCCGCTCCGGCGGGAGGATCGCCGAGAGCGCCCGGTGCAGGCGCCGGTGCGGCTCGCGGAGGGCTTGCAGGTCGTGGGAGGACATGCGGGCGAGGGTACATCCCAGCACGTCCGCGCGACCCCGGACGACCGATTGGGCGACCGGCGCGAGGCGCGCGGCGAGCGGTCGCGGGGAGCGAGTGACCGGCGCCGCCCCGACCGCCGCCTACCCCTCCCGCGCCCGCGCGATCCCCCGCTCCACCGCGTCGACGAGGTACGGCCGAAGGTCCGCCGCCGCGATGATCCGGTCGAGCGAGCCGACCCTCAGCGCGCGCTCGACGTCGTGCACGGCGTCGAACGCCTCGGCCACCTCGCCCACCATCTCGGCGCGCACCGCCGTGATCACCTCGGCGAGGCGCGCCCGGGCGGCGCCGCCGGCGGCGGCCCCGCGCTCGGCCTCGAGCACCCGCGGATCCTTGCGCGTGCGGGTCTCCACCTCGCGCGAGAAGACCACCGCCGCGGCCGGCGCGCCGCCGATCACCGAGGCCCGCGCGCCCTCCACCGCCACGACCTCCAGGCCCTCGTTGAGCGCGCGCGAGAAGACCACGAACGCGCCGCCGTGGTAGCGGGAGATGACGCAGAAGACCATCGGTCCGCGGAAGTTCACGACCGCGCGGCCGATCTCGGCGCCGTACTCGAGCTGGAGCCGGCGCATCGACTCGGGCGAGCCGTCGAAGCCGGAGAGGTTGGCGAGCACCACCACCGGACGGTTCCCGCTCGCGGCGTTGAGGGCGCGCGCCACCTTCTTCGAGGACTGCGGGAAGAGCGTGCCCGCCGACCACGACTCCGGCCCGTCGGCCGGCACGAACTCCAGCCGCGGCAGCGGGCGCGACTCGACGCCGACCAGGCACACCGGCCAGCCGCCCAGGTGCGCGTCCCACACCACCGCGGTCTCGCCGCCGCGCAGGTCGCGCCAGCGCTCGAGGGTCGGGTGGTCCTGGTCGACCACCGCCGCCATCACGCGCCGGACGTCGAAGGGCTTCTTCCGGTCCGGGTTCCGCGCCGGGCTGAAGACGTCGCCGACCGTCTCGAACCCGGCGCCGCCCTCCGGCCCGTGCGGCGACGCCCGCACGTCGCGATCGCGCGGGTCGGACGTCGCGGCGCGCCGCGGGACCCGCTCGCCCGGGGCCAGGTAGGCGTGCTCGTGGTGGCGGAGCAGGATCTGGATGGCCTCGCCCAGGCTGGCGGCCTGGTACTGCGCCTGGCCGTTCGGCCCCATGATCCGCTCGTAGCCGCCGATGCCCTGGTCGTCCTCGGCCGAGACGCCGCCGGAGTAGTCGAGCGCCTGCTTCCCGGTCAGCACCATGGCCGCGCCCGGCACCATCACCAGGATGCCCCGGGTGTGCATGAGCATGGTGGCCTCGGCGTTCCAGTACGGCTGCGCGCCGACGTTCACGCCGGTGACCACCAGGTTGATCTCGCCGCCCGCCTGCGTGAACGTCACGATCCGGCGCAGCACGCGGGCGATCCAGTCCATGTTCTCGGTGCCGCTCTCCATCGAGATCCGCGCGCCGGCGGACACCGCGAACCAGTCCACGGGGACGCCCAGCGCCTCGGCCAGATCGATGGCCGCCGCGATCCGCCGGCACTCCGGCTCGGCGAGCGCGCCCATGGCGCGGCTGGGATCGCCGAGCAGCACCACCCGCTGCATGCCCTCCGGGTGTCGCGCCGTGAAGGTCCGCACCACCCCCACCACCACGTTCGCGAGGTTCTCGCCGGGCGGCCGCGTCACCGGCACGAGCGCCCCGCCGGCGTCGAGGTCGTGCTCCTGGAACTCGCCGGGCGGGACGCCCACGGCCGAGTTCCTCGGCGGCGCCAGCATCCGGACCAGCTCGTAGGGGTGGGTGAGCCCGCGGCGGCGCAGCTGGATCACGCGCTGGTGGTACTCCGAGAGCGGCTCGAGGGGACGATCGGTGGGGGAGTCCCAGCGGACCGCCACCGACCGCCCGTCGCCGCTGATCCGGATGAGCACCTCCTTGAGGCCGCCGCTGCCGGGATCGGGGATGCGCGCCGCCAGCACCACCATCTCGAGCCCGAGCCCCTGCGTGGCCGGGCCGATCCGCTCCCCGAGCGCCCGGACCTCCTCGTGCGAGAGGAGCAGCGGCGGCTCGATGCCGAGCAGCACGCGGTTCCACTCGAGCCGCTGGTTCGGAGCCCGCCGGGCCTGGAACCGCCGCATGCCCGCCAGCGCCTCGTGCAGCATGCGCTCGAGGTAGGGGAGCTTCACCACGCGCCCGCGCGCGTCGCGCACCGGCGCGAGGTCCCGGACCTCCGCCACCGCGAAGAGCCGCTCGTCGCGCGGGTTGTCGCGGGCCACGCCGCGGTACAGGTACACGTCCGCCACCGAGGGGAGGCGCTCGAGCTCGAACCTGGACAGCCGCACCATCTGCGTGCGGCGGAACACCATCGGGTGGACGTCCCGGTAGCGCCGGTCCTCCTCGAGCGCGCCCGGCGCGCCGCGGAAGGTGAAGTGCTGCTGGCTCGCCTGGCGGGCCAGGCCGCGCCCGGGGTGGGCGATCACCGCCGAGGCGCGGCGCAGCGGGCGGGCGAAGCCGGCCCCGTCGATGGCCGCGCGGAGCGCGGCGGCCACCGCGTCGGCCTCCGCCACCGGTCCGTCCCGCCACAGGTAGAGATCGACCGAGAGCTCCGGCTCGGCGGGGACCTCCGCCGCGAGCCGCGCCAGGGCCCGGGCAGCGGCGGGGGCGTCGGGGTGGCGGGCGAACGCGGCCACCACCCGGATGCGCCGCCCATGCTGCGCGTACTCGGTCGTGGCCACCGGGACGCCGTCCAGCTCGCGGGCGAGCACCTGCGCGAGCGCGCGGTCCCGGTAGTAGCGCCGGACCAGCGTCTCGACGAGGAGGGGCCGGAGCCGCCGCTCGGCGCGCGCCGTCCGCGCGACGAGGAGCGTCGCGAGCGGCTGCGGGCAGGCGACCAGCCGCTCGACCGCCTCCTCCCGCTCGCCGCCCTCGGTGGTGGCCACCCGGGCCAGGTCGATCTCGGCGGCCGCGTAGACCTCGGCGCGGGACCGCTCCAGCTCCGGCTTCTCGAACCGGAGCCAGCGCAGCTCGCGCGCGAGGTCGGCCACCGCCGGGAACCGCTCCTGGCCCAGCGCCGCGAGCCGGTCGAGCAGGTCGTGCGCGTCGTCCGCGTCGATGCCGGGCGGCAGCGCGTCGACCGAGAGGCGGCGCTCGAGGATCCCCAGCACCGGTCCGAGCGGCGCGTCGCCGCGCGCGTAGGCCTTCTGGATGCGCAGCAGCGCCAGCTCGAGATCGCCGCCAGGCGAGTCGAGCGACACGGCGTAGTGCGAGAGGGCCCGGCGGAGCTGCGCGAGGAAGGGCGCGCTCAGCCCCTCGCCGCGCGCCTCCGGCTCGTGGAGGTAGCGCCACAGCTCCTCGAGCGGCGGTCGCCCCTCGGGCGGCGCGTCGGGGGGGCGCGCGCGGGAGAAGAGGGCCTGCACGTCGGCGAAGGCCGACAGCGCCCGCTCCTCGGCCCGGAGCGGGCCGGGATCCTCCGGCGAGACCCCCGCGGCGGCCTCGCGCCAGCCGGCCGCGAGCCCGCGCGCCTCGGCCTCGGGCACGTCGAACCCGAGGAGGAGCCGCTGGAGCTCCTCGAGCGCCGCGAGGTAGCGGTCGTGCGGGCCAGCCGGCGGCGCGCGCCGGGTCGCCGCCCAGCGCGAGCGGCCCGGCCGGCTCGGCCGCGCCGCCCTCGCCGTCGAGCGCGAGGCGCAGGAGCGGGGCCCCGGCGTCCACCTGCGCGTTGGGCACCGCCAGCACCTCGCGCACCACGCCGGCGCCCGGCGCCATCACCGGCACCTCCACCTTCATCGACTCGAGCCGCGCCACCGGCTCCCCGGCCGCGACGCGCTGCCCGGGCGTCACCGGGATGGCCACCACCACCGCCGGCAAGGGCGCGACGACCAGGCCCCCGGGGTCGCGCACGAGCAGGTGCGGCACCCCGTCCACCTCGACCAGGTGGCGGGCGCCGTCCACCGCGGAGAGCACCCGCGCGCGCCGTCCGCACCAGATCAGGCGGCGCTCGCCTCGCCCGAGCCGCTCCACCCGCACCTCGGCGGGCGCGCCGCCCTGCGAGGTCACCCGGTAGGTGTCCGGCCCGATCTGCCGGATCTCGAGCGCGTGCCGCTCGCCGGCGAGCCGCAGCTCCACCGCGCGGCCGGAGGAGGGGCCCACCCGTGGCCGTCCGCGGCGCGCCTCGGTGAGGAAGCGGGCCCGCTCCAGGTCGAGCTCGAGCTCGTACGCCTCCACGGCGGCGGCGAGGACCGCCGCCTCCGGATGCGGCGGGACCAGCCGCGCGCCGGACGCGAGGAGGCCGGGCAGGAACCCCGCCCCCGCCTCGCCGGCGCGGACCTCGGGCCGGTCGAGCAGCGCCAGCAGCCAGGCCTTGCTCGAGCCGGTGCCGCCGACCAGCACGTCGGTGTCCGCGAGCGCCTGCGCGAGGCGCCGCACCGCCCGCCCGCGGTCCGTGCCGAGCGCGACCACCGTCGCGAGCGGCTCGTCCGGCGGGGCCTCGTCGCCCTCGTCCACCGTCGTCTCGGCGCGCACGTCGGGGTCGGAGGGGAACCGGAGCCGCTCCACCCGGCCCGGCGCGGCCGGTCCGGCCGCCTCGGGATCGCGCGCGTCGAGCCGCGCGGCGACGGCGTGGCCGCGGGGCGGCCAGGGCGGGCGGAGCATCGACCCGCCGCCGAGCCGGACCGCCAGCCGCACCAGGTCCACCCCGGTGGCGGCCTCGATGGCGGCCGCCGACCGCGCGACCGCGTCGACGCCGACCAGGGCGAGGCGGCGCGAGGACGGGTCGAGCAGCAGCTCCACCGCGGCGACGCCGAGCCACTCCGCCGCCCGGCAGACCTCGATCGCGAGGCCGCGCGCGGCGAGGTCCTCTCCGGGCGAGAGCGCCGGCGAGGGAGACTCCGTGATTACCGCCAGGTCGGCCCGGCGCAGCGTGGTGTCCCCGACGCCGATGGCGAGCGTCTCGCCGGCGCGGTCGCGCGCGACCACCACCTCGACCAGCCGCGCCCCGGGAAGAAGCGGCGCGGGCGAGGCGAGCTCCGCCCCCGCCGCGCGGGCCAGCGCGGCGAGGCCGCCCGGCTCGAGCAGGCGTCCCAGGGTAGCGGCGGACGGGCCGAGGAAGAGCACGCCGAGCTGCTCGCAGGCGTCGGCGAAGGCCGCCCGCTGCGCGAGCGTGGCGGGGCCGAGCCAGGCGGCCTCTGCGCCCGAGCGGTGGAGGACGTGCTCCGGCGAGCCCTCCACCTCCACGGCCTCGTCCGCCTCGCGCACGAGCGGCGTGCGGCGCTCCCGCGGACCGTGGACGGCGACCGCCGTGGCGTGGCGCCCCTCCCGCTCGAGCTCTCGCACCGCGCGGAGGACCCGCCGCCCGCCCTCGGTCCGGTCCAGCACCGCCACCCGCCCAAGCGAAACCGCCTCCGGCATGCTCCCGCTCCCTCGAGCCCGCGCCGTCCAGCGGCGCCCGTGGAGGCGACCCGTCGCGCGCGCCGTCCTTCGGTCCGGCTCCGATCGCAAGGGTACGCGGAAAAAGGCGAAGGGGCCCAGACGATCGGGCCCCTTCGTGTTCTCACCTACTGGTAGCTCGGCATCGCGAGCGTTTCGGCCGGAGGACCGGCCGCCACTGCATTCGATGTCTCCTGCAGTTGCTCTGCTATGCGACCTCCTTCGCAGGTGCTTCCTGAATCCCATCCTGGAGCCTTATGCGGTCGGACTCAACGCCCACGAGGGGGGGTCGAGTCGATTCCGCGAAGGCCATGGGAGGCGAAGCGCCCCGGGCCTGCGCGCGCATGGCCCAGGCCTACAGCTCCCACCTGCACGCTCGATCAACAGCCATGCACGGGCCCGGGCGACGCGGACCATGAGTGTGGGCGACGCGCTTCGTGACTGGAGCCACGGACGGCCGGTACCGCAGCAGGCGAGCGAGGAGTCCGTGCGGCCGGCAGGCGCGGGGCGACGCTGCCCGTGGAGACGCCGGGGGCTCGGCGCTCACCCGTCCTCGTCCGCCGGGGCGAGGTAGCAGACCACCTCCTGCGCGACGCTGTTCGCGTTCAGCCACAGGACGCGGTCGTCGCCGGGCAGCGGGAAGTCGATCACGCGGACGACCGGCGCGAGCCGCGCGTCGTCCGGGAGCAGCTCGGGCAGCCGGTTCGGGGCGGCGCGCAGCCGCTGGACGTCGAGAGCGTGGCCGTTGTAGCCCGGGTGGAGCGCCAGGTAGAGCATGTTCGACTCCACCAGGTCGTTGAAGAAGTGCGAGCCGAGGGAGACATCGGGGATCACGTTCCCCAGGCCCATCACCTCGCAGAGCGCCGAGACCCGCTGGATCTCGGCGAAGGAGACCGGCACGCCCAGCGACGGCGTGGTGGTGCCCCAGCGTCCGGGGCCGAGCAGGAGGATCTCCAGCTCGCCCGCCGGCCTGAGCCGGGTCACGCGCCCGATCACCCGCGCCACCTCGTACCGGTCCTGCGTGCCGAGCGCGACGTAGGCGTCCGGGTCCACCAGGACCACGCGGTCGAGCGGCGTCCGGGAGCCCTGACCCACCACCGGGCCCCGGCTCGAGAGCAGCACCGAGCCCTCCGGCAGCGCCACCGGCGGCGGCACCACCAGGCCACCCTCCTTCACCTGGAGCGGCCGGCACTGCACGAGGTTGATGCGCAGGTCGCCGCCGGAGAGGTGGTTGGCGGTGAACTCCACGTCGATGGGGTAGCGGTAGGCCTCGCGCAGGGTGGTGAGCAGCGCGCGCATGTCCGCCACGAACGAGGTCGACCAGAGCAGCTTCTCGAAGGTGAGCACCCAGTGGGTCGACGGCGCGCGCTGCACCGCGAACAGGTCGACGGGGAGCGCGGGGCTCTCGGCCACCACCTCGTCGATCGAGGCGGAGCAGAACCGGTTCTCCTCGAGGTCCAGCACGTCGACCCGGCGCTGCGCGTACTCGGTGACCTCGTCCAGCCCGGCCTCGGGGCGCAGGGTGGGCGCGTTCAGGGCGACGATGCGCGTGTAGTCGTCGTCCGACCGGTCCACCGCGCGCGTGCCCATCCCGAAGACGAGGCGGACCACGCCGGCCTGCGGGTCGATGGCGCGGTTCCAGACGTACGGGTTGTAGGAGAGCGCCACGCCCGCCACCTGCGGGTAGAAGAGCCGCCCGTGCACCGCGCCCGAGACGCGCTGGACCAGCACCGCCATCTGCTCGTCCCGCTCGAGCAGGTCGCGGTGCTCCCGGTAGCGGAGCGCCTCCTCGCCGAGCGCGCTCGCGTAGACGGTCTTCACGGCGGTGAGGAACGCCTCGAGCCGCTCCTCGGGCGAGCCCTGGTTCGGGCAGAAGACGCTCTCGTACTTCCCGGTGAAGGCGTTCCCGAACCCGTCCTCGAGGAGGCTGCTCGAGCGCACGATGATGGGGGACTGCCCGTACGCCTCGAGCATCGTCACCATCTGCCGGATCACGAACTCCGGGAAGGTGCCGTCCAGGATCCGCGCGCGCGCCTCGGAGGCGCCCGCCAGGAGCGGGTCCCGGCGCCGCTGCTCGTGCCGCGTGCGCCAGAGGCCGTTGCGCACCAGGAACGTGTAGAAGACGTCGGAGCCGATGAACCACGAGTCGTGGGGCTCGAGCAGGTGGCGCCAGCGCGGGTCCGTCCGCTCCAGGATGGCCCGGGCGAGCAGCATCCCGGCCGCCTTGCCGCCCACCAGCCCGGTGCCGATCATGTGCCGGCGGATCGCGAACAGGTCCTGCAGGTCGAGGTAGTCGCCGGCCAGCTCGGCGAACCGCTCCTCGCGCGTCAGCATCATGCGCAGCAGCGCGCGGAAGGCGTCGCGCTCCTCCTCCCACGGGCGCTGCGCGGCGCGGACCCCCTCGGCCACCTCCCGCGCCTGCAGGAAGCGCCGGTCCCAGACGTCGAGCCGCGAGAGGGGGTCGAGGCGCCGCTCGGAGGCGTCGGCCAGCGCCTCGGCCACCGCCGCGCTCTCGGTGAGCGGCCGGAACGCGCCGTCCTCCCACCGGTGGGGCAGGTACATGGTGGGCGAGTGCCGCCCCAGCACCTTGAGCGGGTGGACGAAGACCGCGCTCCGCCGCCGGAACACGTCCACCAGCAGCTGGGTGGTGCGCCGGACGGCGTCGACCGCCTCCGGCGAGTGCGCGTCGCGCAGCAGCGCGAAGTAGGTCACCGTCTCGAGCTCGTAGAGGAACGGGCAGGTGACCATGAAGAAGTTGCCGAGCATCAGGTCGCTGTACCAGTCGGCCGCGAGCCCGGAGAGGCAGTCGAAGACGTAGTAGGTGCCCCGCCCGGCGGCCTCGATCACGCGGTGCATCGAGGTGGTGAAGCCCTCGAAGCCCACCGCCGGATCGAGCCGGTGGATCTCGACGCCCGGGCCCTCCGCGACGAGCGGCGCGTGGCGCGCGAACTGGAAGTAGACGAGCCGCCGGCCCTCGGCCCGTGCCCGCGCCACGAACGGCTCCACCAGCGGCGCGTAGAGCTCGACCGCGTCGACCTGCCACACGACGTTGTCGCCGGGGCGGAGCCCGCGCACGACGGCGTCGAGCGCCGGGAGGCCGGTGCTGGGCGCGGGGGCGGGGGCGGGATCGGGCAGGCTCGGCACGAGCTGCGAATGTCGCATCGACCGCCCGGCCTGTCGACGTCCCCGCGCGATCGCGACGCCGCCGCCTCGCCGGGCCGCGGGGCCGCCCCCAGGGTCAGCCATCGTCCCGCGTCGCTCAGGCCTTCGGTGCCGCGGGCGCCTCCTGCCGGGCGTCGATCCGTCCGGGGACGACCGAGAGCCCGAACACCAGCGCCGCGACCAGCGCGTTGCTCAGGCGCGCGGCGCCGGAGACTCCGGGCATGAGCAGGGCCGCGCCGCCGAGGATCACCGCGAGCGCGCTCAGGACCATCCGCAGGCGCGGCTTGCCGCGGGACGCGAGGGCGAACACGGCCACGAGGAGCGCGCAGGCGAGGGTGAGCACCATCGACGCGGCGGTGTGCGTGAAGACGAAGGCCGAGACGAGGAGCCACGAGGCGAAGAGCAGGTTCCAGCCGAGGAAGCGCATGACCGACTCCTTTCACGTCGCGGGCGGGGAGACGGACGGATTGCTGCCGGACGGCCTGCGCCGTGAACGAAGAGTCTATTCCAGCGCGGCGGTCTCGACGGAGGCCAGCCCGGGATGCCTCGTTCGTCGCACCCCCGCCCCTCGGGTCGGCGCACGCACGCCGGGCCGTGCGGTCCTCGAACCGGCCCGCGAACCCTATCCTTCGTACATGCGTCGCCGTGTCGCGCTCGTCGTGCTCCCCGTGGTCCTGGCCCTGGTGACCTGCGCGAGGAACCCGGTCACCGGAAAGCGGCAGCTCGCGCTGGTCTCCGAGGAGCAGGAGATCGCGCTCGGCAAGCAGGCGGCCGAGGAGATCGTGCAGACGGTCGGGGCCTACCCGGACCCGGCGCTCCAGGCCTACGTCGAGGGGGTCGGCATGAAGATGGCCGCGCGCTCCGAGCGGCCCAAGCTGCCCTGGCGCTTCGTGGTCCTCGACGATCCCACGGTGAACGCCTTCGCGCTGCCGGGCGGCCCGGTGTTCGTGACCCGCGGCATCCTCGGCCACCTCAACTCCGAGGCGGAGCTGGCGGCGGTCCTGGGGCACGAGATCGGTCACATCACCGCGCGTCATTCGGTGCAGCAGATCTCGAAGGCTCAGGTGGCGCAGCTCGGGCTCGGCGTGGGGATGGTCCTCAGCGAGGACCTGCGCAAGATCGCGCCGGTGGCCGGCGCGGGCCTGCAGCTCCTCTTCCTCCGGTTCGGCCGGGACGCGGAGCGGCAGTCGGACGAGCTCGGGTTCCGGTACATGCTCGACCGCGGCTACGACCCGCGGCAGATGGCGACCGTCTTCACCACCCTCGAGCGCACCAGCGCGCAGGCCGGCGGCCCCGGGCTGCCCGAGTGGCTCTCCACGCACCCGGACCCCGGCGACCGTGCCGCGACCGCGCTCCGGCGCGCCTCGAAGGTGCCGGACCCCGGGCGGCTCGGGGTGGAGCGGGAGGCGTACCTGGCGCGGGTGGACGGCATCGTCTTCGGCGAGGACCCACGGCAGGGCTACTTCCGCGGCGACACCTTCGTCCACCCGCAGCTGCGCTTCCAGCTGCAGCTCCCGCACGGCTGGAAGGCGAGCAACGGCGCCGCCGCGCTGGTGGCGACCAGCCCGGAGCAGGACGCGGCCGTCCAGCTGGGGTCCGCGGGGAAGCTCTCGCCCGCCGAGGCGATGCAGAAGTTCCTGTCGCAGGAGGGCGTCCGCGCCGGGGCCGACGGCGGCGGCGTCTCCGGCCTGCCGGCCGCCCGCTACTTCGAGGCGCAGACGCAGCAGGGGGTGGTGCGCGGCATCGTCTCCTTCGTCTCGCACCAGGGCCGGACCTTCGGGCTGATCGGCTTCTCCCCCGCGGAGCGGCTCGCCTCCCGCGAGGCCACGTTCCGGCAGGTGATCGGGAGCTTCTCGCCGCTCGCCGATCCCGCTGCGTCCGCGGTGGACCCCGCCCGCGTCGAGCTGGTGAAGGTGCCCCGGGACATGACCCTCGAGCAGTTCGCGTCGGAGTTCCGCTCCAGCGTGCCGGTCGAGGTGCTCGGCATCGTGAACGAGGCGAGGCCCGGCGACACCCTCAGGGCCGGGACCACCGTGAAGCGGATCGTGGGCGGCCCGCCCGCCGCGGCGGCCGCCCGCCGGTAGCGGGACGCGCCCCGGGTCAGAGGTCGAACGCGCCCACGAACAGCACCTCGTCCTTGCGGGCGCGGATGCTGGCCACCAGCTCGCTCGACGGGGTGTCGTCGAGGTCGATGGCGCAGCTGGCGGCCTGCGCCTGCTCGAAGACGGTGTTGCGGATCTCCTGCATGTTGATGCCCGCCTCGCGGATCAGCGAGAACACGTTCGCCAGGACCCCCGGCTTGTCGACGTGCCGGACGACCAGGCGGGCGCGGGCCGGCGTCTTCTTCGCCACGTTCACGCAGTTGGGCACGTAGCCGGTGCGGACGTAGGACTCGACGATCCTGACGGCCTCGGCGGCGATGGCGTCCTGCGCCTGCGCGGTGGAGGCGCCGATGTGGTGGGTGCCGTAGACGCCGGGGAGCTTCGCGAGCTCGCTGTCGAAGTCGGCGCGCCCCTTCTCCGGCTCGCCGGCGAACACGTCGGTGCCCACCCGCAGGCGTCCCGCGCGCGCCAGGTCGAGCAGCGCCGCCTGGTCGACCAGCTCGGCCCGGGCCGTGTTCACCAGGGCCGCTCCCGGACGCAGCGCCTCGAGCACCTCTCGCGAGATCACGCCGCGCGTCTCCTTGGAGAGCGGCAGGTGGAGCGAGAGGTAGTCCGAGGTCCGCGCCAGGGAGAGCAGGTCGGGCGCCCGCTCGACCCCGAGCGCCTTCGCCGCGGCGTCGGTGAGGGAGCGCGACCAGGCCACCACGCGCATGCCGAGCGCGAGGCCGCGCCTGGCCACCTCCTTCCCGATGGAGCCCATGCCGGCGAGCCCCAGCGTGCGGCCGTGGAGCCCCTCCGCCTCGGAGAAGCCCTTCTTGTCCCACTTCCCGGCGCGCAGGAGCGCCACGTTGTCCGGGATGCGCCGGTCGAGGGAGACCACCAGGCCGATGGCCAGCTCGGCGACGGCGATCGAGTTCTGGCCAGGGCAGTTGGCGACGTAGACGCCGCGCCGCGAGGCTGCTGCCACGTCGATGGTGTTCACGCCCGCGCCGGCGCGGATGACGAGCGAGAGCGCGCTGGCGGTGTCGAACACCGGCGCGTTCACCTGCTTCGACCGGACCACCAGGATGGACGCGTCGGCGGCCGCCGCCGGCAGGTCGTCGGCGGAGACGTCGGCGCGGTGCTCGACCGCGAGCCCGAGCGCGGTCAGGTCGGCGAGGCGCTCCTTCGGGAAGGCGTCTGCGATGAGGATCTTCACGATGGTCTTCACGGTGGCCTCCAGGTCTCCGGGTCGCCCCGGCGCACCGCTCCCTTTAGCGTACCGGGCGCCCCAGGCAAGCGCGCACCCGGGGCGTGCCTCGCGCCGCCTTCGAGCCTCGACCAGCCCGGACGTTTGTCGCGCTCCCCGACCCCCTGTACCCTCCCGCCCGATGCGCCATGTCCTCTCCGCCCTGCTCGCCGGCGCGCTGCTCGCCGCCTCCACCGCCCGCGCCGAGGGCACCGGCGGCTGTCACTGCTTCCGCGATCGGACCTTCGACCCCGAGCGCCCGTCGGCCGCAGATCCCTACGTGCTCGCCACCGCGCGGAGCTCGCTCCTGTCGGCCGCCTTCGGGCCCTCCAAGGCCAGCCTGGTCAAGAAGGTGATGTCCGGCACCGCGGCCGAGCACCTGTGGGTCGCCTACTTCGCGGCCGTCCGGTCCGGCGCCGACCCCGAGGCGCTGCTCGTGGCGCGCGAGGGGAAGGGCAGCTGGAAGGCCGCGCTCGCCGACGTGAAGGGGCTCGGGAAGGACCTCGACGCGGCGCTCGCGCGGGGCGCCGGTGACACGGAGCTGGCCGGGCTGGCGGTGGACGACGCGCTCGTGCTGCGACTGGGCGCCGAGCGGTCCACCCTCGCCGCGCTGCGCAAGGCCGGCGCCACGTCCGAGGAGGCCATCGTGGCCACCCTGGTCTCGATCCGGATCTCGGCGCCGGCCCTGCCGCTCCTCGTGCAGGTGAAGGCGGGCAGGGCGACCTGGGGCAGCGTGCTCCGCGACTGCGGCCTCGCGCCGGCCGATCTCGACGGCTTCGTGCGCGCCTCCCTGCGCTGATCCCTCGGGCTGCGGCAACCCACCGCGGCGCCATCGGGGGAGCGGCGCCGGCGCAAAAAGCGATCAGCGTCCGCGCAAAATTTGATGCAGCCATTGCGCGTGACATGTCACATGCAATCGCGCTCCAATCTCAATTCGGACCGACGGGGATCCCCACCGACCTCGATCGCGCCCGGCCAGGAGGCCGCGCGCCGGCACAGGAGAAGACGCGCATGAATCGACGCGGCTGGATCGTGACCCTCGCGGGGATGGGCCTCAACCTCGCGCTCGGCATCCTCTACGCCTGGAGCGTCTTCGCGAAGCAGCTGGCGGAGTCGGTGGAGCGCGGCGGCTTCGGGTGGACCAAGACGCAGGCCACGCTGCCGTACACCATCGCCATCGCCTGCTTCGCCGTGATGATGGTGCCGGCCGGCCGGCTCCAGGATCGGCTGGGGCCGCGCAAGGTGGCGAGCGCGGGCGGCCTGCTCACCGGCCTCGGCCTGATCGTGGCGAGCTTCTCCACGCCGGCCTCCATGCTCCCGGCCATGATCGGCTTCGGCCTGCTGGCCGGCACCGGGTTCGGCCTCGGCTACGCGGCGGCGACGCCGGCGGCGGTGAAGTGGTTCCCGCCGGAGAAGAAGGGGCTCATCACCGGGCTGGTGGTGGGCGGCTTCGGCATCGCGCCCGTCTACATCGCGCCGCTCTCGAAGCACCTGATCGGCGCCTACGGCGTCGGGAACGCCTTCCGCATCCTCGGGGTCGCCTTCCTGGTGACCGCGACCGCCTTCTCGCAGCTCATCAAGAACCCGCCGCCCGATCTGGTCCATCCGAAGAAGGCCGCCGCGCCCGGCGCGCCGGCCGGCCCGGCCCGCGGCGACATGAGCTGGCGCGAGGTGATCCGGACGCCGACGTTCTGGACCCTCTACGTGCAGTACGCCTGCGCCGCCACCGCCGGCCTCATGATCATCGGGCACATGGCCCGGATCGTGACGGTCCAGTCCGGCAACTCGATCAAGGTCGGGTTCGTGTTCGTGGCCCTGCTCGCCGCGTTCAACGCCGGGGGCCGCGTGGTGGCCGGGATCATCTCCGACTACATCGGCCGCGCGGTCACCATCGCGCTGGTGTGCGTGGTCCAGGCGCTCGCGATGTTCTTCTTCGCCGACCTCTCCACCATCGGAGGCTTCATCGTCGGCTCGGCCGCGGTGGGCTTCAGCTACGGCGCCTGCCTGTCGCTCTTCCCCGCCACCGCCGCCGACTACTGGGGCACCAAGAACATGGGCGTGAACTACGGGATCCTGTTCACGGCCTGGGGCGTGGGCGGCGTGATCGGCCCGACGCTGGCGGGCCGGATCGCCGACTCGACCGGCTCCTACGCCGGGGCGTACACGGTCGCCGGCCTGCTGGTGACCGCCGCCTTCGTGCTCGCCATGTTCAGCTACATCCAGGTGTCGGTGGACCCCGATCAGCGGCAGCTGACCATCAAGCTGGGCAAGCGGGCCGCCTGACGGGGAGGGCGAGCGACCGGGGCCGGCGCGCCGTCACCGGCGGTCGCCGTCCTTGCGCCTCCGCACCCACCACCAGCCCCACTTCTCGCTCCACAGCCCGGGGCCCGTGGCGAGCACGGCGAGGAGCGTCAGCGCGAGCGCTCCCCCCACCGCGATGGGGTCGATCTCCATCCGTCGTCCTCCGGCGAGGGCTCGTATAGGCGGCGCGGCCGGACCGCGCACGGGGACGCCGGGTGGCGGCGCGGCCGGCGCGACGGTAATGCAGGGGAGGATGGCGGACCCCACCGATCCCATCGCGCGGCTGAGCGAGGCCCTGGCCCGGGCGTCCGCCGCGGAGCCGTTCGACGCGACCGCGGCGGCGCTCGCCACCGCCGACGCGACCGGCCGCCCCTCGGTGCGGGTGGTGCTCGTGAAGCGGATCGACGCGCGGGGGCTCGCGTTCTTCACCAACCGCGAGAGCCGCAAGGCGCGCGACCTGGCCGCGAACCCGTGGGCGGCGCTCTGCTTCCACTGGCCCGCCCTCGGCGAGCAGGTTCGGGCCGAGGGGCCCGTGACGCCGCTGCCCGACGCAGAGGCCGACACCTACTTCGCGACCCGCCCGCGCGAGAGCCAGCTCGGCGCCTGGGCCTCGCGGCAGAGCGCGCCGCTCCCGTCGCGCGAGGCGCTCCTCGCCGCGGCGCGCGAGGCCGAGGCCCGCTTCGCCGGCGCCGCGGTGACGCGGCCGCCGTTCTGGGGCGGGTACGTGCTCTCGCCCGAGGCGATGGAGTTCTGGCGGAGCGGCGAGGGGCGGCTCCACCACCGCACCCTCTACCGTCGCGGGCCGGACGGCTGGAGCGCCTCGCTCCTCAACCCCTGACCCGCCTCAGCCGAGCCGCCCCTCGCGGCAGGACAGGACCCAGCCCTTGGCGCTGCGCGCGCCGAGCGCGTGCAGGTTCCGCCGCGCCCCCAGGTAGCGCGCGTCCTCGGCGTAGTTCGAGGGGTGCACCGGCGGGACGTCGCTCGCCCGGAGCGACGCGTCGACGTCGACGAAGGTGAACAGGCAGGAGTTGGAGAGCGCGCGCGCCGTCCGGTCGCGGCTGATGCGCTCGATGGCGGTCTCGACGCAGATGGCCGGCCCCTCGGTGTAGGCGATGCGGCTGGTCAGGTGGAGCTTGTCGCCGATCTGCACCGGGTGGAAGAAGTTGATCCGGTTCACCGCGGCGATGACCGGCCGGTGCCCGTGCTGGGAGATGCGCTCGGCGCAGATGCTCGACAGCTCGTAGGCGCGCCGCATGATGTAGCCGCCGAAGATGGCGCGCCAGGGGTTCTCCTGCTCGGGGAAGGTGCGCTCCCAGGTCTCGGCCACGAGGTCCGACGCGCGCAGCCCCTGGAACCCGGGCGCCTCCTGCGCCCGGTGGAGCGCGGAGAGCATCATGTACTCGTCGCGCGAGGGCGGCTCGACGGCCGTCTCCAGCTCGCGCCGGTAGGCCGCGCGCCGCGTCACCGCCCGCGCCGCGCGCACGCGCTCGAGGTCGTCGCCCGGCTCGAGCTTCGGGATCTCGATGCTCCGCGAGCGATCGTGGGCGCGCGCGACCATGGTGAAGTAGCAGGAGGCGAGGTGGGTCCGCTCGGCGGCGGACTCGACGCGGATCCCGACCTCCATCGAGGTCCGGCCGACGTGGTTGATGCGGGCGCTGCAGCGGACGTCCTGCGTCACGTCCGGCGCCCGCCGCACCACGATCTCGTCGAGCGCGGCGGTGACCGCGCCCGCGTCGGGGACGAAGCGCCAGATGTACTCGAGGGCGGTCTCCCCGGCCAGGCGGTCCAGCACCTCGAGCAGGACGCCGAAGCGGAAGTTCCCCGGGATGGGCTCGCGCAGCACCATGAACCGGCGGCGGAGCTCGGCGTCGGTGGACAGCGGGAGGAGCTGCTCGCGCGTGGTCTCGGAGGGGCGCATGATCTGGGTGAGCGGATAGCGCAGCCACGCGCCCGCGTCCACCGGGAGACCTTGAGCTCGGGTGCAGGTGTTGGAAGCCGGCTGGCTACCCGAGCACGCGGAGGGCGGCCCCGACCACCACGAAGTGGCAGAGGGCCGCGGCGACCACCAGCAGGTGGAAGATCTCGTGGAAGCCGAAGACCGCCGGGAAGGGATCGGGGCGGCGGTAGGCGTAGATCGCGGCGCCGGCGGTGTAGAGGAGCCCCCCGCCGAACAGGAGCGCCAGCGGCCAGGCGCCGAGCCGCGCGCCGAGCGACGGCAGCACCGGCACCGCCATCCAGCCGAGCAGCACGTAGAGCGCGGCCATGAGCCGCTTCGGCGCCCGCACCCACAGCAACGAGATGGCGGTCCCGATGCCCGCGCCGGTCCAGACCGCCGCGAGCGTCGCGCCGCGGAGCCCGGGGGGCAGCAGCAGGGAGAACGGGGTGTAGGTCCCCGCGATGAGGAAGAAGATGGCCGAGTGGTCGAGGCGCCAGAGCAGCCGCCGCGCCCGGTCCGACCAGGTCGGCCGGTGATAGGAGGCGCTCACGGCGAACAGCCCGAACAGGCTGAGGCTGTACGTGATGGCCGCGGCGCGCGCGGACGCCCCGTTGGCGCTCGCCACCAGGGCCGCGCCGGCCGGGGCCGCGAGGTAGGCGGCGATCTGGTGCGACACGCCCCGCAGGAGCGGCTTGGTCCTCGGGCCCGGTGCGACACGTTCCATCGAGCTTCCCCCGTGCTCGATCATGAATTGCCCACGGCGCGTCACCGGCGCGTCACGGTGACGGCGACGGCGGCCTCGCCCTGGGGCCTAACGGCCGGAGGCATCGGGCGCCGGGGCCACCTTCGGGCCGCGCCCCGCGTCCGTCATCCGGACCTCCCCCTGGAGCACGGCGCCCTTCTCCACCTGCAGCGAGGGCGTGTCCACGCTCCCGAACAGGCGGCCGCGCGGGCGCAGCTCGACGCCAGCGGACGCCTTCACGCTCCCCTTCACCTCGCCGTCGACCACGATGGTCCCGCAGGCGATCTCGGCCTCGATGCGCGCGTGCTCGCCGACGATCAGCACGTCGTCGGTGACGATCGAGCCGGTGAAGCGGGCGTCGATCCGGACCGTGCCCTTGAAGGTGAGCTTCCCCTCGAGCATGGCGCCCTGCCCGAGGAGGAGGTCGTCGCTGCCGCCCCCGGCCGCCGGGGACTCGTCTCGTCGGATGATGGCCATCGCCGGGTACTCCTCCGCACGGGTTAGGACTCGAAGGTGGGGAGCGGCGGAGCGGCTGCCAGCCCACGCGATGGGGCGGCGCGCGCGCCCGTGAGCGGCCCGGCGGGGTTCAGCCGAGGCGCCGCGTTCAGCCGAGGCGCCGCACCGTCTTGTACGGCTGCGCGATGCCGTGCTCGTCCACCTGCACGCGCAGGTGGCCGGGCCCGCGCCAGACGCTCCCGGCGATGACCCTGGGCGGCAGCCAGGGGTGGAGCGCGCGGCTCTCGTCGGACACGAACACCACCGGTGAGACGGCGGGGGAGTCCGGGGTGGCCGCCGGCGTCCCCTCCGCCGTCAGCGGCAGCGGCGCGTGGTGGCGCGGCGGGCCGCCCGGCACGTGGCGCCGGCGACGCTTGTTGCTGCGGTTGTTGTTGCGGTTCTCCTGGTGCGGTCTGTCCAACATGTCGCTCCTGCCTGGATCCTCGTCGCTCGCGGCCTGCCGACCGGGGACGGGCGGGGCTGCTGGAGCTACCTCGAGGTGCGTGGTGGAATCGGCGGGAATCCCGGGCCGGCCGAGCCGGTGCGGGTGCTGCCGTTCGCCGTTCTTTCGATAGCTTATGCGCGGCGGGTGGTCTCGCGCAACCCGCCTCGAGCCGCGGAGCGGTCGTCCACGGCCTGGAACGGTCTTTTCGTCCGCGGCCGGTGGAGGCGCGGGAGTCGGCCGTTATCTCTTCCGCCAGGGAGCAGCCCATGACCGAGCGCGGCATCAAGGAGGTGGTGACCCCCATCGCGGCGAGCGACGGCGCGGGGGTGCGCCTGAGGCGGAGCATCGCCACGGACCACCTCGACCACCTCGACCCGTTCTTCCTGTTCGATCACTTCGGGTCGGAGAACGCGGACGACTACATCGCCGGCTTCCCGATGCACCCGCACCGCGGCATCGAGACCGTGACCTACATGCTCGACGGCAGCGTCGCGCACCGGGACAGCCTCGGCAACTCGGGCGTGATCGGCGCGGGCGACGTCCAGTGGATGACCGCGGGGAGCGGCATCCTGCACGAGGAGATGCCGAAGGTGGGGCCGCGCCGCGCTCGACGGGTTCCAGCTCTGGGTGAACCTCCCCGCCAGGCTGAAGATGACGAGGCCGCGCTACCAGGACGTGCCGGCCGCGGTCATCCCCGAGGTCGTCCGCGCCGACGGCGCGCGCGTCCGGGTGATCGCCGGCGAGGTGGACGGCGCGGTCGGCGCCGTGCGCGAGATCTTCGCGGGCCCGACCTACCTCGACGTCGCGCTGCCGGCGGGCCGGTCCTTCGAGCAGCCGGTGCCGCGCGGTCACACCGCGCTCCTGTACGTCCACCAGGGCGAGGCGATGGTGGGCGGAGCCTCCGCGGCGGCTGGCCGGCCGGTGCCGTCCCCGCGACTCGTCGTCCTGACCGACGGGGACCTGGTCCGGGTCCACGCCGGGGGCGGCGCCGCCCGCTTCCTGCTCGTCTCCGCCCAGCCGCTCGAGGAGCCCGCCGTGCGCTGGGGGCCGTTCGTCATGAACACCCGCGAAGAGATCGCGCAGGCGCTGCAGGAGCTGCGCGACGGCACCTTCGTGAAGCGTTGAGGCTGGGCTCCCGCGCGCTACCCCGGAAGAAGTCGACACGGCCGCCGCGATGCTCGACCATGCGTCCGCGGGCGTCGCATGCAGCGTGTGTGCGGCCTGAACCGCCGACGGGGAGGAGAGGGATGAGCTTCGCATCGGAGTTCAAGTCGTTCGCGCTGAAGGGGAACGTGGTCGACCTCGCGGTCGGCGTCATCATCGGCGCGGCCTTCGGCAAGATCGTGGACTCGATCGTCAACGATCTCATCATGCCGATCGTGGGCCGGATCTTCGGCGGCCTGGACTTCAAGGACTACTTCATCACGCTCGCCGAGCCGCCGCCCGGCGTCGCGCACACGCTCGACGCGATGAAGAAGGCGGCCGTGCCGGTCTTCGCCTACGGCAGCTTCATCACCGTGGTCATCAACTTCGCCATCCTCGCGTTGATCATCTTCCTCATGGTGAAGCAGTTCAACCGCATGAAGAGGGCCGAGCCGCCGCCCGCGCCGGCCGCCCCGCCGGAGGAGGTCGCTCTGCTCCGCGACATCCGGGACGCGCTCCGCCGCTAGCCGGCCTTCGATCTCCGGCCGAGGCACTCTTCGCGGAGCGAAATGTGCCCGGCCGCTCCTCGCCGGCTATTCAGTGGGCTCCTGACCCGGCGGAGGTGGCCCCGGGACCGCCGGCAAGAGAGGGCGGCGCGGCCTCGCCGCGGTGATAGCCTGCGCGCCATGAGGACGGTCACCGCGACCCGCTACGTCACGCCGCTCCGGGAGGGCGGCTCCCTCCCGGCGATCGTGGAGGCCGACGACGCCGGCCTGTACGTCGTGAAGTTCCGCGCGGCCGGCCAGGGCACCAAGGCGCTGGTGGCCGAGCTCGTGACCGGCGAGCTGGCGCGGGCCGCGGGCCTGCAGGTCCCCGAGCTCGTCCTGGTCGAGATCGACGCGGCGCTCGGCAGGAACGAGCCCGATCCGGAGATCCGCGATCTCCTGAGGGGCAGCGTGGGCCTGAACGTCGGGCTCGACTACCTGCCCGGCAGCGTCATGTTCGACCCGGTGGTCGGGCCCGCGCCGTCGGCCGACGAGGCCTCGGAGGTGGTCTGGTTCGACGCCTTCGCCACCAACGTCGACCGGACGGCGCGGAACCCGAACCTCCTGACCTGGCACCGCAGGCTCTGGCTCATCGACCACGGCGCGTCGCTCTACTTCCACCACGCCTGGGAGCGGGTGGGAGAGGCGACGGCGCAGACGCCCTTCGCGGCGGTGCGTGACCACGTGCTCCTGCCGTGGGCCGGCGCGCTCCCGGCCGCCGGCGCGCGGCTCTCCGCCCGGCTGGGCCCCGGCGTCGTCGAGGGCGTCCTGGCGCAGGTGCCGGACGGGTGGCTGCAGGGCGAGCCGAGCTTCGCCACGCCCGACGATCACCGCGCCGCCTACGCCCGCCACCTGGCGCGCCGCCTGGGCGCCGCGGCCGTGTTCGAGGAGGAGGCCCGCCGTGCCCGCGACCTGCTCGTTTGACTACGCCGTCGTGCGGATCGTGCCCCGGGTCGAGCGGGAGGAGTTCGTGAACGCCGGCGTGATCGTGTTCTGCCGGGAGCGCGACTACCTCCGCGCGCACGTGGAGCTGGATCGCGAGCGGGTGCTGGCGCTCTGGCCGGAGGCGGACCTCCCGGTCATCGAGGAGCACCTGCGCGCCATCCCGCGCATCTGCGCTGGCGGGGAGGACGGCGGGCCCATCGGCAAGCTCAGCCGGCCGGAGCGGTTCCACTGGCTGGTGGCGCCCCGCAGCACGGTCATCCAGCTCTCGCCGGTCCACGTCGGGCTCTGCCAGGACCCCGATCGCGCCTTCGAGGCGCTGGTGGAGCGCGTGGTCCGGCAGCCGGCACGGACGCCCTGAGCGGTCACCGGACCGGGAGGTGCGGTCGATGAGCTGGTCCAGCCCCGAGCGCCTCGGCCCCGCCGCCGGGGTCGTCATGCAGTACGGCGCGCCCGCGCGCATCTCCGCCGCGCTGCTCTTCGTGCTCGCGGTGGCGGCGCTCCTGCTCGTGGGCACGCGCCACCACGGGGCCGGCTCGGGCGCGCCGAAGGTGTTCCTGGTGGTCGCCTCCCTGGCGCTCGGCGCCGCGACCGTCGAGGTGTTCGGGGTGGCGCACCGGCTGAGGCCGGACGGCATCGAGCGCGTCGTGCCCTGGCGCCCGCGCGCGGTGATCCGCTGGGCCGAGGTCACCTCGCTCGAGTGGGTCGAGGCGACGCACTGGTTCGAGCTGCGCGCGCGGAGCGGGGAGCGGGTGCGCGTCCACCGGCAGCTCACCGGGATGGTGACGTTCGCGCGGGCGGTCCTCGAGGGCGTGCCCGCCGAGGTGATCGACGCGCGGCCCGGCCTGCGGCAGCGCCTCGAGCAGCTGGCGCAAGGCGCGACGCCGCCCGACGAGCCCGACCAGGAGGCGTGGCGGGGCGGCTGAGCCGGCGCGCCCCGCGCCGCCGCGCCGCTCCGGCGCGGCCGCCCAGGCGCGCCGCGCGACGAGCTGGCTTCCCGCCGCGATCACCGCGCCTGCAGCGCCTTGCGGTCCGGCGCGACCAGCTCCTGCACCCGGGCCTGGTCGACGTCGGCGACGATGATCTCGCCGACCTCCAGCGCGACCGCGCCGAACAGGCCGAGCTTCTTCATGCCCTCCGCCTGGTGCTGGTTGTCCTCGGTCGGGGTCACGTAGTGGACCGAGTCCACCTTGTACCGGTGGAGCAGGAACAGCTGCACCAGCGTCATGAGCCGCTTGCGCCGCAGGCCGAGGTCGTAGTTGTTCTGATCGCGCACCGAGAGGATGCTGCGCCCGCGCCGGTCCTGGATGCTCGCGAAGATCACGTCGAGCTTCTTCTCGCCGTCGGCCGAGACCAGCGCGAGCTCGAGCAGGTCGGAGCCGGCGGTGCGCGGCTTGCAGCGAGACGCGCAGCTTGCCCGGGACGCCGTGGTGCTTGCGCCACAGGTCGAGCCAGTCCTCGAGCACCTTGGGCGGCACCTCGGTCTGCACCAGGTGCTGGTACTGCGTCGAGCCCTTGCCCATGGCCTTGGTGGTCGCGGTGCGGCCCGAGATGGCCATCAGCGCCGGCGTCGGCGCGCGGCCCGCCCACCAGCGTCTGCGGCGTCCGGTAGCGCGACTCGAGCAGGCGGAACTTCCGCTGCAGGCGCGCCAGCGCCAGCATGCCGTCCTGCCGGAGGGCGGTGGCGAACTCCTCGGACGGCGAGGCCGTCGATCTGGTGGCCGCCGTAGGTGATGAAGTTGAAGACGAAGCCCATCTTCCCGAGCTCCTCCGGGAAGCGCCGCATCTGCTCGTCGCTCATGCCGGTGGTGTCCCAGTTGAACGAGGGCGAGAGGTTGTAGGCCAGCATCTTGTCCGGGAAGACGGCGTGGATGGCGTCGGCGAACCGCTTCGCGTCGTGCAGGTCGGCGGTCTTGGTCTCCATCCAGAGCACGTCGGCGAAGGGGGCGGCCGCCAGCGACTTGGCGATGGCGTAGTCGATGCCGCCGCGCACCTGGTAGTAGCCGTCGGGCGTCTTGGCGTGCTCGCAGTCCCAGGTGATGTGGACGCCGAGCGCGCGGGCCTTCTCCCGGGCCTCGTAGAAGGGGGCCCGCGAGGCGAAGGCCAGCCACTCCTCCTTGGACATGGCCGGAGTGCTCGCCCTCGTCCTCGCCGGAACTCGATGACGTTCCGCCACCGCCTCGGCGTAGGTCGTGACGCCCGCCTCGTGCTGCCAGGTGTCGACGAACCGGTCGAACACCTTCTCGAGCACGGCGTCCACGTTGCCGCGCCACGCCGCCCCGGTGGTCCTTCGCGCCGGCCGCGATCTCCTTCGCGAAGCCGGCCCGCTCCAGCCAGGCGTCGGCGGCGGCGTACTCCTCGTCGCAGAGCGCGTAGAGCTCGTGCCCGGAGAGCTCCTCGACGCCGGCCCGCTGGAACTGCCGGAGGATGGCGAGGAAGGCGGCCTTGAAGGTCGGCAGCGCGAGGTTGGTGGCGCCGAGGATGAACGGCTGGTCGCGGTCGTCGCCGCGGCCGTCGAGCAGGGTGGCCGACTCGGCGTCGGTGCGGGCCACGATGATCCCCGGCACGCCCATGACGTCGAGCTGGAAGCGCGCGGCGTTGAGCCGCTTGATCTGCTCGTCCTCGGAGACCAGCACCTTGCCGCCCTGGTGGCCGCACTTCTTCACGCCGGGCTTCTGGTCCTCGATGTGGTAGCCCGGGACGCCCACCTCGACGAAGCGCCGGATCAGGTTGCGCACGTGCGCGTCGCCGCCGTGGCCGGTGTCGGCGTCGGCGATGATGAAGGGCCGGTAGTCGACCGTCGGGCGTGGCCGCGGCGCTGCTCGTCGCTCATGCGCGAGCGGGCGTGGAACTGGTTCTTGTCGGCGGTGAGCAGGGCGCGGACGATCGGGGCCGCCTCGTCGGGCACCTGGCTGAGCGGGTAGCTGGCGAGGTCGGGGCCCGGGTCCTCCGCGGGCGGAGCCCTTGGCCGAGGTGGCCCAGCCGCCGAGGTAGATGCCCTCGATCCCCATCCGCTTCATGGCCACCGCCTGGCCGGGCGAGTAGGGGCCGAAGGTGGTGATGGACCGCCGCGCCTCGAACAGCTCGCGCAGCCGCGCGTAGAAGCCCTCGGCGGCGCCGCGCGCCACCGCGTAGTCGGGGCGGATGGTGCCGCGCTGCTCGACCACCTCGCGGGCGGTGTGAACGCGCTTGATGCCGGCGAACCGCGGGCTCGCGAACCAGCGCCGGAGCTCCTCGACTTCCTTCTCGAAGTCCATCTCTTCCCTCCTCGGGTGGTGCCCGGGCAGCGAGCACCCAGCGCCGGGGACGAGTCATAAAAGCGGGAACGGGTTTTTTTCCTGCGCGAAGCGCTCGACGCAACGCGGCAGCAGAGCCCTTGATGGGGCGGCCGCCATGGCTTGGCTCCTCCGCATTGACGATGGGCCGCGGACCGTGCGGCCGCACACCGAGACACCCGAGAGGTCGCGGGGAGGGCGAGCGGCGCTCCGCGCGCGTCAGGGCTGGCAGAGCGGCGGCAGCGTGCAGAGCGCCTGCGCGGTGGCGAGCGCGCAGACGTCGGGGCTCGGCCCCGGGCAGAGCGGCGCGGAGAAGTCGCCCTCGAGCCTGCTCCCGTCCTGGAAGGTGAGCGAGAGGTGCCCGGTGATCGGTCCGCTCACCTGGTCGAGCCGGAGCGTGCCTCCCTGGACCGCCGGGCTCGGGTTGCCGAGGCAGGTCGCGTCGGTGGCGAGGGCCTGGGCGAAGGCCACCGTGAGCAGGCCGGCGGCGTCCGGAGGGCTCACCGAGGTGGGGCTCGAGCTCACCGTGTACGTCCCGGCCGCGAGCGCCGGCTCGGTGCCGAACGGGTTCAGCCGCGCGAAGAGGACGGTGACGACCTGGGCGTTCTGGTGGAACCGGCACTGGCTGCTCGCGAAGTCCCCGCAGGCATCTGCGTACGAGGTCACCTCGAGCGCGATCGCCTTCACGCCGACGTTCACGGTCTGAGCACCCAGGGGAATAGGGCAGGGCGTGGTCCCCGTCCCCGCGGGGATCGCTCGCACGTCCACCGGCGCGAAGGCGCGCCCGCCCACCTGGCCGGAGAGGCCGCCCCCGCCGTCCTTCGAGTCGCTGCCGCACGCCAGCACGAGCGCCGAGATCGCGAACGCCGGGACGACGAGGAGCTTGCGCATGTCCGGTGTCTCCTGGCGCGGAACGTTACTCCGCGATCGGGCGGTCGCAACGAGCGCGATGTGGTGTCCTCAACGGGGGCCTCAGGGGAGCGCGAGGCACTCCGACACGGAGGGTGATGGGGGCGTCTCGGGCCGGACCCGCGCGGACCCGCCGCCCGCGATCGAGGTGAGGTAGACGCCGCCGGCGGCGTTGCCGCTCGAGATCCGGATCGCGTCGTCGGCGTCCCCGCCACCCCCGTAGTCGATCGTTCCGGTGATGGGCGCGGCGGCCGCTCCGTCCGGCGCGCGCGGCAGGAGGGCGAAGGCGAGCACGCCGGACATGTGGCCGTCGCCGCCGGAGTCGGCGTCGGTGATCTGGGCGCCGTCGATGCGCACGCCGCCGAGGTCCTCGAAGGCGCCGTAGGTGATGGTGGTGGTGTTGTGGAGGAAGCCGCTCATCGAGACGCGCATGCTCCCCGCCACCGTCCCGACGAAGGTCTCCGCGCCCTGGTACTGGGTCATGCCGGGGCCGCCGAAGCCGATGATCCGGATCTCGGAGCTCCGGATGTCGAGGTTCGCGACCTGGAAGGCGCAGGCGGCGTCCCGCTCCGCCGCCGAGCCGAGGCGGCCGAGCGCCTCTCCGAGCGCGACGTAGGTCCCGGCCAGCTGGTCGTCCCCGGCGACGATCAGCCGGCCCGCGTCGCGGGTGACCGTGAGCCGGACCGTGCGCCGCACGTCCTCGCGCCACGCGCCCCGGCGGCTCAGGACCGACACGGATCCCTCGTCGGGCAGGGTGTACGCGTGCTCGACCAGGAGCGTGGTCGCGCCCCCGGCCCCGACCTCCGTCCACCTGCCCTGGAGCGTGATCGCCGAGGTCCCGCGCGACAGCGGCATCTGCATGGCCGTGAACGCGAACGGGGCCGTGCCGTCCGTCCCCGGGGTGCCGACCAGCAGGACCCGGAGCTCGGTCCGATCTGCCCCGGCGGCGATCCAGGTGTCGCCGGCCACGCGCGCCGTGACGTCGAGCCTCTGAGCCACCTCGGCGTAGGGGCCGCAGGCGCCGAGCGCGACCGCCAGCAGCGCCGCGCCGCCCAGCCGGCTGGCCGTCCTCACTCGCGCCCTCCCAGCCCCACCAGCACGCCTGCACGGAACGTGAAGCCATGCGCCAGGTCGTCCGCCCGCAGCGGGTCGTAGAAGTCGAAGGCGGCGCTCGCGTAGGTGCCGACCGTGACCGCCCGGGAGAAGCGGTGCGCGCCGGTCCCCCACCGCAGGATCCCCCCCGCGCCCAGGCCGAGCGGGAGGGCGGAGAAGTCGCGGTACCCGGGCTTGGCCGGCAAGTAGATGAAGGTGCCGTGGAGGCCCGGGCCCACCTCGGCCTCGAGATCGCTCCGCACCGGCCAGCGCCACTGCCAGCCGAGGAGGAGGTCGCCGCCCGCGCGCCGCCTGTAGTAGTCGCCGGTGGCGTACACGCGCCCGTCCTGGCGCGCCTGGAGCGGCACCAGCAGGAACAGGTGCAGGAACGCGCCGCGCGCCCCCAGCGACGCGAGGTAGCCGACGCTCCCGGAGTGGAACGTGTACTGGCTCCCCTCCTCGCTGAAGAAGGTCGTCGAGTGAGCCCCGAGGCCGAGCGCGTGCCGCCAGCCGCCGGGCGCCGCCGGCTCCTCCGCCTCGGGGGCTCGGTCGCCGTCCGCGCGCGCGGCGGAGGGCGCCACGGCCTCGACGGCGCCCGACAGGACGAGCGCGAGGAGGAGCGGGGACGTCACCTGGGGCCCTCGTGGGCGAGCGCCGCGAGCGCCTCCTCCCGCCAGCGCGCGGCCTCCAGGTCGCCGGCGGCGGCGCCCGGCCCCGCCAGCTCGGCGGCCCGCTCGTAGGCCGCGTGGGCCTCGGCGGCGTGGTCGTTCCTGGCGAGCGCCTCGGCGAGCGCGAGCTGATTGTGCGGGGCGTCCGGGAAGAGGGCCACGGCCCGGCGCGCCTCGACGAGCGCCCCCTCGGGATCCCCGGGGCCGATCGGCCAGCCGGGCGCGCGGAGCAGCAGGAGCGCCAGGGTCCGGTGCGGCCCGCCCCGGTCCATGGCGGGGTCCGCAGCGATCGCCGCGCGGAGCAGCTTCTCCATCCGGCCGAGCGCGTCCTTGGCGGTGGAGGTCCGCTCCCGGGTCTGCTGGCCGAGCGCGAGGGCGAGGCGGTAGTCGCACACCGCGTCGCCGGGCGCCCGGCGCTGGCACCACTGCCCGAGCTGGACGGCCTGCACCGCCAGGCGCTCCCGCTCCGCCCGGTCGCGCTCGCGCTCGATCCTGAACGCGGCCGCTCGCATCGCGCCGACCAGTCCTTCCACGCGCGTCTCGTCGGCGGCGGCCGCCGCGAGATACGCCTCCTGCGCCGCCCGCGCCTGCGCGGGGTCAACGCGCCTCGCCCAGGCCGCGTCCGCGCTCCGGAGGAGCTCGGCGGCGCTGGCCGGCGTCCGCGTGGGCGCCGCGACGATCGGGGGCGGCTCCCGCAGGGCGGGGGCGCAGGCGAGCGCGGCGGTCGCGAGCGCCGCGACGCTGGTCGCGGCAGACCTCACCGGCTGGCCTCCGCGTGGGCCCTGCGCGCGGCGGCGAGCGGCTTCGGATCGAGCGGGGCGAAGCCCGACAGGCGGATCCCCGCGAGCGCCTCGGCCCCGGCCGGATCCGACGGGAGCGCGCGGAGCGCCGCGCCGAGCTTGGCCCGCCGCGCGGCCGGGAGGCGCCGACCGACCGCCGCGACCACGCCGGAGGGCAGCTCCGGCGAGCGGGCGACCACCTCGAGGTCGGCGGCGAACTGGAGCGTCGGGAGCGCCGCCGACTGGGCGCCGTCGAGCAGGACCGCGACCGCCTCTCCGGCGGCCGCTCGCCGCAGCGCGGACAGCACGGCGGCCGACTGCACGATCTTCACGCTCGCGGGGAGCTTGCCCCAGCCGCCCAGCGCCGCGCCGCGCACGAAGCCGGGCGCGAAGCCGGCGGACGAGACGAGGGTGAACCCGTCGAGCGCCGCCGGAGACGTGACGCGGCCCTTCCGCGCGACCAGGCTCCAGTGCTCCGACGCCGCGCCTCCCTGGACGACCGCCTGGAGCTCTGCCCGGAGTGCCAGGGCCTTCTCGTGCTTCAGGAGGAACGGCAGGGAGACGATCGCGAGCGCCGCGTCCGGCGCGCGGAGCCGCGCGATCCCCGCGTCCTCGCTCGCCGCGTAGGTGGCGCCGAGTGCGGCGGCGGGCAGCCCCGCCTTCCCGGCCGTGGCGGCGGCGAAGGCGTCCATCGCGCCCTGGGCCTCCTCGGTCGTGCCCGGAGAGCCCGGGGAGCAGAAGACGATGGTGGTCCTGGGCTCGGCGGAGAGGGCGGGCGCGGCGGCGAGCGCGGCGGTGATCGCGGCGGCCAGCTTCCAGCAGCGGGAGGGTCTCACACGGTGAACCTAGCGCACTCGCGCGGCTCGCGCGCCTGTCTGCTGGCGGGCGCGGCCCCCGGCGTTGACCCGTCGGGCCGAGACCCGAGAGACAGCGCGGGTCGCGGCGAAACCGTGCGGCCGTCCGCGCATCCAAGGAGGCCGAGCCCGGGGACAGACCCGCGGGGCGTGCGCCGCCCGCGAGGTCGCCTCGGGACTGGAGGAACTCATGATGCGGCTCCTGGTCCACCCTGCCGCCGTGGCGGCGAGCATCCTCTCCCTGTCCGCCTGCGCGCCGGATCGCTCCGCCGACGCGAACACGCAAGTCTCCTCGGCCGCCGGGGCGGGCGTCGGCGGGACCTACGTCCAGCGAAACCTGGTGTCGAACGGCGCGCTCCCGGCCGAGCACGTGGACGCCAACCTGCTGAACGCCTGGGGCGTCACGTTCCGCGGCGCCAGCCCGTGGTGGGTGTCCGACAACGGCGCCGGGGTCTCGACGCTCTACGACGGGGAGGGCATCGCCCAGTTCGGGGCGACGCCGCTGGTGGTGAGCGTGGCCGGCGCCGGCGGCGCGGGAGCGCCCACCGGCGTGGTGGGCAACACCGGGACCGGGTTCGAGGTGTCGAGCGGCGGCGCGCACGGCCCGGCGTTCTTCATCTTCGCGAGCGAGGACGGCACGATCAGCGGCTGGAACCCGAACGTGCCGCCGCCGGTGCCGCCGGCCACCCGCTCCACCACCACGGTCGTGATGGTGGACGAGTCCTCGTCCGATTCCGCTCGGCGGCGCGGTGTTCAAGGGCCTGGCCATCGCCTCGACCGAGGCGGCGATCGGCTCTACGCCACCGACTTCCGGGGCGGCACCGTCGAGGTGTTCGACGCGGCGTTCGCGCCGGTGACCACCGCCGGCGGCTTCACCGATCCGAGCCTCCCGGCGGGCTACGCGCCCTTCGGCATCCGGGTGCTGGGCGGCACCGTCTACGTCACCTACGCGCTTCAGGACGAGGACCGGACGGACGACGTGACCGGCAAGCACCACGGCTTCGTGAACGCCTTCACCACCGACGGCGAGCTCGTCGGCCGCATCGCCTCGGAGGGGAAGCTCGACTCGCCGTGGGGGCTCGCCCTGGCTCCGGCGGAAGGCTTCGGCCGCTTCGGCGGGAAGCTCCTGGTCGGCAACTTCGGCGACGGGCACATCGTCGGCTACACGATCGACGGGAGGGACGCCTCGACCGAGGGCGGCGCCTACCTGGCCGGCCCGGGCGGGCTGATCACCATCGACGGGCTGTGGGGGATCGGCTTCGGGAACGGCGCGGCGGCCGGGCCGACCGACGCGCTCTTCTTCGCCGCCGGGCCGGACGACGAGGCCAACGGCCTGTTCGGTCGCATCGACTTCAAGCCGGGCGGCGGATAGCCCCTCGGGGCCTCGCCACGCGGTGGTAGAGCGCCTCGAGCCGGTCGACCGAGTCCTCGAAGCGGTGGGCGGCGGCGACGGCGAGGCTCCGCGCGCGCGCCTCGCGCAGGCGCTCGGGCGCCTCCACGAGCAGGTCGAGGCGACGCGCGAGGTCGCCCGCGTCGCCGGGCTCGAAGAGGAAGGCCTCGGAGATCGCGAGCCCCCGCGCCGCGCTGGCGGGGGCGCGCGCGATCAGGGCGGGCGTGCCGCAGGCGAGCGCCTCCAGCACCGCCATCCCCTCCAGCTCCACCTCCGAGGCGTGGACGAGGAGGTCGGCCGCGGCGAGGAGGCGGCGGAGCTCGCCGTCGCTCACGAACCCGACCTCGGCCGGGACCGGCAGCGTCGCGGCGAGGCGACGGATGGCCGGCTCCTCCGGGCCACGCCCCGTGATCACGAGCTGGATCCGCGCCGCGTGGCGGGAGCGCCGCACGCCCTCGATGGTGACGTCGAGCCGCTTGTCGCGCGAGATCCGGCCCGCCGCCAGGACCAGGAGCTTCCCGCGGTGCGCGTCGCGCCGCTCGACCGGCGACGGCCCGAAGCCGGCGGGATCCCGTTCGAGATCACCACGGCCGGGGCGCGGAGCCCGTGGGCCCGGAGCTCCTCGAGCGCGAAGCGGCTCGGGCACACCACCGCGGCGGAGCGGTCGTAGAGGCGCCGCAGGAGCAGCCGGTGCGTCCACCCCACCAGCCGCGGCGAGCGCAGGCCGACGTTGTAGAGGATGTTCTCCGGCTGCACGTGGAAGGCGGAGACGAGCGGCGCCCCGACCGCCCGCGCGATGGCCGCCGAGCGGACCCCGAGCAGGAAGGGAAACTGCACGTGCACCACGTCGGCGCGCCGGAACAGCGCCTCGAGCGCCCGGCGCCGGGGGACCGCGAAGACGAAGCCCATCTCGCGCATCAGCCCGCCGAAGACCGGCGGGTAGAAGGCGGGGAGCTCCAGGATCCCGTCGCCGGAGACCCCGGCGGCCACGACCGTCACGTCGTGTCGCTCGCGGAGCGCCGCCACGAAGCGGCGGGCCGAGCGGACCCCGCCGGCGATGGAGGCGTCGAAGGTGTCCGCCACGAAGGCGATGTGGAGGCGCCGTCCGGTCGCCATCGAGGAGGACGATAGCGCGGCCCTCCCGGCGTCGCCGCGGACCCGGAGACGGGGCTGCGCGCGACGGCGCTGGGCGCGCGTGCGCTCCCCGGCGACGTGCGATCAGCGCGACCCGGCGGAGGTGCCCCCCGGCTCCGGCGCGGCCAGCCGTGCTTCCAGCGCCTCGACCAGGGCCCGCCCCGTGAACAGCACGTGGCGCTCCACCGCGGCGCCGGCCTGCTCCGCCTTCCGCGCCCGGTAGAGCTCCAGGATCTCGGCGTGGTCGGACCGGGCCCGCGCCACCGAGACCGCGATCAGCCGGTGGTAGAGGCGCGTGTACCGCTCCGTCATGAGGCTCACGCTGGCGACGAGGGCGAGGGTCTGCTCGCGGCCCGACGGCAGGTACAGGCTCCGGTGGAACGCGGTGTTCAGGGCGCCCCGCGCGTCCGCGTCGTCCGCCGCGTAGGCCGCGTCGACCCGGCGCAGGGCCTCCGCCGCGCCGGCCAGATCGGCGGCGGTGGCCAGCGGGATCGCCCGCTCGACCAGGTCGCGCTCGAGCAGGGCCCGCAGGTCGAAGAGCTCCCCGATCTGCGCCGGGGAGTGGGCGGTGACGATCGCGCCGCGGTGGACGTTCAGCACGACCAGCCCCTCGCCCTCGAGGAGGCGCAGCGCCTCCCGGACCGGGATGCGGCTCACGCCGTACGTCTCGGCGATCGCCTCCTGCCGCAGGCAGGTGCCGCCCGCGAGCTCGCCCGTCAGGATCCGCTCGCGCAGGGCGCCCGCCAGCTCCTCGGGGAGGCTCTTCCGCGCGAGGCTGCGCTGTCCGGCGCGGCGCGGCTTCGGCGGCGTGAGCCGCAGGCGGGGGAGTCGGGCGTCCATGCGCGTGGCGCGTTCCGGGCGGCTCAGGGGGTGACGGGCTTCGTCGGCCGCGTCCACTCGTCCTCGCCGTGGTGCGCGTACTCGACCCTCCGCGGCGGGTTGAGGTTCTCCTTGATGGCCCGCGGCGAGACCCAGCGGATCAGGTTCCACATCGAGCCGGCCTTGTCGTTGGTGCCGGAGGCGCGCGCGCCGCCGAAGGGCTGCTGGCCCACCACCGCGCCGGTCGGCTTGTCGTTCACGTAGAAGTTGCCGGCCGCGTTCACCAGCGCCCGCCTCCAGCCGCTCGACCGCCGCGCGGTCCTGCGCGAACACCGCGCCGGTGAGCGCGTAGGGCGAGGTCGTGTCGCAGAGGCGCGACCGCCTCCTCGAGCTCGGCGTCGGGGTAGACGTAGATGGTCAGCACCGGCCCGAAGATCTCCTCCTGCATGAGCCGGTGGCGCGGGTTGGTGGTGACCACCACGGTCGGCTCGACGAACCAGCCCACCCGGTCGTCGCACTCGCCGCCGGCGAGGATGGTGGCGTCGCCCGAGCTCCGCGCGTGCTCGATGTAGCCGCGGATGTTCTCGAACGAGGCCCGGTCGATCACCGCGCCCATGAACGTGCCGAAGTCCTCGACGGGATCGCCGATCTTCAGCTCGGCGAGCTGGCCCGAGCAGCCGCTCCTTCACCGCCGGCCACAGGCTCTCCGGGACGTAGGCGCGCGACGCCGCCGAGCACTTCTGCCCCTGGTACTCGAAGGCGCCCTGCAGAGCGCGGTGGCGAGCGCGTCGACGTCGGCGGACGGGTGGGCGAAGACGAAGTCCTTGCCGCCCGTCTCGCCCGACGATGCGCGGGTAGCCCCGGTAGCGCGGGAGGTTCTCGGCGATCGTCCGCCACATGCCCTGGAACACGGCGGTCGAGCCGGTGAAGTGGATGCCGGCGAAGTCCGGGCTGGCGAGCACGGGGTCGCCCACCGCGCGCCCGAGCCGGGCACGAAGTTGATGACGCCGGGCGGCAGGCCCGCCGCCTCGAGCAGCTTCAGGATCCACCAGGCGCGAGTAGATCGCGCTCGAGGCCGGCTTCCACAGCACGGTGTTGCCCATCAGCGCCGGCGAGGTGGGCAGGTTGGCCGCGATCGACGTGAAGTTGAACGGCGTCACCGCGAAGACGAACCCCTCGAGCGGCCGGTACTCGACGCGGTTCCAGATGCCGGGCGGCGACAGCGGCTGCTCCGCGTAGGATCCGCTGCGCCCAGGCCACGTTGAAGCGGAAGAAGTCGATGATCTCGCAGGCCGAGTCGATCTCGGCCTGGTCGACGGTCTTCGACTGGCCGAGCATGGTCGCGGCGTTGAGGGTGGCGCGCCACGAGGTGGCGAGCAGGTCGGCCGCCTTGAGGAAGATGGCGGCGCGCTCGTGCAACGGCATGGCGCGCCCAGGCCGGGCCCGCGCCGCGCGCGCGGCCTGGATGGCCTGCTCGACCTCGGCCGCTGCCCGCCTGGTGCCAGCGGGCGAGCCGCTGCGCGTGGCGGTGCGGCGCGCGCGCGTCGGCGAGCTGCCCGGTGCGCACCTCGCGGCCGCCGATGACGAGCGGGATCTCGAGCTCCTGGGCGCGCGAGCTCGGTCAGCCGCGCCCGGAGGGCGCGCCGCTCCGGCGAGCCGGGGGCGTGGGCCAGGGGCGGCTCGTTGCGAGGGGAGGGGACGCGGAAGACGCCGTTCGACATGGAGGCTCTCCTCGGGGGAAGGGTTCGACCGACCGCGCTTTGCATATTGTATCCAATCCGCCTCGTCAACCGAGCGCGGTCGCGGACGCCGGCCTGCACCGAGGGGGAGGCAAGGGCGCTTCCAGGCGCTGCTTGCCGACCTGCCCCCCGGGTAGGCGACGGCCAGCAGGTCACGGAGCGAGCGACTCGCTCGAGCGCTCGTCTAATATGGGTACCAACGATGGGGGGTCCCATGAGAGTCGTCCTGGTCGCCGCCGCTGGTGCTCGCGCTGCCGCTGTCCGCTCGCGCCCAGCCCGTCTCCGAGCCCACCGGGCCGGACACGTATCTACAGTTCCACCTCGGCGCCCTGCTCCCGCAGGGCGACCTCGACGATCTCGACACCGGCTACACCGTGGGTGGCTCGTTCGGCGCGCGGTTCACGCGGCACCTCGCCGTGGAGGCTGGCGTCGCCTACGAGCGCGCCACCCACGGCGGCGCGATCGACACCGCGCTGATGGACGTGCCGATCTCGGTCTCGCTGGTGGCAAGGCTCCCCTTCAAGCGGGCCGAGCTCGCGGCCTACGGCGGCGGCGACCTCCACCTGCTCCGGCTCACCGTGGACACGGTCGGGCTCCCCGAGCGAGGCTCCAACGACGTGGCCTTCGGCGGGCACGTCGGCGCGCGCGCGGGCTTCAACGTCTGGCCCACCACGCTGGTCGGCCTCGACGTCCGCGGCACCTTCGCGGAGGCGACGTTCGACGGCGACTCCGCCCGCATCGACGGCCATCCGGCTCGCGGTGACGCTCCAGTACCGGTTCTAGGGAGGGACGAGAATGCGGACGAGGATCGCTCGGTGCAGCCCTGTCGCTGTCGCTCGCGGCCTGCGTCACGCCGCAGCAGCGCCCCGAGGTGACGGAGGCGCCCGCTGCCGCAGGCGGAGCAGGTGAAGGCCCAGGCCGCCGCCCAGGCGCCGGCGGCACCCCGCTACAAGCGGAAGGTCGCCATCGGCCGCTTCTCCAACGAGACCAACTACGGCCGCTCGCTGCTCGCCGACGCCGACCTGGACCGGCTCGGCAAGCAGGCCTCCGACATGCTGGCCTCGCGGCTGGTCATGTCGCGGCAGTTCCTGGTCCTGGAGCGGCCCGACGCTGCCAAGCTGGAGCGCGAGCAGGCCAGCTGGCCGGCAGCGGCGGGCTGGTCGGGGCCGACACGCTCATCATCGGGCTCGGTCACCGAGTTCGGGCGGTCGGTGAGCGGCAAGATCGGCTTCCTCTCCAGCACCAAGCTGCAGCTCGCCAAGGCCAAGGTGGACGTCCGGCTGGTGGACGTGAAGACCGGCCTCGCCTACTTCTCGGCGCAGGGGGCGGGCGAGGCCTCGGTCGAGGTGGGCGAGGTGGCCGGCTTCGGCAGCCGGTCCGAGTACGACGCCACCCTCAACGACCGCGCCATCGCGGCCGCCATCTCCGACGTCATCGACCGGCTCGTCTCGAAGCTGACCGACCGGCCCTGGCGCACCGACATCCTCGAGGTCCAGGGGAGCGCAGGTCTTCATCAGCGGCGGCGCGCGGCAGGGGCTGCGCGCCGGCGACCGGCTGGCCGTCATGGCCGCGGGCCAGACCGTGAAGTCCGCCCAGACCGGCTTCGAGGTGACGCTGCCGCCGAAGGAGGTCGGGGCGCTCCGGGTGATCTCCACCTTCGGCGACAGCGAGACCAACGAGGGCTCGGTGTGCGAGCTGGCCGGCGGCGCGATCGACAAGGGCGCGCTGCGCAAGCTCTTCGTGACCGTGTCGGACAAGGGAGGTCAGCCGTGAGGAACCTCACCGCCGCCGCTGCCCTCGCCGCTGTCCTGGCCTGCGCCGGCCCGACCACCGTGGTCCGCACCGTGGACACGCGCCCCGCCATCGCGGTGGTCGGCGCCCCGTCCGGCGCCGTCCTCTTCCTCGACGGCGCGCCGGTGGGCGACCCCGCCGCCTACGACGGCAACCCCGGCGTGCTCCGGGTCGAGCCCGGCACGCACGAGGTGGAGATCCGCGTCGGACGGGCGCCCGACCTTCACGCAGCGCGTCTTCGTCGAGAGCGAGCTCAAGACCGTGAAGGTGCACTGATGGCCGCCGCGTCCCGTCCTCCTCGTCCTGCTGGTCGCCGCGGCGAGCGGCTGCGCGAGCCAGAGCTCGATGTACCACTGGGGCGCCTACGACAGCGCGCTCTACGGCCACTACCGCAAGCCCGCCGAGCGCGAGGCCTGGGTCGAGGCGCTGAAGACCGCCATCCTCGAGGCCGAGCGGGAGGGGCGGCGCGTGCCGCCCGGCCTCTACGCCGAGTACGGCTACGCGCTGCTCGAGGAGGGGAAGAGCAAGGAGGCCGTCACCTACTTCGAGAAGGAGAAGGAGAAGTGGCCCGAGTCGACCCTCCTCATGCAGAAGATGATCCGCAACGCCGGGCAGCGGCCGCATCCAGCCCGCGGCGCTCCGCGGCCCGGCCGGACAGGTGGAGGTGAGGAAATGATCCGCCGCGCGACCGGACGCCTCGCGCTCGCCGCGCTCCTCGCCGTCCTGGCGGGGTGCGCCACCGCTCCGCCCAGGAAGGATCTCTCCGCGCTGGTGGCGGCGAAGCCCCGCTCCATCCTGGTGGTCCCGGTCGTCAACAACAGCGTCGACGTCACCGCCGGCGACTACTTCCTGTCCACCGTCCCGGTGCCGCTGGCCGAGCGCGGCTACTACGTCTTCCCGGTCAACCTGGTGAAGCGGCTGCTCGAGGACGACGGCCTCGCCGACGCCTCGCTCGTTCACGGCGCCCAGACCGATCGCCTGGCCGCCCTCTTCGGCGCCGACGCGGTCCTCTACATCGTCGTGCAGAAGTGGGAGTCGAAGTGGATCCTCGATCTCCACCACCGTGACGGTGGACATGACGTACACGCTGCGTGACGCGAAGACGGGCGGGATCCTCTGGGAGGCCCACCAGACGGCGCAGTACACGAGCGACTCGGGCGGCGGCGGCCTCCTCGGCGCCGTCGTCAACGCGGCGGTGACCAAGGCCTCGCCCAACTACATGCCGCTGGCCCGGCGGGCGAACGCCGTCGCGCTGGCGTATCCCGGGCCGGGCTTCCCGGTCGGTCCCTACCGGCCCGAGTACGGGCAGGACTACCAGCCGCCCCCTATCCCGCCCCCGAAGTAGCGCGCGCCTCCCACGGTTCGCCGGGGGCCGACCCCCCGGGCGGCCGGCGCGCGTGCGGTTTGACATACCCCCCACCCCTATCTATATCCTGGTCCTGGAGATAGGGGGTCGGGGTATCCGGCCTCCATGGGAGCCGGATGCAGCTCGACGAGATCATCGTGGTGGTGACGGGCCTGGCGGCCATCGGCTGGGTCAACTGGTACTTCTTCCTGGCCGAGCGCCGGAAGGGCGCCGTCCAGGCCAAGGTCGGCGCCGCGGGCGTGCAGCAGGTCGTGATCCGCGTCGAGGGCGGCTACACGCCATCGCGGGTGAAGCTCCGGGCCGGCGAGCCGGCCCGGCTGGTGTTCGACCGGCGCGAGGACTCGAGCTGCTCCGAGGAGGTGGTGATCCCCGACCTCGGGATCCGCCGCTTCCTCCCTCCGCACCAGCGCACCGGGATCGACCTCCCGGCCACGCGGCCCGGCGTCTACGAGTTCACCTGCGGGATGGCCATGCTGCGCGGCAGCCTGGTGGTGGAGGACGCGCGATGACCGCCCCATCCACCGCCGCCCCTCGCGCGCCGGGGCAGGCGGTCGCCTCCGGCCTCGCGGGCGCGTCCCCGGCGCGCGCCACCCTCCAGATCTCCGGGATGACCTGCGCCGCCTGCCAGGCGCGCGTCCAGAAGGCCCTCGCCGGCGCGCCGGGCGTGCTCGACGCCAGCGTGAACCTCATGACCGCCGAGGCGTCGGTCTCCTTCGATCCGGCGCTGGCGAGCCCGGAGTCGCTGGTCGAGGAGGTCCGCTCGACCGGCTACGGCGCCGTCCCGTCGCGGGCGGGGGACGACGCGCTGGCCGAGCAGGACGCGGCCCGCGCCCGCGAGCTCCACGAGCTCCGGAGCCGGGCGCTGGTGGCGCTCGCCGCCGGCGCGGTCGCGATGGTCGCCTCCATGCCGCTCATGGCGGCGCACGCGCACCTCGGCCTGGGCGCCCCGGCCGATCCCTTCATGCGCTGGGATGCGGGTGCTCGATCCGGTCCTCTCCCGCGCCTTGCCGTGGCTCTACGCGGTGCCGCCGCGCGCGCTCTCCTACGGGCTGCTCGCGCTGACGACCGCGGTGATGGCGTGGGCCGGGCGCCACTTCTACACCCGCGCGTGGGCGGCCTTCCGGCACCACTCCGCCGACATGAACACGCTGGTGGCGGTCGGCACCGGCGCGGCCTTCCTGCTGTCGGTGGTGGCGACGGTCGCCCCCGGCTTCTTCGTGGCCCGCGGCGTCCCGCCGGACGTCTACTACGAGGCGGTGATCCTCATCATCGCCCTGATCCTGGTCGGCAACGCGCTCGAGGCGCGCGCCAAGCGGCAGACCTCGGCGGCGCTGCGCGCGCTGATGCAGCTCCAGCCGAAGACCGCGCGCGTGGTCCGGGGCGGCGTGGAGCAGTCGACGTCGCGGTGGACCAGGTGCGCGGCCGGCGACGTGGTGGTGGTCCGCCCGGGCGAGCGGGTCGCCGGTGGACGGCGAGATCGTGTCCGGCGCGAGCGCGGTGGACGAGTCGATGCTCACCGGCGAGTCGCTGCCGGTCGAGAAGCGCGCCGGGGACCGCGTCATCGGCGGCACCATCAACGGCACGGGGGCGTTCCGCTACCGGGCCACCGCGCTCGGCGCGGACACCGTGCTCGCGCACGATCGTGAAGCTGATGCGCGAGGCGCAGGGGTCGCGCGCCCCGATCCAGCGGCTGGCCGACCGGATCAGCGGGATCTTCGTCCCGGTGGTGCTGTCGATCTCCGATCGCGACCTTCGTCGTCTGGTTCGTGGCGGCCGACGCGGCGCCGGCGGTGCGGGCCCTGGCGGCCGCCGTGGCGGTGCTGATCATCGCCTGCCCCTGCGCGATGGGGCTGGCGGTCCCGACCGCGGTGATGGTGGCCACGGGCAAGGGCGCCGAGCTCGGCGTGCTCATCAAGGGCGGCGAGGCGCTGGAGCGCGCCGGACGCCGTCGACACGGTGGTGCTCGACAAGACCGGCACGGTCACCGAGGGCAAGCCGGCGGTGACCGAGGTCGTGCTCGCGCCGGGCGGGCCCGTCACCGCGGACGACCTGACTCGCGCTGGTGGCCGCCGTCGAGCGCGCCAGCGAGCATCCGCTCGCCGCCGCGATCGCCGCGCCACGCGGCGTCGCGCGGCCTCCGGCTGCCGGTGGTCGAGGCGTTCGAGTCCGTGACCGGCCGCGGGGCGCGGGGGACCGTCGGACGGGCACGCGGTGCGCGGTGGGGAACGAGGCGCTGCTCGCGGCCGAGGGCGTCTCGACCGCGCCGCTCGACGCGCGCGCCGCCGAGCTCGCGGCCGCGGGCGAAGCCGCGGTCTTCGCGGCGGTGGACGGGGCGCTGGCCGGGCTGATCGCCGTCGCCGACCCGCTCCGCCCGACCTCGCGCGCCGCCGTCGCGCGGCTGCGCCGGATGGGGCTCGAGGTGGTGATGCTCACCGGCGACACCCGCCGCACCGCCGAGGCGGTCGCGCCGCGAGGTGGGCATCGAGCGGGTGGTGGCCGGCGTGCTGCCGGAGGGCAAGGTGGCCGAGGTGGAGCGGCTGCAGGGGGAGGGCGAGGTCGTCGCGATGGTGGGCGACGGGATCAACGACGCGCCGGCGCTGGCGCGGGCGGACGTCGGCATCGCCATGGGGAGCGGGACCGACATCGCGGTCGAGGCGGCCGACGTCACCCTGATGCGCGCCGACCTGCGCGCCGTCGCCGACGCGATCGCGCTCTCGCGCCGGACCATGCGGACCATGCGGCAGAACCTGTTCTGGGCGTTCGTCTACAACGTGATCGGGATCCCGGTCGCCGCCGGGGTGCTCTACCCGGTCTTCGGGCTCCTGCTCTCGCCCGGTGCTGGCGAGCGCGGCGATGGCGTTCAGCTGCGTGAGCGTCGTGACCAACAGCCTCGGCCTGCGGCGGTTCCGGGGACACGTAGCGGAGGGAGCCATGGCGAAGGAGACGAGGAGCGTGGCGCCGCCGGCCCCCTGCGCGTGCGGCGCCGGGGACCAGGTCGGCCCGGGGGGCGGGCGGTCGCCGTCGACGCCGAGGCGATCGACGCCAACCTGAAGCGCCTGCGGCGCATCGAGGGGCAGGTGCGCGGGATCCAGAAGATGGTCGAGGAGGAGCGCTACTGCGCCGACGTCCTCACGCAGATCGCCTCGGTCCACGAGGCCCTGCGCGCGGTCGGGCGCGAGCTGATGCGCAACCACCTGAAGCACTGCGCCACGAGCGCGATCCGCGAGGGTGGCGAGCGGGCCGACCAGATGTACGACGAGCTGCTCGACCTCATGTACCGGCAGGTACGGTGAGGCGCCCGGCCGGAGCCCGGTGCGGTCGCCCCGCCTCCGGGCAGGCGCCGCGCCGGGCGCGGTCGCCGGGGGAGCAGCGCCCCCGCGCTAGCCCGTCGACTCGCGATCGAACTTCCCCCTGAGGAACTCGCGCAGCTGGGAGGAGGGCTCGACCGCACGATCCTCGAGGGGGGGCGCTGCACGGGCGGAGCGACATGCCGCTCGCGCGCGACGGGGGCGGGCGTGGGCCGATCCGCATCGGAGCGCCAGCCCACCGACGGGAACTTCTTCACCTCGTCGCGCGCCACGCGCCACGCCTGCTGGACGGTCCAGGAGAGCGACCGGTCGAGACGGATCGCCTCCTTCATGATCTCGGCCAGCGTCTCCTCCGGAAAGTACAGCGACTGCTTCTGCTTGTCGGAACCCGCCATGCTGCGTCTCCCTCCGTCGTCGGTTCACGCACATGGTACGCGACCCTAGACTCCGGGCAAATTCGACGGCGAGCGGAATCCATGCCGATCGCGTGTTTAGCCGCGCCCGAGGCTCAGGACGCGCCCCTCCTCTCGGCGTCCATGGCCTCCCCCCTTCAGGCTATGCTGCTGCTCGCGTCCTCGGCCAGCAGGGCCTTCACCGCGTCGATGTCCGCTGGCTTGGCCAGGTGGGCGTCGAAGCCGCCCTCGCGGGCGCGCTGCTGGTCCTCGGGCTGGGCGTACCCGCTGAGCGCCACCAGCCGCGTCCCTCGCAGCGCCTCGTCGGCGCGCAGCGCGCGGGCGACCTCGTAGCCGCTCAGATCGGGAGCCCGATGTCGCAGAAGACGACGTCGGGCTTGATCCGCCGCGCCAGCTCGATCCCCGAGCGCCCGTCGAGCGCGACCTGCACCTCGTGGCCGTCGAGCGCGAGCAGCTCGGCGAACGTCGCCCCGGCGTCCTCGTTGTCCTCGATGACGACGATCGATCGCGGCGTGACCCTCGGCCGCCCCGGGCCGGGCCTGCCGACCGGCGGCGCGGAGAGCGGCAGCGAGACCACGAACTCGGAGCCTCGTCCGATCCCTTCGCTGCCTCCCCGGACGTTGCCGCCGTGAAGCTCCACCAGCTCCTTCACCAGGGAAAGGCCGAGGCCGAGCCCTCCGTGCGTCCTGGCCAGGCCCTGTTCGGCCTGGGCGAACGGCTCGAACAGCCGGCCGACCTGCGCCCGCTCGATGCCGATCCCGCTGTCACGCACCCGGATCTCGGCGCGACCAGGCGCGGTGCCCAGCGTGACGCTGGCCTCGCCGCCGCGGGGCGTGAACTTCGCCGCGTTGTGGAGCAGGTTTCCGACCACCTGGGCGAGGCGAACGGGGTCACCGCGCACGAAGACCGGCCCGGCCGGCTCCTCGAGCCGCAGCGCGACGCCGCCTTGCTCGAACGACGCCCGGTAGTCCTCGCAGGTCCGCAGGAGCACCTCGCGCAGATCGACGAGCTCCAGCTTCAGGTCGGACTTCCCGGTGGAGATGCGCGTCAGGTCGAGGAGGTCGTCGACGAGGCGGCCCAGGTGCCGGGTCTGGCGCTCGATCACCGCCCTCGCCCGGAGCGCCTGCTCGCTCCCGGCTGGCACGTGGTCGAGGAGCTGGATGGCGCTGGCGATGGGCGCCAGCGGATTCCTGAGCTCGTGGGAGAGCACGGCCAGGAACTGGCTCTTGCGGCGATCGGCCTCCCTGAGCGCGGCGGCCGCCTTCTGCTCGGTGAGGTCGGTCAGCGCGGCCCGGCAGCGCCAGGCCGGGTCGTGAGCCGATGACGCCGGCACCGCGTCGACGTGGACGTAGAGTGGCGCCTTCTCCCTGGAGACGAAGGCCAGGTCGCAGGACGCCCGCTCCACCCGCTGCAGCTCGGCGAGGAGGTCCTCCAGGGCCGGCCGGGTCGCGGGCGTGACCCACGAGGCGAGCCGCTGGCCGACGAGGCGCGCGCGCTCCGTGCCGAGCATCGCCGCGCCGACGAGGTTGATCTCGTCGATGGTGCCGTGCCGGTCGAGGGTGACGTAGCCCACCGGCGCGAAGTCGTAGAGCTCCGAGTAGCGGGCTAGGCTCGCCTCGAGCTCGTCGCGCAGCCCGGCGGAGCTCCTCGTTCTGCATCTCGAGCTCGATCTGGTGGACCTCGAGCTCGTGGACGAGCTGCAGGACGTCCGCGGTCGCCTGGATGGCGTCGGCCCTTGCCTCGCGCGCGCAGCCGCGCCTCGGCCCGACCGCGCAGCTCGGCGCGCGCTCCCGGCTCCCTGCCCTTCATGGCAGCGCTCCTCGCGCGGACTCGTCGGACCTCGCGACGATCCTCCAGGCGCCGAGGTCCTCGGCGCGCGCCTCCGTGATGCTCCTCAGCACCGACGACCGGGGCATGACGCGACCCTGCCCGTCCGTCACCGCGAAGCCCGCGGGGAGGTTCTCGAGCAGCGCGCCGAAGCGCTCGCGGCTGCTCCGGAGCTCGCGCCTCGAGCCGCTTCGACGGCGGAGATGTCCATGAAGGTGATCACCACGCCGTCGATGACGTCGTCGAGGGTCCGGTAGGGCATGACCCGCATGGTGAACCAGCGCCCGTCGGCGGTGGCGACCTCCTTCTCCGAGCGGCACCAGCGTGCGGAGCACCTCCGCCACCGCCTCGGCCGAGCGCCGGGTCGAGCAGGTCGGAGGCGAGGTCGGTGATGGGCCGGCCGACGTCGCCCGGGATGAGCTTCATGAGGCGGGTCGCCTGCGCGGTGAAGCGGCGGACGCGCAGGGCGCCGTCGAGGAAGATGGTGGCGATCTCCGTGCTGTTCGAGCAGGTTCTTCATGTCGTTGCTGGCGCGGGAGAGCTCGTCCACCTTGGCCTGCAGCTCGGCGTTGACCGTCTGCAGCTCCTCGTTCATCGACTGCATCTCCTCCTTGGAGGTGGTCAGCTCCTCGTTCGTCGACTGGAGCTCCTCGTTGGTCGACTGGAGCTCCTCGTTGGCGGACCGGAGCTCCTCCTGCGAGGTCTGCATGTCCTCGCGCGTGCCCCTGCAGCTCGTCGTGCAGACGCTTCGGAGCTCGCGCTCGCAGCTCGGCGAGCCGGGCGGGGCGTCGCCGGTGCTCCGACGGCGCCCCGAGCGCCGGCCCGCCCGCCCGCGCGCCACGCCACGTCGCGGAACACGAGGAGGCAGGTCCCGCGCAGCGCCTCCGGCTCCTGCAGCGGCTTGACGGTGACGTCGACGGGCTGCGATCCGCCGCTCGGCTCCAGCCGCCGGCCGCGGACCGGTGACGGGCCGGCTGCCGCGCCGCCTTCTGGAAGCGGCGCTGCAGGACCGCGTCGCGCAGCCCGTCGCGTCGCCATCGCGAAGACGTTCCAGTTGGCCTTGCCCGCGGCCGGCTCCAGGTACTTCCCGGTGCGCCCGTTGACGTAGAGGATGTCCCCCTTCTCGCTGACGAGCACCGCCGCAGGGCCGAGCTGCCGCAGGACCAGCTCGTCCGCCAGCGCCTGGAGGTTCGCGGCCGGCTTGGTCCGGGCGCCCGCGGGGGGCGCCCTCGGCGTCGGGCGGCGAAGAGCGGAGGAGACGTCGACCGAGTCGAGCCGCATCGCCGACGCCTTGCGCCGGTAGAGTCGTGAGCTTCGCGTCGACGGCGCGAAGAGCGGTCGTCGTGCCCGACGGTCTCCGAGCTGCCGAGGAAGAGGACGCCGCCGGGCCGGAGGCTGTAGTGGAAGAGCGAGATGCAGCCGTCGCTGCAGCTCGGGCTCGAGGTAGATGAGGAGGTTGCGGCAGACCAGACCAGGTCGAGCCGGGGAAGGGCGGATCGCGGGCGACGTCCTGCTGGGCCAGGATCACCATCTCGCGGAGCTCCTTGCTGACGCGGTAGCGTCCCGGCCTTCCTCCTTCACGAAGAACCGGCGCAGCCGCTGCGGCGACACGTCGGACGCGATGTTGGCGGGGTAGGAGCCCGCCGCGCGCCTGCTCGATCGCGTGCCGGTCCAGATCGGTCGCGAAGATCTGGAGCGAGAAGCTCGTCTTCGGCCGCACCTTCTCCAGCGCCTCCATGAAGACGATGCCGAGCGAGTAGGCCTCCTCGCCGGTGGAGCACCCCGGCGACCCAGGCGCGCAGCTGCCCGCCCTCCGGCCGCTCGGCGAGCAGCGCGGGAAGGCCCTCGTCGCGCAGCGCATCCCAGGCCTGCGGATCCCGGAAGAAGCTCGTCACCCCGATCAGGAACTCGTTGAACGAGCAGCTCCTGCTCCTGCGGGTTCTCCTGGAGGTAGCGCACGTAGGACGGCGGGTCGCGTCGATCTGGTGGAGCGCCATGCGCCGCTCGATCGCGGCGCTCGAGCGTGCTCTTCTTGTAGCTGCGAGAAGTCGTGGCCGAGCCGGACCGAAGCACGAGGACGATCTTCTCGAGCGCGCCTCGCGTGCCGCCCGGCTCGGGCGTCACGCTCGGCGTGGTCACCGGGCGCCGCCGAGCAGGGCGATGAGCCGCGCGGGCAGCTCCTGCGGCGGGCGCGACCACGTCGGCGAGCCCGGTATCGATGGCGCTGCGCGGCATGCTGTCGAACTTCGCCGTCGCCGGGTCCTGCACCAGGACCAGCGCCGCCGTGCTCCTTCACGGCCTTCAGCCCGAGCGTCCCGTCCGTCCCCATCCCGGAGAGGATGACCGCCACGCCGGCCGGCCCCTGGTCGTCGGCCAGCGCCCGGAGGAAGAAGTCGATGGGCAGGCGCAGGCCGCGCGGCGAGGACGGGCGGGACGAGGTGGAGCACGCCCCGCAGGATGGAGAGGTCCTTGTTCGGCGGGATGACGTAGACGTGGTCCGGCTCGACGCCGGGTCCGGTCCTGCACCTGCGCCACCGTCATGCGGTGGCGCGCTGGAGCAGCTCGGGCATGATGCCCTGGCGCGTCGGGTCGAGGTGCTGGACGACCACGAAGGCGAGGCCGCTCGCCGTCCGGGACCCCGCCCAGGAACTGCTCGATGGCCTCCAGCCCTCCGGCCGAGGCGCCGATCCCCACGATGGTCGGCGTCCGCTCGGCCGGCGCGGAGGCGGAAGAAGCGGCCGTCCGGCGGGTGCGCCTGGCGGTGGATGGCTTCTTCTCTCGCCCACGTGGCATCAGGCCCTCGGTCTTCGACCCCTCCACATATGCACGACTATGCACGCCCTCACGCTCGCGCGTTGGCTGCGGGGCGCATTCTGGGCGGGCGGTCGGCTCGCAGCAGGATTCAGGGGAGGCCCCGCTTGACTCGGGGTGCAAAGCTCGAGGGAGCGCGGTCCCTCGATTCCCGCGACACCGCCAGGCGCATTCACCCGTCGAGGACTGCCTGCGAGGCTCGATCCCCCCTCGGGCAGCCGCCTGCCTCCGGATGGGGCGCTGCGCCGGTCAGCTGCCGGTCCGCACACATGAGGGAGGCACGCTGGCAACCGCCCGCGGCCCGGAGAAGGGAATGGGGCTCGCCAGCTTCGCCGACGGCTTCACGCGCGTGCTGCAGGACAAGGCTCAGGCCGAGGGGATCCTGCCGGCCGGCACGCGCTACCTCAAGGTCGACGGCGTGCGCGGGTGGCTCTACCTGATCGCGACCGAGCTGGGCGATGCCTTCCGCCTGTTCCTCTACTTCGACGGCGGCGGCTACCAGGTGAAGGTCGTCGAGCCGGAGGTGGAGGGCCGCTACGACCCGCACGCGTCTCACGTGCTCCCGGACGGCCGCATCTGCCTCTCCGACGATACCGGGGCCGGGGCGACCACGCTCGGGGCGGCCTACGCCCGGAGCGTCGTGTGGTGCAACGGGTTCAGCGTCTTCGTGCGCGATGCGCATTTTCCATACTAGCCCGCGCCTTCGCGCGGAGCCCGAGGAGGCAGCGATGGCCCAGGACGTGCTCGATCGACTCCGCGAGGTGGTGCTCGACGAACGCCGCAAGCTCGGATCCCAGGGGGCGGAGCCGCGCGCCCGGGTCTACGTGACGCCGAGCGGCCGGGTCGTCATCGGCGATCCGGTCGAGTCGAGCGAGGAGCGCATGCTCTCGGAGGTGCACCCGGCGGTGTTCGCCGCGCCGAAGGACTGACCCGTGTACCTGGCCGACTGGGTGCTCCGCGCCGTGGACGCGGACCTCGGCGGCCATCCGCCCGAGCGCGGCGGCGCGCTGCTCGGTCCGCGGCAGCGGCCGGTGCTGACGCACTTCGTCCCGGACCCCGGGGCGGCGGCGACGTCCACCTCCTACGAGCCCTCGCGCGCGCTCGCCGCGCGCGTCCACGAGCTCGAGCGCGGGGCGGACCTCGAGCTGAAGGGGATCGTCCACTCACACGCGGCCGGGCTCGACCGGCCGTCGGATCAGGACCTCCGGGAGCTCGCCGCCGGGCTCCGGCTCAACCCCCACCTGGCCAGCTACGCCGGGCCCATCGTCTCGAGCGTCGTCGACGACTCCACGCCGGACGCGCACGAGCTCCCGCTCCGCGCGGGCAAGATCTCGTTCTTCGCCGCCCACCGCACGCGCGAGGGCGGCGCGGAGATCCGGCCGCTGCGGGTGACGCTCGTCCCGCTGCTGCGCGACCTGGAGCGCGCCGCGCGCGAGCTCGGCGGCGCGCCCCCCGACGCGTTCGTCTCGGACGCGGGCCACGGGGCGGTGCTGGCGGGCAGGCTGCGGCTCCCGGGCGCCCTCGAGCTCTTGCTGCTCGCGAGCGAGCTCTACCCATCGCTCCCGCCGGTGCTGCTCCTGAGCGGCGCGGGGGAGGGACCGAGCAGCTGCAGCTGCCCTGGGCGCTGGCCGCGCCCGAGGAGGAGCGCCTGGTCGCGGCCCTGCGCACGGTCTTCGAGGGCGCGGGCCCCTTCCGGCGGGCGCACGGGCCGCGCGGAGGCCCGGCGCTCACCCGCGACGCCGGGCGGGCGCGCCTCGCCGGGTGGGAGCCGCGGCTCACCGGCGACGATCTCGACGCCCGCGCGGACGCGCACCGGGCGGCGCTCCTCTCGCGCGGCGCCGGCCTGCTCTCGGACGCCCTGCGCGACCGCTCCGCGCTGGTGGCCGGGTGCGGCTCGGTCGGCTCCTACCTGGCGGAGCAGCTGGTGCGCGAGCGGGGTGGGCCGGCTCGCGCTCCTCGATCCGGAGCCGGTGGAGGCGGCGAACCTCTCGCGGACCGTCTACACGGCCGAGGACGTCGGGCCGGCCCAAGCCGGAGGCGCTGGCGCGCCGGCTGCTCCAGATCGACCCGGCGGTGGCGCTCGCGCTCGAGCCGCGCGCCGTCGAGGAGCTCGCGGTCGGCGCGCTCGACGCGCTGGTGCGGAGCGCCGACCTGGTGGTGGCCGCCACCGACGATCCCGCCGCGCAGCGCGCGCTCGACCGCTTCGCCTACGCCCGCGGGAAGCCGGCGCTGTTCGTCGGCCTCTACGCCGGCGCCCGCGGCGGCGAGGTCATCCTGACCGTGCCGGAGCGCACCGCCTGCTACCTGTGCGCGACCCGCAGCCGTCACGAGGTGGAGCGCGCCGGCGGGCGGGTGGCGCGCGAGGTCGACTACGGCACGGGCCGGCTGCGCGGCGAGATCGCGCTCGGCGCGGACATCCAGCACGTCGCGACCGCCGCGGTGAAGCTCGCGCTGTCGCTCCTCCTGCCCCCGGGGAGCGAGGCCGGGCTGCGGGCCTTCGCGGAGGACGTCCTCGCCTCCGGCACGCCCTACCTCACGCTCTCGACCGTGCCCGGCTACTGGTTCTACCCGCGGGTGTTCGGGGAGACGCCGGGGCAGGGGGCCTACCAGAGCGTCTGGCTCACCCCGCGACGGAGCGAGGACTGTCCGGTGTGCGGTCCACCTGGGGCGCGGATCGATCCCTTGCGAGTGCCGCTGCGGGCACCGAGCCGCGCCGCGCTCGCGAAGCTCCTCCACTCCGGCGCCCCGGACTAGGGGCGCTCGCCCTCGCCGCCGCGCGCGGAGCCAGCGAAATCCGCGTTCGTTCCGGTGACGCTGATTTTGCGCGCGAAGGTTGCGCGCGCAGTCCGCGCCCGCACGCGATCTGGCGCGGTGCGTCGCGTGCTGTGCGCCGATCCTTCGAGGCTTGCGCGAGCCGTGTCGGATGTGCGACGGGTGAAGTCCCGAGGCCATCGTGGAGTCGCCGCGAGGCTTACGGTCCCAGACACCTGCAGTTGGCTGATCGAAGCGTCCGCTCCCCCGCGGCCGCTCACCAACCGATTTCTCGGAGTCGTGGATCTCACGGCACGCGGAGCCTCGATGAACGTCCTCGTCCTGAACTGTGGCAGCTCCTCCGCGAAGTTCGCGGTGATCGACCCCTCCACCGGCGTGGAGAGGATCTCGGGCCTGGCGCAGCGGCTCGGCTCGGCGCACGCGACCCTCGACTGGAAGACGGGGGGACAGAAGCACTCGAAGATCCTCCACCACGCCGACCACGGCGCCGCGCTCCGGGAGGTCGGCGAGATCCTGAACGAGCTCGGGCTCTCCGCGACCATCCAGGGGGTCGGGCACCGCGTGGTCCACGGCGGCGCGCGCTTCTCCGGCTCGATCCCGATCACGCCCGAGGTGGTGGACAAGATCCGCGAGTGCATCCCGCTCGGCCCGCTCCACAACCCGCCCAACCTGCTCGGCATCGAGATCTCCCAGGAGCTCTTCCCCGCGCTCCCGCAGGTGGCGGTGTTCGACACCGCCTTCCACCAGACCATGCCGCCGCGGGCGTACCTCTACGCGGTGCCCTACGAGTGGTTCGAGAAGCACGAGGTGCGGCGCTACGGGTTCCACGGGACGAGCCACCGCTACGTCTCGCAGCGGGCGGTGCAGCAGCTCGGCCTCGACCCCGACGATCACGCCGTCGTCACCGCGCACCTCGGCAACGGCTGCTCGCTCGCGGCGGTCCGGGACGGCAAGAGCATGGACACGACCATGGGGCTCACGCCGCTCGACGGGGTGGTGATGGGGACGCGGAGCGGCTCGATCGATCCCTCCATCATCGCCCACATGAAGAAGGAGCTGCACCGCTCGGCCGACGACGTCATGGACGCCCTCAACAAGCGCTCGGGGCTCCTCGGAATCTCGGGGCTCAGCAACGACATGCGCACGCTGCAGGAGGCCGCCGACGGCGGGCACGATCGCGCCGCGCTCGCGATCGAGAAGTTCTGCTACTCGGTGGCGAAGGCGGCGGCGGGGATGATCGTGTCGCTCGGCCGCGTGGACGCGCTCGTCTTCACCGGCGGCATCGGCGAGAACGCCGTCCAGGTGCGCGCGCAGATCGTCGAGCTGCTCGGGTTCGCCGGGTTCGCGCTCGACCCGCACGTGAACCAGAGCCACGGCAAGGCGCAGCGTGGTCGGATCACCCGGAGCACGAGCCCGATGGCGGCGGTGATCGCCACCAACGAGGAGCTCATGATCGCGATGGACACCGCCGAGATCATCGGCGGCGCCGCCTGCAGCGTCGGCGGTGCCGCCTGCAGCGTCGCCGCCTGACCCCGTCCTCCCCTCGACCACGGAGCTCCCCCGTGCCCCACACGATCCTCGTCGCTCCCGCGGGCCGCCAGGTCGGCCTCACCTCCGCCTGCCTCGGGCTGGTCCGCGCCCTCGACCGCGAGGGGCTCCGCGTCGCCTTCGTGAAGCCGATCGGCGCGCGCGGCGAGGACCCCTCCACGGCGCTCATGCGGCTCGGCGCCAGGCTCGCGCCCCCGGAGCCCATCGCGCGGGCCGAGGCCGACGAGCTGCTGGCGGCCGGGGACGACCAGGTGCTGATGGAGCGGGTGGTCGCGCTCTGCCGCTCCGCGGGCGAGGGCGCCGACGTCCTGGTGGTGGAGGGGATGGCCCCCGAGCCGGGGATGGTCCACAGCACCCGCGTCGACGCGCTCATGCTGAGGGCGCTCGACGCCGAGCTCCTGCTGGTCGGCTCGCCGCGGGGCGAGACGCCCCCGGAGCTGGCGAGCGCCATGGCGATCGCGGCGCACGCCTACGGGCCGCACGCGCCGGGCCGCCCGGTGAGCTGCGTCCTGAACCGCGTCACCGCGAACGCCGCCGCGGCGCGGGCGGACGAGCCGCGGTCGCCGTGGCTCGCCGACGAGCCCCTCGCCCCGGGCGAGCTCGAGGCCTACCACGCCGCGCTGGAGGCCGAGGGGCTCCGCCCGATCGCGATCGTCCCCGCGCGCGCGGAGCTGGCCGCGCCGCGCGTGAAGGACCTCGCCGAGGTGCTCGGCGCGACGGTGCTCCACGCCGGCGACGCCGAGCGCCGCCGGATCCGGCACGTGGCGCTCTGCGCCATGACCGTCCCCAACGCGCTCCGCGCGTTCCTGCCGGGGGCGCTCGTCATCACCCCCGGCGATCGCAGCGACGTCCTGCTGGCCGCCTCGCTGGCGGTCCTCGGCGGGACCCCGCTGGCCGGGCTGCTGCTCACCGGCGGGCTCCAGCCGGACCCGCGCGTCCTCGAGCTGTGCAGGACCGCGCTCGAGACCGGGCTGCCGGTCCTCTCCGTCGAGGTCGACAGCTACCCCGCCGCGCGCGCCGTGGCGGCCATGCCGCCCGGCATCCCGGTCGACGACGCGGACCGGGTCGAGCGGGTGATGAACGCGGTCGCCGACCGGATCGACCCGGCGTGGGTGAAGACGCTGTCCGGCCCGCGGCGACGCCGGCGCCTCTCGCCGCCCGCCTTCCGGCACCGGCTCGTCGAGGCGGCGCGCGCCGCGAACAAGCGGATCGTGCTCCCCGAGGGCACCGAGCCCCGGACGGTCGCGGCGGCCGCCATCGCCGAGCGGCGCGGGATCGCGCGCTGCGTGCTGCTGGGCGAGCCGGGCGAGGTGCGGGAGGTGGCGCGCAAGCAGGGCGTCACGCTCCCCGATTCGCTCGAGATCATCGACCCCGCGACGCTCGCGCCGCGCTACGTCGAGCCGCTGGTCGAGCGGCGCAGGGCCAAGGGCATGACGGCGGAGCGGGCGACCGCCGAGCTCGGCGACGCGATCATGGTCGGCACCATGATGATGGCGCTCGACGAGGCCGACGGGCTCGTCTCGGGCGCGATCCACACCACGGCGCACACCATCCGCCCGGCGCTCCAGCTCATCAAGACCGTCCCGGGGTGCCCGCAGGTCTCGAGCATCTTCTTCATGTGCCTGCCGGAGCAGGTGCTGGTGTTCGGCGACTGCGCCGTGAACCCGAACCCGACCGCCGAGCAGCTGGCCGACATCGCCATCCAGAGCGCCGACTCGGCCAGGGCCTTCGGGATCGAGCCGCGGGTCGCCATGCTCTCCTACTCGACCGGCACGAGCGGCGGGGGCGAGGACGTCGCGAAGGTGAAGCTCGCCACCGACCTGGGCCGGAGCCTGCGCCCGGATCTCCACATCGACGGGCCCCTCCAGTACGACGCGGCGATCGTCCCCGAGGTCGGGCGGCAGAAGGCGCCCTCGTCCCCCGTGGCGGGCCAGGCGACCGTGTTCGTGTTCCCCGACCTCGACGCGGGGAACGTGACCTACAAGGCCGTGCAGCGCAGCGCGAACGTGGTGAGCATCGGCCCGATGCTGCAGGGCCTCGCCAAGCCCGTGAACGACCTCTCCCGCGGCTGCCTGGTCGAGGACATCGTCTTCACGATCGCGCTGACCGCGATCCAGGCGCAGCAGCGCGCCGAGTCGCGCTGAGGCGAGCGCCGGGGGCGGTGGGGCCCGCGTCCTTCCGGCGGCGGCCCCGCCGGCTCGACCCGGACCGGCCCCCGGCGAGCGCCGCCCGGGTGGGCAAAACCTCAGGGGCTACGGCCGGATGGCCTGCCCGCGGCTTGACGGCGCCCGCGCAACTTGACAGATATGCCGCCGGCGCGCGTGGCCAAGACCCCCCGGCACGGGCGGCGGGGGCTCATCACGTCGCGGCCACCGAGCGCCCCTGACCGCACCGAAGAGCACCCACCGATGACGAAGCGACTCGTGCCGCTCTGGGCATTGCTGCTCCTCCTGCCGGCCGCGCGCGCCGCGGCCGACACGGAGGAAGAGCTCACCGTGCTCGGCTACCACGAGATCGCCGAGCGCGGGGAGGCGCTGGTGCCGACCTACGCGGTCACGCCCACCAGCTTCGTCCGGCAGATGGACTGGCTGCGCAACCACGGCTACCACTTCGTCGGCGTCGGCGACGTGCTGGCCGCCCGCGAGGGGAGGCGGCCGCTCCCGCGCCGGGCCGTGCTGGTCACCTTCGACGACGGCTACCAGTCGGTCTACGACCACGCCTGGCCGGTCCTGAAGATGTTCCGCATCCCGGCCGTCATCAACGTGGTGGGCGGCTGGCTGGAGAAGACGGGGACCGTGAACTTCGACGGGAAGGAGCTCCCGCGGGGGCGGCTCCTCTCCTGGAAGGAGCTCCGCGAGATGCGCGAGAGCGGGCTGGTGGAGATCGGCAGCCACAGCTTCGACCTGCACCGCGGCCTGGCCGGGAACCCCCAGGGCAACCTGCAGCCGGCCGGCACCACCCGCCGGTACCTGGCCGCCCAGGCGCGCTACGAGGACGAGGCGACCTACCGCAAGCGGATCGAGGACGACCTCGCGCGCAACTCCGCCCTCATCCGCCGCCACACCGGCAAGCCGCCGCGCGTGATGGCGTGGCCCTACGGCCGCTACAACGAGTCCGCCCGCGACGTCGCCGTGCGGCTCGGCATGCCCATCGGGCTCACCCTCGACGACGGCGCCAACCTGCCGGACACGCCGCTGTGGGGGCTGCGCCGCATCCTGGTCGAGGGCGGGATGACGCTGTGGGACCTCGAGCGGGAGATCACCATCCGCAACGAGAACCTCTCCGACAACGACCGCCCGCAGAAGATCATGCACGTGGACCTGGACTACGTGTACGACGCGGATGCCGCGCAGCAGGAGCGGAACCTCGGCCACCTGCTGGACCGCATCGCCGCCATGGGGGTGAACACCGTCTACCTCCAGGCCTTCTCGGATCCGGACGGGAACGGCTCGGCGAACGCCGTGTACTTCCCCAGCCGCCGGCTGCCGATGCGCGCCGACCTGTTCAACCGCGTGGCCTGGCAGATCCGCACGCGCACGCCGGTGAAGCGGCTCTATGCCTGGATGCCGGTGCTGGCCTGGGAGCTGCCGGCGAGCGACCCGGCCGCGGGGGACCGGGTGGTGGCGCTGGCCGGTGACCGGACCGACCGCGTGAACATGGGCTACCTGCGGCTCTCCCCGTTCTCCCCGCGGGCGCGCCAGGCCATCCGCGACATCTACGAGGACCTGGCGCGCGCGGCCTCCTTCGAGGGGCTGCTGTTCCACGACGACGTCACCCTCTCCGACTACGAGGACGCGAGCCCCGCCGCGCTCGCGGCCTACAAGGGGTGGGGGCTCCCGGGGTCGGTGGAGGAGATCCGCAAGAGCGACGACCTGCTCGGCCGCTGGACGATCCTCAAGATCAACGCGCTCGACGATCTGGCCCTGGAGCTGGCCGACCTGGTGCGCGCGCAGCAGCCGGCGCTCAAGACCGCGCGGAACCTCTACGCGCGCGTGGCCCTGAACCCGAAGGCCGAGGTCTGGTACTCGCAGTCGCTCGACAACTCGGTCGCCCGCTACGACTTCACCGCCATCATGGCCATGCCGTACATGGAGCGGGCCGCCGATCAGACCGCCTTCTTCCAGGAGCTCGTCCAGGCCGTCGATCGCCGCGGCGCCATGAAGCGGGTGGTCTTCGAGCTCCAGGCGGTGGACTGGCGCGACGGCAACCGGCCCATCGCCAGCCGGGAGCTCGCCGACACCATCCACCGCCTGTACGGCATGGGCGTGAAGCACGTCGGCTACTACCCCGACGCGCTGTTCAAGGATCATCCGGATCCGCGGGTGATGAAGGCCGTGCTGGACAGCAAGCCCAACACCCCTGAGCTGCACTGAGAGCCGCCGCGTGCCCGCTCCACTCGAGACTGCGTGGCACGGCCTGCTCGGCTTCGTCTTCTATTACCCGCTGTTCATGTCCTTCCTCTGGATGACGGGGGCGGCGCTGTTCCACTGGCGGTACGAGCGCGGCGAGGCGCCCTGGGACCGCCCGCGGGCGCTCCCGGACACGCCTCCGGTGAGCGTCCTCATCCCCTGCTACAACGAGGGGGACAACGCCCAGGAGACCCTGAGCCACGCGCTCGCGCTCGACTACCCCGAGTTCGAGGTCATCGCGATCAACGACGGCAGCGCCGACGACACCGGCGAGGTGCTGGAGCGCATGGCGGCGCAGCACCCGCGGCTGCGCGTCGTCCACCTGGCGCAGAACCAGGGCAAGGCCATGGCGCTGCAGGCCGGCGCCCTGCTCGCGCGGCACGAGATCCTGATCTGCATCGACGGCGACGCGCTCCTGGACCGGCACGCCGCGCACTGGCTGGTGCGCCACTTCGTCGAGAGCCGGGAGGTGGCGGCGGTGACGGGCAACCCGCGCATCCGGAACCGCTCGACGCTGCTCGGCCGCGTGCAGGTGGGCGAGTTCTCGTCGATCGTCGGCACCATCAAGCGCGCCCAGCGCATCTTCGGCCGGATCTTCACGGTGAGCGGGGTGATCGCGGCCTTCCGCAAGTCGGCGGTCCACCAGGTGGGCTACTGGAGCGCCGACACGCTCACCGAGGACATCGACGTCACCTGGAAGCTGCAGCGGGCCGGCTGGGACGTGCGGTTCGAGCCGAACGCGCTGACCTGGATCCTGATGCCGGAGACGCTCCGCGGGCTGTGGAAGCAGCGCCTGCGCTGGGCCATGGGCGGCGCGCAGGTGCTGCTCAAGAACCTCGACGCGGCGCTCGACCCGGCGCAGCGGTCCCTGTGGCCGCTGCTCCTCGAGATGTGCGTGAGCGTGGCCTGGTCCTTCTCGATGCTCCTGGTGACGGCCGCATGGCTCCTCGCGCTCGCGCTGCCGGCCGGGGTCGTCCCGGCGGTGGGCTCGCCGCTGAGCCTGCAGGGCAGCGGGTTGGTCCTGGGGGCCACCTGCCTGGTGCAGTTCGCCTTCAGCTGCTGGCTCGACGGCCGCCACGATCGCGGCCTCTGGCGGAACCTCTTCTGGATGATCTGGTATCCGGTGGTGTACTGGGTCATCAACTGCGCGGCCACGGTGGTCGCCTATCCCAAGGTCCTCGCGCGCGGCCGGGGCCGGCGCGCACGGTGGGTCAGCCCCGACCGCGGGTTCCGTCCGTGAATACGGCGGCGGGCTCGTGCGTCCACCCAGGCCGGAGGCGCCGGATGCGGGCCACCGCTCCCCCGGCTGCAGTAGTCACACAGGGTGAGCGGGCGCGCAGCACGCCAGGAGCGAAGACGAACATGAGCGGATCACTCATCATCAACGCCCGGCATCGCCTCCCCTGGCACCAGCGCCTCTTCTCGGACGCGTCCACCGCCATGATGTGGGGTGGCTGGCTGTGGCTCTGGGCTCCGCTCCTGAGATCTTCCAGGTGGTTGGCGGACCTCGGGGCCCGCACCTACCCCACGCTCATGAACCTGGTGGCGAGCGGGTCGGCCGACGCGATCCAGTTCTCCGCGCTGGCGCTGGTCGGCGCCTCCGGAGCCTTGCTGGTATGGAAGCGGCTGCCCGCGCGCAAGATCTGCGCGACGCGCTTCGCGGCGCCGTCCGTGTGCGAGTACGCCCGACACTTCCGCTTGCCCGAGCATGAGCTCCGGGCTGGGCGCGGTGCCTCGGTGTGCGTGGTGCAGCACGACGAGGCCGGCCGCATCGTGAAGCTGGAGTGCCGGGACCCGGTCGCCCTCGACGAGGCCATGGCCGCCTAGGCGTCGCCGTCGAGCCTGGCCGTCAGCCACCGCGCCGCCTCGGCCAGGCTCTCGTTCGAGATCCCGTGCCCGAGCCCGTCGAAGGCGCGGTGCGTGATCCGGGATCCGAGCAGCGGGGCGAGCACCTCGTAGACCTTGCGGCCCTGCGCCGCCGGCACGACCTCGTCCGCCGCGCCGTGGAGGAGGAGCACCGCGGCGTGTGAGAGCGCCTCGGGCGTGGGGTCCGGTCCGGGCAGCCGGGCCAGCCGGCCCGAGTGGGCGACGACGCCGCGGACCAGCTCCGGCCGCGCCAGGAGGAGCGCGAGCGACATGATCGCGCCCTGGCTGAAGCCGAGCAGGAAGGTGCGGGAAGGATCCGTGCCGTGGGCGGCGGTGGCCTCCTCGACGAAGCGCGCCAGGAGCTCGCGGCTCGCCACGATCTCGGCGGGATCGGCGCGCGGCGGGCTGGCCGTCCAGTCGATGGCGTACCACCGGTACCCCATGGGCTCCGCCTGGTGCGGTGCCCGCGCCGAGATCACGAGGAACCTCGGGTCGAGGTGGGGCACCAGCGGGACGAGATCCGCCTCGTCGGCGCCGATCCCGTGCAGGAGCAGGAGGAGCGGTGGATGCTCCGACGGGACCTGCGGCGGGAACGAACGGTGCTCGAGCAGCATGGGATCCTCTCGACCCTGGGTCAATGTGTGCTCGCGACATTCGGCCGCAGGTCGATTGTCGCATGCCGCGCGGCTCGTGACGCCCTTCAATATTATCGCACTCAACTGAGGACGCTGGACATATTGCCGCATAGACACAAAAGGTAGAGATATCGCAGTCGTGAAGCGTAATCACTGAGAGTATTCGGAAAAATGCAACCAAACGCTGGTTAACGCGCAACGTTTGGGTACACTCCCGCATTGCGCCGAGGGGGCGGGCGATATTGCTCGACCAGGCGCCAGGGAGATCCAGGCATGCAAGGACCGATGATGAAGTACGGCGGCGCGCTGTTCTTCGCCGGCGTGCTCGCGCTCGCAGGGTGTTCAGGGAACGACGGCAACCAGGGACCGGTCGGGCCTCCCGGCACGGATGGCACCAGCGGGACGGACGGCACGAACGGGACCGACGGCACGAACGGGGCGGACGCGTCGTCGATCGCCAAGGCCGAGTCCTGCGAGGTCTGCCACGCCGGCGCCGGGGCCAAGCACCAGGCGATCTACAACTCCTTCACGGACGGGCTGAACACCCAGACCACCAAGCTCGCGGCGACGATCGTGGGCGTGGTGAGCGAGGCGAATTCCGGCACCGACCCCGTGACCTACACGTCGACGCTGACCTTCACGGCCAGCAAGGGCGGAGTGCCGCTGACGCTCGCCGAGGTCAACGGCATGAAGCAGAAGCGGTTCACCGCGACGGCCTATGACTCCGCCAGCAAGACCTTCACCACCGCCACGGCAATCGGTTACGACAACAAGACCATCGCGCAGGTCGGGGACACCTTCACCATCAAGGCGCTGACGGCGAAGTTCGCGCCCGAGGCCTCGACCGGGATGGTCTACCTGTACCTCGGGGACTCGCTGGTCCTGCCGGCGGAGGGCCACTACAACCTGATGGACAACGTGGTCAGCGTGGCCAAGGCGTACGGCACCGTCGACTATGTCTCGACCGCCAACGTGACCGGCTGCGAGAAGTGCCACCCCACGCCTTACGCCAAGCACGGCTATCGTGTGGCCACGGTCGCGGGCCTCAACGACTTCGTGGCCTGCAAGGCTTGCCACACGGATCAGCGCGGCGGCACCGACTTCGTGTTCCAGATCCTGGCCGACGATCCTCCGGCGGCGGCTGCCCTGCAGACGGACGCAGCCGGCGAGACGATCTACTCGGCCGCGCAGGAAGCCAAGTACGCGTACACCGCCAACATCATGAACGACACGCACATGTCGCACGCGATGGAGTTCGCCTATCCGCAGTCGATGGCGAACTGCGTCACGTGCCACGCGGGCAAGCTCGACCGCATCCTGGCGAACACCAACTTCAAGCTCGTGACGTGCAAGAGCTGCCACCCCGTGACCGCCGTGGGCGGTGCCGATGCCAAGCGCGCCCCCGCGTTGAAGGACCTGATGACGAGCGGCCTGCTCGCGTCGATGCATCCGTTCGCGGCGGGAGAGGGCCTCTACACGTTCGCGGGTGAGTGCACGATCTGCCACAAGGACGGCGGCGCCAGGACGTTCGCGCAGATGCACACCGGCTACAACAAGCAGATCTACAAGGACGGGACGACGAAGCATTCGGCCGGCATCCAGGCGACCGTCGGCGCGGCGACCTTCGACAGCGCGACGAACATCCTCACCGTTCCGTTCAGCATGTCCGGCGCGGCCGCGAACGCCATCGTCAAGCCGACCGTGGTGATCAGCCTCTACGGCTACGACACCAAGGACTTCATCGTCGGTGGCCACGCCAGCCAGCCGGCACCGGACGGCAAGCGCAACCTCGAGTGGACCGAGGGCGCGTCCGGCAACAGCCCGCGCCTGACCGTCACGCCCGCGGCCGCGGCGGCCGGGAACAAGGAGTGGGTGGCGAAGGCCGACCTGACGCTCTGGGCGGCCAAGCTCGCCGATGGCTCGGTGAAGAAGGCCGAGATCGGCGTCCTGCCCGTCATCGGCCTCAACCAGGCCGCGGCGGTCGGTGCGACCAACCCGGCCATCGCGGTCGCCGGCGCCACGGCGACGTTCGACCTCGTCGGCAACGCGGTCGTGGCCAATGCCTACGGCAAGGCCATCGTCGACGCCGGCAAGTGCAACAACTGCCACGAGGCGCTCGGCACGACGTTCCACAGCCCTGCGTACGGCTCCGCCGGCGTGGTCGGCTGCCGGCTCTGCCACGTCGTCGGCAGCGGCGGATCCCACCTCGAGATGCAGTCGCGGTCGATCGACTCCTACGTCCACGCGATCCACTCCTTCCAGGCGTTCGACCCGGGCGACATCGACTTCTCCGATCCGGTCGCCTCGATGCGCTACGACCATCACGTCGGGTCCATCTACCCCAACTTCACGATCCTGAACTGCGAGTCCTGCCACTTCGCGGGCACGTACGAGGTGCCGGATCAGGCCAGGTCGCTGCCGGGTATCCTTTCGGCGGCCGACCAGTGGAAGAAGGACCGGGCGATCGGCGCGGTGCCGGCCTACGTCACCGGCCCTGCCTCCAGGGCCTGTGGCTCTTGCCACCGAACCCAGATGATCAACGCGGACGACGCGGGCGGGCTCGCGTCGTTCAACGAGCACACGGCGTCGTTCGGCACGCTCATCGAGAACGGCACGGGCGTCCTCGACGCCGCGATCGCGAAGATCATGGCGGTCTTCAAGTAAGGCGGCGACGAGGTGAGCTCCGGCTCACCTCGCGCTCGAACCGACGAGCTGAATCATCATGGCCGAGGCGAGCGAACCTGCTCGCCTCGGCTTCTTCGTGGTGCCTAGGGCTTGCGCCGGAACAGGCGTCTTCCGGCGACCGCGAATGCGATCCAGAAGACGGACCGCAACGCCATGGCCGCCACGGTGCGCCGCTCGAACGCGCCCTCCGCCGCGACGTACACGCCGAAGGCCGCGAACACCAGCAGCGTCGCGCCCGCGATCGCGGCGGCGAGGTCTGCGCTCCACCGCTCCCGGCGGGCCAGGCCGCTCCCGGCCGCGACGTACGCGAACCCCGCGACGAAGTTGAACCAGACGACGAACTCGACGTAGGCGCCGGCCTCTTCCCGGGCGGACGCACCGCCGAAGAGCACGCGCCCCCCTGCGACGATGGTGGCGATCCCGAACGCGGCAGCGGCGATCGCGACCGGCCAGCGCCAGGCCGCACCGCCGGAGCCCGGCGCGCTCGTGACGCGCGGGCCGAGCTCGAGGCCGGCGCGGTCACGGCTGCCGGGCAATCGGGGAAGCACCTCTCTCTCCTACGCGCGGCGGGGCGCCGGTGCACGTCGCCCGGTCACGGGGTGCCGACCCGGGCTGACGTCGCGCCAGCGGCTCGGCGGCGCACGGCGTCGCGGCCCGGCTCAATCCTTCCGGACGAGCCGGCGGAAGGCGGGGTCCGAGTGCAGCGCGGCCAGGTCGTCGTCCTTCGCCGCCTGCGCGACGAGCTTCGGGTTGGCCGCGAGCGCCTTCCTGAGGGCCGCGAGCGCCTCCTCGCGCCTACCGCTGGCGAGGCGGATCACAGCCAGGTCGTAAAGGACCTCGCCGTTCCTCGGCGCGAGCCGTGCGGCGCGCTCCTGCGCGGCCAGGGCTTCGGGGAAGCGCTTCTCCATGAACGCGGTCCACCCCTCGTTCCAGGCGTAGTTCATCCGGGCGTATCGGAGCAGGCGCCCGAGCTCGACGAAGGGTTCGGGGTGATCGTCCACGCGGATGTCGATCGCCCTGTCGTCGAAGCCGCCGTACCCCGCGCGCGCCTTCACGACGAGGAGCGCCGCCGATTGCTTGCCGCGCGAGTCGCCGCCGGCCCGGTCGCCAGCCAGGAGCGCCGCGTACAGGCGCTCTGCCAGCGTCCCCTTCGACGCGTGGAACGCACGCTCGACCTCCGCGACCACCTTCTCGCCCGCGAGGATGTTCCCCTGTACCGCGTAGTCCGGGCCGCTCCGTCCGCCCGCCCACGAGGTCGTGCCGCTCCCCGTGTAGGTGACGCTCGCGCCGGTCGCGGAGACGATCCCGACCTGCCGGCGGTCCCGGCCATCGTCCTTCGAGAGGAGCGCCTCCAGCGCCTCCGAGGGGGACTTGCCGGAGGCCAGGAGGGCCAGCCCCTCCGGGCCGTAGGTCGTGTTCGCGGACGCCTGCGTCGCGACGGCGCCGACGCCCGCCTTCGCGTACGGGACCACCGCGCCGACCGCGAAGAAGCGAGACGCCACCGCGACGCCGAGCTCGCCCGTCGCGGGATCGCGCGCGACGATCGAGAACGTGGCGACCGGCTGGCGCGGCTCCGCGGCGCCAGCGGCGAGGCTCGAGAGCGCGAGGGCGAGGGCGACCACGAGGCGTGGGGACATGCCGGAATGCACTAGCGCGTCCGGCGCCGAGGCGCCAGGGCGCGTCCGATGCGATCAGGCGGCCTCCGCGAGAGTATAGGTTTCCGGTCGCGGTCCGATGAGAGATGCCCTCGGGTGAAGGGAGACGTCATGACGGTTCGCATCGTTCGCCTCGGCAGCCCCCGCGTCGCCGGAGAGGGCCTCAGGATCGGCACGGTGCGCCGCCCGCCGCGCGGGGTGCCGGCCGCGCGCTTCGCCTCGGACGACTGGTACGACGTCTGGTTTCCGAACCTCGCGCCGAGCCTCGCGACCATGAAGCTCGCCAGGGCGGCGCTGACCGCGCGGGACTGGGCGGCGTTCGCGCGGAAGTACCGCGCCGAGATGGCCGAGCCCTCGGCGAGCCGCGCCCTCGACCTGCTGGCTGCGCTCTCGCACACGGCGAGCTTCTCGGTGGGGTGCTACTGCGAGGACGAGTCGCGCTGCCACCGGTCCCTGCTCCGGGAGCTGCTCGTGGCCCGCGGGGCGAGGGTGGGGTGAGCATGTCGACGAGGGAGTGAAGCCCCGCGCCCCGTCGACACATGGCGCTCGGATCACTCTGGGTCGGGTGAGCTCACGGTCCCGCGGTCGCACCGGTCGAGGGAGACGCGGGCTGACCGGCTCGGCGCCGCCGCCAGCTCGCCGGTGGAACGCCCACCGCCTTCTTGAAGGCGCGACTGAACGCAGCCTCGGAGGCATAGCCGACCCGCCCGCCGATGGCCGCGATCCCGTCGTGGGTGGCGGCCAGCAGGCCGGCCGCGACCTGCATGCGCCAGCGGCCGAGGTACTGGATGGGCGGCTCGCCCACCAGCGCGGTGAAGCGCTCGGCGAGCGCGGAGCGGGAGAGCCCGGCCTCGCGGCCGAGGGCGTCGATCGTCCAGGGGTGTCCCGGGCGCGCGTGCAGCGCCGCGAGCGCCTTGCCGACGTGCGGATCGCGCAGGCCGGCCAGCCAGCCGGTCCGGTCGGGCGGCAGGGACTCGAGGTGACGCCGGACGATCTCGACGAACATGAGCTCCGAGAGGCGCGCGAGGACCGCCTCCGCTCCCGGGCGCGGCGTCCGTGACTCTGCCTCCGCCACCTCCATGAACCGCGAGAGCCAGCCACCCCGACCACCGTCGCGGTCGCTCGCGCGCAGCACGCGTGGCAAGGCGGCCAGCAGCGGGTTGAAGGGGCGGGCATCGCAGCCCAGGAACCCACACACGAGGTGAACCTCGGCCGGGCCGCCGCCCAGCTTCACGGGGAAGGGGAGCCGCGCCCCGGGGTGCCGCTCGTAGAGGGAGAGGTCGTCCGGCGGGGCCCGCAGCCCGCGCGCGCTCGACAGCACGTGCGGGTCGCCGTGCGGGAAGCAGAATCAGGTCGCCGGCCTCGAGCTGGACGGGCTCCTCGCCGAGGATGCCGCCCAGGCAACGGCCGCGGGTCACCGCGTGGAACTCGAGCACATGGTCCATTCCCGGCAGGACGCGGTCGGCGATGGCGCTGGCCGGCGGCCCCTCGGCGACCCACGGCGCGGTGCCCTCGACCGAGAAGAACACGGCGCCGGTGAGGCGCACCGAGGTGAGCACGTCGGTGAGCGGATTGGACTCATCCTCGCTCCGCCTCCAGGACGCCGGGGCAAGCGCCGCGGACGCCCGGCAAGACCGGGCGGATGCTGCGGACGCCCGGGCAAATCACGCGGCGACGCGGTCATGGTCGCGACGCGCACCCTGCTCCTAGCTTCTCCACGGCGATCACGCCACCACACCAGCAAGGAGCACGAGATGACCCCCGCCTCCACCGTCACGACCACCGTACGGCCCCACGCACCGCGCGTTCGCGGCCCTCGCGCTCGAAGGTCAGGAGGCCCTGGCGGCCGACCTCCTGGCGCTGGTCGAGCGCTTCAACGTGGCGCGCGACGGGTCGATGGTGGTCCCGAGCGCCTACCAGGAGGCCGTGATCGCCCGGGTGTGAGGACGTTCGTTGGGGGGACCTCGACCGAGCACGGCCCGGCGGTCGGGGTCCCCGCAGTACCCAGCACATATCCATCACGTATTCATCACGTATCCAGACCGACGGGAGGGGCCCATGCCCCAGCTGATCGCGAAGCCAGTCCTGATCGAGGCGGCCGGCAACAAGCCCAAGCGCATCGAGGAGTTCGTCGGCCGCGTTCGCACCGGAACCGCGGCCGTGAGCGTCGCGAGGATGGTGAGCCCGCCGGGCTGGAGGGAGCCTGCGCAGACGCCGGATTTCGACGAGGTGACGCTCGTCCTCAAGGGCGTCCTCCGGGTCGATGGGTCGGATGGCGCCCTGGACGTGCGGGCGGGGGAGGCGGTGCTGGTCAGGGCCGGGGAGACGGTGCGTTACTCGACGCCGGATGCCGAGGGTGCGGAGTACGTGGCGGTGTGTGCGCCCGCCTTCTCGCCTGTTCTGGCGCACCGTCAGGGCGAGGCGGGGTAGCGCCTGATCCGCATCGAGGCGGTGGGCGAGGAGACCCGTGCCAGGCTAGGAGTGGGCCATGTCCGTCCCCGAGAAGGTGACCCTCGCCGAGAAGCTGAACCTCGTGCGCGACCACTGGCACCCGCGCGTGGTCGCGGCCCTCAACGGCCAGCACGTCAAGATCGTGAAGCTGCTGGGTGCCTTCACCTGGCATCACCACGAGCTCGAGGACGAGCTCTTCCTCGTGATCCGCGGGCGCCTGCGCGTGGAGTTCCAGGAAGGCGCGGCCGACCTCGGTCCCGGTGAGCTGATCGTGGTCCCCCGGGGCATGGAGCACCGCCCCGTCGCCGAGGCGGAGGCCGAGGTGCTGCTGGTGGAGCCAGCCGGCACCCTCAACACGGGCAACGTGCGAGAGGCGCGGACCGTCGACGCGCCGGAGTGGATTCTGAGTCAGGCTCGATGAGGCGAGCCTCGATCAGCACCGCGCCGGGAGGCTGCATGACCGGTGGTCTGGTCGCCCTCCCGACGCGGCAATCGCGGCGACCACGGCGTGGCCGCCAGGCACGGCGCGAGCACCTCAGCGGCGCTCGTCCGGGCGCTTCTGCTGCTTCTCCTGCTTCTCGCGCTTCTCGTCCTCCTCCCGGATACCTGCCTGCGTCTCGTGCTCCCGCTCGATTGGCGGAGCGACGGTACGCTCCCGCTGATGTTTCTCGGTCTGAGGGTCCGTCCTGGTCTTCCCGCTGCGGTCTTCGTGACGGCTCATCTCGTTCCTCCTCTCGGAAACGATAGCGTCCAGGCTCCGGCGGGGCCTGCTCTCACCACCGCTCACCACCGGCGCGGGCGGACGCGCGACGCACCACCTGATCCTCGATTGCCCGGTCACTCGGCGGGATCGCGAGCGATGGACCATCGGCGCGCGGTTCACGGCCGACGGGGAGGGCGAGGCGATCGTGTTCCAGCCGCCCGCGCGTCCCGCTACGCTCGTCCGGTGCGCACCTTCCTCCTCCTCGCCGCGCTCTCGGCCGCGTGCCTCGCGGCCGTGTTCTTCCTGCAGCGCCGGGTCCTGTACTTCCCGGACCGGTTCACCGCGTCCGAGGCGCTCTCTCGCGCGCAACGCGCCGGGCTCGACCCATGGCGCGGTGCGCGCGGCGCGATCATCGGGTGGCGCACCACGAGCCCGGTGGTGCCGCGCGGGCGGATGCTCGTGCTGCACGGGAACGCGGGGAGCGCACTCGACCGCGTGTACTACGTCGAGGCGCTCGCACGTCTGGGGCTCGACGTCGCGCTGGTCGAGTACCCGGGGTACGGCGCGCGCCCCGGAGCGCCGGGGATGGGCTCGCTCACGGACGCAGCCGTGGAGGCCATCGACGCGGCCGCGCGTGAGGGCGGTCCCGTCTGGTTGCTGGGCGAGAGCCTCGGGAGCGGTGTCGCCGCGCGAGCGGCCACGCGCAGGCCGGAGGTCGTGCGGGGGCTCATCCTCGTGACGCCGTTCGCGGAGCTCGCCGCGGTCGCGCGCCGCCACTACGGCGCGGTGGCGGCCGGGCTGCTCCGCGATCGCTTCGCACCCGCGCGCGATCTCGCCACGTTTCGTCGTCCCGTCGTCGTCCTGGTGGCCGGCCGCGATGAGGTCGTCGGCGTGGAGCAGGGACGCGCCCTCCACGACGCGCTGCCAGGGCCAAAGCGCCTCGTCGAGCAGCCGGACGCGACGCACAACGGGCTCGACCTCGCACCGGATCACCCGTTCTGGGCCGACGCGATCACGTTCCTGGAGTCCGCCGGCGACGGGTGACGTCTCGGGGAAGCGCCTAAGACGGCGGAGCCCCGAAGCTCCGCTCGAACAGCGCCCGGATCGCCGCGCGGCCCTCGTCGGACAGGGAGCGCGTGCCGGCGCCCGCGAACCGCTCGTGGGTGATGGCGGGTGGCGGCTCGGCGACCCACTCCGGCTCGACCCACCGGAGCCAGCGCTTCTGCTGCTGGTCGAACAGGTGGGCCGGCTTGCCCCAGTGCCGCGCGAGCTCGACCGCCCAGCCGGTCCCGCCGTGGACGGTCTTGTCGGGGTTGACGGCACCGACCGCGAAGACCTCGCCCGCCGTGCTCACCTGGTGCCAGATGACCTGGAGCACGCGCCGCAGCTCCGCCGACTCCGGGAGCGCGCGGTGCATGTGCGCCTTCACGTAGGCGGCGCTGACCTCGCCCACCTTGAGCTCGTCCGCGCTCAGCTCGACGAGCCCGCGGGTCCGGGCGAGCTCGTGACGGCCCGCGAACGTGTAGTTCACCTCCCCGAGGCCCCACCGCTCGGCGCAGGCGCCGAACTCCTCCTCGGCGCCGGCGGAACCGATCGCGAGCAGGGTGAACTCCTCCGGGGAGCGCTCGGCGGGCGGCGGCTCCTCGTCCTCTCCATGCGACCGCAGCGTGCCGCCCTCGAGGACGAGGGCCACGTCGGTCGCGGGGAACCGCTCGAAGTCCTTCACCAGCGTCAGCCGGACGTGCCGCCCGTGGGGCTCGAGGAGGATGCAGACGTCGACGAGCGCGGCGCCCGCGTCCAGCAGCGGAGCGACACGCCGGGCGAGCCCGCGCTCCGGGCCTCGCGCGTCGCGCGCCGTCATCCACAGCTCGCCCCCGATGCGAACGGCGCTCGCCTTGATCGCGCCGATCATCGCTTCGCACCCGGGCTCCTCCCAGTCGACGCCGTCGACGAGGATGGCGCTGGGCCAGACCGCGAGGTGGGCGTGGAACGCGGCCAGGGCCTCCTCGAGCGCCCGGACGCTGAAGGAGCCCTCCATGGAGGACCAGATGAGCCGCCGGTGGGCGATCGCCTCGCGCACGCCGCGGCGGTCGGCCAGGTCGACGCGCTCCGCGAGCTCCTCGAAGAGCGCGTCGTAGCGGGCGGAGACGTGCTCCACCGACTGCCCGACCGCGACGTGCAGCACGGGCTTCCGCGCGCAGCAGGGCGTCCAGCCCGATCTGCACGAGGCAGGCGGACTTTCCGACGCCCGCCGCCGCCATGATCACGCCCAGGTGACCCTTGCCGAGCCCGCCGCGGATCGAGCGGTCGAGGATCCGCAGCGGGCTCTGGAGGATCGCTTCCTGCCGGATCATGCGCGGGCGGGATTCTACTTCTTCCCGCCTTCGGCCGCCTTCTTGCCGGCGGCCTTGGTCATGAGCTCCTCGGCCATCGCCGCCGGGACCGGCAGGTACCGGGAGAACTCCATGCTGAACTCCGCCTTGCCCTGGGTCGAGGACCGGAGGGTCGTGGAGTAGCCGAACATCTCGGCGAGCGGCACCTCGGCCTCGATCCTGGCCAGCCCGCCGTCGTCCTGCGACCCGACGATCATGGCGCGCCGCTGCATGAGCGTGCCGAGGACGCCGCCCGAGAACTCCGCCGGGCGTCTCGACCACCACCTTCATGATCGGCTCGAGCAGCCGCGGCTTGGCGCGGTCGAAGCCCTCGCGCCAGGCGCCGCGGGCGGCCTCCTGGAACGCGATGTCGGACGAGTCGACCGCGTGGCTCGCGCCGTCGTTGATGACCACGCGCACGTTCACCACCGGGAAGCCGAGCAGGCGACCCTTCGGGAGCATCGAGCGGAAGCCCTTCTCGACCGCCGAGATGAACTCGCGGGGGATCGAGCCGCCCACCACGTCGTCGACGAACTCGAACGTCTGCTCGCACGGCTCGATGTAGCCGCACACCCGGCCGAACTGCCCCGACCCGCCGGTCTGCTTCTTGTGCGTGTAGGCGAACTCGGCGCGCTGGCTGACGGTCTCGCGGTAGGCGACGCGGGGCGGCGACGCCTCGACGATCGCGTTGTACTCGCGCTTCATGCGCTCGATGTAGACCTCGAGGTGGAGCTCGCCCATCCCGCGGATGATCGTCTCGCTGCTCTCCTCGTCGATGCCGGCGCGGAAGGTCGGGTCCTCGCGGGTGAAGCGCCGGAGCGCCTTCCCCATGTTGGCCTCGCTCTTCGAGTCGACCGGCTTGATGGAGAGGGAGATCACCGGCTCGGGCACGTGCATCGAGGTCATGTTGAGCTTGACCTTGCCGTCGGTGAACGTGTCGCCGGTGTTGCAGTCGATGCCGAACATGGCGACGATGTCGCCGGACCCGGCCGCGTCGATGTCCTCCATCTCGTCCGAGTGCATGCGCACGAGGCGGCCGATCCGGTGGTCCTTCTTGGTGCGCATGTTGGTGATGAACATGTCGCGCGAGAGCCTGCCCTGGTAGATGCGCAGGTAGGTGAGCTGGCCGTACCGGCCGTCCTCGAGCTTGAACGCGAGCGCCACGGTCGGCTTCTCGTTGTCGATCGAGAGCACCACCTTCTGCTCGTCGGCGGCGAGGTCGTGGGCCTCGTTGACCACCTCGGTGGGATCGGGGAGGTAGTCGACCACGCCGTCGAGCAGCTTCTGGACGGCCTTGTTCTTGTACGCCGAGCCCATGAACACCGGCGTGAGCTTCAGCTCGATCGTCCCCTTGCGGATGGCCGACTTGATGAGGTCCTCGGTGACCCGGTCCTCGAGGATCGCCTCGGTCAGCTCGTCGGAGAACATCGACGCGGCGTCGAGCAGCTCCTCGCGCGCCTTGGCCGCCTGCTCCTGGAGCTCGGCGGGGATCTCCGACTCCGCGATGACCTCGCCGTCCTTGCCGCTGAAGCGGACCGCCTTCATGGTCACGAGGTCGACCACGCCCTCGAACTTGTCCTCCAGGCCGATGGGGAGCTGCATCAGCACGGGGTTGTGCTGGAGCTTCTCGCGGAGCTGGTCCTTCACCCGGAGCGGGTTCGCGCCGGACCGGTCGCACTTGTTGACGAAGGCGAGGCGCGGCACCTTGTAGCGCCGCATCTGGCGGTCGACGGTGAGCGACTGGCTCTGGACGCCGGCCACCGAGCAGAGCACCAGGATGGCCCCGTCGAGGACGCGCAGCGACCGCTCGACCTCGATGGTGAAGTCGACGTGGCCGGGGGTGTCGATGATGTTGAAGTGGAGCCCCTGCCACTCACAGTGGGTCGCGGCGGAGGCGATGGTGATGCCGCGCTCGCGCTCGAGCTCCATCGAGTCCATCGTGGCGCCGACGCCGTCCTTGCCCTTCACCTCGTGGATGGCGTGGATCCGGTTGGTGTAGAAGAGGATCCGCTCGGTCAGCGTGGTCTTCCCGCTGTCGATGTGGGCCGAGATCCCGATGTTCCGGAGCTTCGAGAAATCCGTGTACACGTCGTACCTCCACCCGCGAGGGCGTTCCGAGCAGCTTGGGCGATGTGGGAACGGCGCCCCGCTCGCCGGCCGTCTGCAGGCCAGCGTGGACGCCGCTTGTGTCGAACCCGTCGCGCTCCGCCGAGCTTCTCGCAGCGGGGACGACGGGTCCGGAGCGCGCCGTTCACCCAGCTCCACGGCGTCGCGGCCGCGCACCCTGCCACAGCCGGTGGCGGGAAGCAATTCGGCGCCGCGCGCGCTTGGAGCGCGGGGAAGCCTGGCCCGATGGTCGAGCCGTGATTCCGGGCGGTTAGCGTCGTCCTGGATGGGCGCGAGCTGGCGCTGGATCCCGCCGGTCCCCCCTGAGGCGGCCGCATTTTCCGGTCGCGACGGGGATCGGAGCTTCCTAAACATCGAGCCATCCTTCAGCGCCAGGCCACGTTTACTGGCGAGGCGAGGGAGCGACGGGGTACCAGGTGGCTCGCCTGTTGTCGGTGAACGTGGGTCTTCCCCGCGACGTCGCGTGGCACGGCCGGACCATTCACACCTCGGTCTGGAAGGCGCCCGTGGCAGGCCCCCGCATGGTGAGGCGGCTCGACCTCGACGGCGACAGGCAGGGCGATCTCGGCCGGCCACGGCGGCGAGCAGCGTGCCGTGCTCGTCTACCAGATCGACTCCTACCGGTACTGGGAGAAGGCGCTCGGCCGGAGTGACTTCACCTTCGGGCAATTCGGCGAGAACTTCACCGTCGAGGGGCTGCCCGACGACGAGGTCTGCATCGGCGACCGTTACCGCATCGGCGGAGCGGTCTTCGAGGTGACCCAGCCGCGCGTGACCTGCTACCGCGTCGGCATCCGCATGGACGAGCCCCGGATGCCGGCGCTGCTCGTCTCGAGCGGCAGGCCCGGGCTTCTACATGCGCGTCCTCCAGGAGGGCGAGGTCGCGGCGGGCGACGAGATCGTGAAGGTGGCGGAGGGCCCCGAGCGCATGACCGTCGCGCAGGTCGAACGCGCTCCTCTACCTGCCCGGCCACCTGCGTGACGGAGCTGGAGCGGGCGCTCCGCATCCCGGCGCTGAGCCCGGGCTGGCAGAGGGTCCTTCCAGGCCATGCTCGATCACGAGGGAGGGATCGCGGGCGCGGGGGTGCCGGCGGGCAACCCCGGCCTCGACCCTCGCGTCGGGGCCGCCGCCGGCATGGCCTGGCTTCCGCCCCTTGCGCATCGCGCGCATCGCCCCGGAGTGCAGCAGCGTCGTGTCCATCGAGCTCGAGCCCTCCGACGGCGCCCCGCTCGTGGCCGCGCTGGCCGGGCAGTTCGTGGTGCTGAGGCTCCGGCCCGACGCCCGCAGCAGCTCCCGCTGCTGCGCAGCTACTCGCTGTCGGGCCCACCGAGCCTCGAGCGGTGGCGCGTCAGCGTCAAGCGCGAGCCCCAGGGCGTGGCGAGCGCCTACCTCGCCGACCGCGCTCGGGTGGGCGACCTGCTCGAGGTGAGCGCGCCCGCGGGAGCCTTCACGCTACGTGAGGGCAAGGGACCCGTGGTCCTGCTCAGCGCCGGCGTGGGCGCCACCCCGGTGCTGGCGATGCTCCACGCGCTGGCGGCCGGGGCCTCGAGGCGGGACGTGTGGTGGCTGTTCGGCGCACGCAACGGTGACGACCACCCGTTCGCGCGAGGAAGTGCGCGGCTTGCTGCGTGCGCTCCCCAGCGGGCACTCTCACGTCCGCTACAGCAGGCCGCGCCCGGACGACCTGCCCGGGATTGACTTCGACGCCCCCGGACGCCTCACCATCGCTGCGCTCGAGGCGGTGGGGGTGCCTCGCGATGCCGACTTCTACCTGTGCGGCCCGGCCGCGTTCCTGCAGCGATCTGACCGAGGGCCTCGCCGGGTGGGGCGTCTCCCACGGGCGGATCCACACCGAGGTGTTCGGGCCCGGCGAGTCGATGACCCCGGGGATCGTGCCCGCTGGCGCCGCGTCCGCCGCATCCACCCGTCGGAGCGCCGGAAACGGGACCGCTCGTCTCCTTCGCGCGGAGCGCGCTCGCCGTCCGGTGGAACCCTTCGTTCCAGAGCCTGCTCGAGCTCGCCGAGGCCTGCGACGTGCCGGTCGGTGGTCGTGCCGCACCGGCGTCTGCCACAACTGCGAGAGCGGGCTCGTCTCGGGATCGGTCGGCTACGACCCCGAGCCGCTCGACCCGCCCGCCGCCGGCAGCGCGCTCATCTGCTGCTCGAGGCCCACGGAGACGTGGTCATCGATCTCTGAGCTCGGTCGGGAGGCCACGGACGGGCGGTCGGTGCCCTCACGAGCGGGGGAGCGACCGACAGCCCCCAAGGTGGCCGTGGGTGGTGACAGGATCTTCCGGGGTCCAGGTACCACCCTAGTCCCGGATGGAAAGTGCGCCTCGGAGCACGCCGGCAGCCTCGCTGATCGACCTCCTCTTCGAGAGGGCAGGGGTAGGGCTCTCCCTGTTCACGCCCGACGGCACCCTGCTCCGCGCGAACGAGGAGTGGCAGCGCGCGACCGGTCTCGGGGTTCAGGACCGGCCCTCCATCTTGGACGTCCTGCCCGGCACCCGCCAGGGGGCGCTCGCTATGCTCCGCCGTGCGGGCGCTGGCGAGCGCGTGGAGATCCCCCGCCACGAGCGGATCGTGGGCGGGCATCGGAGCTGGTGGAGCGGGACCGTCGACCGCGTCGCGCTGGACGAGGGGACCGGGCTGCTCGTCTCGCTTCGGCGGCTCGAGAGCGACTTCCAGGAGGTGAACCGGCAGCTCCGCGCGGCGAACCAGCGGCTCGAGGAGCTCGACCGTGAGCGGGCGCATCGCGCCAGGGAGGCGCTGCGGCAATCCGAGGCGAAGTACCGCTCCCTGTTCGAGTCCATCGACGAGGGGTTCTGCATCGTCGAGGTGCTCTTCGAGGGAGACAGGCCCGTGGACTACCGCTTCCTCGATGCCAACCCCGCCTTCGAGCGCCACACCGGCCTGAGGGACGCCGTCGGGCGCAGGATGCGTGAGCTCGCTCCGGCGCACGAGGAGCACTGGTTTCGCATCTACGGGGAGGTGGCCCGGACCGGCGAGGCCGTGCGGTTCCAGAACCCGGCGGACGCCCTGGGACGCTTCTACGACGTCTACGCCTTCCGCGTCGGGGCGCCTCGGGAGCGCCGGGTCGCCATCCTCTTCAACGACATCACCGAGAGGAAGCGCGCCGAGGCGCGCCAGACGGAGCTGAACGCGCGCCTGCTCGAGGCAGACCGCCGCAAGGACGAGTTCCTCGGGATGCTCTCGCACGAGCTGCGGAACCCGCTCGCGCCCATCCGGAACGCGCTCTGGATCCTCGACCGGGCCGAGCCGACGGGCGAGCAGGCGCACCGGGCGAAGGACGTCGCCTCCCGGCAGGTGGCGCACCTGACGCGGCTCGTGGACGACCTCCTCGACGTGACGCGCATCGCCCGGGGAAAGATCGAGCTGCGACGCGCGGACGTCGACCTCGCGGCGCTCGCGAGCCGGACCGCCGAGGACTACCGGGCCCTCATGCTGGACCGGGGCCTGGAGCTCACGGTCGACCTGCCCCGGGCGCCCCTCATCGTGAACGGCGACGAGACCCGGCTCGCGCAGGTCCTGGGCAACCTGCTGAACAACGCGGCGAAGTTCACCCCGGGCGGTGGAAGGGTGACGCTGGACCTGCGGCCGGAAGATGGAAGCGCGGTGATCCGCGTCCGGGACACCGGCGCCGGCATCGAGCCGGGGCTCCTCGAGACCATGTTCGAGCCGTTCACGCAGGGGACTCAGACGCTGGCGAGGAGCGAGGGCGGGCTAGGCCTCGGGCTCGCCCTCGTGAGAGGGCTCGTCGCGCTCCACGGGGGCGAGGTCACGGCGGCCAGCGGCGGGTCGGGGCATGGGACCGAGGTCATCGTCACCATCCCGCTGGTGTCGCGCTCCGTCGGGGACGACCGCCGCGAGGATGAAACCCTGCCTGCGAGGTCTCGCCGCCGCGTCCTCGTCGTGGACGACAACCAGGATGCGGCCGAAACGCTCGCGCAGCTCATCGAGCTGCTCGGCCACGAAGCCGAGGTCACCCACGACGGCGCCAGCGCCATCGCGCGAGCGCGCGCCCGCCCACCCGACGTGATCCTCTGCGACATCGGGCTCCCCGGCATGGACGGGTTCGCGGTCGCGCGGACGCTGCGGGCCGGCGGTCCGGCGGGACTCCGGATCTACGCGGTCTCCGGGTACGCACAGCCCGAGGACGTGGCCACCGCGGAGGCCGCCGGATTCAATGGCCACCTCGCGAAGCCGCTGGAGCCGGAGAAGCTCGCGCGCATCCTTGCCTGACCCGCGGCCGCGTCGACGGCGCCGCTCCTTCGTTGGAGCAAGGTCCACGACCACCGACGCCCATCACGCCTCGCCGCGTCGGCCCTTCCTCCTGCCCGCCGTCCGCCGGCTCCGCTGGAGCTTGAACCAGCTCTCGGCGTCCCGGACGAACTGGTCCGGGGCCTTCCGCTCGAACTCGCGGCCCAGATCGGCCAGCGTCTTCGAGGCCGAGGAACGCCTGGAGCGCGCGCTCCGCCTCGCTCATGAAGAGGTGAATCCGGCACATCCCGGAGACGCTCCAGGAGGGAGGCTCCTTGCCGAAGAGCGCGCAGTGGCGCCGGATCTCGGCGCACTCGAAGAGCGTGCGGTTCGGGTCGACGGCTTCGAGGACGTCCCTCACCGCGATCCGCTCCGGGGGGCGCGCCAGCGCGAAGCCGCCGCTGACCCCTTCGATCCCCTCCACGAGCCCCGCCTTCTCGAGCTTGGTGAGGATCTTCGCGAGGAATCGCTCGGGGAGCGCCTGGAAGCTCGCGAGGTCCCGCACGCTGACCGGCTCGGAGCGCGCCGCGAGGACGAGGAGCGAGTGCAGCGCGTACTCGGCACCGGCTCCGTACAGGGATGATTTCAACTAGCACCTCATGAGTCTGAGATTACGGCCCGGGGGATGGCGCGGTCAAGAGGCTCGGGACCGTCGCGAGGGCTGCCCAGATCGGAGCTGGGACCGGCGCCCGAGGATCACTCGAGACCGCGCTTGCGGGCGACGATCGCGGAGAACCGCTTCACCGTCGCTCCTGGCCCTGGTAAATCGCCACGGCGAGACAGGAGGATCTCCCAGCCGGCGAACGCCTCCTCGAGCTCCTCCGGCGCGAACAGGTAGAAGCGGTCCCCCTCGAACATCTCCATGAACGTCGTGCCCTGGATGAGCACGGTCACGGCGGCGCAGCCACCGGGACGTACGGCGCACTTGACCCGGTCCAGCAGCTCGAGCGCCGCCTGGCGAGGGAAGAACATCAGGACCCCGATGGCGACGACGGTGTCGAAGGACCCCGGGATCTCGTACTGCGGGAGTTCCGCCATGGCGGCGGTGAGCTGCAGCGCCTCGCCCCTCGCGATGGAGGAGAGGTGCTCGACGGCGGTGGGGCTCGCGTCCACCGCGACCACCTCGCACCCCCTCCTCGCGGCTGCGAGGCTCAGGTTGCCGAGTCCGCACGCGAGGTCGAGCACCCGGCCCGAGACGTAGGGTAGGGCCGCCTCCTCGAACGGATTGAGCGAGAAGTCATGCGCCGCGACCTGCTTCCGGAACTGCGTCTCGAAGAACGCGACGCTGCGGTTCGCCATGTCCGACGTATAGCAGGGACAGCCCCGGCGGCCGGCGTGGGCCGCGGACCACTCCGGCACGAGGTGCAGTGGCAGTTGCCAACCTCCACCGTTCGGGGCGGTCCAAATGTCCGTGGTCGACCCGTTCCGGCGTGCGGCCGATCAGCGCAGAGTCCGTGTCGTCAATCGACGCTCCCGCCCGACGGACCGGCAGACGGGAGACAGGGTCTGTCGCCTGGGGAGTGAGCCTCGTCGTTCGACGTCATGAAGCACACGCGCATCATCGTCACTCATTACGGCGGGCCCGATGCACTCCGGGTGATCGAAGAGGAGTGCCCCGAGCCGAAGGGTGGCGAAGCTCGGGTGAGAGTGCTGGCCGCGGGCGTGTCCCTGCCCGACGTCATGGCGCGCGAGGGCATTCACCCCGAGACGCCCCCGGTGCCCTTCACGCCGGGCTGGGATCTGGTTGGCGTGGTGGATCGGGTCGGCGCCGGTGTCGCTGGAGTCCAGCCGGGCCAGATGGTCGCCGCGATGCCGATCCATGGCGCGTACGCGGAGTTCGTCTGCTTGCCGGAGCGTGAGCTGGTTCCGGTGCCCCCTGGGCTCGACGCCGCCGAGGCCGTCTGCCTCGTGCTGAACTACATCACCGCGTACCAGATGATGCATCGCTCCGCGAAGGTCGGATCGGGCCAGCGCGCGCTGATTCACGGTGCGGCAGGTGGGGTCGGAACGGCGTTGATGCAGCTCGGGCGCCTCGCCGGGCTGGAGATGTACGGGACGTGCTCATCGCGAGGGGCGCCGGTCGTCTCCGGCCTGGGCGGGGTCCCGATCGATTACCAGCATCAGGACTTCGTGAAGGAGGTTCACCGACTCACGGGGGAGGGTGTGGACGTCGTCTTCGACCCCATGGGCGGCGCGCACCTCTGGCAATCCCGCAGGGCTCTCCGGCGTGGCGGGAGGGTGGTGGGCTATGGCCTCGTGAGCTCGATTCGTGGGGAGGGATTGACCTCGAGTCGTCCAGGTCGCCGGCAACGCTTTCGTGGAACCGCCATCTTCGCGCTCTACATCGCCGGCGGCTGGCTTCTCCCGGGCCGGAGGCGGGTGGTCCCCTACAGCATCCAGACGCTCAAGCGAATGAAGCCGGCATGGTTTCGACAGGATCTGATCGCCCTGCTCGACCTCCTGAAGAAGCAAGAGATCAAGCCGCTCATCGCGCAGCGATTCCCTCTTGCCGAAGCAAGGCAGGCGCAGGAGTTGCTCGGGAGGGGGGGCGTGGCGGGCAAGATCGTGCTCGTGCGCGACGAGTCGTCGCTTGACGCGGGCGCGGCGTAGAAGCCGGCAACGCATCGGACAGGCCTGCTTCACCCCTCGCTCCGGGAGCGGTCCCCGGCGGCATCTGGCAGCCCCGTGCTCCCGCCCCTGGCGCAGGCGCGGCTTCACCTTTGGTGCGCTCGCACGGCCGCCCGCCTGGCGGCCGACAGGGCAGGCCCACGAACCCCCGCCCTCCCTTCCAGCGCCTGACCCGTCGTGCGACAAGCGTCGGGGTGGGAGTGGGCTCCCTGGCGAGGGTCGAAGGCATGCGACAAGGCGCTTGGACGAAGAGGCGGAGCGTCGACAACCGGACCCGAGGGAGCGTCCTCGCGTCGGCCGTGCTGATCGGGACCGCGGTCATGCTGCTGGCACCGCTTTCCTCCGGAGCCGCGCCGAAGCGGCCGCTGCCGCTGTCGCTCGCATCCAGCCCGACGGCGATCGGCGCCAGCTTCGGGTGCAACGGTGGACCCTGCGCGGCCCGCTACCCCGCCGGCACGGCGCTCACCATCGTCGCGAGCGCGCCGGGCTACACGCTCACCGGCTACTCGGGCGCGTGCAACGGGACGAGCTGCTCGTTCACCATGCCGTCCGGAGGCGCGAGCGTGACCGCCAGCTTCGCGGCCTCGACGCGACAGCCGACCGTCTGGGTCGCGCCCGCCCTGAAGAAGATCCGACCGTCCGAGCCGGCGGGCACTCCGGGCGCCGCGGCGCAGATCAGCGCCGCCAGGAACGAGTTCGAGGCGTTCCAGATCGTGATCACCGGCTCCGCCAGCGGCGTCATCGCCGTGGCGAGCGACCTCGTGCAGCAGGGGGCGTCGGGCGCTCCGTACGTCATTCCCGGCTCCCGGCCGGCAGCGGGGCTTCGTCCGGGCGTGCACCTCTTCCGGGAAGCGACGATCGACGTCACGCAGGTGTCCTCGGCGGATCCGGAGAGCAAGACCGGTCCCTGGCCGGACGCGCTCGTCCCCGATCGCGACGAGCTCCTGGATCAGCAACGGAACGCCTTCACGTCGTTCGACGTGAACGGCGACAGCCGGGCGATCTGGTACGAGGTCTTCGTCCCCGCCGGCGCGCCGCCGGGCGTGTACTCGGGCACCGTGACCGTCACGTACGGCGGTGCGAACACGGTCACCGTGCCGGTCCAGCTCACGGTGTGGGCCTTCACGCTGCCCTCGACGGCGTCGCTGCGCTCCGCCTTTGGCCTCGGGTATGGGGCGCTCCCGGCAGGGCACGGCTTCAACCCCGCCGACCTCGCGACCTTCACCCGGATCCGCAACCGATATGGTCAGTACGCGCTCGACCACCGCGTGTCGCTCTCGCACGTGGACGACGGCTGGGCCTACGCGGACCTGAACTACTTCAAGGCAAGCTACGGCAACCTGCTGGACGGCACGGCCCCGACCCGGCTCGCCGGCGCCAGGATGACGGCGGTCGAGTACCTCGGCGGGCTGGCCGACCAGGCGAAGCTCCAGGCGTGGTCGACGTTCTTCGACCAGAACGCCTCGACCAGCGGGTGGCCGAGGAACATCCTCTTCCAGTACGCCTGCGACGAGCCGCCCGGCACGTGCGCCTGGACCGACATCGTCACGCGCGCGACCGCGGCGCACCGCGCGAACCCGCCCATTCGATCCCTGGTGACGACCAGCGTCCAGCTCGCGACCGCGAACCCCTCCTCCGGCCTCAGCGCCTCGGCGGTGCTCGACGTCATCGTCCCCGTCGTGAACCACATGGACGACAAGGGCACGAGCAGCTACGCGGGGAACCAGCGGCCCGCGTACGACGGCTGGCTCGCGAACACCTCGCTGTACCCGCCGACGCCAGGCGCGACGCCGATCGAGACCGGCATCCCCCGGGAGCTGTGGAGCTACCAGAGCTGCATGAGCCACGACTGCGGAGGCGTGAGCTCGTATGGCGCCGGGTGGCCGAGCTACATGATCGACGCGAACGCCATCCGGAACCGCGCGATGCAGTGGCTGCTCTTCGGGTATGGCGAGACCGGTGAGCTGTACTACGAGACGGCGTACGCGTACTCCGGCGCTGCCTGGTCGAGCCAGTGGGCGTTCACCGGGAACGGCGACGGGACGCTCTTCTACCCCGGGACCACCGCCCGCATCGGCGGCCCCGCCGGCTCCGACGTCCCGGTCCCCTCCCTCCGCCTCAAGATGATCCGCGAGGGCATGGAGGACTTCGAGTACCTCCAGATGCTGTCCAGGTACCCCACGTGCACCGACCCCGCCACCGGCGCCACCGGCTCGTGCAGCGCTTACGCGCTCCGCGTCGCGAAGACGGTCTTCCCCGACATGTACACGACCAACGGCTCGCCCGAGACGCTCATGTCCAAGCGCGCGGAGATGGCGGGCGTGCTCGAGCAGCTCGTCCGCACGTACGGCCAGCGGTGACGGGCGCGATCGTCCGGGGCCTCGCCACGATCGGACGCTCCCCGTAAACGCCCGCCTTGCCGCGTGAATCCGTCGATCGACGATCGGATGCGCGCCGGCTCCGATCGCCGCGTCGTGTTGACCGTGAGTGTCAGACCCGCGTGCGAGCCTCGACGCGATGGACGCCGCGCTCGCCATGACGGAGCTCGACGCGCCGCCGCCCCTGGCCGGCTGGGCGCCGCCGCGCGTGGAGCTGCCGCCGTTCACCCGGGCCGAGCTCGAGACGCTGTTCCGCGGCGGCCAGCCCGAGGCGGACGCGTGCGAGCACCTCCTCGCCTGGGCGGCGCGCATCCGGGGCTGCCTGGACCTCGCCATCGCCGAGGGGCTCGCGGCGCTGAGGCAGGGCGACCGGCTGGCGGAGCTGGGCTGCCACCTCGACGACTATGCCCGCGAGGCGCTCGACCTGGGGAAGCGCACCGCGGAGGGTCTGGCCCGGCTGGGTGCCGAGCTGCGCACCCGCCCGCTGCTGCGGGAGGCGCTGCGCTCGGGGCGGGTCCGGCTCCGCGCGGCGGAGACGGTGCTGCCGGTCGCGGTGGGCGACGCCGAGGCGCGCTGGGTCGAGCGGGCCTGCTCCGGGACGGTGCGGGAGCTGGAGGCGTCCGTCCGCGCGGCTCGGGTGCCGCGGGTGCCGGGGAACGAGGACGAGGAGGGTTGGGTCGAGCTGCGCACGCATCTGCCGCCGGAGGATCGGCTGGTCGTCGACGCGGCGGTCGAGGTGGCCCGGGGGCTGATGCCGGGCTCGACCCGCGTCGAGCAGCTCGAGGCGCTCGCACAGGAGTACCTCGCAGAGTTCTCGACGGACGGAGACTCGGACGGCGCGCGCCCGCTGGGGCCCGGGTTCCGGGCGCGGGGCCTCGAGCCTGGCTGCCGGCGAGCCGCGGGTACGGGACCCGACGAGTGGGCGGAGCTTCCCGCGGTCCCGGAGCTCGCCGCGGGGGACCTCCGGTTCGACGAGACGATGACCGCGCAGGCGATCGATGCACGGCTCCGCGAGCTCGCCGAGCTGCGGGCCGGGTGGGAGCTCCTCATCGGCCGGTGCGGGCACGCCGTGAAGCGGAGCGGGATGCACCTCCTGCTCGGGTACGGCAGCTTCCGCCAGTACGTGGAGGAGCGGCTGGGGCTCCCGTCGCGCGCGCTGGAGCAGCGGGTCGCGCTCGAGGAGCGGCTCTCGGGATCGCCGGCGCTCCGGGAGGCGCTGCGGCAGGGCGTGGCCTACGAGAAGCTGCGGGTGCTGGCGCGGTTCCCGGAGGCCGACATCGCGGCATGGATCCCGCGGGCGGTCGAGGCGACCTGCATCGCGCTCAGGCGCGAGGTGGAGCTCGAGCGCGAGCGGCAGATGCGCGCGCGACGGACGATGGCCGCCCCGCTGCCGCGCCGGGTGGCGGTGCTCCTCGCGGCGGCGATAGGATCGGTCCGCGAGCGCTTCGGGCACGTGCTCCCGACAGGACGGTGCCTCGCGGTGGTGGCGTTTCACTTCCTCGAGACCTGGGGCGGAGGCGCGAGGCGCTCGAGGACGGCCTCGGAGCGAGTCCGCGAGCGGGACGAGGGGTGGTGCCAGGTGCCGGGTTGCAGCCGCCAGGCCGCCCACGCGCATCACATCGCCTACCGCTCGCACGGCGGAAGCGACGATCCCGAGAACCAGGTGGGCCTGTGCGCGTTCCACCATCTGCGCTGCGTGCACGGCGGCTTCCTGGCGGTCCACGGGCAGGCGCCGGACTGGCTCACCTGGCTGCGGGGCGGGGAGGTCTGGGCGGGACCGGATCGAGCAGCGGTCAGCGCTCCTTGCGATACAGCCGCATCGCGATGGGCGACGCCACGAGCACGATGACGGCGGACGCCAGGAGGGTCCAGAGCACGTCGCCTCCCGCCGGCCGTCCGTGCATCAGGCCGCGCGACGCGTTCGCCAGGTGCGTCACCGGGTTGCGGCCGACGGCGGCCTGCAGCCACCCCGGCATGGTCTCGAGGTCGACGAAGATGTCGCTCGCGAACGTCAGCGGCATGAGGAAGACGAAGCTCGTCGTCATGACCGACTCCGGCGTCCGGACCAGCATGCCGACGATGATCCAGAGCCAGGACAGCGCGAAGCTGAACGTCAGCACCAGCGCCACCGCGAGGAGGACACCCGTGACGCCGCCCTGCGGCCGGAAGCCCAGGATGAACCCGACGACGAGGATCAGCGCCGACGCGACCGAGTAGCGGAACACGTCGCCGGCCAGCGCGCCGAGCAGCGGGGCGGGCTGCCACATGGGGAGCGAGCGGAAGCGGTCGTACAGTCCCTTGCGAATGTCCGTGTTGAGCCCCACCCCCGTGTAGACCGTGATGAACAGGACCGTCTGCACCAGGACGCCGGGCAGCAGGTACTGGACGTACCGGCGTGGCGTGCCGGCCAGCGCGCCGCCGAAGATGAACGTGAAGAGCAGCGTGAACATGATGGGCGTGACGGTCACGTCGAAGAGCTGGAAGGGGACGTGCTTGATCTTGAGCAGCGCCCGCCACGCGAGCGTGAGCACGGCAGAGGGAGCCGAGGCGGGACGCGGTCGCGTGCGGATCGCGAGGACCTCGTGGGCGGCGTTCATGGATTCGGCTCCGTCCGAGCTGCCTCGGCCGGCCGCCCGGTGAGCGCGAGGAAGACCTCGTCGAGGCTGGGATCCCCGACCGAGAACTGAGCGATCTCGATGCCGACCTGGGTCAGCGCCGCAGATCACGGCCGCTGCCTGCGCCGCGTCCTCGAGCCGCGCGGCCACCTCCGTCGGCTCCGACCCCGGCAGCACGCCGTCGCCCAGCACGCGGGTGATGAGCCGCTGCGCCTCGGCTCGCTGGCGGGCATCGACGAGACGCACGTGCAGCGCGTTCGAGCCGACCGACGCCTTGAGCTCGCGGCTCGTGCCCTCGGCGATGACGCGACCGTGGTCGATCACCGCCATCCGCTCCGCGAGCCGGTCCGCCTCGTCGAGGTACTGCGTGGTCAGGAGCACCGTCGTGCCGTCGGCCGCGATGCGGCGCACCAGCTCCCAGACCTGGGTGCGGCTGCGCGGATCGAGGCCGGTGGTGGGCTCGTCGAGGAACAGGATCTCCGGGACCGTCACCAGGCTCGCGGCGATGTCGATGCGCCGTCGCTCGCCGCCGGAGTAGGTCTGCACCTGCCGTCCGGCAGCGTCGTCGAGACCGAACGCCTCGAGCAGCTCCGACGCGCTCCGCCTCGCGTCGCGCCACGACAACCCGAGCAGCCGGCCCACCAGCACGAGGTTCTCGTTGCCCGTCAGGTCCTCGTCGACCGAGGCGAACTGCCCCGTCAGGCTCACCTTCCTGCGGACCGTGTCGGCCTCCCGCACGACGTCGTGACCGAGCACGCTCGCGTGGCCCGCGGTCGGCCGGAGCAGCGTGGCGAGGATGCGGATGGTGGTGGTCTTGCCGGCGCCGTTCGGGCCGAGCAGGCCGTAGACGGTTCCCTGGCGGATGCGGAGATCCACGCCGTCCAGCGCGCGGGTCACGCCGAAGTGCTTGACCAGTCCTGTCGTCTCGATCGCGTTCGTCATCGCCGTGCTTCGTAGTCGAGGCCGACGACGCCGCTCGGGTAGGGCGTGGCCGACCTCAACACGAACGCCCTGTGAACGCGCTCCGGGAGGAGCCTCTTCCCGCCGCCCAGGGTGACGGGGTACAGCAGGAGATGGAGCTCATCGACCAGGTCGTGCTCGAGCAGCGCGTGCACGAGCTCGTGGCTCCCATCGGTGAGGATGTCCTTGCCGGGTGCGGCCTTGAGCTTGCGGATCGCCTCGATGGCGTCGTCGCGAATGATGGTCGTGTCTCGCCAGATGGGTTTGTCGAGGGTCCTGGACACGACGTACTTCGCTGGGGCGTTCATGAGGTCGCCGAACCGATCGCCGGGCTTCATCGGCTCGAACGCGGTCGCGTGGATGACGTACGTCTTCCGTCCCAGGAGGAGCGCATCGACCTCCTGCATCAACGCACCGAACGCATTCCCGATGTCGTCGTGCCAGTACGGCCACGTCCAGCCGCCGTGCTGGAAGCCACCTTCGGTGTCCTCGTCGGCTCCGCCGGGAGCCTGCATGACGCCATCGAGCGAGACGAACTCCGAGACGATCAGCTTTCTCATCTGAATTCTCCTCTCTTGCCGAGGAATGGACTCGCCAGGCACCGAAAATGAGCGATCCCCCGTGGGGAGTCCCATGTGCAGGCGAGGCGGCGAGCCCGCCCGTCCATCGCCTCGGGGGTCGCTTCCTCGGCTTCCCGCCAGGGCCCGGTCAAGAAGACTGCTTGCGCCGTACGCGCGCGCGCAGCATCTGAGGGCGCACGGAGGTCGTCATGGGCGCGAGCGTCCTGGTCCTGGGAGGCGGCGTCGGCGGCAACGTCGTCGCCACGGAGCTGCGCCGGCTGCTTCCTTCGGACCACACGATCACCGTGGTCGAGCGTTCCGACCGCTTCGTGCTCGGAGCCTCGCTCCTCCGGCTCATCCTCGGCGAAAGCCGGCGCGAGGACGTCACGCGGCCCGTCGCCGCGCTCTCGCGTCGAGGGATCGAGGTGGTGACCGGTGAGATCGAGCGGATCGACCCGGCCGCGCGCCGCGTGACCGTGGGAGCGCGGGAGCTCGAGGCGGATCACCTCGTCATCGCCCTCGGCGCGGATCTCGACCCGGCGGGGGTTCCTGGGCTGGTGGATGCGGGACACTCGTTCTACTCGCTCGAGGGCGCCGTCGCGCTGCGCGACGCGCTCTCGCGCTTCGACGGCGGTCGGATCGTCGTCCTCACCGCGGCCCCCGCGTACAAGTGCCCGGCCGCGCCGTACGAGGCGGCGATGCTCATCGAGTGGAGCCTTCGCCGCAGGGGCGTCCGCGAGAGGTCCAGCATCGACCTCTATGCCGCGGAGCCGGCGCCGATGGGGGTCGCGGGTCCCGCGGTCTCGGCCGCGGTGCGCGGCCTTCTCGGCACCAAGAACATCACGTACCACCCGGAGCATCAGGTCGTGCGTGCGGACGCGGCGACGCGTCAGCTTCATTTCGCGAACGGAGCGTCGGCTCCGTACGACCTGCTCGCGTTCGTCGCGCCCCATCGTGCCCCGCGCGTCGTGCGTGAGTCGGGCCTCACGGGCGAGAGCGGGTGGGTCCCGGTGGACCGCGCGACGCTCCGTACGCGCTTCGACCGTGTCTGGGCCATCGGGGACGTCACCGGAATCCCCCTGAAGATGGGGAAGCCGCTTCCGAAGGCCGCCACGTTCGCAAGCGGGGAGGGGGAAATCGTGGCCCGCGCGATCGCCGCCGAGGTGACGGGCGGGGAGCCCGCCAGCGCCTACGCCGCGATGGGGGAGTGCTGGGTCGAGACGGGCGATGGGGTGGCCGCCCACGGTCACGGCGACTTCTTCGGTGACCCGGTGCCCGTCGTCTCGCTGGAGGCGCCGAGCGCGGACGCTCACCGCGCGAAGGAAGCGTGGGAGCGCGAGTGGCTGGAGCGGTGGGCCTGATGACCCACGCGTGGAGATGACATGAAGAAGAGCCGCTCGAAAGGCGAGTCTCCCTCCGAGCTGATCGACGCGAGGATCGAGGAGCTGGGCGACTGGCGGGGCAAGACGCTCGCTCGGCTTCGGACCGTGATCAAGCAGGCAGACCCCGAGGTGGTCGAGGAGTGGAAGTGGAGAGGCGTCCCTGTGTGGTCTCACGGCGGGTCGATCTGCACCGGCGAGACCTACAAGAGCGTCGTGAAGTTGACCTTCTTCAAGGGCGCCTCGTTGAAGGACCCCTCGCACCTCTTCAACTCGAGCCTCGATGGCAACACCAGGCGCGCCATCGACCTCCACGAGGGCGAGGAGATCGACGAGGAGGCGCTGAAGGCCCTCGTTCGCGCCGCCGTCACCCTGAACGAATCCTCAGGGCGCCGCTCGCCGTGAGCCCAGTCACGGCGTGACCTCCAGCGTGACTGGAAGGTAGACCACCTGCTCGACGTCCGCCTTCGACAGCGTGAAGCCGACGCGCGCGGTGTAGCTCCCGGGCGGCAACCTGGAGAAGTTGCCGTACCAGTCGACGCTGGTCGTCGAGAACTCCTGCCAGATCGACCACCAGGAGTACGCGCCGGAGGGGTGGAGCGTCTGGCTCCACGAGTTGAGCCAGTCCTGCGCTGCCGGGTTGCCGTCCGCTGTGGCGGGATGGGTCAGGTACTCCACGGCCGGATGCGGCGAGGTCTGTGTGACGCCCTCGTTGAGAAGAAGGACGGGTCTCATCACCAGTACGGAGCCCGAGTACTGGGACATCGTCACGGTCACCTCGGCCGGCGAGAAGAGATGGTCGGGAACGGCGTTGGGGGTGACGACGTACGTCAGCGCGATCGGCTTCGTGAGCTGGTAATCCCACCCGCTCGCCAGGGGATACGTCGAGAGGGCGTTCAGCGTATAGGTGTACGTGCCTGGAGGCGCCGCCGGGAAGGCGACGCGGATCGTCGATCCGTCGGGCACGCTCACCTTGGGAGCCCAGCTCGCCGTGCCGCCGTTCACGAGCTCCGCGTCGAGCGGCGCGCCGTCCAGCGTCGTGACCTGGATGTCCCGGATCACCGGCGCCGTCCCGAACGCCGCCTCGACCGTGATGGCGTCGCTCTCGGGGACGATGCCCGGCACGACCGTGACGTCGTACGGGATCTCGAGCGGGGAACCGCCAAGCGGCTGGGCACCCGCCGCGTCGAGCGACACGTTGATCTTGAGCACGCCGGTCAGGTGACCGGCGGGCGAGACAGGTCTTCCCTGCAGGCGGAGGCCGTAGGTATCCGCGCTGAAGGCCGTGATCGAGGCGTCGGGCTGGTACAACCCCGCCGGATCCTCGACCTGCACGTAGATGGTCTTCCCGTCGAGCGACTGGAGGTCACCGCTCACGCGACCCGTGATCGTCGCGCCGTACATCGGAAGCGTCTCGACCACCTGCGCCTTGATGATGGACGGGCTCACGAGCGCGATCGTGACGCCGGTCGTTCCACCCCCGCCGCCGGGCGCCTCCTGGGAGCCGGACGAGCCGCCGCAGGCGGCCAGCGCCGTGGCGAGGACGAGGACGATCGTGCGCGAGCGAGCCGCTGCGCCGGGACGGCAGGCTGTCATGTGACCCTCCGTGAGGATCGATGCCAGCTGTCGAGGCGCAGGTCAAAGCCAAACCGTTCACGCATGACCGCGGGTGTACGACGATCTGGGATGAGCGCCGTCTTCGGCGCCGACTGGAGCGCCGGAGGTCATCAATGGCCTGATGGCGCTGATGGGAGGGTCATCCGCGCCGCCAGCGCAGCGGACAAGAAGATGGGCCAGTGCAGATTGCCCCATTTTGCCTCGCCCGGCTTCCCCGTAGGCGTACGGACATCGCGATAGTCCCGTGTGCGCGTGGCAGCGCATGCGCACCGACCCTCGTAATCTCGCCGCCGGTCAAGACGTCGCGCTCGGTTCCACGGGGGCGCCTGCGCGAGTCGCTGTAGCGAATCTTCAAGGGGGCACGAATGAAAAGGTTTGCAATTGCGATGATGGCGCTGAGTGCGGCCGGGATCGCCAGCGCCGAGACGAATCCGCTGTCGGTGACCGCCGCGAAGAGCGGGGACTGGTCATTGTCGTTCAAGACCTCGGACCTCCCGAAGGGATGGTTCACGGAAGCGAACAAGTTCGACCGGACCAAGACGACGCTCGTCGCGGAAGTCACCGCGCTCCAGTCCACGTGCTCGAACGCGCAGCAGTCCGATGCTCGGGTGAGCACGGCCGACGGTTCCATCGTCGTCGGAACGGTCATGAACTCGAACGGGCGAAATGTCACCGCCTACTACTGGGAGTACACGGGCTGGGACCTCACGAACCTGCGCAACTCCTACTCGCTGCGATACCTCTGTGACGGGTCTGTCGAGGTCCGCGGGTGTGATGCCGTTCGGCCCCTTGAGCTCACGGTGACTGCGTTCGCCGCGAACGGGGTTCGCACGTACACCGACAGCTACGGCGTCGAGCAGCCCATCACGTTCTCGGTCGCCGGGCTCTCGCTGCCCGCATATCACGATGCAGCCAGCGACCAGCAGGCGGAGGGATGTACGTCCAGCTGTGGCATCGGCACCTGCCAGAGCGCCTGCGTGGATGCGTGTCCGCAGGGCCAAGGCGGAAAGGCGTGTCGCGAGGCATGCGAGTGCACCTGCAAGGTTCGCGTGAACAACGAGACGAATGGCGTCTGCCACGCCAACGACAAGTGCCTCGAGCAGTAGAGTCGGAAGACCCTGGATGAACGACGGGACGGTGCCGACGTGGCGCCGTCCCGTTTCTCCTGGCGCCGGGCTGCTCGACCGCGAACCGGCGCGAGCCTTCTGCTCTGGTTGCCCGCACATGGCATCGTGGGCGCCGGAAGGTTGCGATGCGCTGAGGACCCTCGCGCTCGACGATGAGGGCTCCCCCTCGCCGCGCCCGCGGGAGCGGCGCGGGATCAGGAAATGGTCAGGACGGGTGGACTCGGCGCGAGATCAGGGTTCGGTCAGGACGTGAGCGGAACGTGCTCCGTATCATCTCCCGTGACGCCGACGTGCGCACGAGGAGGACGGACATGCACCTGCACCTGACCGACACGATGACCGCGAGCGAATCTATTTTCGACCACCCCATCCGCGCCCGGATCAACGCGTGGTTCTTCCGCGTGATGGACGGCTATGTCCATCGGAAGTACCGGCACGTGAAGCGCGAGCTCTTCGGAGGGCTGCCGCGCACGATCCTCGAGATCGGCGCCGGGGACGGCGCCAACTTTCGCTACCTCGAGCCGGGAACGCACGTGATCGCGGTCGAGCCCAACGTCCACATGCACGCGAGCCTGCGGGCGGCAGCCGCTCGGCACCGTGTCACGGTGGACGTCCGCGCCACGGTCGCGGAGCGCCTGCCGGTGCCTGACGGGAGCGTCGATGCGGTGATCTCGAGCCTGGTGCTCTGCACCGTGACCGATCCGGCGCGTGCGCTCGCGGAGGTCCGGCGCGTGCTCCGACCCGATGGCCGCTTCTGGTGCGTCGAGCACGTCGCGGCGCCGGAGGGGAGCCGGATCGCGCGCGTGCAGCGGCTCGTGAAGCGGCCGTGGCGGTGGCTCTTCGAGGGCTGCGACACCCACCGCGACGTCGCTGGGCTCCTCCGGGAAGCCGGGTTCGCCGCCGTCGAGATCACGCCGTTCACGCTGCGCACGGTCTTCCTGCCGATCCGGTCGCAGATCGCGGCGGTCGCGATCAGGTGATCGCCGCGCCGAGCCGGGCGGCCGCCCGCTCGAGGAGCGCCGCGAGCTCGCGCTCGAGGGTCGGGCGACCACCGAACAGGAACGCGTGGTCCTCGCCGGGGAGCTCGACGAGGCGCGCGCCCGGGATCGCGGCGGCGAGCGCGCGCCCGTTCCCGACGCGCACCACGCGGTCGCCGGTCGCGTGCAGCACCACGCAGGGCGTCCGCACGCGCGGCAGCAGCGGCCGGACGTCGATCCCGAGGTTCATCTCCAGGAGCTCGAGCGCCGCGCCGGGGCTCGCGCCCTCCTGCTCGGCCCGGGCCGCCCAGGCGCGGAGCGGCGGGGTGAGGTGGCGGGCGGGGACGAACGCGCGCATCGTCGCGCCGGAGCCCCAGCCGCGCGCGATGTACTCGCGCAGCGTCGCGACCTCGACCTCGCCCCAGCCGGCAGGGTGGTCCGGCGCGGCCGACATGCGGGCAAAGGCGCCCACGAGGGCGAGGCCGCGCACGCGGCGCGGGCGCGTCACGGCAAAGGTGAGCGCCAGCGGACCTCCCTCGGAGAACCCGACCAGCACCGCCCCGGGGGACTGCACCGCGTCGAGGACGGCCTCGAGGTCTTCCACCCGCTGCGGCAGCTGCGGCAGCGCCTTCACGCGATCGCTCGCGCCCGTCCCGCGCTTGTCGAACAGGATCACCCGGGCGCGCGCGGAGAGCGCGCGGACGATTCCGGAGACCCCCCGCAGCTCGAGCGCCGCCCGCATGCCGAGCGACCACCCGAGCACCAGGACGACGTCGAGCGGACCCCGCCCGACGGTGCGGTACGCGACATGGACGTCGCCGGAGCGGACGTACCTCGGGGGCGCGTCAGCCGCCGCGTCCGCCGGATCCGGCTCGACCTCCGCCAGCTCGCCCACGAACCGGTATCCCTGCCGCGCGTGGGTGCGCAGCAGGCCGCGATCCGCCGGACGGAGCGCGCGGCGCGCGAGGCTCACCGCGCGCTGCAGCGACGCGTCCGTGACGACCGCGTCCGGCCAGAGCTCCCGCAGGATCTCCTCCTTGGGGACGACGCGATGTCGGTTCCGGACGAGATAGGCGAGCACCGCGAAGACCTGCGGCTGGAGCGACCTCGGCTCCCCGGCGACTCGCAGCTCTCGGCGCGCCGGGTCGAGCTCGTACGCTCCGAAACGCCAGCTCATACCGCCCATGTAGCTCGTGTGACGCGCGCTCGCCGCCGCCGGGGATGTCGACCCGCCCTTGAAATCAGGCCCTCGGTGACGGGGTCTGGCTGCCAGACGAAAAAGTTCACAAGAACCGGCGAACTTAGGCAAGGGAGCTGCTCCGGGAATCGAATTCCGGGCTTTGTCCTCTCGATGGGGTTTCGGAGGGACAGTTCGCCGATGGTCGCGGACCAGGCGTCGACATCCGGCGACTGCGCCACCTACTCGGAAAGTATGATGGCGCCGTCGTGCACGAGCGGCCTCGAGGTCCTCCGCCCCGAGCTACACCGAGCTCCGCGTCGTGCCGACCCGCCTCCGATGAGATAGAGACGGTCAATGAAGGGCTAATCGGAGCGGGGAGACTGGTCCTTCAGGATCAGATACACCGCTGTCACGATGAGGACCGTCGCGGTGATCATCGACGGTGAAACCGGTTCGCCGGCCACGAGCCAGCCGATGAACACTGCGATGATGGGATTCACATACGTATGCGTGGAGACGCGGGTGGCCGACGTGAATGTCAGAAGCCAGATGTACGCGCCAAATGTTACGACGGAACCCATGAGGACGAGATACGCAAATCCGAGCAGCGAACGGTTGGTGATTGCGCCGACCTGGAGGTGCTGGGGCTCTCCAAGGAGGATGGATACGATGACCAGCATCGTTCCGCCCGCGATGAGTTGAAGACCCGCGGCCACGGGCGGAGATCTTGGGAGATCGGCAACGCGCGAATAGACGGCTCCGCCTCCCCATGACAGCGTCCCGATCAGAATTGCCGCGGGCCCAAGGAGGTCTGAGCCTGCGAGGCCGAGGTCCTTCGTGGAGGTCACCAGGAAGGCCATTCCGGCAAAGCCGAGGCCCAGTCCGATCATGCCGGGAATCCGTATTCTTGAATCCTTGAGGGTCGCCGACTCGATGATCATGATCCAGAACGGCTCGGAGGCCATGAGGAGTGCGGCGAATCCCGAGGGGACCTTCTGTTGGGCCCAGGCGAGAAGGCCATGTCCGACCAGGAAGAACGACGCCCCGGTGATGAGGATGGGGCGCCAATGCTCGGGTCGGGGCCCGGGGTTGCCTCGTGACCGGCCCCAGGAATAGAGAATTGTTCCTGCAACGAGGGATCGCCCACCCATCATGAGAAACGGGGGGATCGTTTCCACGGCGTACCGGATGGCGAGATACGTGGAGCCCCAGACCACGTAGATCGCGGCAAACGCGAGGATCAGCTTCCAACGCAGCGACCGCTGATTCTTCGTTTCAGGAATCATCACATCGCAATCCTCCAGGTCCACCGGGGCCGTTCGGGAGGATCGATATGGTTACGTAATTCTCGCTGATCGCGGTTGGTTCGGCCAAAGAGGTCGCCGCTGGTTCGCCCAAGCTGATCGCACGGCGCGCCGCGTCGACGAGGTTGGTTCGGGTCAACCGCGTCGTCAGGGTAGCGGATCGCGCTCGAGGCGGCGGGGCGCCGCTTCGCTGCCCATCTCTGCGTCCTCGGTGAGGGGCGGAGGGGGTCAGAATTAGTGTCGCGAGGGGTCAGCTATCCTGTCGCTCTACAGAAGCCACAGAGATCTACTTGTCGCGATAGGTGATGCGGCCGCGCGTCAGGTCGTACGGCGACAGTTCCACCTTCACCCGGTCGCCCGTGATGATGCGGATCCGGAACCGCTTCATCTTCCCGGATGTATAGGCGAGCACGACCGGACCCTGATCGATCTTCACCCGGTACATGCCACCGCTCGACTCTTCGACTCTGCCCTGCACCTCGATCCCGGCTTCCTTCTCGCTCATCTCTCTCCTTGTTGGTGGGTGCTTCGCTGCGCAGCCTGAAGATCCGAACGCCGCCCCAAGCGCCTCGTGGGCCTCGCGTCCGAAGAACCAGAACTTCGAGTGGAGGCGCCGGGAATCGAACCCTGCAAAGCGTTTCTCTCTAACCAGGCGACAGCCCACAGCTTTTCGCTGGTTTACGAGAGAAAGGCAAGTTCAGGGTCCCGGACCAGCGCGTCGGGGAAGCCATCGCCGACGGCCTCGGCGAGTCCAAGCTGACCGAGGGCGGCGCCTGGCTGGCCGAACTGATCCGTAGCCGCGTTGCGCGGACTACTTCACTGAATCCTTGATCGCCTGGCCCGCGTCCTTCACCGCGTTCTTCACGTCTTCGACCGCGCCCTCGACGTTGCCCCTGGCTTCGTCGCGCTCGCCCTCGCGCGTGAGCTCCTTGTTGCCGGTCAGATCGCCGACGGCCTGCTTGACCTTGCCCTTGGCCTTGTCGATGAGCTCGCCCATTGTCCGTCTCCTTCGAGCTGGTGGTCCTGATACCTCTCATCTGACGAATGGGCACCCATGGTGCACGGGCACTGAGGGCCCGCCCCCGGGAGGCACGGCTTTCAGGCGCGGCGATTCGGCTCATGGTCGTTCATCGGCGCCGCCTTCGTCGCGCTCGTCTTCAACCGACCGGGGTGGGGCGAGTCAGCACCGTTGCGACTCCGCCAGGCCATTTGCGGGACATCTTCTAGTCGCAAACCGGGAATGAGCTAAGCGAGGAACGTACCCGGTCCTATCGACGGAGGCATTCCGATCACGGGCGCGCATGGAAGTAGGCTAGGTTTTCCGCGCGGCCGCCGAAGACCAGAGGTGTCGGCTTGCGGCCGCCGGTCGAGACCTGGATCTCGAGCCGCAGTGTGGCGGCGAGGGCCCGCGACCGCCGTGAGGTGACCTCGTCCGCCACCCACGCGTACTCGGGCTCCAGCTCGATGAAGGCCCAGCCCGCGTAGACGTCGCGGCGGAGCCGTGTGTAGACGCGGTACCGGTCCACTTGGGCGGTGGGCTGCGTGGCTCCCGCCAGGGTCGCAGCCGTGTAGAGTCCGGTCCTGGCGCCGAGCACTCGCTGCAGGCCGATCTCGCTGGCCCACTCGTAGCCTCGGCTCAACTGGTCCACGGTGCCGGTTGACCACCAGCGCGCGAGCGTGCGGGTCCCGAAGGCGCGCTCCACGTCCAGGCGGGACGTCTCGCCGAAACCTTCGCGCCGGTCCCAGAACAGCGTCTGGCTGAGATGGCCTACGAGGCTGATGCCGAGGGGAAAGCCCTGCGCGAGGCGAACCCGGGTGAAGGGAGGAGGCGGCAACCCGAAACGCACGCCGGCGCCCACGTCGAGGAGCGTACGGCGCGCCCGAGCGAGGTCGACGCGGAGCTCGAGCCCGCCTCTGGCGGAGCCAACGTGCGCATAGGAACGCGGCGGAACGAGGTCCACGTCTGGGCCCGGCAAGGGTAAGGGTTTGGGCTTGGTCTCGCCGGTGAAGCGCAGGCTCAAGCGCGCCAACTTGCGGTCCGCCGTCGGCAGCCGCAGACCTCCCGCGACCGAAATGCCCCCTTGCAGCGGGTCATCCTGCCCGGTCCGGACCTCGGTGCGCACGCGGACATGACTGGTGGGTGGCTCGTACGGATCGTGAGCGGGCTCACCGAAGAACCGGTCGAGCTGGAGAACGAGGGCGTTGATACCGCGCTCGAGGAGATCGTGCGAGCCTTGCACCCAGCCGCCCTCGGCCGCCCACTCCTGCGGGATGGGGGGGGTGAGCGACTTGTCCACCACGATGGGGAACGGCGGTGGGGTCCCCTGCGGCTGGGGCGCTGGGACGGGCTCCGCGGGGGGAATGCAGGCCGGCGGTGGGGGGGGCGGCAGCGCCTCTTGCGGCGCAGCGGTCTCGGTACCCGTTGCCGGTGGTGAGTCGCTGGGTCCGATCATGACCCCCAGCAGCAGGAGCGTGTGGATGACCCCCGTCATCGCCCGGTCAGTCGAGCGGCCCGTGTCGCGGACGCGGGGCACGATCCTGCGCTGCTGCGCGTCGGTGCGCGACCGCCGACCTCAAGACAAAGGCAACGGCAGCCGGTGCTACGATTTCACCCATGACCAACTACTCGCCCAGTCGAGGGGGTCGCGAAGATGAAGTTCGCATTCGCACCGACCGGGCGACCGCTCGCGAGCCCAGAAGGCAGACTTCGCACAGCGGCCCGGTAAATTATGGAGATTATAGCTCTTCGAAAACGGGCTCCCGAAGTTCTTCAACCAGCTCGCATAGACCTGCGATGGACCCGACCGGCGTCACTGTTGGCTCTTCTGCGTCCTCGAGCGTGACGGAGCGAGTCACGGCCTCGGTGGGCCGAGCCTTGTCGTGCTCACCGGGATGGAGAAGCCATTCCGGACTACCTTCACCGAACGCGACTACGCGCGCGTGCGGCAACTCGGGTACGAGTGTGGGCGAACCGCAGGGCAAGCGCTACTTGTCGCGGTACGTGATGCGGCCGCGCGTCAGGTCGTACGGCGACAGCTCCACCTTCACGCGGTCGCCCGTGATGATCTTGATGTGGAACCGCTTCATCTTCCCCGACGGATACGCCAGCACGACCGGGCCCTGATCGATCTTCACGCGGTACATGCCGCCCCCCTTCGACTCCTCGATGCGGCCCTGCACCTCGATGCCTGCTTCCTTCTCGCTCAATCGCTCTCCTGTTCGCGTTCGGTTCACGACGTTAAATCACCGCGAGTGTAGGACCCGGTGTCGAAGTGCAAGGCGCCTCGAAAACCCAAGTCCTTGAAATCAGCCCTCGGTAACACGGCCTTGCTACCAATTAGCTACCGGATGAAAAAAGCTCCCGAAATGCGGGAGCTTGTAAGTGGAGGCGCCGGGAATCGAACCCGGGTCCGAAAGACTTCCAACGAAAGGCCCTACGCGCGTAGCTCGGAGTAGATACGTGAGCGGCAACCTCCGAGCCTGCAACCGCTCACGTCCTCACCCTTTGATCTCGACCTCGGCAAGGCGGTTCGCTTCCCGCCAAGGTCCAGCCGGAGCTGACGTTCACACCCGGTACCCGGCGCTTCCGGGGGAACGCACGGCCTATATTTAGGCCGCGAGAGCCATGGGCTCGTTCGCGTTTCTGCTTGGTCCCGTTTTTACGTGGCCTCGTGACCAACCACGGCGCGCACCAGACGCCTTCTGTCCTCCGTCGAAACCAGTTCGCCCCCAAGTCTGCGAACTGACGGTCCTTTCTTAAGACCGCCGCCGCCTGTGTCAAGCGGTGAGCCCATCCTAGCACGGGGGCGGACCGAGGCGGATGGGGCGGGCGGGGGTGGCTCCCGTCCGGCTGCCCGCCCCAGAACATCCCTTGTCCAGTCGGGCGAGGCGTCGTGGGATCCGCCGCTCGGAGGAGACATCCCATGGCGCGAGCGAAGGAGCTGAAGTTCAAGGTGCCGGACCGGCCGGGCATGCTGGGCGAGATCACCGCCGCCCTCGGCGAGAAGAAGGTGAACCTCCGCGCGATCAACGCGTGGGTGGAGGGCGCGGAAGGTGTCGTCCGCGTCGTCGTCGACAAGCACGCGGTCGCGAAGAAGATCCTCACGCAGCAGGGCTGGGCGCCGGAGGAGCGCGACGTCATCGAGCTCGAGGTCGCCGACAAGCCAGGCGCGTTCGCGGCCGCCGCGACGAAGCTCGGCGAGGCGGGGGTGAACATCACCCACGTCTTCATCGGCACGGGCGGCGCCCGCAAGGCGACCGTCTTCCTCGGGGTCTCCGACCTGGCCGCCGCCACCAAGGCGCTGCGGTAGGCGCGCGAGCGCGGCGCGCCTCCGGGCGCAGGCTCCAGGACATCACGCGGACGGACGGGCGTCCGTGGTGGCCGCGCGCGCCACCGCGACCAGCCGGTCTCCGGTCGCGCGCCTCGCCTCGGACCGCGGCGCCGCCGCAGGACGCGTCATCTCCGCGAGCCTCCGGTCCAGCCGCGGGAGCACCTCCTCCGCCGTGTAGCGGATGAAGTGCTCGCCCAGGATCGCGAACGAGATGGCGCGGGGGAACGCCCCGAGGCCTCGCCGGGCGGCGATCCGCAGGAGCCGCCAGAACCAGCGCCGCCGTGGGCCGAGCACGCCGAGCCCCCACACGGCGCGGGCAAGCGTCCCGAGCGACCCGGGGCGGAGTGGACTGCTGGTCGCCGGCGCGAGCTCGAGGTGCAGCTCGCAGCGGCTGAAGTAGGCCTCCGGCGTGAAGAGCGCGGCCAGGAGCTCCCGGTACCCGGAGACGAGCGCCTCGTCCCCCATGGTCGTCTCGAAGTTGGGCCGATCGAACTGGTCGCCGTTCGTCGAGGCCCGGAGCCGCCCCTCCCCCTCGAGCCGCCGCCAGAGCGCGGTCCCCGGCAGCGCCATCAGCACGCCGACCATCGCGCGCGGGATGGGCAGCGCCGCCACGAAGGTCCGCTGCCGCTCGAGCGCGGCCGCGTCGTCGCCGTCGAACCCGACGATGAAGCCGGCGAACACCTCCAGCCCGGCCCGGGTGAGCGTCCGGACGGCCTCGCCCGGCTCGACCTTCAGGTTCTGCTTCTTCCCGGTCCGCGTCAGCGTCGCCGGGTCGGGGGTCTCGAGCCCCACGAACACGGCCGAGAAGCCGGCGTCCACCATGGCGGCCGTCAGCGCCGGCTCGGCCGCCAGGTCGAGGCTCGCCTCGGTGTACAGGTCGAAGGGCTTCCCGTGCGCGCGCTGCCAGGCGGCCATCTCGGGCACGAGCCTCGCGGCCGCCCGGCGGTTCCCGATGAAGTTGTCGTCCACCACGAAGAGCGGCCCGTGGGCGCCGAGCCGGCGCAGCGCGTCCAGCTCGGCGAGCACCTGCTCGGGCGACTTCACCCGCGGCGTCCGCCCGAACATCTCGATGATGTCGCAGAACTCGCAGCTGAAGGGGCAGCCGCGCGAGACCTGGATGGCGTGCGAGGCGTAGCGATCGAGCTCCAGCAGGTCGAAGCGTGGGACGCGGCAGAGCGAGAGGTCGGGGCGGTCGGGGTTCTCGGGGGAGAGGATCCGCGGGGGTCCCTCGACTCCGGAGCGCTGAGGGCTCCTGCGCTCGGGGCGAACGGAGGCGGCTAGCTCGGCGTGCCGGGACTCGAGCGTCTCCACCAGCGGACCGAGCCGACCCTCGGCCTCGCCGAGGAACAGGTAGCTTGCCTCCGGGAACGCGTCCGGGCTGGTGGTCGGAGCGGGGCCGCCCACCACCGTGGGCACGCCGAGGGCGCGCGCGCGCACCAGCACCTCGCGCATCGACCGCTCCTGCACCAGCATGCCGGAGACGAGCACCGCGTCGGCCCAGCGCAGGTCGTCGTCGGCGAGCGGGTCGAGGTGGAGGTCCCGCAGGCGCAGCTCCCAGTGCTCCGGGAGATGCGCGGCGAGCGTGGCGAGCCCGAGCGGCGGAAGCGGCGCCTCTCGGGCGATGAAGGGGAGGGCGTGCTGGTATCCCCAGTACGCCGGCGGCGATGCAGCCTGGACGAGCAGCGCCTTCATGAAGGCGGTTAGACCGCTCGCGTGTCATGGCGCCGTCACGCGTGGTGCGGGCCTCGGGGGTCCCTCGCGCGGGGCCGTCCGGCGAGGAGGCGACGCGCTGCGCCGTGGAGAGTGACGACGCGCTGCGCTGTCGCTCGCGAGATCCAACGAATGCCTGCGCTGGAGCGACCTTCGACCGTGCGGGCAGGCGCCTCGCGGACGGTTTGGTCCCACCCGACCGCGTGCCCCCCAACGGAGCGCCCCGTGGAAGGTTGACCCGCCACACCCCGAGATCAGAAGAGTAGCTACAGGTCCAACGAAGGAGCCCGCGTGGACACCGCACCCGCCGTGCAGAGGTCGCTCACCCGCCGGATGGCCGACGTGGTCGGCCCGGCCAACGTGGTGAGCGATCCCGCCGAGCTGCTCGTCTACGAGTGCGACGGGATCACCCACGGCCGGACCAGGCCGGAGCTGGTGGTCCTCCCGGCCTCGACCGACGAGGTGGTGGAGGTGGTGCGCGCGGCCCGCGAGGCGGGCGTGCCGATCGTTCCGCGCGGCACGGGGACAGGGCTCTCCGGCGGCGCGCGGCCGGTGCCCGGCTCGATCGTGGTCTCGCTGACGCGGATGCGCCGGATCCTCGAGGTGGACCTGGAGAACGGCTGGGTGCGGGTCGAGCCCGGCGTGATCAACCTCGACGTCACCCGGGCGGTCGCCGGTGCCGGCTGGTACTACGCGCCCGACCCGTCCTCGCAGAGCATCTGCTCGATCGGCGGCAACGTGGCCGAGAACTCGGGCGGCGCCCACTGCCTCAAGTACGGCTTCACCACCCACCACGTCCTCGCCGCGCGCCTGGTCCTCTCCGACGCGACCGTGGTCGATCTGGGCGGGCCCGTCGCCGACGCGCCGGGCTACGACCTCCTGGCCGCGGTGGTGGGCAGCGAGGGGATGCTCGGGATCGTCACCGAGGCGACGCTCCGCCTGCTCCGCAAGCCCGAGGTGACCCGGACCTTCTTCGCCACCTTTCCCTCCACCGACGAGGCGGGGGCGGCGGTGTCCGGCATCATCGCCGCGGGCATCCTCCCCGCCGCCATCGAGATGATGGACCGGCTCGCCATCGTGGCGGCCAAGGCGGCCACCGGCCTCGACTGGCCGGTCGTCGGCGCGGCGCTGCTCATGGACGCGGACGGGTGCCGCGCCGAGGTGGAGCACGTCTCGGCGCGCGCCATCGAGATCGCCCGGGCGGCCGGCGCCCTCGAGATCCGCGTCCCGCGCGACGAGGCCGAGCGGCGCTCATGTGGAAGGGGCGCAAGTCGGCCTTCGCCGCGGTGGGACGGATCAGCCCGAACTACATGGTCGAGGACGGCGTCATCCCGCGCTCCGAGATCGCCAGGGTGCTGCGCGAGATCGAGCGGATGGCGAGGGAGGCGGGGCTGCGCGTCGCCAACGTCTTCCACGCCGGCGACGGCAACCTCCACCCGCTGGTCCTCTACGACGCCCGGAACCCGGGCGAGGAGGAGCGGGCCGCGCACCTCGGCGGCGAGATCCTGCGGCTGTGCATCCGGAGCGGCGGCTCCATCACCGGCGAGCACGGCGTCGGCGCCGAGAAGGCGGCCTACATGGCGGAGCAGTTCGCGCCGGAGGACCTCGAGACCATGCAGCGCGTCCGCTGCGCCTTCGACGCCGTCGCCCTGATCAACCCGGGCAAGGTCTTCCCGACGCCGCGCCTCTGCGGCGAGAAGCCCGGTCCCTACGTCCCTCACCCGGCCGAGGTGGCCGGCGTCGCGGAGCGCTGGTGAGCGCCGCGCCCAGGCCGGCCGGCCCCTCCGACGCCGTCTGCGGCGTCGCCCCGCGGCTCGCCGTGGAGCCCGCCACGCTCGAGGAGGCCGCCGAGGCCATGCGGGCGCTGGCGCGCCGACGGGCTCCGGTCGCGTTCGTGGGCGGCGGGACCGACCTCGGCCTCGGCGCCGCCGCCGCGCCGCCTCGACGCGGTGCTCCACACCCGCCGGCTCGGCCGGATCCGCGAGCACGCGCCCTCCGGACCAGATCGTCGCGGTCGAGGCCGGCCTGACGCTCGCAGCGCTGCAGCGCCACCTCGCGGCGCCACGGCCAGCGGCTCGCGCTCGACCCGCCGCTTCCCGGAGCGCGCCACGCGTCGGCGGCATCGTGGCCGCCGAACGCCTTCGGTCCGCGCCGGACGCGCTACGGCCCGGTCCGCGACCTCGATCATCGGCATCACCGTGATCCGCGCCGACGGCGTGGTCGCCCGCGGCGGCGGCAAGGTGGTGAAGAACGTGGCGGGCTTCGACCTGCCGCGCCTCCTGTGCGGCTCGCTCGGGACGCTCGGGCTGGTGGCCGAGGTCGACCTTCCGGCTGCACCCGCTCCCCGAGGCGTCGGCGACGGTGGCCGTGCGACTGGCCTGCCGGCGCGCGAGGTGCCGGGCTGGTCGCGGGCGGCGCGGGAGGCGCAGCTCGAGCCCGACCGCGGCGCGCCTCGCTGGGCGGCAGGGCGAGCGCTTCCGGCTCGCCGCTCCGCTTCGAGGGGTTCGGGCCCGGGCGTGCGCGACCAGGTGGAGCGGCGTCGCTCGCGGTCGGCGCGGCGCAGGGCCGGCGTGGCGAGCGGCTCGAGGGCGCCGACGAGGACGGCGGTCTGGGCGCGCCACGACGCGCTGCGGACCGCGGGCGACGTGCGGGTCAAGGGCGACCTTCCGCCCGCCGGCGCTCGACGCCGCCGCGCTGGCGCTGCCGGCCGCTCGCGGCGGCGCTCCGGGGCGGCGCGATCGTCCTGCTACGCCGACCCTGGGCCTCGCCTTCGTGACCGGCGCGCTCGACGACGCCGGCGGCGGCCGCGCGGCCGCTCGAGCCGGCGCGCGACGGGCGGTCGCGCCGGGCGGCGGCGCGGTGGTGCTGGCCGCGGCGCCGGCCGACGCTGCGCGACCGGGTCGACGCATCTGGGGCTCGCCCCCGCCGGCGCTCGAGCTGATGCGCAGCCTCAAGGCGGCTTCGACCCGGACGGCCGGCTCGCGCCGGGCCGGCTTCGCCGGGGGCGATCTGACATGGCACCCGAGGCGAGCGAGCGGCCGAGGACTCGCGCCGCGGCCGGCGGGCGCGCTCACCCGCGGACGACTGCGTCCACTGCGGGTTCTGCCTGCCGGCCTGCCCGACCTGGCGCTCGTGGGGCGAGGAGATGGACTCGCCGCGCGGGCGCATCGACCTCTTCCGCGCGCTGCGCGACGGCCGGCTCGCGCTGGCTCGGCCGCGGTGGCCGAGCACTTCGACCGCTGCCTCGGCTGCATGGCCTGCGTGACGGCGTGCCCCTCGGGCGTGCGCTACGACCTCGTCATCGAGGCGGCGCGCGACCGGGTGGAGCGCGAGCTCCGCAGCGGCCGCTCGCGGACCGGCTCCACCGCGCGCTGCGTCTTCGCGCTCTTCCCGTACCCGGGCCGGCTGCGGGTCGCGGCGGTGCTGCTCTGGCTCTGCGCAGGTCAGCGGGCTGCAGCTGGCTGCTTGCGCCGCCTCGGCGCTCCTGCGCCTCTCCCGGCGCCTCGCCCAGCTCGACGCGCTGGCGCCGCCGATCGCGCTCCGCGCGGCCCTGCGCGCCGCCTGCCCGGACCGCGTGCCGGCCACGGGGAGCGCCGGCTGCGGGTCGGCCTCGTCACCGGCTGCGTGCAGGGCGTGTTCTTCCCGGGCGTGAACGCGGCCACGGTGCGCGTGCTGGCCGCCGAGGGCGTGGAGGTGGTCGTGCCGCGCGGCGCAGGGCTGCTGCGGCGCGCTCTCCGCGCACGCCGGGCGCGCTCGACGAGGCGCGCCGCCTGGCCCGCGGCGCTGATCGAGCGCTTCGAGGCGCGTCGAGGTCGACGCTGGTGGTGGTGAACGCGGCCGGCTGCGGCTCGCACCTCAAGGACCTGCGGGCACCTGTTCGCGGGCGATCCCGGGTTCGGCGCCGCGGGCCGGCCGCCTTCGCGGCGCGGGTGCGCGACGTGACCGAGCTGCTGGCGGCGCCTCGCCCCCCGCGCGCCCCGCGCGCCCGATCCGCGGCGCGGGTCGCCTATCACTCACCCTGCCACCTCGGCACGCGCAGCGCGTCGGCGGACGCGCCGCGGCGGCTCCTGCGGACCATCCCCGGGCTCGAGCTGGTGGAGATCGCCGACGGCGACCAGTGCTGCGGCTCGGCCGGCATCTACAACCTGGTCGAGCCGGAGAGCGCCGAGGCCAGATCGGTCGGCGCGCAAGGCGGACGCGGTGCTCGCCACCGGCGCGCCGCTGCTGGCCAGCGCCAACCCCGGCTGCACGCTCCACGTCCGCAAGATGCTCGAGGCCCGCGGCGCCCCCATCGAGGCGGCCCACCCGATCGAGCTCCTCGACCGCGCCATCGCGCAGGCGAGGCGGTCGTGAGGCTCGACGCGGCGATCACGCGGTGCCGCGAGGAGGTGGAGTGGCGCGTCGACGGGGCCCTCGACTCGGCGCGCGGCGTGGGCGACCTGGCGGAGCTCCTGGCCGAGATCGAGGGGGTGGTCTCGCGCGCGCTCGTGGAGGTGCGTCCGCGGGACATGCCCCGGGCGGCCTGCGGCCCCGGGTGCGCGGGCTGCTGCACCGTGAACGTCGGCACGTCCGCGCTGGAGGGGGCGGTGGCGGCCGCCTGGCTGCGCGAGCGGCTCGCCCCGGCCGATCGCGCGCCGCTGGCGGCGCGGCTCCTGGCGTTCCACGAGTACGTCCGCTGGCTCGAGGATCACCAGCGCGTGGCCGAGCGGCTCGGCTGCCCCCTGCTCGATCCGGACGGGCGCTGCACCGTCCACCCGGTCCGCCCGCTTGCCTGCCGGAGCGTGAGCTCGCTCGACGCGGGGGAGTGCGCCGTCGCGCTCGCGGGGAGCCCTGACGACGAGGGAGAGCCCCTGGTGCGCATGGACCTCGCGCAGCAGGCCCTCTACCGGGAGTCGCTCGCCGCGCTCGGCGCGGTGCTCGGGCGCCGCGGCCTCGACGCGCGGACCCGGGACGTGTCGGGGATGGTCGGGGTCTTCCTCGCCGACGCGGCGCTCCTCACCCCGGTGCTCGGGGGCGCGAGGGTGCCGCTGGAGTGATGGGCAGGTGGGCCGGCGGCGGGTAGCCGGTAAGGAGCGGCCGGGCCGTGTATCAGCCGGCAAGGAGCGGCCGGGCACACTTCGCTTCGCGAACTGTGCCTCGGCCAGATGATCGGAGCCGGCTGGTGCCTCGGCCGGAGGTCGGGTTCCGGCTAGCGACGGAACTCGGCCACCATCTGGCGGGCGCGCTCGCGGGCGGCCGGCAGCGCCGCCTCGACCTCGGCCGAGAGCGGATCGCCAAAGGCGAAGTCGCGGCCGGAGATGGTCACCACCGCCGCCTGTGGCACGCGGCCATACTGTGCGCGCGCGAGCCCCAGGACCTCCTCGGGGGTGAGCGCGTGGATCACCGCGGCGCGGGCGGTACGCGGCCCGATGAGCCAGGACTGGACCTCGCCGGGCGTACCGGAGATCGAGGCGTCGAGGAACAGCACGCCGTCCGCCGCAGCCACCGCCTCCGCGTGATCCGCTCCCAGCTCGGACGCCTCGACCACCTCGAGGCCGGGGACCAGCTCGTCGAGCCCCTCGGCCAGCGCGAGCCCCACGCCGTCGTCGCCGCGCAGCGTGGTGCCGAGGGCCATCGCCAGGATCTTCATCGGTCGCTCCGGCGCGCTGGACCCCGGTGACACGGGCGACGCGGCGCGGACGACCATGCTACCAGCCGGCGAGGGCAGCGAGGACGGGCGGTTCGCCGCGGCGCCGAGGCGTCTCCCTCGGAGGGGGGTTATGTCTTCGCGAGCCGGATCTTCCGCTCGCTCTTCTCACGGCAGAAGGAGCAGAGATCCATCTCGGGGTCGGCCGACAGCGACGGGGACCACGACGGGTGCATGGCGCAGCGGGCGTCGTAGCAGTGGTGCAGGTCCCAGAGGTGCCCGATGGCGTGGGTCGCCTCGCGGACCAGGCGGCGGCGATAGACCTCGATGGAGGACTCGCTCACGCCGCGCGCCGGGAACCGGGCGGTCGAGATCACCGCGCGGTCCTTGCCGTAGTCCGCGAAGCCCCAGCACGGCGGCTCGCCGAGCGGGCCCGGCGGCAGCGCGAGCGGCGCGCTCGCGATGTACAGGACCTTGTCGTCGGCGAAGGTGCGGACCGGCGCGACCTCCTTCAGGAGCTTCACCGCGTCCACCCGGCCGTCGGCCGTCTCGGCGTCCGGCGGCATGGGCCGCTCGCCGGCGAACTCGGTGCCGAGCCCGAACGCCTGGTACAGCGCCCGGGTCAGGAAGGCCAGATCGGTCGGGTCGACCTTGTCGAGCGTGACGAGGCGGATCACTTCTTCTTCCCCCCACGCTTCGCCACGGCCTTCTTCTCGGCCTTGGGCGCGGCGGCGCGCGCGGGCGCCTTCTTCGCGGACTTCACGGGGGCGGCGCGCTTGGCGGCTGGCGCTGGCGCCTTCTTCTTCGCGGCCTGCTTCTCGGCGGTGGCCTTCGGGGCCTGCTTCGTCGCGGCGGGCTTCGCGGCGGCAGCCTTCGCCGGCTTGGCGGGCTTGGGAGCGGCCTTCTGCTCGATCTTCTCCGCCTTCTTGGCCTTCGCTGCGCGGGCCGGGACCTTCGCGGGAGGTGGCTCCTCCTCGTCCTCCGGGAGCTCGCCGATCTCCTCCGCCTCGCCCTCGTCCGCCGCCTCGACGGCGGGCGCGGCCTCGGCGCCGGGCTGGGTCGCGCCTTCGCCCTCGCCCTCGGCCTCCTCGGCGACCTCGCCCTCGGTCTCGGTGCCCTCGAGCGCGCCCTGCAGGTCGATGCCGAGCTCACCCAGCCCGAGGTCGCCGAGCCCGAGATCGGTGTCCTCCTCCTCGGCGACGATCCGGCGCTTCTTCGGTCGCGAGGGGAGCAGCACCGGCTTGGGAGGCGGCTTCAGGACGAACTTCACGCCGGCGGGCGGCATGAGCGCATAGTCGATGTAGTCCTCGGCCAGCCCGTGCGGGACGCCGAGCGACACGGCCACCTCGTGGACCAGGAGGTGGCGCGCGTTGTCGTACTGCTCGCGCTCCTTGGTGGGCAGCGGCCGGATGCGCGAGAGCGAGTGGAGCCCTTTCACCACCTCGGCCACGCCCAGCACGCCGCCCGCGATGAGCCGGTCGGCGTTGTCGCGGTGGCGGACCTTCCAGTCGAGCTCGGGGTCGTCGAACTGGGCGGCGAGGTAGTGGAAGACACCCTCCATCTGCTCGCCGGTGGCCACGCGGCGAAGCCCGATGCTCGGCACCTTCCCCTTCGGGACCAGCACCGCCGCGCCGTCCTCCTCGCGGGCCATGCGGACCAGCTCGAGCCGCTGGCCGGAGATGTCCTTCACCTCCCAGCCGATCACCGCGCAGACGCCCTGGTTCGGGTAGACCACGCGGTCGCCGGGGCGGAGCTCGTCGGCGTCGGCGATGATCCCCTCGGGCGCGGGCAGCTGCTCGCGCGCGTCGTCATTCGGGTGGCGGGCAGGGGGGCCTCTCACGGCCCCACGGTCCTACCATGCGACCTGCGGGGCGGCAATTGACAGTTCCGGACTCACCGGGCCGCCTTCCTGCGCCGGGCGGCGTCGAGCCGGAACACATCCGCGAGCCGGAACGGCGGGCGCACCGGCAGCGGCTCCGCGGCCCGCAGGGCGCGGTAGATACGGAAGGTCCTCCTGGCGGCGGTGGCGGTGGCGAGCGTGGCGAGCGCGACCAGCGCGATCCCCACCCCGGTGCGACCTGCGCCCGCGCCCCACGCGGCGTCGGCGAGCGGCGAGAGCGCGCAGGCCACGCCGGTCACCACCACCCGCTCCGGTCGCTGCATGCCGCCCACCTTGGCGGCCTCGCCCGCCCCGAGCGCCTCGCCGCGCGCGCGGGCGTAGGAGACGAGCAGCGACGCCCCCGCCGCGGCGAGCGCCGCGTAGAGGACCGGCGAGCCGCGGAAGGTCACGGCCAGCGCGCTGAACACCAGCAGCTCGCCCACGCGGTCGAGCGTCGAGTCGAGGAACGCGCCCGCCTTGCTCACCCGCGCGGTCGCGCGCGCCACGCGCCCGTCGACGAAGTCGAGGCTCCCCCCGGCCAGGAACAGCCACCCGCCGAGCGAGAGCCAGCCGAGGCCCATCAGCGCCGCGGCCGCGCCGGCGAGGATGGTGCTCGCGATGGTGATGGTGTTCGGCGAGATGCCGAGCCTGAGGCAGAGCCGCTCGACCGGTCCCCACAGCCAGATCCACCATTCCTGGAAGAACTTCGCCAGGATGGTCCGCTGGCGCTTCTCGATGTCGGGCGTGTGCGGGCGGCCGAGCAGCGCCGCCTTCACGCCGAAGACGGCCATGGTCGCGAAGAGGAAGGCGAGCAGGCCGACCAGGGGGACGAGCGCCTCTGCCGTGCGCGGGCTCACGTCGGGAATCTACGCACCGCGGGCCCGACGAGGCACAGCGCCGGAGGGCTACCCAGCGGGCGGCGCGGCGACTGCCCGCGCGCGAGCCGTCACTCGGAGTCGATGGCGGTGGCGCGGAGACGGCGCGCCGCCAGGTCGACGTAGGCCGCGTCTCGCTCCATGCCCGAGGAAGCGGCAGCCCGCCCGGAGCGCCGCCACGCCGGTGGTGCCCGATGCCGCAGAACGGATCGAGGACCAGATCGCCCTCGGCCGGCGCTGGCGGCGAGCACGCGCTCGAGCAGCGCGAGCGGCTTCTGCGTCGGGTGGCGCCCGTGCACCTTCTCGCGCGGGCCGCGGCGTCGGGCAGCGACCAGACGCACCTGCTCGCCGCCCGGCTCGGGCCGGCTCGGCGATGGCCCACAGGTCGCGCATCTGCTTGCCGCCGTTCTCCGCCTTCATGGCCCGGTAGTTGAAGCGTGTGCGCGAGCGGCCGCGCTTCGCGCGGGCTCGCCCAGATGAGGATCTCGGTCGAGTGCGTGAAGAAGCGGCAGGCGAGGTTCGGGGTGGCGTTCGGCTTGTACCAGGTGACGGTGTTGAGCAGGTGGTAGCCGAGCTCCTGCATCGCGAAGCCGATCGAGAAGATCACGTGCTGCGTGCCGGAGACCCAGATCGTGCCGGAGGGCTTGAGGACCCGCCGGCAGGCGCGCGAGCCACGCGGGTCTGGAAGGCGTGGTCCTCGGCGATCCCGCCGGAGACGTCCCAGTCGCCCTTGTTCGACGCTGACGCGCTTGCCGCTCTGGCAGGTGGTGCCGCCGTTCGAGAGGATGTACGGCGGGTCGGCGAAGACGACGTCGACCGAGCCGGCGGGCAGCCGCTCGAGCGCCTCGACGCAGTCGCCCTGGACGCAGCGCCCACCCGGGCCCCCGCTCGGCGGTGCCGGGGAGGCCGTCCCACGCGTGGAGATCGAGCGATCTCGCCATATCTCCGCATCGTAAGTGGGCCGATCGATATCGCCAGTTTTCGGATCCCACCCACGTCAATTCGACCGGGGCGGTTGAATGGATGTCAGGATCGGCGTCGAACCTCGCCGGAGCGATCCCACATGCGCCGACCCGACCCCGCCGTCCTCCTCCCTCGCGAGCTGGCTCGACGAGGCCCTCTCCGGCATCGTCCTGCCCATGCTCGCGCTCGTCCTCGCTCGCGGCCGCGGGCGGGATGTACCTCGTCGGCGTCCTGAGCGAGGGCGCCACCGCAGCGGTGATGATCGCGCTCGCCGTCGCTCGCCGCGGCGGCTGCGGTGCTGCGGCCAGCGCTGTCCGGGCGGGTCGATCCGGTCGGGCGGTGGCTCACGCTGGCCGCGGCCGCGCGGGACGCTCCTGCTCACCGCCGCCCCGGCGCTCGCGACGGTCCACCCCGGCCAGCCGCTGATCGGCGGGCGATCTCGCGGCGCGCGCGGGACGCCTTCCCGCTGCCGCCGGGGCTCCGGGGCACGTGCGGCTGCTCGTCCACGCGAGCCCTGCCGCGACCGGGGTAACCGAAGGCCACCTTCGTCCTCGGCGGCACCGAACCCGCCGGTGCGTGGGCACCTCGAGCGGACGCATCTCGTACGCGCGCGTCGGTCGCGGCGGACGCGCGCGCGGTCCCGCACGATCACTCGAGCGCCTACCTGGAGGCCCGGCTCGCGGGCGCCCGGCGCGATCACGCTCGATCGCCTCGACGGCGAGACCGCGGGGCCGCTGCACGTGGCCGTCTACCGGGAGGTCCTCCCGCACGGCGGCGCACGTCGTGCTCGCGCTCCTCGTGCTGGCGCTCGCGGCCGCGGCCCGAGGCCCGGCTGCGGCGCGGGAGCGGCGCGGCCTTCGCCGGGATGGCGCTGGCGTTCGGGCTCCTCGTCGCGGAGAACGCCACGCCCGACGCGGCGGTGGGCACCGCGCTCGGCGCGGTGCTGCTCGGCGGGTTCCTCGGGCGCGGTGGCCGGGGCGCTGGCCGGGCTGCGATCGCGCGTCGGCTGGTCGGCCCCGTCGCGCCGCGGCGCCGGCGCGGCGCGCGCGGGCGGTAGCGGTTACACCGAGCGGCGTGCCGGCGGCCGTCTCGACAGCGCGTTCGTGAAGGACGCGGCGCGCGCGGGCCGGGTTCTCGAGGTGCGGCGTGGCGCGCGCCGGGCCGCTCGATCCGGCCGCGCTCGACCGCGTGCTCGAGCGCGGCGCCGAGGCCGACATGGCCTGGCTGCGGACGCAGCGCGCCGAGCGGCTCGATCCGGACCGGCTCCTGCCCGGCGTGAGGAGCGTGGTCGCGCTCGCGCTCGCGTACCACGCGGGCGACCCGGCCGCCGCAGCCCGAGGGCGCGGGCGCGGTGGCCCGCTACGCCCGCGGCCGCGACTACCACGCGGTGATGAAGCGCAGGCTCGCAGGCGCTCGTGGCGCGAGCTCCGCGCGCGTCGATCCGGAGGCGCGGGCGCTCGCCGACCTGCGACGTCGCCCCGGTCATGGAGAAGGTCTGGGCGGAGCGGGCCGGGGTGGGCTGGATCGGCAAGAACGGCTGCCTCATCACCCCGGAGCACGGCAGCTGGGTGCTCCTCGCGACGGTGCTCCTCGACCGGGCGCTCGAGCCGGACGCGCCGCACCCGGAGCGCTGCGGCTCCTGCGCGGCCTGCCTGCCGGCCTGTCCCGACCGGCGCCATCCCGGAGCCCGGCCTCGTCGACGCGCGGCGCTGCATCTCCTTCTGGACCATCGAGCGGCGCGGCGACGATCCCGGCGGACGTGGCCGGGCGGCTCGGGCGGCTGGGTCTTCGGCTGCGACGACTGCCAGACCGTCTGTCCCTGGAACCACGGCGTCGGCGGTGGACTGCGACCTCGAGCTCGTGCCGCGCCCGGGCCAGTCGCTCGCTCGACCTCGAGCGCGCTGCTCGCGCTCGACGCGAGCCGGAGTACCGGCGCCGCTTCAACGGGACGTCGCTCGCGCGGGCGCGCTACGACGGCCTGGTCCGGAACGCCGTCCTCGCCGCCGGCCGCTCCGGCGACCGTGCGCTACCTCCCGGCGGTGCGCGCGCTCCTCGAGAGCCCGTTCGACGGCGTGCGCGCGGCGGCGCGCTGGGCGGTGGAGCGGCTCGAGCCGCCGTGAGCAGCCGGTGAGGAGCGGCCGGGCACATCTCGGGGAAATGTGCCCGGGCCGGAGATCGGAGCCGGCTGGTTGAGCCGGTCCTCCGCGGCTGTTATCCACAGGGCGTGACCCTCTCCGAGAAGCTGCGTGCCGCGCGCGAGTCCTGGGCGGTCGGCCCGGTCGAGGCCCGCGCCTTCCTCCGCGTCAGCGGCAAGGACGCGAAGGACTACCTCCACCGGATGTCCACGCAGGACCTGGCCCGGCTCGCGCCCGGGCAGGCCGCCTACACCGGCGTTCCTGAACGCGAAGGGGCACCTGCTCGGCGAGGCCCACGTCCTCGCGCGCGAGGGCGACCTCCTGGTCGAGCTCGACCCGGCCGCCGTGGCGGAGACCCGGGCGCTGCTCGAGAAGCTCGTCATCATGGACGAGGTGGAGATCGAGGACGTCTCGGCGGAGCTGCGCGTGCTGCCGGTGATCGGTCCGGACGGCCCGGCGCGGCTCGCCGGCCGGGCCCCGGGGGCGCCGCGGATTCGAGAGCAACCGCCGCGGCGCGCCGTGCCTCGACCTCTGGCTGCCCGCGGCGGAGGCGGACGCGCTGAGGGCCGAGCTGGTCCGGGACGGTGCCGCGCCGCTCGACGATCCGGAGCTGGACGTGCTGCGCATCCTGGCCGGCGTGCCGCGCTTCGGCGCCGACATGGACGCCTCGCACCTGCCCATGGAGGCGGGGCTCACGCGGTCCGCCATCTCCTTCTGCAAGGGCTGCTACATCGGCCAGGAGGTGGTGCTCCGCGCCACCGCCCGCGGCCACCTGCAGCGCGGGCTGGTGCAGCTCGAGCTGCCCGCCGGCGCCGCGCCGGGGACGCCGCTCGTGGTCGCCGATCGCGAGGTCGGGGTGGTGACCAGCGCCGCGGAGACGCCCGAGGGGCGCATCGGCCTCGGCTACCTGCGGCGCGCGCACTGGCAGCCGGGCGCCCGGCGTCCAGGCCGGGGGCGGCGAGGCGGTGGTGCGGCGGGTGATCGTGGAGGACGGGCTGGCGGGGGCGTAGGGCCTCAGGCCTCGGCCACCGGGAGCTCCGGCCCGCGGGTCCGATCCTGCCGCGAGGGGAGGGCGTCGATCTCGCGGTGCAGCTCGACGATCTCGGCCTTCAGCTCGGTGCGGAGCGCGCGGATCTCGCCGCGCACGTCGTCGAACGTGTAGCGGATCTCCTCCGGGGAGATGCCGAGGATCCGCCGGCGCAGCTCGGACACGATCGAGTCGAGGAACCGCATGCCTAGCCTCCTCCCTTGTGCACCGGGCACGCCGCGATGGCGCCGCCGGGATCGATGGCGTCACCGCCAGCGACGACCTCCTTCACGGTGCCGTCCTGCGCGACCACGTAGGTGGCCCGGTTGGCGAGCCCCAGCACCGGCACCTTCCCGCCGTACTGGGCCGCGACCTTGCCGCCCTCGTCGGAGAGCAGGGTGTACGGGACCTTCAGCTGCTCCTTGAACTTCTTCTGCGTGGCCACGGAGTCCACGCTGATGCCCACCACCTGGCCGCCCTTCTTCGTCACGTCGGCATACCGGTCCCGGTACGCTGAGAGCTCGCGCGTTCAACCAGGGGTGAAGGCCTTCACGTAGAAGGCCAGGATCACCGGGCCCTGCTGGAGCAGCTTCGAGAGCGTCACCGGGTGGCCGTCGGTGTCGGGGAGCGTGAAGTCGGGCGCCTTGTCGCCCACCTTGAGAGGGGCGGTGCCGAGCAGCATGGCGAGCAGCGGGATGGTCATGGAAGCCCTCCGGGGGCACTCCTAGCGCCCTGCGGAGCGGCCGGCAACCGGACCGGTGGGCCCTGCCGATCAGGCGCGGAGCCGCTCGTACCGGGCGGCCAGCACCTCGATGACCTCGCGGTGGTAGAAGCCGACCTGGTCGGGCAGCTCCGCCAGCGTGCGCGCGGCGAAGCCCGAGACGGGATGCCGCGGGGACGGCTCGCCTCCGGCCGCCCCGGCGAACACCAGGGCGAGGTGGTGCGCGTCCCCGACGCGCTCGGCGCGGGTCCCCACCACCACCGCACCCTCGAGGTCCAGGCCGAGCTGCGCCTTGACGATCTCCACCGCCTTCTCGCCGGGCTGCTCGCCCTCGGCGAGCACGCCGGAGGGGAGCCACCAGCGGCCGAGCTGGGCCTGCCCGTGGTAGCCGCCGATCACCTCGGCGACGATCACGCGGCGGAGCTCCAGGACCAGCGGCAGCACGTCCACGCGGACGATCATCCTCACCTCACGTGCACCACGGCGCCGCGAAGGGGGTGCCGGGCGGGTGCCGTCGGGGGAGGTCTACCCGCCCCCACGAGCCCCTGGCAAGGCCTGCCTGCGAATCGTAACGTCCGAGCATGCTCGCCTCGCGCGCCGTCCGCGCAGCCCTCCTGGCCGCCCTCGTCGCCGTGGCGGCCGCCTGCGGCAACAGCCGCGAGGAGAAGGTCATCGACGAGATCGAGGCGGCGTGCTTCGGGCTCACGGCGCCGGGCACGACGCTCGACGCGGCCCTCATCGCCATGCGCGGAGCGAACGCGCGGAGGGACCCGCGGTGCGACTCGACGCTCGTCTCGCTGCCGTCGAACGACACCTGTGCGCCGGCGCCGGGCGACGCACCGTGCGCGACGTTCTGGTACTTCTTCACCAGCACCGTGTGCTCGTCGGCTGGCGGGTGCTGCCAGATCTGCGAGGCCCGCGTGCTGCAGTCGGACCTGGTGCAGAACGACCTCTCGGCGGCCGTCTGCGGGAGCCGCTTCTATCGAAAGCAGCCGTGCCCCTTCTAGGCGCGATCGGATGAATGCGGTGACCGTGCCGACAGTCGGTAAGATGATCGCCTCGCCCCGAGCGAAGGAGCCCTCGCCATGAAGACCGCCCGCCCGCTCGCCGTCCTCGCCCTCGTCGCCGCCGTGAGCCTCGTCGTGGCCTGCGGCGGAGAGAGCGGCTGTCCCACCGAGACGCCCCGATCGACGCCATCCAGAGCTGCACCGCCCAGCCGGGCGCCACGGTCAGCGTGAGGCTCAGGCTCTGCCCGACCTGCAACCTGACCGGGATCAGCTGCGAGGTGGACCTGAGAGACGCAGTGAGCGCCGGGGTCATCGTCCTCGACCCGGTGGCCCAGCGGTGCGAGGGCGTCCGGGAGCTGCCCGCCGAGCTGCAGCGCCAACGAGGCGGTCTGCTCCTTCACCGCGCCGACCGCGCCGGGGACCTACAACCTCCAGGCGTTCGACCCCGCACCAACCAGGTCAGGATCGCCCAGCTCGACGTCGGCACCGCGGCCTGGCGTCCTGCCGTCAGTCTCCGTCTGACCGCTCGCGCGCAGCGCCAGGCTCGCACGGGTCGAGTGTCAGCGGCTCCGCGCTGCCTTCAGGACGCCCGCAGCCCGCGCCGCATCTCGCGCAGACGGCGGACGCGCTCCTCCATGGGCGGGTGGGTGGAGAAGAGGCTCATGAGCTTCGCCCCCGCGCCGTGGAAGGGGTTCACGATGAACAGGTGCGCGGTGGCCGGCCCGCCGTACTGGTACGGGATGACCTCGTTGCCGCGCTCGAGCGCGAGCAGCGCGTCGGCGAGGGCGTCCGGGTCGCCGGTCAGCTCCGCGCCGGAGGCGTCCGCGCCGAACTCCCTCGAGCGCGAGACCGCGAACTGGATCACCATCGCGACCAGCGGCGCCAGGATGGCCCAGGCCAGCATCTCGAAGCCCGACCCGCTCCGCTCGCCGTCGCGGTTCCCGCCGCCGCCCAGGATGGCGCCCCAGCGGACCACGTAGCCGAGCGACGAGACCAGGCCCGCCACCGCGGCGGCGATGGTGGCGATGAGGATGTCGCGGTTCCGCACGTGCGAGAGCTCGTGGGCGATGACGCCCTCGAGCTGCCGCTTGTCGAGGATGCGGAGGATTCCCTCGGTGACCGCCACCGCGGCGTGCGACGGGTTCCTGCCCGTGGCGAACGCGTTCGGGGTCTCCGAGGGGATGACGAAGATCTTCGGCATGGGGATGCCGGCCTTGCGGGTGAGCCGCTCGACGATCTCCGTAGACGTCCGGGAGCTGCTCGCGCGTGACCGGCTTGGCCCGGTGCGCCATGAGCGCGATCCGGTCCGAGAACCAGTAGGAGACGAAGTTGAAGACGAGGCCGAGGCCGCCGAAGAGCACCATCCCCTGGTACCCGCCGGCGAGGTTCCCCCCGATCGCGAGCAGGGCGATGAGGAAGGCCATCAGCATGGCCGTCTTGGTGTAGTTGCGGCCGACGCCCGGCAGGTTGCCGGTGCGCATCCCGCGGGGCTGGGTGGCTTCGTTCCAGGACATGGTCCCTGTGTAACCACCTGACCGGTCGAGTCAATCCGGCGACCGCCCGCCGGCTCGTCCGCCGTTCCTTTCTCGCGCAGGTCGGGCCGGCGTGCTAAAGGGGCGATGGCAGGAGATATCGCGAGGTTAGCGCTCGATGGCGGGTCGGAAGGCGACGGCGGCGGTGAAGGGGGCAGGGGTGGTCAAGGTGGCGAAGTCAAAGGGCAAATCGGTCGCCCGGCGAGGCCAGCTGGAGCTCGTCCCGGTCGAGTCAGCCCCGCCGCGGAAGGCGCGGTCCGCGCCTCCGCCCTCTCCGCGGACGCGCGCTTCGCCCGCCGAGCCTCCGGAGGCCCTGCCGCTCGCGCTCGAGGCGGCGGAGGCGGAGGCCGAGGCCGCGCAGGCGCCTCCGCGCCCGGTGGCGCGCCGGCGCGCCACCGCCGAGCAGATGGCGCAGGGGCAGCGCGAGATCTCCGTCTCGCGAGTTCTTTTCCAAGAACCGCCACCTGCTCGGCTTCGACAACCCGTCGAAGGCGCTCCTCACCACCGTCAAGGAGGCGGTGGACAACTCGCTCGACGCCTGCGAGGAGGCCGGCATCCTCCCCGACATCACCATCGAGATGCGGACCTCGGCCTCGAGGCGAAGGCGGCACCGAGCTCACCGGGCGAGGCGCGCTTCGTGGTGGTGGTGGAGGACAACGGGCCGGGCATCGTGAAGGCAGCAGGTGCCGAAGATCTTCGGCAAGCTCCTCTACGGCTCCAAGTTCCACCGGCTGAAGCAGAGCCGCGGCCAGCAGGGCATCGGCATCTGCGCGGCCGCGCATGTACGGCCAGCTCACCACCGGCAAGCCCATCGTCATGATCTCGCGCACCGGCAAGGGAAGCCGGCCCACCCATGGAGATCCAGATCGACACCCGGAAGAACAAGCCGGTGGTCAACGAGGATCGCGAGCTGGACGACTGGGACCAGGAGCACGGCACCCAGGTGGTGCTCGAGATCGTCGCGACCTGCAAGCAGGGGCAGCGCATCGGTCGATCGGCTACGTCGAGCAGACCGCCCTCGCCAACCCGCACGCCACGCTTCCACTACCTCCGCCCGCGGACAGGAGCGGCTCACCTTCACCGCGCGCGGTCGACGAGCTGCCGCAGGAGGCCGCTCGAGATCAAGCCGCACCCGCACGGCGTGGAACTCGGCGTGCTGATGCTCATGGCGCAGGACTCGAAGAGCCACGACATCCGCGGGTTCCTGCAGACCGCCTTCTCCCGCGTCTCGGCCGGAGTCGCCGACGAGATCGTGAAGCGGGCCGGGTTCAAGGCGAAGGTGCGGCCGCGCGACCTCGCCAACGACCGCGACCTGGCCGGCCGCCTGCACCGGTCCATCGGCGAGACCAAGATCATGGCGCCGCCGACCCAGGTGCTCTCGCCCATCGGCGACGCGCTCATGAAGAAGGGGCTCGTCTCCTTCCTGACCGTGATCGAGACGGAGGGGCCGGAGGAGGACGAGCAGCTCGACCTCGACCAGGCGGCCAAGAAGAAGGCCACCAAGAAGGGGAAGAAGGCGAAGGCCGAGGCCCCCGAGGTGCCCGACGCGCCGCCCGAGGAGGGCGTCGAGAAGATCAAGGGGCACAACTACTTCATCTCGACGGTGACCCGTCCACCCAAGGTGTACCGCGGGAACCCGTTCCAGGTGGAGGTCGGCCTCGCCTACGGCGGCTCCTGGCCGGCCGACAAGCCCATCGAGCTCTTCCGCTTCGCGAACCGGGTGCCGCTCCTGTTCCAGCGCGGCGCCTGCGGCATGACCGAGGCCATAGTCAAGACCGACTGGCGCCACTACATGCTCTCGCAGCCGCGCGGCTCGCTGCCGGTCGGGCCCATGGCGCTGCTCGTGCACATCGCCTCGGTGTGGGTGCCGTTCACCAGCGAGGCCAAGGAGGCGGTGGCGCACTACCCGGAGATCACCCGGGAGATCCAGCTCGCGGCCCAGGAGTGCGGCCGGAAGCTCGCCGCCCACATCCGCAGGAAGCAGCACGCCAACTACCAGGCGCAGCGGCGGAGCCTCTTCGAGCTGTACATCCAGGAGGTCGCGCACGCGATCGGGAAGATCACCAAGCGCAGCCCCGAGCCCATCAAGCGGGAGTTCCTGAAGCTCGCCGACGAGGTGACCGAGCAGGACCTGGCCACCCAGGACGCGGCGCTCGAGGAGGCCTCCCGCAGGAACACCGCCCGGCCGCGCCGGACGGAGGACGAGGATGAGTAGCTCGAGGAGGAGCCCTTCGACTCCAGGCCCGCGCCGCGGGCCCCACGCGCAGGGCGAACGGAGCTGAACATGCCGCGGCTCGACGCCATCGACAAGAAGACCGTCCAGAAGATCGAGAAGCTGGCCGACTCGGTCCTGAAGAGCGTGAAGGGGGGCAAGAACCCCTTCGTCGAGATCCCCATCCGCTCGCTCGCCAACGTGGAGTTCAACCCGAAGCGGCGGCTCATCGAGCTCGGGGGCCAGCGGCAGCGGCGCTACTTCTTCAACGTCGGCATGGCCAAGAAGTTCATGCAGACGTTCCTGGTCTCCGACGCGTGCAAGGAGCTCATCGACAGCGGCAAGACCACGAGCATCCGCGACCTCTACTACATGACGAAGCACACCCTCGGGGAGACCAAGCAGAACACCTTCGAGGAGCAGGAGGAGTCCGACCCGATCATCGAGGACCTCGAGGTCGCCATCGACTCGCTCCGCGAGGAGCTGCACCTCTTCGCCACCGGCCGCGGCTCGGCGGTCGGCCCCATGACCATCCGCGACTCGGGCGACAGCATCGACCTGCGCCGGATGGGCTCGGGCGGCTGGTCGGTGCCCTCGATCGTCGAGGAGCACGTGGTCCAGTTCACGAAGAGCGAGGCGAAGTACATCCTCCTCATCGAGAAGGACGCGGTGTGGCGCCGCTTCAACGAGGACCGGTTCTGGCAGCGCGAGAAGTGCGTGATCGTGACCGGCCAGGGCCAGCCGCCCCGCGGCGTGCGCCGGCTGGTGCAGCGGCTGCACAGCGAGCTGAAGCTCCCGGTCTACGTGCTGGTCGACAACGATCCCTGGGGCTTCTACATCTACTCGGTGATGAAGCAGGGCTCGATCAACCTGGCCTACGAGTCGATGCGGATGGCGGTGCCGACCGCGCGCTTCGTCGGCCTGTCGTCGTTCGACAAGGCCAAGTACAAGCTGCCCTCGAACGTCGCCATCCGGATGAACGACCAGGACAACGCCCGCGCCCGGCAGATGCTGGCCTACCCCTGGTTCAAGGAGGCGCGCTGGCAGCGCGAGATCGAGGAGATGGTCCGCACCGGCGAGAAGTACGAGCTCGAGGCCCTCTCCCGCCGCGGGATCAGCTTCATCACCGAGGAGTACCTGCCGAAGAAGCTGAGGGACCGGGACTGGCTCGAGTAGCGCCGCAGGGCCCCTCCGCCGAGCGCGGCGCGAGGCCCCTGCTTGACGTGGCACCCCCGGGCGGAGAGACTGCCGCCCTTTTTCCCACCGCAACACGAGGAGGCACCATGCCCGCGAAGCTCGGGAACCGCTCCAAGCGGAAGGTCGCGAACCGGTCGAAGGTGAAGCGCGACACCGCGAAGCGGAAGCGCACGCTCAGCATCAAGCGCAAGCGCCGCGCGAAGCGCTCGCCGAAGTAGGCAGCGGGGCAGGTCCCGCCCCGGCCAAACACGCAGCCGGCGAGGATTGGCCCAGGCACATCTCGCTACGCGAAGAGTGCCCTGGCCGGATGCGAAAGGCCGGCTGCGAAGAACGGCGTGCACCGGCCAAGGAAGCCGTCCAGCACCGCGCGCTCCGCCGGGCGGAGCCGGCGGGCGAACAGGCGCGGCAGGGCCTCGCGCGCCAGCGCGGCGCTCTCCGCGTAGCCGTCGGGGGTGAGCGAACCCTCGACCAGCCTGAGCCGCAGGAACAAGAGGAACGTCTGCACGACGTCGGTCATGCAGTACGCCGCGATCCGGTCCAGCGCGCCAGCGGAGTAGAGCGCCTGGACGTCGGCCCCCGCCACGTCCTCCTTGCCGGGGAGCCCGACCAGCTTGGCATAGAGGTCGAGCGGCGCCGCCGTGGCCTGGCCCGCCAGGAGCTCCTTCACGTCGAGGTGCTCTGACCCGCCCGCGCGCCGGGCGGTCGCGTACCAGGACGGAGCCGGCAGCGCGTGCTTCAGCGACCGGAGCTCCAGGACCGGCAGGTCGAATCCCTTGCCGTGGAAGGTGACGAGCTCCGCGCCCTCGAGCCGCCGCCAGGTGGTCTCGAGGAAGTCGGCCTCGGAGGCCCGCCGGTCGGTCCAGGCCAGCGCGTCGGTGAGCCGGACGATGCCGCCATCCTCCTCGGCCTCGAGCAGGCAGGCCGCCACCGGCCGGTGGTAGGGCAGGGGGAGGAAGTCGCTGCGGCCCCCCGTCCGGGCGCGCCGGGCCGCCAGCACGCGCCCAAGCTGCTCCGGGTAGGGGCGGGAGGGCTCGCCGTCGACCGCGGACACGAGCGCCTCGTCAGGAACGGTCTCGAGGTCGAGGGTCACGAAGCGCCGCACGGGAAAACTCTCGCAGCCCGGTCTGACACCCCGCCCCCCAGACCGGGCGCACCGAGGGTGGTAGCCCCCTCTGGACGCACCGCGTCGAGACCCTGCGGCGCTACCCTCGACACCTCGAAAGCCCCGATCCCCCTGAAACCCTGGCCCGCCGGCGCCGTGCGTCGGGGGCACCCGAGGAGCGCACCATGCCGGACGTGAACGCATCGCAGGGAAACGGGCAGGACCGCATCCGCCAGCGCCTCTCCGAGCTGCAGACGCGCCTCGACGCCTTCGAGACCGACGCGCGTCACCGCCTCCGCCGTGCGCTCGGCGCGGGCAACGAGGCGCTCCACGAGCTCGACGACCGGCTCGCGCGCATGTCCCGAGAGGACTGGTCGGTGCCGGGGATGCGCCGCCGGATGGAGGGGCTGCGCGCACGGGCGGAGAACCTCCGGGCGAACGCGCTGAAGCGCGTGGCCGAGATGCCGGGCGAGGCGATGAGCAAGATCGCCACCGGGAGCCGCGTCCCGGTGCAGAACCTGTCGCGCGGCCTCGAGCGGATCGCGAGGCGGCTGGACGGGCGCGAGCCGCCGGCGAACGAGCCGGAGCAGAGGGAGTAGGGAAGGCGCTAGATCGCGGTGACGGTCACGCTGGGCACCGTGACCGTCGCCGGCGTCGCCACCACGGCGGCGCCGTAAGTGAAGGTGTTGGCCTTCTCCGGCGTGCAGGTCCAGACGAAGGGCGCCGTCGAGCTCGCCGCCACGTCTTGAGACGCGGGCACCGCGGCGGTGCATGTGCCGTTGGAGCCGCCGGGGCTGAAGGTCGGCGTCACCGAGCTTATGTGCGCCGCCACCGTCCCGGTGTTCAGGATCTCGAGCGTGAGGGTGACCGGAGTTCTGGGCGTCGTGATCGCCACCGTCGTGGTGCTCGGCGTCAGCGTCGCCGTCAGCGAGGCCGTGGCCTGTACCGTCACGGTGACCGGAGTCACCGCCGGGCTCACGTTTGCGCCGCTGTTGGCGTCCGCCGCAGTCACCGTCGGAGAGACCGTGAAGGAGCCGGCCGCAGTGGGGGTACAGGACCAGGTGAACGCCAGGCTGGCCCCTCCAGCCACGGTCCGCGGAGGCACCGGGGAAGGCACCGTACAGGTCGCGCCTGCGACTGCCGGAACCGTGACGGCGGACACGTTCGCCGCCGCCTGCCCGCTGTTCGTCAGGGTGAGGGTGAAGGCGACTAGCTGATTGACGCTGGCGGTGGTCGGGACCGCCGCCAGCGACGCCGACAGCGCGGCCGCCGTCTGGACGAGCACCGAGGCGGGCGCCGCCGTTGCCGAGATCGGAGCCCCCGAGATTCGCGTCCGTGCCGCTGGCCGTGCCGCTCAGGGAGAGCGTCCCAGGGCTGGTCGAGCTGCACGTCCAGCTGAAGGTGGTGGAGGCCCCCGCCGCGATCGGCGCGGGCGCGGGGGTCACGGCTCCGCAGGTCGTGGTCGCGGCCGCGGTACCGCCGCTCAGCACCGGCTCGACCGCCGTGATGTTCGCGGTGGCGGTGCCGCCGTTGGTGACCGTGAAGGTGACGGCCACCGGTTGCCCGACGCTCACGGTCGGGGTCGCCCCGATGGTGGCCGTGAGGGAGGCCGGTCTCAGCACGGTCACGTTGATCTGGGCCACCGCCGGGCTGGAGGCCGCGCCCGTGTTCGCGTCGGACGCGGTGACCGTGGCGTCGAGGGTGAGCGTGCCCTGCGTGGACGGCGTGCAGGTCCAGGTGAAGGTGCCGGTGGACCCGCCGGCGATCGTCTGCGGCGTGACCGGGGAGACCGCGGCGCAGGTCCCACCGGCAGAGCCGGACCGCGAGGGGACCACCGACGAGACGACCGACGAGGCCCCGCCGTCGTTCCGGACCGTGAGCGTCACGTTGACGGGCTGCCCGGCGGTCACGGTGGTGGGAAGGGCGGCGAGGGTGGCAGACAGCGCCGCCGGCGTCTGGACGGTCACGGTCGCCGGCGTCGCCGGGGTCACCGAGATCGCTCCCCCCGAGACCGCATCCGTGCCGCTCGCCGTGCCGGTCATGACGAGCGTTCCCGCCGTGCTGGCGGTGCAGTTCCAGGTGAAGGTGCGCGTCGCGCCCGGGGCGATGGAGGCGGACGCGGGGGTCGGTGCGGTGCAGGTCGCGGTCGCGGTGCCGCTGGTGGCGCGCGTGATCGAGGTGATGTTCGCGGTGGTGGTGCCGCCGTTGGTGAGCGTCAGGGTGGCGGTCACCGCCTGGTTGACGTTCACGGGGTTTCGGCTCGCGGCGATGGTCGCGGTGAGCGCCGCCGGGACCTGGACCGAGAGCGTGACGCCGGGGGCGTCCACCTGCAGCGCGGCGCCGCCGGTCACGGCGGTGCCGGCGACCCTGGCGCCGAGCGTGAGGTCGCCGGCGAGCAGCGGCGTGCAGGTCCAGGTGAAGGTGGTCGAGGTGAGGCCCGCGATGGTCCGCGGCGTCGCCGGCGACGGCAGGTCGCAGGTCGCGGCGCCGGTCGGGCTCACCGACGGGAGCACGCTGGTCAAGTTGGCGCCGTCCTGACCCGTGTCGGTCACCGTGAGCGTCAGGTTCAGCGCCTGCCCCACCGCCACCGTGGTCGGGTTCCCCTGCACGCTGAGCGAAACCAGGAGCGCCGCCGGCGTCTGGCTCGCCGATCCCGCCACCGTGAAGGCGTCCTCGAGCAGCGCCGCGCTTCCCGAAGGCGTTCTCCACCTGGAGCCGCTTCTTGCCGGGGGGAAGGCCGGCCGGGACGACCGCCTTCAGGGTGCTGGCGTCGATCCAGGTGACCGCGTCGAGCTCCACGTCGTCGAGCCAGGCACGGTGGCGGGCGTCGATGAGGGCGCCGCCCCCCGACTGCTGCTCGGAGGGTACCGCCAGGAACCCGTCTCCGTGGATGACGACCCGCGTCGACTGGCTCGAGGGCCCGGAGGCGGGCTCCATGGCGGTGGGGCGGGGGGACTCCGCCCCTTCATCGGAGCAGGAGAGCACGGCGAGCGCGGCCGCGCACAGGAGCGAGAGGCTAGTACGCATCGAAGCGAGACCCCAGGAGGAGCATCACCGGCCAGGCGGAGTCGCGGAGGGTGTCGAGGCTCGGGTCGCCGAGCCAGCCGCCACGTACCTCCGCGAAGGGCGAGCCGAAGCGGGTGCGCCACGAGATCCCCACGCCGGCCATCGCGGTGGGCGTCCACCCCGACTCCTTGATCTTCGGCTGGCCGGGCAGCTCGGCGCGGCTCGTGACGAGGGCGGCGCCGCCGCCGAGGGAGAAGGTCACCGTGCCGCGCGCGCCGACCGGGTGGCGCGAGGCGACCGACAGGGTGACCGGGAGCCACATGTGGCGGGACTCGAGGTCGATCGTGCCGGCGGGCGCCTGGATGCGGTTCGTGTCCTTCGCGCCCCACCAGTCGATCGCGAGCACGAGGCCGAGGTCAGCCGGCCCGACCATGGCCCACGCGGCCGCCTCCGCGCCGAGGGCGAGGGTCGGTCCGCCCGCGATGCCCAGCACCACCCCGGCCCTGGGCGCCACCGTGAGGATGGCCGCGGTCCCCGCGAGCCGGATCGGCTGCGCCGCGACCGCCGAGCCGACCCTGACCCGCACCAGCTCCTCGCCCTCCGAGGACCTGCGCGGCGGGTAGTAATCGACCATCCACTCGCCGAGGCCGATCGGCTGCGGAACGCCCAGCGCTCCGTACTCGGCCGTGACGAGCGGCCGCTCCGCGGAAGGGTTGCCGTACGAATCCGTCACGCCGATCCAGAGCGGGTGGTTCGCGCCGTCCGCGGTGAGGTCCTGCGGAGGCTCCACCTTGAGCGAGGCGGCCGGCCCGGACACGAGCGGCAGCGTGGCCGAGGCGGCGGCCTGACCGGCCCCGGCGACGACGAGCAGCGAGCGCCGCCCGCCGAGCGCGCTCGGCACGGAGATGCGCGCGGTGTACACGCCCGACGAGACGCGGACCGGCTTGTCGACCGTGCCGGCGTCCACGTCCACCTTGAGCGCCCCGTCGCGCGCGCGGCCGGCCGAGTCGCGGAGGCGTGCCGTCACCTCGACCTGCCCACCGGCCTTGGCCTCCTGCGCATCGAAGGCGAGCTCGAGCTTGGTGACCTCGGCCGCGGCGAGCGCCGCCGATGATGGGCCGGACCCCTTCGCTTGCGCGAGGCTCGCGCCCGGCCAGGCCATGAGAGCCGCCAGCGAAGGGAGGAGCAGGAGGTGGATAACCGAGATGCGCTTCACGCCTGAGCACTCCTACGGTGACCACATCGGCACATCACTGCCACCTAAACAGGAGGCGGCCGGGGGGTCAATGCATCCGGACAGACCATCCGGGCGCTCCCTCGCGCTGAAGGCGAAGGCGGATGTGTCTGGGTGTCGCGCGCGATAGCTCGCTGGCGGTCAGGCCCCGCTTGGTCGGATCCGAGTGGAATCTTGCGCCGGACCCGCCCGGCTCGCTCCGCGCGGAATCCTGGAGCACCCAGCCCTGGGCCGACAGGAATCCTCAGGTAGTTAGCTGGCTCTCACGGCAGAGCAGCAGTCGTCGATCGAATCCGTCGCCGCACCGCCAGGTTGCGCCTTCACTCGAAGGGAAGAGGCCCGCCCGTGAACATTCCTCACACGCTCCGGCGGCACTGGCGCACCCTCGCGGGCGTGGCCATCGGCGCAGGCCTCGGCGGTGGGTACGCGTACTTCGTCGGGTGCCAGACCGGCACCTGCCCGCTCACGTCCAATGTCTGGACCGCGGCCGCCTTCTTCGGGTTCACCGGCGGCGTCGTCGGGTTCCCGGGGGGGAGCAGCGCGCCGAAGGCGGGCGACGCCGAGCAACGGCCGCCATTCTGATTGGCCTCTAGGGCGCGGGCGGGCGCGCCGCCGCGAGCGGCGCCGTCCCGAGCGCCGTGCGGAGCGCGCGCCGGGCCGGGCGCTCCACCCATCGCGCGACGCCGAGCGACACCGCGACCGCGAAGGCCGCGAAGGCGATCACGAAGGCAGCCGGCGCCGGCGTGCCCGGCTCGCCGAAGAGCAGCTCCGACCACCGCCAGAGCGGCCCCTGCAGGGCGTAGAGCGCGAAGCTCGCGTCTCCGAGCGCCTGCGCCGGACGCGAGGCGAGCGCACGCGCGACGAGGCCTTCGCCGGTCGCGAGGCCGAGGATGGCGGCCACCCAGAGCGGCACCAGCAGCCCGTTGTGCAGGAGCACGTAGGGGAGGCCGCCCCAGGCGAGGCCCGCCCAGCGCGAGGCCGAAGGCGGCGATCGCGAGGGCGCCGCCCGCTCGTCGCGGCACCGCGAGCCCGCGGCGGTGCAGCAGCCCGAGCGCCACGCCCGCCAGGAACTCGCCGCCGCGCGCGACCGGGTGGAACTTGAGCGCCTCGAGCCAGGTCGGCTCGCGCGCGAGCAGCTCGGCGCCCGGCCCGTCCGGCCGGAGCGCCAGGTAGAGGAGCGGGAGCGCCAGCGAGCTCGCCCAGGCCGCCGCGAGCGCGAGGGCGAGCCCGCGCCGCGAGAGGCGGGCGAGCCGGGTCACCACGAAGGGGAAGGCCGCGTAGAACGCCGCGACCGCCGAGGTGGACCAGCCCGGGGTGTTCCAGAGCCGCGCGATGGGAGGAAGCCACGCCTGGACGAGCAGCACCGTCGCGCCGCGCGACGATCCCGGTCTTGAGGAGCCCCAGCGGACCGTCGGTCGACCAGTGCTCGAGCGCGAACGGCGCGGAGAGCACGAAGGCGAGGAGGTAGGCCGGGTAGAGCCGCGCGAGCCGGGTCGCGTAGAAGGTCCGCCGCTCGGCGCGCCCCATCGGCGTCGGGTTGGCCCAGGCGAGGACGAACCCGGAGAGGACGTAGAAGAGGCTGACCCAGGCGTGGCCGCCCCGCTGGAGCGTGGTGGCCCACGCGGGCGCGCCCGTCAGGAGCGGCGCGCCGTAGTGGAAGAGCAGGATCCCGAGGGCCGCCCCGAAGCGGACGCCGGTGAGCGGCGCCAGGCGGTCGGCGCGAGGAGGCGGCACGGGGGAAAGATGCGGCCCCCGCATCGCAGCGGAATGGGCCCGGGCGGGCGCGGGCGAGGGACCGGGGCGGGCCGCGAGCGCGAAGCGCGCAGGCGCCGAGCGGGCGGGGCGCGCACGGTCACTGGAGCCGCGACGCGCAGGCCTGGTCACCGCACGAGCACGGGTCGGAGCGGCGAGGTTCCGAACCATCCGCACCCGACCGTCGAGTCGTCGTCGTCCTTCTCGTTGCACATGAGCTTGAAGGCGCAAGCACAATCCCGCCGAGTAGCCCGCCATGCGTCGTCGCAGATCGGCGGAGCACATCGGAGGTCGGCGAACTCGTGTCGCAGCGCGCGCTCACGAGGGCGACTGTTGCGAATCCCAACGACCTGCGCGGGTTGGTTGTACTGCGCGTCCACCGGGCACGAGTCCTCGGTCTCGCCCGGGTAGATGACGACCGGTACCTGTGCCTTGACTTTGCTGAGCTCGAGTCCGCCGTTGGCCAGCTTCAGGCCCGGTCGATGTTCCCGTCGCAATCGGAGTCGAGCCTCGACCGGATGACCTCGCAGATGGCTTTCCGTTCGGCACGGACACCCACGCACCACTCCGTTGTTGTAGCTGCAAGCCGGGTTGCAGGCGGCAGTCAGGTTGCTGCCATTGCTGGTGGTCACGTACGAGCGGAGTGGTGATCTCGCCGGCACGTGCCTTCGAGGACGTCGCACACGGCTGCGCGCTGTTGGTGGAATCCAGTCCGGTCGGGGTAGGGCCGGTCTCGAGGCCGGTGAGCCCGGCGGAGTCCTGCGGCGCCGGGTTGAGACCGGCGAAGTAGGTCGGTGGATCGTCGCAGCGCAGGCCGCCGCGCCTGCCTGACGCAGCCGGCGCGGAGCACGATGGGGAGGTCGGGCAGTCCTGGTTGCAGGGTCCCCCCGTCACGGCGACCGCCGCGGCGCGAACGGTGGAGCGACCGTCGGCGGCGTTCGGCGCGATGATGCCGCTCGCGAACAGCTCGACGCCGCCGCCTCCGGGCGAGCTCGCGGGCGCCGGTGCGGGCGGTCACGACGCGGACCGCGTTGATGAGCAACGCAGCGCTCGCGGCCGACTTCGTCGATGAGGCAGAAGCGGTGACCGTCGGGACTCGCGATGCCTTGCTGATTGCACACCGGAGCCTGTGCTCGGGGTCGCCCACTGGCCGAGCTCGACCGTCTCCGCGACCACGTCCGTCACCGTGTCGGTGATAGTGGCGGGCCGTGTAGTCGCCGGCCTTCGCCTCTCGCGCCGGAGAGCCTGGCGATGGGTGCCGTTCAGCTCGATCGCCCCGGCCAGCGCGCCGGAGTCCGCCGCGTTCTGGAGCTCGCCGCGGACCGAGAACAGGTGCCCGACGTTGAGCGCGAGCGCGAGGAAGCGCACACAGCATCACGAGGCAGATTGCCACCAGCACCGCGGTGGCGCCGCGCTGGCGCGCGCGACCATGGCCAGGCTGCGTGCACGAGCGTCGCAGTACGCTCATGGATCGTGAACCACGATCGCGTCATGAGCGCTACTCCTTCGGAACCGACGGCGCGCGGCGTGTACGGCCGCTCGAGCCGGCCGGCGACATCAGGATGATCGGACTGCTCGGCCGCTCGGTGCCGCCGCCCTTCGCGGCGCGAGCCCCCGCCGATATCCGTCCGAGATGATCGCCGCCTCCTGCGCGTCGAGGCCGGTGACGGCCTCGGCGGGCGGCTTGTCGCGCCGCTCGCGCTGCGCGGCGAAGGCGGTGTCGTACGAGAGCGCCGTACCCGGAGTTGAGGTGCTGCTTGCGCCACCCGCAGCCCGCCAGCGAGAGCGCGACCACGGTCAGCGGCGATGGTCCTCGCATGTGAATCTCCCCCGTCTTCAGGCGCCACCCGGCGTCCGGTAGATCCGCGGGGACGTCACGCTGGAGCGTCCTGCGCCACCCGGGCGAGGTTCTCCCGCGCCGCGGTCGAGCCGCGGATCCGAGTCGCACCGCCTCGACGTACTGGTCGAAGGCCTGGCTGAGCGCGCCGCGGCGCTCGTACGCCCACCCCAGGTTGTTCTTGGCCTCGGCGGCGGTGCCGCCCTTCTCGAACTGCTCCGCGGCGCGAGAGAGGTCGCCGGCCGCGGCATACGCGAAGCCGAGATTGTTGCGGATGCGCGCGTCGGTCGGCGCGGCGCGCAGGGCCTCGTGCAGGATCGGGATGGCATCTCGCGGCACGCCCCTGACCGAAGAGCGAGAAGCCGAGGTTGTTCAGGTACCCCGGGTTCCGCGGCTCCAGCTCCGCCGCGCGACGGTGGTGCACGAGCGCATCGGCGCTGCGGCCCTGGACGTCGTAGAGGACCGCGAGGGCCGAGTGTGCAGGCGCGAGCCGCTTGTCGATGCCGAAGCGCCTCCTTCAGGTCCGCCTCGGCCTCGGTGTTCAGTCCCTGCTCCCGGTACACGATCCCGCGCAGCAGGTATCCGTCGGCTCGCTTCGGCGCGGCGCGGCACAGGCCGTCGGCCGCGGCGAAGGCTCCGGTCCAGTCGCGGCGCGCGACCAGCTCGCTCGCCAGCGCCCGCTGCGCGCTCAGGACGTCCGGCTTGCGCCCGCTCGCGCAGGCGCCGAGCGCGCAGGAGCAGCAGGATCCAGCCAGCTCCGGTGAAGGCTGCGACATCAGGATCCTCCGAGCGCCGGCATGAGGGACGCGCATGATGCTGATGGCCGCCGGCCCCATGATGATCGCGATCAGGCTCGGCAGGATGCACAGGATGAGCGGCATGGTCATCTTGACGCTCACGTATGCCGCCTTCTCCTCCGCGCGGTGCATGCGCCGGATGCGCATCCCCTCGGCCTGAACGCGGAGCGCCAGCGCGACGCTGGTGCCGAAGATCTCGGTCTGCGTCAGCGTCGCCGAGAGCGACTTCAGGTCCTTCACCCCGGTGCGCGTGGCCAGCCGCCGGAAGGCCTCGACGCGCGGGATGCCGGCCTTCACCTCGAGGAAGGTGGTCTGCAGCTCCGACGCGAGCTGCGGCCAGGCCCGCTGGATCTCGTCGGAGACGCGCTGCACCGCGGCGTCCAGCCCCAGCCCGGCCTCGACGCACGTGACCAGCAGGTCGAGCGCGTCGGGCAGCCCGCGCTCGAGCGTGAGCTGGCGCGAGCTGATCCGCGAGCTCAGCCAGAGGTCCGGCAGGTAGAACCCGATCGCGAAGGCCAGGACGGCGACCACGAAGCGCGGGCTCGACGCGCTCCGATCCGCCGGGCGTTCACGAACAGGAAGAGTCGCGAGCAGGCCGAGCGCGAGGCCCGAGCTTCGCGGCGAGGTGCAGCGAGACGGCGTGAGGCGCTCCGGAAACCGGCCTGCTCGAGCCGGAGCTGGAGCCGCGCCGCCTCTTCGCCGACGGGGCGGGCGATCCGGGTGAGCGGGTCGAGGAGCCGCGCGATCCAGGTCTTCGCCGGGGCCTGCGGCTGCATCAGCGGAGCGAAGATGCTCGCGAAGGGATCGGCGGCCGCCGGCTCGGCTGAGCCGGTCCGCCATCGCCGCACCGCTGCGCCGCGAGATCGCCACGCAGCGGCCGCGATGATGCCAGCGAGGCCGCCGATGGCGAGAATGGCGATGCCGAACGCGAGCGGATCGAAGCGCACGCCGCCTCCTAGAAGATCGACCTTGGTCAGGCGGTACAGCCACGCGACGCCGAGGAGCCAGCTCAGCACCGCGAAGAGCAGGATCATGTGGCCGATCGGATCCGAGAAGAGCTGGCCCATGTACGTCGGGTTCAAGACCTGCAGCAGGAGCAGCATGAGGATGGGCAGCGCGCCCAGGACCAGCGCCCGATGCGCGCCCTTCCGCCGTGAGCGCGCGCAGCTTGCTGTAGAAGCGGTACCGCGAGCGGATCGTCTCGGCGATCCCGCCCAGGATCTCCGCGAGGTTGCCTCCGGTCTCCTTCTGGATGACGCGCAGACACCGCGAAGATCTTGAGGTCCCGGTTCCCTGGAGAGCGCTCCGTCATCTGGACGATGGCCTGCTCGACCGGGAAGCCCGAGCCGCTGCGACTCGAAGGCGCGGGCGAACTCGACCGCCGCGGGTTCGGGCATCTCGGTGGCGACGACCTCGAAGGCCGAGGTGAACGCATGGCCGGCGCGGAGCGACCGAGCCATCATGTCGAGCGCCTCCGGGAGCTGCTCGCTCAGCCGGTTGCTGCGGCGCTCGCGCGCGACCAGCAGCAGGCCAGGTGGGGAGCGCAAGCCCGATGAGCCCGAAGACGGACGCCGAGGCCGAGTCCGAGCCGCAGCCAGCTGGCGACGACGAAGGCAGCCGGCGCCCAGCATCGCGGACCAGGCGGTGATCTGCGCCACGCTGAACTGCGAGTCCGACTGCTCGATCAGCCGCTCCAGGCGGGCGGTGTGCGGCAGCTTCCTGAGGAAGGCCACGAGCGCGGGGCTCTTCGCGACCCGTCCCGCGCGGAGGAGCGTGCTCCTCGGGCGCCACCGGGTCGGAGATCGCCTTCAGCCGCCGTCGCAGCTCCTCCCGCTTCTTCTCGGCGCTGTACCGGTAGAGCTGGCGCGCTCCCTCCAGGAGGGCGACGAAGGCGACGGCGCTGAGGAGGGCGAGCAGCTCGCGCATGGCTCAGTCCTGCAGGAACGGATCGAGAACGGTGGCGACGTCGATCCCGAAGACCTGGATGCGGTTCATCACCTTCGGCCGGATCCCCGTCGCCGCGAGCTGGCCCGATGACCTTGCCGCGCTCGTCCACGCCCTTCTGCTCGAACTTGAAGATCTCCTGCATGGTGATGGTCGGGCCCTCGGTGCCGGTGATCTCGCTGATGCTGGTCAGCCGCCGATGACCGTCGGTGCCGCGGTTGAGCTGGACGATGATGTTGATGGCCCGCGAGATCATCTGGCGCGTGGCGGCCTCGGGCAGCTGGATGCCACCCATCGCGATCATCGCCTCGAGGCGCGTCAGGCGCGTCGCGCGGCGAGTTGGCGTGGATGGTGGTCATCGATCCGTCGTGGCCGGTGTTCATGGCCTGGAGCATGTCGAGCACCTCCGAGCTCCGGACCTCGCCGACGATGATGCGGTCCGGTCGCATGCGGAGGGCGTTGCGGACCAGGTCGCGCGCGATGATCTCCCCCTTGCCCTCGATGTTCGGCGGCCGGGTCTCGAGCCGGACCACGTGGGGCTGCTGGAGCTGGAGCTCGGCCGAGTCCTCGATGGTCACGATCCGCTCGGACGTCGGGACGAACGACCGAGAGCGCGTTCAGCATGGTCGTCTTGCCGCTGCCGGTGCCGCCGCTCACCAGCACGTTCAGCTTGGCGGTCACGCAGGCCGCCAGGAAGGAGATGGCCTCCCGCGTCACCGAGCCGAGCGTGAGCAGGTCGCGGATCTTGAGCGGCGAGCGCCCGAACCGGCGGATGGAGAGGATGGGGCCGTCGATGGCGAGCGGCGGGATGATCGCGTTCACGCGCGAGCCGTCGGGCAGGCGCGCGTCCACCATGGGCGAGGTCTCGTCCACCCGGCGGCCGACCCGCGAGACGATCCGGTTGATGACCTGGAGCAGGTGGTCGTTCGAGTCGAAGCGCACGCGCGTCAGCTCGAGCTTGCCGTTCCGCTCGACGTACACGGTCGCGGCCGTGTTCACCAGGATGTCGGAGATGGTGCCGTCGGCGAGGAGCGGCTCGAGCGGGCCGAGCCCGGTCACCTCGTCGAGGATCTCCTGGACGAGCCGCTCGCGCTCCACCTGGTTGAGCGCCACGCTGGACCCGCTCACCATGCTCGCGACGATGCCGCGCAGCTCCTCCTGGAGCCGCTCCGCCGGCAGCCGGTCGATGGCCTTGAGGTCCAGCCGATCCACCAGCCGCCGGTGCAGCTCGCCCTTCATCTCGCGGAAGGCCTCGCTGGCCACCCCGGGCTCCTCGAGGGCATTCGCAACCACCGGGCCCTGGCGGAGGCGGTCACTCAGTCGCATCGCTCGTCCTCAGGGTCAGGAGCTTCTTGAACAGCGAGCGCTTCTCGCGTGGCGCCCCCGCCTCGGCGGTCACATGGCCGACGACCTTCACGAGGTCCTCGATGTCGCGCGCCACCGGGCTGCGACCCCCATCGTCCCGCAGGAGCACGCCCTTGTTCACGGCGCGGATGACGGCCGGATAGTCGTTGGCGATGGTCGCGGCGACCGGCAGCCCCACCGTCTCCGCGATGACCGACGAGGTTGATCTCGTTGACCTTCTGGTAACGGTTGACGACCAGCTTCAGCTTGCCCTCGCTCCCCAGCCGCTTGAAGAGCCCGACGCAGCGCCGCGCGTCGCGGACCGCCGGCACCTCCTGCGCGACGAGCAGAACGATCTGGTCGCTGGCGTCCACCGCCGCCACCGAGACGTCGTCGAAGCTTCGCAGGCCGTCGAGGACCACCGCGCCGTAGTGGTGGCGCAGGAACTGGAGCAGCTGGGCGATCGACTCGGCGTCGACCCGATCGGATTCCTCGATCCGGTGGCTCTGGGCCAGCACGTGGATCCCGGACCCGTGGCGCAGCAGCGTCGCATCGAGCAGGTCCCGGTCGAGCCGGCCCATGTTGCCGATGACGTCGGCGATGGAGTATCCGCCGGCCAGATCGAGGAAGGCGAGGACGTCGCCCATGTTGAGGTTCAGGTCGACCAGGCAGGTCCGCTCACCACGGGCCTGCAGGGCACCGGCGAGGTTGGTCGCCACGGTGGTGGCGCCGACGCCGCCCTTGGCGGGGAACACCGCGTAGATGGTGCCGACGCCGGTGGCGCGGGGCGGCCGGACCTGGTCACGCAGCGCCTGCGAGAGCGCCTCGTGGTCGCCGGCGAGCACGAACTCCTTGGCGCCCTCGCGCATGGCCCGCAGGATCAGGTCGGCGTCCTTGCGCGGGCCCGACGACGATCACCCGGACACCGGCGGCGTCGAGGCGTCCGGACCAGCCGGTAGCTGGCCTCCGCGTCCTCCCCGAGCGCGACGACCGCGGTGGAGCCGAGCGAGCGGAGCCGCTCCGCCGAGTGCTTCCCGGACGGCAGGGCGAGAACTCGACCGACGGCAGCGCGCCCCGGAGCTTGAGCTCCAGCGCGGTCGGCACGTCCGCCAGCAGGATTGAGCCTGATCCCATGTCGATGCTCCTCAGCGCACGAAGCCGCGCGCGCCGCTCGGGCCACCTGCTGCGGGCTGGGAAGCTCCGGCGCGCGGGGACTTCTGCCCGCCGCCGTCCCAGCCCATCAGGAACAGCTCCAGATCGCCGGGGTGGTTCAGCTCGCGCTCGGTCGGCATCGGCGGGAGCTGGTGGGGCGCCACCGGCCTGGCCAGCCGGGCGGTGACGACCACCAGGAGCTCGCTCTCCTCCCGCCGGTACTGGGTCGAGCGGAACAGCGCGCCCAGGATCGGGATGCTTCCGAGGAACGGCACCTTCTCGATCTGCGACCGGATGCGGTCCGAGAGCAGGCCGGCGATGGCGAAGCTCTGGCCGTCGCCCAGCCGGATGGTGGTCTCGCTCTGGCGGGAGGTGAGGCCGGGGATGGTGGTCCCGCCGATGGTGATGGCGAGGCTCTGGTCGATGTCGCTCACCTCGGCCTTCATGTCGAGGTGGATGGTGTCGCCCGCGATGACCGTGGGCGTGAAGTCGAGGAGGATGCCGAACTTCTTCCACTCGACCTGCACCTGGCCGAACGAGCCGCCCAGCGGGATGGGCAGCTCGCCGCCCGCGACGAAGCGCGCCTGCTGCCCCGACAGCGTCACCAGGGTCGGCTCGGCCAGCGTCTTGGCGAGGCCGTTCGACTCGAGCAGGCTCAGCATCGCGCTGAACGGGAAGTCGGGGAAGGACGAGAGGAACATCGAGAAGCCGCTGTTGAACTGCGGCCTGAAGATCTCGGGCGGCATCCCCGGCGCAGCTCGGCCCGGCGGCTCCGGTGCCAGGCACGGCCAGGTCGGTGGGCGCGTCCCGCGACCGGTCATCCCCGCGATCACCTCGCCGTTCGCGGACTTGTGGAACATGTTGACGCCGATCTGGCGGAGCGCCGACCGGCCCACCTCGGCGAATCGGACCTCGAGCTGCACCTGCTGGTTTCCGGAGACCTTGACCAGGTTGGCGACCTGCTTGGCGTGGAGCTTCGCCACCTCCACCAGCCGCTCGGGGACGCGGACGTCGCTCACCTCGCCGGACAGGATCACGAGCTCGCCGGCGCCGGTGATGGTGACCTTCTCGCCCGGGAACAGCTCCTTCACCTGCTTGCGCAGCGGCTCCAGGTTGCGGGTGACCACCAGCGCGATGACGAGCGGCTCGTTGTTCCGGTTCCAGAGCGTGAGGTCGGTCGTCCCCGAGCTCTTGGCGGTGAGCAGGAGCTGGTTCGGTGCGACGACCTTGAGATCGGCGACTCCCGGGTCCGCCACCGCGACCCGGCCGATCTCCTCGGACAGGATCAGCAGCCGGTTCTGGCCCGCCTCGAGCGCCAGCTCGGACGCGGCGCCGACGGAGCGGTCGATGCGGAGCGGCGGCAGGGCGTTCGCGGCGAGATCGATCGGAGGGACGGCGGCGACCGCCAGGACGAGCGAGAGGAGGGTGGCGATCATCGGCGGCTCTCCTTCGCGTCGAAGTTGCGCTTCTCGTAGAGGTCGCCGCGGAGGATCTCGACCACCTGCTTCTCCTTCTCGGGGGGCTTGGGCGCCGCCACGGCCTTCGGGCCGCGCGTGCGCGGCTTGCTCGCGACCGGTGCGGGGGCGGCGTGCTGCGGCTCGGGCGACGAGGCGCCCGCGTACAGCACCGGCGGGATGACGCCGCGGGTCTCCACCAGCTCCTCGTCTCCGAGAGCGCGCAGCGTCAGGAGGAGCTGCCCCTTCGACGCGGACAGCGCGAGCCGCTCCGACTCGTCGCCGGTGACCTTGAGCGTCGCCACCGTGACGGGGTTCGCCTTCTCGGCGTCCTTCCCGCGCAGCTCGAGGTGCTGGCCGACCGCGAGGACCTTGACGTTCTGGAGCACGATCTTCGAGGTGAAGGGCGCGCCGTCGCGTGGCTGCATCGTCACGATCACGTCCACGCGGTCACCGGGGTGGAGGAAGCCAGCCACGCCGACGACGTCGTCCACGCGGACCGCCACCGCGCGCATGCCGCCGGGCAACAGCGTCGCGAGCCCGCTCCGCGCGCCGGCGGCGGCGAGCTTGGTCGGGAGCACCGCCTCGCCGCGCGTGATCGGCACGATCGCGACCTGACCGACGACCGGAGCCGGATCGGACAGCGCGCCGTCGGGCGCGCGGCATGCGGCCAGGCAACCAGCGTCAGCCACTCCGGCTTGATCGGCGTCGCCACCGGGATGTCCACCTGCGCGACGACGACCTGCGAGGTCGGGACCCGCGCGGCGGCGACGCGCGCGTCCATGTAATGCGTCAGCAGGAGCGCGGCGCCGCCGGCGGCGACCAGCGCGATGACGATGAACGCCACGCCCCAGGTCGCGCTGCGGCGCTTGCGCTTCTCACGCGCGCTCCGCGGTGGATCTGTTCGTCTGGGCGAAGTGGCCATGTGTCTTTCCGTGGAAGAGAGGACCGACGGATCCCCGGGTCACTTGCGCATCTCGGCGTACGCGTCGATCGTCGCGCGACGTGCCGAGGATCGCGTCGAGGAAGCCGGTCATGGTCGGTAGCGTGTAGACGACGTCGATGCAGGACGAGTCGCTGGGGCACGTGACGAGGCTGCGTCCCGTCCCACTTCTGGGACGGAGACCGTCGCCTTCGAGGCGATGAGGCCGCTGTTGGTCAGGTAGTTGGTCGCCGTCGTGATTCGCGACGCGGCGGGGATCGTCGGTGCCGCTCGAGTACTGGAGCGTCCCGGCGCGCGCGCCCTCGCGCGCCGAGTTGATGACGATCTCGCGGGTGAAGAAGTAGTACCCCCACTCGATGGTCCCGAACAGGATGGTCAGGAGCAAGCGGGAGGACGATCGCGAACTCGACCGCGGCTGCGCCCCGCTGGCCTCGCGCGCGGAGCGTCATGGCAGCAGGCTCGAACGGGCGAGTCAGGGTCTGGT